>JBFBCZ010000016.1:0-204405 GCA_040689555.1 Actinosynnema sp. NPDC051121 | reverse complement strand
CGACCGGGCGCCGTGGCGCGCGGCCGACCGCGTGCTGATCACCGGCGGCACCGGCGCGCTCGGTGCCGTGATCGCCCGGCACCTGGTGACCACCCACGGCGTGCGCGGCCTCGTGCTGGCAGGTCGACGCGGCCCGGACGCCCCTGGTGCCGCCGACCTGGCCGCCGACCTGCGCGACCTCGGAGCCGAGGTCGACGTCGTGGCCTGCGACATCGCCGACCGCGACCAGCTCGCCGAGCTGCTGCGCGCCCACCCCGTGACCGCGGTCGTGCACACCGCCGGCGTGCTCGACGACGGCACGGTGGAGGCGCTGACCCCGGAACGGGTCTCCGCCGTGCTGCGCCCGAAGGTCGACGCCGCGCTGCTGCTGGACGAGCTGGCGGGCGACCTGTCGGCCTTCGTGCTGTTCTCCTCCGCCGCGGGTGTGTTCGGCAACGCCGGGCAGGGTGGCTACGCCGCCGCGAACGCGGCCCTGGACGCCCTGGCCCGCCGCCGACGCGCGCGCGGACTCCCGGCCGTGTCGCTGGCCTGGGGCCTGTGGCAGACCGACGGTGGCATGACCGGCGACCTCGGCGAGGTCGACCGCGACCGGATGGCCCGCTCCGGCGTGCGGTCGTTCACCGCCGCCGAGGGCGCCGAGCTGTTCGACGCCGCCCTCGCCGACGGGCACGACGTGCTGGTGCCCATCCGACTGGACCTGGCGTCCCTCCGCGCCCAGGCCCGGGAAGGCGCGGTGCCGCCGCTGCTGCGATCGCTCGTGCCGTCCTCCGCGCGCCGCGTCGCCGCGACCGGGGGCGGTGACGGGTCGTCCTACGCCCAGCGGATCACCGCCCTCGACCACGACGAGCGGGAACGGGTCGTGCTGGACCTGGTCCGCGCCGGCGTGGCGGGCGTGCTGGGGCACGCCGGAGCCGACGCCATCGCGCCGGACAGCGCGTTCGCCGACCTCGGGTTCGACTCGCTGACCGCGGTGGAGCTGCGCAACCGGCTCGCCGCGGCCACCGGCGTCCGGCTGCCCGCGACCCTGGTCTTCGACCACCCCAGCCCGGTCAGGCTGGCCGCTCACCTCGTCGAACGGCTCTCCGGGGCCGCGCCCACCCGTGCCGCCGCGGTGGCCACCGCCACCACCGACGACCCCATCGCGATCGTCGGCATGGCCTGCCGCTACCCCGGCGGCGTCACCACGCCCGAGCAGCTCTGGCGGCTCGTGGTCGAGGGCCGTGACGCCGTGGGCCCGTTCCCCGCCGACCGGGGCTGGGACGTGGCCGCGCTCTACCACCCCGACCCGGACAACCCCGGCACCTCCTACACCGCCGAGGGCGGCTTCCTGCACGACGCGGGCGGGTTCGACCCGGCGCCGTTCGGGATCTCGCCGCGCGAGGCGCTGGCGATGGACCCGCAGCAGCGGCTGCTGCTGGAGACCTCGTGGGAGGCGTTCGAGCGGGCGGGCATCGACCCCCGCTCGGTGCGCGGCACGGCCACGAGCGTGTTCACCGGCGTCATGTACCACGACTACGCGGGCAGGCTGCTCACCGTGCCCGAAGGCGTCGAGGGCTACCTCGGCACCGGCAACTCCGGCAGCGTCGCCTCCGGTCGCATCTCCTACACCTTCGGCCTGGAGGGCCCCGCCGTCACGGTGGACACGGCCTGCTCGTCCTCGCTGGTCGCCCTGCACCTGGCCGCGCAGACCCTGCGGTCGGGCGAGTGCTCGCTCGCCCTGGCGGGCGGTGTCGCGGTGATGGCGACCCCGTCCACCTTCGTCGACTTCTCCCGGCAGCGCGGCCTGGCCGCCGACGGCCGCTGCAAGTCCTTCGCCGACGCCGCCGACGGCACCGGCTGGTCCGAGGGCGCGGGCATGCTCGTGCTGGAGCGGCTGTCCGACGCCCGCCGCAACGGCCACCCCGTGCTGGCCCTGGTGCGCGGCACCGCGGTGAACCAGGACGGCGCGTCCAACGGCCTCACCGCACCCAACGGCCCCTCGCAGGAACGCGTGATCCGGCAGGCCCTCGCCAACGCGGGCGTACGTCCGTCCGAAGTGGACGCGGTGGAGGCGCACGGCACCGGCACCGTCCTGGGCGACCCGATCGAGGCGCAGGCGCTGCTGGCCACCTACGGCCAGGACCGGCCCGCCGACCGTCCCCTCGCGCTGGGGTCGATCAAGTCCAACATCGGGCACAGCCAGGCCGCCGCCGGGGTCGCGGGCATCATCAAGATGGTCGAGGCCATGCGTCACGGCGTGCTGCCCAAGACCCTGCACGTCGACCGGCCGTCCACGCACGTGGACTGGTCCGAGGGCGCGGTGGAGCTGCTCGTCGAGCAACGCCCCTGGCCCGCCCTCGACCGGCCACGTCGCGCCGGCGTGTCGTCGTTCGGCGTCAGCGGCACCAACGCGCACGTGATCCTGGAGCAGCCGGTCCCCGAGGCCGAGCCGCCGCGGGAGGAGCCGTCCGGCGCTCCCGTGCCGTGGCTGCTGTCGGCGCAGAACGAGGAAGCGCTGCGCGACCAGGCCGCCCGCCTGCTGTCCGCTGTCGGCGAGAACGACCCGGCGGACGTGGCGTTCTCGCTCGCCCGATCCCGGGCCGCCTTCGAGCACCGCGCCGTCGTGGTCGGCGGCACCGCGGACGACTTCGCGGCGGCCTTGCGCGCGCTGGCCGCGGGGGACGTCCCGGGCAACGCCGTGCGCGGCCGGGCCACGCGGGTGGGCAGGCCGGTGTTCGTGTTCCCGGGTCAGGGTTCGCAGTGGGTCGGGATGGCGTTGGAGCTGGCGGAGCGGTCGCCGGTGTTCGCGGAGCGGTTGAACGAGTGCGCTGCCGCGCTGGAGCCGTTCTGCGACTGGTCTTTGCACGGGGCTTTGCGTGGTGAGGTGTCGCTGGACCGGGTGGACGTCGTGCAGCCGGCCCTGTTCGCGGTGATGGTGTCGTTGGCGGCGTTGTGGCGTTCGTGGGGTGTGGAACCTGCTGCGGTGGTGGGTCACTCGCAGGGTGAGATCGCCGCCGCGTGTGTCTCCGGCGCGTTGTCGCTTGAGGATGCGGCGCGGGTGGTGGCGTTGCGGTCGCAGGTGTTGCGCCGCTTGGCCGGTCGCGGCGGCATGGTCTCGATCGCCGCCTCGGAGGCGGATGTCCGGGCTCGGATCGCGTCGTTCGGTGAGCGGATTTCGGTTGCGGCGGTGAACGGCCCGTCGGCTGTCGTCGTCTCGGGTGAGCCGGGTGCGTTGGACGAGCTGGTTGCCTCGTGCGAGGCCGACGGTTTGCGGGCGAAGCGGATCGCCGTGGACTACGCCTCGCACTCGGCCCAGGTGGAGGAGCTGCGTGAAGAGCTGGCCGAGGTACTGGCTCCGATCACGCCTCGCGTGGGTGGCGTGCCGTTGTACTCGACCCTGACCGGTCGGGTGGAGGACGGTTCGGGGCTGGATGCCGATTACTGGTTCCGGAATTTGCGGTCGACGGTCGGGTTCGCGGACGCGGTGGAGAGGTTGGCGGGTGACGGGTTCGGGGTGTTCGTGGAGTGCTCGCCGCACCCGTTGTTGACGATGGCGGTGCAGGAACAGGCGGAGAACGTGGTGGCGGTGGGCTCGCTGCGGCGTGACGACGGCGGCCTGGACCGGATGCTGTTGTCCCTGGGCGAACTGGCCGTCCAGGGCGTCACGCCGAAGTGGGCGGACGTGGTGGGCGGCGGCAAGCTCGCGGAGCTGCCCACGTACCCGTTCCAGCACCAGCACTTCTGGCTGCCCGCGGGGAAGCCGGCCGGTGACGTCGCGTCGGCGGGGCTGCGCTCGGCCGGGCACCCCGTCCTCGGCGCTGCCGCCGTGCTCGCGGGCGGGAACGGCGCGCTGCTCACGGGCCGGTTGTCCGTGGAGACCCACCCGTGGCTCGCGGACCACGTGGTCGCGGGCCGGGTGCTGCTGCCCGGCACCGCCCTGCTCGACCTGGTGCTGTGCGCGGCGGAGCACGTGGTCGGTGGAGCGCCCGGGGTGCCCGAGCTGACCTTGCACGCGCCCCTCGTGCTCCCGGACCGGGGCGCGGTGGACCTCCAGGTGTCGGTCGGCGCGCACGACGGCGGCGTGCACCCGGTGACCGTCCACTCCCGCCCGGCCGACGCGGCCGACGACGCGGCCTGGACCCGGCACGTCGCGGGCGTGGTCGGCCCGGTCACCCCGTCCGGCGCGGACCTGCGGGAATGGCCTCCGCCGGGCGCGGAGGAGCTGGGGGTGGACGACGCCTACGAGGCGTTCGCCTCCTCGGGCGTGGAGTACGGGCCGGTGTTCCGGGGGCTGCGGCGGGTGTGGCGACGTGACGCCGAGGTCTTCGCCGAGGTCGCGCTGCCCGACGAGGTGGACGCCCGCGGCTTCGGCCTGCACCCGGCCCTGCTCGACGCCGCGCTGCACGCCATCGGCTTCGGCGGCTTCCTCGCCGGCGACACCGGGACGCCGTGGCTGCCGTTCACCTTCTCCGACGTGGCCGTGACCGCCACCGGCGCGACCGCGCTGCGCGTGCGGCTGAGCCGGGCGGGCGGTGACACCGTGGCGGTCGACCTGGCCGACGTCGAGGGCGCGCCGGTGTGCTCGGTCGCGGGCCTGGCCCTGCGGCCCCTGGCCACCGAGGCGCTCCCGGCGAGCACCGACGCGCTGTTCACCATCGCGTGGACGCCGGTGGAGCGCCCGGACACGTCCGGAGCCGTGCCCGCCGTCCTGGACGCCACGACCGGCGACCCGCGCGACGCGGTCACCCGCGTGCTCGGCGCCGTGCGGGACCGGCTCGCCGACGAGTCGGACGACGGCCTCCTGGTCGTGCGGACGCGCGGCGGCGCGGGACCGGAACCGGTCGACGTGGAGGGCGCGGGCGTCTGGGGTCTGGTGCGCACCGCGCAGTCCGAGCACCCCGGCCGGTTCGTGCTCCTGGACACCGACCGGGACCTCGCGCCCGCCGAGCTGGCCGCCTGGGTGGCGACCGGCGAACCGCAGCTCGTGATCCGCGACGGCGCGGCGCTGGCCCCCCGGCTGGTCCGGTCCGCCGCCCCGCTCCCACCGCTGCCGGACACCTTCGGCCCGGACAGCGTGGTGCTGATCACCGGTGGCACCGGCACCCTCGCCGGGCTGCTGGCCCGCCACCTCGCCGCGACGCGCGGGGTGCGGAACTTCCTGCTGGTCGGCAGGCGCGGCCCGGACGCGCCCGGCGCGGCCGAGCTGGTCGCCGACCTGGGCCCCGGCGCACGGGCCATTGCCTGCGACGTGACCGACCGCGACGCCCTGGCGGCGTTGTTCGCCGAGCACGCCGTGACGGCTGTCGTGCACGCCGCCGGTGTGCTGGACGACGGTGTGATCACCGCGTTGACGCCGGAACGCGTGGCCGCGGTGCGGGCTCCCAAGCTGGACGCCGCCCTGCTGCTGGACGAACTGGCGGGCGACCTCGACGCGTTCGTGGTGTTCTCGTCGGCGGCCGGCGTGTTCGGCGGCGCGGGTCAGGGCGCCTACGCCGCCGCGAACGCCGCGGTGGACGCGCTGGTGGCGCGCCGGCGGGCGGCCGGTCGACCCGGCGTGTCCCTGGCGTGGGGGTTGTGGGAGCAGGCCAGCGGCATGACCGGTCACCTCGACGAGGTCGCCCACCGCCGCATCGCCCGCTCGTCCACGTCCCTGTCGACCACCGAGGCGCTGGAGCTGTTCGACCGCGCGCTGACCCGACCCGAGCCGGTGCAGGTCCCCATCCGCCTCGACCTGGCCGCGGCACGGGCCCGGGCGCGCACCGAGGACGTGCCGGCCCTGCTGCGCGCCCTGGTGCGCCCGCCGGTGCGACAGGCCGCCGCGGCGGTCGCTGCCGACCCGGCGGACCGCTTCGCCGCGCTGCCGCCGCAGGAGCGGCTGGCCCGCCTGACCGACCTGGTCCGGGCGCAGGCGGCGACCGTGCTCGGGCATCCCGGGCCGTCCGCCGTGGAGACCGACCGGGCGTTCAGCGACCTGGGCATCGACTCGCTCACCGCCGTGGAGCTGCGCAACCGGCTCAGCGCCGCCACCGGGCGCAAGCTGCCCGCGACCCTGGTCTTCGACCACCCCACCCCGCTGGCGCTGGCGCGGCACCTCGCGGGCACCTACGACGGCGCGGCGGCGCCGGTGGTCCGGCGGAGCAGCGCGGACGACCCGATCGCGATCGTCGCCATGAGCTGCCGCTTCCCCGGCGGGGTCGGCACGCCCGAGCAGCTGTGGGACCTCGTCGCCGCGGGCGGCGACGCCATCGGCCCCTGGCCCACCGACCGCGGCTGGCCCACCGAGGCCCTGGTCGCGGCGGGCGCCACCGCGACCGGGCTGGGCGGCTTCCTGTCCGACGCCGCGGACTTCGACGCGGACTTCTTCGGCATCAGCCCCCGCGAGGCGCTGGCGATGGACCCGCAGCAGCGGCTGCTGCTGGAGACCGGCTGGGAGGCGCTGGAGCGGGCGGGGATCGACCCGCGCTCCGCGCGCGGCAGCCGCACCGGTGTGTTCGCCGGCGTCATGTACTCCGACTACGCCGCGACCGCCGGCCAGAGTGCGGAGGGCTACCTCGCCGGCAGCTCGGCCAGCGTGGTGTCCGGTCGGATGGCCTACACGTTCGGCTTCGAAGGACCCGCGGTCACCGTGGACACGGCGTGCTCGTCGTCGTTGGTGGCCGTGCACCTGGCGGCGCAGGCGCTGCGCGCGGGCGAGTGCGACCTCGCGCTGGCCGGCGGCGTCACCGTGCTGGCCAACCCGGGCGTGTTCCTGGAGTTCACCCGGCAGGGTGGCGCCGCCGCCGACGGCCGCTGCAAGGCGTTCGCGGGCGCGGCCGACGGCTCCGGGTTCAGCGAGGGCGCGGGCCTGCTGCTGCTGGAGCGGCTGTCGGACGCGCGGGCCAACGGCCACCCGGTGCTGGCGGTGGTGCGCGGCAGCGCGGTCAACTCCGACGGCGCGTCCAACGGCCTCACCGCCCCGAACGGCCCGTCGCAGCAACGGGTGATCGGCGCGGCGCTGGCCGACGCGGGGCTCGGTGCCGCCGACGTCGACGCCGTCGAGGCGCACGGCACCGGCACCACCCTCGGCGACCCCATCGAGGCGCAGGCCCTCATCGCCACCTACGGGCAGCGCGACCCGGACCGGCCGCTGTGGTTGGGCACGGTGAAGTCGAACCTCGGCCACACCCAGGCCGCCGCGGGCGTCGCGGGCGTGATCAAGATGGTCATGGCGCTGCGCCACGGCGTGCTGCCCGAGACGCTGCACGTGGACGAGCCCAGTCCGCACGTGGACTGGTCGGCGGGACAGGTCCGGCTGCTCACCGAGTCCCGCCCGTGGCCGGCCACCGACCGCCCGCGCCGCGCGGCGGTGTCGTCGTTCGGCATCAGCGGCACCAACGCCCACCTGGTGCTCGAACACGTCGACGAACCCGCGCCGGCCGCGCCGCCCGCCCTGCCGGGTCCGCTGGCCTGGCCGCTGTCGGCCCGCACCGCCCCGGCGTTGCGCGCCCAGGCCGCCCGACTGCTCGACCGGCTGCGGGGCGCGGACTTCGCCCGTCCCGCCGGCGCCGCGAACCCGGCCGACCTGACCGCCCCTGCCGACCTGACCGCCCCTGCCGACCTGACCGCCGCTGCCGACCTGACTGCCCCGGCCGACCTGACCGGCGCGGCTCGTTCCGCGGGCGCGGCCGATCCGGCCACCCTGACCGACGCGGCCGACCTGACCGACCTGACCGCCCCTGCCGACCTGACCGGCGCGGCTCGTTCCGCGGGCGCGGCCGATCCGGCCACCCTGACCGACGCGGCCGACCTGACCGACCTGACCGGCGCGGCCGACCTGACGGGCGCGGGTCGTCCCGCGGGCGCGGCCGATCCGGCCGATCCGGCTCGTTCCACCGGCGCGGCCGACCTGGCTCGTTCCCTGGCCACCACCCGCTCGGTGTTCGAGCACCGCGCCGTACCGGTCGGGCGCGGTGTCGAGGACCTGCGGTCCGCGCTGGAACGGCTGGCCGACGGACGCACGCCGGTGTCGCCGGTGCTCCGCGACGGCGGTCTGGCCTGGACGTTCTCCGGGCAGGGCAGCCAACGACCGGGCATGGGGGTCGCGCTGCGCCGCGACGTGCCCGCGTTCGCCGAGGAGTTCGACCGCGTCGCCGCCGAGCTCGACCCGCTGCTGGACCGCCCGCTGGCCGACGTGATCGCCACCGACCTGGTCCACCACACCGCGCACACCCAGCCCGCGCTGTTCGCGCTGGAGGTCGCGCTGGCGGCGGTGCTGCGCCGCTGGGGCCTGCGGCCCGACCTGCTGCTGGGTCACTCGATCGGCGAGCTGGCCGCCGCCCACGTGGCCGGGATCTTCGACCTGCCCGACGCCTGCGCGCTGGTCGCGGCCAGGGCCCGGCTCATGCGGGCGCTGCCCCCGACCGGGGCGATGCTGTCCCTGATCGCCACCCCCGAGGAGGCGTCGGCCCTGGCCGACGGCGTGCCGGGCGTGCTCGACCAGGCCGCGGTCAACGGCCCGCGCGCCACCGTGCTGTCCGGCGACCTCGACGCGGTGGAGGAACTGGCCCGGCGCGCCTCCGCCGCCGGCGTGAAGACCCGCAGGCTGCGGGTGAGCCACGCCTTCCACTCCGCGCACCTGGACCCCGTGCTCGACGAGTTCCGGGCCGTCGCGGCCGGGCTCACCGCGCACCCGCAGGTCGTGCCGGTGATCTCCGGCGTGACCGGCGCGCCGCTGACCGACGCCGAGGCCGCGGACCCGGAGCACTGGGTCCGGCAGGTGCGCCGCAGCGTGCTCTTCCACGACGCGGTCCGCGCGGCGCACGCCGCCGGTGCGGCCACGTTCCTGGAACTCGGTCCCGACGGCGTGCTGACCGCCATGATCGGCGACTGCGTCGGACCCGACGCCGACGTGCGGGCCGCCGCCGTGCTGCGCGACGGCCGCGACGAGGCGGAGACCCTGCTGTCGGCCGTCGCCGTCGCCGCCGAGCGCGGTGCGCCGGTGGACTGGGCGGAAGCGCTGCGCGACCGGGGCGGTCGGGTCGTGGGCCTGCCCACCTACCCGTTCCAGCGGCAGCGCCACTGGCCCGCCCCGCACCCCGCCCGCGCCGGAGACCTGTCCGCGACCGGCGTCGACCAGGCCGGTCACCCGCTGCTGGGCGGCATCGTGCCGATGGCGGACGGCGGCGTGCTGGTCACCGCCGAGCTGTCCGCCGCCGCCCACCCGTGGCTGGCCGACCACGCCGTGTTCGGCACGACCCTGCTGTCCGGCACCACGCTGCTGGACCTGGTCCTGCACGTCGGTGACCGGATCGGCTGCGCCGCGGTCGAGGAGCTGACCCTGGAGGCGCCGGTGGTGCTGCCCGCCACCGACGCGGTCCGGCTCCAGGTCCGCGTCGACCCGCCCGGCCCGGACGGCAGGCGTGCCGTCGACGTCCACTCCCGGCGGCGCGACGACGAGGACGGGACGTGGCTGCGGCAGGCCCGGGGCGTCCTCGCCCCCAGCACCGCCCTACCCCTCACCGCCACCGGTCCCACGACCACCGAGTGGCCCCCGCCAGGCGCGGAACCCCTGGCCGTGGACCGGCTCTACCCCGACCTGGCAGCCGCCGGGTTCGGTTACGGGCCCGCCTTCCGCGGCCTGCGCGCCGCGTGGCGCCACGGCCCCGACGTGCTGGCCGAGGTCGAACTGCCCGAGACCGCCGGTGACGCCGCCGCGTTCGCGGTGCACCCGGCGCTGCTGGACGCCGCGCTGCACGCCGTCGCCCTCACCGGCGGCGACGCCCGGCTGCCGTTCGCCTTCACGGGTGTCGCGGTGCACCGGCGCGGCGTCGACCGGCTGCGCGTGCGGGTGCGGCCGGGTGACGCGGTGTCGGTCACCGCGCTGGACCCGGACGGGTCGCCCGCGGTCGAGATCACCGGCCTGGTCCTGCGGCCGGTGTCCGCGGAGCAGGTCCGGGGCGCGGACGCCGACTCGCTGTTCCACGTCGAGTGGACCCCGATCGCCCCGCTCCCGCCGACCGCGACCCGCGAGGCCGCGCACTGGGCGTTCCTCGGCGAGGAGGACTCGACCGCCGACCTGGAGCTGTCCGCCACCGGCACCGTCGACTCCCACCCCGACCTCGCCGGGCTGGTCGCCGCGATCCGCGCCGGCGCGCCCGTCCCGACCGCGGTGTTCGTCCCGCGCGGCCTGGTCGGACCCCGCGACCGGTCGGCCCGCGCGGAGGTCGGCGAACTCCTGGACCTGCTGCGCGCCTGGCTCGCCGACGACGCCCTGGCCGACTCCCGGCTGGTGCTGCTGACCAGGGGCACCGCCGCCGCGCAGCCCGGCGACCCGGTCGACCCGGAGCTCTCGGCGGCGGCCGGGCTGCTGCGCTCGGCGGCTGCGGAGAACCCCGGCCGGTTCCTGCTGCTGGACCTCGACCGCGAGGAGGCGCTGCGCCGCGTCCTGCCCGCCGCGCTGGCCGCCGGGGAACCGGAGCTCGCGGTCCGCGGCGGCCGGCTCCTCGCGCCCCGCCTGGTCCGCACGCCCGTGCCGGACGGACCCTCGGGGGTCTTCACGTCACGGGACGCGGTCCTGGTCACCGGTGCCACCGGGGCGCTGGGCCGCCTGGTCGCCCGACACCTGGTGACCGAGCACGGCGTGCGCGAGCTGGTGCTGGTCAGCCGGAGCGGCCCCGCCGCCGACGGCGCGCGGGAGCTGCTGGACGACCTGGCCGGATTGGGCGCGCGGGCCGAGCTCGTGGCCTGCGACGTCGCCGACGCCGACGCCGTGCGGGACCTGCTCGCCGCGCACCGAGTCTCGGCGGTCGTGCACACCGCCGGGGTGCTGCGCGACGGCGTGCTCGACTCGCTCACCGCCGAGCACCTCGACGCCGTGCTGCGGCCCAAGGTCGACGGCGCCCGCGTCCTGCACGAGCTGACCGCCGGCCTCGACCTCACCGCGTTCGTGCTGTTCTCGTCCGCGACGTCGGTGCTGGGCAGCGCGGGGCAGGGCAACTACGCCGCCGCGAACTCCTACCTCGACGCGCTGGCACGCCGCCGCGCCGCCGACGGGTTGCCCGCGCTGTCCCTGGCGTGGGGCTCGTGGGCGCTGGACGACGGCATGGCCGCCGACCTCGCCGGGACCGACGTGCGGCGGATGAGCCGCGCCGGTGTCGTGCCGCTCGGCGCGCGGGAGGGCCTGGCCCTGTTCGACCTGGCGCTGCGCGGCGGCCACCCGGTGCGCGTGCCGGTGCGCCTCGACCTGGCCGCCCTGCGGTCCCTGGCCGCCGTCCCCGCGCCGCTGCGGGCCCTCGCACCCGCCGCCCCTCGCCCGGTCGAGGCGCCGGACGTCGCGGAGCAGGTGCGCGACCGGCTGGCGTCCCTGCGCGGCGAGGAGCTGGAACGCGCGGTGCGGTCGGTCGTGCGCGCCGAGGTCGCCGACGTCCTCGGGCACGCAGACCCCGGTCTGGTGGACACCGGGCGCGGCTTCCTCGACCTGGGCTTCGACTCGCTGACCGCCGTCGAGCTGCGCAACCGGCTCAAGGCGCTCACCGGCGTGCAGCTGCCCGCGACGCTGATCTTCGACCACCCCTCGCCGGACGCGCTGGCCCGCCACCTCGCCGGGTTGCTGGCCGACACCGATCCGGGGTCCGCCGACCGCGCCGGAGCGCTGCTGGCGGAGCTGGACCGGCTGGAGTCGGAGCTGGCCGGCGCCGCGCTGGACCCGGCGACCCAGCTCGGTGTCGCCACCCGGCTGCGGTCGCTGCTCAAGCGCGTCGGGGCCCGCGACGACGACGAGGACGACACCGCCGCCGCGGGCGTCGCGCTCGACGGCGCCTCCGACGAGGAGATCTTCGACTTCATCGACAACGAACTCGGGGGGTCCTGACCGTGCCGACCCCCTGCCCACCCTGCGACCGGCGAGGTTCGAATGGCCACTGAGCAGAAGCTGCGGGAGTACCTCAAGCGCGTCACCGCGGACCTGCACCAGACGCGCGAGCGGCTGCGCCGGGCCGAGGCCGCAGCGGGTGAGCCCATCGCGATCGTCGGCACCGCCTGCCGCTACCCCGGCGGCGTCGCCTCCCCGGAGGACCTGTGGCGGCTGGTCGAGTCCGGTGGCGACGCCATCGGGCCGTTCCCGGTCGACCGAGGCTGGGACGTGGCCGGGCTCTACGACCCGGACCCGGACAACCCCGGCACGTCCTCGACTGCCGAGGGCGGGTTCCTGCACGAGGCGGCCGAGTTCGACCCCGCCTTCTTCGGGATCTCCCCGCGCGAGGCGCTGGTGATGGACCCGCAGCAGCGGCTGCTGCTGGAGACGTCGTGGGAAGCGCTCGAACGCGCCGCGATCGACCCGCGTGGGCTGCGCGGCACCGACACCGGCGTGTTCGTCGGCGTCATGTACTCCGACTACGCCTCGCAGATGCAGTTCATGCCCGAGGGCTCCGAGGCGTACCTGAGCACCGGCGCGAGCGCCAGCGTCGCCTCCGGCCGCATCTCCTACACCCTGGGGCTGGAGGGCCCGGCGGTCACCGTCGACACCGCCTGCTCCTCGTCGCTGGTGGCCATGCACCTGGCCGCCCACGCGCTGCGGTCGGGCGAGTGCTCCCTCGCGCTGGCGGGCGGCGTGACCGTCATGTCCACGCCCGGCACGTTCATCGCCTTCTCCCGGCAGCGCGGCCTGGCCGCCGACGGCCGCTGCAAGTCCTTCGCCGACGCCGCCGACGGCACCGGCTGGTCCGAGGGCGTCGGGCTGCTGGTGCTGGAGAAGCTCTCCGACGCGCGCCGCAACGGCCACCCGGTGCTCGCCGTGCTGCGCGGGAGCGCAGTCAACCAGGACGGCGCCAGCAGCGGCCTGACCGCCCCCAACGGCCCTTCGCAGCAGCGGGTCATCCTGCGCGCCCTGGAGAACGCCGACCTCGGACCGTCGGACGTGGACGTCGTGGAGGCGCACGGCACGGGCACCGTCCTGGGCGACCCGATCGAGGCGCAGGCGCTGCTGGCCACCTACGGCCAGGACCGGTCCGGCGGCCGGCCGCTGTGGCTGGGCTCGGTGAAGTCCAACCTCGGCCACACCCAGGCCGCGGCGGGCGTCGCGGGCGTCATCAAGATGATCGAGGCCATGCGGCACGGCACGCTGCCGCGCACCCTCCACGTGGACGCGCCCTCGACCAAGGTCGACTGGTCCGAGGGCGAGGTGGCCCTGCTGACCGAGTCCCGCCCGTGGGAACCCGTCGCGGACCGGCCCCGCCGCGCGGGCGTGTCGTCGTTCGGGGTGAGCGGCACCAACGCGCACGTGATCCTGGAAGAGGTCGAACCCGCGGACGTCGCCCCGGGCACCACCGAGGTCGGCGCGGTGCCGGTCGTGCTGTCCGCCAGGTCGGCCGCCGCACTGCGCGAGCAGGCCGCGCGCCTGCTGCCCCTGGCCGACGACCACGAGCCCGCCGACCTGGCCCGCTCCCTGGCGACGACCAGGGCCCTCTTCGAGCACCGCGCGGTCGTGGTGGGCCGCGACCGCGCGGTGCTGGCCGCCGGGCTGCGCGCGGTCGCCGGCGACACCGGGCACCCCGTCGTGGTGACCGGGACGGCGGAGGACACCGGTCGGGTGGTGTTCGTCTTCCCGGGTCAGGGCTCGCAGTGGGTCGGCATGGCTCTGGAACTGGCCGAGCAGTCCCCGGTGTTCGCGGAGCGGTTGGACGAGTGCGCCGCCGCTCTGGAGCCGTTCTGCGACTGGTCGTTGGACGACGCGTTGCACGGCCGCGTGTCGTTGGACCGGGTGGACGTGGTGCAGCCGGTGTTGTTCGCGGTGATGGTCTCGCTCGCCGCGTTGTGGCGTGCGTGGGGCGTGGAACCGGCCGCGGTGGTGGGTCACTCGCAGGGTGAGATCGCCGCTGCCTGTGTGTCGGGCGCGTTGTCGCTTGAGGATGCGGCGCGGGTGGTGGCGTTGCGTTCTCAGGTGTTGCGCCGGCTGGCGGGTCGCGGCGGGATGGTGTCGGTGGCCGCCTCCGAAGCTGATGTGCGCGCCCGGATCGCGTCGTTCGGTGAGCGGATCTCCGTGGCTGCCGTCAACGGTCCGTCGGCAGTCGTGGTGTCGGGTGAGCCAGGCGCGTTGGACGAGCTGGTCACGGCGTGCGAGGCCGACGGGGTTCGGGCCAAGCGGATCGCGGTGGACTACGCCTCGCACTCCGCGCAGGTCGAGGAGTTGCGCGAGGAGCTGGCCGAGGTGCTGGCCCCGGTCCGGCCGCGGGTCGGCGAGGTGCCGCTCTACTCGACGTTGACCGGCCGGGTGGAGGACGGTTCGGGGCTGGACGCCGACTACTGGTTCCGCAACCTGCGCTCCGCGGTCGAGTTCGCGGACGCCGTGGACCGGCTGGTGGGCGACGAGTTCGGCGTCTTCGTGGAGTGCTCGCCGCACCCGATCCTGACCATGGCCGTGCAGGAGCAGGCCGGGGACGTGATCGCGGTCGGCTCGCTGCGGCGCGACGACGGCGGCCTGGACCGGATGCTGCTGTCCCTCGGCGAGGCCGTCGTGCGCGGCGTCACTCCGAAGTGGACGGACGTCGTCCCCGCAGGTAGGCGGGTCGACCTGCCCACCTACCCGTTCCAGCACCGGCACTTCTGGCCGAAGGCCGCCGACATCGCCGCGGCGCCCGCGCGAGCCGTCGAGGACGACGAGTTCTGGCGGACCGTGGACAGCGGCGACATCGACGCGCTGGCCACGGCGCTCGACCTCGATCCGGCCACCCCGCTCAGCGAGGTGCTCCCGGCGCTGGCCGGCTGGCGCAAGAAGAACCAGGACACGACGACCGTCTCGGGGTGGCGCTACCGGATCGAGTGGAAGCCCGTCACGGGCGTCGTGCCCGCGGCACCGTCCGGCCGGTGGTTGCTGCTCGTTCCCGACACCCACCGCGACGAGCCGCTCCTGACCGCGCTGACCGCCGCCCTCACCGCGCGCGGGACCGACCTCGTGCCGCTGGTCGTGGACACCGCGGCCGACCGCGTCGCCTTGGCCGACGCCCTCGACGCCCACCGCGACGCCGACGGCGTCCTCAGCGCGCTCGCGTTCGACGAGCGCACCCACCCCGGCCACCCGTCCGCGGTGCTCGGCCACACCGCCACCGCGGCGCTGGTCCAAGCGCTGGGCGACCTCGGCGCGCGGGCCCCGCTGTGGTGCCTGACCCGCGGTGCGGTCACCACCGGTCCCGGTGACGGCGACGGCCACCCGGACCAGGCGCTGGTCTGGGGCTTCGGCCGGGTCGCGGCCCAGGAGTACCCGCAGCGCTGGGGCGGTCTGCTCGACCTGCCGCACACCCTGGACGACCGCGCCGCCGACCTGCTCGGCGCGGTGCTGTCCGGCCGCACCGGCGAGGACCAGCTCGCGCTGCGCCCGACCGGGCTGCTGGCCCGCCGCATCGTGCGCGCCCCCGCCGAGGGCCCCGGCAGCCCCTGGCGGCCACGCGGCACGGTCCTGGTCACCGGCGGCACCGGCGGCCTGGGCGCGCACACCGCGCGCCGGCTGGCCGAACGGGGCGCCGAGCACCTGCTGCTGGTCAGCAGGCGCGGCCCGGACGCGCCCGGAGCGGCCGAGCTGACCGCCGAGCTGACCGGGCTCGGCACGCGCGTCACCGTGGCCGCCTGCGACGTCACCGACCGCGCCGCGCTGGCCGCCCTGCTCGACGGCGTGCCGCTCACCGCCGTGGTGCACACCGCCGCCGTCCTGGACGACGGCGTGATCGACTCCCTCACCACCGACCAGCTCGCGCGGGTGCTGGCGGTCAAGCGCGACGCCACCGTGCACCTGCACGAGCTGACCCGCCACCTCGACCTCGACGCCTTCGTGCTGTTCTCGTCCATGGCGGGCACCTTCGGCGCGTCCGGTCAGGGCAACTACGCGCCCGGCAACGCCTTCCTCGACGCGTTCGCGCACCACCGCCGGGCACAGGGGTTGCCGGCGACGTCGTTGGCGTGGGGTCCGTGGGAGGGCGGCGGCATGGCCGAGGGCGGGGTGGGCGCGCTCGCCCGCCGCCACGGCCTGCCCGGCATGGACCCCCGGCTGGCCGTCCTCGCCCTCGACCAGGCGGTCGCCCAGCGGGACGTGCACGTGGCGGTGGCCGACATCGACTGGGACCGCTTCTTCGTGGCGATGACCGCCACCCGCACCTCCCACGTCCTGAGGGACGTGCCCGAGGTGGCGCGGCTGCTGGCCGCGCAGGCCGAGCAGGGCCCGGTCGCCGAGCAGACCCTGGCCGCCGAGCTGTCCGGCCTGAGCCGCGCCGACGCCACGGCCAGGCTGCTGGACCTGGTCCGGACGGCGGTGGCACCCGTGCTCGGTCACGCCTCCGGCGAGGACGTCGGCCCCGACCGCGCGTTCCGCGACCTGGGCTTCGACTCGGTCACCGCCGTGGAGCTGCGCAACCGGCTGGCCGCGCTGACCGACCTGCGGCTGCCGGTCACCCTGGTCTTCGACCACCCCACGCCCAGGGAGCTGGCCGCGCACCTGAGCGCCGAACTGGTCGCGGACGCGCCGGGCGACGTGGTGACCGCCGTGCCCGCGACCACCGAGCCGCGCCCGGACGACGACCCGATCGCCGTCGTCGGCATGGCGTGCCGGTTCCCCGGCGGCGTGCGCGACCCCGAGCAGTTCTGGCAGCTGCTGGCCGGCGGCCGGGACGCGACGGGCCCGTTCCCCGCCGACCGCGGCTGGGACCTCGACGCCGTCTACGCGCTCTCCGACGCCGAGGAGGTGCGGACCTTCCGGGGCGGTTTCCTCGACGACGTCGCCGAGTTCGACCCCGGCTTCTTCGGCATCTCGCCGCGCGAGGCGCTGGCCGTCGACCCGCAGCAGCGGCTGCTGCTGCAAACGTCGTGGGAGGCGTTGGAGCGCGGTGGCATCGACCCGCGCAGCCTGCGCGGCGCGTCCGTGGGCGTGTTCGCGGGCACCAACGGCCAGGACTACACGTCGCTGCTGATGAGCAGGCCCGCGAACCTCCAGGGGCAGATCGCGACCGGCAACACCGCCAGCGTGCTCTCCGGCCGGGTCTCCTACACCCTCGGGCTGGAGGGCCCGGCCGTCACCGTGGACACGGCGTGCTCGTCGTCGTTGGTGGCGCTGCACCTGGCCGCGCAGGCGCTGCGCAACGGCGACTGCTCGCTCGCCCTCGCGGGCGGCGTGACCACGATGTCAACGCCGGGGCTGTTCACCGAGTTCAGCAAGCAGGGCGGCCTGGCCTCCGACGGCCGGTGCAAGGCGTTCGCGGCGGCGGCCGACGGCACCGGCTTCGCCGAGGGGGTCGGCGTGCTGCTGGTGGAGCGGCTGTCCGACGCGCGCCGCAACGGCCACCCGGTGCTGGCGGTGCTGCGCGGCAGCGCGGTGAACCAGGACGGCGCGTCCAACGGCCTCACCGCGCCCAGCGGCCCCGCGCAGCAGCGGGTGATCCGCGCCGCGCTGGCCGACGCCGGCCTCACCGCGGCCGACGTGGACTTCGTGGAGGCCCACGGCACCGGCACCACGCTCGGCGACCCGATCGAGGCCCAGGCGCTGCTGGCCACCTACGGTCGTGACCGGGGTGACACCGGACCGCTGTGGCTGGGGTCGGTGAAGTCCAACATCGGCCACACCCAGGCCGCGGCCGGTGTCGCCGGGGTGATCAAGGCGGTGCTGGCGCTGCGGCACGGCCGCATCCCGGCCACCCTGCACGTGGACGAGCCCAGCCCGCACGTCGAGTGGACCGAGGGCGCGGTCCGGGTGGCGGCCGAGGCGCTGGACTGGCCGGAGACCACCGGTCCGCGCCGCGCGGGCGTGTCCTCCTTCGGCATCAGCGGCACGAACGCGCACGTGATCCTGGAGCAGGCCGACCCCGAGCCGCTCACCCCGGCGGAGCGCCCGGTGACGTCCGCGACGGCGCTGCCGCTGTCCGGTCGCACCCCGGCCGCGCTGCGCGACCAGGCGCGGCAGATCGCCGCCGTGCTCGACGCGCACGCCCCAGTGGACGTGGCGTGGTCGTTGGCGACCACGCGCTCGGCGTTCGAGCACCGGGCCGTGGTGGTCGGCCGCGACCGGGCGGACCTCGTCACCGCCCTGGCGGCGCTCGCCGCCGATGACGCCTCGCCCGCCGTGGTGCGGGGTGTGGTGGGGGAGCCGGGTCGGGTGGTGTTCGTGTTCCCGGGTCAGGGCTCGCAGTGGGTCGGCATGGCTCTGGAGTTGGCGGAGCAGTCCCCGGTGTTCGCGGAGCGGTTGAACGAGTGCGCTGCCGCGCTGGCTCCGTTCTGCGACTGGTCGTTGCAGGACGCGTTGCACGGTCGGGTGTCGTCGGACCGGGTGGACGTCGTGCAGCCCGTCCTGTTCGCGGTGATGGTGTCGTTGGCCGCGTTGTGGCGTTCGTGGGGTGTTGAGCCTGCGGCGGTGATCGGCCATTCGCAGGGTGAGATCGCGGCTGCTTGTGTCGCCGGCGCGTTGTCGTTGGAGGACGCGGCGCGGGTGGTGGCTCTGCGTTCTCAGGTGTTGCGGCGGTTGGCCGGACGCGGCGGCATGGTGTCGGTGGCTGCCTCTGAAGCTGATGTGCGCGCCCGGATCGAGTCGTTCGGTGACCGGATCTCCGTGGCCGCCGTCAACGGCCCGTCGGCCGTTGTGGTCTCGGGTGAGCCGGACGCGCTGGATGAACTGGTCGCGGCCTGCGAGGCCGAGGACGTGCGGGCGAAGCGGATCGCGGTGGACTACGCCTCGCACTCGGCCCAGGTCGAGGAGTTGCGCGACGAGCTGGCCGAGGTGCTCGCGCCGATCCGGCCGCGTGTCGGAGCTGTGCCGTTGTACTCGACGCTCACCGGTGAGGTGGAGGACGGTTCGGGGCTGGATGCCGATTACTGGTTCCGGAACCTGCGTTCGACGGTCGGTTTCGCTTCGGCGGTGGAGCGGTTGGCCGGTGACGGTTTCGGCGTGTTCGTGGAGTGCTCGCCGCACCCGATCCTGAGCATGGCGGTGCAGGAGCAGGCCGAGGACGTGATCGCGGTCGGCTCGTTGCGCCGTGACGACGGCGGCCTGGACCGGATGCTGTTGTCCCTGGGCGAAGTCGCCGTGCGCGGCCTCACTCCGAAGTGGACGGAACCCCTCGCCGGCGGGCGTCGCGTCGACCTGCCCACGTACCCGTTCCAGCAGGAGCGCTACTGGCCTGACCTGCCGGCGACGGCCCCGGCGGCGCCGACGGCCTCGGCGGTCGACGCGGAGTTCTGGCACGCCGTGGACTCCGGCGACCTCACCGCGTTGGCGCTCGACCCGGCCACACCGCTGCACGACGCGCTGCCTGCCCTGGCGGCGTGGCGGCGGGACCGCGACCACGTCGCCGCGGTGGACACCTGGCGCTACCGCGAGACCTGGCGTCCCGTGCCCACCGGCCGCGCCGCCCGACTCGCGGGCACCTGGCTCGTCCTCGCCCCGGACGCCGAGGGCGTGCGGGCGTGGACGGACGCCGTGGTGGAATCGTTGCGCGGCCACGGCGCCGCACCGGTGCTCGTCACCTGCGCGGTGGACGCGAACCGGCTCGCCGTCGGGGACGCCCTGCGCGCCGCCGGCACCGACCTCGACGCCGTCACGGGTGCGGTGTCCCTGCTCGCCCTGGCCCACCGCGGCTCCCACGACGCGCCGGTCACGGTGACGCTGGCCGCCGTGCAGGCGTTGGGCGACCTGCGCGTCGAAGCCCCCCTGTGGTGCGCGACCCGGGACGCCGTCCAGGTCGGCCGCGCCGAGCCCGTCGCGCCCGAGCAGCACGCCGTGTGGGGCTTCGGCCGCGTGGTGGCGATGGAGCACCCGCAGCGCTGGGGCGGTCTGCTCGACCTGCCCGCCACGCCCGACGCCCGCGACCACACCCACCTCGCCCGAGTCCTCTCGGGTGAGGAGGACCAGGTGGCGATCCGCCCGTCCGGGGTGTTCGGCCGCAGGCTGGAGCGCGTGGTCCCCCGCCCGGTGGACGAGACCGACTGGACCGGCGGCGGAACCGTCGTCATCACCGGCGGGACCGGCGGCCTCGGTGCGGCCCTGGCCCGGAAGCTGGCCACCGGCGGTGCCCGCAGGGTGCTGCTGCTCAGCCGCAGCGGCCCCCAGGCACCCGGCGCGGACGACCTGCTGGCCGACCTGCGCGCGGCGGGTGCCGACGCCCACGCGGTCGCCTGCGACGTCACCGACCGCGCCGCGCTCGCCGCGGTGCTGGACGACGAGCCGGTCACCGCCGTCGTGCACGCCGCCGGGCTCCTCGACGACGGCGTGGTCGACGCGATGACCCCGCACCGCGTCGAACGGGTGCTGGGGGTCAAGGCGTTGGGCGCCGCGCACCTGCACGAGCTGACGCGCGGGCACGACCTCGCGGCGTTCGTGCTGTTCTCCTCCGCCGCCGGCGGGATCGGCAGCGCGGGCCAGGCCAACTACGCCGCCGCGAACGCCTACCTCGACGCGCTGGCCGCGCACCGCCGCGGCCTTGGCCTGCCCGCCACCTCGGTGGCCTGGGGGGCGTGGGCCGACACCGGCCAGGCCGCCGACGGCGCGGTGCGCGAGACGAGGCTGCGGACCGGCGGGTTCCGGCCCATGGCCCCGCACGACGCGCTGACCGCGCTGGACCGGGTGATCACCACCGGTGAGCCGGTGGAGGTCGTGGCCGACGTGGACTGGGCGACCCTGCTGCCCGGCCTCACCGCGGTCCGCCCCGGCCCGCTGTTCTCCGCCCTGCCGGAAGCCGCCGCGACCGCCGCGGGGGAACCGGGCGGGCCGGCCGCCGTCGGCTTGGCCGCCGTGCCGGAGGCCGACCGCGCGCGGGTGGCGCTGGACCTGGTGCGCACCCGCGCCGCCGCCGTGCTGCGGCACGCCGACGCCGACGCCGTGGAACCGGACAGGTCGTTCCGCGACCTGGGGTTCGACTCGCTCACGGCGGTGGAGTTCCGCAACGTGCTCGCCGCCGCGACCGGTGTGCGGCTGGCCGCGACCGCGGTGTTCGACCACCCCACCCCGTTGGCGCTCACCGACCACCTGCTGGCCGAACTCGGCGACACCGCTCCGGCACCCGCGCGGGCGGCCACGGCGGAGGCGCCGACGGCGGAACCGATCGCCGTGGTCGGCCTCGGCCTGCGGCTGCCCGGCGGCGCCCACGACCCGGAGGCGCTGTGGCGGCTGCTGGTCGAGGGCCGTGACGCCGTGGGCGCGGTGCCCTCGGACCGGGGCTGGGACCTCGACTCGATCTACCACCCCGACCCCGACCACCCCGGCGCCTCCTACGCCCGCGAGGGCGGGTTCATGGCCGGGGCGGGCGACTTCGACGCCGGCTTCTTCGGCATCTCGCCGCGCGAGGCCACCGCGATGGACCCCCAGCAGCGGTTGCTGCTGGAGATCTCCTGGGAGGCGGTGGAACGGGCCGGGATCGACCCGCACAGCCTGCGCGGCAGCAGCACCGGCGTATTCGCGGGCATCAACTACCAGGACTACGGCGCGGTCGCCGGTGCCCAGGAGGGCGCGGAAGGCCACCTGCTCACCGGCGGCGCGGGCAGCGTGCTGTCCGGCCGCGTGTCCTACGCGATGGGTCTCGAGGGCCCGGCGGTCACCGTGGACACCGCGTGCTCCGCGTCCCTGGTGGCGATGCACCTGGCCGCGCAGGCGCTGCGCGCGGGGGAGTGCGACCTGGCGCTCGCCGGCGGCGCGACGGTGATGGCGACGCCCGGCATGTTCATCGGCTTCAGCCGGCAGCGCGGCCTGTCCCCGGACGGTCGCTGCAAGGCGTTCGCCGCCTCCGCAGACGGCACCGGCTGGGGCGAGGGCGCGGGCGTGGTGCTGCTGGAACGGCTCTCCGACGCCCGTCGTCGCGGTCACGAGGTGCTGGCCGTGCTGCGGGGCAGCGCGGTGAACCAGGACGGCGCGTCGAACGGCTTGACGGCGCCGAACGGTCCGTCTCAGCAGCGGGTGATCCGGCAGGCGCTGGCCAACGCCGGGCTTCGACCGTCCGATGTGGACGCGGTGGAGGCGCACGGCACGGGCACGACGTTGGGCGACCCGATCGAGGCGCAGGCGTTGCTCGCCACGTACGGCCAGGACCGGGAAACCCCGCTGTGGCTCGGGTCGATCAAGTCCAACATCGGCCACACCCAGGCCGCCGCCGGCGTCGCCGGGGTGATCAAGGCCGTGCTGGCGCTGCGCCACGGCGTGCTGCCGGCCACGTTGCACGTGGACGAGCCCAGCCCGCACGTGGATTGGTCGGCCGGGCGGGTACGCCTGCTCACCGAGCGCACCGAGTGGCCCTCGACCGCGGGTCCGCGCCGCATCGGCGTCTCGGCGTTCGGCATCAGCGGCACCAACGCCCACGCGATCCTCGAAGAGGCGGTCGCCGACCCGCCCGCGACCCGGCCGGCGCCGCCCGCCGCGCCCGTGCCCTGGACGTTGTCCGGCGCCACCGCGGAGGCGCTGAGGGCACAGGCCGCGCGGCTGGCCGCGCACCTGCGCGCCGGCGCCGAGCCCGTCCCGGTGGACGTGGCGCTGTCGCTGGCCACCACGCGGGCGCACCTGGAGCACCGGGCCGCCGTCGTGGGCGCGGACCCGGACGAGCTGCTGCGCGGTCTCGACGCCGTCGCCGAGGGCCGGGCGGCCACCGGGTCGGCGCGGGGCCGCCACCGCGGCACGGCGTTCCTGTTCTCCGGGCAGGGCGCGCAACGCGCCGGAGCGGGCCGCGACCTCTACGCCGCGCACCCGGGGTTCGCCGACGCGTTCGACGAGGTGTGCGCCAGGGTGGACCCGCACCTGGACCGGCCGTTGCGCGAGGTGGCGTTCGCCGCGCCGGGCACCCCGGAGGCGGCGCTGCTCGATCGCACCGACTTCACGCAGGCCGCGCTGTTCGCCGTCGAGGTGGCGGTGTTCCGGCTGCTGGAGTCCTGGGGTGTGCGGCCCGACGTGCTGCTGGGCCACTCCATCGGCGAGCTGGCCGCCGCGCACGTGGCGGGCGTGTTCGACCTGGACGACGCCTGCGCGCTCGTGGTCGCCCGCGGCACGCTCATGCGCGACCTGCCCGAGGGCGGCGCGATGGTCGCCGTGCAGGCCGCCGAGCACGAGGTGAGGTCCGCCCTGGGCGGTGTGCCGGGGGTGGAGGTCGGCGCGGTCAACGGGCCGGAGTCGGTGGTGCTGTCCGGTGACGAGGACGCGGTGCTGCGCGTCGCCGCCGAGTTCGCCGCGCGGGGCCGCAAGACCTCGCGCCTGGCCGTCCGCCACGCCTTCCACTCGGCCCGGGTGGAACCGGCGCTGGACGACTTCCTCGCCGTCGCGCGGGGCCTCACCTACAGCGCTCCGCGCATCCCGATCGTCTCGAACCTCGGCGGCGGTGTCGCGGGCGAGGAGATCGCGACGGCGGAGCACTGGGTCGCCCACGCCCGCGGCGCCGTGCGGTTCGCCGACGGCATCGCGACCCTGCTGGCGCGCGACGTGCGCCGGTTCGTCGAGATCGGTCCGGACGGCGTGCTCGCCGCGCTGACGGCGGGCTGCCTGCCCGACGGCGAGAAGGCCGCCGTGGTGCCGCTGCTGCGTCGCGACAAGCCCGAGCGGGAGTCGCTGGTGGCCGGTGTCGCGGCGCTGCACGCGCACGGCGGGACCGTGGACTGGTCCGCGTTCTTCGCCGGCGAAGAGGCGCGCGTGGTCGCGCTGCCCACCTACGCCTTCCAGCACGAGCACTACTGGGCACGCCCGGCGGTCGCGCCCGCGGCGTCCGCCGGGCACGTCGCGGACGCCGGTTTCTGGGCCGACCTGGAACGCGCGGACGTGGACGCGCTGGCCGACCGGCTCGACGTCGACCCGGAGCACCTGGGCGGCGTGCTGCCCGCCCTGACCGCGCTGCGCAGGCGGCACGCCGATCGCGGCGTCGCCGACGGCTGGCGCTACCGCACCGCGTGGCGGGCGGCCACCGTCCCCACGGCGGCGCTCACCGGCCGCCTGCTGGTCGTCCGGTCCGCGTCGGCGGGGGAGTGGGCGCGCTCGGCGTCCGCCGCGCTCGCCGGTGACGGAGCCGACCTGATCCCGTTCGAGCTGACCGGGGACGAGGACCGCGCGGCGGTCGCGGCCCGGCTCGCGGCGCTGCCCGAGGTGGACGGCGTGGTGTCGCTGCTCGCCGCGGGCGACGCGGGGTTCACCTCGACCTTGTCGCTCGCCCAGGCGCTGGACGACGCCGGGGTGGCCGCGCCGCTGTGGTGCCTGACCGGGGGCGCGGTCTCCACCGGCGCCGCCGACCCGGTGCGCGACCCCGACCAGGCGCAGGTGTGGGGCCTCGGCCGGGTGCTCGGCCTGGAGCGGCCCGAGCGGTGGGGCGGCCTGGTCGACCTGCCCGCCGACCTCGACGCGACCGCGGCGGCGACCCTGAGGTCGCTGATCGCCGCGGCCGGCCCGGAGGACCAGGTCGCGCTGCGTCCCTCGGGGATCCACGTCCGGCGCCTGGTGCACGCGCCGTCCACCGCCGTCGGGCACGACTGGCGCACCGCCGGCACGGCCCTGGTCACCGGCGGCACCGGCGCGCTGGGCGCGCACGTGGCCCGCGCGCTGGTCGCGGCGGGCGCCGAGCGCCTGGTGCTCACGAGCAGGCGCGGTCCCCACAGCCCCGGCGCGGCGGAGCTCGTCGACGAGCTGCGGGCGCTGGGCGCCGCGGTCGACGTCGTCGCCTGCGACGCCTCCGACCGCGCCGGCCTGGCCGCGCTGCTGGCCGACCTCGGCGAAGACCTGCGGACCGTGGTGCACACCGCCGGCGTCGGCCAGCTCACCCCGACGTCCCTGCTGGGTGAGGCGGAAATCGCGGCCGTGGTGCACGGCAAGGTCGAGGGCGCGCGGAACCTGCACGACCTGCTGGGCGACCGCGACCTGGACGCCTTCGTGCTGTTCTCGTCGGTCTCGGCCACCTGGGGCAGCTCGGGCCAGGCGGCCTACGCCGCCGCCAACAGCCACCTCGACGCGCTGGCCGAGCACCGGCGCGCCCTCGGGCTGCCCGCCACCTCCCTGGCGTGGGGGCCGTGGGCGCAGGGCGGCATGGCCGCGGCCGGGGGCGCGGCGGAACTGCTCGACCACCAGGGCGTGCGCGCCATGGACCCCGGCCCGGCGGTGTCGGCGATGCTCACCGCCCTCGCCGGCGGCGACGCGCAGGTCACCGTCGCCGACGTGGACTGGGCGCGCTTCACCCCCGCGTTCACCCTGGCCCGTCCCCGGCCCCTGCTCGACGAGCTGCCGGAGGCGCGCGCCGCGCTGGAGCCCGACGAGCCGGTGGGCGACGGCTCCGAGCTGCGGGCGAGGCTGGCCGGGCTGGACCGCGCCGGCGCGCGCGACCTGCTCACCGAACTGGTCCGAGAGGAGGCCGCCGCGGTCCTCGGCCACGCGGGGGTGGCGGCGGTCGAGCCCGACCGGGCGTTCCGCGACCTCGGCTTCGACTCCCTGACCGCGGTGGAGCTGCGCAACCGGCTGGCCGACGCGACCGGGGCGACCCTGTCCGCGGCCGTGGTGTTCGACTACCCCACCCCCGTCGAGCTGGCCGGGCACCTGCTCGGCGTCGTCGGCGGGCCGGACGTGGACGAGGTGGGCGCGCTGCTGGCCGACCTGGAGCGCGTCGAGGACCTGGTGACCGCCGGCGAGGTCGCCGACGAGGACCGCGCCCGCGTGGTGCTGCGGCTGCGCCGGGCGCTGGCGCAGCTGGACACCGCCGAGGCGCCCGCCGCCGGGCCCGACCTGGCGGACGCCACCGACCGCGACCTCTTCGACCTGGTCGACAAGGACCTGGGGCTGCTGTGAAGAGCCACTCCCGCCTGGAGGCCCCGTGACCGACAACGAGGACAAGCTCCGCGACTACCTCAAGAAGGTGATCGCCGAGCTGCACCGGACCCGGCAGCGCGTGCGGGAGCTGGAGGAGGTCGAGCCCGACCCGGTCGCCGTGGTCGGCATGGGGTGCCGCTACCCCGGCGGGGTGCGCTCCCCGGAGGACCTGTGGGAGCTGGTGCGCACCGGCGCCGACGCGGTCAGCCGCTTCCCCGGCAACCGGGGCTGGGACCTGGCCGCGCTCCAGTCCGTCGACCTCGACGCCGGGCTGACCAGCGAGGGCGGGTTCCTGCACGACGTGGCCGACTTCGACGCGGGCTTCTTCGGCATCTCGCCGCGCGAGGCGCTGGCGATGGACCCGCAGCAGCGGCTGCTGCTGGAGGTGGCGTGGGAGGCGTTCGAGCGCGCCGGGATCGACGCGCACTCCCTGCGCGGCAGCGCGACCGGCGTGTTCGTGGGGTGCAGCGGGCAGGACTACACCCCGCTGCTGCTGGCCTCCGGGGAACCGGTGGAAGGCCACCTGGCGACCGGCAACGCCGGCTCGGTGGTGTCCGGCCGCATCTCCTACACCTTCGGCTTCGAGGGCCCAGCGATCACTGTCGACACCGCCTGCTCGTCCTCGCTGGTGGCGCTGCACATGGCGGTGCGGTCGCTGCGCTCCGGGGAGTGCTCCCTGGCGCTGGCGGGCGGCGCCACCGTGATGGCCACGCCGGGCGCGTTCCTGGAGTTCTCCCGCCAGGGCGGCCTCGCCGCGGACGGGCGGTGCAAGGCGTTCGCCGCCGCGGCCGACGGCACCGGCTGGGCGGAGGGCGCGGGGCTGGTGCTGTTGGAACGCCTGTCGGACGCCCGTCGGCACGGGCACCCGGTGCTGGCGGTGGTGCGCGGCACCGCGGTCAACTCCGACGGCGCGTCCAACGGCCTCACCGCGCCCAACGGGCCCGCGCAGCGCCGCGTCATCCGCCAGGCGCTGGCCGACGCGCGCCTGGAGCCCGCCGACGTGGACGCCGTGGAGGCGCACGGCACCGGCACCAGGCTCGGTGACCCGATCGAGGCGCAGGCGCTGCTGGAGACCTACGGCCGCGACCGGCCCGCGGACCGGCCGTTGCTGCTGGGCTCCCTCAAGTCCAACATCGGGCACAGCCAGGCCGCCGCGGGCGTGGCCGGCGTGATCAAGACGGCCATGGCGCTGCGGCACGGCGCCCTGCCCCGCACCCTTCACGTCGACGCGCCCACCCCGCACGTGGACTGGTCGGCCGGCGCCGTGCGCCTGCTCACCGAGCACACGCCCTGGCCCGCCGGCGACCGGCCGCGCCGCGCCGCGGTGTCGGCGTTCGGCATCAGCGGCACCAACGCCCACGTCGTCATCGAGGAGCCGCCCGCGCCGGACGGCCCCGACGAGCTCCGAGCAGGGCCGGCCGCGGTGCCGTGGGTGCTGTCCGGGCACACCCCGGAAGCGCTGCGCGGCCAGGTGTCCCGCCTGCTGTCCCACGTGGAGGCCGACCGCGACCTCGACCCCGCCGACGTCGCCCTGGCCCTCACCACCACCAGGGCCTCGTTCAAGCACCGCGCGGTCGTGGCGGGCTCCGACCCGCGGTCGCTGGCCGCGGCGCTGCGCTCCTGGGACGGACCCGTCCTCACCGCGACGGCCGGCCGCACGGCGTTCCTGTGCACCGGTCAGGGCGCGCAACGCGCGGGCATGGGGCTGGCGCTCGCGGCGGCCCGCCCGGAGTTCGCCGCGGCGTTCGACGAGGTGCTGGCGCACCTGCCCGCCGAGGTGCACGAGGTGCTGTCCACCGCCGACCCGCGGATCGACCGCACCCGCTTCGCCCAGCCCGGTCTGTTCGCCGTCGAGGTCGCGCTGGCCCGCACGCTCCAGGCGTGGGGCGTGGAGCCCGACGTCCTGGTCGGCCACTCCGTCGGCGAGATCGCCGCCGCGCACCTGGCGGGCGTGCTGTCGCTGCCGGACGCGTGCCGCCTCGTCGTGGCCCGCGGCGCGCTGATGGACGCGCTGCCCGGCGGCGGCGCGATGGTCGCCGTCGAGGCCTCGGCCGGCGAGGTGGCGCCCCTGCTGGGCGACGCGGTGTCGCTGGCCGCGGTCAACGGCCCGCGCTCGGTGGTGCTGTCGGGGGACGAGGAAGCGGTGACGGCGGTCGTGGAGGTGCTGGCCGGGCGCGGCCACCGCGTCAAGCGCCTGCCCGTCAGCCACGCCTTCCACTCCGCCCACGTCGACCCGGTGCTGGAGGAGTTCCGGACCGTGCTGCGCTCGATCGTCCTGCGCCGCCCCGAGCGGGTGCTGGTGTCGTCGGTGACCGGCGGCCCGGTGACCGACGAGGTGACCGATCCCGAGCACTGGGTGCGCAACGCCCGCGACACCGTCCTTTTCGCCGACGCCGCGGCCGCGCTGCTCGCGCGAGGCGTCACCCGGTGCGTGGAGGTCGGCCCCGACGGCGTGCTCACCGCGTTGGCGCGCGAGGTGTTCGACACCGCCGGCGTGTGCGTCGCGGCGCTGCGCGCCGACCACGACGAGCCCACCGCGGTGGCGCACGCCCTCGGCGTCCTGCACGCGGCCGGCGCCGACGTGGACTGGCGGGCCGCCCTCCCCGGCGCCCGTCCGGCGCCGCTGCCCACCTACGCCTTCCAGCACCGGGCCCACTGGCCGCGCCCGTCGGCGCACGCCCAGTCGGCCGCCGCGCCCGACGCCGACCTGTGGGCCGCGGTGCGCGCCGCCGACGCGGACGCGGTGGCCGCGGTCATCGACGCCGACCCCTCCGCCGTGCGCCCCCTGCTGCCGGCCCTGGCCACGTGGCGGGAGGGCCGCGACCTCAAGTCGACCGTGGACGCCGTCCGCTACCGGGTCGCCTGGTCGCCGGTGGACCCGGGTGACGTCGACGACGACCCGCGCGACTGGTTGCTGGTCGCGCCCCGAGCCCTGGTGGGACACCCGTGGGTGGTGGCGGCGGCCGACCGGCTCACCGCGCGCGGACGCGGCGTCACGGTCGTCGGGATCGACGGTGGCGAACCGGGCCCGACGGCCCGCGCGCTCACCGGGACCGGCGCCGACGACCCGGCGGTGCTGTCCTTCCTCGCCCTGGGAGCCGTCGACGCCCTGGCCGAGACCGTCGCGCTGGTCGCGGCGCTGACCGAGACCTGGCCCAACTGCCGCCTGTGGGTGGTGACGACGGCAGACCGGCCGCACGGCGACGCGGCGCGTCTGTGGGCGTTCGGGCGCACCGCGGGCCTGGAGTGGCCGCAGGGCTGGGGCGGCGTGGTGGACCTGCCCGTCGTGCCGGACGAGGCCGCGGCCGACCGGTTGGTCCGGGTGCTCACCACCCGGCACGACGAGGACCAGCTCGCCGTCGTGCGCGGCGGCTGGGAGGCCCGGCGGCTGGTCCGCGCGTCACCACTGGACCCCGCTGCCCCGAGCTGGCGCCCGCGCGGCACGGTGGTCCTCACCGACTCCGGATCGACGCGCGCCCACCACGTCGCCCGCTGGTTGGCCCGCGGCGGGGCGGCCCGCGTCGCCGTGCTCGGCGCCACGCCGCCGTCCGCCGAGCTGGTCGCGGACCTGGCCGAGCTGGGCACGGCTTCGGCGCACCTGCCGTGCGACCTGGCCGACCCGGCCGCGGTCGCCGCCGCCGTCGCCGCACTGGACCGCGACGACCCGGTGCGCGCCGTGGTCCACCTGGTCGGGGAGGGGTGGCAGGAGCCGCTGTCCGCGTGGACCACCGAGGGCCTGGCCGAGGCCGTCGACGGGCAGGTGGCGGGCGCGCGGTCGCTCGACCTGGCCCTGGGCGACCGCGACCTGGACGCCTTCGTGCTGTTCTCCTCCGTCAGCACCACCTGGGGCGCGGCCGGGCAGGCGGTCCCCGCCGTGGCAGGCTGCCTGGTGGAGGCGCTGGCCGAGGACCGCCGCGCGCGGGGCCGCACCGCCACGTCCGTCGCCTGGGGACCGTGGGCGGGCCCGGAACGGGACGACGACGGCGAGGCCGAGGCGCAGCTCCTGCACCGGGGCCTGCGGCTGATGTCGCCCACCACGGCGTTGACCGCGCTGGGGCACGCGGTCGCGGCGGGCGAGGGTCACCTGGTGGTCGCCGACGTCGACTGGCCGCGCTTCGCCAACGCCTACACCGCCACCCGGCCCGGCACGCTGTTCGCCGAGCTGGCCGACGTGCCGCGCGCGCTGCCGGGCGGCGAGGACGACGGCGTGGACGAGGGCGCGGTGCGCGGTTTCCTCGACCGCCTCGACGCCCTGCCGGTCACCGACCGGGGCGACGCCATGGTGGAGTTCGTGCGCGGGCACGCCGCCGCCGTGCTCGGCCACGCCGGACCGTCCGAAGTGGACCCCGAGCAGCCGTTCCTGGAGGCGGGCTTCGACTCGCTGACCGCCATGGACCTGCGCAACCGCCTGCGCGACGAGACCGGCCTGGCACTGGCAGGCACCCTGCTGTTCACCCACCCGACCCCGGCCGACCTGGCGACGTACCTGCTCTCGCGGCTGGACGGCACGCGTGCCGCCACCACCGACGGGGGACCGGGCCTGCTGGCCGAGCTGTACGACAGCGCCACCAAGGCGGGCCGGCTGGACGAGTTCCTGCCGCTGGTCAACGACATCGCCGCGTTCCGGCCCGCGACCACCGACCTGGCCCGGCTGCCCGCCGCCGCCCCGGTGCGGCTGTGCCGCGGCGACACCCGCCCGACCCTGGTCTGCTGCAGCGGCCTGTCCCCGATCTCCGGGGCGCACGAGTTCGCCAGGGTCGCGGGCGCGCTGCGCGGCGTGCGGGAGGTCGTGGTCCTGACGCTGCCCGGTTTCGTGGAGGGCGAGGTCGTGCCCGCCGACGCCGACACCGTGCTGCGCCTGCTGGCCGACACCGTCACCCGGCACCTGGACGGGCCGATCGTGCTGGCCGGCCACTCCGCCGGGGCGATCCTCGCCCACGCGCTGGCCCGGCACCTGGAAGAGCAGGGCAGACCGGTGGACGGCCTGGTCCTGCTCGACCTCTACAGCTGGGAGAACGCCGCGCCCATGGTCGAGTGGCGCTCGGAGCTGGTGGAGGGCGTGCTGGACCGGCAGGACGCGTACGTGTCGGTGGACGACACCCGCCTGACCGCGTCCTCCTGCTACTACGAGCGCTTCGTGGAGTGGAAACCGACACCGCTGGCCGCGCCGACGCTGCTGGTGCGCGCCTCGGAGCCGCTGGGCGAGTGGCGCGGCGACGACGAGGGCTGGCGCGCCTCCTGGCCGTTCGAGCACACCTGCGCGGACGTGCCCGGCAACCACTTCAGCATGGTCGGCGAGCACGCCCCGCGCGTCGCGGAGGTCGTGGAGGACTGGCTGTCCCAACGGATCACCCCGGAACCGGGGCACGCGGGAGGAAACGCATGACCGGCGCAGGAGGAATCGGCCCGGAAGCGATCGGCACGCACGCGGTGGTGCTCGGCGGCGGGCTCGCCGGGATGCTCACCGCCGCCGCGCTCGCCCGGCACACCGACCGCGTGACGGTGGTCGAGCGCGACGAGCTCCCGGACCACCCCGCGCCGCGCAAGGGCGTGCCGCAGACCCGCCAGCTGCACGTGCTGATGTCCGGTGGCGCGCGCGCCATGGACGTCCTGCTGCCCGGCACCACCGCCCGGCTGCGCGCGCTGGGCGCGCACCGCCTCGGCGTGCCCGAGGACGTGGTGACGCTGTCGGCGGACGGCTGGCAGCACCGGTTCCCGGCCACCCAGTTCATGATCACCTGCACCAGGGACCTCATCGACTGGGTCGTGCGCGACCAGGTGCTGCGCGACCCGAAGGTGCGGGTGCGCACCGGGGTGGAGATCGCCGGGCTGCTCGGCGACGCCGACCGGGTGACGGGCGTGCGCGTCACAGGCGTGGACGGCTCCGGCGCGCGGGACCTGGCGGCGGACCTGGTGGTCGACTGCACCGGCCGGGCCTCCCGCCTGGAGCACTGGCTGGGCGCGCTCGGCGTGCCGCCGATCCCGACGGAGGTCGTGGACTCCGGCCTGGCCTACAGCACGCGGATCTACGCCGCGCCGGAGGCGCACCGCACCGGGTTCCCGGTGGTCAACCTGTTCTCCGACTACCGGGCGGGACGGCCGGGGCGCTCGGCGAGCCTGGTCCCGGTCGAGGGCGGCCGGTGGCTGATCGGCCTGACCGGCACCCGCGGCGCCCGGCCACCGGTCGACGAGGCCGGGTTCGCCGACTACGCGGCGAGCCTGCGCGACCCGCTGATCTCCCGCCTGATGCGCGCGGCCCGGCCGCTCACCGAACCGCGCGGCTCGCACAGCGCGGCCAACCGCAGGCTGTACTGCGAGCGTGTCGAGCGGTGGCCCGACGGTCTGGTGGTCCTCGGTGACGCGCTGGTGGCGTTCAACCCCGTCTACGGCACGGGCATGAGCTCGGCCGCGCGCTGCGCCGTGGTGCTGGCCGGCGTGCTGGCCGGGCACGGGCACGAACCGGGTCTGGCCCGCGCCGCCCAGCACGCCATCGGCGAGGTGGTCGCCACCCCGTGGATCACCGCCACCACCCAGGACGTGCGCTACCCCGACTGCCGCACCTCGCTGGTCGACCCGCGGGCCTTGGAGGTGTCGGAGGAGCAGGACCGGGTCGGGCGCTGGATCGGCGCCCTGTCCCTGCGCCACGCGGTGGTCAACGCGGCGATGACCGAGGTGATCACCATGACCTCGCCGCTGTCGGCGTTGCAGCGGCCCGAGGTGGTGGCGGCCATGACCGGCGCGGGCAGCCGCCCGGTCCTGCGCGAGGCACCGCTGCGCCCGGCCGAACGCGCGCTGGTGGACGAGCACAGCGACCGCGTCGACGCCTGACGCGCGGTCGCTCACTCCCACCGGAAGGTCTTGGCGGCGATACCGCTGAACACCGCCGTGTAGACCGCCAGCAGCACCAGGTGCAGGGGTTCGGGGAACGTCCCGCCCCAGGAGTCGCGGACCGCCTGCAACGCCGCGCCCATCGGCGTCACCTCGCCGATGGTGCTCAGCGGCTCGGGCAGCAGCTCCACCGGCGTCCACACGCCCGCCAGGAACAGCAGGGGGAACATCACCGCCAGGCCGATCGCCGTGGCGGCCTTGCTGCTTGCCGCCAGCGAACCGATCACCAAGCCCAGCGCCAGCACCGTGGTCGCGCTCAGCAGGAACGCCAGCGCGAACCCGACCGCCTCGCCCGGCGGGCGCACGCCGAACGCGATGCGCGCGAACACGATCAGCAGCGCCACGGACGCGACCGCCAGCAGCGCGTTGACCAGGATCTGCGCCACCAGCAGCAGCAGCGGCGACACCGGGGTGGTGGCCAGCCTGCGCAGGATGCCGCGCTCGCGGTAGGTGGCCAGGTACACCGGCATCACGCTGAGCCCCAGCACCGACAGCACCACCAGCACGGTCACGCCGGGGATGAAGGTGTCGATCACCGCGGCGCCGCCGAACCCGTCGTAGGGCTTGCGGAAGCCGGGGATGATCCCGAATATCGTCATCAGGAACAGCGGGAACACCAGCGTCATGATCGCGGTGGACGGATCCCGCAGCATCAGCTTGGACTCGGTGAAGGTGAGCTTGCCCAGCGCGCTCATCGTCGTGCCTCCTCGTGCTCGGTGGTGGCGGCCTGCTCGCCGGTCAGCGCCAGGAACGCGTCCTCCAGGCCGGCGCGGTCCGCCCGCAGCCCGGTGGGCACGACGTCCTTGCGCGCCAACGCCGTCGTCAGGACCTGGAGCAGGTCCCCGGTGCCGCGCACCGACACCTCCGTCCCGTCCCGCTCCACCGAGGTGACCCCCGGCAGCGCGGCCAGCTCGGCGTCGTCGACCGGCGCGGAGGGCACGAAGCTCACCCGCTGACCGCCGCCCGCGCGGGAGATCAGCCCGGCCGGGGTGTCGATCGCGGCGATGGCGCCCCGGTCGAACACCGCGATCCGGTCGCACAGCCGCTCGGCCTCGTCCATGAAGTGCGTGACCAGCAGCACCGTCACGCCCTTGTCCCGGATGCGCTGCACCAGGCCCCACGTCTCCCGGCGGGCCTGCGGGTCCAGGCCCGTGGTCAGCTCGTCCAGCACCGCGATGCTCGGGTTGCCCACCAGCGCCAGCGCGATGAACAGCCGCTGCTTCTGCCCGCCGGACAACTTGCCGAACCGCGCGTTGCGCTTCTCGGCCAGGCCCCACTCCTCCAGCAGCCCGCGCCAGTCTGCCGGGTTCGCGTGGAACGAGCTGTAGAGGTCCAGCGCCTCCCACACCTTCATGTTGTCCGGCAGCGCGCTCTCCTGGAGTTGCACGCCGACCTTCGTGCGCAGCTCGGACGCGTCGCGGTGCGGGTCCTTGCCGAGCACGCTGATCCGCCCGGAGTCCGGCCTGCGCAGCCCTTCGACGCACTCGACGGTGGTGGTCTTGCCCGCGCCGTTGCGCCCGAGGATGCCGAAGATCTCGCCTTGCTCGACGGTGAAGCTCACGTCCCGCAGGGCGACGTGGTCCCCGTAGCGTTTCTCCAGGTGCTCGACCTCGATGATCGACATCTCGGCTCCTCTCCGGTGCGTGCCCGATCGTTGATCCACACCGTATGGCCCGCGCGCCGCCGTCCGGAATCCCGGAAGACCCCGTGCGGGGTGGGGCTGGACCCACCCCCGGGCGGTGGGCCCCGACGCCCGGCGGCTGCGGCCGGCCGGCACCCCTAGCGGTCGCAACGCGATGGGCGGGCTAGGGGGTATTCGTCGTCGAATAGGGGAACCGGTAGACGTCGATAACGGTCCATCCCCCTTTTTCGGTCGGGTTCACATTCGGTGCACATACCCCTCTTGCCAACGCTGAGCAGCAGGTTCACCGTCCGGGTCGGATCTGTCACCTATTTTCGCGTCGGTGCTGCGCTTTCCCTGGTCCGATTGCTCCGCCGAGGCTTAGCATTTGCTCGCTGATCCGGGGAAGCGGCACGGACTGACGGGAAGTCACCGGTGGAAATCACAGGGCGTGGATTCATCGCCAGGAACCTGGGCGGCCTGTCCGACAGGTACGACGACGTGCTGGCGCTGGCCGCGGGCGTGTCCTTCGTGTCCCCGGAGGACCCGGAGACCGAGTTCTCCCGCGAGACCGACCTGGTCACCCGGGCCGCGCGGCGGTGCCGTGCGCAGGGGCGCAAGCTGGTGCTGTTCACCACCGCGTCCGCCGCGGTCTACGGCACCCCGGGGTGCTCCGGCGACGAGGAGTGCTCGCACCCGCCGACCACCCCGTACGGCAGGCACAAGCTGGCCATGGAGCGCATCGTCCGCGAGAGCGGCTGCCGGTGGCTGATCCTGAGGCTGAGCCACCTGGTCGGCCCCGACCAGCCGCCGCACCAGCTCGTGCCGACCCTGACCAGGGACGTGCTCGCCGGACGGGTCCGGATCTTCCGCGGCGCGCGGCGGGACATGCTCGACGTGCGGGACTTCGTGACGATCCTGGACTCCCTGCTGGGCGCGGACGTCACCGGCGAGGTGGTCAACGTCGCCTCGGGCACGTCCACGCCGGTGGTCGACCTGGTCCGGCACATCGCCGCGCTGCTGGCCGAGGACCCGCAGCACGAGTACGTGGACCGCAGCAGCGACCACCAGGTCCGCATCGACAAGCTCCTCAGCCTGGTGGGCCACCGCGGTCACACCGTCGACCAGTACTACAAGCACGTGCTGGACCGGTACGTCCCGGAGCTGTCGGCACGCTGGCGCACCCCCGTCCTGCCACCGGTCCCGACCGCCCAGGCCGGGGCGTCCACGGGCGGCTGAACCCCCGCGGTCGTCGTCGCCCCGCCGAGAACTCCAGGGACTGCGCGCGTCGCTCCGGGGCTCAGCGGTCGGAGGCGGGCCGGGCCGCCGTCACGGCGGGTTTGGATCTGCCACGCGCCACGGCGACGCCGATCAGGCACAGCGCGCCGCCCGCCAGCGCCACCAGGCCCGGGACCTCGTCCAGCAGCGCCCAGGACAGCAGCACGACGATCGCGGGCACCAGGTACGTGGTGGCGCCGAGCTTGCCGGTGGTCATGTGGGACAGCGCGTACGCCCACGTGTAGAACGCCAGCGCGGTCGGCAGCAAGCCCAGGTACACCACCGAGAGCGTGGCGCTCGCGGGCGCGTCGCGCAGGTCCCGCACCAACTGCCCGCTGAACGGCAGGCACGCGATCGCGCCGACCACGCAGCCGAACGTGGTGGCCTGCAACGCGGACGCGTGGCGCAGGGCGGGCTTCTGCGCCACGACCCCGACCGCGTACCCGGCCGCCGCGACCAGGCACAGCAGCGCGCCCTGGGACGTGGAGCCGCCACCCGGGCCGACCGCCCCGCGCGAGCCGAGCAGCCCGACCGCGGCGACGCCCGCGAACGCGATGGCGAGCCCGGCCAGCAGCCGTGCCGGGAAGCCCTCGCGGAGCAGCCACCCTGCCAGGAACGCCACCAGGATCGGACCGACGCCGACGACCAGCGCGGCCGTCCCGGCGTCCGCGTGCCGCTCGCCCCAGTTCAGCGCCACCATGTACAGCCCGAACCAGAACACCCCCGACCCGATGATCCCCGGCCACGCGGCCTTCGGCGGCACGCCCACGCCGCGCACCACCGCGATGACGCCGAGCGCGATCGCGCCGACCAGCAGCCGGCCCAGCGCCAGCGACCCCGGCTCGAAGTGCTCCCCGGCGTACCGGATGCCGACGAACGCCGACGCCCACAGCACCATGGTCACCACGACCGCCGCGGCGGCCTTCCCGTCGACTCCGCTGCGCTCCACCGGTTCAGCCCTCCGCCATCGCCCGGATGTCACGTCGTCGCAGCTTCCCGGCGGGTGTGCGGGGCAACTCGGTCACGAAGACCACGTCCTTCGGAACCTTGTACCAGGTGAGCGTCTCGTGCGCGGTGGCGAGCAGTTCGGCGCGCACCCGGTCCGGCGACGCGTGGTCCGCCAGCGCCACGAACGCGCGCAGCGTCGTGACGCCGGTCCCGCGCCGCGTCGAGCACACCGCGGCCTCGCGCACGTCGGGGTGCCGCATCAGGAGATCCTCGGTCTCCGCGGGGTGCACGTTCTGGCCGCCGACGATCTCCACGTCGTCCAACCGGCCGTGCAGCCGCACGCACCCGTCCTCGTCCACGGTGGCCGCGTCACCGGTGGCGTACCAGGAATCCCCGGCCCGCGCCGGCGGATCGCCGCCCCCGGCCACGCCCGGGGCGATCGACGGTCCCGCCACCTCCAGCGCGCCCGGCACGCGGGGCGGCACCTCCGCGCCCGCCTCGTCCACGACCCGCACGCGGTACGGCGGCAGGACGCGCCCGATCGTGTGGTCACGCGTCCCGCCGGCCAGCACGGCGTGCCCGATCTCGGTCGTGCCGAAGATGTTCAGCAGCCGGTCGCCGAGCACCCGACGCAACCGCGCCTCCAGCGCGTCCGGCAGCACCTCGCCGGCGACCAGCGCCAACCGCAGCCCCGACAGCGCCTCGTGGTCGGGGTGGCGCAGCAACCGGGCGTAGAAGCTCGGCTGGCCGTAGAACACCGTCACGCCCCGGGTCTTGATGATCCGCAACGCGTCGTCCTCGGTCGCCCGCTCGGGGGACAGCACCGTCGTGCCGCCCCGGTGCAGCGGGAGGAACACGGAGTTGCCCAGCCCGTACGCGAAGTACATCCGCGACACCGAGAACGTCACGTCGTCGGGCGTGATGCCGACGACCGACCCGATGGCCTGCTCGAACACGCCGGGGTCGCCGTGCGCGTGGAAGCACAGCTTCGGGTCGCCCGTGGTGCCGGACGTGAACACCGCGTACGCCGGGCTGTCGGACGTGACGGGTGCGTACGGCGCGACACCGTCCGCCCACAGGTCTTGCGGCGCGATCACGCCCGGGCCGCGGACCTCCTCGGACACCACGGCGTGCGGCGCCGCGACCTCCAGCGCGCGGCGGATCTCGTCCGGGTGCATGGTCGAGTTGACCGGCACCGCGACCGCGCCGATCCGCAGCGCGCCGAGGAACGCCCACACCATCCCGATGCCGTCCGGCAGGACCAGCGCGATCCGGCTGCCCACGCCGAGCCCCCGTGCGGCGTACCCGGCGGCGGCCCGGCCCGCGCCCTCGTAGACGTCGGCGAACCGGTAGGTCTCGGTGTCGACGTGGTAGGCCGGTCGATCCCGCCAACCGTGGTCGTGCGCGAGCCGTTCCAGCCGTTCGACCAGGTTCCCCGTGCCGCGCAGGGTGAGGTCGTGCACCGACATGATTCCCCCCCAGAACATCACGTCGAAAGTCGGTCGGCCACGACTTCCCCCGGTCGTCGCCGCGTGGTCGAGGTTGACGACCCCTGACGTGGGCTGTCAAGGACGAGCGGTCGGCCGCTCGCGTGCACGACGGCCTTTGTCACACCTTCGAGTGAACGCCGGAGTCGTCGTCGCGGAAGCGGAACTCCAGCAGGCACCGCTGGTCGGTCAGCCCGGTCACGGTGTCGAGGACCAGGCCGTGCGCCGCGCCGAGCGCGCGGAACTCCTCCAGCCGGCGCTCGCGGCCACCGAAGATCACCAGCATGGTCAGGTCGCTGTAGGCGTCGGCCCGCAGCCCGCCCACCCCTTCGACGACCAGGATCCGCCCGCTCGGCCGTGCCGCCTCGGCGCACCGGCCCAGGATGCGGTGCGCGTGCTCGTCGTCCCAGTTGTGGAGGACGTCGAACAGCACGTACGCGTCCCCGCCCGTCGGGAGCGGGTCGAAGAAGCTGCCCGTCGTGACCTGCGCACGGCCGCCGAGGTCGTGGGCGTCGAAGGTGCGGCGGGCCTCGGCGGCGGTCCGGTCGAGGTCGACCAGGTGGCCGCGCACCTCCGGGTGGGCGGTGAGGATCGCGGCAAGCAGTCCTCCCGCGCCACCACCGACGTCCACGACCGTGCGGAACCGGGACCACTCGACACCGGCGACGAGCCGCGGTAGCTGCTCGCGGAACCGGTGGGTCATCTGCCGGTCGAACGACTCGCGCAGGTTCGGGTGCCGGTCCAGGTCGGCGTAGAAGTCCTGCCCGTAGCGGTGCGGGTAGGCGGCCCTGCCGGTGCGGACGCTGTGCACGAGGTCGACGTAGGACAGCTCGGCGCGACCGCCGGCGGCGTCCAGGTGCAGCAGGTCGGCGAGGCCGTTGCCGGCGTCGGCGCGCAGGTGCGCGCCGAACCCGGTCGTCCGGTAGCCGGTGGCGGTGCGCTCGGTGACGCCGAGGGACGTGAGGTAGGCGAGCAGGAGGTCGAGCGCGACCGGGTCGACGCCCAGCTCGGCGGCGACGTCGTCGGCGGGCGCGCCGTCACCGAGCAGCCGGTCCGGCAGGCCCAGCGTGACGGCGGTTCGCAGCGCCATCGGCGTGGCCAGGTCGGCGAGGCGGCGGATCGCGTCCACGTCAGTGTCGTTTCGCTCCACGACGAACCACTGTGTCACTGACGTCAACGCGATTCCGGCGCCGACTCCTGACCCGGGTTCAGGAGACCCACAAGTACGGCGAAGCGATGCTGCCGCCGACCCAGCCCTGGCCGGTGTCGTACTCGGCGACGGCCACGGCCCGGTAGTAACCCGCGCCGCACGACGCCGAACCGCCGTAGTCCACGATCTTCGCCGGACCGTACGGCCCGCCGAGCTCGCCGCTCGACCAGCCGAACGACCCGTAGGCCCAGTCCGAACCACGGCAGAACTGCCAAGCGGAACCGTTCCACACCTGCACGTCCACCCGGGCTCGCCCGCTTCCGGTCATGGCCCGGTTGCACACGCCGTTGATGTCGCGGGCGACCAGGTAGGCGTTGGCGTAACCGAGGTTGCCGGAGAAAGTGCCGGTGAAGGTGTCGATCGCAGCCGACGCCTGCACGCAGTAGGTAACGCGGCTGTACACGGTCGTGCGGGCCGTGCCGGTGGTCGCGGACGCCGTGCCACCGGCGACCGCCGACAAGGGCAGCGCCAGCAATCCGCCCAGGGCCAACAGGCACAACGTCCGCAACGACCGCATAGCCGCCCCCTCCACCTCGCCACCGTGGTCGACATCCCGACTCCAGTGTCGTGAGCGTGGCCGGACAGTCAATCGACCGACAAGCCGCGTCACCCCGGGGCCATCCACCGACACGGCCGTGCAACGCACGGTCATGCCGCTGACCGGTCGCTACGCGGACGTCCGCCCCCCGCACCATCCACACGTGGGATCCCGCTCGAGCCGCCGGCCCCGACGCCACCCTCGATGAGATCCACGCAGGCCTGGCGGAAACTCCCACCGCCGTCGACACGACCCACCGCTTCCTCGCGGCTCCCGGGAGCGTGCACGCCGGCGACACGTCACCGCGGGCCCGCGGCTGTCCGTGGACGGGCAGCAGGTACCCGTGCCGGCCACGTGTCCGAGGAAGCACGCCAGGTCAATGACGGCTGTTCACCGTCCGAGCCGAACGGGAGCCACCGACGCGCCGATCCGCTCCGGCCGACGCGCCGAGCGGCAGGTACAACGTCAATTGGTCCTCGGCGTCGTCGAAGCGCAGGTACCGCGATCTGGTCGACTGGTTCCCGATACCCGCTGCCGTGGCAGCCGGTGACGGCTGCTGCCCGCCACAGCGCGGTAAGCGCGCGTTGAGACGGTCGTCGTCCCGGTTCCAAGACGACGTGGCGCTCGTCGCGCAGTTTCTTCCTCGGGGCATCCGCTCATGCCGCGATGCGCGCGCTCGCGGCTGCGGTCCGGCAGGGTCACCGGCAGTCGAGCACCGGATCGGCCGACGGCAACTCTCAACGCCACGAACTTGGCTCTATGGGATCAAGGCGCGCTGCCTGCGGCGGCGCTCGGGTGGGCCCGAGGCACGTTGGCACCGACTCCCCGCATCACGGCACGCCGGACTCCCGCTTCGCTCCGCCCGTCGGCCGTGCGCGGAGTCGGTGCACGTGGTCTGGTGGCGGCGCGCGCCGATGGCCGCCAGGGCGCGAGGTTCCAGCGGCACCGGTCGGGACGATCGCGCGGTCCCGCGGCTTGGTCGGGATGGGCACGGCGATCGACGCCCGCCGACGCTCCGCGCCAGCGGCCAACGGAGAGTGTCCGGGTATGGCGGAGGGCACCACCTCGGCACGTGAGTCGTCGCGACTGGCGACGGTGTGCCGTGGTGGTGCCCTCAGGTTCGGTGATCAACTCGCAGGCCGTTTACAGGCCGTGAGAGGTCGAAGAGGCCGACCGATCGGTCGCACCGACTCGCCATATCCCCCTCACGCGATGCCGGCGGCGATCAGCTGCCGCCAGATCTCGCCCTGGTCGACCACCTCGACCCCCAGCTTCTCGGCCTTCGTGAGCTTGCTCGCGCCCACGTCCGCGCCGGTGATCAGGTAGTCGGTGTTCGCCGAGACCGAGGTCGCGGTGGTCGCGCCCGCCTTCTCGCAGAGCCGCTGGAAGGTCGGGCGGGGCACCTTCTCGCCCGAGCGCGGGTCGCTGATCGCCCCGGTCACCACCACCGTCTTGCCGGCCAACGGCGCGTCGGATGCCACCACGGGCGGCAGGTCCTCGTCCCGCACGTCCAGCGAGACCCCGTGCTCCCGCAGCCGCTCCAGCTCGGGACGCAGCCGCGCCAGGTGCTCGGTCAGCGAAGCGGCGACCTTCGGGCCGATGTCCTCCACGGACACGAGCCTCTCCTCGCCGGCGTCGGCCACCTCCTCCAGCGACCCGAACCCCGCGCGGCACAGGCGGGTGGCGGTGCCCTCCGACGCCATCGGGATCGCCAGCCCGATCAACGCCCGGCGCAGGCCGACCCCGCGGCTGGCGGCGATCGAGTCGATCATGCGCGTGGCGGACGTCTCGCCGATCCGGTCGAACTCCAGCAGCTGCTCCCTGGTCAACCGGTAGAAGTCCGACGGGTGCTCCAGCAACCCGGCCTCGGCCAGCCGCTCGATCCACACCGGGCCGACCGCCTCGATGTCCGCCGCCGCCCGCGACGCCCAGTGGATCAGCCGCCGCACGGTCTGCGCCGGGCAGGCGACGTTGGTGCAGAACAGCTCGCGGCTGTTGCCCTGCTCGGTCAACCCGTGGCCGCACGACGGGCACGCCGCCGGCGGCACGATCTCCCGCTCCGCGCCCGTGCGCTTGGACTCGTCCAGCACGCCCGCGACGAACGGGATCACGTCACCCGCCCTGCGGATCAGCACCGTGTCGCCGATCCTGATCCCGCGCGCCCGGATCACCTCCTGGTTGGCCAGCGTCGCCCGGGTGACGGTCGTGCCGCCCACGAACACCGGCTCCAGGTGCGCCACCGGGGCGATCTTGCCCGTCTTGCCCACGTCCCAGACCACGTCGAGCAGCACCGTGGTCTTCTCCTCGGCCGCGAACTTGAACGCCAGCGCGCCGCGCGGCGAGCTCGACCGGGTGCCCGCCGCGGCGAAGGCGTCCCGGTTCGCCAGCCGCAGCACCGCGCCGTCCAGGTCGTAGTCCAGGTCGTTGCGCCGCGCCTCGATCTCCGAGATCACCTCCTGCGCCGCCGCCGCGTCCGCGCAGTGCCGCATGTCGGCGACGGCGAAGCCCAGCGCCCGCAACCCGTGCTCCAGGTCGGCCGCCGCGCCGCCCTCGGAGGTGTCCAGGTCGAAGGCGAAGAACTGCAACCGGCGCTCGGCGACCGTGGCCGCGTCCTTCGCCCGCAACGTGCCCGCGGCGGCGTTGCGCGGGTTGATCAGCGGCTTGTCCGGGTGGGCGGCGTTGTAGGCGGCGAACGTCGAGCGCAGCATCACCGCCTCACCACGCGCCTCGACCCGGCCGGGCGCCTCGACCACCTCCGGCACGCCGTCGACCAGGGCGCGCACCAGCGGCGTCACGTCGTCACCGGTCGTGCCGTCACCGCGGGTGACCGCCCGGGCCAGCCGACCGTCGGAGTAGACCAGCGCCAGCGACAGCCCGTCCAGCTTCGGCATGACCACCACCGGCTGACCGGGGAAGCGGTCGAAGAACGCGGCGACCTGCTCCGGCTTGGTCGCCTTCTCCAGCGACAGCATCGGCCGCGAGTGCCGGACCGGCGCGTGCAGCACGGCGGGCGCGCCCACCTGCTCCAGCGGGTTCGGGTCGGGCGCCAGCTCCGGGTTCGCCTCGATCAGGCCCCGCAGCTCGTCCTCGATCGCGTCGTACTCCGCGTCCGCCACCAGCGGCGAGCCGCGGTAGTAGGCGTCGCGCAGCACGACGACCTGGTCGGCGAGTTCCTGGATGCGTTCCCGAGCGTTCACGGCTGACAAGTTACCTGCGACCACCGACAACCCGCCGCGCCCGCGACGCGGGCGTCCCCGAATCTCGGTCGCGGGGCCGTTCGATCACGCCTAGCTTCTGCGTCGAGCAGAGGAGAACCGTGGAGCAGATCAGCAAGCGACTGGTGAACTGGGCGTCCATCCTGGACCCGGGCACGCGCGAGCAGGCCGAGAGGGCCTCGCGGATGCCGTTCATCTTCCCGCACCTGGCGCTCATGCCCGACGCGCACCTCGGGAAGGGCGCCACGGTCGGCAGCGTCATCCCCACCCTGGGCGCGATCATCCCGGCCGCCGTCGGCGTCGACATCGGCTGCGGCATGATCGCCGTGCGCACCCAGTTCACCCTGGACGACTTCCGCCCCCGCCCGCTGGCGCCGCTGCGCGAGGCGATCGAGGCCGCCGTGCCGCTGTCGGCGGGGAAGTACAACACCCGGATGACCGACACGGCGCGTGAGCGCGTCGAGGCGCTCGCCCGCGGCGCCGGGAAGGCGGGCTTCGACCCCGGCAGGTACGCGGGCAACTGGGAGCTGCAGCTCGGCACGCTCGGCAGCGGCAACCACTTCATCGAGGTCACGCTGGACGAGACCGGGCGGGTGTGGCTGTTCCTGCACTCCGGGTCGCGCGGCGTGGGCAACAAGATCGCCCAGAAGCACATCCGGGTCGCGCACGAGCAGTGCCGGCGCCGGTGGATCGACCTGCCCGACCCCGACCTGGCCTACCTGGTCGAGGGCGAGGACGAGTTCTGGCACTACATCCGCGAGATGCGCTGGGCGCAGGAGTTCGCCTGGCTCAACCGCGAGGAGATGATGGACCGCGTCGTCGCCTGCGTGGCCGAGTGGACGGGCCGTGACGTGGAGCGGCAGGAGGTCGTGAACTGCTTCGCCGGTGAGACGCAGGTCATCACCCGTACGGGCACGCGTCCGATCGAGGCTTTGGCAGGAGGCGTGCACGAACTGCTCACAGCCGACGGCGAGTGGGTCAAGGCACCCGTCCGGTCGTTCGGACGGCAGGAAGTGCACGAGGTCGTGCTGAGTCGCTCCGGTGTGACCAAGACGATCCGCGTCACCCCCGACCACCGCTGGCTGCTGCGGTCGCGCCGCGGGCACGAGTACGAGGCGCTGACGACCGAGCTGAAGCCCGGCGAACGGCTCCAGTTCACGTTCCCGCGTCGGCCGGCCGGACTCGCGGTGGATCGTGAGGCGGCGGCTCGTGGGTTCGTGTACGGCGACGGGCACCGCGTGGGCAACCGCGCCTACGCGAACTTCTGCGGCACGAAGGACTTGGCGATGCTCCCCCTGTTCGAAACGCTCGGGCGTCCGCCCCGCACGTACGGCACGGTGAAGCGGATAGCGGGGCTCCCGGTCGAGTGGAAGACCGGCCGGCCGCCACTCGACTCACCCCCGGACGTGCTGTACGGGTGGCTCGCCGGCTACTTCGCGGCGGACGGTGACGTCGGCAAGACCGGTCGGCCGACCCTCGCGTCCGCGTCTCGTGAACACCTCGAATACGTGCGCTCGGCCTGCCAAGCGGTGGGCATCGGCACGTTCGGCATCAGGTCGCGGATGCGCACGGGCTACGGCGAGGAGCCGACCGCTCTCCACCTCGTCGGCCTGATGCGCGGTGACCTGGACCCGGAGTTCTTCCTGATCGAGGAGCATCGCGCCCGATTCGTCGCAGGACGGCACGCTGCCGAGCGTCGTGGCTGGAACGTGCTCTCGGTGCGGCCGACCGGAGAAACGACCGAGGTGTACTGCGCGGTCGTCGACGATACGCATTCGTTCGCGCTGTCGGACAACATCCTCACGGGAAACTGCCACCACAACTACACCGAGCAGGAGACCCACTTCGGCAAGGAGGTGTGGTTGTCCCGCAAGGGGGCGATCAACGCCGAGCGGGGTCGGGCGGGGCTCATCCCCGGTTCGATGGGCACCGCGTCGTACGTCGTGGTCGGCAAGGGCAACCGGCTCGCGCTGAACTCCTCGCCCCACGGCGCGGGCCGCGAGTACTCGCGCTCGGCCGCGCGGCGGGCGTTCGACCGGGACGACCTGCGCAGGGCCATGGTCGGCATCGAGTACCGCGACACCGACGCCTTCATCGACGAGATCCCGGCGGCGTACAAGGACATCGACGTGGTCATGCGCGACGCCGCGGACCTGGTCGAGGTGCGCCACACGCTGCGGCAGATCGTCAACGTGAAGGGTGACTGACCGGCGCTCTTGGTAGGGTCGCGGCGGCGGTGGAGATCGCTTGGTCACCAGGGCGAGGGGGTTGATGAACATGGCTGTCAGCAGCCGTCTTCAGCGCGCCCTCATCCGGTCCGCGCGCGTCTGACGCGCCGACCGGGTCATCCCTCATGACCAGGAGTGTCGAGTGTCTTCATCGTTTTCCGCCGACCTGATCACCGAACGGCTGGAGCTGCGGTCCTGGGCCGCGCGCGAGGTCGACGCGGTGGTGGCCGGCGTCCGGCTGCCGCACTGGGCCGCCGACTTCCCCGCCGAGGGCGACCGGGTCATCGCCGGGCTGCTCGGCGAGCACCGGGAGTGGCTGGGCGGTCACCGGCTGGTGGTCGAGCGCGACAGCGGGCTGGTGGTCGGCTCGATCGGGCTCTTCCGGCCGCCGAGCGACGGCGTCCTGGAGATCGGGTACGGCATCGTGCCGTCCCGGCGGGGGCGCGGGTACGCCGCCGAGGCCACCCGCGCCCTGACCGACCACGCGTTCACCGCGCCCGGCGTCCACGCGGTCCACGCCGAGGTGGAGTTGTCCAACCCCGCCTCGGTCCGCGTCCTGGAGAAGGCCGGGTTCCGGCTGCTCGACGGCGTGACGGGGCAGGCGACGGCCCGGTACGGCGTCACCCGGTAGTCCCTGCCACGAGGTCGGCGGCGGTTCACGCCGCCGGTCTCGTCACCGCAGGTAGACGCGTTTTTGGCACCCAGTTATGAATGGTCATGCAGCGTCGTGCATACTTCTGATCGTGTCCAAGGTGCTCACTTACCTCCCCGCCGGCGAACACGTCGGCATCGCGTTCTCCGGTGGTCTCGATACGTCCGTGGCGGTCGCCTGGATGCGTGAGAAGGGCGCGGTGCCGTGCACGTACACCGCGGACATCGGTCAGTACGACGAGCCTGACATCGCATCGGTCCCCGACCGCGCCGCCGTGTACGGCGCCGAGATCGCCCGCCTGGTCGACTGCCGGGCGGCCCTGGTCGAGGAAGGCCTCGCGGCGCTGGCCTGCGGCGCGTTCCACATCAGGTCCGGCGGCCGGACCTACTTCAACACCACGCCGCTCGGCCGGGCCGTGACGGGCACCATGCTGGTGCGCGCCATGCTCGACGACGACGTCCAGATCTGGGGCGACGGCTCCACCTACAAGGGCAACGACATCGAGCGGTTCTACCGCTACGGCCTGCTGGCCAACCCGTCCCTGCGGATCTACAAGCCGTGGCTGGACGCGGAGTTCGTCAGCGAGCTCGGCGGCCGCAAGGAGATGTCGGAGTGGCTGCTGGCCCGTGACCTGCCGTACCGGGCGAGCACGGAGAAGGCCTACTCCACCGACGCGAACATCTGGGGCGCCACGCACGAGGCCAAGGCGCTGGAGCACCTCGACGCGGGCATCGAGATCGTGGACCCGATCATGGGCGTGCGGTTCTGGGACCCCGAGGTCGAGATCGCGACCGAGGACGTCACGATCGGCTTCGACCAGGGCCGCCCGGTGACGATCAACGGCAAGGAGTTCTCCTCCGCCGTGGACCTGGTGCTGGAGGCCAACGCCATCGGCGGCCGGCACGGCATGGGCATGTCCGACCAGATCGAGAACCGGGTCATCGAGGCCAAGAGCCGCGGCATCTACGAGGCGCCGGGCATGGCGCTGCTGCACGCGGCCTACGAGCGGCTGGTCAACGCCATCCACAACGAGGACACCCTCGCCGCCTACCACACCGAGGGCCGCAAGCTGGGCCGGCTGCTGTACGAGGGCCGCTGGCTGGACCCGCAGGCGCTCATGGTGCGCGAGTCGTTGCAGCGCTGGGTCGGCACGGCGGTCACCGGCGAGGTGACGCTGCGCCTGCGCCGCGGCGACGACTACTCGATCATGGACACGACCGGTCCCGCGTTCAGCTACCACCCGGACAAGCTGTCCATGGAGCGGACCGAGGACTCGGCGTTCGGGCCGGTCGACCGCATCGGCCAGCTGACCATGCGCAACCTCGACATCGCCGACTCGCGGGCCAAGCTGGAGCAGTACGCCGGGCTCGGCATGGTCGGCAGCCAGTCGACGCTGATCGGCACGCCGCAGGTCGCGCCGACCGAGCTGATCGGCGCGATGCCCGAGGGCGGCGCGGAGGCCATCGCCTCGCGCGGCAAGGTGGCCGACGACGAACTGCTCGACCACGCCGCGCTCGAAGCCGGCAACGACTGACGACTGTCACCGGACGCGCGTGCGCCGCTCGACGTGAGCGGCGCACGCGCGTCCGGCATGACGCCGTTCACCGCGGACTGCGTGCGGGTCGTCCCCGCCGACGAGGTGTCGTGGGTCGACCTCGCCGACCGGGCATCCCGCGCAACCACGGCAAACCGGACGCACACGGCAAGCGTGGAGAAGTGGCGGGCGCACCGCCGGTGTGAAACTCCCTGTACCTCGCTCCGAGCGGAAGGCAGGGCGGCATGAACAACTCCACGGTACTCCTCCTCTTCCCGATCACCGTGGCCGTCATCATGCTGGGCCTCGGCCTGACGTTGACGCTGGAGGACTTCCGCCGGGTGGTGAAGTACCCGCGGGCGATGGTGGTCTGCCTGGTCTGCCAGATGCTGGTGCTGCCCGCGATCTGCCTGGGCCTGGTGGTCCTGTTCGGACTGCGGCCCGAGTTGGCGATCGGCATGATGCTGCTCGCCGCGTCGCCGGGCGGCAGCACGGCCAGCCTCTACAGCCACCTGTTCAAGGGCGACGTGGCGCTGAACATCTCGCTGACCGCGGTCAACTCGGTGCTGGCGATGTTCACCCTGCCGCTGATCGTGAACCTGTCGGTGGCGGGCTTCCTCGGCGCGGACAGCACGATCGGCCTGCAGTTCGACAAGGTGGTGCAGGTGTTCTCGATCGTGCTGATCCCCATCGCGGTCGGGATGGCGCTGCGGGCGAAGTTCACGAGCTTCGCGGTCCGGATGGAGCGGCCGGTCAAGATCCTCTCGGTGATCGTGCTGGTCATGATGATCGCCAGCGTGATCAGCGGCCTCGGCGAGGAGGTGTTCCAGATCCTCGGCGAGATCATCCTCGTGGTCGCGCTGTTCAACCTGTCGGGCATGGCGATCGGGTACTTCGGCCCGCGCCTGATGAAGGTCGGCCCGCGCGCGTCGATCGCCTCGGCGTTCGAGATCGGCTTGCACAACGCCCCGCTGTCCATTGCGATCGCGATGAGCCCGACCCTGCTGAACAGCACCGAGATGGCGATGCCGTCGGTGACCTACGGCTTCGTCATGTTCTTCACGGCCCTGGTCTTCGGCCTGGTCGTGGCCCGTCGCGTGGCCGCGCCGACCGCCGACCGGGCGGTCACGCCGAGCCGGAGCTGACCCTCCCCGGCCGAAGTCCCCGTGCCCGCACCGGGTCCGCGCGCGACGCGGCCGGTGCGGGCTCCGGCGTCACGCCTCACCACCCGTGGCGGCGGTCGCCCGCGACGAGCTCGGCGACCCGGGCCTCGGAGTCGTGGCCGAACGGGTCGCGGCGGGCCTCGACGGCCAGCCGGGTCTCCTCGGCGATCAGGTCGGCGTTGAGGTGCGCCCCGGCCGTGGCGCCCGCCGCGGCGGACGTGCCGACCTGGGCGGACAGGTCCGTGACGTTGCCCGCGACCCACACGCCCGGCACGTCGGTGCGGCCAGTCGCGTCGGCGGGGACGTGCTCGCCCATCCCGGACGGGTGCGGGACGGCGCGCAGGCCCAGCGCGGCCAGGAAACCGGCGCGGGCGACCATCCGGGACGCGACCACGACCACCTCGCGGGCGACCGCGCGGCCGTCGGCGAGCCGCACGCCGACGATGCGGTCACCGGCGACCTCGACGGCCGCCACCTCGCCCGCCACGACGTCGATGCCCCGCGCGGTGAGCTGCTCGGCCTGCTCGGCGGTCGGCGGCTGGGTGTGCGAGAACAGCGTCACGTCGGCGCTGAGCTGCCGGAACAGCAACGCCTGGTGCACCGCCGTGGGCCCGGTGGCCAGCACGCCGATGGCCTGGTCGCGGACCTCCCAGCCGTGGCAGTACGGGCAGTGCACCACGTCGCGGCCCCACCGCTCGCGCACGCCCGGCACGGCGGGCAGTTCGTCCACCAGGCCCGTGGTCACCAGCAGCCGCCGCGCGCGGACGGCGCGGCCGTCGGCCAGCGCCACCATGAACCGGTCGTCCTCGCGCGTCACGGCGGTGACCTCGCCGTCCACCACGTGACCGCCGTAGCGCCGGACCTCCGCCCGGCCCAGGTCCAGCAGCTCGGCGGGCGGCATCCCGTCCCTGGCCAGCAGCCCGTGCACGCCGTCGGCCGGCGCGTTGCGCGGCGACCCCGCGTCGATCACGGCCACCGACCGCCTCGACCGCGCCAGCATCAGCGCCCCGTTCAACCCGGCCGCACCGCCGCCGACCACCACCACGTCATAGCTGCCACTCAGCTGAAAGGTCATCGCGACCACCTCCGCCACCACCCTGCGCCGGGCTGTCCCGTATCGGCAAACCTTGTTGCCGATCCGGCAACAAGGCGTGAGAGGGATTCGCTAATTCGGACGCGGGTGGCGGCACGCCTCGTCCACACTGGCCGACGTGCTGCTCACCCTGACCACGACCCACCGCCCGGCCACCGCCCTCAGCCACCTCCTGCACAAACACCCCGACCGAGCGCAGTCGTTCACCACGTCCTCGGGCACCGCGCACGTGTTCTACCCACGCGCGGACGAGGAGGAGTGCACGGTCGCGCTGCTCCTGGAGGTCGACCCGATCGCCCTGGTGCGCGGTCCCGGCAGCACGCTCACCCAGTACGTCAACGACCGGCCGTACGTCGCGGGCTCGCTGCTGACGGTCGCGCTCGGCTCGGTGTTCCGCACCGCGATGAACGGCCGCAGCAAGAGCCACCAGGACGTGGCCGCCACGCCGATCCCGCTCACCGTGCGCGTCCCCGCCCTGCCGCACCGCCTGGTGGAACGGCTGTTCACCCCGCTGGGCTGGACCACGCACATCGCGCCCATCCCCCTCGATGACGACGACGACTCGCGGTACGCCGACGTCACCCTCACCGGCACGCTCACCCTCGCCGAGGCCCTGAAGCACCTGTACGTGCTGCTGCCCGTCCTCGACGGCGACAAGCACTACTGGGTCTCCGAGGACGAGGTGGACAAGCTGCTTCGAGCGGGGGAGGGGTGGCTGGGCGCGCACCCGGACCGGGAGCTGATCACGACCCGGTACCTGATGCGCCGCCGGCCGCTGGTGCAGTCCGCGCTGTCGCGCCTGGCCGACGTGGAGGAGGTCGAGCCGGAGGAGCTGGACAACGCGCTCGCCGAGCCGAAGGTGTCGCTGGCCGTGCAGCGCCGGGAGGCGGTCCTCGACCAGCTCCGGCAGGCCGGCGCGCGGTCCGTGCTCGACCTGGGCTGCGGCGGCGGCGCGTTGCTGCGCGCCCTGCTCGAACAGCCGGAGTTCACGCGCATCCAGGGCGTCGACGTGTCCGCGAAGGCGCTGGCGGTGGCCGCGCGCAAGCTGCACGTGGACACGATGTCGGAGCGGCAGCGCGCCCGGCTCACGCTGCGCCAGTCGTCGCTGACCTACGCCGACCCGGACCTGAAGGGCTACGACGCCGCCGTGCTGATGGAAGTGGTGGAACACCTCGACCCGGACCGACTGCCCGCGCTGGAGCACTCGGTGTTCGCCGTGGCGCGCCCGGGCACGGTCCTGGTCACCACGCCGAACGTCGAGTACAACGCGTTGTTCGAGACCCTGCCGGCAGGACGGCACCGGCACTCCGACCACCGCTTCGAGTGGACCAGGGCCGAGTTCGAGGACTGGGCGGCCGGCGTCGCGCACCGCCGCGGCTACACCGTGCGCCACCTGCCGATCGGACCGGTGGACGCCGAGCGCGGCGCGCCGACCCAGCTCGCCGCCTTCACCCTGGTCGAGCGCAGCAGCCTGGGGGACGACTGATGGAACTGAAGATCCCGGACCTCTGCCTGGTGGTGCTGGTCGGCGCCTCCGGCTCGGGCAAGTCGACGTTCGCGCGCAAGCACTTCCTGCCCACGCAGGTGCTGTCCAGCGACTACTTCCGCGGCCTGGTCGCCGACGACGAGAACGACCAGTCGGCGTCCGCCGCCGCGTTCGAGGCGCTGCACTTCGTGGCGGGCAAGCGGCTGGACGCGGGCCGCACCACGGTGGTCGACGCGACGAACGTGCAGCGGGCCGACCGCGCGCACCTGGTCGAGCTGGCCCGCGCGCACGACGTGCTGCCGGTCGCGATCGTGCTGGACACCCCGGAAGAGGTGTGCCTGGCCCGCAACGCCTCCCGGCCGGACCGCGACTTCGGCCCCCACGTGGTGCGCCGGCACCGGGCCGCGCTGCGCAAGTCGGTGAAGCACCTCGGCAAGGAGGGCTTCAAGCGGGTGCACGTGCTGCGCTCGCAGTCCGACGTGGACGACGCGGTGATCGTGCCGGAGCGGCTGCTCAACGACCTGCGCCACGAGACCGGGCCGTTCGACGTGATCGGCGACGTCCACGGCTGCCGCGCGGAGCTGGAGGACCTGCTGGTCAAGCTCGGCTACGCGCTGGTGCGCGACGAGCAGGGACGCCCGGTGGACGCGGTCCCGCCGGTGGGACGCCGGGCGGCGTTCGTCGGCGATCTGGTCGACCGGGGCCCGGACACGCCCGGCGTGCTGCGGCTGGTCATGGGCATGGTCGAGGCCGGGCACGCGTTCGCCGTGTGCGGCAACCACGAGCAGAAGCTGGTGCGCGCCCTGCGGGGGCGCAACGTGCAGGTCAGGCACGGCCTGGCGGAGTCGCTGGCGCAACTGGCGGCCGAGCCGGAGGAGTTCCGGGAGCGGGTCGTGCGGTTCTGCGACGGCCTGGTCGGGCACTACGTGCTCGACGGCGGCGACCTGGTGATCGCGCACGCGGGCCTGCCGGAGCGCTTCCACGGCCGCGCGTCGGCCCGGGTGCGCAGCTTCGCGCTCTACGGCGACACGACCGGCGAGACCGACGAGTACGGCCTGCCGGTGCGCTACCCGTGGGCGACCGAGTACCGCGGCAAGGCGACCGTGCTCTACGGGCACACGCCGACGCCGGAGGTCGAGTGGGTCAACAACACGCTGTGCCTGGACACCGGTGCGGTGTTCGGCGGCAGGCTGACCGCGTTGCGCTACCCCGAGCGCGAGGTCGTGGCGGTCGACGCGCACGAGGTCTGGTACGAGCCGGTGCGCCCGCTCGTCGTGCCCGAGGCGGAACGGGAGCCGGACGTGCTCGCGCTGTCTGACGTCACCGGCCGCCGGTTCGTCGAGACGGCCCACCGCGGCCGGATCGGGGTGCGCCCGGAGCAGGCCGCGTCGGCGTTGGAGGTGATGAGCCGCTTCGCGATCGACCCGCACTCGCTGTTCTACCTGCCGCCGACGATGGCGCCGACGGCCACCTCGCAGCGGCCCGACGTGCTGGAGCACCCGGAGGACGCCTTCGCGGAGTACCGGAACGCGGGCGTGCGCCAGGTGATCTGCGAGGAGAAGCACATGGGGTCGCGCGCGGTGGTCCTGGTGCGCCGGGAAGGCGGTGGCGTGATCCACACCCGGACCGGCCGCGCGTTCTTCGACCCGCCGCTGGGCGACGAACTGCTGGCGCGCGTGCGGGCGGAGGTGACGCGGGCCGGGCTGTGGGACGAGTTCGACACCGACTGGCTGCTGCTCGACGCCGAGCTGCTGCCGTGGAACGCCAAGGCGGCCGGGCTGATCAAGGAGCAGTACGCCTCGGTCGGCGCGGCGGCGACGGGTGCGCTCGGCGTGGCGGTGGACGTGCTCGCGCGGACCGCCGCACGCGGGATCGACGTGGGCGAGCTGCTGGCGCGCACCGAGAGCAGGCTGGCGAACGCCACAGGCTACCGCGACGCGTTCCGGCGTTACGTGCGGCCGACCGACGGCCTGGACGGCGTCACGATCGCGCCGTTCCAGCTGCTGGCCGCGCGCGGCCGGACGTTCCACGACCGCGACCACCTGTGGCACCTGGACGTGCTCGACCGCCTGACGGGCGAGCTGTTCACCCGCACCCGGCACCTCGTGGTCGACACGACGGACGACGACCAGGTCGCCGCGGGCATCCGCTGGTGGGAGGACCTGACCGCGGCCGGTGGCGAGGGCATGGTCGTGAAGCCGCTGGCGAACCTGGTCCGGGGCGAGCGCGGCCTGGTGCAGCCGGGCGTGAAGGTGCGCGGGCGGGAGTACCTGCGGATCATCTACGGCCCGGACTACACGGAGCCGGAACACCTGGAACGGCTGCGCAAACGAGGACTGGGTGCGAAGCGGTCGCTCGCGATCCGCGAGTACGCGCTGGGCCTGGAGGCGTTGGAACGGGTGGCGCGCGACGAGCCGCTGTGGCGCGTGCACGAGTGCGTGTTCGCCGTCCTGGCCCTGGAGTCCGAGCCGGTGGACCCCCGCCTCTGACCCGCGTCACCCGGTGCCGGGCAGCCGACCCGCGGCTGCCCGGCACGAGGCCCCCGCAGCGGGAAGGACGGCGACCGCCGCCGCGCTGCCACATCACGAGGAACGCACGGCTTCCCGCGAGCGGGTTCTGAGCCGAACGGCTCGAACGACCGGGAACACGGCCGCGACCAGGAAGGACGCGGCAGGCAGCGGCACGCCGAAGAACGACTGGCCGAGCGCGTAGTCCACCGCGGGCACGGCCAGGCACAGCGCGAAACCCCACGGCGGCGCGGTCTTCGGCTTGGTCGGCGAGGCCCACGGCGTCCGCTTGAACGGCTTGGCCACCGACAGCCACACCTGGCACGCCAGCGCCGACACCATGAGCAGCGAGCCGACGCGCATGAGCAGCGGCGAGCCGTCCGGGTGCAGGTTCGGGCTGAGCACGAAGATGCCCACGTAGAGCTGGCTGAACGTGATCACCGTCTTCGTCAGCACCCACCAGTGCCGGACGTAGCCCCACGGGGTGAGGCCGGACAGCATGAGCCCGCTGAACGCCGACGTGGTGGCCATGAACTGGAGCACCTGCACGTCGAGCAGGACCGCGACCTCGAACGCCGGGTCACCCCCGGGCGTGGTCAGCGCGTGGTCCACCACCACGAACAGCGCCAGCGCCATGAACATCCAGCCCGTGGACGACACGACGTGCGCCCAGACCAGCAACTTCCGTCCCATGACTCACCTTATAAGTAGACTCTCTACATATAGTAAGCCTACCCGTGGAGCGGTGGTGCGAACGCCTCGAACGGTCCAACCGCGCTCTCCGCACGGTGACCGTCGACACCGATGCGTCCTTCGAACGGTCCAGTCGTTGCGCCGATCAGGGCGGCCGGACCGGTGCCGTCGTTAACCCTTCGGACACCCCGGAACCACCCGGAATTCGCGCACCCGGTCGCCCAGGTCTCAGTCCGCCGCATTTCCTTGACAAGCGCGCGCGACGTCCCGAATCCTCCGCTGGGCCACCACGTTCCGGGCGTCCGCGAACGAGTTCCCGAGGAGAGGTCCGACGTGAACCACACCCGAGTCCTGCGGTCGGCAGGCGTCGCCGTCACCGCGCTGGCGCTGGTCGCCGCCTGCGGCACGCCACCGCCCAAGGACGGCGCCGCGAGCGGCACCCCCGCGGCGACCGCGAAGTCCGCAGCCGAGTTCGGCGGGCTGGACAAGCTGGTCGAGGCTGCGAAGAAGGAAGGCAGGCTCAACGTCATCGCGCTGCCGCCGGACTGGGCCAACTACGGCGAGATGATCTCCGCTTTCGAGGCGGAGTACGGCATCGAGGTCGACTCCGCGCAGCCCGACGCGTCCAGCCAGGACGAGGTCAACGCCGCCAAGCAGCTCAAGGGCGGCGACCGCGCGCCGGACGTGTTCGACCTCGGCCTCACCGTGGCGCTGGCCAACACCGACCTGTTCGCGCCGTACCAGGTGCAGACGTGGGCCGACATCCCGACCGAGCTGAAGGAGCCGTCCGGGCTGTACTACGGCGACTACGGCGGCTTCATGTCCATCGGCTACGACGCGGCCAAGGTGCCCGCGCCGACCGCGGTCAAGGACCTGCTCAAGCCCGAGTACCAGGGCAAGGTCGCGCTCAACGGCGACCCGACCCAGGCCGGCGCCGCGTTCTCCGGCGTGGTGATGGCCGCGCTGGGCAACGGCGGCTCGGCCGACGACATCGCGCCCGGCGTGGAGTTCTTCAAGCAGCTCAAGGCCGCGGGCAACTTCCTGCCGGTCGACCCGTCGCCCGCGACCATCGAGTCCGGCCAGACGCCGGTCGTGATCGACTGGGACTACACCAACGCCGCGCAGACCGCGAAGCTCGCGGGCAAGGTGGACTGGAAGGTCGTCGTCCCCGCCGAGGCGCAGGTCGGCGGTTACTACAACCAGGCCATCAACAAGGACGCGCCGCACCCGGCCGCCGCGCGCCTGTGGCAGGAGTTCCTGTACTCCGACAAGGGCCAGAACACCTACCTCAAGGGCCTGTCGCGGCCGGTGCGGATGGACGCGATGACCAAGTCCGGCACGGTGGACGCGGGCGCGGCGGCGAAGCTGCCGAAGACCTCCGGCGCGCAGGTGTTCCCGACCCAGGCGCAGTCGGACAAGGCCAAGCAGGTGCTGGCCGCCACGTGGGCGCAGGCGGTGGGCTGACCGGTGGTCGCACCCGTCACCACCGCGGTCGGGAGGGCCGACGAGGCCGCTCCCGGCCGCGGGCCCGGCCGGACCTGGTTGGCGTGGCTGGTCGTGGTGCCGTTCCTGGCCTACGTCGGCACGTTCCTGGTGTACCCGACTGTGTTGGTGCTGGCCGGGTCGTTCCAGGACCAGGACGGCGCGTTCACGCTCGACAACCTGGCCGACCTGACCCGGGGCGCGTACCTCCAGGCGTTCCTGCGCAGCGTGGAGCTGTCCGCGATCACGGCCCTGCTCGGCGCGGTGTTCGGCGCGCTGCTGTCGTGGGCCGTGGCGGTCGGCAAGCCGGAAGGGCTGCCGAGGCGCGTGGTCGTGGCGGGCGCGGGCGTGCTGGCCCAGTTCGGCGGCGTGCCGCTGGCGTTCGCCTTCCTGGCCACCGTCGGGTTCCAGGGCTTCGTCACGCGGTTCCTGCGCGACGCGTTCGGCGTGGACCTGTTCGCCGGCGGCGCGTGGCTGTTCGAGCTGCCCGGCCTGACCCTGGTCTACGCGTTCTTCCAGATCCCGTTGATGGTGATCGTGTTCCTGCCCGCGCTGGACGGCCTGCGCCCGCAGTGGCGGGAGGCGGTGGACAGCCTCGGCGGCTCGTCGTGGACCTACTGGCGGCACGTCGGCGGCCCGATCCTGCTGCCCGCGTTCCTCGGCGCGGTGCTCCTGCTGTTCGCCAACGCGTTCTCCGCCTACGCCACGGCGGCGGCGCTGGTGTCGCAGGGCAGCCCGATCGTGCCGTTGCAGATCCGGGGTTTCCTGACCGGCGAGGTGCTGCTGGGGCGGGAGAACCTGGGCAAGGCGCTCGGCCTGGGCATGGTCGTGGTGGTCGGCGTGGCGATGGGCCTGTACGCGGTGTTGCAGCGGAGGTTCGCCCGATGGCAGCGGTGACCAAGCGGGGCGTCGCCCGGTTCACGATCCTGCTGGTGCTCGGCGCGTTCTTCCTGCTGCCGCTGGTCGCGATGGCGGAGTTCTCCACCCGCGGCCCGGGCGGCACGCGCAGCCTCGCGTCGTGGGCGGCGATCGTGGACGACCCGGACCTGGTCGAGGCGATCCTGGTGTCGGTGCAGCTCGCCGTGACCAGCTCGCTGGTGGTGCTCGTGCTGCTGGTGCCGACCATGGCGTGGATCAGGCTGCGGCTGCCGGCGCTGCGGCGGCTCGTGGAGTTCCTGTGCCTGCTGCCGGTGGCGATCCCGGCGATCGTGCTGGTGGTCGGCATGGCCCCGCTCTACGCGTGGGTGAACTACTTCCTCGGCGACTCGCCGCTGACGCTGACGTTCGCCTACGCGGTGCTGGTGCTGCCGTTCGCCTACCGGGCGATCGACGCGGGCCTGTCCGCGATCGACCTGAAGACGTTGGCGGAAGCGGCCCGCGGGCTCGGCGCGTCCTGGGGCACGGTGCTGCTGCGCGTCGTGGTGCCCAACATCCGCACCGCGCTGATCGGCGCGTCGCTGCTGTCGGTGGCGTTGGTGCTCGGCGAGTTCACCATCGCGTCGCTGCTGAACTTCGACACCTTGCAGGTGCGGGTCAACCTGCTCGGCAAGCGCGACGCGGGCGTGTCGATCGCGGTGTCGCTGCTGAGCCTGCTGTTCGCGTTCGCGCTGCTGTTCCTGCTCTCGTTCATCGGCAGGCGGCGGCGTGGCGCCGCCGTCGGGGAAGGCTGACCATGGTGGGGTACCTGCGACTGGACGGGCTGCGCAAGTCGTTCGGCGGGCAGACCGCGCTCGACGGGCTCGACCTGGAACTCGCCGAGGGCGAGCTGGTCAGCCTGCTCGGGCCCAGCGGGTGCGGCAAGACGACCGCGTTGCGCGTCGTCGCCGGGTTCGAGACCGCCGACTCCGGCAAGGTCCTGGTGGACGGCCGCGACCTCACCGGCGTGCCCGCGAACAAGCGCGACATGGGCATGGTGTTCCAGGCCTACAGCCTGTTCCCGAACCTGACCGTGACCCAGAACGTGGCGTTCGGCCTGAGGCTGCGCAAGGCGCCGGACCGGGCCGGCCGGGTCGCCGAGCTGCTGGAGCTGGTCGGGCTCGCCCACCTGGGCAAGCGGTACCCGCACCAGCTCTCCGGCGGCCAGCAGCAACGCGTGGCGCTGGCCCGCGCGCTGGCGATCCGGCCGCGGGTGCTGCTGCTGGACGAGCCGCTGTCCGCGCTGGACGCCAAGGTGCGGGTGGCCCTGCGCGACGAGATCCGCCGCATCCAGACCGAGCTGGGCATGACCACGTTGTTCGTCACGCACGACCAGGAGGAGGCGCTGGCCGTCTCCGACCGGGTCGGGGTGATGTCGCAGGGCAGGCTGGAGCAGCTCGACACGCCCGCGGTCGTGTACCGCGAGCCCGCGTCGGCGTTCGTGGCGCGGTTCGTCGGCGTGACCAACGCGGTGCACGGCATCGCCGAGTCGGGCGGCGTGCGGCTGGGCGCGTTCCGGCTGGCCACCGACGCCGCCGCCGGGCTGACCGGCGACGTCGAGGTGATCGTGCGGCCGGAGGACATCGCGATCACGCCGCACGGCGGCCAGGCCGACGGCGCGCTGACCGGCACCGTGCTCACCCAGAGCTTCCTCGGGCCGGTGACCAGGCTGTCCGTCCGGCTCGACGGCGGCGACCAGGTGGTGCGGGTCGACCAGCCGTCCAGCCGCGCGGGCGACTTCCCGCCCGGCGCGGCCGTCGCGCTGGACCTCGGGGTCGGCAGGCTGATGGTCGTCGCGGCATGATGCCCGCATGACGACCTTGTACCGCCGGATGACGGCCCGGCGGTCCGATGAGGACCACCGGGTGGCGACACCGCTGGAGCTGCTGTTCGACCTGAGCTTCGTGGTGGCGGTCGCCTCGGCGGCGGCGAAGCTGCACCACGCGCTGGCCGAGGACCACGTCGGCTCCGGGGTGCTCGGCTACCTGCTGGTGTTCTTCGCCATCTGGTGGGGCTGGCTGAACTTCACCTGGTTCGCGTCCGCCTACGACACCGACGACGTGCCGTACCGGCTCACCACCCTGGTGCAGGTCGCGGGCGTGCTGGTGCTGGCGGCGGGCGTGCCGAGGGCGTTCGACCACTCCGACTTCGGCGTGATCACGGTCGGGTACGTGCTGATGCGGCTGGCGATGGTGATCCAGTGGCTGCGCGCCGCGCGGTCCGACCCCGGGCACCGGGCGTGCGCCCAGCGGTACGCCGTCGGCATCACGGTGGTGCAGGTCGGCTGGGTGGCCCGGCTGCTGCTGCCCGACGAGGTGTTCCTCGTCGGCTTCCTGGTGATGGTGGCGGCCGAGTTGGCGGTGCCGATCTGGGCCGAGCGCGTCGCCCGCACCACCTGGCACCCGCACCACGTCGTGGAGCGGTACGGGCTGTTCACGCTGATCGTGCTGGGCGAGTCGATCCTGGCGGCGACCGGCGCGATCGGCGCGGCCCTGGACGCCGGGCACGCGGGCTTCGCGCTGTTCTCGCTCGCGGCGGCGGGCCTGGTGATCGTGTTCTCGCTGTGGTGGCTGTACTTCGACCACCCGGCCCACGACCTGCTCCGGACCTCGCCGCGGGCGTTCGCCTGGGGTTACGGGCACTACCTGGTGTTCGCCTCGGTGGCGGCGGTCGGCGCGGGCCTGGAGGTGTCGGTGGACCACGACCTGCACGTCGCCCACCTGTCCGCGTTGGCCGCGGGCCTGGCCACCACGGTGCCGGTGGCGGTGTTCCTGCTGGTCGTGTGGCTGCTCCAGGTGCGCCCGTCGCGGCGCGGTCCGGCGTCGTGGGGATTCCCGGCGGCCGCCGTGCTGGCGCTGGCGGTGACCTTCACGCCCGCGCCCGTCCACGCGGCGGCGGTCGTGCTGGCCGGCCTGGTCGCGCTGGTGATCCTCGACCGGCGCGGCGCTACGGACGGCGCAATTTCGTCAACCTGATCCGTTCGGCGTCCGACAACGCCGAATCGGTCAGCACGCGCACCCCGCGCGCGCCGATCGGCTGGCCGTTCACCGACGTGACCCAATTGGTCGGCACATCGGTGAACAAGGTGACTTCCGGCGGGTCGGTGGAATGGCCGTAGCCCAATACCGTCGACCGGCCGACGCTCGGGCCGTTGAGCACCACGTAATCCCGGTCGGCCAGGGACGGGTCGCTCGCCCACGGCACCTCCTCGCCCAGCGTCCAGCCGCCGACGCCGCCGTAGCGCAGCAGGAACGTGCGGGCGTGGTGGATGGTGACCACGTAGTGGTGCTCGCAGTCCGGGTCGACGGGCGCGGGCGTGCGGGTGAAGTTCAGGCCGTAGGAGACGCCCGCCGCGCGCAGGGTGCGCGAGAACACCGCCAGGTCGCCGCCGCCGGTGCTGATCGCCCGCGACAGCGCCGACCACGCGCCGGTGGCCGCCTGGTTCGGCAGGCGGGCGCCCGGCCACGGGTCCCGAATGGTCATGCCGCCCCAGATGAGGCGCACCGCAGGGGCCGGCCAGACATTGCCGCGCTCACCCCGGTACAGGGTCATGTCCGGCATCGGAAATACTCCTCGCGAGGAATTCGTGAAGAGGAATCGCCTTGATCCTACGCTGAGCAGGGGCAAGCGCGAACGAATTCACCGGCAAGGAGTACCGCCCCGCGAAATTGCGGAGCTAATAGGGGGAATATGCAGTCTTGTGCGGTCCGGGCGGGGCCGAGCGGGCGAAAGGGCCCGCCGCTGGAGCGCGGCGGGCCCTCCCGGTGCGTCACGACGGTCGGACCGTCCGGGCTAGCGCGGGAACAGGTCCCGGTACGAGCCCTGCGTCTGCACGTTCAGCTCGCCGACGCGGACGAGCTTCGCCGTCGCGGTCCGCGGGTCGCGGATGTCGAGCACGTCGAAGCCCTTGGCCATGTCGGAGGAGAAGATGTAGCCGTTGTAGTAGTACGCCGACCACGAGCCGCCGCCCGCGCCGTTGGGCAGCGGACCGCGCTCGAACCAGCCGATCTCCTTGGGGTTGCGGGAGTCGGTGAAGTCCCAGATCGAGATGCCGCCCTGGTACCACGCCTGCACCATGATGTCGCGGCCCTGCACCGGGATCAGCGAACCGTTGTGCGCGACGCAGTTCTCGGTGTCGCCCTGGGTCCGGGAGATCTTGTAGTAGGAGCGGAACTCCAGCTTCCGGGCGTCACCGCGGCCGGTGATGTCGTAGATGCCGTCCGCGCCGCGGGTCGGGCCGATCTTCTCGTTGCAGGTCGGCGCGCCGCCGCCACCGAGCTCGTCGGTGAAGACGACCTTGGTGCCCTCGTTGTTGAACGTCGCCGAGTGCCAGAACGCGAAGTTCACGTCGTCCTGCACGCGGCTGAGCTCGCGGGGCTTCTCCCGGTCGGAGATGTCCCACAGCACGCCGTCGCCCATGCAGGCGCCGGCCGCGAGGTCCTTCGACGGGTACACGGTGATGTCGTGGCAGCCGGAGGTCGCGCGGGTGTAGCCCGTCTCGACCGTGCCGTCACGGCCGGGGTTGCCGCCGTCGGGGAACAGCACCGTCTCCGACAGCAGCGAGGCCGACGCCGGGTCCTTGAGCGGGACCTTGACGATGGAGATCAGGTCGTGCGGCGGCTGGCAGTCCGGGAAGGTCGCGTTCGGGCCGTACGACGAGACGTACAGGTACGCGTTCTTGCCCTTCTTGTCCGGCACCAGCGTGTGCGTGTGCGAACCGCACTTGGTCTCGACCGCGGCGACGTACTTCGGGTTCTTCTTGTCGCTGATGTCGAAGATCTTGATGCCCTCCCACGCGTCCTTGTTGGTCGCGGGGAGCGGCGTGCTGGCGCAGGAGTTGTCGCTGCGCGAGGAGTCGGTGGACAGGAAGAGCAGGTTGTCCTTGACCGAGATGTCGTTCTGCGAGCCGGGGCACCAGACCGAGCTCACGATGGACGGCTTGTGCGGGTTGCGCACGTCGTAGATCACGAAGCCGTCGTAGTTGCCGTCGAACGCGTAGCCGTCCTGGAACGCCAGGTCGGACCACGTCGACGACGCGGTGAACGGCGCCGGCTTCGGCAGGTTCGCCAGGTGCTTGACGTTGCGGCTGTTGCGGATCTCGTCGACGCCGGGCAGGCCGGCGGCCGGCTGCTCCTGGCTCGACAGTTGCGCCTCGGACAGTCCGGCCAGGTCGGCGTCGTCCGGCGCCGCGGTCGCCTGGGGCGCCCAGGCCACGACCGACAGGCTGAGCGCGAACGCGCCCAGGACCGCGGCCGGCGCTCGGCGTCGGCGGGTCACATCGCGTACTTCCACTTCAGGTTCCCCTTCCAACCCACTGCAGGGCTCGCAGTATCACCCGTTCGCAAGGCTAAGGACCAGACCCGAACGTCGGGTATTTTGTCGCTTTCCGACCGGTGGGACGGCGGGTACGTTGACGCCGACCGGACTTCGGAGGGGGTAGCGGGATGCGGATCGTGTTCGTCGCGGTGTTGGTGGCCGTCCTCGCGGGCTGCACGTCCCAGTCGGACGACCAGGCCCCGATCATCGCGCCGCAGGGGCCCGGCGAGCAAGCGAGGACGTTGTCGCCGGACGACGTCGGCACCGACCGCTGGGTCGCGCCGAGCGAGGCGGACCTGGAGTACGTGGCCCGCATGATCGTGCACCACGAGCAGGCGCTGGACATGGCCGCGCTCGCGCCCGACCGGGCGCAGAACGAGACCGTGCGCGGCCTGGCGTCGCGGATCCACGACACGCAGGGCCCGGAGATCGCCGCGATGGAGCAGTGGCAGCGCCAGTACGCGGAGAACGCGCCCGCGCACGGCCACAGCGCCGAACTGCCCGACGTCGGCCACGAGTCCATGCCCAGCATGGCCACCGAGGAGCAGATGGCCGCGCTGGCAGCGGCACGGGGCGCGGACTTCGACCGGCTCTTCCTCCAGCTGATGATCGCCCACCACGAGGGCGCGGTGCGGATGGCGGTCGAGGTGCTGTCCGCGGGCCGTGACGTCCGGGTCGAGGAGATGGCCAACGACGTGGCGGCCTCGCAGACCGACGAGATCGACCGGATGAAGGCGATCACCATCCCCTGACCCCACCCCGGGGTGGGATCAGGGTGGTCTACGGGAAGACCAACCGATCGGTTGATGCGAGGTGCGGCCCGTCGTGTGATCCGGTCCGCCGCCGCCGCGACGACGCTGGTGGCATGGCAATCATCGAGGTGGTCGACCTCGTCAAGAGCTACGACCGGAAGGTCGCGGTGGACGGTGTCTCGTTCACCGTCGACGAGGGGGAGATCTTCGGCATCCTCGGCCCGAACGGGGCCGGGAAGACCACGACCGTGGAGTGCGTGGAGGGCCTGCGCGCCCCGGACGGCGGCACGATCAGGGTCGACGGCCTGGACCCGCGGCGCGACCGGGCGGAGCTGCGCACCCGGCTGGGCGTGCAGCTCCAGCAGAGCGAGCTGCCCGACCGCATCCGGGTCGGGGAGGCGCTGGACCTGTACGCGTCGTTCTACCGCGACCCGGCCGACTGGCGGGAGCTGCTGGCGCGCCTGGGCCTGGCCGACCGCGCCAAGACCGAGTACCGCAAGCTCTCCGGCGGCCAGAAGCAACGCGTCTCCATCGCGCTGGCCCTGATCGGCAAGCCCAAGGTCGCCGTCCTGGACGAGCTCACCACGGGCCTTGACCCGCAGGCGCGCCGCGACACGTGGAGCCTGGTCGAGCAGATCCGCGACGCCGGCGTCACGGTCGTCCTCGTCACGCACTTCATGGAGGAGGCCGAGCGGCTGTGCGACCGGATCGCGTTGATCGACGCGGGCAGGCTCGTCGCGGTCGACAGCCCCGCCGGCCTCGTGTCCCGGGTGGACGGTGAGCAGCGGGTCCGGTTCCGGCCCACCACGCCGTTCGACGCGGCGCTGCTCACCGGGCTGCCCGAGGTCACCCGGGTCGAGCGGCACGGCCCGCAGCTCGTCGTGACCGGCTCGGGCAACCTGCTGCACGCCGTCACGTCCGTCCTGGCCCGCAACCAGATTGTCGCCGCCGACCTGCGCGTCGAGCAGGCCGGCCTGGACGACGCCTTCATCCGCCTCACCGGCCGCGCGTTCACGGAGTGACCACATGCTGAAGATCGTCAACACCGAGTGGAAGCTGTTCCTGCGCGAGCCGGCCATGGTCGTGTTCGCCGTCTTCTTCCCGACCATCCTGCTGCTGGTGCTCGGCGCGATCCCCGCGTTGCGCACCCCCGACCCGCAGTTCGGCGACCAGCGGTTCATCGACTCCTACGTGTCCACGCTGATCGTGATCGCGCTGGCGTTCCTCGGCCTGAACAAGCTGCCCTCCACCGTGGCCACCTACCGCGAGAAGGGCGTGCTGCGCCGCTTCTCCACCACGCCGGTCCACCCGGCGCGCCTGCTCCTGGCCCAACTGGTCGTCAACGTGGTGGCGGGCGTGATCTCGGTCGTGCTGCTGATGGCGGTGTCGCGGCTGGTGTTCGACATCGACCTGCCGCACCACCCGCTCGGGTTCGGGGTGACGTGCCTGCTCGGCATGGTGTCGCTGTCCGCACTCGGCCTGCTGGTCGCGGCCTGGGCGCCGACCGCGCGCTCCGCGGGCGGGTGGGCGACGGTGGTGTTCATGCTGGTCATGTTCTTCGGCGGCGCGTACCTGCCCCGGTTCCTGCTGCCGGAGTTCCTGGTCCGCGTCGGCGACTACCTCCCGCCGGGCGTGGCGGCGTTGCAGGAGGGGTGGCTCGGCTCCGCGCCGGACCCGGTGCAGCTCGCGATCCTCGCCCTGACCGCGCTGGTGGCGGGTACGGTCGCGGCGAAGTCGTTCCGCTGGGAGTAGGGGGCAGGCGTGACGGACGCGCTCGACGGGTGGGAACGGTGGCTCAACGCCGCGGCGCGCGGCATCCCGTACCTGGTCCTGGTGCTGTCGACGGCGATGTACCTGGTGATCGGGACGGAGCCGTGGTCGACCGAGGCGGTCTACGTGGGCATCGCGGCGGTGACCGGCCTGTGGATGCTGTGGTGGTTCACCCTGCACCCGGCCTGGCGCTCGCGGCCCGGCCTGATGGCGGTGTTCTTCGCCGGGATCCTGGTCGCCTACGCCGTGCTGGGGCTGCACGACCCGCTGTTCGGGTTCTTCTCCTTCGCCGGGTACGTCTACGCGTTCGAGGTGCTGCGGGGCCGGTGGAGGTTCGCCGGCGTCGTCGTCAACGGCGTGCTGGCGGCGACGTCGTTGCAGGGCGGCTTCCCGCCGGCCGACCTCGGGTCGATCGCGGCCTACCTCGCCGTCGTCCTGGTCATCGTGGCGATCGCCTGCACCTTCACCATGGTCGGCTACGTCACCTCCGAGCAGTCCCGGCGGCGCAAGGAGGTGGTCGCCCAGATGGCCGCGATGATGGAGGAGAACGCGGGCCTGCACGCCCAGTTGCTGATCCAGGCGCACGAGGCGGGCGTGCTGGACGAGCGGCAGCGGTTGGCGCGGGAGATCCACGACACGCTCGCCCAGGGCTTCGCCGGCATCATCACGCAGCTCCAGGCCGACGAGGACCCGCCGCGGCACGTCGAGACGGCGTTGCGGCTGGCGCGGGAGAACCTGGCCGAGGCCCGTCGGTCGGTGCACGCCCTGCGCCCGCCCGCGCTGGTGGACGCGAACCTGCCGGACGCGCTGGCGGAGGTCGCGGCGGGGTGGACGGACCAGACCGGCGTGGCCGCCTCGATCCACACGACCGGCGCGGCACGCGCCCTGCACCCCGAGGTGGAGGTGACGTTGCTGCGCGCCGCCCAGGAGGCGTTGTCGAACGTCGCCAAGCATGCGCGCGCCTCGCGGGTCGGGCTGACGTTGTCGTACATGGAGGACGTGGTGACGTTGGACGTGCGCGACGACGGCGCGGGCTTCGACCCGGACGCCCGGACCGACGGGTTCGGGCTGGTCGGGATGCGGCAGCGGGTGTCCCGCCTGGCGGGCGCGCTGGTCGTGGAGTCCGAGCCGGGCGGCGGCACGGCGGTGTCGGCGTCGGTGCCCGCGATCCCGGCCGAGGTGGCGCGGTGATCCGCGTGGTGATCGTGGACGACCACCCGGTCGTGCGCGACGGGCTGCGCGGGATGCTCGCGAGCGCCGGTGACGTCGACGTGGTGGGTGAGGCGGCGGACGGCGCGGAGGCGGTGACCGTGGTGCGGGCGCTGCGGCCCGACGTCGTGCTGATGGACCTGCGGATGCCCGGCGTGGACGGCGTCACGGCCATCGAGCGGCTGCGCGGCTGCCCGACCCGGGTGCTGGTGCTGACCACGTACGACACGGACAGCGACGTGCTGCCCGCGATCAAGGCGGGTGCGACCGGTTACCTGCTCAAGGACACCCCGCGGGACGAGCTGTTCCGGGCCGTGCGCTCGGCGGCCAGGGGGGAGGCGGTGCTGTCACCGTCGGTGGCGACCCGGCTGGTGGGCCAGGTGCGGCAGCCGGTGGCGGAGCCGTTGAGCGACCGCGAGGTGGAGGTGCTGGGGCTGATCGCCCGCGGGAGCACGAACCGCGAGGCGGCGGCGAAGCTCTTCATCAGCGAGGCGACGGTGAAGACGCACCTGGTGCACGTCTACGCCAAGCTGGGCGTGAAGGACCGCGCCGCCGCCGTCGCGGTGGCCTACGAACGGGGACTGCTGGGCTCCTGAGCGGCCGGCGTCAGGCGTCCCGGTACCGGTCCCGGACCTCGGGCAGCGGACGGAAGCCCGCGGACCGGTAGGTCGCGACGGCGCCGACGTTGGAGCTCGGGGTGCACACCAGTGCGCTGGACGAGCCCAGCTCCCGCAACGCGGCCGCCGCCGCGAGGGTGATCGCCGTGCCGTGGCCGCGCCCGCGGTGGTCCGGGTGCACGCCCATCGGCTCCAGCAACCCCGGCCTGCCGGGACCGGCCGACCACACGGTCACCGCCGCCACCGCCTCGCCCCGGTCGTCGTACGCGACCAGGCACCGGGCGTCGGCGTACGGCGGCCCGGCCGCCATCTCCTGCCAGCGCTCCTCCGTGAACGTCGACCCGTCGAACGCAGCCCGCTGCACCGCGGCCCGCGCGGACGCCCGCTCCGGCCCGGCAGGCTCGATCCGCACGCCCGGGTCCGGCACGGGCGGGGTGAGGTCGCGGCGCAGCGGCGTCCACGGCGCGTCGACGTCCCAGCCCGCCTGCGCCAGCAAATCCTGGACGAGCGCGTCCGCCGGCGCCTCGACGCTCACCCGGCCTGCCGGCAGCACGCCGCGTGCCGGTTCGGCCAGGTCCTCGACCAGCCGCCGGGCCAGCTCCTCGTCCTGCCGGGCATGCGGCGCGACGGTCAGCCGCACCAGCCCGGGACCGTCCAGCAGCCCGACCGCGAGCACCCGCCCGTCCCGGCTCCAGGTCCGCACCGCCGCGGCCGTCGCCTCCGCGCCGAACCGCCAGTACCAGCCCAGGTCACCGGGGTGCAGCTGCATCGGCGCGTCCTCGTGCTGCCACTCCCGCAGCGCGTGCACGGCCTCGCCCAGCCCGTCGACCCCCGGCTTGCCCAACGCGATCGCCATGCCCGCGATCACACACCACCGCGCCGACCCGCCGCACCCCGGTTTCGGGCGTCAGTAGTCGACCCGGTCGGGCCGGGACAGCCACGCGGTGAACGGGGCGTTGTCGTCGCCCGTCGAGATCCGGTGCACGGGCAGGCCCCACGTGTCGCGCGGCCGGCCGAACAGCTCGTGGAACTCGCGGTCGTCGAAGCCGGCGGCGGCCGCGTCGTGCCGGTCGGCCGCGTAGACGACCCGGTCCACCCGCGCCCACAGCGCGGCGGACAGGCACAGGGGGCACGGCTCGCACGACGACACCAGCACGCAGCCGGTGAGCCGGAAGTCGCCGACGGCCCGGCAGGCCGCCCGGATGGCGACGACCTCGGCGTGCGCGGTCGGGTCGAGCGTCGGGGTGACCTGGTTGGTGCCGGTCGCGATCACCTCGCCGGCGCGCACGACCACCGCGCCGAACGGGCCGCCGCCGTCGGCGACGTTGCGGGTCGCCAGCTCGATCGACTCGCGCAGCCAGGCGTGGTCGGGGGACACGGACGTGGTCATTCGGTCGCTCCTAGGGGGCGTTCACCCGGTCAGGTGCCGGTGATGTGCTCGGGCCGCACCGGCACGCGGGTCAGCGCGAGGCCGGTGGCGGCACGGATGGCCGCCACGATGGCAGGCGTGGACGAGATGGTGGGCGGCTCGCCGACGCCCCGCACGCCGTAGGGCGCGTTCGGGTCGGCGAGCTCCAGCACGTCGATGCTCATCGGCGGCATGTCGAGCACGGTCGGGATGAGGTAGTCGGTGAACGACGGGTTGCGCAGCTTGCCGCCCTCGACCTGGATCTCCTCCATCACGGCCAGGCCGAGGCCCTGCGCCGACCCGCCCTGGATCTGGCCGAGCACGGCCTGCGGGTTGAGCGCCTTGCCGACGTCCTGCGCGCAGTCCAGCTCGACCACCTTCACCAGGCCGAGCTCCACGTCCACGTCCACCACGGCGCGGTGCGCGGCGAACCCGTACTGCACGTGCGCGTTGCCCTGCCCGGTCTCGGGGTCGATGGGCTCGGTGGCGCGGTGCCGCCACTCCACCGTCTCGTCGATCACGTCGTCGCCCAGCAGCTCCGCCAGGTCCACGCCGGCCGGGTCACGCCCGCCGGCGAGCTTGGCCAGCTTCTCCCGCACGGCCGCGCACGCGGCCTTCACCGCGCCGCCGGTGACGTAGGTCTGGCGCGACGCCGACGTGGAGCCGCCGTTGCCGATGCTGGTGTCCATCGGCAGGATCGTCACCCGCTCCACGCCCAGCTCGGTGCGCACGATCTGCTGCATGATCGTCACCAGGCCCTGGCCGACCTCGGCCGCCGCCGTGTGCGCCAGCGCGGCCGGTTCGCCGTTGATCACCTGCAACCGGACGCGCGCGGTCGAGTAGTCGTCGTAGCCCTCGGAGAAGCAGATGTTCTTGATGCCCACGGCGTACCCCACGCCGCGCACCACGCCTTCGCCGTGCGTGGTGTTGGAGACGCCGCCGGGCATGTCCCGCAGGTCGACCGCGCTCGCCAGGGGCGGCATCGGCTTGTCCCGCACCAGCTTCAGCAGCTCGGCGACGGGCGCGGCCGAGTCGACCACCTGCCCCGTCGGCATGACCGAGCCCTCGCTCATCGCGTTGACGATCCGCACGTCGACCGGGTCCATGCCCAGCGCCTCGGCCAGCCTGTCCATCTGGGACTCGTAGGCGAAACCGGCCTGCACCGCGCCGAACCCGCGCATCGCGCCGCACGGCGGGTTGTTCGTGTAGACGCCCCGGCAGTCGACGGTGACGTTGTCCACGTCGTAGGGGCCGATGCCGAGCGTGGCCGCGTTCGCCACCACGGCGGACGTGCTGGACGCGTACGCGCCGCCGTCCAGGAAGATCCGCGCCTTGACGTACACGAGCTTGCCGGTGCGGTCCGCGCCGTGCTCGTAGTGCAGCACGGCCGGGTGGCGGTGCACGTGCCCGTAGAACGACTCCTCGCGGTTGTAGACCATCTTGGTCGGCTTGCCGGTGTGCAGCGCGAGCAGGCACGCGTGCACCTGCATGGACAGGTCCTCCCGCCCGCCGAACGCGCCGCCGACGCCGGACAGCGTCAGCCGCACCCGTTCCAGCGGCAGGCCCAGCGCCGCCGCGACCTGGCCCTGGTCGACGTGCAGCCACTGGGTGGCGACGTAGAGGTCGACGCCGCCGTCCTCGGCGGGCACCGCCAGGCCCGACTCGGGGCCGAGGAACGCCTGGTCCTGCATCCCGACCTCGTACCGGCCGGTGACCACGACCTCGGCCCCGGCGTGCTGGTCGCCCCGCCGCACGCGCACGTGCCGCACGAGGTTGCCGCCGGGGTGCAGCGGCGTGTCGTCGACCGCGGTCTCCATGTCCACGACGGGCGTGAGCACCTCGTACCCGACCTTGATGCGCTTCATGGCGCGCTGCGCGGTCTCGGGGTGGTCCGCGCCGACCAGCGCCACCGGTTCGCCCTGGTAGCGCACGACGTCCTCGGCGAGCACCGGCTGGTCCTTGTGCTCCAGCCCGTACCGGTTCAGCCCCGGCACGTCCCGGTGCGTGAGGACGGCGTGGACGCCCGGGACCTTCAGCGCCTCGGTCAGGTCGATCGAGGTGATCCGCGCGTACGGGTGGGGGCTGCGCAGGGTCGCGCCCCAGATCATGTCCTCGTGCCACAGGTCCGAGGCGTAGGCGAACTCGCCGCGCACCTTGAGGTTCCCGTCGGGCCGCTGCGGGCTGGACCCGATGCCACCGGCCACGGCGGAGGTCAGTTCGGCGGGGGTGAGGCTCATCGCGTCCCCTTCAGTCGCTCGGCGGCGGCCCGCAGGTCGCGCGCGAGGTCGGTTCCGGACGCGGTGCGCAGCTCGCCGTCGTCCACCACGGTCCGGCCGCCCACCAGCAGGAGCTTGAGCGTCGGCCGCGGCCCGAGGACCAGGGCGGCCACCGGGTCGTCGATGCCCGCGTGGTCGAGGCCGTCGAGCCGCCACACGGCGAGGTCTGCCAGCTTGCCCGGTTCGACGGAGCCGATCTCGCGCTCACGCCCGAGGCAGCGCGCGCCGCCCATCGTGCCCAGCCACAACGCCTCGCGGACGTCCAGCGCCTTGGGTCCGCCGCGCTGCCTGGCCTGGAGCAGGGCCTGGTGCAGCTCCTCGACCAGCCCGCCGGACTCGTTGGACGCCGCGCCGTCCACGCCGAGGCCGACCGGCGCGCCCGCGTCGAGCAGGTCGCGGACCGGGGCGGTGCCGGTGCCCAGCCTGCCGTTGGACGTGGGGCAGTGCGCGCTGCCGGTGCCGGTCGCGCCCAACCGCTTCACCGCATCGGGTGAAACGTGCACGGTGTGCGCGAGCCACACGTCGTCACCCAGCCAGCCCAGGCGCTCGGCGTACTCGGTCGGCGTGCAGCCGTACTCGGCCCGGCACTGGTCCTCCTCGTCCACGGTCTCGGCGAGGTGGGTGTGCAGCCGGACGCCCTTGGCCCGGGCCAGCTCCGCCGCGCCGGTCATCAGCTCGGCGCTGACCGAGAACGGCGAGCACGGCCCGACGGCCACCCGGACCAGCGCGTCCGGGGCGGTGTCGTGGTGGTCGGCGATGGCCTGCTCGGTGGCGACGAGCGCGGCCTCGGTGTCCTCGACCAGGTTGTCCGGCGGGAGGCCGCCGTGCGACCGGCCGCGGTCCATCGAGCCGCGCACGGCGTGCAGGCGGATGCCGATGCGCCTGCCCGCCTCGACCAGGGCGGCGAACTGGTCGCCGCCCTCGCGCGGGAAGACGTAGTGGTGGTCGGCGGCGGTGGTGCAGCCGGTGGTCGCGAGCCGCGCCAGCCCGGCCGACGCCGCCGCGTGCGTGATCTCCGCGTCCAGGCCGCGCCACACCGGGTACAGCGTGGTCAGCCACTCGAACAGGGTGGCGTCCTGGGCGATGCCGCGGGTGGCCCACTGGTAGAGGTGGTGGTGGGTGTTGACCAGGCCGGGGGTGACCAGGCAGCCGCTGCCGTCGACCCACGTGTGCGGGCCGGCCGGCCTGGGAGCCTGGCCGGGGCCGACCGCCGTGATGCGGCCGTCCTCGATGACGACGTGGCCGAACGCGTGCTCGGTGCCGGCGTCGTCCACGGTGGCCACCGCGACGCCGTCGAGGATCGTCGGCGTCACCGGGCCGCGCCCTTGCGGTCGGCGGCCAGGCGGACCGCGTCCAGGATCTTCTCGTACCCCGTGCAGCGGCACAGGTTCCCCGCCAGCGCCTCGCGGATCTCCGGGTCGCTCGGCCGCGGCACCCGGTCGAGCAGGTCGTGCGCGGCGACCACGAGACCGGGCGTGCAGAAACCGCACTGCACGGCGCCCGCCTCCACGAACGCCTCCTGCACGGGGTCGAGCCGGTCGCCGTCGGCCAGCCCCTCCACCGTGCGCACCTCGCGGTCCTGCGCCTGTCCCGCGGCGACCAGGCACGCGCACACCGGCTGGCCGTCCAGGTACACCGTGCAGGAGCCGCACTCGCCCTGCTCACACGCGTTCTTCGAGCCGGGCAGCCCCAGCCGCTCGCGCAGCACGAACAGCAGGCTCTCGCCCTCCCACACGTCGTCGGCCTGCCGCGCCTCGCCGTTCACCGTCACGTTCACGCGCATGTCAGGCCACCTTCTCGGAGTAGTCGCGCCAGGCCCAGTCGAGCGTGCGGCGGGCCAGCACGGAGAGGGCGTGCTTGCGGTACGCGGCCGTGCCGCGCACGTCGTCGATCGGGCTCGCGGCCTCCGCCACGAGCTCGCCGAACCGCCGTTTCACCGAGTCCAGGAGCGGTTTCGGCGAGTCCCACTGGTTGCCGGCGGTCAGCTCGCCGGACAGGAACTCCTCCGCCGCGGAGGCGCGGCGCGGGGTGGGCGCGGCACTGCCGACCGCCGCGCCGACCCGGCCCTGCGCCGGGTGCAGGGCGACGGCGAACGAGCACACCGCGATCACCATCGCGTTGCGCGTGCCGACCTTGGCGAACTGCTGCGGCGCACCCGTGACGGGCACGTGGACCGCCGTGATCAGCTCGTCCGGCTCCAGTGCGTGGCGCTTCACGCCCAGGTAGAACGCGGTGGCCGGGATGAGCCGGGTGCCCCTGGTCGAGGCGGCCTCCACGGTGGCGCCCGCGGCGAGCAGCACGGGGTGGGTGTCACCGGCGGGTGAGGCGGCGCCCAGGTTGCCGCCGACCGTGCCGCGGTTGCGGATCTGCGGCGAGCCGACCGTGCGGGACGCCATCGCCAACCCCGGCAGCCGGTCGCCCAGCTCGTCGATGATCCGCGTGTAAGGGACACCGGCACCGATGCGCACCGCGTCGCCGGCCGTGTCCCACGAGCGCAGTTCGGCGACCCGCGTCAGGTCGAGCAGGGCGGCCGGGCGGCGGTGGTCGAAGTTCAGCTCCACCATCACGTCCGTGCCGCCTGCGATGGGCACGGCGTCCGGGCGTTGCGCCTTGAGGGCCAACGCCTCGGCGAGGGTGTCAGGGCGGAGGAAATCCATCGGCTACCTCGGTGGGTGCGGTGCGCGGTGTGTGGGTCAGTACACAGATCGGGGACGGTGATCGGCTACGGCGGTGGCGGCTGAATCCCAGGCTCCTACGGCGAGGGGATTTGTGCTTTCCTACAAACACGATCGGACGACCGTAGATCGGCCGGATGACAGGGAGGAGGCGTCCGTGTTGCTGGTTCGGAGCCTGCTCGCGATGCCGGAGCTCCGACTCCGCCTCGCGGTCGGCGCCGACGCCCTCGACAGGCCCGTGACCAGGCTCTACGGCACCGAGCTGCCCGACCCGGCCCGGTACCTGTCCGGCGGCGAGCTGGTCCTGTCCGGGCTGCTGTGGCACCGCGGGGACGCGGATTGCGAAACGTTCGTCGCCTCCCTGGCGGCGGCGGGGGTCGCCGCGCTGGCCGCCAGCCCGCCCGACGCCGGGGACCTGCCCGGAGCGCTGGTGGAGGCCTGCGAACGGCACGGCGTGCCGCTGCTGGAGGTGCCGGTCGACCTGTCGTTCGCGGCGATCACCGAACGCGTGGTGCTGGAGCTGGCCGCCGAGCGGGTGGGCGACGCGGGCGTGCAGCTGGGCAGGCACCGGCGGCTGCTGACCGTGGTCGCCGACGGCGGCGGGCTGTCCGAGCTGGTGGCGGCCGGCGCGGCGGAGCTGGGCGCGCCGTGCTGGGTGCTGTCGTGCACGGGGCAGGTCGTCGCGGGGCACGCGGTCACCGGGCCGGACGCGCCGGATGCGGCGGCGCTCGTGCGTGAGTTCCTGCGGGCCGACCGGCTGCCCGCGGTCGTGCGCGGCCTGACGTTGCTGCCGGTGTCCGCGCGCGGCGGCTCGCGGCTGACCTCGTGGATCCTCGTGGTCGCGGGCGACCGCACGCGGGACGAGGTGGCCGCCGAGCTGGCCAGCCTGGTCGGCGTGGAGCGGGCCCGGGTCGTGCAGGGCCGGGAGATCGAGAACCGGGCGGCCGGGCCGCTGCTGCGGCAGGTGTTCGCCGGTGGTGACGTCGCCGCCCGCATCGCGGCCGTGGGGTGGGACCCGGACGCGCCGCTGCGGGTGCTGGCGGCGTCGGTCTCGGACGGGCGGGTCGAGCAGGCCGCCGCGCTGGTGGAGGAGGTGCTGGCGGCGGTCGGGTCGACGTTCCTGGTGGCCGTCGTGGGCGCGGAGGTCTACGCGCTGGCGCCGTCGGGGACGTGGACCGAGGGGGTGCGGACGGCGTTGCGTACGCTGGAACCGGGGCTGCGCTCGACCAGGGTGCTGGTCGGCATCTCGTCACCGGTCGGGCACACCGGGCTGCGCGGCGCGGCGGAGGAGGCCTCGCACGCCCGCCGACTGGGTGAACGGCGCACCGGCCGCACCTGCGTGGTGGCGGGGGAGGAGATCGCCCTGCACCAGTTGCTGCTGGCCGGCGTGCCGGAGGAGCTGCGCCGCTCCCTGCGCCGGCGCCACCTGGGCCCGGTGCTGGACTACGACGCCGAGCACGGCTCGGACCTGGTCGGCACGCTGCGGGTGTTCCTGGACTGCTCCGGCTCGTGGACCACGGCCGCCGCGCGCCTGCACGTCCACGTGAACACCCTGCGGTACCGGGTGGGCCGGGTCGAGGACCTGCTGGGCGTGGACCTGTCGGACTTCACCGACCGGGTGGACCTGTACCTGGCGCTCCAAGCCGGCTGACCGGGCCGGAACGGGCCATCCCCGACCCGCCGCCGCGCAGGCCGGGGATGGCGTCTCCTCACCTCACCCGCTGCCACGGGACGCGCGTCGGGCGCGGTCCGGTGGCGGGGAACTCCTCGACCGCGGCCGCGAGGTCGGCGACCGGGATCACGCAGCGGGTGGGGAAGTCGACCCCCGGCGCACCGGGGGCGTCGGCGGGGGCGCGCGATCCGTCCACAACGGACGCGAGGGCCGCCTGGACCACCGTCACTCCTTGCACCGGCGGCCGGAGTTCACGCACTGGACCAGCCGGTTCATGATCTCGTCGGACATCACGTTGGCGAAGTCGTCGTGGTCGGAGAACGGGTTGTGCTTCTCCTGCGGGAACGCGTCGACCGCGTACTGCCCGGCGAGCTGCACGTCCCGCGGGATGTCGTAGGTCAGGCTGATCCGCAACTGCGGCACGGCCTTGAAGCCCTTGGGGCACCTGCCTTCCCGGTCCGGCGCGACGACGTGGTCGCGGTGGTTGGCGCTGTCGGTGTTCTTGCCGTCCCAGCAGCTGTTGAAGTCGTGGACGCGCTTGACCTTGCTGCCCTCGGGGCAGATCGGGTACTTGTCGATCAGCACCTTGTCCTCGAACCCGCTGCAGGTCCACGAGTTTCGGGCGTTCTTCGGGCCGTTCGTGGAGACCTTGGCGTCGCCGTAGAGGATCCGGAGGAACCGCGGCATCGCCTCGACCTTGCCGACGGGGCTGCCGCGGAAGGTGATGTCCACGACCTCGGGGCGTTGGATCTCGCCCTCGTTGCCGGGCAGCTCGTTCTCGTCGGAGGCGCTCTTGCCGTCGCCCTTGTCCGGCGCGTCGGCCTCGGCCTCCTGAGCCGCCTCGGCGACCTTGGCGTCGTTGGCGTCGCCGTCCTTCACCGTGCACGGCGCGAGCCTCTTGAGCCAGCGCGGGCGTTGGCCGACCCGGCCGATGGCCTGCGCGATCCGGTCGATCACCGCGGTCCTCTTGTCCCGCAACGGCCGCAGGATCGCGTTGTTGACGAACTCCGGGTCGTCGACGTTCGCCGAGGCCTTCAGCCTGCCGTTGGCCTCCGCGATCTGGTCCACGAGCTGCCGGAGGTTGCGGTCCACCTCGGCCTTGGCCTGGCGCGGCACGTCGCGCAGCTTGCGCCGCACGTCGGGGCACTCGACCTCGGCGTCCGCGGGCTTGCCCGGCTCCTCGCCCTCGTCGTCGCGGTCGATCCTGATCACCGGCCAGAAGTAGGCCGACTGGTCGCCGTTGGCGCAGGTGGTCTCGGCCTCGGCGAGGCTCTCGTTCGTCGAGTCGGCGTCGGTCGACACGTTGCCCACGTAGTCGTGCAGGTGCTCGGCGCCGTTGCGGACCCCCGGCTGGGCGATGAAGTTGTCCGGGTTGAAGTGGCCGTTCTCGTTGCGGCCGCAGTTCACGGTGAACGTGCCGGTGCTCGCGCCGCGTCGCGCCTGGGGCGCCTTCACGTTGCGCTGCTGCTTGGTGATGTCGACGAACAGCGAGATGTCGGCCCCGTCCGCCTGGGCGGTGCCCTGATCGCCGGTGGTGCTGATCGCGACGGCCAGGCCGATCGTGAGCGCCAACCCGGTCACGCCGGCAGTCAGCTTCGTGCGCCGGGAGAAGCGGTGCCGCCCCTGGTTTCGCGTCATGGATGTGTCACCTCGTCGTAGGTACGCGCCTCTGTGCGTCAAACCCCGACCGCCCGAGGGCGGCGGACACAGTGGCATACGTACCGCACCCGGTCCGCGACCTGACCGTTACTGTTTCGTGACCTTGACCGACCCCTATCTTCCGGCCCGCGCCTCCATCAAGGCATCCGGAACGCCTCGACCGGCCCGAGGGCCACCGGGTGCCCCGGTTCGGGCAGGCCCATGAGTCGGTACATGGTGCGGCGCAGGATCGAGCCGGCTTCGCCGGGGTGGGAGCTGATCGCCTCCGCGAGACCCGGCACGGGCGCCGCCGCGTCGAGCGCGGGCCGATCGGGATCGACCAGCGGCGCCGCTCGGTAGGTGAGGTCCGCCAACCCGCCGTCGCGCAGCAGCCCAGGCGGCAGCGGCACCAGGAGCATCCGCTTGCCGAGTGCCGCCGCGTACTGCGTGCAGGAGCCGTGGTCGCCGATCACCACGTCCGCCGCGATGACCGCGGCTCGCCAGCCTTCCTCCGGCGGAATCACGATCACCCCGTCGGGAAGCCACGCGCGCACCTGCCTTGCGCCGTGCACGCTCCAGATGTTCGGGTGCAGCACCGCCGCGACCGGGTGCCCGTCGTCCAGCAGACGTCGGTACAGGTCGAGGTGCGCGCCGAACGCCGAGTGCGGCGTCCACGTCGAGCTGATCACCACCAGCCGCTCGTCCGGTCCCACGCCCAGCGCTCGCCGGTAGCGCTCGCGGTGCTGCGTGCTCGCCGACATCCGGTCGAGGCAGATGTCCCCCGCGACCACGGCCACGGGTTCCGCTTCGGGGCACGACTCCCGCAGCGCGCGGAGTTCGTCGTGGTGTGACAGGACGAGGGCGTCCGGCACGACCCTCCCGTCACGGATCAGCTGCTCCCGGGTCAAGCCGTGGGCGGGGAGCGCGCCCTCGCGGTGTGGCCGCAGCCTCGACTTCAGCGCGCCGGCGCCGTGCGGCACGACGAGGACCGGGCCGTGCAACCGGTCGAGCCCGCGGAACCCGGCGGCCAGCACGAGGTCGAACCGGTGCCGCGTCGCCTGGTCCCACGGCAGCACGTGCCCACCCAGCGCGCGGGTGAACTCCGCCGTGCCGTGCACCGAACCCTCGACGGTGAACAGCACCTGGACCCGGTGATCGGACTCCACCAACGGCAGCAGGTCCACCAGTCGCGTGCCCGCGACGACGTGGGGCACCACCACGAGCACCACCCGACAGCCCGCCCGCGTCACGCGATCGGCCGCACCGAGCCCGATCGGCGCATTGGACCACTGGTCCCCGCTCAAGACGGGATCGGCCTTCGACGCGCGCGGCTCCACCGCGGCTTGGCCGCGTGCACAGGGGGCATGCGGACCACTCTAGATCCACGACGGGGGCAGCATCCCGCGTGTCGAGCGGGGGCCGGCGGCCAAACGGAGCCACGAGGTCACCCGACAGTCGTCCGGCGGGCGATGCCATTTCTGTGACACTCGAACTACGCGGAGTACTTGAGGGGGGCCTGTGGCGCACAGCAGGGAGAACGCGGTGTCCGGCACGGCGTACGGCCCGGTCGTCCAGGCCGGGAGCGTGGGATCGGTGCACTTCACCACGGCGCGTGCGGAGGCGGTGATCCCGTACCAACTGCCACCGGCACCCAAGCTGTTCACCAGCAGGCGTCGGGAGTTGGAGGCGCTCGACGGTTGGCTGGAGGCGGACGAGGCGCCGGTGGTGGTGATCAGCGGACCGGGCGGGGTGGGGAAGACCTCGTTGGCCCTGAGGTGGCTCCACGACACCCGCAAGCGCTTCCCCGGCGGCCAGCTGTACGCAGACCTGGGCGTGCGCACCCCGGGAGCGCCGACGACTCCGGAGGAGGTCCTGGAGTGGTTCCTCCTGGCGCTGGGCGTGCCGGGAACGGACATACCCCTGGGCCTCGCCCGAAGACAGGCGACCTTCCGGACCCTCACCGCGGACCGGGAAGTGGCGTTGCTGTTGGACAACGCCATCTCCGCGGCGCAGGTGCGCCCGCTGCTCCCGACGTCGGCGCGCAGCGCGGTCGTGGTCACCAGCCGTTGGCGGTTGAGCGGGTTGGCGGTCGACGGCGCCAGGTTCCTGGAAGTCGAGTCGTTCGACGAGGCCACGTCACTGGAACTGCTGGAACGCGTGGTCGGCCCGCGCGTCGCGTCCGAGCCCGCGGCGGCTCGGGAACTGGCCCGGCTCTGCGCCGGCCTGCCCATCGCGCTGTCGGTGATCGGCGCGCGCCTGTCGACCCACCCCCGTCGGTCGCTGTCGAAGGAAGCGGGCTCCCTGCGCACGGAACGCCTGGCGACCCTGGTGGTCGACGACGAGGTGTCGGTCGAGGCGGTGTTCGACCTGTCGTACACGGACCTGCCGCCCGCTCACGCCCGGGTGTACCGCCTGTGCTCCCTGCACCCCGGTGCGACCTTCGGCGTCGACGTCGCCGCGGCACTGGCGGACGGGCCGCGGTCGGAGATCGAACCCGTGCTGGACGACCTGGTGGAGAAGAACCTCCTGACCGAGGTGGGTGACGAGCGGTTCCGGTTCCACGACCTGCTTCGCCTGCACGCCCGCCGGCACGCCGACTGGTCGTCGCACGTGGAGCGCGACGCGGCCCTCCGGCGCATGGTCGAGTGGTACCTGGACCGGTTGGTGGACGCGGACCTGGCCCTGCGCCCGACCCGCCACCGGGTTGGCGAGCGCTACCGCGATCGGTGCTCCTCGTTCCCGAACCACCGGGATGCGTTGGCGTGGCTGGAAGCGGAACGGGTCAACCTGCGCGAAGCCTGCGGCGTCGCCGACACTGCCGGCCTGGACGACGAGGTCTGGCAGTTCTGCGAGGCGATGTGGGGCTTCTACCTCCACGTACGGCACCACGAGGACTGGTTCGCGATGCACGAACTCGGTGTGGCCGCGGCCGTGCGGCGCGGCAACCGGGCCGCTGAGGCGAAGCTCCGGGCGCAGTTGGCGTTCGCCCACGCGAGCCTGCGCCGGTTCCAGGACGCAGAACGGGAAGGGGTGCGTGCGCTGGCCCTCGCGGAACAGGACGGCGACGACCAAGCCGCGGCGGTCGCGCTGACCGAACTCGGTGGCGTGGCCCAAGGATCGGGTGATCTCCACCTCGCCTTGGCGCGGCTGGCGCGTGCGCGGGAGATCCGCCGGCGCACCGGGTCGGCGAGGGCCGAGGCGCTGTGCTCGCGCCGGATCGGCGAGGTGCTGGCCGAGCTCGGTCGTGACGACGACGCGATGGCGGAGTTGCGGTCGGCGGCCGATGCCATGGGACGACTCGGGGACGAGGTGGGGCGGGCCAGGTGCCTGATGTCGGTGGCCGCGGTCGAACTGGGCCGGGAACGGCACGCCGAGGCCGAAGAGCACCTGAGAACGGCGCTCGACGTGGTCCGGCGCACCGGCTCGCCGTTCTACGAGGCGGAGATCCTGGTGCTGCTGGGGGAGGTCGCCGAATCCACCGGCGACCTCCCCGCGGCACGGGAGCGCTACGGCGAGGCGCAACGCCTGTTCGCCGGTTCCGGGAACCCGAAGACCGCCACGATCGAGGCCAGGCTCGCGGAACTCGACCGGTGAGGCGCCTCGATCACGATGTCCGCCAGGCACAGCACCGCGGGATCGGCGCGTCCCGCCTCGCCGATCAGCACCTGGTCCGGGCTACCGGACCCGGTGCCGAGGACGAGCCGATGCAGGCCGACACCCACGCCGTCGACCACGAGCCACGCGATCATGCGTGCTCTCGCGGCAGCGGGGTCGGTGCGGGAACCGCCGGGGTGACGGCCGGCCGATCCGGTTGGGACAGCCCCATCAAGCGGTACATGGTCGTGCGCAGGGTGGCAGAGGCCTGACCGGGACGTGATGACATCAGTCCGGCCACCTCCGCCGCGTTCCCGTCCCGCGCGGCCACGATTTGGGGCAGCAGCGGCAGTGCCCGGTCCAACAGCGGCACGCGCCTGCGCACGACGTCGGCGAGACTCCCCTCGCGGACGTTGTCCTCGGGGAACGACGCCAGCACCACCGGCTTGCCGATCGCCGCTGCGTACTGCGTGGTGGAACCGTGATCACCGACCACGCAATCACCGGCGATCATGGTGGCCCGCCAGCCCTCCGCCGGTGGGATCACCAGCAGGCCCGCTTCGATGCAGTCGTGCAGCCAGGCGCGCACCTGCCACGACCCGTGGACCGCCCAGACGTTGGGGTGCAGCACCAGTGCCACCCGGTACCGCGACTCCGGCAGCTCGTCGAGCAACGCGCGGCACAGGGAGAACCCGCTGCCGAACGCGGAGTCGGGCGTCCAGGTCGAGCTCACCGTGACCAAGAACTGGTCTTCGCGCACCCCCAGGGCCTCCCGGTAGCGTGACCGCAACGGCAGGCCGGCCATCATCCGGTCGAGGCACGGGTCTCCCACCACCACCGCGGTTGGCAGTGCCTCCGGGCAGGACGTGCGCAACGCGGCCAGCTCGTCGTCGTGGGTCAGACCGATCGCCGCGGGCAGCACTTTGCCTCGCCGGACGAGCGACTCACGGCTGAGCCCGACGTGCGGCAGCGCCCCACGTCCGGCGTGCCGGCTGTACTTGCGCGACGCCAGGTTGCCCGCGCCGTGCGGCAGCAGCAGGAGCGGTCCGCGCGCCTGGTCCAGGTCGTTGTAGGCAGCCGCCAGCACGAGGTCGAAGTCGTGCTGGGTCGCCTGGTGCCAGGGCACGACGACGCCACCCTGCTCCCGCACGTACTCGTCGGTCCCGTGCCACCACTTGCCCGTGTCGGTGACCGAGAAGACCACTTGCACCCGCGGGTCGTTGCGCAGCAGGGGCACCACGTCGGAGATCAACCGCGTGCCCGCGACCAGGTGCGGCACCATCACCAGGACCGTTCGGCAACCGGGCACCGTCACCCGGCGCTCGGCGTCCGGCCCGATCGGGCCCCTGATCCAGTGGCCCGTCATGCCGCGGCCCGGAAGCTCTCGGCGACCAGCCGCGGTTCGCCGGTCGAGCAGTCGAGGACCGGGACGCCTGCCCCTTCGAGGTCCGCGTACCCGCGGTGCGGCGTCATCACGATCACGAGGTCGATGTCGTCGAGGTTGACGCGTTCCCTGCTGCGCAGCGTGGTGCCGTCGGACAGCGTCAGTTCCGCCACGTACGGGTCGTGGTAGTCGACCGCGGTGTCGCGGCGCAGTTCCTCCAGCACCGCGACCGCGGCCGACTGGCGCACGTTCGGGGTATCGGCCTTGTAGGTCACCCCGAGCAAAAGAACCTTGTTGTCGCGCAACGCTTTCCCGGTCAGCCGTACCACCGCTTCGCGCAACCGCTGGACCGTGTGCGCGGGCATCGCGTCGTTGATGGCCAAGGCGGTGTCGATCAGCGGCGTGAGCGTCCCGCGGCGCCGTGCCGCGGTGGACAGGAATCGCGCCGAGACCGGCACGCAGTCGCCGCCCGCGCCGGCGCTCGGGTGGTGCCCGAGGAACCCGAACGGTTTGGTGCCGGCCGCCCGCACGACCTCCGCCACGTCGACCCCGTACGCCCGGCACACGACCGCCAGCTCGTTGACCAAGGAGATGTTGACCAGCCGGAAGGTGTTCTCGAAGACCTTGGCCAACTCGGCCGCGCAGGTCGTGGTCACGGAGACCACCTCGTGGGCGATCGAGGACAGGAACCGGGTGGCGCGAGCCGTGCACCGGCTGGTGTGGCCGCCCACGACGCGGGGTATGGCGGCGAGCCGGTGCGCGTGGTTGCCCGGGTCGATCCGCATCGGCGCGCCGGCGACGTGGAAGTCGGCGCCGGCGCGCAAGCCCGAGAGCTGTTCGAGCGCAGGCACCAGGGACTGGTCGAGGGTGCCGGGCGGGCACGTGCTCTGGACGATCACGAGGTCGCCGTGGCGCAACACCGCGGCCACCGCCCGCACGGAGTGGGTCAACGGCCGCATGTCCACGCCGCCGCGCTGGTCCGGCGGCGTCGGCAGGCACAGCACGTGCACCTCCGCGGCCGGCAAGCCGCCGGTGATGTCACGTATGACGAGCCGCCCGGTCGAAAGGGCACGGCTCAACGCCTCTTCGGACACCGTGCCCAGCCCGCACCCGGCCCGGACCCCGATCACGTCGCGGACGCGCTGCAGCGAACTGTCCAGGCCGACGACCCGCAAGCCCGCTTCCGCGGCTGCCACGGCGGTGGGCAGTCCGGTGAAGCCCAGGCCGACCACCACCACATCAGGAGACTTCATCGGTACCTCCTCGGCGATCCGAGCGGGCGTTTCCCGTCGGACGGGACCCAGCTTGGGAGCCGCACCTGTCCGATCCGGTTCACCGCGCATGCAGAGAGACCGGGCGCTGCGCTCATCACGGTTGTCGGAGATCATTTCCGCGATACGGCCTGCACGTGCATCTGCGCGAGCGCGTGCCGTGCTTACAGCGACCTTTCAGCGACCTTTCGGAAGTTCGCCTGGCTAGGCCGAGTGGACTACGGATTGTCACATCGGTGTATCGGAACGTGATGAAGTGCTGGATCGAGAAGGTGGGTGCGGGCAGACTCGACCGTGAATCATTGCTTCCAGCGAGGGGTGGCGCTGGTGACCATCGATTTCAAGATCCTCGGGCGGACCTGTCTGCGGGTCGGCGACGGTTTCAGTCAAGACTGGGGAACGCGAAAGGAGCGCGGTGTTCTCGCCGTGCTGTTGCTGTATGTCGGCAAAGCGGTCCCGATCCGCACTTTGGCGGAATGGGTATGGCCGGACGACAAGGCGCCCCGTGACGCGGCGGCGACCTTGTCCACTTATTCGACACGAATACGCAATGCCCTCAAGCTGCACGGCTTGTCGGCACAACTCAGGACCGAAGACGGGGCCTACCGATTGTTGGCAGACCCCTCGACCGTGGATTTTCACGCGTTCCAGCGCACCGTGGGGCAGGCCCGCAGGCTGGGCCGGGCCGGTGAGCGGGAGCGCGCCTGCGAGCTGGTGGAGTCGGCGCTGGAGCTCTGGGACGAGCCGTTGGCCGACCTCGACACCGATCGGGCCGAGAACTGGCGTCGCGTGGTCAACCGGGACGAGTGGCTGCAGGCCAACAACGTCCTGATCTACGGCCGCTACCAGCTCGGTGAGTACGAGGAGGTGCTGCGCCTGGTGAAGGCGGCGCAGATCGAGTACGACTCGGACGTGCTGCTGGCCAAGCGCCGCCTCCAAGCGCTGTACGCCTTGGAACGCCGGGAAGAGGCCGTCCAGTACTTCCTCGACTACCACCTCCGCGCGAAGGCCACCGACTTCCCGGAAACCGCAGACGAGCTGCGCAGGTTCCACGACGAGCTGAGCGGAACCGCCCGACCGGTCGTCGCGCCCGCGCCGAAGCGCGTCGCGCCGATGTACCTGCCGTTCGAGCCCGATGGCTTCACCGGGCACGTAGACCTGCTGTCCGAGCTGGATGCGCTCCTCGCCGACGACCACCGGTCCCGCCTGATCGCGTTGGACGGCCAGCCGGGGGTCGGCAAGACCACCCTCGCCGTGCACTGGGCGCACCGGGTGCGTGGTCGGTTCCCGGACGGGTACTGGTTCGTCAACCTCAACGGCTTCGGCGAAGGCCCCTCGGTGACCGAGGACGAGGTCGTCGCGAACCTGCTCGACGCGGCCGGCGTGACCCCGGCCGACTGCCCGCCCACCAGCCGGGCGCGGCGCGCGAAGCTGCGTGATGTCCTCTCCGCTCGCCGGCTCCTGGTCATCCTGGACAACGCCGCCGACGCCGGGCACGTCGAAGGGCTCCTTCCCCTGCTCGCCGGATCGGTCGTGGTCGTCACGAGCCGCGGCCGGCTCAGTGACCTCAGCCTGCGCTACGGCGCGCGCTGCTTCACCGTGCCGCCGCTGGAGATCGAACTGGCCAGGGGGTGGCTGCGCGACCGGCTCGGCGCCCGCGCGGAGGCCGAGCCGGACGCGGTGGACCGGCTCGCCGAGCAGGCCGGCGGGATCCCGCTGACGCTCGGGCTGGTAGGTGAGTACGTGGCCGCGCAGCGCGGGAAGCCGATCAGCGACTTCGTGGTCCAGTTCCGCGAGCGGGGCGCGCTGCTGGACCTCGACGCGAACGGGTCCCAGTTCGTCGTGTCGCCGCGCGCGGCCATCGACTGCTCGTACGAGGTGCTGAGCCCACCGGTGCGCAGGCTGTTCCGCCTGCTCGGCCTGTACCCCGGCCTGGTCTTCCAGATCGGGGTGGCGGCGGCGTTGACCGGCCTGCCGGTCGCCGAGGTGCGGCCCCAACTCGAAGCGCTGGTCTGGGCGAGGCTGCTGGAGACCAGGGAAGGCGATCGGTACGCCTTCCACGACCTGTTGCGCGACTACGCGGCCGAGCGGGTCGGCCGGGACGAGGACCCGGGGGACCGGCGCGCGGCGGCGCGGCGCATGCTCGACTGGTTCCTGCACACCGGCAACAACGTCGACCGCACGCTGTTCGCGCAGCGGGAGGGCATACCCCTGCTGGACCTTTCCGACGGTGTGGAGCCATTGCCGTTCGCTGATCCCGAGGCGGCGATCGAGTGGTGCTCCCGGGAGCGTGCCGAGTTGGCGGCCGTGATCGATTTCGCCGCGTCGAACGATTTCCACGACCACGTGTGGCGTTTGTTGAACGCCGTCGGTGAGATCATGATGCGCCTCGGGTTCAAGGACGAGGTCGTCCAGGGGGCGCAGGCGGCGGTCCGGTGTGCGAGGTCATCAGGGGACCGCGCCGGGGAGGGCAGTTCGCTGTGCAACCTCGGGCTCACCTACGCGCGTTTTCACGAGTACCGGCAAGCCGACGAGTGCTACCGGCTCTCCTACGAGATCCTGCTCGAGATCGGGAACCTGCGGGGCCAGGCCACGGTGCTGCGCAACATGGGGGAGCGGCGCGCCGTCGCCGGTGACGTGCCCGGCGCGCTGGAGGTGCTGGACCGCGCCTTGGCGCTCGCCCGACGGCTGGATGACGTGGTCCTGGAAGCCACCGTGTTGCAGCGCATCGGCGACGCCATGCTCTTGGGCGGCAGGCTGCACGACGCCGTCGTCCAGCTGCACCTGGTGCGGTCGTTGCGGGACCGCGTCAACGACGATGCCGGCGCCGGACTCGCCTTGGCGTCGTTGGCCGAGGCCTACCGGGCCCTCGGCGACCACTCCGGTGCGTTGGGGCACGCCCACCAGGCCATGTCCCTGCTGAGCAGGACCCGCGGGGTGGCCGTCGAAGGTCAGGCCGCCACGACGGCCGCGTCCGTGCACCGCGACCTGGGCGATCTGGAGAAGGCTTCCTTCTACGCCGAACGGGCCGTGGACCTCTGCCGCGAAGCCCACGACTCGCTTCGCCTGGCGACCGCTCAGGACGTGCTGGCCCAGATCCGCTGGCGTCAGGGCAGGCACCAGGAGGCACGCCACTGCTGGGAATTGGCCCACGAGCTCTACAGCGGTCTTGGGGACGCGAGAGCGTACAGCATTCGTGCGCAACTGGCCGAGTGGACTGAGCCCGATGTGCCCGCTCCACAGGCACCTGATCGGGCGGGTCAGAATTCACCCATTAGACTGAACTAAGCTGCTCTGGGACGCATGGCCGCCGAGTCGTCCGCGAAGACGCGGACATGTTCGACCTGGTCGTGGTCGTGTGCTCATCTCCCGCGACGGGCATGCCCACCCCCCGTACGGGCGTAGCTGTGCCGAGGCACGCCTCGGCATATGCCATGATCATCGATCGTGAGCGAAAAAGGCCCGAACGGGCGAAAAGTTGGGCGAGGCGGACCTGTGGTCCGCGTGATGCTCGCCGCGCTGATGGCGGTGATGCTCGCAATGATGGCGGCGGTGACCGTGACTGCGGGCACGGCCACCGCGTCGGTTGACCCGACAGGCGTCAGTCCGACTCTGACACAGTCGGACTTGAGCACCTCGTCCATGTGGTGGGAATCTGTGACTCCGTATCGCCCGTACTAACGGGCTCGGTATTCCCGTCACACGATGCCCGGCCCTGCAACAGGGCCGGGCACAATTATGTGCAACTGGAGCATGCCTCTACTTGTCGTTGTGGACAAGTCGACACGCGACCATGTGTTGCGATTAACACCATCGTGTTGGTATTCCAGGTTTCCTGGCATATCTGTCCGAAACGGGCCATCCGCTGTTCCTGTCGGTTCGCTGTAGAGGCTTCACCGCGCGCCGAGCGCTGCGGAACACTCCGGTCGTCTCACGAGCAAGCGCTCACGAGCGAAGAGGAGTGGTCATGCATCGCACACTCGGTGTGCTGGCCGCCGTGGTGCTGGGGGTTTCCCTCACCACCGCCGCGCCCGCCACCGCAGCGCAAGCACACCCGTTCCCCGCCGACTTCGCACTACCCGACGGCTTCCTCCCGGAGGGCATCGCGATCGGGACGGCGCCCACCGCCTACTTCGGGTCGCGGGCGGACGGGGATCTGTTCCGGGTCGATCTCCGGACCGGGCGCGGCGAGGTGTTCAGCCAGGGGCCCGGGACGGCGGCGGTCGGGGTGAAGGTCGATCGGCGCGGGCGGGTGTTCGTGGCCGGTGGGGGTGGTGGGGACGGGCGGGTGGTCGACGCTAGGACGGGAGTGGTCCTCAAGTCGTACCGGTTCGCCTCGGATACCGACACATTCGTCAACGATGTCGTGATCACCGATGACGCCGCCTACTTCACCGACTCGCGGAAGGCGATGATCTATCGCGTCGCGTTCGGCCGGCACGGCGCGTTGTCCGCCTCGCACACCGCGATTCCGCTGTCCGGCGACTTCATCCTCACGCCGGGCACGATCAACGCCAACGGCATCGCGGAGACACCGGACGGCAAAGCGCTGTTGATCGTCCAGAGCAACACCGGGCAACTGCACCGGGTCGATCCCGGCACCGGCGTGACGACCGCCGTCGACCTGTGGGGCGAGGTCCTGACCAACGGCGACGGGCTGCTGGTCGAGGGTCGCACGCTCTACGCGGTGCAGAACCGGCTGAACGCGGTCGCGGTGTTCTCGCTGGCCGGGGACGGTGCGAGCGGCCGGCTCACGACCCGGATCACCGACCCGCGGTTCGACGTGCCGACCACCGTCGCGTCCTTCGTCGGACGGCTCTACCTGCCCAACGCCCGCTTCACCACACCGCCCACGCCCACGACGACGTACAACGCCGTTTCGGTGCCGAAGCCGTGAAAGTGAGGGGGCCGGTGTCGAGAAGTTCACATCGGCCCCCTGTTCGCGGCATCACTCGACTGGGTAACCTGATCGTCGCGTCGTGCACGTGATCGCTGTCTCTTCGTAATAATGATCTTCGAGTGTTACCGTTCCGTCGCCGATCGGGTGAAGAAGAGGCAGTGCTCCTTGTGCTGCGCCTGACCTGGCAACGGACGAGGCTGCGGAGCGCTGTGAAGCAGAAGAGCACCACGGAGACGAACTACAAGACGATCCGTTCACGACTCACGGGCGTCGTCGTCGTCCCCAGCATCGTCCTGCTCATCATGTGGGCGCTGTTCTCGTCGTACACGCTGTTCGACGGCTTCTACCTCCGCGCCGTCGCCTCGGGCGTGAAGGACGCGTCGATCCCGGCGGTGCAGACGTTCGCGGCGCTGCAGAAGGAGCGCGAGCTCAGCATGACCGCGCTGAGCCAGCCCGACCGCGGGACCAGCGACCTCGAGGTGCAGCAGGCCGAGACCGACCGCGCGGTCGACGGGATGCGCACGGCGTTCGACGAGCTGGCGTCCCAGGCGCCGCAGGAGATCGTCGACAAGATCAACGCGCTCAACGTGCTGCTGGACCAGCTCCCGCAGCGCCGGGCGGCGCTCGACGCGGGACGCGCGTCCAAGACCGAGATCTACACGTACTACAACAGCCTCCTCGACGCCGGTGACGCGCTGTTCAGCGTGCAGGCCCGGGTGGTGCCCGACCACGAGTCGGTGAAGGGCGCCATCACCGCCACCGAGTACTTCAAGGCCGCCGACTGGATGTCCCGCGCCACGTCGCTGGCGTCGAGCGCGCTGGCCGCCGGGCAGTTCGCGCCGGAGGAGCACATCGAGTTCGCCAACCTCGTCGGCGCCTACCACTCCTCCTACGACTCGATCGCGCCCTACGCCCGGCCGGAGGTGCGCGAGCACTACCAGTTCATGATCGAGGGCGACACCTGGAAGCGCCTGGTCGAGTTCGAGGGCAGGCTGATCCAGAACGTCCAGAAGCCGTCCAACGCCGGGTCGCTGCAGGAGTGGCAGAACATCAGCGGCCCCATCTCCGACGAGCTGACGGCGCTGGTCAGCGAGCAGGCCTCCAGCGCGGTGAACGTCACGATGTCGCGCGGCGAGAGCAAGTTCCGCACCGTGCTGATCGGCAGCCTGGTCGCGCTGCTCGCCGTGATCATCGGCATCCTGATCGCGATCCGCACGTCGAACCGCCTGGTCAACAAGGCCCTGATCACGCGCCTCGCGGCGCTGAAGAAGGACTCGCTGACGCTGGCCCACGAACGGCTGCCCGACATCGTCGACCGGCTCCGCGAGGGCAAGCACGTCGACGTGGAGGTCGAGGTGCCGCCGCTGGACTACGGCAGCGACGAGATCGGCCAGGTAGCCGACGCGTTCAACGCCGCCCAGTACACCGCCGTCGCCGCAGCCGTCAAGGAGAGCCAGGCTCGCGAAGGTGTGAACCGGGTCTTCCTCGACATCGCGCACCGCAACCAGGGCCTGGTGCACCGCCAGCTCAAGATCCTGGACAAGCTGGAGCGCGAGGAGGAGAACCCCGAGCAGCTCGACGCGCTGTTCCAGCTCGACCACCTGGCCACCCGCGCCCGCCGCAACGCCGAGAACCTGATCATCCTCGCGGGCGAGCAGCCGGGCAGGCAGTGGCGCAAGCCCGTGCGCCTGCTCGACGTGCTGCGCGCCGCGGTCGCCGAGACCGAGCAGTACGTCCGGGTGAAGGTGAACCCGGTGCCCGACACCGCGCTGGTGGGCGCGGCCGTCGCCGACACCATCCACCTGATCGCGGAGCTCGTGGACAACGCCACGGCGTTCTCCTCGCCGCGGTCCCAGGTGCAGGTGCACGCCAGCGAGGTGCCGCAGGGGATCGTGGTCGAGATCGAGGACCACGGCCTGGGCATCAACCCCGAGGACCGCGAGCAGCACAACGCGATGCTGGCCGACCCGCCGGAGTTCGACACGATGCGCCTGCGCGGCGAGTCGCGCCTGGGACTGTTCGTGGTCGCCCGCCTGGCCGCCCGCCGCGGCATCCACGTCGAGCTGCGCGACTCGCCCTACGGCGGCACGCTGGCGCTCGTCCTGATCCCGTCCGCGATCGTCGCGGGCCCCACGACGGCGACGGAGCCCGCCGAGACCCGGCAGCTGCCCCGTCGCTCCTTCCACGACATCCCGGAGCAGGGCGACGACTCAGTGCGAGACGCCAGGTTTCCCGACGGTTCCCGAGACCTGGAAGGGTTCTGGGCCCAGGCCGAGGCCGCGGCCAACCAGAATTCCGTTCCAGAGGTCGAACGACTGAGCGGCGGGCTGGACCTGTCGCAGCGCAGCGGCGGGCTGGACCTCTCGCAGCGCAGCGGCGAGCTCGAGCTGTCGCAGCGCAGCGGCGAGCTGGAACTGCCGCAGCGGAGGCGCGCCACGTCCGAGTGGCCCGCCGACGAACCCGAGTCGGCCGCCACCGCCGGCGACCGGCCCGAACTGCCACGCAGGCGCCGCCAGCAGAACCTGGCCCCGCAGTTGGTGCGCAACGATTTCCACCCCTCGCCCGAACCGCTCCCCGAGGTCGATCCCGAGAAGTCCGCCGAGCGGGTCCGCAAGGGCCTGTCCGCCTTCCAACGGGGCACACGCGACGCCCGTCGGACACCCGCCGACGACCTCGAACCCTGATCAGCAGCAGTGGCCGGACGACTGGAAACCGGAAAGGCAACCCGATGAACGACATGACCAGCCAGCACAACGAACTGAACTGGTTGTTGGAGGACCTGGTCGGCCGGGTGGTCGGAGCTCGGCACGCGGTGGTCCTCTCGGCCGACGGCCTGCTGCTGGGCCGCTCACCCGGGTTGTCGAAGGACGACTCGGACCACCTGTCCGCGATGGCGTCGGCGTTCCAGAGCCTGGCCCGCGGCACCGGGCGGCACTTCGGCGGCGGCGCGGTGCGGCAGACCATCGTGGAGATGGAGCACGCCTACCTCTTCGTCACCGCGGCCGGCCACGGCGCCTGCCTGGCCGTCCTGGGCGAAGAGGACTCCGACATGGGGATGATCGCCTACGAGATGAACATGCTCGTCAAGCGCGTCGGCACGTACCTGTCCTCGGCGCCGCGCGGCACCGCCGCGGCCAGCCTGCCCGCCGCCCGAAGGTCCTCCTGATGGCGGGCCGCGAGGACTGGTGGTACGACGAGGCCGCGGGCCCGCTGGTCCGCCCGTACGCGATGGTGCGCGGCCGGACCCGGCCGCTGCGGCCGGAGCTGCACCTGGTGACGCAGGTGCGCGCGATGCCGTCGCCGTCGGACCCGGACGCGCTGTCGGTCGAGCACATGGAGATCATGGAGCTGTGCCGGCGACCGCTGTCCGTGGCCGAGGTCGCCGCGTACCTCGACGTGCCGCTCGTCGTCGTCAAGGTGTTGTTGAGCGATCTCATCCAACGCGGTGACGTCGTGATCCGAGACCCCTCCCGAGTCCCGCAGGTGCCGGACCGGAACCTGCTCCAGGCGGTGTTGGATGGTGTCCGTGGAATCTGAGCGGCCGGGTGGGGAACTGCTCGTACCCACCCCAGTGAAGATCGTCATCGCCGGTGGCTTCGGCACCGGGAAGACGACGATGGTCAACTCGGTCAGCGAGATACCCCCGCTGCACACCGAGGAGCTGCTCACCGAGGCCGGCGTCGGCGTCGATGACGTGCTGGGCCTGGAGTCCAAGGAGACGACCACGGTCGCCCTCGACTTCGGCCGCATCACCATCAACCCCGAGGTGGTGCTGTACCTGTTCGGCACACCGGGCCAGAACAGGTTCTGGTTCATGTGGGACGAGCTGGCCTACGGCGCGATCGGCGCGGTGATCCTGGTCGACACGCGGCGGCTGGACAGCAGCTTCCCGTCGATCGACTTCTTCGAGCGGCGCGGCATCCCGTTCATCATCGCGGTGAACTGCTTCGAGGGCGCGCACAGCTACGAGGTCGACGAGGTGCGCCGGGCGCTGGACGTGGACGCGGCCATCCCGCTCGTGCTGTGCGACGCGCGGGACCGCGAGTCCGCCAAGACCGTGCTGGTGAGCCTGATCCAGCACACGATGGACCGGCTCGACGCGATGGCCTAGGGCGGGCCGGTCGACGGCGCGGGCCGCCGTCGACCGGGGTGGTGGGTGACCGGGCCGGTCACCCACCCACCGCGACTACCGGACCGGTTCGAGCCGGCAGTTGAAGTGCCGCAACAGCTTCGGCACGTGCGTCAGCCGGTAGCCCGGCACCCGTTCCGGGTCCTTCGCGATCTCCGCCAGCGTCTCGCCGACGTACTCCAGGTGGCTCTGCGTGTACACCCGGCGCGGGATGGCGAGGCGGACCAGCTCGTACGGCGCGGGCTTGAGCAGCTCGCCCTCGTCGTCCAGCTCGCCCAGGTACAGCGAGCCCAGCTCCGCGCACCGGATGCCGCCCGCCAGGTACAGCTCGGTGGCCAGGGCGAACCCCGGGAACCGGCCCGGCGGCAGGTGCGGCAGCAGGCGACCGGCGTTGAGGTACACCGCGTGCACGCCGGTCGGCCGCACGCTGTCCACCCCGGCCGCGCGGGCCAGGTCCGCCACGTACGCGGTGGCGTCGGCCCGGGCCCGCAGGTACTCCGGGTCGGTCACCTCCAGCAGGCCCTGCGCCAGCATCTCCAGGTCGCGCCCGGAGAGGCCGCCGTAGGTGCGGAAGCCCTCGGTCGCGATCAGCAGCAGCTCGCACCTGGCGGCCAGCTCGGGGTCGCGGACCGCCAGCAACCCTCCCATGTGGACGATGGCGTCCTTCTTCAGGCTCGCCACGCAGCCGTCGGCCAGCCGGAACGCCTCCTCCGCGACCTGCCGCGGGGTGTGGTTCTCGTAACCCGGCTCCCGCTGCGTGACCAGCCACGCGTTCTCCGCGAAGCGCGCCGCGTCGAGGAAGAACGGCACGCCGTGGCGCCGGGCGATCTCGCCCGCCGCCTTGAGGTTGGCCATCGACACCGGCTGGCCGCCGCCACCGTTGTTGGTGATGGTGATCAGCACCACGGCGACGTCCCGCGGGCCTGACAGGACGGCTTCCAGCGCTTCCAGGTCGATGTCGCCCTTGAACGGCGCGTCGTCGTCCAGGTCCTCGGCGGCCCGGCACGGCAGGTCGACGGCCTGGCCGCCGAGGATCTCGATGTTCGCGCGCGTGGTGTCGAAGTGCGTGTTGCTGACGCTGACCTGGCCCGGCTTGAGCAGCGCCGTGAACAGGATCCGCTCGGCCGCGCGCCCCTGGTGGACGGGGAAGGCGTGCGGGTAGCCGGTCAGGTCCTGCACCACGTCGTGGAACCGGTAGTAGGAGCGCGCGCCCGCATAGGTCTCGTCACCGCGCAGCCCCGCCGCCTGCTGCTCCGCCGACAGCGCGCCGGTGCCCGAGTCGCTGAGCAGGTCGATGGTCACGTCGGTGGCGGCCAGGTTGAACGGGTTGTACCCGGCCGCGGCCAGCGCCCGCTCGCGGTGCGCGCGGGTGGTGATCGGGATGGGCTCCACGACCTTGATGCGGTACGGCTCCATCGTGGGCATGGGTGACTCCTAGCCTGCCAGGCTGATCGATCGGGGTGAGGCCACGTCGTAGGCCTCGGAGGAGAGGTAGACCGTGATGCCGGGACGCGGCCTGCCCATGCGCAGCGACACGTGGGCGATGAGGCCGACGCCCTCGTCCAGTGGTCGACGGGCGATGGTGCGCAGCGCGCTGTCGAACTGCGTCGGGTCCAGGTCGTACTTGGCCATCACCGCGAGCACCCGCCGGCGGGCCTCTTCGTCGTCGGCCACGTAGTCCCGGATCGGCACGTACAGGGAATAGCCGCTCGGCGCGTCCGCGTCGCCGTCCAGGAACGTGTAGCTGGAAATCAGCGGGCGCTTGTCGAACGTTCCGGTGCTGCCGCCGGTGAGCAGGCAGAAATCGGGCACCCTGTCCACATCGACCCCGCGCGCGGCCTTCGCGGCACGCGTGACGTCGGTTACATCGGCGCAGTGGTGGGAGATGTAGACCTTCACCCGCGCCCGCCGTTGTTCGACCAGGTCGAGCGCGAAGAAGGAATACTTGTCGAGTCCCGGCCTGGTGACCGCGTGAGAGCGCAGGACCGGGAAACCGGCGGCGAAACCGGTCCGGTCCAGCCCTTCGCGGACCAACTCCTCGGCGGCGGCCTCGCCGCGCACTTCAGGGTTGAAGTACACCTTCACCGCGGGCGCCTCGCCGGCGCGGAACACCAACGAGTACCAGAAGGTGAAATCACGTTCCGGGTGCTCCGGCAGGAACAGGCTCCGCACCGCGTCGAAACGGCGGGTGTCCAGCTTCTCGCGGCGGGCCATCCGGTCGAGCGCGGCGAGCGCCGCCGACGTGTTGGCCGCACGGGAAGGCCTGGTCGCGGTGGGTTCGACGATCGTGCGGACGGTCGGGGGCTCGCCCGCCGCGAACGCCGTGGAGAACTCGACCGGGGTGTGGTCGTCGGCTACGTCGGAAGGCCAGGCCGGGCTGGTGGAAACCGGGCGGAGGCCGCCGGGTCCGAGCGCGTCCGCGAGCAGTCCCACGGATTTGACAGGGTTTTGCGTGATGCCCAAAGAATGTAGCAGGGCACTGAGCTGTCGGCCCGTGAAATCGCGTATGGAGACATTTTGAGGGTCCAAGGCGGGGTTCTCCTCGTGGGGGGCGAGTCGAAAGTTACGCTAGGCGAAGCAAACTTGTCCACCAGGCGGCCCTAGCGTGACGTAGGGCACTCTAAAGGCTGGTCACAGGTCCTGTCGATCAGTGGGCACAAGGTGGCGGCAGTAGTCGAAACTACTCCGAACGGCCTATTGACCCGACCCCTGTCAGTCGTTCGCACTAATCAGTCGGCGTGATCCGATGACGGATCGTGGCATTGTGTCCCGAGCGTGACCCGCGGCTCGGTCGATCGTTTGCCGGCTAATGTTGTTGCGCCATTCAAGACGGTGCTGTTAATTGTTCGTCACGGCCTTCGCGTGACGCCGCCGACCGCGGTGTGGTAAAGCGGCCGGACAGCCGAACGGGGCCGCCGATCACCAGGATCGACGGCCCCGCGGACGCCCGCCCGGGCGAGGGACGGCTCAGGACGCGTAGTTGTGGAATCCGCGCCCGCTCTTCTTGCCCAGCAGTCCGGCGTCCACCATGCGCAGCAGCAACGGCGGCGGCGAGTACAGCGGCTCCTTGAACTCCTCGTACATCGACTCGGCGATGGCCTTGGTGGTGTCCAGGCCGATCAGGTCGGTCAGGCGCAGCGGACCCATCGGGTGCGCGCAGCCGAGCACCATGCCGTTGTCGATGTCGTCGGCGCTGGCGAACCCGGACTCCAGCATCCGGATCGCGGACAGCAGGTAGGGGATCAGCAGGGCGTTGACCACGAACCCGGCCCGGTCCTGCGAGCGGATGACCTCCTTGTGCAGCACCCCGGTCACGAACGCCTCGGCCCTGGCCTTGGTCTTCTCCCCGGTCAGCAGCGACGGCACCAGCTCCACCAGCTTCAGCACCGGCACCGGGTTGAAGAAGTGCACGCCGATGACCTGCTCGGGACGGCTGGTGGCCATGCCCAGCTTCATGATCGGGATCGAGGAGGTGTTGGACGCGAAGAGCGCGTCCGGGTCCACGACGACCTTGTCCAGCGCCGCGAACACCTCGGTCTTGACCTGCTCGTTCTCCGCGACGGCTTCCACGACCAGGTTGCGGTCGGCGAAGTCGGCGAGGTCGGTGGTGAACCGCAGGCGCTCCAGTGCGCCGTCGCGGTCCTCGGCGGACAGCTTGCCGCTGCGCACGCCGCGGCCGAGCGAGGAGGCGATCCGCCCCCGCGCGGCCTCCGTGGCGTCCGGGCTCACCTCGGCGACCAGCACGTCCAGCCCGGCCCGCGCGCAGACCTCGGCGATGCCGGAGCCCATCAGGCCCGATCCCACCACTCCAACACGTTGAATGTCACTCACGCCCCGATCCTGCCAGGGGCGTCCCCGCCGGGCACATCTCGACTGGGGTTTTCCACAGCCGACCGGGTGGCGCTCCTCATGGTCGGCCGCCGCGCCCCCGCCTAGCGTTGCCCCCGTGATGATCAACACTGCGATCGCGGGCGTGGTCCTGGCGCTGGCCGGCACGTTCCCCGCACTGGACGGTTGGGTCGACCAGGGGTGGGCCTCCGGCGCGCTGCTCACCGTCGAGGACTCCACGGGCACCCGGGCTGACGCGGCGGGCGAGGCGTCGGTCGGTGGGTACTTCCGGATCGGCAGCGCCACCAAGACGTTCGTCGCCACCGTCGTGCTCCAGCTCGTGGACGAGGGCAGGGTCGGGCTGGACGACCCGGTCGACCGGTACGTGGCCGGCGTGCCGAAGGGTGACCGGATCACCGTGCGGCAGGTGCTCAACCACACCAGCGGCCTCTACGACTACGCGCACGAGGAGGGCTACTCGACCAACCGGTGGCGCGGTGGGGACCGGTTCCGCACCTACCGGCCGCAGGAGCTGCTGGACGTGGCGTTCGCCGGGACGCCCTACTTCGAGCCGGGGGAGGGGTGGCACTACTCGAACACCAACTACATCGTCGCCGGGATGCTGGTCGAACGCGTGACCGGCCGGACGTACGGCGACGAGGTGCGCTCACGCATCCTGCGCCCCCTCGGCCTGATCCACACCTCCGTGCCGGGGTGGTGGCCCGGCCTGCCGCAGCCGCACGCCCGCGGCTACGCGGAGGTCGACGGACGACTGGTCGACGCGACCCTGATGAACCCGTCGCTGGACTGGGCGGCGGGCGAGATGATCTCCACCGCCGACGACCTCGACCGGTTCTTCGACGCGCTCCTGAGCGGCCGGCTGACCAGCGCGGCGTCCCTCGACGCGATGCGGCGGACCGTGGACGGCACCGGCACGATCTTCGCCTACGGGCTGGGGTTGCAGCGGTTCGACCTGCCGTGCGGCCGTTCGGTGTGGGGGCACGGCGGCGAGCTGATCGGCTACCTCACCTACGCCACGCGCGCCGACGACGGCAGGCGGGCCACGCTGTCCTACAACCCGCTGCCGGGCGGGGTGCCGGGGGAGGCCGTGATCGGGCTGTTCAGCTCGATCTACTGCTGACGGCCGGTCAGCCCGTGACGCCGAAGTCCTGCGTCCAGTAGACCTTGTTGTTGCCGTCCACGCCGCGGGCCACGCCGAGGTCGCGCAGTTCGCAGTTCACGATGTTGGCCCGGTGGCTCTCGCTGCTCATCCAGGCGCTCACGACCTCCTCGGCGGTTCCCTGGCCCGCGGCGATGTTCTCCGCCATCAGCCGATAGGGATACCCCGCATCGGTGACGCGTTGCGCGGGCGTGCTGCCGTCCGTGCCCGTGTGGCTGAAGTTCCCGGTGCGGGCCATGTCGTTGGTATGCCTGCTCGCGGCGGCGGCCAGCTTGTCGTTCGGTGCGAGGTTCGGGCAGCCCGCGGCGGCACGTTTCTCGTTCGTCAACGTCAGAACGCGGTCCTCGAAGGTCGGTGCGGCCAGTGCCGGGGTGGCCGTGACCAGCAGTGCCGCGATCGCTGCTCCAGCGGTAAACGCCCTGCGCGCCATGATCGTTCTCCTCCTCTTGGTCGACGTCCCTGTTGTCAAGGGGTTCCCACTCGCGGGAAGACTTGCGTTCCACGATCGGTGGAACCGCGGTGACGTCGTGTCAACCGGCTCCGAGGGCCGGGTCGTCTTGGTGGCGGAGGTGGTGATGCGCAGTGATCCGAAGTCGCCGGAGGGGTTCGCCGAGTTCGTCGCCGAGAGGTCCGGGTCGTTGGTCCGCGCGGCCTGGCTGCTCACCGGTGACGCCCACAAGGCCGAGGACCTGGTGCAGGTGGCGCTCGTGCGGTTGTGGGAGCGCTGGTCGGGGGTCGAGGAGCCGGGTGCCTACGCCCGGCGCGTGCTCTACACGACGTACATGACCTGGTGGCGTCGGCGGTGGCGGGCGGAGAGGCCGTCCGCCGTCGTGCCGGACGCCGTGACGCGGGACGACGTGGAGGGTGACGCCGTCGTGCGGCTGGCCGTGCGCGGCCGGCTCGCGCGGTTGAGCAGCAGGCAGCGGGCGGTGGTGGTGCTGCGGTTCTTCGAGGACTGCAGCGTCGAGGACGCGGCCCGCGTGCTGGGCTGCTCCACCGGGTCGATCAAGACGCACACGTCGCGTGCGCTCGCCGTGCTGCGGGAGGACGACGTGCTCAGGACGTTGATGGACGAGGGGGTAGTGCTGTGAAGTGCTTGCACGAGCTGTTGGCGGACGCCGTGCCGGAGCTGCCCGAGGTGGACCGGTTGGCGGAGGTGGGTCGGCGGGTGCGGCGGCGTCGCCGGGCCCGCGGGGTGGTGGCGTCGGGCGTCGTCGTCGCGCTGACCGCGGGTGCGTTGGTCGGCGCGCAGTGGTTCGGCTCCGTCCGCGAGGACCCGGTCGCGACTCCGCCCCCGGTGGTGACGAAGCCCGTTCTCGAGTGTCCCCCCAGGGTCCAGGAGCGCCCCTTCCCGAGGCCGGAGCTGGCGGACGGCCCGGTGGCGGACGAGTCGGCGGTGAACGCCCTGCTGTGCGTGTACGACGGCATGTACGGTGGCGGGCCGGTCACCGTGACCCCGATCGGGATCGAGCACGACGTCGCGAACGTGGTCCGCGCCATGAATGCCCTGGCCCCGATGACAGTGGACCAGATGAGGAACATCGGGTGCCGGCTGCCCGCGACCCCGGAGTACCAGATCGTCCTCGGGTACCCGGACGGCAGGCAGCAGCTCGTCAGGATGGACCCGAAGTGCAGTGTGCTGTACCACGACACGGCGATCCGGTACGGCGACGCCAGGCGGCCGTTGGAGGAGTTCAGCGCGATCGTCCGCGCTGATGGCCGCGAGTCCCCGTACCTGTCCGGCAGTTGGTGACCGGGTGGCGGTGAGAGCCGCCACCCGACCCGCCGGTCAGTCCTTCAGCTCCTCCTCCGCCCGCGCGATGGCCGCGAACTCCTCCTCCGGGGCGGCGGCCACCAGGTGGTGGCGGCTGTAGAACCAGAAGTACGCCAACGCGACCACGACGATGCCCGCGGTGATGCCGGCGGCCAGTTCGTCCACGAAGAACGTGGCCACGACCGCCGCCACCGCGAGCACCAGCGCCACACCGGTGGTGACCACGCCGCCGGGCGTCCGGTACGGCCGCGCCAACCCCGGCTCGCGCACCCGCAGCACGATGTGCGACACCATCATCAGCACGTACGACAGCGCCGCGCCGAACACCGCGACGTTGATCAGCGTGGCGCCGCTCTTCATGATCGCGGCGAGCACGAACCCGATGGTGCCCGGCACGATCAGCGCCAGGTACGGCGTCTTGCGCTTGCCGGTCCTGGACAGCCAGCGCGGCAGGTACCCCGCGCGCGACAGCGCGAACAGTTGCCGCGAGTACGCGAAGATGATCGAGAAGAACGACGCCACCAGCCCGGCGAGGCCCACGTAGTTCACGACCTGCGCCAGCGCGTTGTCGCCCCCGTAGGCCGCGCGCACCGCCTCGGGCAGCGGGTTGCCGGACGACATCAGCGCCGCCGAGCCGGCACCTCCCGGCGCGAACACGAGGATCGCCGCCGCGAACACCAGCAGCGCCAGCATCGCGCCGATGATCCCGCGAGGCATGTCCTTCTTCGGGTCACGCGCCTCCTCGGCAGCCAGCGGCACGCCCTCGACCGCGAGGAAGAACCAGATCGCGTACACCAGCGCGCCCAGCGCCCCGGTGAGCCCGAACGGCAGGAAGCCGCCGTCCCCGATGTCGAACAGCTTGGCCGAGTCGAACCGCGGGACCATCCCGGCCACGAACGCGATCAGCGCGACCACCGCGACGCCGGTGATCACGAACATCAGCCGCAGCGCCTCGCCCACGCCGTACAGGTGCACGCCGACGAAGATCGCGTAGCAGACCAGGTACACCGGCCACGAGCTGGTGAGCCCGAACAACCCCAGCGCCTGCACGTAGTCGCCGATGAACACGACGATCGCGGCGGGCGCGATGGCGTACTCGACCAGGATCGCGACGCCCGTCGCGAAACCGCCCAGCGGTCCCAGCGCCCGGCGCGCGAAGCCGTACCCGGCGCCGGCGACCGGCAGCGCGGCGGCCAGCTCCGCCAGGCCGAACACCATGCACGTGTACATCGCGCCCATGAGGATCGTCGCGACCAGCAGGCCGCCCCAGCCGCCTTGGGCGAGCCCGAAGTTCCACCCGGCGAAGTCGCCGGAGATGACGTACGAGACACCCAGCCCCGCCAACAGCACCCAGCCCGCGGCGCCACGCTTGAGCTGCCGGTTCTCCAGGTAGTCGCTGCCCACCTTCTCGTACTCGACGTGTTCGGCCATCTGCGCTCCCTAATGGGTCAGTCGCGCTCCTTTGCAGCGAGCGTGGCGGGCGTCACCGGATCGTGTCAACAGGGAGCCGTCCGAAGAGTGGCGCGAGGAGGGTGTGGCGGCCTTCACTCGAAGGTGTCAAGATGAGGCGTCCAATGGCTCGCTGACATACCTTTGGAGGTACTGCGGATGCTCGCCGTGGAGGAGTTGCGCGTGCTCGTGGACGCCGGGGAGATCGACACGGTGCTGGTCGCCGTGGTCGACATGCAGGGCCGCCTCCAGGGCAAGCGCTGCGCAGCGCGCTACTTCGTGGACGAGGTCCTGCCGCACTCCGCCGAGGGCTGCAACTACCTGCTGGCCGTCGACGTGGAGATGAACACCGTCGGCGGCTACGCCATGTCGTCGTGGGACAGCGGCTACGGCGACTTCGTGATGAAGCCCGACCTGTCCACGCTGCGCCGCGTGCCGTGGCACGAGGGCACCGCACTGGTCATGTGCGACCTGGTCTGGGAGGACGGCAGCCCGGTGGTGGCCTCGCCGCGCCAGATCCTCAAGCGCCAGCTCGACCGGCTCGCCGAACGGGGGCTGAGCGCGTTCGTGGGCACCGAGCTGGAGTTCATCGTCTTCGACAACACCTACGAGGACGCCTGGGACCGCGGCTACCGCGGCCTCACGCCGGCCAACCAGTACAACGTGGACTACTCCCTGCTCGGCACGGCCCGCATCGAGCCGCTGCTGCGCGCCATCCGCAACAACATGGCGGGCGCGGGCATGGTGGTCGAGTCGGCCAAGGGCGAGTGCAACCCCGGCCAGCACGAGATCGCGTTCCGCTACACCGAGGCCCTGGCCACCTGCGACAACCACAGCATCTACAAGACCGGCGCCAAGGAGATCGCGGCGCAGCAGGGCAAGTCGCTGACGTTCATGGCCAAGTACAACGAGCGCGAGGGCAGCTCCTGCCACATCCACCTGAGCCTGCGCTCGGCCGACGGCGAGCCGGTGTTCGCCGAGGGGCACGGGATGTCCCGGCTCATGGAGCACTTCATGGCCGGCCAGCTGGCCGCGTTGCGCGAGCTGACCTACTTCCTCGCCCCGAACATCAACTCCTACAAGCGGTTCGCCGAGGGCAGCTTCGCGCCGACCGCGGTGGCGTGGGGCAAGGACAACCGGACGTGCGCGCTGCGCGTGGTCGGGCACGGCCAGTCGCTGCGGTTCGAGAACCGGGTGCCCGGCGCGGACGTGAACCCGTACCTGGCCGTCGCCGCGCTGATCGCGGCCGGCCTGCACGGCGTGGAGAACGAGCTGCCGCTGGAGGAGGAGTTCGTCGGCAACGCCTACGCCTCCGACCGGCCGACCGTGCCCGCCACGCTGCGCGACGCCGCGTCCCTGCTGGCGCGCAGCGAGCTGGCGCGCGAGGCGTTCGGGCAGGACGTGGTCGAGCACTACCTCAACGCGGCCCGGGTGGAGCTGGCCGCGTTCGACAAGTCGGTGACGGACTGGGAGCGGATCCGTGGTTTCGAACGGCTCTAGGGCACGGCCGTTGATCGGCGTCACCACCTACCTGGAACGCGCGAAGTTCGGCGTCTGGGACCTGGAGGCGGCCGTCCTGCACCGCGACTACCTCGACTCGGTGGTGCGCGCGGGCGGCAACCCGGTGCTGCTGCCGCCGGTCGGCACGTGGGACGCCGACGGCGTCGCGTTCCTCGACGGCCTGGTGCTGGCGGGCGGCGCGGACGTCGACCCCGCGTTGTACGGGAGGCCGCGCGACCCGCGCACCGGACCGGCACGACCCGAGCGCGACGCAGTCGAGCTGGAGCTGACCCGCGCGGCGTTGAAGCGGGACCTGCCGCTGCTGGCCGTGTGCCGGGGGATGCAGGTGCTCAACGTGGCGCTGGGCGGCACGCTCGTGCAGCACGTGGACGGCCACAACCCGGCTCCCGCCGTGTTCGAGCACACCGGGATCGCGGTCGCGCCCGGTTCGGCGCTGGCCGGGATCGTCGGCCTCGCCACGACCGTGTTCTGCCACCACCACCAGGCGCTGGACGTCCTCGGCGACGGCCTGCGGGTGGTCGCGGGCGCGCCGGACGGCACCGTGGAGGCGGTGGAGCTGCCGGGCGCGCGGTTCGTGCTCGGCGTGCAGTCGCACCCGGAGGCCGACACCGAGGACGACCGCTTGTTCGCCGCGCTGGTGGACGCCACCCGTGACAGGAGTGCGAAGTGACCACGTTCGACGTCATCAACCCGGCCACCGAGGAGGTGGTCCGCTCGGTGCCGCTGGCGACGCTGGAGGAGACCGACGCGGCGATCGCCCGGGCGTCGGCGGCGCTGCCCGCGTGGCGCGCGGTCGCGCCGGGGGATCGGGCCCGGCTGCTGCGGCGGTTCGCCGAGGCGGTCGACGGCGCGCTGGAGGAGCTGGCGGCGCTGGAGGTGCTCAACGCCGGGCACACCATCGGCAACGCGCGGTGGGAGGCCGGGAACGTCCGCGACGTGCTGCACTACTACTCGGCCGCGCCGGAACGCCTGTTCGGCAGGCAGATCCCGGTGCCGGGCGGGCTGAACGTGACGTTCCACGAGCCGGTGGGCGTGGTCGGCGTGATCGTGCCGTGGAACTTCCCGATGCCGATCGCCGCGTGGGGCTTCGCGCCCGCGCTGGCGGCGGGGAACGCGGTGGTGCTCAAGCCCGCCGAGCTGACCCCGCTGACGGCGCTGCGGTTGGCGTCGCTGGCGCTGGAGGCCGGGATCCCGCCGGACGTGTTCCAGGTGCTGCCGGGCGCGGGCCCGGTGGTGGGGCAGCGGTTCGTGACGCACCCCGACGTGCGCAAGGTCGTGTTCACCGGGTCCACGCGGGTCGGCAAGCAGATCATGGCCGGCTGCGCGGAGCAGGTGAAGCGGGTGACGCTGGAGCTGGGCGGCAAGTCGGCCAACATCGTGTTCGCCGACGCGGACCTGGAACGCGCCGCGGCCACCGCGCCGTACGGGGTGTTCGACAACGCGGGCCAGGACTGCTGCGCGCGGTCCCGCATCCTGGTGCAGGCGTCGGTCTACGACCGGTTCATGGAGCTGCTGGAACCCGCGGTCAAGGGCGTCGTGGTGGGTGCTCCGGGTGACGAGGCCACCGAGATGGGGCCGCTGATCTCGGCCGCGCACCGCGAGAAGGTGGCGTCCTACGTGCCGGCCGACGCGCCGGTGGCGTTCCGCGGGTCGGCTCCCTCGGGCGCGGGCTTCTGGTTCCCGCCCACGGTCCTGGCGCCCGTCGCACCCGGTGACCGCGCGGCCGTGGAGGAGATCTTCGGGCCGGTGGTGGCCGTGCTGCCGTTCACCGACGAGGAGGACGCGGTGCGGTTGGCCAACGACAGCGCCTACGGCCTGTCCGGGTCGATCTGGACGCGGGACGTGGGCCGGGCGCTGCGCGTGTCGCGTGCCGTCGAGGCGGGGAACCTCTCGGTCAACTCGCACTCGTCGGTGCGGTACTGGACCCCGTTCGGCGGGTTCAAGCAGTCCGGGCTGGGACGTGAGCTGGGGCCCGACGCCCTCGACTCGTTCACCGAGACCAAGAACGTCTTCATCGCTCACTGATTGGGAGAGACATGGTTGTGCGACTTGAGGGCCGGGTTGCCGTGGTGACCGGTGGCGGCAGCGGCATCGGCCTGGCCTCGGTGCGGCGGCTGGCGTCCGAGGGGGCGAAGGTCGTCGTGGCCGATGTGGACGGTGACTCCGGCAAGGCGGCGGCCGACGAGGTCGGCGGGCTGTTCGTGCAGGCGGACGTGACCGACGAGGAGCAGGTGTCGGCGCTGTACCAGACCACTGTGGACGCGTACGGTTCGCTGGACGTCGCGTTCAACAACGCGGGGATCTCGCCGCCGGACGACGATTCGATCCTGACCACGGGCATCGAGGCGTGGGACCGGGTGCAGAAGGTCAACCTGACCTCGGTGTACCTGTGCTGCAAGTACGCGATCCCGCACATGCTGTCGCAGGGCCGCGGCTCGGTGATCAACACCGCGTCGTTCGTGGCGACGATGGGTGCGGCGACGTCCCAGATCTCGTACACCGCGTCCAAGGGCGGGGTGCTGGCGATGAGCCGCGAGCTGGGCGTGCAGTTCGCCCGGCAGGGGGTGCGGGTGAACGCCCTGTCACCCGGACCGGTGAACACGCCGTTGCTGCGGGAGCTGTTCGCGAAGGACCCCGAGCGGGCCGCGCGGCGGTTGGTGCACGTGCCGCTGGGCCGGTTCGCCGAGCCGGAGGAGATCGCGGCGGCGGTGGCGTTCCTGGCCAGTGACGACTCGTCGTTCATCACCGCGTCGAACTTCCTGGTGGACGGCGGTATCGCCGGTGCCTACGTGACACCGCTGTGATGCCGCTGGAGGACGCGTTGTTCCGCCCCGTGCGGGCGGGCAACGCGTTCGAGGAGACCGTGGAGCGGCTGATGCAGGCGATCCGGCTCGGCGTGGTCGGGCCGGGCGAGCGGTTGCCCGCGGAGCGTGACCTGGCGACCCGGTTGGGTATCAGCCGGGTGACGCTGCGTGAGGCGATCCGGTCACTCCAGGACGCCGGGTACGTGGAGTCGCGGCGCGGCCGTTACGGCGGGACGTTCGTGAACTCGCCGCTGCCCGCGCCCGCGCCGGACCGCCGGGTGGATCCCGGTGAGCTGGCGGACGCGCTGACGCTGCGCGCGGCGGTGGAGACGGGTGCGGCGGAGTGCGCGGCGGGCCGTGCGCTGGGGCCGGTGGAGCGGCGCAACCTGCTGGCGCGGCTGACCGAGTGCCGTGACGCGTCGGTGGACTCCTACCGGCGCAAGGACTCGCGGCTGCACCTGGCGATCGCCGAGGCGACCGGTTCGCCGTCGCTCACGGCGGCCGTCGCCGATGCCCGGACCAGGGTCAACGCCCTGCTGGACCGGATACCGCTGCTGCCGCCGAACCTGGCGCACTCGAACGACCAGCACGAGCTGATCGTGACGCACATCGTGGCGGGCGACCCGGAGGCCGCGCGGCGGGCGATGGCCGAGCACCTGGACGGCACGGCCCTGCTGCTGCGCGGCTTCCTGACCTGACGCCGGTGTCGCCTCAGCGCTCGAAGTCGCGTCCGGGCAGCCGATCGGGCCCTCGGTCACCCCGGTCGCCGCGCTCGTCGAACCGCGAGTGACCGTGCCGGTCGGCCCCGACGCCGTAGCGGGGGTGGTGGTGGCCGCGGTCGGCCAACGCCACGATCCCGCCGCCGAGCACGAGCCCGAGCAGGCCGACGGCGACCAACTGGGTGGCGCGGTGCTTGACGACCCGGCCGACGACCGCGCCCCTGCCGGGCGGCGGTGGCGGCGGGTAGTGGCCGGGGTGGGGCGCGCCGGTCACCGGGTGGCCTGCCGCCTGCTGGGCGGCTGCCTGCTGGGCGGCTGCCTGCTGGGCGGCTGCCTGCTGGGCGGCTGCCTGCTGGGCGGCTGCCTGCTGGGCGGCTGCCTGTTGTGCTGCGGCTTGCTGGTCCGGGGCAGCCGTGCCGGCGTTCGGCGGGGTGGCCTCCGGCGCGGTCGGGCCTGCGGTCTGCGGTGGCGGGGTGGACAGGGGCGTGGTGGCGTCGGCGGGCGCCTGGTTCGCGGCCGGTGGGGTGGGAGTCCGGTCCGCCGGTGGCTCGGGGTTGGCGCGTGCCGGCTGGTTCGGGTCTGACATGGCGGAACTCCTGCTCTCCCGTGCTGTTGACCGCCATGGTGCGCGACCGACCTGAGGGAATCCTGATGGACGGCTGTCCGTCGGCTGTGAACCGTGCCGTCAGCATGTGTTGACGACCGCGCGGTCGTCAGCATATGTTGACGACATGGCTGCGATCGCCGATCTCGACCAGGCCGCGCACGGCGCCGACCCGGACGCCGGCCTGCGCGCCGTGGCCCGCCTGCGCCGCCTGGTCGACCAACTGGAAGCCGAGCACGTCGCCGCCGCGCGCCGGGCCGGCTGGTCGTGGCGCGACATCGCCACCCGCCTGGGCGTCACCAAGCAGACCGTCCACCGCAAGTACGGCCGAGAGGACTGACCGGTGTTCCGAGGCGACCACCCCGACGTGAAGCGCACGATCGGCCGCGCGCTCCACCTGGCCCGCACCCTGGGCCACCCGCGCACGGGCAGCGAACACGTCCTGGCCGCTCTCGCCGACAGCCGGCTGACCTCCAGCGCGCTCCCCGACGTCATGCTCCGCCACGGCGCGACCACCGCCGCGATCGGGGACGCCGCGCACCTCGCCGCACCCCTCGGCGCGGGCGGCGCGGCGGACCGGGGGCTGCTCGGGACGCTCGGCGTCGACCTGGACCGCCTGGTCGGCGGTGGTGGGGCGTTGGACCGGCCGGCGGGCCGGGAGCCGCTGATCCCGTTCGGGGCGGCGAAGGCGCGCCGGCGCTGCGCCCTCCTCACCCCGCCGCTCGGCCTGGACGCGCAGGCGGCCTACTCGGCGTCGCTGCGCCTGGCCCTGGCCCGCCGCGAGCGCGAGCACCGCCCCGAGCACCTCGCGCTGGCCCTGACGGCGCTGGACCCCGGCGTCGCGTGGGTGCTCAAGACCGCGGGCGTGGACCGGGCGGCCCTGCTCGCCGACCTGGCGGCGGCCTTCCCGCCGCCGCGCCGCAACCCGCTGCTCGTCGTCGAACGCCGGCTCGGCCACCGCGTCCGCCACCGGGGTCTCGTCCGCCGCTACCAGCACACCACCGGACGGGCCGTGACCTCGGTCGACGCGCTGCCCGCCCTGATCCGGGGCTCCGCGGCTCACCCCACCGGGTGATCCGCGGGACACCGGAGCGGCCGACCCGGTGCGCCGGAAAAGGACTCGGTGAGCACCGATAACATCTCCGGGACAAGGACCCGACGCACACCGAGGAGTCACCGTGTCCCAGCCACGTCCCGCAGCCGCTCTCGCCCCACCGCGCGTGGTGGTGACGGCGGGGACCACCGCGGGCGCGGCGGTGCGTGAAGCGGGACTCCCGGGCAAGGGCCCGGACGCCGTCGTGGTCGTGCGCGACCCGGAGGGCCACCTGCGCGACCTGTCGTGGTCGCCGCAGGTCGACGTCGAGGTGGAGGCCGTCGCCGCCGACACCGAGGCCGGCCGCAGCGTCATCCGGCACTCCGCCGCCCACGTGCTGGCGCAGGCCGTGCAGCAGCAGTTCCCCGAGGCCAAGCTGGGCATCGGCCCGCCGGTCAAGGACGGCTTCTACTACGACTTCCAGGTCGACAAGCCGTTCACGCCCGAGGACCTCCAGGCGCTGGAGAAGCGCATGAAGGCGATCATCAAGGGCGCGCAGCGGTTCAACCGGCGCGTGGTCGAGTCGGTCGACGCGGCCAAGTCCGAGCTGGCGTCGGAGCCGTTCAAGCTCGAACTGGTCGACATCAAAAGCGATGTCGACACCGCCGAGGTGATGGAGGTCGGCGGCGGCGAGCTGACGATCTACGACAACCTCGACCCGCGGTCCGGCGAACGCGTGTGGGGCGACCTGTGCCGCGGCCCGCACGTGCCGACGACCAAGCACATCCCGGCGTTCAAGCTGACCCGCGTCGCCGCCGCGTACTGGCGCGGCAACGAGAAGAACCCGCAGCTCCAGCGCATCTACGGCACCGCGTGGGAGTCGCAGGAGGCGCTGGACGCGCACCTGGAGCTGCTGGCCGAGGCCGAGCGCCGCGACCACCGCAAGCTCGGCGTGGAGCTCGACCTGTTCAGCTTCCCGGACGAGATCGGCTCGGGCCTGGCGGTGTTCCACCCGCGCGGCGGGATCATCCGCAAGGCCATGGAGGACTACTCGCGGGCCCGGCACACCGAAGAGGGCTACGAGTTCGTCTACTCGCCGCACATCACCAAGGGCAACCTGTTCGAGACGTCCGGTCACCTCGACTGGTACAAGGACGGCATGTACCCGGCGATGCACCTCGACGCCGAGTACAACGAGGACGGCACGGTCCGCAGGCCCGGCCAGGACTACTACCTCAAGCCGATGAACTGCCCGTTCCACGACCTGATCTTCAAGTCGCGCGGGCGCTCATACCGCGAGCTGCCGCTGCGCATGTTCGAGTTCGGCGGCGTCTACCGGTACGAGAAGTCCGGCGTGATCCACGGCCTGACCCGCGTGCGCGGCATGACGCAGGACGACGCGCACATCTTCTGCACCCCCGACCAGGTGCAGGACGAGCTGAAGTCGCTGCTGACCTTCGTGCTCGGGCTGCTGCGCGACTACGGCCTGGACGACTTCTACCTGGAGCTGTCCACCCGCAACCCGGAGAAGTCCGTCGGCTCCGACGAGGTCTGGGAGAAGGCCACCGAGGCGTTGCGCGTCGCGGCCGAGGACTCCGGCCTGGAGCTGGTCCCCGACCCGGGCGGCGCGGCGTTCTACGGGCCGAAGATCTCCGTGCAGGCCAAGGACGCGCTGGGCCGCACCTGGCAGATGTCGACCATCCAGGTGGACTTCAACCTGCCCGAGCGGTTCGAGCTGGAGTACACCGGCCCGGACGGTTCGCGGCAGCGCCCGGTCATGATCCACCGCGCGTTGTTCGGCTCGGTCGAGCGGTTCTTCGGCGTGCTGACCGAGCACTACGCGGGCGCGTTCCCGGCGTGGCTCGCGCCGGTGCAGGTGGTGGGCATCCCGATCGCGGACGAGCACGTCGACCACCTGCTCGCGGTGGCCGGGGAGCTCAAGGCGAAGGGCATCCGGGTCGAGGTGGACGCCTCGGACGACCGGATGCAGAAGAAGATCCGCAACCACACCACGCAGAAGGTGCCGTTCATGCTGCTCGCGGGCGGCAAGGACGTGGAGCAGGGCGCGGTGTCGTTCCGGTTCCGCGACGGCACCCAGATCAACGGCGTGCCGGTCGAGCGGGCCGTCGAGACGATCGTGGACTGGGTGGCGCGGCGCGAGAACGCCTCGCCCACGGCGGAACTCGTCCAGTGACGGACCGGTACGAGGAGCAGGACGGGGTCGGGGTCGACGACGCGTTGCAGCGCCTGTGGACCCCGCACCGCCTCTCGTACGTGCGCGGTGAGGGCAAGGCCGTCGGCGACGAGCCCGAGGGGTGCCCGTTCTGCCGGGTGATCGGGCTGGACGACGCCGAGGGGCTGATCCTGGCCCGTGGCGAGCTGGTGTTCGCGGTGCTGAACCTGTACCCGTACAACCCCGGCCACCTGATGGTGCTGCCGTACCGGCACGTGCCCGACTACACGGACCTGACCGCCGCCGAGACGGCGGAGTTCGCCGCGTTCACGCAGAAGGCGATGCGGGTGATGCGCCGGGCGGCGAACCCGCACGGCTTCAACATCGGCATGAACCAGGGCGTGGTGGCGGGCGCGGGCATCGCGGCCCACCTGCACCAGCACGTCGTGCCCCGGTGGGGCGGCGACGCGAACTTCATGCCGGTGATCGGCCACACCAAGGTCCTGCCGCAACTGCTGGGCGAAACGAGACAGCTCCTCTCCGACGCCTGGTCCACAGCCGACTGACCGTCGGGCGACTTCCTCCAGCTCACGGGAGTCCTGCGGCCACGACACGCCGGGCGCGGGACTCCCGTGGTTGAAGAAGTTTCAACTTTTTTCGGGGTCGGGTTGAACGGACGGTGGGGCTGTCTCGTTCAGACCGGGTGACCACGCCCGGCTGACGAGAGGTCCACACCCCGTGACGGCCATGACCGAGCCCTCCGCTGTGCAAGGCCTGCCCCCGGACGACCGTCCCCTGTTCCGACGATTCGGCCGCGGCCCGGACGCGACCCCGCCGTTCGACCTGATCCACCACGCCTTCGAGTCCCACGCGGCGCGGTCGCCCCACGCGCGGGCGGTCGAGCACGAGGGCGACTGCCTGACCTACGGCGAACTCGACCACCGCGCGAACGTCGTCGCCGCCGCGCTCCTCGACGCGGGGGTGCGCCCCGGCGACCACGTCGGCGTCTTCTTAACGCGCTCCATCCACCTGGTCGTCGGCATCCTGGCGGTGCTGAAGGTCGGCGCCGCGTACGTGCCGCAGGACGTCCGGATCACCCCACGTCCCCACCTCGACCACGTCGTCCGCACGGCCGGGATCACCGTCGTGCTGACCACCCGCGAGCACGCGCCCGGCCTCGCCGCGCCGGAGGTCATCGCCCTCGACGCCCTCCCGGACCGCCGCGTCGGCCCACCCCGCACGGCACCCGGCGACACCGCCGTCGTCATCTTCACCTCCGGCACGACCGGTGTGCCCAACGGCGTCCGCGTCACCCACGCCAACCTGTGCAACGTCCTGCTCACCGCACCCGGCGACCTCGGCATCCGACCGGGCGACCGGGTAGCGCACGTGCTCAACATCGCGTTCGACATGGCCGTGTGGGAGATCTTCGGCGCGCTCGCCCACGGCGCGACGTCCGTCATCCGGGGCCGCGACATCGCGGAAGCGGCGAAGACCGCCACCGTCCTCATCGCCACCCCGGCCATATTGTCCACGTTGGACCCCGAACGCTGTCCCGACGTCCGGACGGTCGCCGTGGCCGGAGAGCGCTGTCCCAAGCCCCTGGCCGACGCCTGGTCCGCCCGCGCCGCGTTCCACAACGCCTGCGGCCCCACGGAAGTCACGATCGTCAACACGATCCAGCGCTACGACCCCCGGGCGGGCGAGCTGACCATCGGCCGCCCGGTCCCGAACACCACGGTCTACGTGCTCGACCAGGACCTGCGGCCGTGCCGGATCGGCGAGGTCGGCGAGATGTGGGCCGGCGGCGCCTGCGTCACGGCGGGTTACCTCGGCAACGACGTGCTGACCGCGCAGCGCTACCGGCCAGACCCGTTCCTCGGCGGCGACCACCTGATGTTCCGCACCCGGGACCTGGTCCGCTGGACGCCGAACGGCGAGCTGGAGCACCACGGCCGCACCGACGACCAGGTGAAGGTGCGCGGCTTCCGGGTCGAGCTGGACGCGGTCACCTCCGCCCTGGAGACGACCCCCGGCTGCACCCGCGCCACGACCGTCCTGCACGACGGCAGGCTCGTCGGCTTCGTCAGCCCCGCCACCGTCGACGGCCAAGCCGCCAAGGACGCGGTGGCGCGCGCGCTGCCCTACTACTGCGTGCCGGCACAGGTCTGCGCCGTGGACGACCTGCCGCTGACCCCGCGCGGCAAAGTGGACCGGGCCGCGCTGGCGTCCCTGGTGACGGTCGCATGACCACCACGCGCACCGACCGGCCCGCGTCGAGGCTGAGGAAGCGCCCGTTCACCCACCACAACCGGCTCGCCGCCGCCGTGGTGCTGGTCAACGTGGCGGTGGCGTTCGCGGTGCACGACGCGCAAGCGATCGCGGACGCGGTCGTCGCCAACGTCGCGCTGGCCGTCCTGATCCGCCAGCAGCACGTGATCAACCTGCTGTTCCGGCTCGCGACCAGCGCGCCGACGACGTGGCCGCTGCGGGTCCGCTGGACGTTGGGCAAGGTCTACCACTTCGGCGGCCTGCACGTCGGCGCCGCCGTCTGCGCCACCGCGTGGTTCGCCGCGCTGGCCGTGGTCCGCGACGACCCGCTGACGTGGGCGATCCTGGCCCTGATGGCCGCGATGGTCGTGTTCGCCCTGCCAGGCCTGCGCGCACGCCGCCACGACGTGTTCGAGCGCGTGCACCGGTTCGCCGGCTGGACCGTGCTCGCGCTGTTCGCGGTGGACTCGTCCCGGCAGCCCGGTTTCGTCGGCTCGGCCCAGTTCTGGCTGCTCCTGCTGGTGGTCGTCAGCGTCGCGCTGCCGTGGACGCGGCTGCGTCGCGTGCCGGTGCGGATCGACCGGCCGTCGCGGCACGTGGCGCTGGTGTCGTTCGACCACGGCGTGACGCCGTTCGCGGGCTCCTCGACCGCGGTCAGCCGCAACCCGCTGCTGGAGTGGCACTCGTTCGCCAACGTGCCGACGCCCGGCCGCACCGGCTTCCGGCTCACCATCTCCCGCGCGGGCGACTGGACCGGCTCCCTCATCGACGACCTGCCGACCCACCTGTGGGTCAAGGGCGTGCCCACCGCCGGCGTCGGCAACATCGACAAGCTGTTCACCAGGGTGGTGTGGGTGGCCACCGGCAGCGGCATCGGGCCGTGCCTGCCCCACCTGCTGTCGCGCGAGACGCCGTCGCGCCTGGTGTGGTCCACCCGGACGCCGCGCGCCACCTACGGCGACGAGCTGGTGGACGAGATCGAGGCCGTGCAGCCCGACGCCCTGGTCTGGGACACCGTCCGGGACGGCAAGCCCGACCTGGTCGAGCTGGCGCTGCGCGCGCACCGGGAGTTCGACGCCGAGGCCGTCATCTGCATCTCGAACAAGAAGACCACCTGGCACGTCGTGGAGGAGCTGGAAGCGCGGGGCGTGCCCGCGTTCGGCGCGATCTGGGACTCGTGAGGAGACTGGCGTGGACTACTCGACCTTGCTCGTCGAAGAACAAGACGGTGTCACGACGGTCACGGTGTCCCGGCCGGCGGCGCGCAACGCGCTGTCCGGCCGCGTCCTGGCCGAGCTCGACCGGTTCCTGTCCGGCGTCCTCGTCGGCCGCGCGCCGCGGGGGATCGTCCTCACCGGCGCGCCCGGCCCGGCGTTCATCGCGGGCGCGGACATCCGCGAGATGGCCGCGATGACGCCGGCCGAGGGCGAGCGGTTCGGGCTGCTCGGCCAACGCGTCACCCGGCTGCTCGAAGAGGTGCCGTGCCCGGTTGTGGCGTGCGTGGACGGCTATGCGCTCGGCGGCGGCTGCGAGATGGTGCTGGCCTGCGACTTCGCCTACGCGACCCGCCGCGCGGTGTTCGGCCAGCCGGAGGTGGTGCTCGGCCTCATCCCCGGCTTCGGCGGGTGCGTCCGGCTCCAGCGCCTGGTCGGGCCCGCGGTGGCCCGTGAGCTGATCTACACCGGCAGGCACGTCGACGCGTCCGAGGCGCTGCGGCTCGGCCTCGTCAACGCGGTGTTCGACGGCCGGGATGAGATGCTGGCCGCCGCACGCGCGGTGCTCGGCCGGATCGCGGGCAACTCGGCCACGGCGGTGTCGCTGGCCAAGTCCGCGGTGCACGCCTCGAACGGCACGACCGTCGCCGCCGGGCTGGCGGTCGAGCTCGACGCGTTCCGCGAGGCGTTCACCACCGACGACATGCGCGAGGGCACGGCCGCCTTCCTCGCGAAGCGGCCGCCCGCCTTCCCGAGTTCGACCCTCACGGGCGCCACCGGGGCACCGCTGCTCCACGACTAGCCGAGGAGGTGCGCGATCAACGACAGTCACATCGACCTGCTGCGCTCCCTCCACGACGAGCACGCGCCCGCCCTCTGGCGGTACGTGCGCCGGCTGACCGGGGACGACGAGCTGTCCCGGGACGTGGTGCAGGAGGCGCTGCTCCGGGCCTGGCGCAACCCCAAGGTGCTGGAACAGGGGCCGACGGCGGCACGGGCCTGGCTCTACACCGTGGCGCGCAACGTGGTGATAGACGAGCGCCGCAGCGCCCGCGCCCGGTGGGAGATCCGGTCGGAACGGCTGCCCGAACGGGCGCGCAACGACCACAGCGACTCGGCGTTGGACGCCTGGCTGGTGGCCGACGTGCTCAGCCAGTTGACGCCGGAGCACCGCACGGTGATCGTGCGTGCGTACTACATGGGCCAGTCGGTCGCCGAGCTGGCCGTCGCACTGGACCTGCCGGAGGGAACCGTGAAGTCCCGGCTGCACTACGGTCTGCGGGCGCTGCGGCTGGCGCTGCAGGAGAAGGGGGTCACCGGACGTTGAGCTCGCCAGTCGATCCGTACCGGGACTGGGGTGCGGCGTACGTCCTGGGTTCGCTGTCGCCCGGCGAACGGCGGGAGTTCGAGGGACACCTGCCCGGGTGCCCGGAGTGCTCGGGGGACGTGGCGTCGTTCGCCGGCGTGCCCGGCATCCTGTCGGTGGTGCCCCGCGACCGGGCGCTCGACCTGCTGGAACCGGAGCGGGAGGCCGCCGAGCCGCCGCCCGCGGTGTTCGCCGACCTGGTGGCGGCCGAGCGGTCGCGACGGTGGCGTGCCCGCGCCTGGGTGGCCGCCGCGCTGGTGCTGGCGGCGTTCCTCGGGGCGGCGGTCGCGCTGGCCGTGCGGCCGGCCGCCCAGGTCGCCACCGACGACGCGCCACCGCCCGCGCCCGACGTGACGATGCAGCAGACCGTGCCCAGCCCGGTGACGGCCAGCGTGCAGCTGCAGGAGGAGCCGTGGGGCACCCGGATCGAGGTGCTGTGCTCGTACGCCGTGCCGGACGGCCCGCCGCCGCCCGTCTTCGCCTACTCCCTGCACGTGGTCGCGGCCGACGGCACCTCGACCCTGATCGCCACCTGGACCGCAGGCCCCGGCTCCACCACCCGTCCGGTCGCCACGACCGGGCTCTCCCGCACGGACATCACCGGCATCGAGATCAAATTGGTGCAAAAGGACCTCGTCGTGCTGCGGGTCGCCTTCTGACGGCCCGCCGCGCGCCGCAGAACGCCGAACCGCAGGCCCGGGACCTGCTGCAAGGGCGAGTGCACGGTCCGCTGCACGTGCGCCCGCCGGACGGCCCGGATACGTGTTCCAGATCACCTCCGACGGCGGCCGGCGCAGCCGCAGACACCTTCCTGGCCGATCGTCAAGAGGGGTGAGCGTCGATACGGTGCGTTGCATGACCGCACCTGAGCGTTCGCGGCTGGCCCGAGAACGGCTCTCGCGCGAGTTACGAAGGCTGCGCACCGAGGCCAAGATGACCGGCACGGCCACGGCGCGCGCTACCGGGATGAGCCAGTCCAAGCTGTCGAAGATCGAGAACGGCATGCTCCTCCCGTCCGTGACCGACGTGGAGCGCCTGGTTGCCGAGCTGTCCGCGACCAGGGAGACCAGGGTCGAGCTGGTGGAGTTGGCCCGTCAGCTGCACGCCGAGGCGGAGACCCGCCGGGTGGTGCTGCACCGCGGGGCGCACCGGCACCAGCAGACCGTGGCCCGGATCGAGGCCCGCGCCACCACCAGCCGCTTCTTCCAGAACGCCGGCGTGCCCGCGCTGTTGCAGAGCGAGAACTACCTGCGGGTCGTGCTGAACACGACGCCGCCGCACGAGCAGGACACCGCGATCGCCACCCTGCGCAGCCGCCGGGCGCGCATGGACGACCTGGGCAAGCGGTTCGTGTTCCTGCTGGCGGAGAGCGCGCTGCGCTGGCGGATGGGCTCGGCGGACCTGATGTGCGAGCAGATCGACCACCTCGTGCAGACCATCCGAAGACCAAATGTGCAGCTCGGCGTGGTGCCGTGGACGGCGGACGCGAACCTGGTCGCCCTACACGGGTTCCAGGTCTACGACGAACGGGTGGTGACGCTGAGCGTGCTGACCGGCAACGCGACCATCACCGACCCGCACGACGTGCGCGAGTACCTGGCCCTGTTCAGCAGGCTCGAACGGCTGGCCGTGCGCGACGACGCGCTCGAAGACCTGCTGGAGCAGATCTCCAGGGACCACCGCAAGCTCGGCTGAGCTGGGCGGTTAGGCTGCCGGGGACCACTTCGTCCCCGTCGGTAGGTGCCTCACCGCCCCATGCTGAACATCTTCGCCCGCGCGTCGGTTTCGCGCGTCACCGATCCGATCGGTGCGTGGCTGCTGCGCCGCGGCCTCACCCCGAACGTCGTCACGGTGCTCGGCACCGTCGGCTCCGTCGCCGTCTCGCTGTGGTTCATCCCGCGCGGGCAGCTGTTCACGGGCGCGGCGCTGGTCACCGCGTTCGTGCTGTTCGACCTGATCGACGGCGCGATGGCGCGCGCGCAGGGCGGCGGCACGAAGTTCGGCGCCGTGCTGGACGCGAGCTGCGATCGGATCGCCGACGGCGCGCTGTTCGCCGCCATCGCCTGGTGGGCGTTCGGCGAGGGTGAGCACGGCCTGGCCGCCGCGACCCTGGTCTCGCTCGTCGGCGCGCAGGTCACCTCGTACGTGAAGGCGCGCGCCGAGGCGTCCGGGCTCTCCGCGGACGGCGGGCTGGCCGAGCGCGCCGAGCGGTTCATCGTGGCGCTGGTCGGCGTCGGCCTGCACGGGCTGGGCGTGCCCTACATCCTGCCGGTGGCGCTGTACCTGCTGGCCGCGCTGGTCACGATCACCGTGGTGCAGCGCATCCTGGCCGTGAGCCGGGCCGCGAAGGAGCTGGGGACGTGACCGCTCGGGACTTCAAGGGCACCCTGGCCGACCTCGGCTACGCGGCCGGGTGGCGGCTGGTGCGGTTGCTGCCGGAGAAGCCGGCGCGGGCCCTGTTCGACGCGGCCGCCGACCGGGCCGCGAAGCGCGGCGGCGGTGGCGTGCGGCAGTTGCGGTCGAACCTGCGCCGGGTCGTGCCCCGGGCGGGCGAGGCCGAGCTGGACGAGCTGGTCCGGCTGGCCGTGCGCTCCTACGCGCGGTACTGGCGCGAGGCGTTCCGGATGCCGTCGCTGGACCAGCAGGAGCTCTACGCCGAGCTCGACCGGACGATGACCGGTGTCGAGAACCTGGACGCGGCGCTGGCCGAGGGCCGGGGCGCGGTCATCGCGCTGCCGCACTGCGGCAACTGGGACATGGCGGGCGTCTGGCTGGTCGGGCACTGCGGCACGTTCACCACCGTGGCCGAGCGGCTCAAGCCCGAGTCGCTGTACCGGCGGTTCATCGCGTTCCGGGAGAGCCTCGGCTTCGAGGTGGTGCCGCTGACCGGCGGCGACCGCAACCCGGCGCTCGTGCTCGCCGAACGGCTGCGGGCCAACCAGGTCGTCTGCCTGCTCGCCGACCGCGACCTCACCGCGGGCGGCGTGCCCGTGACGTTCTTCGGCGAGCGCACCCTGATGCCCGCCGGTCCGGCGCACCTGGCCGCGACGACCGGGGCGGCGCTCATCCCGGCCGGGCTGTGGTTCACCGAGGACGGCTGGGTCATCCGGCTGCACCCGCCGATCCGCGTCTCCGGCACGGCGGGCGTGCCCGCGGCGACGCAGCAGATCGCCGACGTGTTCGCCGCCGACATCGCCGCGCACCCCACCGACTGGCACATGATGCAGCAGCTGTGGCTGTCCGACCTGCCGGAGAGCAGGCAGAAGGCGCTGCGCCGGGTGCTGGCCCGCCGAGGGGAATCCGCGTGAAGGTCGGCATCGTCTGCCCGTACTCCTTCGAGGTGCCCGGGGGAGTGCAGGCGCACGTGGTCGACCTGGCACGGGCCCTGCGCGGCCTCGGGCACGACGTGGACGTGCTGGCGCCCGCCGACGACGACACGCCGGTGCCGGAATTCGTCACCCCGGCCGGTCGCGCGGTCGGCATCCCGTACAACGGTTCGGTGGCCAGGCTCTCGTTCGGACCGGTGTCGTTCGCCCGCGTCCGGCGGTGGATCGCCGAGCACGACTTCGACGTGCTGCACCTGCACGAGCCGACCGCGCCGTCGCTGTCGATGCTGGCGCTGATGGTGGCCGACGGCCCGATCGTGGCGACCTTCCACACCTCCACGCCGCGCTCGAAGATGCTGTCGGCGTTCCAGGCGGTGCTGCAGCCGTTCCTGGAGAAGGTCACCGCCCGGATCGCGGTGTCCGCGCTGGCCCGCCGGGTGCAGGTGGAGCACCTCGGCGGCGACGCGGTCGAGATCCCCAACGGGGTGGACGTCGGGTTCTTCGCCGACGCCACCCCCCTGGACGGCTACCCGCGCCCCGGCGGCACGGTCGGGTTCGTCGGCCGGTTCACCGAGCCGCGCAAGGGCATGCCGGTGCTGCTGGACGCGTTCCGCGAGCTGGACCTGCCGGACGCGCGGCTGCTCGTGGTCGGGCGTGGTGACGACGACGAGCTGCGCAAGCAGGCGGGGCCGGAGCTGGCGTCGCGGATGACGTTCCTCGGCATGGTGGACGACGAGACCAAGGCGCGGGCGCTGCGCAGCGTGGACGTCTACTGCGCGCCCAACACCGGCGGCGAGAGCTTCGGGATCATCCTGACCGAGGCGATGTCGGCGGGCGCGGCGGTGGTGGCGGCCGACCTCGACGCGTTCCGGCGCGTGCTGGACGACGGCAAGGCGGGCGTGCTGACCCCGGTCGGCGACCCGTCCGCGCTGGCGGACGCGCTGCGCGAGCTGCTGACCGACCCCGCGCGGCGGGCGGACTACGTGGACGCGGCGCGGCAGCGGGTGATGATGTTCGACTGGTCGGTGGTCGCGAACCAGGTGTTGCGGGTATATGAGAGCGCTATGGCGGCAGACCCCCGTCGGGTGGGTGAGGCGTGACCAGTTCCGGCGTCGCGACGACGTTCCTGGTGCTGCTGGCGCTGGCCGTGCTGATCGGGCCCTGGACGCTCGGCACGGCCAACCGGCTGGACCGGCTGCACGTGCGCACGGACGCGGCCTGGGCGGCGCTGGACGCGGCCCTGGCGCGGCGGGCGGTGGTGACGCGGGCGGTGGCGGCGGTGTGCGGCAAGCCCGAGCTGCGCGCGGCGGCGGACCGGGCCGAGCGGGCCGCGCGGTCGGACCGGGAGGCGGCGGAGAACCGGCTGTCCGCCCTGCTGGACGGGCTGGACCGGTCGGTGCTGGAGCCCGAACTGGCGGCCGAGCTGTCCGACGCCGAGCAGCGGGTCGTGCTGGCCAGGCGGGTGCACAACGACGCCGTGCGCGACACGCTGGCGCTGCGCAGGCGGCGGTCCGTGCGGTGGCTGCGGCTCGCGGGCACCGCGCCCACGCCGTCCTACTTCGAGATCGCCGAACCGGACGCCGACGCCGAGTCCTCGACGCTGACGCCGCGCGTGTCGGCGCGGGTCGTGCTGCTGGACGTCGACGACCGGGTGCTGCTGTTCGAGGGCTCCCTCCTGAACCGGCCCGACGAGCTGTTCTGGTTCACCGTCGGCGGCGGTGTCGAGCCGGGGGAGGACCTGCGGGCGGCGGCCGTCCGGGAGGTGTTCGAGGAGACCGGCGTGGAGGTACCCGGCGATGAGCTGATCGGTCCGGTCTGGAAGCGGCACGCCGCGTTCGCCCTCGACGGCTTGAGCTACGCGGCGGTCGAGTGGTTCTTCGTCGCAAAGGTGAAGGGGGTCGAAGTGGACACCTCGAGGTTCAACGACATCGAGCAGCAGACCATCCGACGGCACCGGTGGTGGTCGGTCGACGAACTGGCGTCGACCGACGCGACGGTGTACCCCGTGCAGCTGGCCGAGGTGCTGCCCGGCGCGCTGGCCGGGTGGGACGGCACGACCCGTTCGGTCCGATGATCGGGATCTCGAGCCGGATGGACGACGTCGTCTCGTTCTACCGCGCCCTGGAGGAGTCGGACCGGCCACGCGCGTACTTCGAGTTCGTGGACGTCGAGGGCTGGGTGGACGAGGGCGCGCGTGCGCTCTACGAGACCGTGGAGCACGAGGGCGAGCTGATCGCGATCCGGCAGGTCGAGCTGCCCTCGGCGGGCGGCATCCACCGCTACTCGTGGCGGCGGATGGAGGACGTCTACGGCGGCCTCACCGACGAGCCGATCGACCCGAACGAGGACCCGGTCAAGCCGATTCCCCGGGAGGCGTTCCTCGAGGTGTGGAACTCTCTGCCGCACGAGGTGTGACCGGCGGGCCGCTGCCTCGGCAGGGGCCCGGCGGGGAAGCGCGGAGGGGATCCGGCGACGAACGAGCCCACCCTGCGCCTGCTTCCCTGCGACGTCCGGGCCCGGGTGGCGCCCCGACCACGCCGACGCGCACGGGCGTCGGCACGCCGGGACGCGCGCGACGTCCCCGTGCCGCACTTCACGGACCGGGTCGAGCAGGCCCGGCGGCTGGTGTCGAGTGGCTCGTCCGGCCTCGGCTACAGGATGAACGTCGCGATCATCTGCCCGAGCAGCCGCACGTCCGCGTGGCCCTTGAACTCGAGCCTCACCTGGCCCAGGCCGCTGAACCACAGGTCCAGCTCGGCGTCCATGTCGAACGTGCCCGCCGTCTCGATGGAGAACGCCTGCACCCGGCTGTAGGGCAGCGACGTGAAGTCCTTCTTCCGGCCGGTCATGCCCTGGACGTTCACCGCGATCACCCGCTTGTTGGTGAACACCACGAAGTCCCGCACCGTCTTGAAGCTCGACACGATCTGCTCGCCCTGGATGAGGATCGGCGACACCTGCGACGCGATGTCCTCGGGACGGCACGGCGCCAGCTTGAAGACGGACTGCTTCTCGAAGTCGATCACCCCTCCGACGGTACCCGCTGACTCGGCCAGCCCGCCGGGTTCGAGACCGATTCCCGGGAGATCCCCGACCCCGTCTCCGGGTGATCCCCGAACCGGTCCGCGTGCAGGCGGGCGAAGAAGTAGCAGAACGCCTCGCACTCCGCGTCCGGCACCGCCACCCGCGGATCGCGGGCCACGGCCTCGTAGAACTCCTGGCCCAGCACCACGATGAAACCGCGGGCGTACAGGAAGCCGTCGTCCGAGCCGTCGGTGACGGCCTGCACGTCGGCCCGGTCGATCTCGTACAGCTTGCGCTCGACCACCCGGTCCAGCGCGGTCAGCTCCTCGGCGGACAGCCCGGCCGAGGCCGCCACCAGCGCCCGGAGCACCGACGGCAGGTGCTCCTCCAGCTCGGCGGCCTCCTCGAAGGCCTCGACGGTCACGTCACGCTTGGCCAGGGCTCGGCGCACCTCGTTCGGCCCGGGGCCGAGCCCGGCCCACGCGTTCTCCAGCATCGCCCAGAAACGGGCTTCTTCGGCAGCGGTCGGAAGGATCATGGGGGCACGGTAGCGAAGGGGTACGACAATTCCCCGGGCCACGACCCCGCCGTCACCCGCCTGGTGGGCGTCGCGGACCGCGTCACCGAGGAGGCGGCGGCGCGGTCCGCGAGCGTCAGCGCCGAGGCGACGTCAGCCGGCGCGCTTGAAGCTGTCGATCGCACCGCCCCAGGACGGGCCGTCCCAGGTGATGAACAGCGCCGAGCCGTCCGGCCTGAGCTCCAGGGTCCCGCGCTTGCGCTCCTCGTTCGGCGTGGCGCAGTCCAGGGTGAGGACCGGCTTGGCCGAGTCGGCGTCGGCGACGGTGCCGAGGCAGGCGAGCTGACCGGTCGTCCGCGCGGTGGTGTCGGTGATCGTGAGCGTGGCGATCGGGCTCTCGTTGATCGGCTTCCACGTCCCGGCGATGCCCTCGGCCTTCGGCTGCTCCTGCGCCGCCGCCGAAGCGGTCGTCGTCGTGGTCGTCGCCTGGGGCGCGTTCTGCTGCTCCTCGCCGCCGCAGCCGGACAGCAGCCCGGCGACCAGCCCGAGGACCGCGACGCTCAGTGGTGCGCGCATGGGTGGATCTCCCCCTTGTGGATCTTCCTGCGAACGCGCACCATCCCAGCACAGCACCCCCCGACCGAGGCAAATCGCCCGGACCGTCACACCCGGCCGACCACCTCGTTCCCGTAGGCCGCGAGCGTCTTGTCCTTGTCGTCGTGCATCAGGTACAGCGCGAAGTGGTCCACGCCGACCTCGCGCAGCTCCTGCAACCGGTCCACGTGCGCGGACGCCGGGCCGAGCAGGCAGAACCGGTCCACGATCGAGTCCGGCACGAAGTCCGCGGACCGGTTGCCCGCCTTGCCGTGGTGGGAGTAGTCGTAGCCCTCGCGGTCCTTGATGTAGTCGGTCAGCGCGGCGGGCACCGCGCCCGAGTCGCCGTACCGCGCGACCAGGTCGGCCACGTGGTTGCCGACCATCCCGCCGAACCAGCGCAGCTGGTCGCGCTGGTGCGGCAGGTCCGTGCCCACGTACGCGGGCGCGGCCACGCACATCGTGATCGCCGACGGGTCGCGGCCCGCCTCGACGGCCGCCTCCCGCACCGACCCGATGGTCCACCGCGCGATGTCCACGTCCGCGGTCTGGAGGATGAACCCGTCGGCCTGCTCGCCGACCATCCGCAGCGCCCTGGGCCCGTACGCGGCCATCCACATCTCCAGCTTGCCGTCACGCACCCAGGGGATGCGCACGGGCGTGCCGTGGTGCTCGACCTCCCGCCCCTCGGCGAGGCCCTTGATGACCGTCATGGCCTCGCCCAGGGTGGCCAGCGACGCGGGCTTCTGCCCGATCACCCGCCGCGCCGAGTCGCCGCGCCCGATGCCGCACACCGTGCGGTTGCCGAACATGTCGTTCAACGTCGCGAACAGCGACGCCGTCACCGACCAGTCCCGGGTGCTCGGGTTGGTCACCATCGGGCCGACGACCAGGTCCTTCGTCGCCGCCAGCACCTGCGAGTAGATGACGAACGGCTCCTGCCACAGCACGACCGAGTCGAACGTCCAGCCGTAGCGGAACCCGTTGTCCTCGGCGGCCTTCATGCCGGCCACCACGTCCCGCGCGGGCGGGTCGGTCTGGAGCACTACCCCGAAGTCCACGTCCGCCCCCTAGACCAGGTACTGGTTCAGCTCGCGGGACAGGAACTTCCCCTGCCCGGCCGCGCCGTGGAACCCGTCGGCGTCCACGACCACGCGCCCGCGCAGGAGCACCGTGTCGACCTTGCCGGTGATCTCCATGCCCTCGTACGCCGAGTAGTCGACGTTCATGTGGTGCGTGGCCGCCGAGATGACCTGCCGCGCGTTCGGGTCGTACACGACGACGTCGGCGTCCGCGCCGGGCGCGATGACGCCCTTGCGGGGGTGCAGGCCGAACATCCGCGCCGGCGTGGTGGAGCAGATCTCCACCCACCGCTCCAGCGTGATCTCGCCCTTGACGACGCCCTGGTGCAGCAGGTCCACCCGGTGCTCGACGCCCGGCATCCCGTTGGGGATCTTGGAGAAGTCGCCGCGCCCGAGCTCCTTCTGGTCCTTGAAGCAGAAGGGGCAGTGGTCGGTCGACACCACGGACAGGTCGTTGGTGCGCAGGCCGCGCCACAGCTCGGACTGGTGCTCCTTGGGTCGCAGCGGGGGAGAGGCGACGTACTTCGAGCCCTCGAAGTCGGGCTTCGCCAGGTCCTCCAGCGACAGGTACAGGTACTGCGGGCACGTCTCGGCGAACACGTTCTGCCCGGTGTCGCGCGCCTTCGTCACGGCGTCCAGCGCCTGCGCGGCGGACAGGTGCACGATGTACAGCGGCGACCCGGTGACCTTGGCCAGCGCGATGGCGCGCGAGGTGGCCTCGCCCTCCAGCTCGGCGGGCCGGGTCAGGCCGTGCTCGACCGGGTCCGTGCGGCCCTGCGCGAGCGCTTGCGCGACCAGCTGGTCGATCGCGATGCCGTTCTCGGCGTGCATCATGATCGTCGCGCCGGTCTCCCGCGCCTTCTGCATGGCGCGCAGGATCTCGCCGTCGGTGGCGTAGAAGACGCCGGGGTAGGCCATGAACATCTTGAACGTGTTCACGCCCGCGTCGATGCAGGACTCCATCTCCTTCAGCGACGTGTCGTTGACGTCGGAGACGATCATGTGGAACCCGTAGTCGACGGCGCACCGGCCGTCCGCCTTGCCGTGCCACTTGTCCAGCGTGGACAGCAGCGAGGAGCCCTTGGGCTGCACGGCGAAGTCGACGATCGTGGTGGTGCCGCCCCACGCCGCCGCGATCGTGCCGGTCTCGAACGTGTCGGCGGAGAACGTGCCGCCGAACGGCATCTCCATGTGCGTGTGCCCGTCGATGCCGCCGGGGATCACGTACTTGCCGGTCGCGTCGATGGTCTCGTCGGCCTGGACCGGGAACCCGGGCGCCAGCAGCGCGGCGATCTTCTCGCCGTCCACCAGCACGTCGGCCTCGACGGCGCCGGTGGCGTTGACCACCGTGCCGCCCTTGATCAGCGTGCTCACGGCCGCACCAGCCCTTCGTACGTGTCGGGGCGGCGGTCGCGGTAGAACGCCCACAGGTCCCGGACCTCGGCCAGCAGGTCCATGTCGAGGTCGCGGACCACGATCTCCTCCTCCGTGTCGGAGGCCGCCTCACCCACCAGTTGGCCGCGCGGGTCGGCGAAGTAGGACTGGCCGTAGAACTCGTTGTCACCCAACGGCTCCACGCCCACCCGGTTGATCGTGCCGACGTAGTACTCGTTCGCCACGGCCGCCGCGGTCTGCTCCAGCCGCCACAGGTACTCCGACAGGCCCCGGCTGGTCGCGGACGGGTTGAACACGATCTGCGCGCCGTTCAGCCCGAGCGCCCGCCAGCCCTCCGGGAAGTGCCGCTCGTAGCAGATGTAGACGCCGACCTTGCCCACCGCGGTGTCGAACACCGGGTAGCCGAGGTTGCCCGGCTTGAAGTAGAACTTCTCCCAGAACCCCTTGACCTGCGGGATGTGGTTCTTGCGGTGCTTGCCGAGGTACGTGCCGTCCGCGTCGATCACCGCGGCGGTGTTGTAGTACACCCCCGGCTGCTCCTCCTCGTACATCGGCACGACGAGCACCACGCCCAGCTGCCCGGCCAGCTCGCACATCAGGTCGGTGGTGGGGCCGTCGGGGATGCCCTCGGTGTAGGAGTAGTAGTCCGCGTCCTGCACCTGGCAGAAGTACGGGCCGTAGAACAGCTCCTGGAGGCACACCACCTGCGCGCCCTGCGACGCGGCGGAACGGACCGCCTCGACCGCGTTCGCGATCATCGACTCCTTGTCGCCGGTCCACTTCTGCTGCACCAGACCGGCTCGGATGACGTTGCTCACGCGTTCTCCCTCCGTGGCGCCAGCACCAGGTAGACGAGCATGCCGCCGACCAGGCCGACGACCCAGTTGTAGTCGTAGAGCGGTTTGAGGAACGGGATCAGGCCGTCGGCCGGGAACGGCCCGTTGTACGCGCCGCCGACCGCCAGCACCGAGCCCACCAGCGTGGCGGCGACCGCCCGCCAGTTCCAGCCCGCCGTGAACCAGTACGCGCCCCGCTCGGCCAGGTACAGGTCCGGCAGCTCCAGCTTCGTCCGGGCCAGGATCCAGTAGCCCGCCACGAACACGCCCGCCACGGACGCCAGCAGGCCGCCGTAGAAGCCGAGCCAGGCGAAGATGTAGATGCCGGGGTCGGAGATCAGCCGCCACGGCTGGATCACGATGCCGATCACACCGGTGATCAGGCCGCCCACCGCGAAGGTGATCTTCTTCGGGAACGCGTTGGAGAAGTCGTAGGACGGGCTCACCACGTTCGCCGCGAGGTTCGCCGACACCGTCGCCAGCACCAGCGCCACCAGGGCCACCAGCACGACCGCGGTGCTGTCGAACCGGCTCGCGAGCTCCGCCGGGTCCCAGATCGCCTCGCCGTACAGCGCCATCGCGCCGGACGTGGTCAGGATGGCCACGATCGCGATGAACGACATCGTGGTCGGCAGCCCCAGCACCTGGCCGACCACCTGCTTGCGCTGGCTGCCGCCGAACCGGGTGAAGTCCGGCATGTTCAGCGACAGCGTCGACCAGAACGCGATCATGCCCATCAGCGACGGGAAGAACACCTTCCAGAAGTCCGCGCCCCAGCCGAGCTTCGACGGCTCGGCCAGGATCGGGCCGAACCCGCCCGCCTTCACCGCCACGTACCCGAGCAGGACCAGGAAGCCGACGCTGACCAGCGGCGCGGTCCAGTTCTCGAACCGGCGGATCGCGTCCATGCCGCGCCAGATGATCAGCATCTGCACCACCCAGAACGCCAGGAAGCACAGCCACAGCGTCCACACCTGGCCCAGCACGACCGGCGCGTGCACCCAGCCGTCGCCCGCCAGCCTGCCCACGATCACGTGCAGCGCCTTGCCGCCCACCCACGTCTGGATGCCGAACCACGCGCACGCGATGAACGCCCGCAGCAAGGCCACCAGGTTCGCGCCGCGCACGCCGTAGAACGCCCGCGCGAACACCGGGAACGGGATGCCGTACTTCGTGCCCGCGTGGCTGTTGAGCAGCATCGGGACCAGCACGATCAGGTTGCCCAGGGTGATGGTCAGGAACGCCTGCACCCAGTCCATCCCCAGCGCCACCAGCGACGCGGCCAGCGTGTAACTGGGGATGTTGTGCGCCATGCCCATCCACAGGGCGAAGAAGTTGTACGTGGACCAGGTGCGCCGCTCCAGCGGCACCGGCGCCAGGTCGGTGTTGTAGTGCGGGCTGTCCGCGATCGCGGAGTGATCACGCAGCTCGACGCGGCCGTCGGGATCGGCTGTGACCTGGGTTGCGGAGTCAAGGGCCATCGGTCACTTCCCTGTTACGCTCGTGAAACACCCTTCGTGCGGGCGGTTCGGCGCGATTTCCATCCCGGCATCCTCCGGTCGGCCCGCGCGCGTGGGCAGCGGCGAAGTGTCCACGCTTGCCATGATCAGCGCACACTCTGTCCATTGCCAATCGAGGGCTCCGCGAGGCGCTGCTGCAGAGCCAGGTGGCGGAACTGGTAGGTCGCCCCGAACTGGCGGAGCACCTCCAGCCGGTGGGCGTCGGCCAGGAACGCCCCCAGCCGCCAGGGCAGGTCGCGTCGCAGCGCCAGCAGCACCCTGGCCGGGAGGTACGCCGCCCACGCGGTGAACGTGGTGATCGCCGCCGGCCCGCCCGCGACCGCCCCACCCGCCGCCGCCCACGCACCCGACCGCGGGTCACCGGTGACGATCGCGACCGCACCGCCGGTCACCAGCCCCACCACCACCGCGAAGATCGTGCCGACGACCAGCGTCGCGGTCCGGTCGCGCCGCCGCGTGCCATCCGGTGTGCGCGCGCGAGCCGGGGCGAAGCGCTGGTCGAACCCGTCCGCGTGGTGCAGCCACGCGCCGGCGACGACCCCGATCAGGAGGCCCGCCAGCAACGCGGCGGAGACGCCGGCGACCGCGCCCACGACCGGGTCGCCGTCCGGCTCCGGCGCCGTGCCACCGATCGGCAGCGCCACCACCCACGCCACGGCCACCGCGAGCCCGCCGCTCGTCAGCCGACGTGCCAGGTCGGACCACGTGGGGTGACCGCGGAAGCCGCTGTCGCCCCCGGGCTGCGCGGCCCGGGACCGGACCGCCGTGTACCCCGCGCAGAACGCCGTGCCGAACAACAACCCGAGGACCGGCCCCACGCCCAGACCGATCGCCTGAGGCCCCACCAGGGCCGCGGTCGCACCCCAGACGAGCCCCGTCGTGACGCCGACGACGACTTCCAGGTGCCCTCGGGGGATCGCGCGCCGCAGGTGCCACCACGCCAGGACGGTCGTCGTCCGGCGCTCCAGGTGGCGGGCGAGGAACGCGAGCCAGCGCCGCGGGCCGTCACCCCGGTGGCGCGGCCTGCGCACGCTGCCCGCCGGTCGGGCGCGGTCGGCGTAGGTCTCGGCGACGAACGACTCCAGCAGGAACGCCCGCACCGCCGCCTCGTCGGGCAACCCGAGCAGGTCGCCCGGCCGGGGCACGGCCCGCGCCAGCGCCACCATCAACGGCGAGGTGAGCGCCGCGGCCACCGGGCCGTGCGCCACGACCGGCCGCCAGTCCTCGCCGAGGTGCGCCACCGCGTCCGCCGGGTCGACCGGGGCCAGGGCGAAGGTGGTCACGCCCGCCAGGTCCGCCAACGCCGGATCCGGTCGGCTGGTCACCACGACCGGGTCGCCCGGGCCGAGCTGCGCGTTCAGCGCCTCCACCGCGGGGCCGCGCGACCTCGCCGCCAGCTCGTCCAGGCCGTCCAGCACCGGCAGCACCGCGCCCGCGGCCAGCAGTTCGGCGCCGGTGGTGATCCCGTAGTCGGTGGCCAGCCGCTCGGCCACCCAGTCCCGCAGGAGCTGCCGCTCCGGGTCCCACTGCGCCAGCGCGAGCGGCACGGGCACCGGCTCGTGCCCACCCAGGGTGTCGAGGAGGTCGAGCGTGAGCCGCACCGCGAGGACCGTCTTGCCGGACCCGCCGGGACCCACGACGACCAGGCGCCGCCGGGGCAGCCCGCGCAACGCCGTCGCGACGCCGTCCAGCCCCGTCCGGTCCACCCGGTCCGCGGTCGACCACGTCACGGGCAGCGGGGAGGAGCGGAGCATGCCGCGCTCGACCCACTCGCCGTGCCACTGCGCCCGGACCGCGGCGATCAGCCCGGCCCGTGCCTGGCCGACGTCCACCGGGTGCCTGCGCGAGCCGGCCCGGCCGCCGAGCCGCACCACGAGCAGCACCAAGGCGACCGCCACCACGACGGCGCCCGCGCTCGCCACGCCCTCCACCCCGGTGAGGTCGAACCTGGTGGCGCGGTAGACCACGAGCCAGGCCGACGACGCCGTGACGGAGGCCAGCGACGCCGCCGCGACCGCCAGCCACGCCCCGCCCGGTCGGGCCGCCTGGAAGTGCACCGAGCCGACGTGCGCCGCCTGCACGACCGGCCCGGTGACGGAGCCGACCAGCCGGTTCCCGCCCGCCTGCTCGTCCTCGATCACCGCTGTGGCGGCTCGGCGGGGCCGAAGCGCTCCCGGAGCTGCCTGCCCTGCTCGACCACCCTGGCCGGCGCCTGCCTGCCCACCTGCCAGGCGGCCGAGCCCTGGAGCGCGGCCAACCGCGCCGACCAGTCGACCGGCTGCACGACCGTGCGGCTGCGGCGGTCGTGCCAGCAGGTCGGGCCGCGCAACGACAGGCACTCGACCACCGACAGCAGCACCAGCACGAACCCGAGCAGCAGCAGCGGGATGCTCAGCCGGAGCAGCCCGACGATCCACGCCACCCAGGCCAGGGCCGGCAGCAGCACGGTGAACGCCGTGCGCTGCACCGCCTGCCCGAGCCGCATCCGCTTCGCGCCGCCGACGGGCACGACCACCAGGGAGGTGATCGCCTTGCCGAGCGTCCGCCCGAACCAGACGTGCATGCCCACGTCGTAGAGCGCGAGGACGAGCACCTGCGCCAGGATCGTGGCGGCGACCGAGAACGTGACCGTGCCCCAGACCTCGGCCAGGCCCGACGACGCGCTGTCGCCCACGTCCCCGAACCGCATCGAGATCAAGCCCGTCACGCCCTGGCCCGCGACCGAGGCGGTCTCGAGCGCGGCGCTGTGCTGGATGTGCCCGACGGTCAGCGCCCACACCGGCGAGGTGACCGCCAGTACCAGCACCCAGTCGACCAGGCGTGCGGTCCAGCGGCGTCCGAGGTGGCGCGGCGAAGGCGGTTGAAAGGTCATCACGTGCTCCCGGACTCTCCACGAAGAGTGCCGAAACTACTACGCTGCGTGCTCGAACGGCACGTAAAATTGCGGCGAACGCTTTCCCGTTCGGGTGCTCTTCGGCGGGTGGTCGACTGGACCCGGACCGTGACCTAACGTCCGGTGGATGAAGCTGGAACTGCGGCACCTGCGGGTCGTCTGCGCGATCGCGGACGCGGGCAGCCTGTCGAAGGCGTCCTCCCTCTTAGGCCTGGCGCAACCCGCCCTCACGGCCCAGCTGCACCGGATCGAGGCGCTGCTCGGCGGCAAGCTGTTCGAGCGCGACCACCGCGGCGCACGGCCGACCGCGGTGGGCGAGCTGGTGCTGGAGCGGGCGCGCGTGCTGCTGCCCGCGTTCTCCCGGTTGCAGGAGGACGCGATGCGCCTGGTGGACGACACCGTGCCCGGCGACCGGTACCGGGTGGGCGCGGTGAACGGGCCGATGCTCGGCGGGCTGGTGCACCGGCTGACCGAGTCGCACCCCGGCGCGCACGTCTCCACGCAGGTGTCCTGGTCCGGTGAGGAGCTGTCCGCGATGGTCGCGGCCGGGCGGCTGGACTACGTGCTGGTGGGCGTGTGCGGCGACGCCCCGCCGCCGTCCGAGCACGGGCTGACGTGGCAGGTGATCGCGGTCGAGCCGGTGTTCGTGCTGATGCCCGAGGACCACCCGGCCACGCTGCTGGAGGAGGTGGAGCTGGCCGCGCTGGCGGACATGCAGTGGGCGGTGGTGCCGGGCGACGGGTGCTTCGGGGACTGCTTCGTGGCCGCGTGCAGCCGGGCCGGCTTCACCCCGCGCACCATGTACGAGGTCGACATCAACAGCTGCATCGACCTGGCGTCCGCCGGTGACGCGGTCGCGCTGTGCCAGCCCACGTTCCGCCGCACGCCGGGCCTGGTCGCGATGCCCTTGGCGGGCGCGCCGCTGCGGTGGCGGCACCTGATCGGCTGGGACCCGGAAGGCCCGGCCGCCGCGTTCGGCCCGCAGGTGCTCCGCTACGCCGCCGAGGCCTACCGCGAGACCGCCGAGCGCAGCCCCCGGTACGCCGGCTGGCTGCCCGGGCGCCCCGAGTACGGCCCGGTGCCGCACCAAGCCCTGGTCTGACCCCACCAACCGCGGGCCTGCCGGACCGACCGCCGACCCGACTCCGTCGACCGCGGACCGACCGCCGGCCTGACCCCGGCAATCGCCCGCCCGACGTGCCGATCGCCGGCCCGACTCCGTCGACCGCCGGCCCGACGCGCCGATCGCCGGACTGACCGAGCGCGTTGCCCCCGGTGTTCGGCCGGAGCGCGCTCTCGACCTCCACGCACAGCCCGAACCCCCGGTGCCGACCGCTCCCCGCGCGCCCGGCCGTTCCCGCCGCCGCGAGGGGCGGCCATCACCGCGTCTTATGACCCAACCGGTATTACCGCGACCGGTCGGGCGGACCTAGTTTCACGGGGAATCCCTGCCCTCCCTCGAGGAGAATTCCCCATGTCAGCACTGTTGAGACCCTTGGCGCTCGCCACGGCGCTCGTCGCGGCAGGCCTCCTGGCCCCCGCCGCCCAGGCCGCCCCTGCCGGCCAGGACGCCGAGATCCTGTCCGCCGTCCAGCGCGACCTCGGGCTGGACGCCGACCAGGCACGAGCCCGGCTGGCCGCCGACGAGCGCTCCGCCGACACCGCGCGCACCCTGCGCAAGCGGCTGGACGGCCGGTTCGGCGGCGCGTGGATCGACTCGTCCGGCACGCTGACCGTCGGCGTGACCCGGGCGTCCGACGTGGACGGGGTCGGCGTGCGCGCGAAGCTCGTCCAGCGCAGCGAGGCCGACCTGGACGCGGTGAAGTCCGCCCTGGACGCGAACGTGGCGCGGGCGCCGAAGTCCGTGCCCGGCTGGTACGTCGACCTGCCCACCAACGCGGTGGTGGTCAAGTCCCAGCCCGGCCGGCTCGCCGCCGCACGCGCGTTCGTCGCGTCCTCCGGTGTCTCCGCCGCGGCCGTCCGCTACGCCACCACCACCGAGGCACCCCGCCCGCTGATCGACGTGATCGGCGGCAACGCCTACATGATCGGCAGCGGCACGCGCTGCTCGGTCGGCTTCCCCGTCAACGGCGGGTTCGTCACCGCCGGGCACTGCGGCACCACCGGCGCGTCGACGTCCAACCCGAGCGGCAGCTTCCGCGGGTCGAGCTTCCCCGGCAACGACTACGCGTGGGTGCAGGTCGCGGCGGGCAACACCCCGCGCGGCCTGGTCAACGACTACGCCGGCGGCACGGTGTCGGTCGCGGGCTCGCAGGACGCGCCGGTCGGCTCGACGGTGTGCCGCTCCGGGTCCACCACGGGCTGGCACTGCGGCACCATCCAGGCCCGCAACTCGTCGGTGACCTACCCGCAGGGCACGGTGACCGGCCTGATCCAGACCTCGGTGTGCGCCGAGCCGGGCGACTCGGGCGGCTCGCTGCTGGCCGGCGCGCAGGCGCAGGGCGTCACGTCCGGCGGCTCGGGCAACTGCTCGTCCGGCGGCACCACGTACTTCCAGCCGGTCAACGAGATCCTCCAGGCGTACGGCCTGACCCTCGTCACCAGTGGTGGCGGCGACCCGAACCCGCCGACCGGCTGCCAGGGCTCGGAGGCCACCTACAACGGCTCCCTGGCCGCCGGTGGCCAGGCCTACCAGCCGAACAACAGCTACTACCAGTCGACGGTGTCGGGCGCGCACGTCGGCTGCCTGGCCGGACCGACCGGGGCCGACTTCGACCTGTACCTGGAGAAGTGGAACGGCAGCGCCTGGGCCGTCGTGGCGAAGGGCGACAGCCCGGCCGCGAGCGAGACGGTCAACTACAACGGCACGGCCGGCTACTACCGCTACCGCGTGCACGCCTACAGCGGTTCCGGCAGCTACACGCTGGGGGTCACGAACCCCTAGCGCGCGTGGGGGAAAAGCCGCCGCGGGCCCGTGTCGCACCACGTCTCCCCGACACGGGCCCGCGCGGCCCACGATCCGCCACGGGGGCGGGCGGCCCCGCGGTTCCGGAACCCCGACCCCGGACCCGCGGGGCTCTCACCACCGCCCGCGCCGGTGACCGCCACGCGCGACAGCGCCGCCGTGCACCGCGCATCGGCGGTGGCGAGCGTCGGGCTCGCGGTGATCAGCGCACGCCGGCCTACTCGTCGCCCACGCGGACCAGCACGCGGCCGGAGTAGCGGCCGGCGAGGAGGTCGGTGAACGCGCGTGGCGCGTGCTCGATGCCGTCCACGACGGTCTCCCGGTAGCGGATCTCGCCGGACCGGAGCCAGCCGCCGAACCTGCGGGTGAAGTCGGCCGCCCCGGCCAGGTGCTCGTTGACCGTGAACCCGCGCAGCGTCAGCCGTTTCGCGATCGCCTGGAGCAGGTTCGCCGGACCCGGCGGCACGTGGTCGCTGCCCTGCCGCGACAGCGCGCCGCACAGGACGACCCGGCCGTGCGGGTTCATCACCTCCAGCGCCGCCTCCAGGTGCGAGCCGCCGACGTTGTCGAAGTAGACGTCGATCCCGTCGGGCGCCGCCTCCCGCAGCCGGTCGACCAGGGCGCCGTCGTGGTGGTCGAACGCCGCGTCGAAGCCCAGTTCGTCCAGCAGGTAGCGCACCTTGGCCGCACTGCCCGCGCTGCCGACGACCCGGCCCGCGCCCATCAGCCGGGCGATCTGGCCGGCGAGGCTGCCCACCGTCCCGGCGGCACTGGAGACGAACACCGCGTCACCCGGCCGCATCCGGCCGATCTCCACCAGGCCCACGTGAGCGGTCAACGCGCCCGAGAGGTGGGCGGTCAGCGTCGGCAACGCGTCCGGGTCGACGCGCGTGAAGCGCCCGGCGTCGGCCACCGTGTGCTCCCGCCACCCCAGGACGTGCGTGACCGTGTCACCGACGCGGAAGTCGGGCGAGCCGGAGGCGACCACCTCGCCGACGGTGTGCGCCCGCAGGCCGTCCACGTCGAACCCCGGCACGCCCGCGCTCAACGCCTCCATCGCCAGCCGCGCGCCGGGTTCCAGCACGAAGTAGCGGTTGCGGACGCCGACCTCGCCGGGACCCGGGTCGGGCACGGTGACCTCCACCACCTCGAAGTTCCCTGGCTCGGGCAGCCCGTGCAGCGGCGAGGCCAGCCGGACCTCCAGTCCTGTCGCCATCGGCAGTCCTTTCTTGAGCGATCGATCCATAATGTGGGTGTGGCAACGCCGATTCGGGCGTGGCGGCATCACCCCAGGCAGCGCAGGGCGGTCTCCGCGGTGGCGGACAGGCTCCGGGGATCGGAACCCATCAGGGCCATCACCCGCAGCCCCTGCAGGGTCGTGACGAGGAAGTGCGCGGCGGTGGGCGCGTCGACGTCCGCGGACAGCTCGCCGCGGCGCCGTCCGGCCGCGATCATCTCGGTGAACGAACCCTCCACCGCCCGCGAGGCGTCACGGAGCATCCGGTCCACCTCGGGAGCGCGCCCGGCCCGTTCCGTGGCGGCGCGCAGGAGCAGGCAGCCCGGACCCCAGTTCGCCGGATCGCTGCCCTTGAACGCCTGCTCCAGCAGTCCGCGCAGGACGGTCCGGACGTCCAGGTCGGACGCCAGCGCCCGTCGGGTCGTGACGTCGAGGTGCTCGCAGTGACGCCGCAGCGCGGCCAGGTAGAGCCCGTCCTTGCTGCCGAACGCGGCGTAGAGCGAACCCGGCCCGATGCCGATGGCGCCGGCCAGGTCGCGGGTCGACGCGCCCTCGTAACCGTGCTCGCGGAACACCTCCATCGCGCGTTCGAGCGCGGTGTCGGTGTCGAACTCCCGGGTGCGTGCCACGGGCGCAGTCAACACTATCTGGAGCGTTCGATCAAGAATTGACGCCGCGTGCACACACCGCCGGTCGACCCGGAGGTTCAGCCGTACGAGTGGGGTGTTGACCACGCGTGATCAGGACGTCACCTGATCGAGCGGCTACGGAAGAGCGCGGTTCCGGTCGATGCCATAGAGGTCAAGTTGCAGGTCCCCAACCAGGTTAGGAAAACCGTGTCCGGATACCGCACGCGCGGACTCCTGCGTGCCGCCGCCCTGCTCGCCGTCGGTGCTTCGCCCCTGTTCGCGTCCGCCGCGTCCGCCGCCGAAGGCCCCACCGAGATCGTGGACGGCACCGTCGGCAACTTCGGCAACGCGCCCGAGGTCGGCGTCGACGCGACGAAGCCCGCCACCGACCTCCTCAGCGGCCAGGCCGTGAAGCTGCCCGCGTCGCTGCCCGGTGGCGCGTCCGAGGCCAAGGCGCCCCGGGTGGCCGCGCCCGCCGCGCTCCAGGTGCCCGCCGCACCCCAGTTGCCGGTGGTGGGCGACGCGCTCGCGCCGCAGGCCCGCGCCCTGCCCGAGGTCCCCGGTCTGCCGGGTGTCCCGGCGCTGCCCATCGCGCCGCCGCTCTCGGCGGAGCAGACGCCCGACCTCGGCAGCGAGCTGGGCAAGCTGCCCGCGCCGGTGCCGCTGGGCTAAGTCGCGGACGTGGGCGGGCGGGGCAGCTGAGGGTCCCGCTCGCCCATCTCCTGCACCAGCAACGCCACGTACAGCGAGAGCACCGATTCCGGGTCCTCCAGCGACACCCCGAGCACCTGCTCGATCCGGCTCAACTGCTGGTAGTACGCGGTCCGGGAGAGGTGCGCGGCGGCGGCCGCGGCGGACTTGTTGCCGCCGTGCTCGCAGAAGCACCGCAAGAGCTCCACCAGCCGGGTGCCCTGGTTCGCGTCACGCGCCAGCAGCGGCCCCAGTTCACGATCCGCGAACGCGACCACCCGCTCGTCCTCGCGCAGCAGGTGCAGCAGCCCGCGCAGCCGCACGTCGTCCAGCCGGTGGTACAGCCGGGTGCCCGGCGACCGCAGCGCCGCCCCGGCCACGTGCGCCGCCTCGCCCAACGACCGCCGCACCTCCGGCACCGCGGTCACGGTCGTGCCGACGGCCACCACCACCGGCAGCGCGTGCTGCGTCGCCGCCGCCCGCCGGTGCACCTCGCGCGCCAATCGCCGCAGCACGCCGTCCAGCCCCGCCTGCGGCGGCAGCGACAACAACGCCCGCACGCTCGTGTCGTCCACCACGCCGACCAGCGCGGGCACGGTCACCCGCCGTGCCGCCAGCGCCGTCGCCTCGGCCAGGTCGCGCAGCACCTCCTGCGACGCCAACGCCTGCGCGGGCACGCTCGCCGTGCCCGGCCGGATCGCCACCCCGACGAGCTGCCGCCGTTCCAGCGGCACGCCGAGCGCCGCCGCCCGCGCCGGCAGGTCGTGCGGCGGCTGCCCGAGCAGCTGGGTGAGCAGCGTCCGGTGCGTCTGCCGCTCCAACGACTCCCGGTCCCGCGCCACCAGCCGGTGCACGGCCAACGCCGACGCGGCGCGCTCGGCCACCACGACGTGCCGGTGCGGTGGCGGCTCCGGCGAGAGCAGCACCAGCCGGCCCCAGTCCGCGCCGCGCGCGCCGACCACCGTCACCAGCCACCCGGCCTGCTCGTGGTACGCGGTCCGCTCCGGCACGGCCACCGCCCGGGACCGCTGGCCCCAGTCGGCCAGCACCGCGGTCGGGTCCTGCCCGGCCGCGTCGTAGGCCAGCACCTCGTGTCCCAACGTCTCCAGCACCACCGGCAGCCCGGCGGTCCGCGCCACCTCCCGCAGCACCTCGGCGGGCTCGGCGCCGGCCACGGTCAGCGCGGTGAACGTCTCGTGCACCTGTTCGGCCGCCCGCAGCTCGGCCAGCTGCGCGTCCACGATCAGCGACACCACGGCCTCGGTCACCGACACGAACCGGGTCTCCCGCGCCAGCGTGACCAGCGGCAGCTCGTGCTGCTCGGCGGCGGCGACCAACGCGCCCGGCACCTCGTCGCTCCACCGCCGCACCAGCTCCACGACCAGCCCGGACGCGCCGACCGAGGCGAGGTCGGCGACGTAGCGGTGCAACCCGTCCGGGTCGTCGGGCAGCGCGATGCCGGTGGTGAGCACGAGCTCGCCGCCGCGCAGCAGGTGGGCGATGTCGGCGACCTCGGCGACGTGCACCCACCGCACCCGCCGACCCATCCCGGACGCGCCCGCGACCACGGCCGGCTCACCGCGCCGGACCACGGGCAGGGCGAGCGCTTCGGCGACCGTGGGGTACATGGACACAACGTAATGCGCCTGGCCCGAAAGGGGTACAGGTTGTCCATGGCGGCCTTCGGCACCGCCGACCACACTCCTCCTTCAGGGACCTACGACCGGAGGACGCGATGGGACACGAGGAGTTGCTGGCCCGGCACCGCGCGGTGATGCCCGACTGGATGGCCCTCTACTACGAGCACCCGATCGAGCTGGCGAGCGCGAGCGGACGCCGCGTCACGGACCGTGAGGGCCGCACCTACCTGGACTTCTTCGCCGGCATCCTGACCAACGCGGTCGGCTACGACGTGGCCGAGATCTCCGACGCGATCCGGTCCCAGCTCGCCACCGGCGTGCTGCACAGCTCCACGCTCTACCTGATCCGCTCGCAGGTCGAGCTGGCCGAGAAGATCGCCGAGCTGTCCGGCATCCCGGACGCCAAGGTCTTCTTCACCAACTCCGGCACCGAGGCCAACGAGACGGCGCTCATGCTGGCCACCCAGTTCCGCCGCAGCGACCAGGTCCTCGCGCTGCGCAACTCCTACCACGGCCGCGCGTTCGCCACCGTCGCGATCACCGGCAACCGCGGCTGGTCGGCGTCCTCGCTCAGCCCGGTGAAGGTCAGCTGGGTGCACGGCGGCTACAAGTTCCGCAGCCCGTTCAAGGACCTGTCGGACGCCGACTACATCAAGGCGTGCGTGGCGGACCTGCGCGAAGTGATCGAGACGACGACCGCGGGCGACGTGGCGTGCATGATCACCGAGCCGATCCAGGGCGTGGGCGGGTTCTCCTCGCCGCCGGACGGGCTGTTCGGCGCGTTCAAGGAAGTGCTGGACGAGTACGGCATCCTGTTCGTCTCCGACGAGGTGCAGACCGGCTGGGGCCGCACCGGCGAGCACTTCTGGGGCATCCAGGCGCACGGCGTGACGCCCGACGCGATGACGTTCGCCAAGGGCCTGGGCAACGGCCTCGCGATCGGCGGCGTGGTCGCGCGCGGCGACCTGATGGACTGCCTCACGGCCAACTCGCTGTCCACGTTCGGCGGCAACCCGATCGCCACGACCGGCGCCCTGGCCACGCTGAACTACCTGCTCGACCACGACCTCCAGGCCAACGCGGCCAAGCTCGGCGAACGGCTGGTCGACGGGTTGCGCGACATCGCGGCGGACCGGCCCGCGGTCGGCGACGTGCGCGGCAAGGGCTTGATGATCGGCATCGAGGTGGTGGGCCCGGACGGCGCGCCGGACCCGGCGGGGGCGGTCGCGGTGCTGGAGGGAACGCGGGAACGCGGGCTGCTGGTGGGCAAGGGCGGCTTGTACGGCAACGTCATCCGCCTGGCGCCGCCGATGACGTTGACCGAGGACGAGGTCGAGGAAGCGCTCGGCATCCTGGAGGACGTGCTGTGACTGTTCCGGCCAAGACCGCTCCGACCAAGACCGCTCCGGCCAAGAGGATCACGCACTGGTTCGGCGGCAAGCCGTGGAGCGGTGACGCCGCGCGGTCCGGCGACGTGTACGACCCGGCGACCGGGGAGGTGGCGGCCCGGGTCGATTTCGCCGACGAGTCCACTGTGGACGCGGCCGTGAGGGCGGCGGGCGAGGCGTTCGCGTCGTGGCGCAACGCGTCGTTGGCGCAGCGGTCGAACGTGATGTTCGCGTTCCGTGAGCTGCTCAACGCCCGCAAGGGCGAGCTGGCCGCGATCGTGACCGCCGAGCACGGCAAGGTGCTGTCCGACGCGGCGGGGGAGGTGCAGCGCGCGCTGGAGGCCGTGGAGTTCGCGTGCGGCATCCCGCACCTGCTCAAGGGCGGGTTCAGCGAGAACGCATCCACGCGGGTCGACGTGTACTCGATCCAGCAGCCGCTGGGCGTGGTCGGCGTGATCTCGCCGTTCAACTTCCCGGCCATGGTGCCGCTGTGGTTCGTGCCCAACGCGATCGCGTGCGGCAACGCGGTGGTGCTCAAGCCGTCGGAGAAGGACCCGTCGGCGGCGAACTTCATCGCGGAGCTGTTCGCCGAGGCCGGGTTGCCCGACGGGGTGCTGAACGTGGTCCACGGCGACAAGGTCGCGGTCGATCGCGTGCTGGAGCACCCGGACGTGAAGGCGGTGTCGTTCGTCGGGTCGACGCCGATCGCGCGGTACGTCTACGAGACGGGCACGCGGCACGGCAAGCGGGTGCAGGCGTTGGGTGGCGCGAAGAACCACATGGTGGTGCTGCCGGACGCGGACCTGGACCTGGCGGCGGACGCGGCGGTGTCGGCGGGGTTCGGCTCGGCGGGTGAGCGGTGCATGGCGATCTCGGTGGTGGTCGCGGTGGAGCCGGTCGGCGACGAGCTCGTGTCGAAGATCGTGGATCGGATCAGGGATCTCCACGTGGGTGACGGCCGCCGTCCCGGCTGCGAGATGGGGCCGTTGGTGACGGGCGCGCACCGGGATCGTGTGCTGTCGTACGTGGAGAACGGGCAGGCTGAAGGCGCGTCGCTGGTCGTGGACGGTCGACAGCACGCGATCGACGGCGCCGGTGGCGGGTTCTGGCTCGGGCCGACGCTGTTCGACCACGTCGGCACGGGGATGGCGCTGTACCGGGACGAGATCTTCGGGCCGGTGCTGTCGGTGCTGCGGGTGGCGGCGTACGACGACGCGCTGGACGTGGTGAACGCCAACCCGTACGGCAACGGGACGGCGATCTTCACCAACGACGGTGGCGCGGCGCGGCGGTTCCAGAACGAGGTCGAGGTCGGGATGGTGGGGGTGAACGTGCCGATCCCGGTGCCGGTGGCGTACTACTCGTTCGGGGGGTGGAAGGACTCGCTGTTCGGGGATTCGCACGCGTACGGGCCGGAGGGGGTGCACTTCTTCACCCGGACCAAGGTGGTGACCGGGCGGTGGCTGGACCCCTCCCACGGGGGCGTGAACCTGGGCTTCCCCCAGAACACCTGACCCTCCACCGTGCGTGTCGAACGTTCAGGTCCCGCGTGTCGAACGCTCGCGTCCCGCGTGTCGAACGTTCAGAACGCGTGAGTCCTACGTTGGGAACGTGTGAGTCCTACGTTCGGGGCGCGAGAGTTCAACGTTGGGAACGTGTGAGTTCAACGTTCGAGGTGTGTGGGGCGGTGGGTGCTTCCGGCTCGATTTGACATGGGGCCCTTACGGGCACCCCAGGCAGGCCAAAGCCGGGCAGGCATGGCGGGGCCTGCCCGGCTTCGTCCAGCCTAAGGCACCCGAACCCATGTCAAATCGGGCCTCGGTGGGGAGGCGGCGGGGGAGTAGTGGGTCTGGTGTGGGGTTGGTGGTGGGGGTTACTTGGCTTGGGTGGCGAGGGTTTGGGGGAGGGGGTCGTAGCGGCTGAAGTGGCGGGTGTAGGTGCCGGTGCCGGAGGTCAGGGAGCGTAGTTCCACGGCGTAGCGGAGGAGTTCGGTGGCGGGGACTTCGGCGCGGATGACGGTGTAGCCCGGGCTGTCGGCTTCGGTGCCCAGGACGCGGCCGCGTCGGCCGGAGAGGTCGCCCAGGACGGTGCCCAGGTGGTCGTCGGGCAGTCGCACGGTCACTTCGTCCAGTGGTTCCAGCAGGCACGTTCGGCCGTTGGTGGCGGCGTCCTTCAGTGCCAGCGCGCCCGCGGTTTGGAAGGCGGCGTCCGAGGAGTCGACCGAGTGGGCCTTGCCGTCAACCAGGGTGACGCGGACGTCCACGACGGGGTAGCCGCCTTGCAGACCTCGCTCCAGTTGGGCCCGCACGCCCTTCTCCACGCTGGGGATGAACTGGTGGGGCACGGCGCCGCCGACGATCTTGTCCACGAACTCGAAGCCGGAACCGCGTGGCAGGGGGTCGACGACGATGTCGCAGACGGCGTACTGGCCGTGGCCGCCGGACTGCTTCACGTGCCGGCCGTGGCCCTTGGCCTCGGTGGCGAACGTCTCCCGCAGCGCCACGCGCACCGGTTCCGTGTCGACCTCAGCGCCACCGGCGCGCAAACGGGCCAGGACGACGTCCGCGTGCGCCTCCCCCATGCACCAGAGGACGAGCTGGTGGGTCTCGGCGTTGCGCTCCAGTCGGAGGGTCGGGTCGCCCGCGACGAGCTTGCCGAGGTTGCGGGCGAGGTTGTCCTCGTCGCTGCGGCTGCGCGGCACGACGGCCACCGGCAGCAGCGGTTCGGGCATCTCCCACGGCGACACCAGCAGCGGCTGCTCGGGAGCGGACACCGTGTCGCCGGTTTCGGCGGAGCCGAGCTTGGTCAGCGCGCACAGGTCACCCGCCACGCAGTACGGCACCTCGCGCAGGTTCGAGCCCAGCGGCGAGTAGACGTGCGCCACCCGTTCGTCGACGTCGTGGTCCTCGTGACCGCGGTCGGCCATGCCGTGGCCCGACACGTGCACCGGGCGTTCGGGGCGCAACGTCCCGGAGAACACGCGCACCAGCGACACGCGGCCCACGTACGAGTCGACCGCCGTGCGCACGACCTCGGCCACGAGCGGACCGTTCGGGTCGGCTGCCAGGCGCGGCCGGGGGATGCCGTCCACGCCGGTGACCTCGGGCAGCGGGTGTTCCAGGGGAGAGGGGAACGCGCGGGCGATGCCGTCGAGCAGTTCGGGCAGGCCGAGGCCGGTCAACGCGCACACCGGCATCACGGGGTGGAACGAGCCGCGCGCGACCGCGGTCTCCAGGTCCGGGACGAGCGTCGCCTGGTCGATCTCCTCGCCGCCCAGGTAGCGGTCCATCAGGGTCTCGTCCTCGCTCTCCGCGATGATCCCCTCGATGAGCGCGTTGCGCTGCTCCTCGAAGCGGGGGTCGTCGGTGGTGAGCAGGTTGACCAGGCCGTCGCCGTCGGGCAGGTAGAGGGGGACCACGCCCGCGCCGAACGCCGCCTGGCACGAGGCGATCTCGCCCGGGACGTCGGCGCGCTGGTGGTCGGTGCGGGCGACCACGACCGCGCGCGGCATGCCCACCGTCGCGCACTCCTCCCACAGCGCGACCGTGGCCGGGTCGACGCCCTCCGCCGCGCTGACCACGAACAGCGCCGCGTCCGCCGCGCGCAGGCCGGCGCGCAGCTCGCCGACGAAGTCCGCGTAACCGGGCGTGTCGATGAGGTTGATCTTGATGTCACCGTGCTGGACCGGCGCGACGGCGAGGCCGACCGAGCGCTGCTGGCGGACCGCCGCGGGGTCGTGGTCGCACACCGTGTTGCCCTCGGTGACCGATCCTGGTCGGGTCAGCACGCCGGTGCTGGCGAGCAGGGCCTCGGCGAGCGTCGTCTTGCCGGAACCGGACGGGCCGACCAGCACGACGTTGCGGACCTTGGCCGGGTCGTCCACAGCGACCGCGCCTGCCGAGTGGCCGTTGTCGGAGTGTTTGCTGCCCATTGGGACCACCCTCCACAAGTATTTAGTGTCCGATCTCACACCCGTGCGGCGCGGGGGACAACCCCAAGCGGCCACACCCAACCCGGCAGGAGGAATCCGGGGGGAGGCTGTCACCAGGGGTGCCGCCCGTCGCCGGCTGCGTCATCGTGCGAGGGGGTGGCGTACGCCACTACCTGCGAAGGAGGTGGAAGTGGCCTGCCGAGAACGTGCGTGATTGGCATGCTTCGGCGGTCCACGTCGGACGTACCATGGAGGTGTTCGCCCCCCTACTTCCAGAAAGGCTGGTCGTGACCACTTCACCCGACGCCGGCACCCAGGTCACCGGCACTTCCCGCGTCAAGCGGGGCATGGCGGAGATGCTCAAGGGCGGCGTGATCATGGACGTGGTCAACGCCGAGCAGGCCAAGATCGCCGAGGACGCGGGCGCCGTGGCCGTGATGGCGCTGGAGCGGGTGCCCGCCGACATCCGCGCGCAGGGCGGCGTGTCCCGGATGAGCGACCCGGACATGATCGACGGCATCATCGGCGCGGTGTCGATCCCGGTGATGGCCAAGGCCCGCATCGGCCACTTCGTCGAGGCGCAGGTGCTGCAGTCCCTCGGCGTGGACTACATCGACGAGTCCGAGGTGCTGACCCCGGCCGACTACGCCAACCACATCGACAAGTGGCAGTTCACCGTGCCGTTCGTGTGCGGTGCGACGAACCTGGGCGAGGCGCTGCGCCGCATCACCGAGGGCGCGGCGATGATCCGCTCCAAGGGCGAGGCCGGCACCGGTGACGTCTCCAACGCCACCACGCACATGCGCAAGATCCGCGCGGAGATCCTGCGCCTGCAGAACCTGCCCACCGACGAGCTGTACGTCGCGGCGAAGGAGCTCCAGGCCCCGTACGAGCTGGTCCGCGAGGTGGCGGAGGCGGGCAAGCTGCCGGTCGTCCTGTTCACCGCGGGCGGTATCGCCACGCCCGCCGACGCGGCGATGATGATGCAGCTCGGCGCGGAGGGCGTGTTCGTCGGTTCGGGCATCTTCAAGTCCGGCAACCCGGCGCAGCGCGCGGAGGCGATCGTGAAGGCGACGACGTTCTACGACGACCCGGACGTGATCGCGAAGGTGTCGCGCGGCCTCGGCGAGGCCATGGTCGGCATCAACGTGGACGAGATCCCGGAGCCCCACCGGCTGGCCGAGCGCGGCTGGTGAACGTGAGGCGACCGCGGCCCGCCGGAACTTCCCGGCGGGCCGCTCGTCGTCTCAGGAGACCGGGTAGACCTCGATCCGCGCCTTGTGGCCGTTGGATCCCGCGAGGTTCTTGTCGCAGGTGATGAGCGGTACGTCGAGTTCCTCGGCGAGCGCGACGTAGAGGGCGTCGTAGGCCGACACGGCATGCCGCATCGCCCACGCTCGCCTCATCAGCACTCGAACGCTGACGCGGACCACCGGCGCCGTGGCGATGTGCTCGAGGTGGCGAGTCGCCTCGGCTTCCGGGATCTCTCCCCGCCGGGCCATGCGGCGGAGCACCCTCAGCGCCTCCGCATCGAGGATCTCCGGCGCCGCCATGCTGCTGGTGAGCAGGCGGCGGACGAGCGTCTGGTCGGGGTCGCGGCCCGCCAGCAGTTCGACGAGCGCCGAGTTGTCGATCACTGCGTCGAAGCTCATTCTTCGTCCCGGATCTCGCGCAGGGTGCTGATGTACTCGCTGACGTCCAGGGTCGACCCCTCGACCCGCGAACGCTGGTAGAGCTCGGCCATCGTCGGCTGCCGGGCCATCTCGATGAACCGGTTGCGCAGGTAAGCGGTCAACGACATGCCCTCTGCGCCGGCCCGTGCCTGGAGGATCTCGACCACGTCGGCGGGGACGTCGCGGACGTGGACCGGCTTGGTGTCGCGCTCGCTCATGTCTTCGACTATAGGTTCGGCGGTTGCTGTCTGCATGCAAGATCTATCGGTCGATCGCAGGTCCGGCTGGATCGCTCGAACGTGCGTTCTAGACGTGCTCCGAGACCAGGAGGGCGGTCGTGCCCCGTTCGAGTGCCTGGGCCGTGTGCGGGACGTCGCCGGGGTAGAGCAGGTAGTCGCCGGGGCCCAGTTCGACCGGCTCGGTCTGCGGGCCGGCGAGCATGCGGCCGGTGCTGACGATCACGTGCTCCACGGTGCCCGGCATGTGCGGTTCGGACTCGCGGGCCGGGCCCGGTTCCAGTTGGAGCAGGTAGATGTCACGGCGGGCACCTGGTGGGCACGAGGCCAGCAGGGTGGCGGTGTAGTGGGCTCGTTCCGAGTAGATCGCCGGGCCCTCGCCGGCGCGGATCACCCGGACGCGGGGCGTCGGTGGGTCGACCAGGCGGGAGAACGGCACGCCCAGCGCCACGCCGAGCGCCCAGAGGGTCTCCACGCTGGGGTTGCCGCTGCCCGACTCCAACTGGGACAGGGTGGACTTGGCGATGCCGGCCTTCTTCGCCAGCTCGCTCAACGACAGCCCGACGCGTTCCCGCTCGCGGCGCAACGAGGCGGCGATGACGTCGAGCGGCGCCCCTGTGTTCGACATGACAGTCCAATCGTTCGGCTTGACGAACGGTGTGCCTGCTGTTCATCGTAGAAGACGATGCGTTCGACATGGCGAACACTTGATGCCCAACTGGTGCGTGACGTCGCCGCGGTGGCTGCCGGTGCCGCGGTCAGCGGCGCCTCCTTCGGCGCGATCTCCACGGCCGCCGGCCTGGCGTGGTGGCTGCCCGTGGTGATCTCGCTGCTGGTCTTCGCGGGTGGCTCGCAGTTCATGGCGGTCGGGGTGGTCGCCGCGGGCGGCAGCCCGGCGGCGGCGGTGCTGGCGGGACTGCTGCTCAACGTCCGCCACCTGCCGTTCGGCCTCGCGGTCGGCGACGTGCTCGGCAGGGGCCTGCTCCAGCGCCTGGTGGGCAGCCACCTGCTGATCGACGAGTCGACGGCGTTCGCGCTGGCCCAGAGCGACCCGCGCAAGGCCAAGGCCGCCTACTGGTCGTGCGGCGTCACGCTGTTCGCCGCCTGGAACGTCGCGGTGCTCGCGGGGGCGCTGATCGGCCGCAACATCGGCGACCCGAGCGCGTTCGGGCTGGACGCGGCGTTCCCGGCGGCACTGCTCGCGCTGCTGCTGCCCGCGCTCAAGGACAAGACCACCCGGCACGCCGCGCTGCTCGGTGCGGCCATCGCGCTGGCCACCACGCCGGTGCTGCCCGCGGGCGTGCCGGTGCTGTTCGCGCTGGGCGGCCTGCTCGTCACCGCACGTCGGCGGGAGGCGGCGTGACGCTGACCGCCGTCCTGGTGCTCGCCGCGGGCACCTACGCGTTCCGCCTGGCCGGTCCGCTGCTGCGCGACCGGCTCAGGCTGTCCGACCGGGTGAAGCTGCTGATGTCCACGTCGGCGACCGTGCTGCTGTTCGCCCTGGTGGCGACGTCCACGCTGACCAAGGGCCAGGGCTTCGCGGGCGTCGCGCTGCCGGTCGGCGTGCTGGCAGGCGGGGTGGCTGCGTGGCGCAGGGCGCCGTTCGTGGTGGTGGTCGTGCTGGCCGCCGTGACGACGGCCGCGCTGCGGTTCGCCGGCGTGCCCTAGACGCCTAGATGTACTGGCTCAGCCGTCCGGCGAGCCGACCGCGGTCCTGCGTCACGCCCAGGTCCGGCTCGGGGCCGCCCGGCTTGCCCGCCAGCACGTCGACCACGAACCGCGCCACCTCGTCCGGCGGCGGCACGAGCGGCAGGCCCAGGTGCGCCACGGTGATCGGCTTCTCGGTCGGGTCGGTCTCCACCGCGATCGACCAGCCCCGCTGCTCGTTCCACAGCAGCATCAGGTCCGGACCCGGCCCCTCCAGGCCCAGGTAGGCGGTGGCGGTGTCGCTGACCTCGAACTCGGTCCCCTCGGGTGGCACGCCGATCTCCTCGGCCACCGCTCGCACGTACCGGGCCAGTCCCAGGCTGATCAGCGCACTGTCGTCCATACCTCTCATTCTGGACCTTTCCGCGCCCCCACGACCCGATCACCCGGCCATCGGGGCCGTGAGCCACGTCTCCGGGATGCCGAACGCGTCCACCAACGTGCGCGCGTGCGGGCGCAGCCGGCCGCACAGCTCGTTCACCGCCTGCGACACCGCCTTGGCCCGCTGGGGCGTCAGCCGGCCGTGTTCGAGGAACCACGCGCGGTCGGCCTCGATCGTGCTCAACGCGTACAGGTCGCACACCTGGTCCAGCAACGCCGTCGCCTCGGGGTCCTCGCACCGGTCCACCGCCGCCACGAACGCCTCCAGCACGATCCGGTCCACGTGGGCGCGCGCGGCGTGCAGCACGTGGTCCTGCGCGGCGTTGAAGACGTCGAAAGCGTCCTGCTTCGACGCCCGCCGCAGCCGCCGCGCCAGCCCCTCCAGCACGTGCTTCTCGCGGTCCTCGAACTGACGCACCTGCCAGCCCCGGTCCAGCAGCGCGTCCGAGCTGCCCGACACCAACCGGTCGATGATCGCCCGCGCGGCCGTCCGCTCGATCACCACGCCGACCGCCTGGTCCGCCACGAACCGCGCCATGCCCCACGGGTCCAGGTCGCCGACGTGGTCGCGGTAGCTGGTCAACAGGCCTTTCGCGACCAGTTGCAGCAGCACGGTGTTGTCGCCCTCGAACGTGGTGAACACGTCGGTGTCCGCCTTCAACCCGGCGATCAGGTTCTCCGAGAGGTACCCGGCGCCGCCGCACGCCTCCCGGCACGTCTGGATGGTCTGCGTGGCGTGCCAGGTGGCCACCGCCTTCAGCCCGGCCGCCCGCGACTCCAGCTCGCGCTGCTGCCGGTCGTCGGCCACGTCGTGCAGCGCCGACACCATCTCCTCCTGCGCGAAGTGCAGCGCGTACGACGTCGCCAGCGCGGGCAGCAGCCGCCGCTGGTGGGCCAGGTAGTCGAGCACGACGACTTCCGCGCCCGTGTCGGGCCGGGTGAACTGCCGCCGCGCGTCCCCGTACCGGACGGCCAGCGCCAACGCCTTCTTGGTCGCGCTGCCCGCCCCGCCCGCCACGCTGATCCGCCCGCGCACCAGCGTGCCCAGCATGGTGAAGAACCGGCGGCCCTCGCCCTCGATCGGGCTGGAGTACGTGCCGTCCGGCGCGACGTCGCCGTACCGGTTGAGCAGGTTCGCCCTGGGCACCCGCACGTGGTCGAACCACAACCGCCCGTTGTCCACGCCGTTCAGCCCGGCCTTCGGCCCGCAGTCCTCGATCCGCACGCCCGGCGCCGGCGCACCGGAGGAGTCCCGGATCGGCACCATCACGGCGTGCACACCGTGCGTCCGCCCACCCGTCACGAGCTGCGCGAACACCACCGCCATCCGCCCGTCGCGCGCCGCGTTGCCGATGTAGTCCTTGCGCGCCGACGGGTCCGGGGTGTCCACCACGAACTCCTCGGTGTCCGGGTCGTAGGTCGCGGTGGTGCGCAGGTGCTGCACGTCCGACCCGTGCCCGGTCTCGGTCATCGCGAAGCAGCCGGGCAGCTCCAGGCTCATGATCGCGGGCAGGTACCGGTCGTGGTGCTCGGCCGTGCCCAACGCCTGCACCGCGCCGCCGAACAACCCCCACTGCACGCCCGCCTTGACCATCAGCGACAGGTCGCCGAACCCCAGCACCTCGAACGCGACCACCGACCCGCCCACGTCGTCCTGCCCGCCGTGGGCCGCCGGGAACCCGATCAACGGGTGGCCGCCGTCGGCCAGCGCGTGCAGCTGCTCCAGCACCCAGGCCCGGTGCTCCTCGCGCTCCAGGTCGCCCGGGGGCTTCAGGCCGCCGAGCAGGTCCAGCGAGTTCCGGCGCAACGACGCCCACCGACCGTCGAGCAGTTCGCGCAAGGCCTCCGTCATGCCGGTTCCCATACCCCTTGCTAACACAGGTTCACACCTCCGGCCCGACGGCCACGTGCGCGGGCGGCGCCTTCCGGCTCGGTACTGGCCGGAAGACGCCGCCCGGAGGTGATCCGTGCAGGCGGGGTGCTAGCTCACCGCGCCGCGCAGGCCAGCGTCGGCGGGGTGTTGGCGCCGTTGACCGACGCGATGAACCCGAAGGTCGTCGCGGCGCCGGCGCCGAGGTTGCCGTTGTAGCCCACGTTCACCGCGGTCACGTTCGGCCCGCTGCTGGTGATCGTGGCGCTCCACTGCTGGGTGACGGTCTGGCCGTTGGCCCACGCCCACGTCACCGTCCAGCCGGAGATCGGCGTGCTGCCCGCGGCGACGCGGACCTCGGCCTGGAAACCGCCGCCCCACTGGTTGACGACCGTGTAGGCGGCCGTGCAGGACGGTCCGCTGCCCGGCGTGGTCGTGGTGGTGCTGGTTGTCGAGTCGGTCGTGGTCGTCGTCGTGTCGGTCGTGGTGGTGGTCGTGTCGGTCGTGGTGGTCGTCGAGGTGGTGGTTGTGGTCGTGGTGGTGGTCGGCGGCGTGGACGGCACCAGCGGGCACGTGCTCTGGTAGGACCGGATGCCGGTCGTGTTCGACAGCGGGCACAGGAACTGCGTGTAGCGGGTGTCGCTGTCGATGAAGATCTTGAACCACGGGATGATGTTGCGCATCATCGTGGGGTTGTTCGACGTGGGGAACAGGTGGCCGACGTTGCTGAGCTCCAGGTAGGCCTTCTCGACACCGGCCGGGATCCCGTTGTAGAGGCTCAGCACGCTCGCGGGGGAGACCGTGGTGTCGTTCTGGCCCGACAGCAGCATGGTCGGGACCTTGGTGGTGGTCAGGTTCTGCGAGAAGCTGGCCGGAGCGAGGCCGATCGAGGTCTTCAGCGAGGGACGCTGGAGCGACGCGTACGCCGCCCCGCCGCCGCCCATCGAGTGGCCCATGACCGCCGTGCGCGTGGCGTCGACCCGGTCCCGCACGGAGCTGCGCTGGGTCAGGTAGTCCAGCGCGGCGAGCAGTTGTTGGCCGCGGGCGTTGTCCCAGTCGTTGCGGGTGTTGGTGTCGATGCCGATGACGACGAACCCGAAGGACGCGAGCCACGGTCCCATCCAGGCGCCTTCGGCGGCCCAGGTTGCGGTGTAGCCGGGCACGATCGCGATCGCGCCGAACTTCCCCTGGCTGGTGTCGGTCGGGTAGTAGATCACCCCGCCGCCGAAGCCGTTGCCGGCGGGCACGCTGACCTGCGCGGTGGCGAAGGTGCCCCGGTTGGCCGAGACGCTGGCCGGCGTCGGGTCGGGGCCGCGCTGGTACGGGTTCTCCGCGCCGGCCGCCGGTTGGACCGCCGTCAACGCGATCGTCAACGCCCCGAGCGTGGCCGCCGCCGCGACCGCGGCGACACCGCGCTGCCACAGGCGACCCGTCGGACGCCACGACCGGATACCCCCGGACGTCTCAGGTGGTGATTGGAAAGCGCTTCCATCTCTTGCCACTTGCATGTACCTCCTGCCGAAGTGCGGCGGCGGACGGACGTGCGGGAGCCTGCCTCGGGGGGCAGGTCGGGACGGCACCCGGAGCGGTGGTGGGCCCGGGCTGAGCGCAGATGTGTCACATAGTCTGACTCTGGTGACGATAAGTGTCAACAATGGCGCGAGGTGCCACAAGGTCTCACCTGGGCCGCCGGAAGTGTCGATGGCCCGCGCGAGCCGGCGTCACCGGGCCGCTAAAGTCGGTGCGCCCGCACGCCGACCCGGGACCGGAGCACGTCGTGGCCAGCCCGTTCACCGTCGAAGAGATCTTCTCCGACGTCACCGCCGACTCGGTTCGGTTGCCGCGTCGGCAGCGCGGCAACTCCCCCCAAGGCCTGGCGGTGACGCTGATCGCCGACTACACCGTGCGCACCCGGGCCTGGTTGCCGAGCGCGGCGATCGCGGCCCTGCTGGAGGAGTTCGGCGTCACGCCCGGCGCCGCGAAGACCGCGGTCAGCAGGTTGGCGCGCCGGGGCGTGCTCGAACGCGGTCGCAGGCACGGGACCAGCTCCTACCGACTGACCGACCCCGTCGTGGCCGAGCTGTCGATCGGCGGCGCCACCGTCGCCACGTTCGCCACCGGGCCGGACCTCTGGGACGGCCTGTGGACGGTCGTCGTCTTCACCATGCCGGTGGGGGAGAAGTCCCGGCGCAGCGCGCTGCGCGCCGAACTGCGCTGGCGGGGGTTCGCGCCGCTCTACGACGGGGTCTGGGTGTCACCGCACCCACTCGCCGACGATGCGCACGCCGCACTGGTCGAGGCGACCCCCGGCGCCGTGACCGCGTTCCGCGCGCGGCAGGTGGAGTTCGCGTCGGACGTCACCCGCGACCCGATCGAAGCCTGGGACCTCGTGGCCATCGCGAACGAGTACGAGACGTTCCTGCACCGCTGGGAGCCGCTCGTGCCCGACGTCCGGGCCGGTGACGTCACGGGCGCCGCCGCCGTCCGGGCCCGCACCGAGGTGATGGACACCTACCGCCGGTTCCCGGCCCTCGACCCCCTGCTCCCCGCCGCGTTCATGCCGGCGGACTGGCCACGGGCACGCGCCCGCGAGGTGTTCCTCGCGGTGTACGACGGGTTGGCCGAGCCGGCCCGGGACCACGTGCGGTCCGTCGTCGCGCGATTCGCCTACGACCCGCAGCCGGACCTGCGCGCCCACACCGCGGCCGAGATGGCCGTCGGCGCAACGGCTTTCGGGCATCCCGGCACGCCGGACCCCCGCTAGCGGGCCGCTCCGGCCCGGCGACGACCGGCGGCACGCGCGTGACGATCAAGTTCGCCGAATCGTCCTCCGTGGAGGGTTGCGCGGTCGCGTCGACATCGAACTGCTCGGCCGCTTGGTAAGCGCTTTCCGGTGGCCCGGACCGCTGCACCGCATTCCGGCACTGTGACCGGCGTCATTCCCGGCATTGTGAAGAGCATTACATCAAGTCTTCCTCAAGCGATTTCCTGCAGCGGCTCGTGAACCACTAACGTTTTACCGTCACGGTGTGGGCACAGCACGCGAAGTCGGCCGCCGTCGAGTTGCCCCAACCGGGCAGACCGGCGTCCGGACCTGCTACAACAGGCAACGCGCGCGAGTTGCCCACACCGTGTCGATGAAGCCGGTGAACGCGCGATGAACACCGTGCCGCCCGCCGACCCGCGGGCCGTGATTCGGTTTTCCGCACCGCCGAATGCCCGTTCCGCCGCTTTGCCGCGGTGGGCCGGACGGGATGTGCGCGGATCGCGTTCCGGTTTCGCCCGGTGTTCGCCGCGCCGTCCTCCGCGCGCAGGCGAGCCGCCAGAGCCCGTCGTTCGACCGCCCACCAGGTGGCCGAGCGGGTCGCGGTGCGCGACTGGCGCGCCGCGGGAAGACCGAACGGCCGGACGGGTGCCACGAGCACCCGTCCGGCCCGGTCACCTAGGCTGGTGGCAGTTCACCTAGGAGGAAACCCAGCCGTGTCCGTCGTCGGTGTCCTCGCCCTGCAGGGCGACGTCCGTGAGCACCTCGTCGCGTTGGCCGAGGCCGACGTGCTCGCCCGCCCGATCCGCCGGCCCGAGGAACTGGCCGAGGTCGACGGCGTGGTGCTGCCCGGCGGCGAGTCGACGACCATCAGCCGGCTGCTCGCCACGTTCGAGCTGCTCGAACCGCTGCGCGCCCGGATCAAGGAGGGCATGCCCGCCTACGGGTCGTGCGCCGGGATGATCCTGCTGGCCGACCGCGTCCTGGACGGGCGGCCCGACCAGCACCAGCTCGGCGGGCTCGACATCGTGGTGCGCCGCAACGCGTTCGGCAGGCAGGTCGACTCCTTCGAGGCCGAACTCGACTTCACCGACGTGGGCCAGGTCCACGCGGTGTTCATCCGCGCGCCGTGGGTCGAATCGGCGGGCTCGGACGTGGAAGTGCTCGCCACGGTGCCCGAAACCGAGGACGCCGGTGAGGCCGCCGGTAGGATCGTCGCGGTTCGGCAGGGGCACGTGCTCGCCACCTCGTTCCACCCGGAACTGACCGGTGACGGGCGGGTGCACCGCCTTTTCGTGGACATGGTCCGTGCCGCGGGCTGAGTATTCGACGGAGGAGAAATGAGCGGCCACTCAAAGTGGGCGACCACCAAGCACAAGAAGGCCGCAATCGACGCCAAGCGCGGCAAGCTCTTCGCGCGGTTGATCAAGAACATCGAGGTGGCGGCCCGCACCGGCGGTAGCGACCCCGACGGCAACCCGACGCTGTACGACGCCATCCAGAAGGCGCGGAAGAACTCCGTGCCGCTGGACAACATCGAGCGCGCCCGCAAGCGCGGCGGCGGCGAGGAGGCAGGCGGCGCGGACTGGCAGACCATCATGTACGAGGGCTACGGCCCCAACGGCGTGGCGGTGCTGGTCGAGTGCCTGACCGACAACCGCAACCGGGCCGCGTCCGAGGTCCGCACCGCGATGACCCGCAACGGCGGCTCGATGGCCGACCCGGGCTCGGTGGCCTACATGTTCACCCGCAAGGGCGTGGTGATCGTGCCGAAGGGCGACGGGCTGTCCGAGGACGACGTGCTCATGGCCGTGCTCGACGCGGGCGCGGAGGAGGTCAACGACCTGGGCGAGAGCTACGAGGTCGTGTCCGAGGCGGGCGACCTGGTCGCGGTGCGCAAGGCGCTCCAGGACGCCGGCTACGACTACGAGTCGGCGGAGGCCAACTTCCTGCCGTCGGTGACGGTGGAGTTGGAGGCCGAGGGCGCGCGCAAGATCTTCAAGCTGATCGACGCGCTCGAGGACTGCGACGACGTGCAGAACGTGTTCGCGAACTTCGACGTGTCCGACGAGGTGATGGCCGAGGTCGACTGACCCCGGGTTCCCGCGGTCCCACGGCCTCGCTCCGGCTCCACCGGCGCGGGGCCGTCGCCGTCTGCGCTTGTCGTCCGTCCGGGCTCGTCCGTCTGTGCTTGTCGTCCTTCTGGGGCACAGTGGTGGCCGTGCCGCTGCGCTTATGCGGGGTTGACGCCGGCAACGGGCACAATGGCCGGGTGTCGAACCCCTCCGCGCCCTCCGTCCAGGACATCAACCTGCGCAACTGGCTGCTGACCCAGGCCGAGCAGCACGGCCACGCGGTGGTCACCGTGCCCGAGGACTCCGAAGGCGCGGGCTACTCGTTCTCGGTCGGCGCGTGGCGCCGGTTCGGCGTCGCCGAGGCCGTGGTCCTCGGCCTGCCGCCCGAGCACGCCCAGGTGCTCATCCGCGCCTACGTCGACCGGGCCAGGCGGGGCGAGCGGTTCGTGCCGGGCCGGTTGTACTACGACTTCTTCGACGGCGTGCCGGTCACGTTCGAGCGCGTCTTCAAGGGCTTCTACCCGGAGTTCTTCGGCAGCGCGTTCCTGCTCTACGGCAAGGGCGACTTCGCCGCCGTGCAGATCATCCTGCCGACCGCGGACGGCCGGTTCCCGTGGCACCACGACGCGCCGATGGGCTTCGGCGACTGGCAGCTGCTGCTCACCGAGAGCGGCAGGCCGGAGAGCTGGGAGCCGGGCGTCAACGGTCCCTGACCGGTCCTCTCGGCACCGCCCGGGCCCCGCCGCACCACGCGGCGGGGCCCGGCGTCGTTGTCCGGGAATTGTTGTCAGGGAACGGACCGCCGACCGCTGACAACGTCCTCGGGCTATGAATGTCCTGTGCGTCGAGACGTCGGGGACTCCGCACGTTGCGAGGGGGAGGTGCGTCCCGCTTCGCGTGGCGGGGGAGCCGCGCGGAGCGGGACGCGCGCGACAGGGCTTGGCCGCGGGGGCCCCGCCCGTGCCAAGGAATGGGCCGTGGGGAGAGCCTCCGATGGGCTCTCCCCACGGTGTTCGGCCTACGGCGAGCCGGCGGTCACGGTGTGCGGCCCAGCAGGGCGATCAGCCTGGTCTGCGGGTCCGCGTCGTCGGGCACCGGCACCGGCGGGTCGAACAGCCCGCTCGCCGCCCACGCCCCGGCGTTCGGCTCGACGTGGTCGAGCACCGCCGCGGCGAGGTCCGGGTCGATCCGCTCGTCCACCCCGATGGCGCGGGCCAGGTCCCAGGCGTGCACGGCCAGGTCGGAGGTCATCTGCCAGCCGTACTCGACCGCCGTGGCCCTGCCGTAGCTCAGGTGCACCGGCTTGAGCAGCGCTTTCGGCGCGATCCACGCCTCACGCGCCGCCGCCGCGGCCAGCACCCACGAGTGCAGCGGGTCGTCGCCGAGCTGGTCGCCGTCGAACCTGTCGCCCACCTGCTCAACCGTGCAGCCCGCCAGCAGTTCCGGCGCCCACAGCTGCTCGTGGACCAGGTGGTTGACCAGGTCCCGGACCGACCACTCCTTGCATGGTGTGTCCCAGTCCCACTGCTCGGGGCGCACCCGGCGCACCCGCGAGTCGAACTCCGTCATCGCGCGTCCGTGAGCCTCGATCAGATCCACCCCACGAGTGCACCAAACGTTGCACCCGAGCGCACCCCGAGGCTGTGGAGTAGGCCACTCGGCCGTATCTCCATTTCAACCGGTACACCCGTACGGCGTAACGTGACCTGGTACGCCGACGGTGACATCGTTGACACCAGGAGGACCACGTGAGCGCCACGAGCGCCGTCTCCACCCCGCAGCGGGGCTTCTTCGGCCACCCCCGAGGACTGTCGACGCTGTTCTTCACCGAACTCTGGGAGCGCTTCTCCTACTACGGGATGAAGGCGATCCTCGCCTACTACCTGTACCGGTCCACCGACGAGGGCGCGCTCGGGCTCGACAAGAGCTTCGCGCTGTCGCTGGTCGCCATCTACGGCGCGTCGGTGTACATGTCCGGCGTCGGTGGCGGCTGGCTGGCCGACCGCGTGCTGGGCGCGCAGCGCGCCGTGTTCTACGGCGGCGTGCTGATCATGTTCGGGCACGTCGCGCTCGCGCTGCCGATCGGCCTCGCGGGCGTCTACACCGGCCTGATCCTGATCGTGCTGGGCACCGGCCTGCTCAAGCCGAACATCTCCACCCTGGTCGGCGGCCTGTACCGCCAGGACGACCCGCGCCGCGACTCCGGTTTCACGATCTTCTACATGGGGATCAACCTGGGCAGCTTCCTCGCGCCTCTGGTGTGCGGGTTCCTCGGCGAGACCTACGACTGGCACCTCGGCTTCGGCGCGGCGGCGGTCGGCATGGCGCTGGGCCTGGTCGTCTACCTGTTCGGACGGCGCGGCCTGGGCGACTGGGCCTCCGTGCCGCCGAACCCGCTGCCCGCGGGCGAGCGCGGTCGGGTGATCGGCCGGATCGTCGGCGTCGCGCTGGGCGCGGTGGCCGTGGTGGTGCTGCTGGTCGTGCTCGGGGTGCTGGGCGCGGAGGGCGTGATCAACCTGATCAGCCTGCTGTCGGTGCTGCTGCCGATCGGCTACTTCGCGGTGATGATCCGCAGCGGGCGCACCACGCCGGTGGAGCGGTCGCGGGTGATCGCCTACATCCCGCTGTTCGTCGCGGCGGCGATGTTCTGGCTGCTGTTCGAGCAGAGCGCGACCGTGATCGCCGCGTTCGCCGACACCAGGGTCGACAACTCGTTCCTGGGCCTGGTGTTCCCGCCGTCGTTCATCCAGTCGATCAACCCGGTGATGATCATCGCGGTGGCGCCGCTGTTCGCCCTGCTGTGGGTGCGGCTGGCCAAGCGGCAGCCCGCGACGCCGCGCAAGTTCGGCTACGCGCTGCTGCTGGTGGGCTTGTCGTTCCTGCTGATGATGGTCGCCAGCCAGGGCGACCCGGCGGTGCGGGTGAGCTTCCTGTGGCTGGTGCTGATGTACCTGGTGATGACCTGCGGCGAGCTGCTGCTGTCGCCGGTGGGCCTGTCCGTGACGACGAAGCTCGCGCCGCGCGCGTTCGCCTCGCAGACCATGGGCCTGTGGTTCCTGGCCACGGCGGCGGGCTCGGGCGTCGGCGCGATCGTGGTCCGCTTCTACAGCGACGAGAACGCGGTGGCGTACTTCGGCGTGCTGGGCGCGGTGGCGATCGGGCTGGGCGTCGCGCTGGTCTTGGCGACGAAGGCCATCCACCGGTTGATGCGGGGCGTCGACTGACGTGACGCCGTCCGGTGAGGGGCGCGGCGTGCGCCCCACACCGGACCGCTCACTTGAACGCCGCCGCGTTGCGCGCCGCCCAGGCGGCGAACGAGCCGGCGGGACGGCCGAGGACCCGCTCGACGTCCGGACGCGCCCGCTGCTCGTCGGCCGACGGCGTGCCGAGGACGTCGAGGGTGGAGTCCGCGACCCGCTCGGGCATGAACCGCAGCAGTTGCGCCCGCGCCTCGTCGCGGGTCTGCTCCACGAACCGGACCGGCTCGCCCAGCGCGTCCGCGATGGCCGCGACCTGCTGCCGCGGCGTGACCGGCGCCGGCCCGGTCAGCACGTACGTGCGCCCGCCGTGCCCGTCCTCCCGCAGCGCCACGGCCGCGACGGCGGCGATGTCGTCCGGGTCGACGGCGGGCAGCGCCACGTCGCCGAACGGCGCGGCGGCCACCCGCTCGGCGCGGATCGTCCCGGCCCACGCGAAGGCGTTCGAGTCGAACGCGCCGGGCCGCAGCACGGTCCACTCCAGGCCCGACGCCGTGACGGCGTCCTCCAGGTCCGACGGGTGGCGCAGCGTTTCGACGCCCTGCGACGACAGCAGCACGACCCTCCGCACGCCGGCGGCCCGCGCGCGGTCCAGCGCCTCGCCCAACGCGGCCCCGCCGCCACCGGTGGCCATGAAGTCGCCCGACGTCAGCACGAACAGCGAGTCCGCGCCGTCGAACGCGGGCTCGAGCCCGGCCGGCTCCGCGAGGTCCGCCCGGAGGTGGCGCACGCCCGGCGGGACGTCCTGCGCGGAGATCCCGCGTGACACGGCGGTCACCTGCTCGCCCGCCTCGACCAGCTCCCGCACCAGCGTGCGGCCGACGTTCCCGGTCGCCCCGGTCACCACGATCATGTTCGCTCCCCTGTTGCCGTGTTCTCGGTACGCCGGGGACGCTACTATCGTGGAGATAGTAGGTACCTAGGGGAAAGTAATGGCGGAAGGGGCTTGCTGTGACCAGCGGCACAACGGTCGACCCGGAAGTGGCCTGTCCCATCGCACCGGTGGTGGACCTCGTGTTCAGCCGCTGGACGACGCCGATCCTGTGGGCGCTCAACGAGTTCGGGCGGCAGCGGTTCGTCGAGCTGTCCCGCCGCATCACCACGATCACGCCCAAGGTGCTGACCCAGCGGCTGCGGCAGCTCGAGCGCGACGGGCTCGTCGTGCGCACCTACCACGCCGAGGTGCCGCCCCGGGTGGAGTACGAGATCAGCGACCTCGGGCGCAGCCTGGCGCCGTTGTTCGCGCACCTGGCCGAGTGGTCCGCGGTGAACCTGGAGAAGGTCGAGCGGGCGCGGCAGGACCACGACGCGAAGCAGCGGGTCGGTGGCCGCGGGAACTGAGCGGGCGGCCGGGGAATCCGCATCGGTGCGGAAAGGACGCAACGACCCGCCGCGGCGGCGGTGCGGCGGGTCGACGCGCACCACCAGCATGCACCACAACCCTGAGGCTCAGCTGATGGTTTGCCCGATCGGGTGGTCTTTTTTCGCGCCCGTGGTGACCGGGAGCCTGGCCGCGCCCCGGATGACGCGCGACGGCCGGCGGTGCACGCGGCCCGCCGCCCTCAGGTCGGGGAACCGCCGGAACAGCCCGCGCAGCGCCGCCGCGCCCTCCATCCGCGCGAGTCCCGCGCCCAGGCAGTAGTGGATGCCGGACGAGAACGACAGGTGCTCGCGCACGTCCGCGCGGCCGGGGTCGAACCGGTGCGGGTCGGCGAACACCGCCGGGTCGCGGTTGGCCGCCGCCAGCATCAGCATGATCGGCGTGCCCTTCCGCAGCCGCGTGCCCGCCACCACGGTCGACTCGAACGGCACCCGCACCGTGTACTGCACCGGCGGGTCGTGGCGCAGCGTCTCCTCCACGACGGCGTCGGCGTAACCGGGGTCCGCGACCAGGCGCTCGCGCACTTCCGGGTGCCCCAGCACTTCCAGCACCGAGTTGCCGATCAGGTTGACCGTGGTCTCGAAACCGGCCACCAGCAGCAGTTCCGTCGTGGCGATCAGGTCTTCGCGGGTCAGGTCGTCGTGCGCGACCAACGCGGACACGATGTCGTCACCGCCGGGGTGGCGCCGCCGGTGCGCGATCAGGTCGTCCAGGAACGCCTCGAACTCCCGCAGGGCCGCCTGCAACGCCCGCAGCCCGCGCAGGTCCCGCACGCCGTCGAGCGCGTTGACCAACGCGCTGCCCCACCGGGCGAACGTCGCGTGGTCCGCGCCGGGCACGCCGAGCAGGTCGGCGATCACCTGGATCGGCACCCTGGCCGCGAAGTCGCCGACGAGGTCGAACGTCCGCCGGTCCGCCACCTCGTCCAGGTACTCCTCGACCACGCGCTCCACGGTCGCCGCCTGCGCGCGCAGCCCGCGCGGGGTGAACCAGGGCGCCACCAGCCGCCGCAGCCGGGTGTGGTCGGGCGGGTTGAGCACCAGGAACGACTCCTCGACCGGGTTCACCAGCCGCCGTCCGTCGGGCTGGACCGACGAGTCCACCGGTGACAGCGCGCCCGCCGGCAGCGGCCCGAAACCGGGGTCGCGCAACAGGCTCGCGCACAGCTCGTGCGAGGCGGTGAGGTACAGCCCCATTCTCGTCCTCACCAGCGCGCCCTGGCGGCGCACGGACTCGTACGCCGGGTAGGGGTCGGTGGTCGGGTTCTCCCCGAGCAACCGCGCGGCGGGATCGCCGAGGAGGGCTTGCGCCCGGACGATGGTGCGCCCCAGGAACAGCAGCGTCGCGTTCTTGACCGTGGCCGGCATGCCACCACGGTGTCGTGAACGCGAGAAAGGTTCAAGCGCGACCCGCGCGGCGCGGAAATCCGATCGCCGCACCGGACGCGCCGAACTACGCTCCGGCCCGATGACCACCGTCCTCTGGCTCCTCGGCCCGTCCGGCGTCGGCAAGTCGACGGTCGGCTGGCACCTCTACCGCTCGCTCGACCGCGCGTCCTACGTCGACGCCGACCAGCTCGGGCTCTGCTACCCGTCGACCGCGGACGACCCGGACAACCACGTGGTCAAGTCGAGCGCGCTCGGCGCGTTGTGGCCGGAGCTCAAGGGTTCTCCGCTCGTCGTCTCCGGCTTCCTCAACACACCCGGGGAAGCCCACCTGTACGCCGATCGCCTGCCCGGCGCGGACCTCACGTCGTGCCGGTTGCGGGTGAACCGGGCCGAGCTGCGCGCGCGCTTCCTCGGCCGGGGTTGGCTCCCCGGGCACGTCGACCAGGCGCTCGACGACGCCGACGCGCTGGAGCGCGCCGACTTCGCCGACTTCACCGTGGACACCGACGGCCGCGCGCCCGCCGACATCGCGGCGGAGATCCGGGAGAGGTGGGCCGCGTGACCGCGCTGTGGATCGCCGGACCGCGAGCCGTGGGCAAGTCCACGGTCGGCTGGGAGGTGTTCAGCCGGGTGTCCGCGCGCGCCAAGGCCGGTTACGTCGACCTGGCCCAGATCACCTTCGCCACACCGCCGCCGGACGTGGCGGGGAAGGCGCGGCGGCTCGACGCGGTCCGGAACGCCTACCGGGAAGCGGGCGCGCGGCACCTGATCATCACCGGCGACGTCGGGGACCTCGTGCCGCAGGCGCGGTTGTGCTGGCTGGCCGCGAGCCGCGACCAGCTCGTGGCGCGCCTGCTGCTGCGGGGCGAGGGCAAGGGCCCGGCGATCCCCGGCGACGAGCTCCGGGGACTGCCGGAGGAGGACCTGCGCCGCCTGGCCGTCCCCGCCGCGGCGCCGGCCGCCGATCTCGTGGTCGACACCGACGGGCGGTCGGTCGGCGAGGTCGCGGACGAGGTCCTGGGCCGGTTCTTCCCCGACCTGGACGCCTAACCGTTGCGGCGGTCGACCACCAGCGACGCCAGCCGCCACGTGCCGCCGTCCGGCGTCCGCTGAGGCGTCTCCGCCAGTGCCAGGTCGGGGAACCGCCGCAGCACGGCCGTGAGCGCCACCTGCGTCTGCACCCTCGCGAACGCCGCGCCGAGGCAGAAGTGCGCGCCGTGCGAGTAGCCGAGGTGGCCGACCGACGGCACGCGCGTGACGTCCAGCTCGTCCGGCGCGTCGTACACCCGCGGGTCGCGGTTGGCCGCCACGATCGCGGTCATCACCGGCTCGCCCTTGCCGATCACCACGTCGCCGAACGCCACTTCCTCCTGCGGGAACCGCGGCACGGTCAGCAGCTGCGGGCCGACCCACCGCGTCAGCTCCTCCACCGCGCGCGGCATCAGAGCCGGGTCCGCCCGCAGCGCGGCGAGCTGGTCGGGGTGGGTGAGCAGCGCTTCGAGTCCGTTGACGATGAGGTTGGTCGGCGTCTGCCCGGCGATCACGAGCTGCCAGACCAGGGTGACCAGCTCCGCGTCGGTGAAGCGGTCGCCGTCGGCGTCCCGGACCCGGAGCAGCTGGGAGATCAGGTCGTCGCCCGGTGACGTCCGGCGCAGCTCGACGGCCTCGATCGCGCCCTCGACGATGCCCGGGATCGCCGCGAGGAACCCCGGCCCGTAGCCGCTCACCACCGCCACGCCGTACTCGCGCCAGCGCGGCCGGTGCTCCGCCGGGATGCCCACCAGCTCGCAGATGACGTCCATCGGCAGCGGGCGGGCGAAGTGCTCCAGGAGGTCCACGGTGTCGCCGTCCGGCAGGGCGTCGAGCAGCGCGTCCACGATGGCCTCGATCCGGGGCCGGAAGCCCTCCGCCCGGCGCGCGGTGAACGCGGGCGCGGCCAGCCTGCGCAGCCGCACGTGCTCGGGGCCGTTCATCTCGGACATCGTGCGCAGGTACGGCTTGCAGTGCTCCGGGACGCCCGGCAGGCCCATGAAGCTGCCGGGGCTCAGCTCGAACCGGGGGTCGGCGAGCATCGCCTTGGCGTCCTCGTGCCGGGTGAGGACCCACATGTCGCCCATGCCGGGCAGGGGCATCCGCGCCACCGGGCAGCGTTCACGGGCCGCGCCGTACGCGGTGAACGGGTCGAGCAGCACTTCGGGGTTGGCGGGGTCGATCTCGGGAACGGTCACGCACGGCCTCCGGATGTTCAAATCAGATGTTCTCATCATCTGAATGGTGACGGTATCTTGAGCACGCGGAGGATGGCAAACGAGGAGCGTGCGCGGTGCGGCTGAGCAGGGCGGAGGCGCAGGAGCGCAACCGGGCGCGGGTGCTGGACGCCGCCCGCGCGGAGTTCGCCGAGCGCGGCTTCCGGGACGCCAAGATCGACACGATCGCGCAGCGCGCCGAGCTGACCCGGGGCGCGGTGTACTCGAACTTCCCCGGCAAGCGCGCGCTCTACTTCGCGGTGCTGGCCGACCTGGCGGAGCGCGCGGAGATGCCGGCGAACCCGCAACGCGGGGTGGACCGGCGGGAAGCTCTCGGCGCGCTGGCCCGTGCCTGGGTCACGTCGCTCGGCGAGGACGCGGTGGTGCGGGACTTCCTGCCCGAGGTGGCCGCCGAGGAGGTGACGCGCCGGCCGTTCACGCAGTTGCTGAAGCTCGACGCGCTGCTGCTCGGCCTCGCCCTGGACGCCCTCGACCCGGCCGTGCCGCCGGACGGGGCGGTGCGCGGCCGGACGGTCCGCTTGGCTGAGGTCGTGCTCTCCACGCTGCACGGCGCGAGCGTGCTGGCCACCGCCGCGCCCGGTTTCCTGGAGCCGTTCGACGTGGTCAGCGCGTGCGAACGGCTCGCGGGCCTGGAGCTGAACGACTGGTGGGTGCCGCCCGCGGGCGCGGTGGTCGTGGGGGAGGACCGGCCGTGGGCGCCGCCGTCCGTGGTCGACGTGGTGCGCGGCGAGGACGTGACGCCGGACGGGGACGGCGTGGTGGTCGTGCTGGGGCTCAACCGGCTGGCCGCCGTGGAGGAGGCGGTCCGCAACGGCGCCCGGGTGACGCTCGCCGTGGTGACCGGCACGCCGGAGGAGTTGGCGCCGTTGGCACGGCTGGTGCTGGCGCGGCTGTGCGTCAGCCTGCGGCAGGCGTTCCCGGTCGGGGCGTGGCCGGGGCTGCGGGTGGTGTGCGACGAGACGGGCGCGCTGGCGCGCGCGGCGGGGGTGCCGTCGGTGAGCGACGAGACGGAGACCGCGATCCGGGTCGAGGGCGGACGGGTGGTGGCGCGGGCCGAGGGGTCAGGCGCGGGTCACGCGGTCAGCGCCCGGGCGCGGGTGCGGACCTAGCCCCGGGCCTGGCGGTGACCGGGCGGCGTTCCAGGACCTTGCGGAACTCGGCCGGGATCGGGGTGCTGCGCAGCTCCGGCGTGCCGAAGGAGACGTACCGGTTCCAGCCGGTGGCGACCGGCGTGCCGTCCACGTCCGCGTCGAAGCCCATGGTCAACGTGGTGGTGCCCAGCGTCCGCACCCGCACCGCGATGCGCAGCAGGTCGTCGAACCGGGCCGGGCTGAGGTACCGGATCGAGGTCTCCGCCATCACGAAGTCGACGCCGTGCTTCTCCAGCTCCTTGTAGGAGCCCAGCAGCGACCGCAGCGTCTCCACCATGGCGGCCTCGAAGAAGACCGCGTAGCGCGAGGCGTGCACGATCCCCTGGCGGTCGCAGTCGACCGGGCGCACCCGCACCCGGTGCACGTGGGCAGGTCGCGCGTCAGCCATGCCGGCGATCCTATGGGGTCACCGCGGCGGTTCGCGTCGGCCTAGCGGTGACTGCTCCGAGTGACGCCGCGACCAGTTGGCCCGCCGCGACCAGCAAGATCACCGACGTCGGCGCCCACGAGGTGAGCAACGCGCCGCCGCCCGCCGCGCCGACCGCGTACGCGCCGAGCTTCAGGCTCGCGCCCGTGGTCGAGACCTGGCCGAGCAGCGGCCCCGGCGTGTACCGCTGCCGCGCGGTGATCGTGGCCGTCAGGGCCGGTCCCTGCGCCAGGCCGCTGACCAGCGCCAGGGCCAGCAGTACCGGGAAGCGCGAGGTGAGCGGCCACAGCGCGAGCGTCACGCCGTACAGCGCGACGGTCGTGAACACCACCCGCTCCGGGCGCCACCGCGGCAGCCACCGGCGCACCACCAGGATGCAGCCGATCGCGCCGACCTCGAACACCGCCCACACGACCCCGGCCTGGTCGCCGTCCACGCCCAGCCCGGCGACGTGCAGCGGCAGCGCCGTGGCGAGCATCCCGACCGACCCGTACCCGACCACCGACGCGACCGTCGCGCCCCGCAACGGCGGCGTGCCGGCCAGGTGCCGCAGGCCCCGCTTGATCGCCGCGCGCAGCGACGAGCGCTCGCCGGGCGGGTGCGGCGGCACGCGCAACGTGGTCGTGCACAGCCCGCCCGCCGACGCCAGCACGGCGACCGCGGCCACCGCGACGGCGGGCGACGCGGCCGTGCTCAGCACACCGGCCAGCCCCGGTCCGGTCACCGCCGCCGCGTTGAACAGCAACGCGTCCTGCGACGTGGCCCGGTTCAGGTCGGTCGCCAGGCGTGGCACCAGGCTGGTGAACCCGCCGCTGGTCATCGGCAGCGTGATGCCCGCGACGAAGGCCGCCGGCACCAACCAGGGCGCCGGCGCGAACACCATGGCCACCGCCATCGCGGCCAGCGTGAACTGGTTGGCCGCCAACGCCGCCACCGGCCGGCGGGTCCGGTCCAGCCACGCGCCGAGCAGCGGCCCGGACAGGACCGACGGCACGGTGTACGCGGCGATCACCGCGCCGGACAGCGCGGTCGACCCGCTGCGCGACAGGGCGAGCAGCACCACGGCCACCGCCACCGTCTCGTCGGCGAGCCTGGCCAGGCCCGCGGCCCAGAGGTACCGGACCATCAGCCCTTGCGGCGGTGTCGGCGGACGCTCTCCTCGACCAGGTCGAGCACGGGTTCCAGGTCGTCCGCGGGCAGACCCATGGCCAGGTGCGACACGAGCCCTTCCAGCACCAGCTCCAGGAACGACGTCAGCACGTCCACGTCCACGTCGTCGCGGAGGTTCCCGGCCTCGCGCTGGCGCTCCAGCCGCTGCCGCGTCGCGTCGGTGAGCTGCCGGGACCGCTCCGCCCACCTGGCCCGGAACTCGGGGTCGGTGCGCAGCCTGCGCGACACCTCCAGCCGCGTGCCCAGCCAGTCCGCCGGGTGCTCGACGTCGTTGGGGTCCGGCGGGTACAGCAGGTCGCGCATCACCTGCACGAGGCCCTGCTGCGCGACGACCTCCGCCATGCGCAGCGCGTCGTCCTCGGCGAGGGCCAGGAACAGCGACTCCTTGTCGCGGAAGTGGTGGAAGATCGCGCCCCTGGACAGGCCGGTAGCCTCTTCCAGGCGGCGCACGGTAGCGCCTTCGTAGCCGAAACGCGCGAAACACGCACGAGCGCCGTCGAGGATCTGACGGCGACGGGCATCGAGGTGGTCCTGGCTCACCCTGGGCACCTGTCGATGTTGCCAGGGCCGACTGACGAAATCCAATCAGTACGTACGGCTTGCCCCGTCCACTTTGGGGTGTACTTCGTCGTCCTGGCTCGAAACCCCAGGTCACCGTCACTACGGTGGCGCACCGTGACCGCAGGTGAGGACATCCGGCCGCCGCTGAGGCTGGTGCCGGGTTTGGGCTGGTCGAACCGACCGTCCACGGTGGACCGCAGTCGGCACGGCCCGGACTTGATCGATCTGATCAGGCTCGTCGGCCGCCGGCCCGGTGACGCCGCGGACGGCTCGGCGGGGTGCGCCGTCGTCGTCTTCGAGCCGTTGTGCGTCCCGGAGCCGCTGCGCACGCCCGCCTACGCCCTGGCGCTCGGCGAGGACGCGGGCGGCATCGGCGTCGACCGGCTGCCGCGCGGCGCCACGCGGTTCTTCGTGCACGAGGCCGCGCTGCACGTCCGGGTCGGCGACGACGCCGTCATGGCCGACCAGCTCGACGCGCTGGCCGACCGGGTCGACGCGCCGGTGCGCCTGGTGCCGTTCGCGGCGGGTCACGCCGGGGTGCTGCGGTCGTCGTTCGCCCTGCCGGACGGGCGGCGGCCGGCCGAGGTGCTGGACCGGATCGCGCTGGACGTGCCGTCGTCACGGGCGGAGTTCCGCCGTCGCGCCGCGCGCTACCGGGACCGGTAGGCGGGAGGGGCACCATGGGAACGAACGCAACCCGATCGCGCACCGGACGGCGGCGGCTCGCCGTCGCCGCCGTCACGGCCGCGACGGTGCTGTCCCTGCTCACCGCGTCCGGTGCGGCGCACGGGCTCACCGACCACCAGGCCGAGGCCGCGACGATCTCGGGCGGCGTGGTGGCGGCCGACCACGCCGGGTTCACCGGCTCCGGGTACGTCGACTACGACGACGCGGCGGGCGGTTACGTCGAGTACGCCGTCACCGCGGCCCGGTCCGGCACGCACACGCTGGTCTTCCGCTACGCCAACGCCACCGACGCCGACCTGCCGCTCGGCCTGACCGTGAACGGCAGGCGGGCGGGCACGGTCTCGTTCCCCGTCACCGGCGCGTGGACCACGTGGCGCGACGTCACGGCCTCCGTGGCGTTGCAGGAGGGCGTGAACCACATCCGCGCCACCGCCACCGGCCCGCGCGGCGGCCCCGACGCCGACCGCCTCACCGTGGACGACACCGGCACGGACCCGGACACCGAGCCGCCCACCCCGCCGCGCCGGCTGCGCGCCACGGGCCGGACGGAGACCAGCGTGTCGCTGGCCTGGGACGCGTCCACCGACAACGTCGGCGTGGTCGGCTACGACGTCTACCAGCACGGCCAGCTCATGACGAGCGTGCCCGGCACGGCCCTGACCGCCACCGTCACCGGCCTCAAGCCCGACACCGCCTACGACTGGACCGTCCTGGCCCGCGACGCCGCGCCGAACGTCTCGCAGGCGAGCGACGACGTCGTCGTGCGCACCGCCGCGCCGCCGCCGGACGACGAGCCGCCGACCGCGCCCGCCAACCTGCGCGCCACCGGCAGGTCCGCCACCTCCGTGTCGCTGGCGTGGGACGCGTCCACCGACGACGTCGGCGTCACCGGGTACGTGGTTCACCGCGACGGCGAGCAGGTGGCCGTCACCGACGGGCCGTCGGCCACCATCACCGGCCTGACCGCCGGCACCGGCTACCGGTTCGCGGTGCGCGCGCGTGACGCGGCGGGCAACCTCTCGCCGCCCGGCGAGGCCGTCGTCGTCGCGCCCGGCGGGAGGACGCCGGCGGGCGAGCCGAGGCCCGGCGCGGTGACCACGTTGCGCGAGGGCACCGACGTGCCGTGGGGCCTGGCGTTCCTGCCCGACGGCTCGGCGCTGGTGTCCGAGCGGGAGCAGTTCGACCTCTACCGCCTCGCACCGGACGGCACGCGCACCGACCTCGGCCGGGTGCCCGGCGCGCAGGCCACCCACGGCGAGGGCGGGGTGCTCGGCGTCGCCGTGTCGCCCACGTTCGCCGTCGACAACTTCGTGTTCGTCTACCACACCGCGCGCAGCGGCAACCAGGTCGTGCGGGTGCGGCTGGTGGGCGCCATGCTCACCGGCTGGACCACGATCCTGAGCGGCATGCCCAGGAACCGCTACCACAACGGCGGCGGGCTCCAGTTCAGCCCGGACGGCCGGTACCTGTTCGTCTCCACCGGCGACGCGCAGAACGGCAGCTACGGGCAGAACCTGGACACCAACGCGGGCAAGATCCTGCGCATCTTCCCCGACGGCTCGATCCCGCCGGACAACCCGTTCCCGGGCAAGGCGATCTGGAGCTACGGGCACCGCAACGTGCAGGGCATGGCGTTCGACTCGCAGGGCAGGCTGTGGGCGACGGAGTTCGGCAACAACACGACCGACGAGCTGAACCTGATCCAGCGCGGCGGCAACTACGGCTGGCCCGGCTGCGAGGGCAACGAGGGGTACTGCGAGGGCAGCATCGCGCCGAAGGCCACCTGGCCGACCACGGCAGGCGGCCCCGCCGGGCTGGCGATCATCAACGACCACCTGTTCATCGGCACCACGGTCGGCCAGCGCCTGTACCGGCTGCGCATCGAGGGCTCGGAGGCGGTCGACCAGCACGTCTACTTCCAGGGCCAGTACGGGCGGTTGCGCACCTTGAGGGTCGACCGCGAGGGCGACCTCTGGCTGACCACCACGTGGGACCTGGACGAGGAAGTCGGCAACGACCGCGTGCTGCACATCGACATCGAGTACCAGGGGTCCTGAGAGTCACCTGGATGCCACGACTTGTTCACGCCGTGACCGGATTGTCCGAGTGGTCCTCGCGAAACGTCCACTCGAAGCAGCTTGAGCGCCACCGGACCGTCGTCCTCCGCCACCCGACCGGCCGTCACCGCCGCCCTCGCCACCCGCCATGCCCTTGATCCGCAACGGTTTCGGACAGCTGCGAGTGTCGGTGCCTGCGTGTAGCGTCGAACGGACAAGTTTTGATCACGGGGAGTGCGCCAAGTGACTGCTGTCCGTAATGCACCGGCTCCGGGGCCCGCCCCGGCGGTGTTCCGCGATCGAGCGGAGGCCGAGGCCTACGTCGCCTCGGTCTGCTTCAAGCACGGACCTCCGAGGCTGCTCGGAGTCGAACTCGAATGGACCGTCCACCACGTCGAAGATCCCACCCGACCGCTCGACGCGAAGACCCTCGCGGCCGCGCTCGGCGAGCACGCGCCACCGACCCTCGTCCCCGACAGCCCTCAGCGGCCACTGCCCTCCGGCACCCCGCTGACCGTGGAACCGGGTGGCCAGGTCGAGATCTCCACCCCTCCCCGCGATTCCCTGACCGAACTGCTCAAGACCGTCGCGGCGGACATCGAGCACCTCCAGGGCCTGCTCGGGCCGGCCGGGCTGCGGCTCGGCCAGCACGGCGCCGACCCGTTCCGCCCGCCGCGCCGGATGTTGCAGGTCCCGCGCTACGCGGCCATGGAACACGCCTTCGCCCCGCTCGGGCCCGAGGGCATCACGATGATGTGCAGCACCGCGGGGCTCCAGGTGTGCCTGGACTTCGGGCAGGCCGAAGACCTGCCCAAGCGCTGGGCCGCGGTGCACTCGCTCGGCCCGGTGGTCAGCGCCCTGTTCGCCAACTCCCCGGGCGTCAACGGCCGCCGGACCGACTGGGCCAGCGCGAGGATGCGCTCCCTCTACGCCACCGACCCGGTGCGCACCCGTCCGGCGGCGGTGTGCGCGAGACCGGCCGACGCGTGGGCCAAGCGCGTGCTCGACACGCCGGTCATCGCGGTGCGCAGACCGGGGCCGAACTGGCTGCCACCACGTCCGCTGACGTTCGCCGACTGGATCGACGGCGCGCTCGACCGGCCGGCGACGGCGGACGACCTCGACTACCACCTCACCCTGCAGTTCCCGCCGGTGCGCCCGCGCGGGTACGTGGAGGTCCGCTACCTGGACACCCCGCCGCACGGCCGGTGGCTGCCGCCGGTCGTGCTGATGGCGGCGCTGTTCAGCACGCCGAAGGCGGTGGACGGGGTGCTCGCGGCGACCGAGACCGCCGCGAACCGCTGGCTCGCCGCCGCCCGCTACGGCCTGGCCGACCCGGTGCTCGCCCGCGCGGCGCGCGACGTGGTCGAGCTGGGCTGCGCCTCGCTGTCCGACACGGACCTGTCGGTCGGCCAGACCGACGCGATCGCCGAAGAACTGCACCGCACGCTCGCTGAGAAGACCGGAGGGGGCCGTTCATGACCAGCACCGAGAACCTTCGCGACCGGGTCGCCGCCCAGCTCACCAGGGCCCGCGACCGCAGCAGGCTGCTGACCGACGCGGTGGACGACCACGACCTCGTCCGCCAGCACTCCAAGCTGATGTCACCGCTGGTGTGGGACCTCGCGCACATCGGCAACCAGGAAGAGCTCTGGCTGGTCCGCGACGTGGGCAAGCGCGAGCCGGTCCGGTCGGACATCGACGAGCTGTACGACGCGTTCAAGCACGCCAGGTCGGTCCGGCCGGAACTGCCGCTGCTCGGGCCCGCCGAGGCGCGCAGGTACGTCGGCGAGGTCCGGGACAAGGTCTTCGACGTGCTCGAGCGCACGCCGCTGGAAGGCCACCGGCTCGTCGACGGCGGGTTCGCGTTCGGCATGATCGTGCAGCACGAGCAGCAGCACGACGAGACCATGCTGGCCACGCACCAGTTGCGGGTCGGCGAACCGGTGCTGGACGCGCCGCCACCGCCGCGCGGCGGCCCGGTCGGACCGGCCGAGGTGCTGGTGCCGGGCGGTCCGTTCACCATGGGCACGTCCACCGAGGCGTGGGCGCTGGACAACGAGCGTCCCGCGCACCAGGTCGTCACCGAGCCGTTCTTCATCGACACCACGCCGGTGACCAACGGCGCGTACGCGGCGTTCATCGACGACGGCGGCTACCGCGACCCGAGGTGGTGGAGCGAGGCGGGCTGGGCGCACGTCCGGAAGGCGTCGCTGGTCGCGCCCCGGTTCTGGGAGCGGGTCGGCGACCGGTGGTACCGCACCGCGTTCGGCCGCACCGAGCCGATCGAGGAAGCCCAGCCGGTCGTGCACGTCTGCTACTACGAGGCCGAGGCGTACGCGAAGTGGGTGGGCAGGCGGCTGCCGACCGAGGTGGAGTGGGAGAAGGCGGCCCGGTTCGACCCGGCGACCGGCCGCTCGCGCCGCTACCCGTGGGGCGACGAGGACCCGACCGAGGCCCACGCGAACCTCAACCAGCGGCACCTGACGCCCGCGCCGGTCGGCGCGTACCCGGCGGGCGCGTCCGCGTTGGGCGTGCACCAGCTCATCGGCGACGTGTGGGAGTGGACCAGCTCGGACTTCCACGGTTACGCGGGGTTCGAGGTGTTCCCCTACGCGGAGTACTCGCAGGTGTTCTTCGGCCCGGACTACAAGGTGCTGCGCGGCGGGTCGTTCGGCAGCGACCAGTCGGCGGTGCGCTCGACGTTCCGGAACTGGGACTACCCGATCCGGCGGCAGATCTTCGCCGGCTTCCGCTGCGCGCGGGACGCCTCGCGGGACGAACTGGCCTGACGTGTGCCGCCACCTGGGTTACCTGGGCCCCGCCGTGCCCGTCGCCGCGCTGGTGCACGACCCGCCGCACTCGTTGGTGCGGCAGTCGTACGCCCCGCGGGACATGCGCGGCGGCGGCACGGTCAACGTGGACGGCTACGGCGTGGGGTGGTACCCCGTGCCGGGCGGCCCGGCGGTGCGCTACCGCCGGGCGGGCACGATCTGGTCCGACGAGAACCTGCTCGCGCTGAGCCGGGTCACGGTGTCCGGCGCGGTGCTGGCGGCGGTGCGCTCGGCGACGGTCGGCATGCCCGTGGCGGACACGGCCTGCGCGCCGTTCACCGACGGGCAGTGGCTGTTCAGCCACAACGGCCGCGTCGCCGACTGGCCGGAGTCGGTGGTGGACCTGGCCAAGACGCTGCCCGTGGCCACGCTGCTCACGTTGGACGCGCCGACCGACGCCGCCTTGTTGTGGGCGCTGGTCCGGTCGCGTCTCGCGGCGGGCGCCGCACCGGGGGCCGCGCTGGCCTCGGTGGTGTCCGAAGTGGCCGCCGTCGCACCCGGATCCCGGCTGAACCTGTTGCTCACCAACGGGACCGTGCTCGCCGGCACGACGTGGACCCACTCGCTGTGGGTCCGCTCCGGCGACGGCGCGGTGACGCTGGCCTCCGAGCCGTTGGACGACGACCCGCGCTGGCGGGAGGTGCCCGACGGGCACGTCGTCACGGCAGATATGTTCACTGTGGACGTTCAACGGATTGGACGAGGATGACCGAGCCTGTGCTGGACGTGCACCTGACCCCCGAGGACGCGGTGGTCGCGCTGCGCGCCGAGGCGAGGGCGGGGCTGACCGCGCGGCCGAAGTGGGTGTCGCCGAAGTGGTTCTACGACGCGGTCGGCAGCGACCTGTTCGAGGAGATCACCCGGCTGCCCGAGTACTACCCGACCCGTGCGGAGCGGGAGATCCTGGTGGAGCGGGCGGCGGAGATCGCGTCGCTCACCGGCGCTCACTCGTTGGTGGAGCTGGGTTCCGGCTCGTCGGAGAAGACCCGGCTGCTCCTGGACGCCTTGCGGGCCCACGGCACGCTGCGGGAGTTCGTGCCGCTGGACGTGTCGCCGTCGGCGTTGACGGACGCGGCCCGGGCGATCATGGCCGCGTACCCCGGGCTGCGGGTGCACGGCGTGGTCGGCGACTTCACCGAGCACCTGGGCCTGCTGCCCGGCGCGCCGCCGCGGGTGGTGGCGTTCCTGGGCGGCACGATCGGCAACCTGATCCCGGAGGAGCGGGACAAGTTCTTCGCGTCGGTGCGCGAGGTGCTGGACGCGGGGGAGTGGTTGCTGCTCGGCACGGACCTGGTCAAGGACCCGGACGTGCTGGTGCGCGCGTACGACGACGCGCAGGGCGTCACGGCGGAGTTCAACCGCAACGTCCTGCGCGTGATGAACCGGGAGCTGGGCGCGGACTTCGACCCGTCGGACTTCGAGCACGTGGCGCTGTGGAACGCCGAGGAGGAGTGGATCGAGATGCGCCTGCGGGCGCTGCGCCCGGTGAAGGCCCACGTCGACGCCCTGTCGCTGGACGTGGAGTTCGCGGAGGGCGAGGAGCTGCGGACCGAGGTGTCCGCCAAGTTCCGCCGCGAGGGTGTGGAGCGTGAGCTGACCGCCGCGGGCTTCGACCTGCACCGCTGGTGGACCGACCCGCAGGGCCGGTTCGCGTTGAGCCTGGCGCGCGCGGTCGGTTAGCTGTTCGGTCCGGTGGTCCCGTGCCCGGCGGCGCGGGACCACCGTGCCGTCAGACGAGCCGGTGCCCGCCCTCGACGTGCAGGACCGAGCCGGTCATGAACCGGTTGCGCTGCACGGCCACGAACGCCTCGGCGATGTCCTCGGGCGTGCCGATGCGGCCGACGGGCAGGCGGTCCGCCATCGCGGCGAGCCGCTCGGCCTTGCCCGAACCGGCCAGGACGTCCCACACGGGGGTGTCGACCCAGCCCGGTGAGACGACGTTGACCCGGACCGGCGCGAGTTCCAGCGCCAGCGCGCGGGCGAGTGCTTCGAGCGCGCCGTTGGCGGCGGCGAGCACCGACGCGCCCGGGCCCGGCCGGTACGCGGCGACGCCCGAGGTGAAGGTGATCGAGCCGCCGGGGACGACGTGCGGCGCGGCGTGCTTGGCCACCAGCCACGGCCCGAGCAGCTTGACGTCCAGCACGGCGCGCGCGTCGGACAGCGGGAAGTCGGCGATCGGGAAGTAGGCGTCGGTGGCGTCGACCGCGGTCACCACGACGTGGTCGAGCGGGCCGGTGCGCTCCACCAGCCGCCGCACGTCGTCCTCGCGGGTGATGTCGGCCTGCACGGTGCGCAGGCGTTCGTCGGCGAGGTCGTGCGCGGCGGTGGCGAGCCGGTCGGCGGACCGTCCGGCGATCGTGACGGTGGCGTCCCGGTCCAGGAGGAAGCGGGCCAACCCCAGGCCCATGCCGGAACTGCCGCCGATGACGAGTACGTGGGTCATGGGAGCAGCGTCGCGCGGCGCGGCGGGCGCGGGGAGACCGCAGCGGGCCTGGTCCTCGCAGGGCCACCCCCGGCGTGATGCGAGACTCGGGGGGTGCGAGGTGCGCTGGGTGAGTTCCTGCGGAGCAGGCGCGGTCGCGTCCGGCCCGAGGACGTGGGGCTGCCAGCGGGGGTCGGGCGGCGGCAGACGCCGGGGTTGCGGCGCGAGGAGCTGGCGACGCTGGCCGGCGTGAGCGTGGACTACTACACCCGGCTGGAACAGGGGCGTGACACCAATCCCGGTGCGGAGGTGCTGGCCGCGTTGGCGTCGGCGTTGCGGCTGGGTGAGGACGAGCGGGCGCACCTGCACGCGTTGGCGCGTCACGCCGCGGGTTCACCCACGCCGCCGTTGGGCGCGGGCGCGCCGCGTCCCGGCCTGCTTCACCTGATCGAGGCCGTGCGGCCGGCGGCGGCGTACGTGCTGGACCAGGTCAGCAACGTGCTGGCGGTGAACCCGGAGGGTGCGGCCCTCATGCCGGGCGTGCGCGAGTGCGGCAACCTGGTGCGTTACGTGTTCACCGACCCCTGCGCCCGCTCGGTGTTCGTGGCGTGGGAGGACATGGCGCGGGACTGCGTGGCCCACCTGCGCACCGTCGCCGCCGCCGACCCCACCTCGCCCGCCCTCGGCGCCCTCGTCGCGGAGCTCTCCGCCACCAGCCCCGACTTCGCCACCCTGTGGCAGCACTACGACGTGAAGGTCAAGACCGGCTCCCGCCGCACCTTCCACCACCCGACCACCGGCCACCTCACCCTGACCTCCGAAATCCTCACCGCCCCCGACGGCCAACGCCTCGCCGTCTTCCGCCCCACCCCCTAACCGCACGAGAGTCCAACCTCCAACCCACGCGTGTCCTACGTCCAGACCGCGCGTGTCCTACGTCCAGACCGCGCGTGTCCTACGTTCAGGTCGCGCGTGTCCTACGTTCAGAACGCGCGTGTCCTACGTTCAGGCACCCCGAATTCAACGCTCAGGACAGTCGATCCTGTTCTGAGCGTTCAACTCGGGTGTTCCGAACGTAGGACACACGCGACTTGGGCGTAGGACTCACGCGGGGTTGTGGAGTTGGTCGACGGTGCCGGTCGGGGGGAGGGCGGCGATCGACGGGTCGGTGATCGCGTCACGGAGGGCGGCGGCGAAGCGGTCCGCCCGCAGCACGCGGAACGGCCGGGAGTGGTACGGGCGGGTGATCGGGTCGACGGGGGCGGCCAGGCCCAGCGCGTTGCACGACGCGGCGACCAGCTCGTACGCCGTGGCGAGGTGATCCTCCCGGGCACGCCAGTCGGTCGCCGCCAGCACGGCCCGCAGCACCGGAACCAGCTCGCCGTACCGGGCGAACGCGCTGCCCAGCCACTTGCCGTACGGCGGGTAGCGGCGGTCCAGCAGCAGGCGCAGCCGCATCAGGTCGCGGGTCAACCTGGCCGCCACGACGGCCGACCCCAGCTCGTCCCCGACCTCGCCGCACCGCCCGACGAACGCCTCCTCCGCCGCGATCCGCGACCACTGGCACGCCAGCACGTACCGCCACACGTCGTCCGGGTACCACCGCAACGCCTCACGCGCCGCCGTCAGCACCCCGAGCCCGTCGTGGAACACCGCACCGGCCGTCGTCTCCGCCAACCGCTGCGTCGGCGCGCCCAACCAGTCCCGCACGGTGACGCCGCCACGCGGGTCGAACCCGAGCTGCCGGTCGAACCACGTGCCCGCGTCGGTGACCTCCACCCGGTGGCGCACCGGCCCGTCCGTCACCTCCATCCGTCCGACGCCCTCGTCCTCGGTGTCGGCGAAGTGCGTCGGAAACCCGAGGAACACCTTCGGCAGGTGCTCGGCCAACGCGGTCCGGATGTCGTCGGCCCTGGTGTCGTCCGGGTCGAGGAACAGCTGCAGGCGCGGCCCCCACTCGTGGTCCGCCGAACGCCCCGTGTCGAAGCCGAGCACCTCCGAGCCGGACCCGATCCGGGCCGCGCTGTGCGGCACCTCGCCGAAGTGCGCCCTGACCAGCGGTTCGACCGCGTCCCGGTAGAAGCGCTCGGCCAGCACGAGCCCTGGCAAGAACCGTCCGTAGGGCACAAATCCTCCGATCTGCGGGTAGTGCCAGACACGATCGAGTGAAAACCTCGCGCGATGGCGTCGCGGTGTCACCGAGGGGCGACGTCGAGTGAACCGAGGGAGCGCTACCACATGCAACTCCGAAACAGAGTGCTGGTTCTCGCGCTGGCCGTGGGCACGACCGTGTCCGGCCTCGTGGGAACCGGCAGCGCCACCGCGCAGGAAGCCGCCCAGGAAGCACAGGGCGCTACCCCGATCCAGTGGTCGACCTGCGCCGACGACATCCTCGCGGAGATCCCGGCCGCGCAGCGCGACAAGGTCAGCTGCGCCAACCACCCCGTGCCGCTGGACCACCGCAAGCCCCACGGCCCCAAGATCACCATCGCGCTGATGAAGCGCCCGGCCGACGACCAGGCCGACAAGGTCGGCTCGCTGTTCATCAACCCCGGCGGCCCCGGCGGCGCCGGCCTGATCTACTCCGCCTACGGGAGCTCGTTCTTCCAGCCGGAGATCATGAACCGGTTCGACCTGATCGGGTTCGACCCGCGCGGCGTGGGCCGCAGCTCGCCGCTGCGCTGCTTCAAGACCCTCGAAGAGGCCAACGAGGTCTTCGGCCGCATGTCCGCCGTCCCGGTCACCCGCACCGAGATCCGCAACACCATGGACGCGACCGAGGACTACACCGACGCGTGCGCGCGCAACGCCGGCCCGCTGCTGGACCACATGTCCACCGAGGCCGTGGCACGGGACCTCGACCTGCTGCGGCAGGGCGTCGGCGACCGGCAGCTGAACTTCGTCGGCTTCTCCTACGGCACGCTCCTCGGCGCCACCTACGCCAACATCTTCCCGTCGAAGTCCCGCGCCCTGGTGCTGGACGGCAACGTCGACCCGGCGCTGCGCACCTCCAACGGCACGGAGTACGACCGGCAGCGCGCCCAGGGCTTCGAGATCGCGCTGGACGCGTTCCTGAAGCGCTGCGACGCCGAAGGCGACAAGTGCGCCTACAGCGACGGCGACCCGAGGGCCAAGTTCGACGAGGTCCGCGACCACCTGCGCACCCAGCCGATCACGCTGCCGAACAACGACGTCGTGACCTACGACGGCTACATCGGCCGCGTCACGAGCGACCTGTACGCGCCGACCCGGTTCAAGGCGCTGGCCGCGTGGTTGCAGAGCAGCTACGCGGTGCTGCACCCGGAGGCCGCCACGTTCTCCGCGCAGGAGCAGGCCGCGCTGCTGCCGCCGCTGGCGAACAAGCACGGCCTGGCGGACGTCCGCGCCGGGCTCACCGGCGACACCGAGTACCTGTACGACGACTCGTACTACGGCGTGAACTGCACGGACAAGCCGTTCCCGCGGGTGCCGCAGCTGTTCCCGGCGGTGGCCGCGAAGTGGGAGCGGGAGTCGCCGACGTTCGGCCGCCAGCAGGCCGCGTCCGACCTGCTCACCTGCGCGACCTGGCCGGTGCCTCACCCGGACCGCTGGGACGGGCCGTGGCACAAGCGCACGCCGAACCCGGTCGTCGTGGTGGGTAACTACTACGACCCGGCCACCCGGTACGACTTCAGCAAGCGCATGGCCCGCGAGCTGGGCAACGCACGGCTGCTCAGCGTGGACTCGTTCGGGCACTGCATCCTCGGCGACAGCGCCGGCGTTGACACCGCGGTGACCGACTACCTGGTGAACCTCAAGGCTCCGGCCGACGGTCAGGTGTTCCAGCCGAACGCCCAGCCGTTCTAGCGCCACGGGGCGCGGCCGTCGTCGCGAAGGCGACGGCCGCACCCGCCAGGACCACCTGCTCCGTCGGCACGGGCGCGGTGCGCAGCCAGGTCAGGCTCAGGTAGACGACGGCGGTGAGCAGCACGATCGGGTTCTTGCTCCGCCACGACCACACGGCCAGACCGACCGCGACGGCGAAGGCCAGGAACAGCTCGTCGTGGTCGACCCACGGGCCACCGGCCAAGGATGCGGTCGCCACGGCGATCGCATGGCTCTCGTTCGGGCCGCCCGGAGGAGCGTTCGCGAACGCCGAAGGCAGTTCCGGGGCCAGGACCACCCGGTTCACGACCGGCCACACCACCAGGCCGACGCCGACCAGCAGCAACGGGTACCACGCGCCGGGACGACGGGCGTTCAGGTCGTAGCCGGCCATCACCGCGGCCGCGACCACCAGCGCGAGCGCCCCGTAGTGCCACAACGAGCCGAGCAGCCCGACGACCGCCGACACGTGCCACGGCCGCACCCGGTCCACCCTGGTGTGCGCGAGCACCGCCCCGGCGACCACCACCAGCTCCGGGTGCGGCGGGAAGTCGAACGCGGGCGCGGCCTCGGCGAGCGGCGTGTAGGCGAACCAGCCGAACTCCTCGGCGGGCATCGGCGAGCCCTGGAAGTGCCAGACCGCGGCCAGGTACCCGGCGGCCGTGACCGCGACGACGCGGCTGCGGGCCCGCCACGCCCAGACGCCCAGTCCGATCGCGACGGCCAGGCCGACCAGGAACCACCACAGGCCGAAGGACGTGGACCTGGCCGGGAGCCACCACCCGTCCGAGAACCCTTCGGACAGCGCGAACGCGGTAGCCCCGGTCACCAGCAGCGGGAACCACACGCCCGGCTTCTCCGCGTGCGCCTGCAGCGCCTTCAGCAGCAAGCCCGCGATCACCAGCGAGATCGAGGCCCCGACCGGCGGGCCGTCCTCCCACAGCGGCAGCACGAGCCCGACCAGGATCGGCAACACCCACGCGACGGCCCCCACAAGGGCGCAACCTTAGCGGCCCTCCGAGAGGCCGAACCGGGCGTGCACCCGGCGCAGCCACGTCGGCGCCCACCAGTTGGCCCGCCCGGCCAGCCGCATCAACGCGGGCACGAGCACGGCGCGCACGAACGTCGCGTCGACGAGGATCGCCACCGCCATGCCCGCGCCCAGCATCTGCAGGTACATCACGCGGCCGGTGGCGTACGCGGCGAACGACAGCGCCAGGATCGCGGCCGCCGCGGTGATCAACGGCGCGCTGCGCTGGATCCCGGTGCTGACGGCGGCCCGCTCGTCACCGGTGCGGGCGTACTCCTCGGCGATGCGCGACACCATGAACACCTCGTAGTCCATGGACAGCCCGTACGCGATGCAGAACATCAGGATCGGGATGCTCGGCTCGACCGCGCCGGTGGGCGTGAAGCCGAGCACGTGCGCCAGGTTGCCGTCCTGGAAGCCCCACACCACCACGCCGAACATCACCGCGAGGCTGAGCAGGTTCAGCGCGGTCGCCTTCACCGGCAGCAGCACGCTGCCCGTCATCAGGAACAGCAGCGCGAACGTGACCGCCAGGATCAGGCCGACGACCAGGGGCACCCGGTCGGTGAGGGCGTCGCGGAAGTCGGCGAGCTCGGCCGGGTAGCCGCCGACGAGGTAGTCCGGCTCCAGCGCGCGGATCCGCTGCACCAGCGCCGGCACGTCACCGGAGAGCGCCTCCTGGGACGGGATCGCCGACCACGTGGTGCCGTAGTCGTTGGTCGTCACGTCGACCTGCGCGATGCCGGGCACGTCGGCGAGCCGTGCGGCGTAGTCCTCGCCCGCCCGGACGTCCTTCGCGATCACGCGGACGGCGTCGGTCTGCTCCTGGCCGAAGCCGGCGCGGATCCGGTCCTGCACGACCCGGCTGGACGCGTCCGGCGGCAGGACCCGGTCGTCGGGCAGGCCGAACCTCAGGCCCAGCACCGGCGCGGCGAGCACCAGCAGCAACGCCAGCACCGCGCCGCCGACCAGCAGCGGCCGGTTCATCACGGCGTTCGCGGTGCGCGCCCAGAACCCCGTCGTGCGCTCGGTCGCCGGGTGCGGCTTCAGGCACGCGAGCGCGGCGGGCAGGACGGTGAGCGAGCCCAGCACGGACAGGCCGACCACCAGCACGCCCGCGTACGCGAAGGACCGCAGGAACGGGAAGGGGAACAGCAGCAGCACCGCCAGCGACGCGGCCACCGTGAGGCCGCTGAACAGGACCGTGCGCCCGGCCGTCGCGACCGCCCGTTCCACCGCGTGCGGCACGGTCGCGCCGCCGGCGAGCTCCTCGCGGTAGCGGGCGATGACGAACAGGCAGTAGTCCACGCCCAGCGCCAGGCCCATGACCAGCGTGATGTTCGCCGCGAACGTCGACACCTCGGTGACCGACGTGAGCCCGCGCAGGGCGGCGAGCGTGCCGACCACCGCGAACAGCCCGATCCCGATCGTGGCCAACGCCAGTGACACCCGTCGGTACAGCAGCACCAGCAGGAGCAGCACCACCGGCACCACGATCATCTCCGCGCGCAGGAAGTCGCGCGCCGCCTGCGCGCCCACCTGCCGGAACACCTCGTCCTGCCCGCCGACGCCGACGGTGACCACGTCGTCGGCGAGGGTGAAGCGCTCGGAGAGCCCGGCGATGGTCGCGCGGGCGTCGGTGGCGCTGCCGGGCACCCACGCCAGGATCAGCGCCTGGCTGCCGTCCTCGGACCGCAGGGCCGGGCTCCGGCGGTCCCAGTAGGACTCGACCTGCCGCACCTCCGGCGCGAGTGCGGCGGCCAGCGCACGGCCCCGTTCGGCGGTCCGCGCGTCGTCCACGTCCCCGCCGCGTGCCGTGACGAGCAGGGTCAGGTTGGCGTTGCCGGCGCCGAACTCCTCGGCCAGCACCTCGGCCGCGCGCAGCGACTCCGTGCCGGGCGCTTCGAAGCGGGACAGCGACAGCGCCGACAACGCGCCACTGCCCACGACGGCGGCGGCCACCGCGATGATCGCGGCGGCGGCCAGTACCCAGCGTCGCCGGCGCACGGCGAAACGCCCCAGCAGGTGCACGGGGTTCTCCTCGGATCGATGCCTAGAATGCGAGCGATCGCTCGTGTTACGAAAATACGAGTGATCGCTCGTGTTTGTCAACGAGTGAGAAGGTGGTGCCCGTGGAGCCGAAGGTGGTGCGCCGGCAGGCGCGGGGCGAGCGGCGGATGGCCGAACTCCAGGACGCGGCGGCGGCGGTCTTCGCGGAGGTCGGCTACGAGGCCGCGACGACCAACGCCATCGCCGCGCGGGCGGGCGTGTCGCCGGGGACGCTGTACCAGTTCTACGGCAACAAGGAGGCCATCGCGCAGGCGCTGGCCGACCGGTACCTGGAGCAGTTGCGGACCGCGCACGGCGCGTTGACGACCGAGCACGCGCACCTGCCGCTCGACGAGCTGATCGACCGGATGGCAGGCCCGATGGTCGAGGTGAACGTGGCCAACCCGGGCTTCAAGGCCCTGTTCGGCCGGGCCGACATGCCCGAGCGGCTGGCCGCGCCGACCCGGGCCGTGCACGCGGCGTTGTCCGGGCGCGTCGACGCGGTGCTGGCGGCCCGTCGCCCGGAACTGCCCGACGCCGACCGCGCCCGTACGGTGCAGGTCACGATGAGCCTGTTCGGCGGGCTGCTCCCGATGATCGTCTCGGCGGACGAGGGCGAGCGGCCGGCGTTGGTGGCGGAGCTGAAGAAGGTGCTGCGCGGCTACCTCGGGCCGATCGTGGGCTGACGCGCGCGTGAGGGGCGCCCGGTGCGGACGCCCCTCACCGTCGAGCGGTTACTTCGGCGGCGGCGGGACCAGGCAGCTCACCGGAGCCGACTGGTTGCCCGACGCGTCCACGCCGTAGACGAGGGCGTCGCCCTTGAGCGTGATGCGCCAGTTGATGTCACCGACACCGGGCTTCTGGTTCGGCGTCGCGCCGGGGGCCTGCACCAGCTTGATCTTCGTGCCGCTGGGGAAGCCGCCGAACACGGCCGGACTGGCCGAGTCGGAGACGAAGATCTGCGGGTTCGGGTCGACCGCGTCGGTCGCGGTGAGGATGAAGAACCCGTCCTCGTTGTTCGCCGGCGGCACGGTGCCGCCGCTCGGGTTGTTGGTCGGCGCGCACGTCACGACCGGGGGAGTGGTGTCGACCCAGTCCTTCAGCACGTCGTCGCAGACCCGGCGGCCCGCGGCGTGGGTGAAGCAGCCGCGGATGGAGTCCGTGCCGAGGCCCGCGAGGCCCTGGGTGCCGGGGTAGGTGAAGTCGACCGCGCCCGCGGCGGAGGTGTTCCCGTTGCCCGCCGCGCCCGCGTTCGGGCCGCTGAGGACGGAGAAGTCGACCGGGGTGTTCGGCACCGGGTCGCCGAAGTCGTCGGTGACGGTGGCGGTCACGGTGTGCGTCTGGCCGGGCGTGCCCAGCTCGTTGACCGCGTGCTCGGGCTCCACGTCGATGAACGCGGCGCACCCGCGCACGTTCACCGTCGGGTTGCCGAACGTCACGACGTGGCCCTCGGCGTCGGTGTAGGCGACGGTCGGGTTGACCGCCAGCGCCCCACCACCGGCGGCCGGGAGGTGCGTCGCGGTGAACGTCAGCGTCACCGTCTCGGTGCTGAGCTCGTCGATGGTCCAGGTGAACTGGTTGCCGTTCTGGGCGACCGAGCCCTTGGACACCGCCGCGCCGCTCGCGGAGAACTGCGGCGCCACCGTGTCGACCACGGTCACGCCCGTCGCCGCGGGCACCACGATGGCCGCGCCGATCGCCTCGAAGACCTGCTGCAACTGCGCGGAGGTCGGGGCTTCGTAGTAGTGCGTGCTGTCGGGGTCCGTGGTCCAGTCCCGGATCTCGTTGGCGTCCACGGTGCCGAGGCCGATGCCGAAGATCTCGGTGCCGGCGTTGCGGGCGGCCAGCGCGTCGTCGCTGGCGTCGCCGCCGACGGTCGTCTGGCCGTCGGTCATGACGATCATCTTCTTGGCGTTGCCGGGCAGCGAGCCGGCCAGCTGCGCCTGGCCGGTGGAGATGGCGGCCGAGTGGTTGGTGAGGCCGCCGGCGACCAGGGCGTCGATCGCGGCCTTGATCGCGTTCGCGTCGGACGTGAGGCCGGCGTCCACGGAGGCGTTGTCGGAGAAGCTGACCACGCCGATCCGGCTGCCGTTGGCGACCACGCCGTCGAGCGAGCCGTCGGTGGCCTCGTCCAGGATGTCCACGAAGGACTTGGCGGCGGCCTTCAGGTCGCCGATGGAGCCCTGCATGCTGCCGGACCGGTCGAGCACCAGCTCGACGTCGACCGGGCTGCCCGCGATGCCGGTCTGGGCGTCGAGCGTCACGGTGACCGGGACGGAACCGCCGCAGGCGATGTCCGTTTCGCCGAGCGCTTTCGTGCCGGTGACGGTGCCGCCTGCCGCTGCGGCTCCGGTGGTCGTGGCGAGCGGTGCCGCGAGTGCGGCCAACAGGATCGCGGTCACGCCGCAAGCCCGTCTTCGGGTGTTGATCTGCATTGGTTATCGCACCTCCTCGTGCGCGCCGACGAGACGTGAATTCCCCTCTGGAATCACGTTCGCGCATTCCGGCGAAGCCGGGTAAGTCAGTCCCCGAACAGGTGCGGACCAGGAAAGATCCCACCGATTGACACTGCCGTGCGACTCGGATGCGTCGGCATGACGAAGGTTAAGCGCGCATTCTGGCGAATGCCAAATACCTTCACCCGTTCGGTCCAGCCGGAATTCGTCGTCGTTTTCGATCTGCGGATCGTTACGGCCGAAACTTGAATTGTGACGACAATGCGGCGGCGAAGCGCCCGTACGCACGTCCGCAGGCGTGACCGACGCCGGTACCCCTCCGCTGAACGGCGAAAGGGCCGCCCACCCGGAGGTGGACGGCCCCGTGACGCGGCGCCTCGCTAGCTGCGCACCATCTTGCGCAGCACGTACTGCATGATGCCGCCGTTGCGGTAGTAGTCGGCCTCACCCGGCGTGTCGATGCGGACCACCGCGTCGAACTCCACCTTCGAGCCGTCCGCCTTCGCCGCCACCACGTGCACCGTGCGCGGCGTCTCGCCGTCGTTCAGCGCGGTGATGCCGGTGAAGTCGAAGGTCTCCGTGCCGTCCAGGCCGAGCGACGCCGCCGACGAGCCCTCGGGGAACTGCAGCGGCAGCACGCCCATGCCGATCAGGTTCGACCGGTGGATGCGCTCGAACGACTCGGCGATCACGGCCCGCACGCCGAGCAGCGAGGTGCCCTTCGCGGCCCAGTCGCGCGACGAGCCCGAGCCGTACTCCTTGCCCGCCAGCACGACCAGCGGCACGCCCGCCTCGGCGTAGGCGACCGACGCGTCGTAGATCGTGGTCTGCGGCGCGCCCTCGGACAGGAAGTCGCGGGTGAACCCGCCCTGCACGCCCTGCCCGTTGTTCTCGTCGGCGAGCAGCAGGTTGCGCAGCCGGATGTTGGCGAACGTGCCCCGGATCATCACCTCGTGGTTGCCCCGCCGGGAACCGTAGGAGTTGAAGTCCTTGCGCTCGACGCCGTGCTCGGTCAGGTACTTGCCCGCGGGCGAGTCGGCCTTGATCGCACCGGCAGGCGAGATGTGGTCGGTGGTGACCGAGTCGCCCAGCAGCGCCAGCACGCGCGCGCCGCTGATCTCCGTCACCGGAGCGGGCTCCATCTGCATGCCCTCGAAGTACGGGGGCTTGCGCACGTAGGTCGACTGCGCGTCCCACTCGAACGTCTTGCCGGTCGGCGTGGGCAGCGACTGCCAGCGCTCGTCGCCCGCGAACACGTCGGCGTAGCCCTTGGTGAAGCCCTCCGGCGAGATCGCCGACGCGACGACCTCGGAGATCTCCTGCGGCGACGGCCAGATGTCGGCCAGGTAGACCGGCTCGCCGTTCTGGTCGGTGCCCAGCGGCTCGGTGGTGATGTCCTTGTCCATCGAACCGGCCAGCGCGTACGCCACCACCAGCGGCGGGGACGCGAGGTAGTTCATCTTGATGTCCGGGTTGATCCGGCCCTCGAAGTTCCGGTTGCCCGACAGCACCGACACGGCGGCCAGGTCGCCCTGGTTGATGCCCGCCGAGATCTCGTCCTGCAACGGGCCCGAGTTGCCGATGCACGTGGTGCAGCCGTAGCCGACCAGGTGGAAGCCCAGCTTCTCCAGGTACGGCAGCAGCCCGGCGCGCTCGTAGTAGTCCATGACGACCTTGGAGCCGGGCGCGAGGGTCGTCTTGACCCACGGCTTGCGCTCCAGGCCCTTCTCCACGGCCTTCTTCGCCAGCAGCGCCGCGCCGAGCATCACCGACGGGTTGGACGTGTTGGTGCACGACGTGATGGCCGCGATCGCCACCGCGCCGTGGTCCAGCTCGAACTCCGCGCCGTCCAGCGAGACCTTGACCGGCTTGGACGGCCTGCCCTGCGCGCCCTCGGCGGCGGACTGGAACACGTGCGGCTTGCCGCCCGCGTCACCGTCGGACACCGCGATCGGGTCGCTGGCCGGGAACGACTCCTCCGACGCCTCGTCCACCGGCGAGTTGTCCACGCCGTCGGTGTGCGCGACGTAGGCGCCCAGCGCCTGCCGGAACGCCTCCTTGGCGTTGGTCAGCTCGATGCGGTCCTGCGGGCGCTTGGGGCCGGCGATCGACGGCACGACCGTCGACAGGTCCAGCTCCAGCGTCTCCGAGTACACCGGCTCGGCGGCCGGGTCGTGCCACAGGCCCTGCTCCTTGGCGTAGGCCTCGACCAGCGCGAGCTGCTCGGCGGAACGGCCGGTCAGCTTCAGGTAGTCGATGGTCTCGCCGTCGATCGGGAAGATCGCGCAGGTCGAGCCGAACTCCGGGCTCATGTTGCCGATGGTCGCGCGGTTGGCCAGCGGCACCGCGCCGACGCCCGAGCCGTAGAACTCGACGAACTTGCCGACCACGCCCTGCTTGCGCAGCATCTCGGTGATGGTGAGCACCAGGTCGGTGGCGGTCGCGCCGGCGGGCAGTTCGCCGTGCAGCTTGAAGCCGACCACGCGCGGGATCAGCATGGACACCGGCTGGCCGAGCATGGCGGCCTCGGCCTCGATGCCGCCGACGCCCCAGCCGAGCACGCCGATGCCGTTGACCATGGTGGTGTGGCTGTCGGTGCCGACCAGCGTGTCCGGGTAGGCGATGCCGTTGCGGACCATCACCACGCGGGCCAGGTGCTCGATGTTCACCTGGTGCACGATGCCGGTGCCCGGCGGGACGACCTTGAACTCGTCGAACGCGGTCTGGCCCCAGCGCAGGAACTGGTAGCGCTCCTTGTTGCGCTGGTACTCCAGGTCCACGTTCAGCTCGAACGCGTCCGGCCGGCCGAAGATGTCGGCGATCACCGAGTGGTCGATGACCAGCTCGGCCGGCGCCAGCGGGTTGACCTTCGTCGGGTCGCCGCCCAGCTGGGTCACCGCCTCGCGCATCGTGGCCAGGTCCACCACGCACGGCACGCCGGTGAAGTCCTGCATCACCACGCGCGCGGGCGTGAACTGGATCTCGGTGTCGGGCTCGGCCGACGGGTCCCAGCCGGCCAGCGCGCGCACGTGGTCGGCGGTGATGTTCGCGCCGTCCTCGGTCCGCAGCAGGTTCTCCAGCAGGATCTTCAAGCTGAACGGCAGGCGCTGGGCGCCTTCGACCGCGCTCAGCCGGTACACCTCGTACGAGGCGTCGCCGACGGTGAGCGTGCCGCGGGCGCCGAAGCTGTCTTTACTGGCAGTCACGTGAAACTCCATCTGGTGACGCGCAAAGTCGGTTGGGGAACTACTGCCGAGTCTCCCGCACCCGCGGGTGCGATGCCCTCTCACCCCAAACAGTACGCGTGTCCTGTATTCCGCTTCAACCCGGTCCTACCTTGGTCCGGGCATCATCACACCCGTGGTGCGTCTTGATCGAATCGGCAAGCGGTACGGGCGCGGCCCGTGGGTGCTGCGCGACGTCTCGCTCGCCGTGGAGCCGGGCGAGGTGGTCGTGCTGCGCGGCGGCAACGGCGCCGGGAAGTCGACGTTGTTGCGGATCGCGGCGGGCGTGACCGCGCCGACGAGCGGCCGGGTGAGCAGGGGCGCGTCGGTCGGGTACGCCCCGGAGCGGTTCCCGACCGGCGTGAAGCTCTCCGCCCGCGACTACCTGCGCCACCTCGCCGCCGTGCGCGGCGTGCCGCTGCGGTGGGAGCTGGTGGAGGCGCTGGCGCTCGTCGGCGACCCCGACGCGCCGATGGCCACCCTGTCGAAGGGCAACGCGCAGAAGGTGGCGCTGGCGCAGGCGTTGCACGCGACCGACCTGCTGGTGCTGGACGAGCCGTGGTCCGGGTTGGACGCCGCCGCGAGCGCGGTGCTGGGCGAGCTCGTGACGTCGTCACGTGCCGCCGTCGTGCTGACCGACCACCACGGGCACGACCTGCCGGGTGCCCGCGAGGTGGCGCTTGGCGCGGCCCGGCCCGGTGGCGTGGTGATCGAACTGGACCGGGTGGGGGAGGCGTTCACGCTGATCAGCTCGCTGGAAGGGGTGTTCGCGGCGCACGAGGTCGGGGGCGGGGCGCGGGTCGAGGTGCGGGCCGGGTTCAGCGACGGCGTGCTGGCCGAGGCGCTGCGGCTGGGCTGCTCGGTGCGGAGCGTGCGGTCGTGACGGCACTGGTGCGGTACCTGCTGGTGGACGCGCTGCGCTCGCAGCGCTGGCTGCCCCCGTCACTGCTGTTCGCGGCCGTGCTCGGGATGCTCTACGCCTCCGACGCCGGGCCGCCGCTGCCCGCGTACGCCGGGACGTGCGTGCTGGTCTACCCGGTGTCGGCGTGGCTGACCGTGGTCGTCGCGACCAGCGAGGACCCGGTGCGCCGGACGATCACGGTGGTGACCGCGGGCGGCTGGGCGCGGGCGCAGGCGGCCGTGACGGCGCTGTCCGCGCTGGCGGCACTCGCCGTGGCCCTGGTCGCCACGCTGGTGCCGGTGGTCACCCAGTCGCGCCCCTACCCGCCCGGCGCGGTGGCGCAGGGCTTCGCGGCGCTGGCGGTGTGCGCGCTGGTCGGCGTCGGCGTGGGCGTGCTGTGCAGCCGTCCGGTGATCACCCAGGCCGGCTGGTCCGTGCTGGCCGCGACCGCGCTGGTCGTGCTGGTGTTCCTGTTCGGCCGCACCCCGCCCGTCGGCAACGTGCTGTGGGCCCTGTCCCACGACGACGGCGTCACGTCGGCGTTGGCGGTCTCCGGCGTGGTCGCGGTGCTGTTCGTGGCCGGCGCGACCTGGCTCGGCACTGCGGTCGGCCCCCGTCGCGGCTAGGACCGGGCGTCACCACCGCCGGCGGACCGCGGCCTTCGCGCCGGTCACCAGGCTCGCCGGCGGCACGTCGTCGGCCACGACCGCGCCCGCCGCGATCACCGCGTCACGCCCGATGGTGACGCCGGGCAGGATCGTGGCGCCGGCGCCGATCCACACGTTCTCCGCCACGTCGATGGGCCCGCCGCTCAGCCACCCGCGCCGCTCCTCGGGGTCGACCGGGTGACCGACGGTGATGAACGTGGCCTTCGGCCCGACCATCACGCGCTCGCCGAGCCGGATCCCCGCGTAGTCCAGGAACGTGCAGTTCTGGTTGATGAACACGCGTTCCGCGAGGTCCAGGCGGAGGCCGTGGTCGGTGTAGAAGGGCGGGTAGACGGTGACCCGGTCCGGCAGCGGCCGGCCGAGGATCCGCTCGAACAGCTCCGCCTTGCCGGTCTCGTCATCGAAGGGCAGGACGTTGAGGCGGGAGGTGAGCTCGGTGGCCCGCAGCACCCGCTCGGACATGGCCCGGAACTCGTCGCTGTGGATCCGCACGAGGCGGTTGTCGCGAATCACTCGACCTCTTCCTCATCGTGGCGTCAGGGCCCAGGACGGGCGCCAGACCGTTCCGGGGATCGGGGGCAGGCTCGCGAGGTGGTCGACGACCGCCCGGAGCCCGGGGTGCGGGTTCGTGCGGGGCAGGAGGAGCGAGAGGGGGTACGCGAGCGTCGGCTCCACGATCGGGATGCGGCGCAGGTCGTGGTTCGCCGGCCAGGTGTACCGGTCGCGCGCGCCGACGAGGGTCGCGACGCCGCCGGAGTCCGCGAGCACGTCCTGGAGGACTTCGTTGCCGAAGTTCGGGCCCGCCGCGTCGACGCGGAGGTCGAACTCGGTGGTCAGCTCGTCGTAGAACACCGCCCACTCGCTGCGCGGCGCGATGCCCGGCACCCAGATCCGGTGCCCGCGCAGCCGCGCCGGCGTCAGCTTCCGCGCGGAGGCGAGGGGGTGACGCGGGCCGACGAGGAGTTCCAGCGGTGAGTCGAACGCGTGGACCATCCGCACGGCCGGCGGCAGCTCGGCCCGGTCGGTGACCGAGCGGAACGAGGCGTCGACGTCACCCGATTCGACCGCGGCGGCGGCCAGGCGGGGGTCGTCCACCCGGAGGGTCACCACGTCGAGGTTGGTGCCGGGGCGCGAGCGCCAGTAGTCGTGCAGGACGACGGCCTGTGCGCTGCGCAGGCCCAGGACGTCGATCCGCAGGGCCCGGGAGCCGGGCCGGACCGCGGCGACGGCGCGATCGGCGCCCGTGACGATGCCCCGGGCGTGCGGGAGGAAAGCCTGGCCGTCCAGCGTCAGCTCGACCCCGCGTGCGGTGCGGGTGAACAGGCGCACGCCGAGCTCGCGCTCCAACGCCGCCACCCGCTTCGAGATTGCCTGCTGCGTGACGCCCAGCTCGGCGGCGGCGTGCCGCAACTGCCCGAGCTCGGCCGCCCGGACGAACGACCGCACCGCCTCCGTGTCCACCGCCCGAGCCTAAAGGCGCACAACCGATCGTTGTGGCTCGCCGGGAGCGGGTTGAGCCGCCGCAGTCCGGTGGACGCCCCGGGAGCACTCCGACGCAGGCCGCCCGCGCGGTCGACGGCCCCGTCCGCCATCGGGCACGGCTGCCGCCTGTCCGCCCGCCATCCGGTCGCGTGACCTGGTGCAACTCGCCGAGATCGGGTGGCGGACCGAGCCCGACCACCGCGAACTCGACGACGGTCCCGGCCCGGACCACTTCGGGGGCCTCTGCCGACACCGCCAGGTCACCCTCGCCCGGGGCGATCGGCCCCGTGCTCCGGCGCGGGTGGGTCCGGTCGATGTGGACAACGTCCGGTTGTCCACACCGGAACCGCAGCCGGCGTTCGCGACCGGTCTGGGTGGTTGGTGTTCGGGGCCGGTCTGTGGCCGGTGTTCGCGGTTGGCCCGGGTGGCGAGTGTTCGCAGGTCGGTTGCGGCGGCTGGTGTGCGGGACCGGTCTCGGCGGGCGGCTTGGCGGCCGGAATTGTCGGACCCCGCCGGCAAAATAAAAGCAGGGGTCCCCTTGGCGAGGACCCCTGCGGAGCGTGCGGTGGTGCGGTTCGAGCTACTTGATCGCCTTGATCAGCTCGTCGATGTCCTTCGGCTCCAGGCCGCGCATCAGCGTCAGGGCCAGCTCGCTGTAGCTGCGGAACGGGCTGACGTACCACTTGCCGTCGACCTCGGTGGCGACCACGCCGATGCCGTCCTTCAGCACCTGCGCCCCGATGCGGGAGATCACGTCGACCGCGGCCGGCGGGATGGAGCTGCCGCCCTGCTGCTCGACCAGCTGCGTGATCTCGTCCGCGCACAGCCGCTGCGTCTGGCCCTGGACGGTGGCGCTGTAGCAGTCGCCGTCCCGGCTGACCTCGACCTGCTCGCCCTCGGCCTCGACCACCAGCTTGCGGATCGTGAGCAGCTTGCCGCCGGAAACGTCCTTCGAGTCGGTCTCCAGCTCCACCAGCTTCGCGCCGGTGGCGGGCGTCTTGCCGACCTGGTCGAGGATGACCGGGCCGACGTCCTGCAGCACGCCCATCTCGTCCGGCGGCAGGAGCGCGATGACGCCCTGGACGTCACCGTCGAGCGCCTTCTCCACGAGCTGCTTCGCGGCGTCGTTCGCCGAACCCGCGCCGGCGGGCGCGATGCCCTGGGCGGGCCACTTCAGGTCCTCTTCCTCCAGCGCGGCGTTCGCGATCGTGTAGAAGAGGCTCGGGTACCACTCGTCGCCGACCTTGATGGTGGCGATGCCGATCGGCTTGCCCTTGCGGTCGGCCATCTCCTTGGCGAAGTCGAGCGTGTCGGTCTCGGTGCCCGCCTTGTCCAGCTCCGCGCCGAGCGCGTCGACCAGCTTGTCGGTCAACGGGATCTGCTTGACGTCCGAGGTGACCGTGATCTTGCCCTCGACCACCTTGTTGATCGTCAGGTGGTCGTTGACCTTCTCCGCGGCGGCGTCGTCGAACTTGATGCCCTCGCTCTTGATCTGGACGCCGCTGAGCTTGTTCGGGTCCGCGTCCTTCTTCAGGATCTCCAGCCGCTTGGCCTCGCTGATCGTGGCCTCGGTGTAGTCCTTGCTGAGCTTGGCCTCGGCCGGCGCCAGGCCGTTCATGATGCCGAGGACGTCACCGCTGCCCAGCGCGCTGAGCAGGTTGTTCGCCGCGGTGGACGGGCTCTCGGAGCCGGCGGCCACGTCGTCGGAGCTGCGCAGCGCCCACACCGTGGCGACCGTGCCCGCGGCCAGCGCGAGGACGGCGACGACCGCGGTGACGATCAGGCCGGTGCGCTTCTTCTTCGGCGGCTCGCCGCCCGCGAACCCGTACGGCGCCTGGCCGTAGGGCTGCTGGCCGAAGTCCTGCTGGTAGCCGGGCTGCTGGCCCTGGTTCTGGGGCATCCCGAAGCCCTGCGGGCCGGTCTGCGGGTAACCCTGCTGTGGCTGCGGTCCGGTCTGCGGGTAGCCACCCTGCTGCGGCTGCGGCCCCGTCTGCGGGTAGCCGCCCTGCTGCGGGTAACCGCCCGGCTGGCCCTGCTGCGGGTATCCCCCCTGCTGCTGACCGTACGGGTTGTTCTGCGGTGGCCATTCGCCTCCGCCGCCACCTGGGTACGTCACGGTGCTCCTCCTGGAGTGCTGATCGCTGTGCGGGATTTCGCGGTGAGCACGGTGATCGCCCCGGCGACCCCCAGCACAGCACCACCGAGGGTCGCCACCGGTCCGGTCAGGCTGATCCCGACCAGTGCCGCCTCGTTGCCCCCTTGGACGGCGACAAGTGCCGCCACCGTTCCCGCAATCGTGCCAAACACTAGTGCGATCCAGGCCCCGATCCGGTGAAAACCAGCCATCCAAAGCACCACGCAGCACACCGCCAACGGGGTGAGCGCGACCCACGCGCCGCGGGCGACCTCACCTGGCACACCGTCCAACCCGGCGAAACCACGCAGAGCGAGCACCTCGTAACTGCTCCTCGTGACGCTCCCGGAGCGCAGCCAGGGCAGGAAGAACCCGACCACGGCCGTGACCAAACCGATAACTCCGAGCACCGCGCCCGTCCGTCGTCTGATCGTCGGCGCCGCCGACGGTGTCCCGCGCATGCCGACATGCTCGCAGGCGTGTGGGACGGTGGTGGCATGAGTGCACGGGACGTGATGGCCCTCGCACGGCGTATCACCGTGCTCACCGGCGCCGGCGTGTCGATCGAGTCGGGGGTGGTGCGGTTCCGGTTCGACGCGGCGTCGTTCCTGTCCTCCGAGCGCGTGCGCCGGGAGGCGTGGGAGTCCTGGCTGGACGATCCCTTGTGGACGGCCGAGCCGAACGCCGCGCACCTCGCGCTGGCGCGGTTGCAGCGGGCCGGGCGGGTGCGGTCGCTGCTGACGCAGAACGTCGACGGGCTGCACCAGCGGGCCGGGTCGGCGGTGCTGGAGCTGCACGGGTCGATGTCGCGTGTGGTGTGCGTCTCCTGCGGCGCGGTCGGCGCGATGAGCGACGCCCTGGCCCGGGTGCGCGGCGGGGAGGTGCCGCCGGGTTGCGCGGTGTGCGGCGGGGTGCTGCGGCCGGCGGCGGTCGCGTTCGGCGAGCCGCTGCACGACGACGTGCTGCGGGCGGCGCGGGTGGCCGTGCTGGACTGCGACGCGATGCTGGTGGTCGGGACGTCGCTCGCGGTCGAGCCCGCCGCCGGGCTGGTGCCGCTGGCGGCGAAGGCGGGCGCGGCGGTGGTGATCTGCAACCTGGAACCGACGCCGTACGACTCGGTGGCGGCGGCCGTGGTGCGCGAGCCGGCCGCGACGGCGTTGCCGGAGCTGGCCGCGGTGCCCGTGGTGGCGACCGGCCCGATCCGCACGTGGGGCGACCCGAGCACCTGGTGACCACCCGTTGGTGCCGCGCAACCACCCGTCCGTGAGGGCAGTCGGGTGGAAGGGTGACGTCATGGGGAGTCAACAGTCACCGATCAACCTCCGTGACGCGGTGGTCGTGCCCCGGCTGGCGGACGAGCTGGACGTGCGCTGGCGGGCCGACCAGTTCAGCGCCCGGGAGGAGGGCCACGGCTGGCGGTTCCGGCCCAGGGGCGAGCACCTGGTGTGCCTGGGCGGGCAGGAGTTCCGGCTCGACAACATCCACTTCCACCGGCCGAGCGAGCACTGGGTCCGGGGCCGGGCGCGCGGCGCTGAGCTGCACGCGGTCCACCTGAGGGCGGACGACGTGCTGCGGGCGTGCGTGGTGGCGGTGTTCGTGGACCTCGGCGAGCCGGGCCCGTCGGAGGCCAAGCCGCCCAGCGGCATCGACCTGCCCGCGCTGTTCCCGGGCGGCGGCTTCCACCGCTACGAGGGCTCGCTGACCACCGGCGAGTTCGACGAGATCGTGAGCTGGGTGGTGATGAACGACCCGGTCGGGGTGGAGGACCCGGCCCTGCGCGCCTTCGTCCGCACCCACGCCGACCACCCCCGGCCGGTGCAGCCGGTGAACCGCAGGTTCGTGCTGACGACCGGGTGACGGGGAGCTAGCCGGGGCGCGGGCGCGCAAATAAGGTGACCACGTATGCGCGTACCCCTGACTGTCGCCGATTTCCTCCACCGGGCGGAGCAGGTCTTCGCCCGCACCACGGCCGCCGTGGACGAGCCCGTCCAGCCCGCCGCGCCCGTGCCGACCACCACCTACGGCGAGTTCGCCACCCGCGTCCGCGCCTGGCAGGCCGGGTTCGACGCGCTCGGCCTCGGCGAGGGCGAGCGGGTCGCCGTGGTCAGCCACAACTCGGCCCGGCTGCTCGAACTGCTGCACGCGGTGCCCGCCACCGGCCGCATCGCCGTGCCCGTCAACTTCCGGCTGCGGCCCGACGAGGTGTCCTACATCGTCGAGCACAGCGGCGCGTCCGTGCTGCTCGTCGACCCCGAGCTGGAGCTGGACGGCGTCACCGCGCGGCACCGCTTCGTGCTCGGCGAGCAGACCGAGGCCGAGCTGATGCGCTTCGACACCGAGCCGCGGCCGTGGCGCGAGCCGGACGAGGACGCCACCGCCACGATCAACTACACCTCCGGCACGACCGCCCGGCCCAAGGGCGTCCAGATGACCCACCGCAACATCTGGATCAACGCGGTCACGTTCGCCATGCACGCCCGCGCCTGGGAACGCGACGTCTACATGCACGTGCTGCCGATGTTCCACTGCAACGGCTGGGGCATGCCCTACGGCCTGGCCGGGCTCGGCGTGCCGCAGGTCGTGCTGCGCAAGGTCGACGGCACGGAGATCCTGAACCGGGTCCGCGACCACGGCGTCACGCTGATGTGCGGCGCGCCCGCGGTGTGGAACGCGGTGCTCGACGCCGCCCAGGACTGGGACGGCGAGATCCCCGGCCGCGACCGGGTCCGGATCATCTGCGCCGGCGCGCCGCCGCCCAGCCGCACCATCGCCCGCGTGGGCGAGGAGCTGGGGTGGGAGTTCCTCCAGCTCTACGGCCTGACCGAGACCTCGCCGCTGCTCACGTTCAACCGCACCCGCCCCGACGACGACGGGCTGCCGGTCGAGGAACGGGCGCGCAAGCTGTCCCGGGCGGGCGCGCCGGGACTCGGCGTGCGGCTGAAGGTGTCCGAGACCGGCGAGGTGCTGGCCCGCGGCAACGTCGTCATGGCCGGCTACTGGGAGAACCCGCAGGCCACCGCCGAGGCGTTGGAGGGCGGCTGGTTCCACACCGGCGACGGCGGCGAGCTGGACGACGAGGGCCACCTGACGATCTCCGACCGCAAGAAGGACGTGATCATCACCGGCGGCGAGAACGTGTCGTCCATCGAGGTCGAGGACGCCCTGTTCAGCCACCCCGGGGTGGCCGAGGCGGCGGTCATCGGCGTGCCGCACGACAAGTGGGGCGAGACGATCAAGGCGCTGGTGGTGCGGGCCGAGGGCGTCGAGGTGACGGAGGCGGAGCTGATCGCGCACTGCAAGACCAGGCTCGCCGGCTACAAGGCGCCGACGTCGGTCGAGTTCCGCGACGCCATCCCGCGCACCGCCACCGGCAAGGTGCAGAAGTTCAAGCTGCGCGAGCCGTACTGGTCCGACCTCGACCGCAAGGTCAACTGACGGTGATCGCGTCACCCGAGTGAGGGTTGTTCGCCGCCTCCGGTGTGGCCCGTGTGGCTGATGTTGATGCCGGGTCCATTGGAAACGGTGAGGCACGAGTGGCAGAGTCGGCTTCCTGGAGCGCCGTTCGGCGTAACGCCGTTCGGCCGAGTGCGCGGGGAGGGCGGCAGTCGTGACTCGATGGATCATCCCGGTCGTGATCGCGTTGACCACCGCGATGGGCCCGGGGGCCGCCGCGCACGCCGTGCCGCCACCACCGCCCAACCCCGGTGACGCCGAGATCAGCGCCGGCCGCCAGGAGGCCGACGCCAAGGCCGCCCGCGTCGGCGAGCTGACCGGCAGGCTCACCGACGCCGAGGCGCGGCTGCGCGAGCTGACCGACGACGTCGCGTTCAAGCTGGAGCTGGCCAACAAGGCGCGGGTCGACCTGGAGGCAGCCCAGGGCGAGGCCGACCGGGCGCGCCGGGACGCCGACGCGGCGCGGGTCGAGGCCGAGGCCGCCGGCCGGGCCGTCGAGGACGCCAGGGTGCGGCTGGACGAGTTCGCCGCCGCCAGCTTCGAGCAGGGCAGCGTGGTCGGCTCCGTCTCGGCCTACATCGGCGCGACCAGCCCGGAGGACCTGCTCGCCCGCGCGCAGCTGCTCCAGGCCGTCAGCGAGTCGAGCCTGGACGCGCTGGACGACGTCGAGCGCAGCCGGGCCGAGCAGGCGAACAAGGACTCGGCCGCGCGCGCCGCGCTCGACCTCGCGAGCAGGAAGCAGGCCGACGCCGACCAGGCCAAGAGGGACGCCGACGCGGCGCAGTCCGCCGCCGTGCAGGCCCAGCAGGGCCAGGCCGCCACCGCGCGGGGCATCCAGGACGAGAAGACCCGCGTCGAAGGTGAGCTGGGTCAGGCGCTGACCGCCGTCGAAGGGCTGGAGGCCCAACGCGCCCAGTACGACGCGTGGCTGGCCGACAAGCGCCGGGAAGAGGAGGAGGCAGCCCGCCAGGCCGCCCTCGCCGCCGCCGCGCCGGCGCCGCAGGCCCCGCGACCCGTGACCGCGCCCGTCAGCGGGAGCGTGGAGACCGTCGTCGCCCGTGCCATGCAGCAGCTCGGCGTGCGGTACTCGTGGGGCGGGGGGAACTACGACGGCCCGACCGTCGGCATCCGCGACGGCGGCATCGGTGACGCGTACGGCGACTACTACAGCGTCGGCTTCGACTGCTCCGGGCTGATGATGTACGCGTTCGCGGGCGCCGGCGTCTACCTGCCGCACTACAGCGGCTACCAGTACAACGCCGGCCGCAAGGTGCCGCTGTCCCAGGCGCAGCGCGGCGACATGCTGTTCTGGGGACCGGGCGGCGGCACGCACGTCGCGCTGTACCTCGGCGGCGGCATGATGATCGAGGCGCCGTACTCCGGCTCGCACGTCCGCGTCGCCCCGGTCCGCTACGGCGGGATCATGCCGTACGCCACCCGCGTGCTGTGACCGCCGCGGCGGGTCAGCGGCGGTCGCCCGCGGGTTCCAGGCGCAGTTCCCGGACCTCCTCCCGCAGCGCCCTGATCTCGGCCAGCAGCCGGTCGTCCGGCTCGCCCGCCTGCCCGGCGCCCTCGGACTCCATCGCGCTGCACACGACCGCGATGAACAGGTTCAGCATGGTGAACGTGCCGACCAGCAGGTAGACCACGAAGAAGATCCAGGCCAGCGGCTGGGTCGCCATCAGGTCCCGCATCACGTCCGACCAGCCGTCGCCGGTGGTGATCTGGAACAGCGTCAGCACGGTCGCGCCGAGGTCGCCGAACCGGGGATCGCCGCCCGCGCGGAACAGGTTGATGGCGACCACGCTGCTGACGTACAGCATCAGCACGAGCAGGCCGGACAGCGACAGCAGCCCCGGGATCGACTTCACCAGCGCGGTCACCACGCGGCGCATGCTCGGCACCATCGCGACCAGCCTCAGCGCCCGCAGGATGCGCAGCGCCCGGACCACCGACAGCGGGCCCGCGGCGGGCAGCAGCGCGACGCCGACGACGACGAAGTCGAAGCAGTTCCACGGGTCGCGGAAGAACCGGGGGCCGTGCGCGTACAGCCGCGCGGCCAGTTCGAGCACGAACACCACCAGGGCGGTGCTGTCCAGCGCGTCGAACACCTCGCCGTAGGACGCGACCAGCGACGTCGACGTCTCGCAGCCGAGGGTGATCGCGTTGACCACGATCACCGCGATGACCACCCGCTGGAAGCGCCTGCCGTCCACGACATCGCGGACGCGGTCGCGCAGAGCCATGCCGAACTCCTCCTGCACGCGTCGGGGATCTTGCTCGATCGAGCACCGCCCCATCGGCGTACTGGCCGTACGGCTTGAGTGAATTCACCTGGTCGAGCGGAAGAAATCCGATTTGACCCGGGTGTGGTCGTCATCTCCGGCGTGTGTTTCCGGCGCGCGGACTTTCGCCGCCCGCTTGACGCGCAACCCTTCGAGCAGCCGACGTGCGGGCACGGGCAGCCGGGGTCGTCCACGGTGGCGCGGGCCCTGCGGATCACAGGGCCCGCGCTCCGCGTCAGCGGTCCATCAGGGCGAACACGCCCCAGCCCAGGTACTCGCGTTCGTAGCGCGCGTACCGGACCGGGGCGGTGGTGAGCTCGGCGCGCAGCTCGGGCGCCAGCTCGTCATCCGGGTTCTCGTCCAGCCACTGCCTGGTGTTGAGCCACTGCGCCGCGACGTAGCGGTCCCAGCTGTCCTGGTCGGCCAGCACCATCTCGACCACGTCGCAGCCGAGCTCCCCGAACTGCTCCAGCAGCTCGGGCAGCGGCAGGAAGTCGTCCCGGCTGGTCGCGTGGCTGCCCTCCACCGCGGCCTGGTCGGGCGGGTCGAGCCGCCAGTACGGGTGCCCGACCAGCAGCAGGCCGCCGGGGCGCAGGCTGCGCCGCAGCAGGTCCACCGTGCCGGGCACGCCGTCGCCGATCCAGGTCGCGCCGACGCACGCGGCGATGTCCACCGGCTCGTCCGCGACGTAGCCCGCCGCGTCGCGGTGCACGAACTCCACCCGGTCGGTCACGCCCAGCTCGGCCGCGCGCGCCCTCGCCGAGGCGAGGAACGTCGCGCTCAGGTCGACGCCCGTGCCGGTCAGCCCGTGGTCACGGGCCCACGTGCACAGCAGTTCGCCCGAACCGCAGGCGAGGTCGAGCACGTGCCACCCGGGGCTCGGGCGCAGCGCCCGCCCGAGGACGGCCAGCTTGGCGTCGTCCAGCGGGTTGTGGATGCGGTGGTTGCTTTCGCGGATGGTGAAGCTACGGGGTATGTCCACTTCCGGTCGTCCTCACGTCCAGGGGATGGGTCGGCGTGATCGGCCGCTCGGCGGCCGGAACCCGGACGGGCATGCAATGCACCTCTTCGCACAGGTGAGGACGGACGGCGGTGAGGTTAGGCAGCGCCGCGCGCGGCTGTCCACAGGTTTTCCGGTTCATCTCGATTGGGTCGTCCACAGTGGACCAGGGGTGGATATGAACCCCCATTCGGTGCGATCTCGGAATGGTCGCCCCAGAAATGCGGAGAAATGATCCTGATCACCCGAATGCGCGGCCCGGATTCGGTAGCGTCGACACCCACAGGGAGGAAGTCAAGTCCAGGGGGGACCATGACGGCCGGCCGCTTGATTCTCGACGACGGCGAATTGACCTACGACAGACGCGGCGAGGGGCCACCGGTCGTGCTGCTGCACGGCGGCGGGCTCGGCCGCGTCACGTGGGACCGCCAGTTCGAGGTGCTGGCGCGGGACCACTCGGTGGTCCGGTACGACGCGCGGGGCCACGGCGACTCCTCGCCGGTGACCGGGCCGTTCGCGCACCACGAGGACCTGAGGGACCTGCTCGACGGGCTGGACCTGGACCGGCCGACGCTGGTGGGCCTGTCGCTGGGCGCCCGCACCGCCGTCGACTTCGCCCTCGCCCACCCCGACCGGGTGGCGGACCTCGTGCTGGTCGGGCCGGGCGTGAGCGGGATGAAGGTCGAGGACCCGTTCATCGTGGACCAGCTCGCGCGGCTGCGGGCGTCGACCACCGTGGACGAGGTCGCGGAGCACCTGCTGCGGATGTGGGTCGACGGCCCGCGCCGGTCGCCGCAGGACGTGGACCCGACCGTGCGGGAACTGTGCCGCGGCCTGAAGGTCCGCGCCGTCTCGCAAGGCGCGTTCACCACCATGCCCGACGAGTTGCACGCCGTGGACCGCCTGCACGAACTGCGCGCGCGGACGCTGGTGGTCGTCGGCGACCTCGACTCGTCGGACATCCACGTGGTGGCCGACCTGCTGTGCGAGTCCGCGCCGCGGGCGGAGCGGGTCGTGGTCGAGGGCGCGGGCCACCTGGTGAACCTCGACCGGCCGGACGAGTTCGACCGCGCCCTGCTGCGGTTCCTCCGCGCGTCGCGATGAACGGCGGCTTCCACCGGGCGGTGCTCGAACGGGCCGACGCCGCCGTGCTGGTGGTCGACCCGAGCGACCTGGGCGTGCGGTGGGCGTCCCCGGCGGCCCGGCGGTTGTTCGGCGGCGCGTCCGGCCTGCTGCCCGACCTGGTGGCGAACGGCGACGCGGCGGCGGTCGGCACGTTCCTCCAGGCGGCGGGCCGCGCGGGCGCGTCGCGGCTGACGTGCGCGGTGCCGGTGGAGGGTTCCGCGCACCGGCGGGTGGACCTGATCGCCCGCGACCTGAGCGGGGACCCGGACGTGCGCGGCCTCGTGGTGGTGGCGCTCGACGTCACGGGCTGGGCCGAGACGGCCGACGAGCTGGGCAGCAGGCTCAACACCGACGCGTTGACCGGCCTGGCCAGCCGCACCGGGTTCGTGCCGAGGCTGGAGCAGGCCGTGCGCGGCGCGCCGGGCCCGGTGCTGGTGTTCCTCGACCTCGACCAGTTCAAGGACGTCAACGACTGCCACGGGCACGCCGCGGGCGACCACGTGCTGCGCCTGGTGGCGTCCCGGCTGGCCGCAGTGGTGGCCGGTCGCGGCACGGCGGCCCGGCTCGGCGGCGACGAGTTCGCCGTGCTGCTCGACGAGCTGGACGAGCAGCAGGCGATCGCGGCGGCGCAGGAGATCCTGGCCGTGATCGCCACGCCGGTGACGTTGGACGAGGGCGTGATCCGGGTGTCGGTGTCGGCGGGCATCACGTTCGTCCGGCCCGGCCACGGCGCGGAAGACCTGCTGCACCAGGCGGACCTGGCGATGTACCGGGCGAAGACGATCGGCCCGGTCGGCGTCGCCGTCTACGACGAGGACCTGGAGGACTGGGCGCTGGCGCGCAAGCACCAGGTGGACCGGCTGGCCGAGCGGCTGGAGGAGCTGCACGCGGAGAACCGGGCGCTGGCCGAGGCGGCGACCATCGACCAGCGGACGGGCCTGCCGAACCCGGCGACGTTCGACGCCGACCACGCCCGCCGCAACCGCGCCGGCGAGCCGTACAGCCTGCTGCTGGTCGACATCGACCGGTTCCACAGCTACAACACGCTCTACCGCTACCTGGCCGGGCACGAGACGTTGCGCCGGGTCGGCGAGGCCATCGACCGCACCACCCGGGCGGGCGACCGCGCGTACCGGTACGGGGGCGAGGAGTTCACCGTGCTGCTGCCGGGCACGCGGCTGGACGGCGCGGTGGCGTTGGGCGAGCGGATCAGGCAGGCCGTGGAACGGCTCGGGCTGGAGCACCGGGGCAACAGCGGCGGCGTGGTGACGGTGTCGATCGGCGCGGTGGAGGTGCTGCCGGGCGCGTCCGTCACCGACGCGGTGGAGGAGGCCAGCGTGGCGGTGCTGGAGGCCAAGGACGCGGGCCGCAACCGCGTGGTCGGCCGCCGTGCCGTCGGCACCGTCACGCCGTGAGCACGTCCTAGCGGGTTACGCGCCGGCCTGCACGGCGGCCGGCGAGGCCTGACGCGCGACCCGACCTGGCGACGCGGACGTGACCGTGGCGGCGAGCGCCCGTGACCTGCGGCCCGTCGCCACCCGGCCGGCGGCTCACCCGTACGGCGCTGCGAGCGTCCATTTAGCCTAGCTAATGACTACTCAGGGTAGATAAATCGCCGAAGTGCATTGCGAATCAATGAACTCACCTGGGCCGATCTGGTGAACGTGATCACGTTGAGTTAGGAATGGGCCGTGGACCACGACTCGATGCAGCACTTCTCCGACGGCCTCTCCACCCTCGTGCTCGCCTTCGTCGTCTCCGTCATCGGCTCGCTCATCGGCCTCGCCTGCATGGCCCGCGCCCAGGCCGAGCCGACCCGTGCCACCAAGGCGCGCTGGACCGCGTTCGGAGCGCTCGCGATCGGCGGTGTCGCCATCTGGCTCATGCACTTCATCGCCATGCTCGGCTTCGACGTCCCCGGCGCGGCGATCAAGTACTCCGTGCCGCTGACCGCGCTGTCCGCCGTGGTGGCGATCGTGGTGGTCGGGATCGGGCTGTCGCTGGTCACGCTCATCCGGTTCACCAAGGTGCGGCTCCTGCTCGCGGGCGTGCTGGCCGGGCTCGGCGTGGCGGGCATGCACTACCTCGGCATGTCCGCCATCCGGTTCCGCGGCGGGATCTCCTACGAACCGGCCCTGGTCGCGCTGTCGTTCCTGATCGCGGTGGTGGCGGCGACCGCCGCGTTCTGGTTCACGCTGGTCGTCAAGACGACGCCGGCGCGGTTCGCGGCCGGGCTGATCATGGGCGTGGCGGTCACCGGCATGCACTACACCGGCATGGCGGCGGTGCGGGTCAGCACCGACCAGACGATCGCCGCGCCGCAGGGCACGGCCGTGTTCGACCTGGTGTTCCCGGTGTTCGTGGTGAGCGCGCTCGTGGTGGCGGCGCTGCTGTGGATGCTCTTCACCGCCGACGACGACGCGCTGGGCGAGGCCGTGTAGCGGGACGACCGCCACAAGTGGGGCGTGGGACGCAACCTCCGCGCGCCGCGGTCGTCCTGATCCACAGCGACCGATTCCGGGGTGGACGTTGGGGGCCAGTGGTGGCGGCAGCAGGGGTTGTGGGCGGCGGGCGGCGGTCAACCGGGTGGGTAATGTTGTCCGGCCTGGTCGCCGGCGTCGCGCTGGCACTCTTCTCGATGGCCGCGGTGTTCTTCGGGCACGTGGTGTCGGCGACGGTGTTCGCCGGTGTGGCGAGCGGGTTGTGGAACGTGTCGGCGGCCGTGACGGTGGGCCGGTTCGCGCCCACGACGAGGGTCGCCCTGACGAGCGTGGCCGGTGTGCAGGCGGGTCTCGCGATCGTCCTCGGGCTGCTGTCGTTGCTGGGGCGGGCGCTGCCGGAGTTCCTGTTCGTGTTCGCACCCCAGGTGGTGGTCGCGTTCGGCGCCACCGCTGCCGCCGCGTGGTCGCGAGCGGAGTCGCGGTTCGCCCCGGTCCGGGCGGGGATCGCCGTCGGCCTGCTGGGCGGCATCGTGGTGATGCTGTGGGACCTGGGGCACACCGGGCGAGGGGTGCTCGTGGCCGGCGCGGTGCTCGTCGCCGTGGCGGTCGCGGTCCTGGTGCGCCGAGCCTGGCACGTGCTGGTGCTCGTGCCGCTGGGGGTCGCGGTCGCGGTGGCGCTCGCCCAGGTCTACGCGCTCGTGCCGGCGGCCTTCGACGAGCTGTTCCCCGTGATGGCCGGGTGACGCGCGCCCTCCCGCTACCGTGAGGGTCGTGACGTGGGCGGCGGTGGTCCTCGCGGGTGGCCGGGGCAGCAGGCTGGGCGGCGTCGACAAGGCGTCGGTCGTGGTCGACGGCCGCACGCTGCTCGACCACGTGCTGGACGCGGTGGCGCCGGCACGGGAAACCGTCGTCGTCGGTCCGCGCAAGGACGACGTGCCCGGCGTGACGTGGGCGCGGGAGGACCCTCCCGGCGGCGGGCCGGTCGCGGGGCTGGCGGCCGGGCTCGCGCACGTGACGGCCGACCTGGTGGTGGTCCTCGCGGTGGACCAGCCGGGCCTCACCCGGTCCACGGTGGACCGCCTGCTCGCGGCCGTCGGCGACACCGGCGCGGTCCTCGTGGACGACGAGGGGCGCTCGCAGTGGCTCATCGGCGCGTGGCGCACCGGGGCGTTGCGCCGTGCTCTGCCCGCCGATCCCCGTGACGCCTCGATGCGGTCCGTGCTCGGGCCGCTCGACCCGGTGGCCGTCACCGCCCGACCGGGTGAAGCGCGGGACGTCGACACGCCACGCGACCTGACCCCGTGAGGGGTACCAAGATCGGGTGAGAACGGCGTGAGCTGCGTCGCTGTCCGATTCCGGGGGCCGACCCCCTTCACAAGAGCCATACCGCCGGCAGGGGAGACTGGGCCACAGTCGTACAACCCTGTCGAGGAGGACCTTTGTCCGAGCCCGCCGCCGAGGCGCCCAACACGCCGGCTCGTGACGCCCAGTTGCTCGAACGCACCGTGTTCGAGGTCAAGCGGGTGATCGTCGGGCAGGACCGGCTGGTCGAGCGGATGCTCGTCGGCCTGCTGGCCAAGGGCCACCTGCTGCTGGAGGGCGTGCCCGGCGTGGCCAAGACGCTGGCCGTGGAGACGTTCGCGAACGTCGTCGGCGGCTCGTTCTCCCGGGTCCAGTTCACCCCCGACCTGGTGCCCGCCGACATCCTCGGCACCCGCATCTACCGCCAGGGCAGCGAGAGCTTCGACGTCGAGCTCGGTCCCGTGGTGGCCAACTTCGTCCTCGCCGACGAGATCAACCGCGCGCCCGCCAAGGTGCAGTCGGCGATGCTCGAGGTGATGGCCGAGCGGCACGTGTCGATCGGCGGCAAGACGTTCCCGATGCCCACCCCGTTCCTGGTCCTGGCCACCCAGAACCCGATCGAGAACGAGGGCGTCTACCCCCTGCCCGAGGCGCAGCGCGACCGGTTCCTGTTCAAGATCCAGGTCGAGTACCCGACGGCCGAGGAGGAGCGGGAGATCGTCTACCGGATGGGCGTCGAGCCGCCGGTGCCCAGCCAGGTGCTCGGCCCGGACGAGCTGGTCCGCCTTCAGGGCGTGGCCTCCCGGGTCTTCGTGCACCACGCGCTGGTCGACTACGTGGTGCGGCTGGTCATCGCGACCCGCGCGCCCAAGGAGCACCAGCTCACCGACGTGGCCGGGTGGGTCGCCTACGGCGCCTCGCCGCGCGCCAGCCTCGGCATCATCGCCGCCGCACGGGCACTGGCGCTGGTGCGCGGGCGCGACTACGTGCTGCCGCAGGACATCGTGGACGTGGTGCCGGACGTGCTGCGCCACCGCCTGGTGCTGTCCTACGACGCGCTGGCCGACGGCGTGCCGCTGGACCACATCATCACCCGCGTGCTCCAAACCGTGCCGCTGCCGCAGGTCTCCGCCCGTCCGCAGACGCCCCAGCCCGCGGGCAGGCCGTGACCGGACCGGACCAGGCGAGCTCCGACCGGCCGAGCTGGGCGCCGCCCGTCCTGCACGGCGGCCGGATGGAAGCGGCGCTGCGCACCCTCGAGCTGGAGGTCCGCCGCCGGCTCGACGGGCTGCTCCAGGGCAACCACCTCGGGCTGGTGCCCGGACCCGGCTCCGAGCCCGGCGAGGCGCGGCCCTACCAGCCGGGCGACGACGTGCGGCGGATGGACTGGGCGGTCACCGCGCGCACCACCGTGCCGCACATCCGCGAGACCGTCGCCGACCGCGAGCTGGAGACGTGGCTCGCGATCGACCTGTCGCCGAGCCTCGACTTCGGCACGGCGGTCTGCGAGAAGCGCGACCTGGTGGTCGCCGCGACGGCCGCGGTCGCGCACCTGACCCGCGGTGGCGGCAACCGGATCGGCGCGCTGGTGTCCACCGGCGAAGACCTCGTCCGGGTGCCCGCACGCGGCGGCCTGGCCCACTCGCGGGGCCTGATCCGCAAGGTCGCCGAGACCCCGCGCGCGCCCGAGGGCACCCGCGGCTCGCTGGCCGACGTGGTCGAGCAGCTGCGCCGCCCGCCGCGTCGTCGCGGCCTGGTCGTGGTGATCTCCGACTTCCTCGGCGGCACGGAGTGGCAGCGCCCGCTGCGCGCGCTGTCCGCCCGGCACGACCTGGTGGCCATCGAGGTGATCGACCCGCGTGACATCGACCTGCCCGAGGTGGGCACGGTCGTGCTGGCCGACCCGGAGTCGGGCCGGCAGCGCGAGGTCGTCGCGTCGCCGCTGCTGCGCCGGGAGTTCGCCGCCGCGGCGGCCGAGCACCGCGCCGAGGTGGCCGCGGGACTGCGCCGCGCCGGTGCGGGCCACCTGGTGCTGCGCACCGACTCGGACTGGATCGCCGACACCGTGAGGTTCGTCGTCGCGCGCAAGCGCCGCTGGTCGGGAGGGGTGGCCTGATGAGCCTGTCGGGTTTCACCGCGCCGTGGTGGTTCCTGCTGCTGGTGGGCGTGGTGGCGCTGTCGGCGTTCTACGTGGTGCTGCAACGCGTGCTGCGCAAGCGGACGCTGCGGTTCGCGAACCTGCCGATGCTGGAGAAGGTCGCGCCCAAGCGGCAGGGCTGGTACCGGCACGTGCCGGTGGCGGTGCTGATGGTGGCGTTCATCGCGCTGACCGTGGCGCTGGCCGGGCCGACCGCCGAGCAGAAGGTGCCGCGCAACCGCGCCACCGTGATGCTGGTGATCGACACGTCGCTGTCGATGAAGGCGACCGACGTGCAGCCGTCCCGGTTGGAGGCCGCGCAGGTGGCCGCCAAGTCGTTCGCCGACGGCCTCACGCCGGGCATCAACCTGGGGCTGATCTCGTTCGCGGGCTCGGCCACCGTGCTGGTCGCGCCGACCACCGACCGCGCCGCGGTCACGCAGAGCATCGACGGGCTCAAGCTGGCCCAGTCCACCGCGACCGGTGACGCGATCGTGGCCGCGCTGGCGGCGATCGACTCGTTCGGCAAGGTCGTCGGCGGCGCGGACGGGCCACCGCCCGCGCGGGTCGTGCTGATGACGGACGGCAAGGAGACCGTCGGCACGCGTGACGCGTTCGACGCGGCCGAGGACGCCAAGAAGGCGGGCGTCCCGATCTCCACGATCTCGTTCGGCACCGAGGAGGGCGTGGTCGAGATCGAGGGCCGGCGGCAGGAGGTGCCGGTGGACGACGACTCGATGAAGGAGATCGCGAAGCTGTCCGGCGGCGAGTTCTTCAAGGCCGCGAGCGCCGAGGAGCTGCGCCGGGTGTACGACACGCTCGGCGAGCAGATCGGTTACGAGAAGAAGCAGGCCGACGCGTCGCGGCCGTGGGTGGCGCTGGGCACCGTGCTGGGGATGATCGCCGTGGCGGGCGCGCTGCTCTTCGGGCAACGTCTGCCGTGACGCGGCAGTATGTCGCCCGTGGTGGTGGCGGAGAACTGGCGGGAGATGGTCGACTGGTCCGTGGCGCTGCTGCGCCGCGGCACCGGCGAGGGCGTGCCGGAGTGGAACCGGCGGGTGCTGTCCTCCGGCCTGGACAACGAGCGTGACCTGCGGGTCTGGCTGCGCGAGCAGGGCGTGACGGGCTACCCGCAGATGCTGTTGGTGATGGAGCGGTTCGGGTACCCGGACCTGCTGAGCGCGTCGTCGGACGGCCTGGTGGACGCCCAGTACGCCGACCGGCCGGAGCTGCGTCCGATCCTCGACCGGCTGCTGGCCGAGGCGGCGTTGCTGGGACCGATGCACGTCCGGGCGCGCAAGACGTACGTGGCCCTGGTGACGCCGCGCCGCACGTTCGCGATCGTGAAGCCGACCACCCGGGCCCGCGTCGACCTGGGCCTGCGCCTGGCGGGCCACCCCCCGACCGGCCGCCTGGAACCGGCCCGTTCGCTGGGCAACGACACCATCACCCTGCGGATCGGCATCGGCAGCGCCGACGACATCGACGACGACACCCTGACCAACCTGCGCCACGCCTACACCGCCAACACCTGACCCGCGTGTCGAACCCCCAGGTCCCGCGTGTCGAACCTCCACGCCTCGCGTGTCGAACGTTCGCGACCCGCGTGTCGAACCTCCAGGACCCCCGAATTCAACGCTCAGGACCCACCTCGCCGTCCTGAGCGTTGAAGTCGGGGGGCCAGAACGTAGGACACCG
>JBFBCZ010000015.1:101244-217247 GCA_040689555.1 Actinosynnema sp. NPDC051121 | reverse complement strand
AGTTGTCCAGTAACAATCTCAAAGGAAACCTCTTGACGAGGTTCATAAATTTACTGGCTATTCGGCACGCTGTTGAGTTCTCAAAGAACACGCGCTCACCATCTTGTCCCGCGTCTTACCGCGGTTCATTCCGGGGCTTTGTGTTTCGTTCTGGTTGAAGCTTAGCTCGTTCGTTTTCGCGGTGTCAAATCGGCCGGTTTCGGCTTCTCGGCTCCGCGATGAACTCGCTTTGCATTCAATTTGTATCAGTTTCCAGAGCGGAGGCAGCACGCTGTGCTGCTTATTCGTTTCTGGGAGCTTGACGCCGCAGTAGTCTACTCGGCCCGATTCGCGGTGTCAACCGCTCGTTCCGAGGTTCTTGCTGGCGACTCGGTAAAAGTTACTCATGACCTTCGACGGTGTCAAATCGCCTGGTCAGCGGCTTGCCGGAGCGGTGCGAGCCGGCGTGGCGACCTGAGGACCGGGTCCCTTGGGCGCGACGGGACGCGGTCGCAGCCACAGCGAGATGGTGCGCATGCCCTCCATCGCGGTCACGATCTGCTCCGGCGTGGCGGGCTCGCGGGTCGCCACCGGCACCAGGTCGTAGCCCCAGATGCGGAACTCCTTCAGGACCGTGACCGGATCGTCGCCGAAACCCTCCGTCGCGGAGGCGGAGAACTCCAGGAACACGTGCGGGCGATCCCTGCGCAACAAGCGCACCAGTCCGGCCAACGCGCGGTGACCGCGACCGGGCAAGTCCACCCGGACGACTGACAGCTTGCGGCCGTGCAGCAACGGCACGGCCTCCAGCTCCTTGTCGAGCCTGGCCGCACGCACGCGGGGCACGTCGTCCCCGGCGCCCTCCGGCAGCGGCGCGACCGACACGCCTCCCGTCAACGACGGTTGGGTGGCGAGCTCGCCGGTGCTCTCCCAGGCGGCGGCGTCGACCAGGACGAGTTGGTTCGCCACCCGTTCGGGCAGGTTGACGTCGACGTTGTGGCGCAGCAGCGCCCGCGAGGTCGGGCACGGCTCGACCGCGACCACCGCGCCGCCCGTGCCGAACCGGCTGAGCATGCGCACGGTCTGGTAGCCGACGTACGCGCCGACGTCGAGGAAGATCCCGTCCGGCTCGACCACCGAGTCGATCAGTTCCGACAGGTCGGTCTCCCACACCCCGTTGCTGGACAGCATCGGGAGCATGAACGCGTCGTCCGACGGGAGGCGCAGCAGGCCGACGTCGGTCAGCACGAGCGAGCTGCGCGGCACGGCGTCGTTGTGCCGCTCGTGCTCGCGCACGACGACGCGGCGCAGGGCGTCGGCGGTCTGCTGGGCCTGGTTGGCGGCGCGCAGGCCGGCGTCGAGCTTGGTGTCGCGGTCCCGGAACGCGTCCACGACCTTGGACTCCAGCGAGTCGATCCGGTCGAGGGTGCGTTCGAGGGCGACGGCGAGCTTGTCGATGCGCTGGGCCAGGGCGTCACCCTGCTTGGCGCGCTTCGCGGCCTCGGCGACGACGGCGTCCTCGATCTCGCGGACCCGTCGTCCCTGGCCCGCCATGTCGGCGCGGACCCTGACGACGCCGTCGTCGATGCCGACGAGCTGGTCGGCGAGGTGGCCCTGGTGCTCGGCGTGCTGTTCCAGCTCCGCGCGCAGCACCTCCAGTTCGCCCAAGCCCACGCCTGTGGTGATGTCGTCCTGGCGGCGAACCAGCTCGGAGACCGTCCGCTCGACCCCGTCGACCAGGGACGACAGCACGTCGCGCATGTGGTTGTCGTAGTGGTCGAGGACCCGCAGGACCATCTTGCGCAGTTGCGGCGCCATCGGCGTGCGGCTGGCCGTGCCGACGTCGGGTTGGCGCAGCAAAGCGTGCTTGGCCGAGTGCAGCGCCTTGAGCGGGTCGACGGTCGGCGACGGCTTCGCCCGGCGGGCGCGCCAGCCCCGGTAGGCGTGCTCGACGCGTTCGCGGAGGACCTCGCCGACCTTGGTGACGTCACGGGTGGCGAGGACGTGCTCGCGGCCCTTGATGCCGATCGCGACGGCGGTGGGCCGGTCGTCGGCGAGGGCGCGCATGAGCTTCGCGGCGGCTTGGACGTCCGGCTCGACGCCCTGGCGGCACGGCACGAAGATCACCGCGGCCTTGTCGAACAGCTCGGCGACCGCGCCGTGGTCGGAGGTCAGGATCGGCGTGGCGCGGGCGGCGTGGCGGGCGAGGGTGTGCGCGATCCGGTCGCACGCGCCGCCGCGGTGCAGGTGGACGAGGCAGTCGACGGGGCCGAGGGTGTCGACCAGTTCGATGCGCGGGTCGGCGGCGGTGGCGAGGCGGAGTCGTTCGGCGGCCTCGGGGTGCGCGTCCGCGTGGGTGACCTCGATGCGCAGCGTGACGTCGTTGCGGTCGGGGAAGGCGGACAGGAACGCGGAGACCGCGCCCAGCACGTTGCCCGCGCGGTCGACGGCGTGGTCGGCGAGCGCCCCGAAGATCACGCTCTCGTGTGGTTCGAGGGCTTGGACTTCGTCTTCCGGGACGGGGAGCGGGACGACGCGGACGGTCGGGCCGCCCGGGCGTTCGAGGGCGGCGCGGGTCGTCTCGGAGGGGACCCAGAGCTCGGCGGCGTCGGTGGGCGCTTCGTCGTCCAGGAGGTAGTCGACCACGAAGCGGCTGTCGGGGACCTGCTCGGCGGTGCCGACGCGGATCACGACCGGGTAGCCGGCGGTGGTGGAGGTCGGGAGGCCGGACGCGCGGGCGGCGGCGTGGACGAGTTCGGCGATCGGGCCCGTGCCGAGGACGGAGACGCCGAGCTGGTCGTGCAGGACGGGGGCTTCGGCGCGGGAGCGGGGCACGGCTTCGACCGGCAACCGGCCCGCGGCGACGCCGACGCTCGCGCACCAGTCGCGGAACGCCGCGGCGTCCGCGCCGAACGGGTCGGGGAACTGGGTGCGGAGGGCTTGGTCGGAACGCCAGAGGGCGGCGGCCCAGCGCGTGCTGCCGGGGAGGTCGGGCGCGGGGGCGCCGGCCCAGGCCACGAACCCGGCTCCGCCGTCGGGACCGAAGGCGGGGGGTGGGGCGGTGCGGCTCGGTGACGCGGGGCTGCGGTCGGCCGGGGACGCGGGGGCTTGGTGGGCCATGGCGGTCGCGGACGCGGGGACCGCGTGGGTGGTGACGGCGGTCGGCGATGCGGAGGCCGGGTCGGTGGCCCGGCTCGCCGGCGAGGCGGGGGCCGCCTGAGTGCTCACGGCGGTCGGCGACGCGGAGGCCGGGTCGGTGGCCCGGCTCGCCGGCGAGGCGGCAGCCGCCTGAGTGCTCACGACGGTCGCGGACGCGGGAGCCGGGTCCGCGGCGCTGCCGGCCGGGGAGGCGGGGACCGCATCGGTGCCGGAGGTCGGGGAGTCGAGGTCCTGGTCGGTGGCGGGGTCGACCGGGGTCGCATCGGTGGCGGCGGACACCGGGACCGGGTCGGCCGGAGACGCGGCGGGCGGGAGTGGCGAGGGGTCCTCGACGCCGGTGGGCTCGGCGTCCTCGGAGGCCTGGGGTGGTGCCGGGCTCTCGGCCGCGTTGTCGGAGGCCGGGGCCGGCGCAGGGCGCTCGGAGGCGGGCGGTGCGGTGTGGGCCGCTGGGGCTCCCGGTGCCGGATCGGCTGCGGCGGGCGCGGGGGCCACGGGTTCCGGCTGCGGGTCGATGTCGTGCAGGAGCGCCGGTTCGGTGGTGGGGCGGGTGCCGTTCACCGTTGTCGTGGTGGCCGAGGGCGCGGTGGGTGGGGTCCAGCCTTCGGGGCTGAAGGCGGAGCCCGGGTGGGTCCTGGCGGCTTCGCGGTAGTCCGCGCGCAGTTCGTCCGGGATCTGGGTGCCGTCGGCGAGCTGGCCGAAGCCGTAGCGCACCCGCTGGGGCGAGTGGCCCTTGCGCACCAGTTCCGCGCGGTACGCCGTGCAGAGTTCCGCCAGCTGCGGGTGTTCGGAGAGCAGGACCCGGGGGCGGTCGGCGAAGTCCGCGGACAGCAGCCAGGGGCGGTGGGGGTCGAAGCCCGCGAAGTGGACGCTGCGGATCGGTTCGCCGACCGTGGTCAGCGTGCCGTCCGGGCGGCGGTGGAGGTCACGTTGGGACGCGTTCCACACCGACAGGCCGACCGTCGCGTCACGCAGGACGTGCAGGTTCACCAGGGCGGGCGCCATGTCGAGCACGGCCTTGGTGGCGTCCGGGGTGCGGCGCAACTGGTCGCTCAACGAGCGCAGGAACGGTTCGGCTCCGGGTGCGACCAGCAGGAAGCCGGGGTCGAACACGCCCGTTTCGAGCAGTTCGGTCGGCGTGGGGCGCAGGCCGTCGTCCGGCAGCGGGCGCAGGGCGCGCGGCAGCAGCACGAGCGGGCCGCGGCGGACCGAGGCCTCGACCAGGTCCGTGAGCGGGTGGAGGACCTGCACCCACGGGTCCAGGTACAGCACCGGCACGCCCTGGCCGAGCAGCTGCTCCAGCAGCTTGGGCCGCAGCACGCCGCACAGCTGCGCCGCCGTGCAGCCGGTCGCCAGCTCGGCCAGCTCCTCCCGGCTCATCCCCAGGTCGGCGGGGGTGACGAGGCCCGGGCCGGAGTTCTCCGGCAGGGCGTCGACCACCAGCGCCAGGAACCGCGCCTGGGGGTGGTTGGCCAGGAACGAGCTGGACAGCACCTTCACCGCGGGCAGTTCGGCGGCGGTCGCCACCGTGCAGGCGATGAACGTGGGACGGGATTCCGAACGCGCGGGCACCTCGGTCACGGTCTGCAAACCTAGCTTCTCCGAGTGCCCGGTGTGCACCACCCGCACGGGCGTCTCCCTCACAGGACCGGCAGCAGGTTGCGCAGCTCGTACGGCGTCACGCTGCGGCGGTACCCGTCCCACTCGGCCCGCTTGTTGCGCAGGAAGAAGTCGTAGACGTGCTCGCCCAGCGCTTCGGGGAGCAGTTCGGAGTTCTCCATCTCGGTCAACGCCTCGCCGAGGTTCTGCGGCAGGTTGTCGTACCCGGCGGCACGCCGTTCCCGGTCGGTCAGCGACCACACGTCGTCCTCGGCGGGCGGCGGCAGCTCGTAGCCCTTCTCGATGCCCTTGAGCCCGGCCGCCAGGATCACCGCGTACGCCAGGTACGGGTTGCAGGCGGAGTCGAGCGAGCGGATCTCGACCCGGCGGGACGACGACTTGCCCGGCGAGTACATCGGCACGCGGACCAGCGCGGACCGGTTGGCGTGACCCCAGCACACGGCCGTCGGCGCTTCGCCGCCCACGATCAGGCGCTTGTAGGAGTTCACCCACTGGTTGGTCACGCCGGAGATCTCCCGGGCGTGCTTCAACAGGCCGGCGACGAACATCTTGCCGGTGTCGGAGAGCTGGTACGGGTCCTCGGCGTCGTAGAACGCGTTGCGGTCGCCCTCGAACAGGCTGACGTGCGTGTGCATGCCGCTGCCGGGCTGGTCGGTGAACGGCTTGGGCATGAACGAGGCCCGCACGCCCTGGGTGATCGCGACTTCCTTGATCACGTACCGGAACGTCATCACGTTGTCGGCCATGGTGAGGGCGTCGGCGTAGCGCAGGTCGATCTCCTGCTGGCCGGGCGCGCCCTCGTGGTGGCTGAACTCGACCGAGATGCCCATCGCCTCCAGCGCCTCGATGGCGTGGCGGCGGAAGTGGGTCGCGGTCTCGTGGCTGGTCTGGTCGAAGAATCCGCCGTTGTCGGCCGGGATGGGCTCGCTCCCGTCGTCCGGCAGGCCCTTGAGCAGGAAGAACTCCATCTCGGGGTGCACGTAGCAGGTGAAGCCCGCTTCGCTGGCCTTGGCCAGGGCGCGGCGCAGCACGTGCCGCGGGTCGGCCCACGACGGCGAGCCGTCCGGCATGGCGATGTCGCAGAACATCCGCGCCGAGTAGTGGCTCTTGTCCGGGGTCTGCCACGGCAGCACCTGGAACGTCGACGGGTCGGGCTTGGCCACCATGTCCGACTCGTACACGCGGGCGAAGCCCTCGATGGCCGAGCCGTCGAAGCCGATGCCCTCGCTGAAGGCCCCTTCGAGTTCCGCGGGTGCGATGGCCACCGACTTGAGGAAGCCCAGGACGTCGGTGAACCAGAGCCGGACGAACCGGATGTCGCGTTCCTCTAGGGTGCGGAGCACGAACTCCTGCTGGCGGTTCATGACCCGAAGCCTAGGTAAGGACGGTGAACCGCGCGTTGCCGACTCGGCCGAACGCGCTGCGCCGTTTGCCACCCCCAGGTGAAACCGCAGGTCACGGGCTTGGAGCTGCGTTCGGCCGTGCCAGGGGTCGGCTGGATCTACGATGCACCCCATGCTCCCTCGTCGCGCCCTGATCGGGTCGCTCGTGCTCGCCCTCGTGGCGGGCTGCACGTCCTCCGGTGGCGCCGGCGGTTCACTGCCCGACGGGCCGGACGTGCTCGCCAAGGCCTCCGCCGGGATGAAGTCGGTGACCAGCACGCACTTCACGATCAAGGTCGACGGCGAGCTGCCGGGCGTGACCGTGAAGGACGCCGAGGGCGACCTGAACGCCGAGGGCCAGTCGAAGGGCCGGGCGAAGGTCGAGCAGTTCGGCCAGTTGCTCGAGGTCGAGTACGTGCTGGTCGAGCAGGACCTGTACTTCAAGGGGCCGACCGGCGGGTTCACCAGGCTGCCCGCGGCGCTGGCGGGCCAGGTGTACGACCCGACCGCGATCCTGGACCCGGACAAGGGCGTGGCCAAGGTGCTGGCCGACGCGCGTGACGCCAGGACGAAGTCGAACGACGACGGCGTGGCGGTGGTGGAGGCGACCGTGCCGCGTGACGTGGTCGCCGGGCTGGTGCCGGGCATCGATGCCGACGTGGCCTCGGAGTTCTCGGTTCGGGACGAGAAGTTGCAGAAGGCGCTGTTCACGCTGCCGAGCGGGGCGAAGGTGACGATCGAGCTGTCCGACTTCAACAAGCCCGTCACCGTCTCGCCGCCGGCGTGAGCGGCACGGACTTGAGAGCGCGGCGGCTGGCGATCGGGGCCGGCGCGGCGGCGGTGCTGCTGGGCGCGCTGGACGCGTACGTGGTCGTCGGCGTGCTCGTGGACATGGTGCGCGACCTGGGCATCCCGGTGAACCACCTGGAACGCGCGACGCCCGTGGTGACCGGGTACCTGCTCGGGTACGTCGCCGGGATGCCGCTGCTCGGCCGGCTCTCGGACCGGTTCGGGCGGCGGCTGGTGCTGCACGTGTGCCTGGCCGGGTTCGCGGCCGGCTCGGCGGTGACGGCGCTGGCGGGCGACCTGCCGCTGCTGGTGGCCGGGCGGGTGGTGCAGGGGCTGGCCGGTGGGGCGTTGCTGCCGGTGACGATGGCGTTGGTCGCGGACCTGTGGGCGGCGCAACGGCGGGCGTCGGCGCTGGGCGTGGTGGGCGCGGCGCAGGAGTTGGGCAGCGTGCTGGGCACGCTCTACGGCGTCGGGCTGGCGTCGTTGTTCAACGCCTGGTCGTTCTTCGAGTCGGTGGAGCCGCAGAGCTGGCGGTGGGTGTTCTGGGTGAACCTGCCGCTGGCGGCGGTCGCGATGGCGGTCGTGCAGCGGACCGTGCCGAAGTCGACCCGGTCGTCGGTGCGGATCGACGTCGTGGGCGGCGGGCTGCTGGCGCTGGCGCTGTCGTTGCTGGTGGTGGCGCTGTACAACCCGGATCCGGCACGGTCGGTGCTGCCGTCGTGGGGCTGGCCGGCGCTGGGCGGGTCGGTGGTGGTGTTCGCCGGGTTCGTGCTGTGGGAGCGGCGGTCGTCGGTGCGGCTGCTGGACCCGGCGGGGGTGGCCATGGGGCCGTTCCTGGCGTCGCTGGGCGTGTCGCTGGCGACCGGTGCGGCGTTGATGGTGACGTTGGTGGACGTGGAGCTGTTCGCGCAGACCGTGCTGGGGCGTGACTCGGCCGCGGCGGCGGGGATGTTGGCGCGGTTCCTGGTCGCGCTGCCGGTGGGGGCCCTGGTCGGCGGGTGGTCGGCGGCCCGTGTCCGGTCAGGTGACCGGTGGGTGTCGTTCGCCGGGCTGGTGCTGGCGGGCGTCGCGTACGCGCTGATCGCGCAGTGGCCGGCGACGGTGTCGTCGTTCGTGGTGGGGCGGGACCTGGCGGTGGCCGGGTTCGGGCTGGGGCTGGTGATCGCGCCGGTGTCGGCGGCGGTGCTGCGGGTGGTGCCGGCCGGGCAGCACGGTGTCGCGTCGGCGGCCGTGGTGGTGGCGCGGATGACCGGGATGCTGGTCGGGGTGGCCGCGTTGTCGGCGTGGGGGCTGCACCGCTTCCGGGAGCTGACGGCCGACCTGGACACGCCGCTGCCGTTCGGGATGACGCCGGAGGAGTTCGCCGAGAAGGCGGCGGCCTACCGGGAGGCGCTGACGGCGGCGTTGCTGACCGAGTACCACGAGATCTTCTGGATCACGGCGGTGATCTGCGGGGTCGGCGCGGCGGTGTCGTTGCTGCTGCCCCGCTCCGCGCCGACGTCCTGACCGCTACCCGAAAGGGTGAACTCCTGGCGCTGCGGCGCCACCGGGTCGGACGGACGATGGCCGCATGACCCATGCCGAGGCGAAGACCGGCCGGTCCCGGGCGCTGTGGATCACCTTCGGGGTGATCACCGTGCTGATCGGGTTGGCCGTGCTGCTGTGGCCGGGGCTGACGCTGTTGACGGCGGCGGTGCTGTTCGGGCTGGAGATGCTCGTCACCGGCGTCTTCTGGCTGGCGGGCTCGGTCACCGGGGACGAGCCGGGTCGGCAGCGCTGGCTGCTGGCGGTGGCCGGGCTGCTGGCGCTGGTCGCGGGCATCCTGTGCCTGCGCGCGCCGTTCCAGACCATCGCGGTGCTGGCGCTCCTGCTGGGCGTGACCTGGGTCGTGGGCGGTGTGGCCGAGATCTTCCACGGGCTCGGCCGCAGCGGGTGGTCGGTGTTCTCCGGCGCGGTGACCGCGATCGGCGGGATCGTGGTGCTGGTCTGGCCGGTGGCGAGCCTGATCGCGCTGGCGTGGCTGCTCGCGGTGGTGCTGATCGTGCTCGGGGCGATGGCCATCGCGGGCGCGGTCGGCGCGGGCCGCACGTCCAAGGCCTCGACGGCGGCCGCGCCCACGGGGACGACGGCCACCGCCTGACCTCGTGCTCAGCCCTCGCGCCAGCCGCTGGTGATCGGCAGCCTGCGGTCACGGCCGAACGCCTTGAACGTGATCTTGGTGCCCGGCGGGTACTGGCGGCGCTTGTACTCGGCCTTGTCGACCATCCGCAGCACCTTGTCGACCAGCTCGTGCGAGAAGCCCATCGCGATCAGGTCGCGGTAGCCCTTGTCGCCCTCGACGTAGTCGTCCAGCACCGAGTCGAGCAGCTCGTAGTCCGGCAGCGAGTCCTGGTCGACCTGGCCGGGGCGCAGCTCGGCCGACGGCGGCTTGGTGATCGAGTTCTCCGGGATCGGCGGCAGCTCGCCCAGCTTCTCGGCCTCCGCGTTGCGCCACCGCGCCAGGTCCCACACCAGCGTCTTGAGCACGTCCTTGATCGGCGCGAACCCGCCGACCGCGTCGCCGTAGATGGTCGAGTAGCCGACGGCCAGCTCGGTCTTGTTGCCGGTGGCCAGCACCAGGTGGCCGTGCTGGTTCGACAGGCCCATCAGCGTGACGCCGCGGCACCGCGCCTGGACGTTCTCCTCCGCGAGGCCGGTCAGCCCGAGCTGGTCCACGAAGACGCTGACCATGTCCGCGATCGGCTGCTCCGAGTAGTGGCAGCCGGTGCGCTGGGCCAGGTCGTAGGCGTCGGACTTCGAGTGGTCCGACGAGTACACCGACGGCATGGACACGCCGTACACGTGGTCCGCGCCGAGGGCGTCGACCGACAACGCGGCGACCACCGCCGAGTCGATGCCGCCCGACAGGCCGAGCACGACCGAGCGGAAGCCGTTCTTGTGCACGTAGTCGCGCAGGCCGGTGACGAGCGCGTGCCAGACCTCGGCCTCGTCGGACAGCGGCTCGGCGGCCTGCGGCACCGGCAGCGGGTCGTAGGCCGGCAGCGGGTCGGGGGTCAGGGTCCGGCGGCGGACCGCGAAGCCGACGTGCTCGCCCTCCGTGCGGGGCGCGCCGCCGGGCAGGTCCACGTCGAGGACGACCAGGTGCTCCACGAACTGCGGGGCGCGCGTGATCAGCGAGCCGTCCGCGGCGACGACCATCGTGTCACCGTCGAACACCAGCTCGTCCTGCCCGCCGATCAGGTTGACGTATGCGAGAGGCGCGCCCGCCTCGACCGCGCGCCGGGCCACCAGCGGCAGCCGGGCGTCGTCCTTCTTGCGCTCGTACGGCGAGGCGTTCGGCGAGACCACGAGGTCGACGCCCGCCTTGCCGAGCGCGGCGATCGGGCCGCCGTCCTGCCACAGGTCCTCGCAGATCACCATGCCGACCTCGAGGCCGTGGACGCGCACGACGTCCAGCGTGTCGCCGGGCGTGAAGTAGCGGCGCTCGTCGAACACGCCGTAGTTCGGCAGGTGGTGCTTGTGCTGCCGCGCCACCACCTCGCCCCGGTGCAGCACGGCGGCGGCGTTGCGCATGCCGCGCTCGTCGCGGTCGAGGTAGCCGACGAAGACCGCCAGCTCGCCGCACCCCTCCTCGTCCAGGCGCGACGCCAGCGCGGTCAGCGCCTCCTTGGACGCCTCGGCGAACGACAGGCGCAGCGCGAGGTCCTCGACCGGGTACCCGGTCAGCGCCATCTCGGGGAAGACCGCGAGGTGGGCGCCCGCCTCCACGGCCTTGCGGGACCACTCGACGACGAGTTCGGTGTTGCCCGCCAGGTCGCCGACACAGGCGTTGACCTGGGCGAGGGCGAGTCGGAGCTGTGGCATGGGGGCATTCTCGCTCACTCGGAGCGGGCTTGGCGGGCGTTGTGGCCCACGCGTCACACCTACGATCGGGTACGTGCGCCGTCCGCTGATGCTGTTCCTCGCCCTGCCGCTGCTCGCCTCGTGCACGAGCGTGCTCCCCGGCTCGCCCACCGCCGGCACCGCGCTGGAGCAGAGAGGACCGGCCGGGGTCGTGCCCGCGGGCTTGGAGCGGTTCTACGGCCAGCAGCTGGGCTGGGAGGACTGCGCGCCGTACGCGACGACCGGGACGACGACGTCGCTGTTCAAGAACAAGAAGTCGATCGAGTGCGCGCGGCTGGAAGTGCCGCTGGACTACACCAAGCCGGAGGGCCGGACGATCCGGCTCGGGCTGCTGCGGCAGCGCGCGACCGGCGACCGGATCGGCTCGCTGTTCGTCAACCCGGGCGGTCCGGGCGCGTCCGGCATGGCCGCAGCGGCGGGCATGGGCGCTCAGGTCAAGTCGACGCCGGTGGGTGAGCGGTTCGACCTGGTCGGGTTCGACCCGCGCGGCATCGGGGCGAGCGAGCCGCAGGTCAGGTGCTTCACCGATGCCGAGCGCGACGCCGACCGGCTGGACGTCGACATCGACACGTCGCCGGCGGGGCTGGCGCAGACCGAGGCGGAGAACAAGGCGTACGCGGACAAGTGCGCGGCGATGACCGGGGTCGACGTGCTGGCCAACGTCGGCACGCGTGACGTCGTGCGCGACCTGGACGTGATGCGGTCCGCGCTGGGCGACGAGAAGTTGACCTACCTGGGTTACTCGTACGGGACGCACATCGGCGCGGCGTACGCGCAGGCGTTCCCGGGCAACGTGCGGGCGCTGCTGCTGGACGGCGCGGTCGACCCGACGCAGAACCAGGTCGAGTCGCTGATCGCGCAGGGCGCGGGGTTCCAGAAGGCGTTCGACGCGTTCGCCGCGTGGTGCGCGAAGCGGCAGGACTGCGCGCTGGGCACGGACCCGTCGAAGGCGAACCAGGCGTTCCGCGACCTGACGTTGCCGCTGGTGCAGCGGCCGGTGGCGGTGGGCGAGCGGAAGCTGTCGTACAACGACGCGATCACCGGCGCGATCCAGGCGATGTACACCGAAGAGCTGTGGGCGCCGCTGAACACCGGGTTGACCGAGTTGAAGAACAACCGCGGTGACGTGCTGATGCTGCTCGCGGACAACTACTTCGACCGGGACAAGGAAGGCAGGTACTCCACGATCACGGACGCGTTCGTGGCCGTGAAGTGCGTGGACGAGCCGCGTGTGACGGACAAGAACGTGCTCACCGACGTGGCGCGGCGGTACAAGGCGGCGGCGCCGTTCCTGGACGACGGCCAGCCGCCGGGCGCCGCGCTGGACGCGTGCGCGTTCTGGCCCGTGCCGCCGAGCGTGCAGGAGCACAAGCCGGTCTCGGGCCTGCCGCCCGTGCTGGTGATCTCCACGACGGGCGACCCGGCCACCCCGTACGAGGCCGGTGTCAGCCTGGCGAAGGAGCTGGGCGGGGGCCTGCTGACGTTCGAGGGCAACCAGCACACCGTCTACCTGCACGGCAACGAGTGTGTGGACGAGGCCGGGAACACCTACCTGGTCGAGGTGGAGCTGCCGCGCGAGGGCACGCGCTGCTCCTGAGCGTCAGGTTGCGGCGCACGGCGGTAGCCGGTCAGGTCCGGCGGCCCACGGCGGATCAGCGGTTGGCGAGGCCGTCCACGCGCAGGGTCGTGGAGTCGTCCCGGTGCGCGCCGGTGCCGCCGACGTGCTTGTCGCTGATCTCGGTGCCGTTCTTGAGCACGTGGTAGAGCGCCATGCCGTGGCCGCGGCCCAGGTCGTAGTCGTCCTTCAGCCACTGGAGGACAACGCCCGCCTTGGTGGTCGCGTCGTAACCGCGGTCGCCTGCCTCGGACAGGAGTTCGGCGGGCGTCTTGCCGGTCTTGCGCTCGATGGTGTCGAGGTAGGCCTGGAAGGACATGGCGGGTCTCCTTGGTCGTCGGTGGGACACCCTCAGCCTATGACAACTTTAGCTGTCTTGACAAGATTATTTTTCGGCTAGACCCAGAGAGCACGTACAGCGGGAACAGGGGTGGAAGCTGCGTCGAGTTGCGCGCGGGCTTGGACGCGGTGCGGGACTCGAAGAACCCGGACGGGCCCGTGCTGGAGTTCAGGCCTGCTGCTCTGAGGGTGTTCCTTGAGGCACTGCGGACCAGCTCGCCAGGAGCTTGAGGCGTTCCTCGGTCGGCGAGCCGACGCGAGCGGTGTAGACGGCGAGGACCACGTCCGGGTCGCCGGTCGGTTGCAGGGTCTCGTAGTCGAGGTCCAGGTCGCCGACCACCGGGTGGTGCAGGAGCTTGATCCCGTGGGTCTTCTCCATCACCTTGTGCTGCGCCCACAGCTTGCGGAACGTCTCGTCCTTCACCGACAGCTCGCCCACCAGCGCGGCCAGCCTGGCGTCGTCCGGGTAGCGGCCCGCGTCGAGCCTGAGGAACGCCACCATGTCGGCCGCGACGGTGGGCCAGTCGCGGTAGAAGGTGCGGGCCCCGGGCCACAGGAACGTCTGCTTGGCGCAGTTGCGCTCGTCCGGCGGCATGTCGTCGAAGCCGTACAGGGCGTCGGCCAGCGGGTTGTAGGCCAGGATCTCGGCGCGGCGACCCATCGCGAACGCGGGCACGTCGCCCATCATCTCCAACAGCCGGCGCAGGCCGGGGCGGACGCGTTGGGGCGCGGGGCGCTTCGAGGGCGCGGGGCGGACCAGGTTGCGCAGGTGGGCGCGCTCGGTCTCGTCCAGGCGCAGCACGCGGGCGACGGCGTCGAGCACCGAATCCGACACGGCCGGGGTGCGGCCCTGCTCCAGGCGCATGTAGTAGTCCACGCTCACGCCGGCCAGCATCGCCAGTTCCTCGCGGCGCAGGCCGGGGACGCGTCGCCGACCGCCGCCGGGCAGGCCGACGTCCTCCGGGCTCACGCGGGCCCGACGGCTGCGGAGGAATTCGCCCAGGTCGTGGTTCACCCACCCAGTATGGCCGCCCCGCGTGCCCCGAACCTGGGTACTGCCAGACCTAGGGAACGCGGTCCCACAGGCTGATCAGGGCCTCTGGTACCCGTGACGACCAGGGCCAGTGTTCTTGGCATGACCTACGACCTGAACAACCGCACTGCCGTCGTCACCGGTGCCGCGAGCGGTATCGGCGCCGAGATCGCCCTCGTCCTCGCCCGGTCGGGGGCGAAGGTCGCGCTGCTGGCCCGCCGCGCCGAGCGGCTCCAGGACCTCGCCGACAAGATCGCCGCCGAGGGCGGGCAGGCGCTCGCCGTGGCCGCCGACGTGACCGGTGACATCACCGAGGCCGTGGAGGCCGTCCACGCCGCCTTCGGGCGGGTCGACCTGGTGGTGAACAACGCGGGCGTGATGCTGGCCAACCCGATCGCCGACGGCCGGGACGACGAGTGGCACCGGATGATCGACACGAACCTCAAGGGCCTGCTGAACGTCACCAAGGCGTTCACCGCCGACCTGGTCGAGGCGGGCGCCACCGGCACCGCCGACCTGGTGAACATCTCGTCCATCGGCGCGCACCTCACCTTCCCCAACTACGCCGTCTACACGGCCACGAAGGCCGCCGTCACGCACCTGTCGGCGAACCTGCGCACGGAGCTCGGCCCGCAGGGCGTGCGGGTGACCAACGTCGAGCCCGGCCTGGTGCACAGCGAGCTGGCCGACCACATCGACAACGCGGACGTGTCGGCGAGCCTGGCGCAGTGGCGCGAGGCGATGCCGCCGCTGAACCCGGCCGACATCGGTGACGTGGTCGGGTTCGCCACCAGCCGGCCCAAGCAGGTGAACCTGCGGCAGATCGTGGTGCTGCCGACCGTGCAGGTCTGAGAAGCGGCGAGCCGCCCACCGGTCGGTGGGCGGCTCAAGACCGGCGGGCGCGGTAGGCGCGTTGCTGGCACGCCCGCGAGCAGTACTCGCGAGGCCTGCCGGACGCGGGCCGCGCCACCGGCTTGCCACACACCCGACAAGTTTCATCACGCTTTACATCACGCTGACGGATCAGCAGCTCGATGCCGTCGAGCACCCGGGCCAGGCCGAAGCCGAACGGGTCGGGCTGGTCGAAGCCGCCCGACTCCCACAGCGAGGTCAACGTGGGGTAGCGGTCGAAGTGGGCGTACAGCGCGTCACGCGCACCCCACCACTCCTCGTCGGCGACACCGGTGGTCCGTTCCGCCTCGGCCGCCTCGACCAGCGCCGACGCCTCGGCGTCCACGAGGCGGGCGACCAGCCCGACCGACGCGACCACCTCGGCCGGGGTGAGGCCGGTGTCGGCGAGGATGGCCAGGGCGTGCTCGTAGTGGGCCACCGCGTTCGGTCCGGGCACGTACCGGGCGCTGCGCAGCTCGGCCAGCCACGGGTGCCGTTTCCGCAGGTCCCAAGCGAACCGGGCGAACGCCTCCAACCGCGGGCGCCACCCGTCGGACGTCGGCGCAGGCGGGTCGCCCAACGCGGCGTCACGCATCAGGGCGACCAGGTGGTCACGGCTGGGCACGTGCCGGTACAGCGACATGGTGGTGAAGCCGAGCCGTTCGGCGACCTTGCGCATGGACAGCCCGGCCAGGCCCTCGGCGTCGGCCACCTCGACCGCCGCGCCCACGATCGCCGCCAGGCTCAGGCCCGGCCGCTCGTCCCACAGCAGCTCGACCGCGCGGTCCGGATCGTCCGCTTCCCCCATCACGCCTCCATGATATACCTGTTGTGGTTTACGCCATAAACAACATTGGGGGCTGTTCATGACCGACTTCCACGTCTCCCCCGCCGGGGACGACTCCGCCGCGGGCACCGCCGACCACCCGTTCCGCACACTGGAGCACGCCCGGCGCGCGGCCCGTGCGGCGGCCGGCGACGTCACCGTGCACCTCAGGGCGGGCACGCACGTGCTCACCGAGCCGTTGGAGCTGACCGAGGACGATTCCGGCGTCGTCTACCAGGCGTTCGGCTTCGGCACCGACGCCCGGGAGGAAGCCGTGATCAGCGGCGGGCGGGAGGTCGTCGGGCGACGCGGGCCGGACGGCGTGTGGGTGGCCGAGGTCGGCGACCTGGTCACCCGCCACCTCGTGGTGGACGGGCGGCGGGTCGAGCGCGCCGGCGTGGACGGGCTGCCCGGCACGGTCCGGCGCACCGACACCGGCTACGCCACCGACGTGCCGCTGGACTGGCGCGCCCCGTCGGGCGTCGAGTTCGTGCACCGGGGCGTCTACCCGTGGACGGAGGCGCGCGCGGCGGTCGCGTCCGCCACCCCGGACGGCGAGATCACGATGGCGCAGCCCGCGTTCGGCTGGGCGCGCGAGGTCTACGACTTCGAGTGGGACGGCCTGCGCTCGACCGGGCTGCCCGAGCCGACCCGGGTCGAGAACGACCCCGCGTTCCTGACCCCCGGCACGTTCGCCCTGGATCGCGCACGGCACACCCTGCACTACCTCCCGCGGCCGGACGAGGGCGAACCGCACGTCGTCGCACCCGTCCTGGAGGTGCTGGTGCGGGCGACCGGTGCGCGTGACGTGGCGTTCCGGGGCCTGGTGTTCGCCGACACGACGTGGCTGCGCCCGGGCAGCGACCGGGGTTTCCTGCACTACCACTCGAACGGTTACTACGACGGCGGCCGGATCGGGAAGGTCGAGCCTGCCGAGGGCGCGTGGCTGACCGTGCCCGAGGAGCAGGAGCAGATCCCCGCCTCGGTGCGGTTGCACGGGACGACCGGCGTGCGGTTCGAGGGCTGCCGGTTCACCCGGCTGGGCGCGACCGGGCTCGGCGCGACCGGCGGCGCGGACCTCGTGGTGCGTGGCTGCGACTTCGACACCCTCGCCGCGTCCGCCATCGCCCTCACCGGCACGCGGAAGGCGCTGGTCGAGGACAACCTCGTGCGGCACGTCGGGCTGGACCACTCCGGGTCGGCCGGCATCACGTTCCTGGACACCGAGGACTGCGTCGTCACGCACAACCACGTGCACGACGTGCCGCACAACGGGATCGTGGCCGGGCCGGCGCGCGGCGGCACCCGCGTCACGCGCAACCTCGTCACCGCGACCATGGGCGTGCTGGCCGACGGCGGCGGCGTCTACCTGTCCGGACCGCAGGGTGACTCGGCCGAGAACGGGGCCGTGATCAGCGGGAACGTCATCGAGGACACGCGCACGCCGTACAACTTCGGCCTCTACACCGACTACGGGGCCACGTGGGTGGAGGTCGAGGGCAACGTGGTCGCCCGCGCCGACAACACCTCCGTGCTGCACGTCCACCCGCCGTTGGAGCACGTCGCCTACCGGGGCAACTTCTGGGACGCCGACCCGGTGGGCAGCGACGCCGTGCCGGACGGCGTCACCTACGAGGGCAACACCACGATCACCGACCCGTCCGAGCTCGACGCCGCCACCGCGGCGATCCGGGCGCGGGCGGGCCTGCTCACGACACGGGCCTGACGAACGGGAACAGCACGGTCTGCCGGATCGACGTGCCGGTGAGCATCATCAGCACCCGGTCCACGCCCACGCCGAGCCCGCCGGTGGGCGGCATCCCGTGCTCCAGGGCGTCGAGGAAGTCCTCGTCCAGCTCCATCGCCTCCACGTCGCCGCTGGCCGCCTTCAACGACTGCGCCTCCAACCTGCGGCGCTGCTCCAGCGGGTCGGTCAGCTCCGAGTAGGCCGTGCCGATCTCCGCCCCGAACGCCACCAGGTCCCAGCGCTCGGCCAGGCGGGGGTCGGCGCGGTGCTGCCGGGTCAGCGGCGACACCGAGGTCGGGAAGTCGGTGTAGAAGGTGGGCTCGACGGTGGCGGGCTCCACGAGCTGGTCGTACGCCGCCTGCACCAGCGCGCCGTGGTCGGCGTCGTCGCCGAACCCGATGCCGCGACCCGCCAGCAGGGAGCGCAGCTCGCGCAACGGCGTGTCGGGGGTGACGGTCGCTCCCAACGCGGTGGAGACGGCGGCGTGGACGGGCATGACCGGCCACTCCCCCGAGATGTCCACCTCCACGCCGTCGCGCACGGCGATCGGGCGGCCGTGCGCGGCCACGGCGGCGTGCTGCACGAGGTCCCGGACGAGGTGCAGCATCGTGGTGTAGTCGGCGTAGGACTGGTACGCCTCCAGCATCGTGAACTCGGGGTTGTGCGAGGCGTCCGCGCCCTCGTTGCGGAAGTTGCGGTTCAGCTCGAACACCCGGTCCACGCCCGCCACGCACAGCCGCTTCAGGTACAGCTCGGGCGCGATGCGCAGGTACATGCGCATGTCGTAGGCGTTGATGTGGGTGACGAACGGCCGGGCGTTCGCGCCGCCGTGCACGGCCTGGAGCATCGGCGTCTCGACTTCGAGGTAGCCGCGGTCGTGCAGGAACTCGCGGATGCCGCGCACGACGTCGCTGCGCAGCCGCAGCATCCGCGCCGAGTCGGGGTTCACCACCAGGTCCAGGTAGCGCCTGCGGACGCGGGCCTCCGGGTCGGACATGCCCTTGCGCTTGTCCGGCAACGGGTGCAGGCACTTCGCCGTCACGGTCCACTCGTCGGCGAGCACCGACAGCTCACCCCGCTTGGACCGGATCACCTCGCCGCGCACGCCGACGTGGTCGCCGAGGTCGACGCCCGCCTTCCACGCGGCCAGGTCCACGCGCCCGGCGTCCAGCATGAGCTGGAGCTCGCCGGTGAAGTCGCGGACGCGGGCGAAGCACAGGCCGCCCAGCTCGCGCAGCGCCACCACCCGGCCGGTGACCGAGACCGTCTCGCCGAGGCGTTCGCGGGCTTCGGCCAGGGAGTGGTCGCGCGGGTAGTTCACCGGGTACGGGTCGATGCCGTCGGCGCGCAGCCGGTCGAGCTTGGCGATGCGGACCCGCACCTGCTCCGGACGGCGCCGCTGCCGGGGCTCGACCTTGATCGCGTCGATCTCGGCCACGGCGGCGACGAAGCTCGTGCCGGCGGTCTCGTAGCGCAGGGCGCGGGACGAGCCGCGCTGGAACAGCGACCGCAGGCTCGGCACGAACCCCTCCGCGACACCGGCGGCGATGCTCACCCGGGGCAGGTGGCGGGCCCGGGTGAAGCACAGGTAGCGGGGCAGCCACTCCGGGCCGTACTTGGCGTTGGACCGGTACAGCGACTCGAGCTGGAAGAACCGGGACGCCAGGCTGAGCACGCCCCGCCACGTCCGCAGCACCGGGCCCGCGCCGATCCGCCCGCCCTCCTCGAACACCGCGCGGAACATGGCGAAGTTCAACGACACCCGGTGCACGCCGAGACGAGCGGCGGCGGCCACCAGCTCGGCCACCATGAACTCGTTCAGGCCGTTCTCGGCGGCCCGGTCGCGGCGCATCAGGTCCAGCGACAGCCCGCGCCTGCCCCACGGCACGAACGACAGCAGGCCGCGCAGCTCGCCGTGCGCGTCGTAGGCCTCGACCATCACGCACCGGCCGTCGGTCGGGTCGCCCAGCCTGCCCAGCGCCATGGAGAACCCGCGCTCGGTCTCCGCGCCGCGCCACCGCTGCGCCAGGTCCAGGATGGACGCCAGCTCGTCGGCCGGGATCTCGGCGTGACGCCGCACCCGCGCGGTGTACCCGGCGCGTTCGACCCGGCTCACGGCCTGCCGCACCGCCCGCCGCTCCGGGCCCGTGAGGGTGAACTCGCGCACGTCCAGCACGGCCTCGTCGCCGATCTCCAGCGCCTTCAGGCCCGCCGCCGCGTACACGTGCGCGCCGCGTTCGCTCGCGCCCAGCACGCCGGGCAGCCAGCCGTACCGCCGCGCCTCGGCCAGCCACTCCTGCACGGCCTGCGGCCACGCCTCCTCGTCGCCGATCGGGTCGCCGCTGGCCAGCGAGGTGCCGGCGAGCACGCGGTAGGTGAGCGCGGCGCGGCCGTTCGGGGCGAACACCGCGCTCTTGTCGCGGCGGGTGGCGAAGTAGCCCAGCGAGTCCGGCTCGCCGTGCGCGGCCAGCAGCCGCCGCACCGACAGCTCCTCGGCGTCGTCCAACCACCGGCTGGAGCGCACACCGCGGAAGAACACGTACAGCGCGGCGATCGCCACGAGCATCCCGCCGAGCCCGAGCAGGACGCCCAGCCAGTCCGGGCCCTCGCCGCCGCGCCGCTGCGGCAGGACCTCGCCGGTCGTCTGGTTGGCCGCCCACACCAGCTTGTGCCACGTGCCGTGCAGGTGACCGGGGAACAGCTCGGTCAGGCCCCACCCGACCAGGCACAGCGCCACGATGCCGGTGACGCCGACCACCAGCGCCTGCCGCCACGCGCCCGGCGCGAGCTTGGCCGGGAACGCGTCCCTGATCAGCAACAGCAGCAGGATGAGCGCGAGGCCGACGGCGACGCCGCCGCTGAGGTCGACGGCCAACCGGGCCGGGTCCGGCGACTCGTCGGAGCCCAGGAACGGGAACGGGTCGATCCAGTAGAACAGGAGGAAGAGCAGCAACGACGTCACGTTGAGCGCTTCGAACAGCAACAACGTCCACAGCGCGGACCTCTTGCGGCGGCGCAGCGCCGCGCCGAGCACCACCAGCACCAGGGCGATGAACAGGTTCGCCTCGACGGGCAGGCCCAGGAGGAAGGCGACCATGAAGATGCCCCGGGCGAGGCGCGACTCCTCGTCGACCACGAACAGCAGGAGCGACACCACCGCCGCCACTTGGACGACACTGGCGACCACCCCCGCCGTCCGCCACTTCCACCTGGCCACCGCCACGACACGCTCCAAGGGGACTCGGTTGCCCAACATGATCGCCTCACTGGCCGGTCGGGTGCACGTGCGCGCCTCCGGGCGTGTCGACGGGCCGACGGTCGTGCTGAGCTCGGCGTTGGGCGGCGCGTGGTTCGACTGGGACGCGGTGGTGGCGCTGCTGCCCGACGCGCACGTGCTGGTGTTCGACCGGCCGGGCACGGGGTGGTCGGAGCCCGCGCTCGCGCCCGCGACGCTGGCCCGCGAGGTGGCCGTGCTCGACGCCGTGCTGGCCGGGCGGTCGTCGGCGGTGCTGGTGGGGCACTCGATGGCGTCGCTGCACGTGGAGGCGTGGGCGCGGCTGCGGCCCGGGCGGGTGCGGGGACTGGTGCTGGTGGACCCCGATCCGGAGGTGCCGGGCGCGGGGCGGCCGTTCGACCTGTCGGCGGCGGTGGCGCGGTGGGTGCTGCGGGCGGGGCTGGACCGCGTCGTGGCGGGTCAGGCGTTGCGGGTGCGGCGGTGGGCGGTGCGGGGGTCGACGCTCGGGCGGCGTGACCCGGCGTCGGCGGCGGCGCTGCGGTCGGTGTACGGGCGGCCGTCGGTGACGCGGGCCGTGCTGGACGAGCTGGCGTCGTACCCGTCGCAGGTGGCTGCGGTGGAGCGGCTGCGGGCGTTCCGGCCGCTGCCGCCGGTGCCGTTCACGGTGCTCACGGCGGGTCGGCGGGAGTTCGCCGCGCACGTGGCGCTGGCGGGCCTGAGCCCGACCGGCCGAACCGTGCTGGTGCCGGGCAGCCGCCACATGGTGCCGGTGGACCGGCCGGACGCGGTGGCGCTGGCCGTGCTCACGGCGCTGCGGGGCGGGTGAGCGGGAGGGTAGGCGGCAGCCAGCGGGCAGGTAGGTGGGCAGCAGGTAGGTGGGCAGCGGCAAGCAGGCGGCGAGCGAGCCGGCAGGCAGCGAGCGGGCGGCGAGCGGGCAGGCACGCAGCGGGCAGCGGGCAGGCAGGCGGCCAGTGGCAGGCGGGCAGCGGGCGGGCAGCGGGCAGGCGGGCGGCAGGCGCGTGAGCGGGCGGCACGGTACTCGTGACCGGCGCGGTTGGCGATGTGGCGGACGCGCCGTGTGAAGCGGCTCGCACTCCGCGCATTTCCCCTGGCGTCGGTGTCAGGCTGGTCCGGTAACCGTGCAACAAGGCCCGGGGACCCGCGACGGAGCAGGCCCCGAGGGAGGACGGTCGACGATGACCTCGACAGAGGTAACCGCGCCCTACGGCAACGGGGCGGGCAGCGCCCCCACCGGCAAGAAGGTGCGCATCCACCACCTGCGGGAGCTCAAGGAACGCGGCGAGCCGTGGCCCATGCTCACCGCCTACGACATGTACACCGCGGAGCTGTTCGACGAGGCGGGCATCCCGGTGCTGCTGGTCGGCGACTCCGCGTCCAACAACGTCTACGGCTACGACACCTCGCTGCCGGTGACCGTGGACGAGCTCATCCCGCTGGTCCGGGGCGTCACCCGGTCGGTGAAGCGGGCGCTGGTCGTGGCCGACCTGCCGTTCGGCTCCTACCAGGTGTCGGTGGAGCAGGCCGTCGCGACGGCCGTGCGGTTCATGAAGGAAGGCCGCGCGCACGCGGTGAAGCTCGAAGGCGGGAAGCACTTCGCACCGCACATCGAGGCCATCGTGCGGGCGGGCATCCCGGTCATGGCGCACATCGGGTTCACCCCGCAGAGCGAGCACCAGCTCGGCGGCTACCGCGTGCAGGGGCGCAACGACGCCTTCGACGCGGTGGTCGAGGACGCGCGGGCGGTCGAGGCCGCGGGTGCGTTCGCCGTGGTGCTGGAGATGGTGACCAGCGAGGTCGCCAAGCAGATCACGCACGACCTGGTGATCCCGACCGTCGGCATCGGCGCGGGACCGGACACCGACGCGCAGGTGCTCGTCTGGCAGGACATGATGGGCCTGCGCCGGGGCCGCGCGCCGCGGTTCGTGAAGCGGTACGCCGACGTCGCGGGCGTGATGAAGTCGGCGGCGGAGCAGTTCGCGGCCGAGGTGAAGGGCCACCAGTTCCCCGGCCCGGAGCACACCTTCCACTGATCGCGTGCATCCGATCGCCGCGCCGACCCACCGGGTCGGCGCGGCGTCGTGCGTTTCCCTGATTTCGCGTTAAATCGAGCGGCATTCGCTTTCAGGGGCAATCGCGGGCTTTCCGAACAATTGCGGGTCGACGGGCGGCGCTCTGTGCCACCATCGCGGCGAAAGCGTGACGTGAGATCGACCCGGGACGGTTGATGAGGGCTCACAAACCGTGCCTGCGCACCATCGGCGCGATCAGCTCGGCGTTGGTCCGCCACACCGGCCGCCGCGCGGCGAGGACCGTGGCGAACAGCAGGGCGCTGCCCAGGATCGCGGCCACGACCACCGTAGCCACGTTCTCCTCGCTACCGCCCAGCGCCGCGCCGCCGAGCGCGACCCCCACCGCGGCCGTGCCGAGTGCCGTCGTACGCAGCGGGTCCGACCAGCGGAAATTCCGGCCGGCCAAGACCTGCTCACGCAGTTCGTACGCCCGCCGCGCCAGGCCGGGGTCAGTGGGCTCCAAGCCCGCCAGCCGCTCGGCCACCTTCGCGCATTCCGCGAACTGGGCCGCGCTGGTGATCTCCAGGTCGCCGTCGCGGGTCACCGAACGGCACGTGTCCGCGACCGCGAGCAGCCGCTCGACGAGCCGGTCGACCGCGCCCGGCTCCCGTTCGGCGTCGGCCACCTCGGCCCATTTCTCGGCGACCGCCGAGTCGACCCGGTTGTCCACGTCACCCTCCGATTCTCGGTTCGGGAGAAGGTTTTCATGAGCGATCCGCTCGGCGCGAAGATAGCCGAGAACGGCGATGGGGAAAGCCCGCCCCACCGGACCCCACCGGAACGGACGCGGCGACCGGCCGCGCCCGGTTCCCTCGGTTTCGCGGCCGCCGTCGCGGTGCCGTGCCTGGTGGCGAGCCTCGCGCTCGGCCTGGGAATGATCCACGTCCCCCGGTGGTTCGAGGACCTGCCGCCAACCGCCGGAGCGCAGCCGGACGGCACGGTGTCGTCGTGGCCGCAGGCGACCACCGCCTTCCCCACGACGACCGCGGTACCGGCCGGGTACTTCCGGTACACCGGCCCGGAAGGCCTCAGCACCGTGCTGCCGCAGTCGTTCTCGGTGACGTCCGGCAACGACACGGGCGTCGTCACCGCGCGCAACACCCGGGACCCGGACGTCGAGGTGCGGTTCGGCGGCGCACCGCCGGAGACCTATGAAGGCCTCTACGACACGATCGCCGAGGCCGCCGCGAAAACGTCGACCACCCGTGACGGCTACCGGCAGCACGCGCTGGAACGGACCTACCACGGCGACCTCGACGCGGTCGAGTGGGACTTCCAGTACGACACGGCCGAAGGGCCGACCCGCCGGATCCGCGCGCACTACTGGCGCACCGGCGGCATCGAGTACGTGCTGCTCGCCCGGGCCCCGCCGAACCGGTGGACCGAGGCCACCCGGCTGTTGGACACCATGATCGACCACAGCGACACCCCCTGAGGAGCGACACCGACCATGGTCCTGGCCGACACGCGGTCCCTACCCCGCACCGAGCGCGACGAGGGCACGCGGCACCTGTGCGCCGCCGCCCACCTCAGCCGCGACTTCGCCGACGCGGCGCTGCGGGAGCTGCTGGTGGAGCCGACCCGCCCGGCCGCGCCCGCGCCCGGTGTGGACACCCGGGCCGTGCTCACCGAAGCGCTCGCCGCCCGGCTGCGCACCGACGTGGTGGACGTGCTGGTGCTGGCGGTGCTGGCCGCGACGCTCTACTTCTCGATGCCGCTGACCGTGCTGTGGGTGACGGTGGCGCTGCTCCTGAGCGTGCCCAAGCTCATCCGGGTGTGGCTCGCGGCACGGGCCAAACTCGGCGCCGCACGCCCGGTGCGGCCGGTCCGGATGAGCATCGCCGTGCTGACCGTCGTGCTGTCCATCGTCCCGGCGATCAGCACGTTCGGCTCCGACGCCGACACCGAGGACATCGTGGAGGCGGTGTTCGAGGACGTGACGAGTCTCGTGCTGCTCGGGCTCGCGCTGGTCGTGCTGCTGGCCAACCGCCTGGTCATCGCCCACCACGTGACCGCTCGCTTCGGCCCGCTGCGCGGCTCCGTCCCGGCGGCCGTCGACCGCGTCCTGCTGCGGCTGGCGCCCGGCACCGCCGCGCGCATCGTCGAACGCCACGGCGACGCCACCCGCGTCGCGCCCGGTGTGTCCGAAGAGGACGGTCTGGTGCCGCTGCTGGTGCACCGGGGTTACCACCCGTTCGTCGGCGCGGGCGACATCCACGAACCGTGGACCGTGGCCGTGCCGCTGGAACGCCGCTCCGGCGTGCCGCGCACCGACGTCGCCCTGGGCACCGCGACGCTCCTGGACGGCATCACGGCCAAGGTGGCCGACCTGCGGGCCGCGTCGCCGCTCGCGCCCAGCGGCAGGCTGGGAACGCTGAATGTGGACGACTACGTCGTGGTCGCCGCGCAGGGGCTGGTCGACCACCTGCACGAGCCCGTCTCGGCGCACTACCTGCGCCGTCCCGGCGAGCCGCCCTACACGCACGTGTCACGGGCGCACGCGCACGACCTGCGCGACCACCCGTTGGAGTGGTCCCGGTTCTACCGGCGGTTCTCGGTGGAGACCTGGGACCGCGACCTCGTGCTGTCGGTGTTCGTGCACGTGGCGATGGACGAGTCCACCTTGTACCTGGAGTGGACGCCGTGCGTCCTGCGGCCGGTCAGCGCCGAGCTGAAGTCCGTGGACTCCGAGCCGTCGTCGGCGTGGGTGGCGGTGGGCCGGGCGCTCAAGGACCTCGTGCTGCTGCCCGCGAGCACGCTGTCGCGGATCGTGCGGTTGGCCACGCACCCGAGGGCCGGCACCCAGGCCGGAACGCGTCCGGACGCCGCCAAGTACGGCTCCGCCATGACGCTGCGGGAGATGGCGGCCGACGTGGAGCTGCACAGCTACTTCCAACAGGCCGACGTGGAGCGCTACACGCACCTGCTGCGCACCAGGGTCACGCTGGCGGTGGCCGAGATCCTGCGTGACGCCGGGTACCACACGGCGTCGTTCGACCAGCAGGCCCAGTCGATCGTCAACAACACCGTCAACACGGTCACCATCGCCGAGGGCGGCACGCTGACCGGGCACGTGCTGCAGACCGGGTCGCTGACCGGGGACGTCGACATCACCGGGTGATCGACTGGCGACCGTTCTCGGGCAGAGTGGTGGTCATGTACCCGGAGGCCGAACCGTACGACCAGGGCCTGCTCGACGTCGGTGACGGCAACCGCGTCTACTGGGAGGTGTGCGGCAACCCGTACGGCAAGCCCGTGGTGTTCCTGCACGGCGGTCCCGGTGGTGGTTGCGCGCCCGTGCACCGCAGGCTGTTCGACCCGGCCGCGTACCGGATCGTGCTGATCGACCAGCGCGGCTGCGGGCGGTCCACGCCGCACGCGTCCGAGCCGGGCACGGACCTGGCCGCGAACACCACCTGGCACCTCGTGGCCGACCTGGAGAAGGTCCGCGAGCACCTCGGCGTGGACCGGTGGCAGGTGTTCGGCGGGTCGTGGGGATCGACGTTGGCGCTGGCGTACGCCGAAACCCACCCGGACCGCGTCACCGAGCTGGTGCTGCGGGGCATCTTCACGTTGCGGCGCAAGGAACTCGACTGGTACTACGGCGGCGGCGCGGGGTTCCTGTTCCCCGAGGTGTGGGAACGCGTGGCTTCGCGCGTGCCGGCGGGCGCGGACGTGATCGAGACCTATCACCGGCTGCTGAACGACCCGGACCCCGCCGTGCACGAACCGGCCGCCGTGGCGTGGAGCGTGTGGGAGGGCTCGACGGTCACCCTGCTGCCCCGGCCGGAACTGGTGGAGGTGTTCGCGCAGCCCCGGTACGCGCTGGCGTTCGCGCGGATCGAGAACCACTACTTCCGGCACGGCGGGTGGTTCGAAGAGGGGCAGCTGCTGCGTGACGCGGGCAGGCTCGCGGGCATCCCGGGCGTGATCGTCCAGGGCCGCTACGACATCGCCACCCCCGCGACCACCGCCTGGGACCTGCACCGCGCGTGGCCGGGCTCGGAGCTGGTGGTGGTGCCGGACGCCGGACACGCGTTCGACGAACCGGGCATCCTGCGCGCGCTGCTGGCGGCGACGGACCGGTTCACGTGATCCGGCCCACTGGCGCTTGGACACGCGGGGCCGACCGTGACCAGACTCCCGTGGATGCGACTGACGACGGTGACGCCGGACAACGTCCGTGACGCGTGCGCGCTGGAAGTGGAGCCGGGGCAGGAGAGGTTCGTCGCGCCCGTGGCGGTGTCCCTGGCGGAGGCCTACGCCCAGCCGGACATCGGGTGGCCACGCCTCGTCCTCGACGGTGACGACGTCGTCGGGTTCGTGATGGGCGCGTTCGACCTGACCAACCCGGTCGACCACTTCCGGTGCGGCATCTGGCGGCTCGCCGTGGCGGCCGGCCGCCAGGGGCGCGGCCACGGGCGGTTCGCGGTGGAGGCGTTCTGCGCCGAAGCCCTCCGCCGCGGCCAGGACCGCGTGACCGTGCTGTGGGTGCCGGGGCCGGGCGGGCCGGAGGGGTTCTACCTGCGCTGCGGTTTCACGCCGACCGGGCAGATGTTCCACGGTCAGGTGGTCGGCGAGCGGTTCCTGCGGACGTGAACGCGGTGCCGCTCGATCATGGTGTGGTGAGCGATGCGAACCCGCCGGCACCGTCCCGGCCACCGCTGTCCCGCTGGACCGTCCCGGTCGTCGCCGCGGTCGTCCTCGTCACGTCCGGCGTGGTGCTGTGGGCGCTCTGGCGGTGGATCGACGGCCTGGCCCTGGCCGACGCGGGCAAGAGGGCGGCGGCGCAGCTGGACGCGGTCAAGACCGCCTCCGGCATCGCGATCGGCGGCGGCGGGTTGTTCGCGCTCTACCTCGCCGCCCGCCGCCAACGCACCCAGGAACTGGAACTCGCCCAGCGCGAACGCGCCCAGGCGCACACCGAGCAGGTCGCCGAGTCCAACCGGCAGCACGCCGAACGCGTCGCCGCCGCAGCCGAGGACGACGCCGCCGCGCGCCGCGTCACCGAGCTGTACACGAAGGCGAGCGAACAACTCGGGTCGGACAAGGCCCCGGTCCGGCTGGCCGGTCTCTACGCCTTGGAGCGCCTCGCGCAGGAGAACCCGGATCAACGCCAGACCGTGGTCAACCTCCTGTGCGCCTACCTGCGGATGCCGTACACCCTGCCCGGCGACGAGGAGGACCAGGCGCTTCGCGACGCCCGCCGGCAGGAACGCGAAGTCCGCCTCACCGCCCAACGCATCCTCGCCACCCATCTGCGCGATGCCGGCGACTCCCACTGGGCGGACATGGACCTCGACCTGTCCGGGGGACTTCTCATCGGCCTCGACCTGAGCTTCTGCCACGTGCACGGCGCCACCTTCGCCGGGGCTTCGTTCACCGGGGACGCCGACTTCACCAGGACGACGTTCACCGGGGACGCCGATTTCAGCGGGGCGTCCTTCACCGACGACGGCTGGTTCATCGAGGCGTCGTTCGACGGGAACGCCGACTTCGCGCAGGCTTCGTTCGCCGCGAGGGCCTCGTTCCGCGGGACGTCGATCGCCGGGGACGCCTTGTTCGACGCCGTGTCGTTCGACGGCTCGGCCGATTTCGAAGCAGCCGAGCTCACCGGCGTGTCTTCCTTCGTCGGGGCGTCTTTGCCCGAACACGCCCTGAAGGCCCTGTGCGCGTCGGCGGGCGCGCGGTCTTTCAGGGGCTGAGCGCGGCTTCCAGCGCGGCCCGCGCTTCCACCAGCGACGGGCCGTACCAGGTCAGGTGGCGGCCGGAGACGTGGACCGGGCGCAGGCCGGGGAAGAACTGCGGGCCGTCGTCCGGGGTGAACGGGTACGGCTCGTCGGGCAGCACGACGAGCTCGGCGTCCTGGAGCTCGGACAGGTCGGGGCGGGGGTAGCGGTCGGGGTGGGTGGCGAAGGCGTTGACCACGCCCAGGCGCAGCAGCACGTCCCCGGCGAACGTGTCACGCCCCAGCACGACCCACGGCTTGCGCCACACCGGGACCACGGCCCGGGTCCACGGCGGCGTCACGTCGCGCCACAGCCGTTCGGCCTCGACCAGCCACTCCGGCTCCACGTCCCACGCCGTGCCGAGCAGGCGGCGCAGCGAGCCCAGCGCGGCGGGCACGGTGGCGGGCGCGGCGGTGACCCACACCGGGATGCCGTCGGCACGCAGCCGTTCGACGTCCTCGGGGCGGTTCTCCTCGCCGTTGGCCAGCACGAGGTCCGGCCGCAGCGCCAGCACCCGGTCCACGTCCGGGTACTTCGAGCCACCGACCCGCGTCACGTCAAGGTCCGGCGGGTGGGTGCAGTAGTCGGTGGCGCCGATGAGCACGGCCGAGTCCACGGCCTCCGTCAGTGACGGCACCAGGCTGACCACGCGCCTCGGCGGGCCGGCCAGCGGGACCGGCTCGCCGAGGTCGTCGACCGGCAGCATCAGATGTCGGTGATCTTCAGGCCGGCGTGCGCCTTGTACCGGCGGTTGATCGCGATGAGGTTCGCGGTGAACGCCTCCACCTGGTGGGCGTTGCGCAGCCGGCCGCCGTAGACGCCGCGGAAGCCGGGGATCGTCTCGGCCAGCGCGCGGACCAGGTCGGTGGCCTCGCGGTCGTCGCCGAGGACCAGCACGTCGTTGTCGACGGCCTCGACGCCCAGGTCGGCCAGCGTCACCGCGGAGACGTGGTGGAACGCGGCCGTGACGCGGGAGTCCGGCAGGAGCGCGGCGGCCTGCTGGGCGGCGCTGCCCTCCGGCACGGGCAGCGCGAACGGCCCCTGCTTGTCGAAGCCGAGCGGGTTCACGCAGTCGATCACGATCTTGCCGCTCAGCGGTTCCCGCAGCGACGCGACGGTGTCCGCGTGCCCGTCCCACGGCACGGCGATCAGCACCACGTCGGCCTGCCGCGCGCAGCCCTCGTTGTCCGCGCCGCTGACGTGCCCGACGCCCGCCTGAGCGCGGATCTCCTCGGCGGCGGCCTCGGCGCGTTCGGCGTTGCGCGACCCGATGACGACCTTCAGGCCCGCCTTGGCCCACCGCAGCGCCAGGCCCTTGCCCTGCGCACCGGTACCACCCAGGACCCCGACGGTGAGCTCACGAATATCAGTCACCCGGCCATCACATCACACCTCGCCCTGCTCACGCCGCCGGTCGAGCCGCAGCGCCAGCCCGTCCAGCAGCGAGCGCAGCCCCAGTTCGAACTGGTGGTCCAGGTCCAGGTCGTAGCCCTCCTCGGCCAGCGCGCCGAGCATCCGCGCGAACGTCGGGTAGCGGCCGGAGTCGACGATCCGCGCCATGGCCGGCGCCTGGCCGTCCATCCACTCGTCCTCGGACAGCCCGGACGCGCCGAGGGCCTGCCGCTCGCGTTCCAGGTGCACGGCGACGCCGTTGACGTAGCTGAACAGCATCACGTGCAGGTCGCACAGGGCGGCGGCGCTCAGGCCGAACCCGTCCAGCGCGGCCAGCGCCCACTCCGCGTGCACGGCCAGGTTCGGCAGCGGCAGCGGCCGGGTGATCGGGTTGAGCTGCGCCAGCCACGGGTGCCGCCGGTACAGCGACCACAGCGTGCGCGCGCACAGCTCCAACCGGGCGCGCCACCCCTCCGGCGGCCGGGCCGGGTACCCGCGCTCGCCGAACGCGGCGTCGGCCATGAGCACGACCAGGTCGTCCTTGCCCGCGACGTGCCGGTACGGCGACATCGGCGCCACCCCGAGCCGGGCCGCGACGCCGCGCATGGACAGCACGCCGAGCCCTTCGGCGTCGGCGATCGCGATGGCCGCGCGCACGACCCGTTCGCGGGTCAGCTCCGACGGTCGGACGCCGTGACCGGGCCGGGGTCTCGGCGGGGGCGTCCGGCGGTCGGCGACCACCGTGCCGGAGCGGGGTTCGGCCCGGACCAGGCCTTCCTGGGCCAGGGTGGCGAGCGCCTTCGCCGCGGTGGCCATCGCGACGCCCCACTCGGCGGCGACCCGGCGGGTGGAGGGCACCTTGGCGCCCGGCGGCAGCTCGCCCCGCTCGATGCGACGCCGGAGGTCGGCGGCGATGCCCAGGTACCGCGGTCCGGTCGGCACACCCGCCACCTTTCTGTGCTAGTACAGATATCCGCTGTACTAGGTCAGTTCTCGCTGTTTCCGCAGAACACGTGCAGGGTGTTCAACGTACACGTACAGCGTCAGCTACAGGGAGAACACCATGCGGAACGTGCTGATCTCGGGTGCCGGTGTCGCCGGCACGACCCTCGCCCACTGGCTGCGCCGCCACGGCTTCTCGGTGACGGTGGTGGAACGCGCGCCCGGTCCGCGCCGGGGTGGGCAGGCGGTCGACATCCGCGGCGTCGCGCTCGACGTGGTGGACCGGATGGGCCTGGGCGAGCAGGTGCGGGCGGCGCGGACCCGGATGCGCGGGATGTCTATGGTGGACGGTCAGGGCAACGAGCTGTTCCGGTCCGAGGAGCACGTCCTGAGCAGCGGCCGGTTGGACGGCGAGGACGTCGAGCTGCTGCGCGAGGACCTGGTGGCGCTGCTGCACGAGGCCGCGGCGGACCGCGTCGAGTACGTCCACGGCGACTGGATCACGGCGTTGCACGAGGAAGAGCACGGCGTCCGGGTCGAGCTGGCGCACGGCGGCTACCGCACGTTCGACTTCGTGATCGGCGCGGACGGCGCGCACTCGACCGTGCGGCGGCTCGCGTTCGGGCCGGAGGAGCGGTTCGGCGCGCACCTGGGCCAGTACCTGGCGATCTTCCCGATGCCGAACTTCCTCGACCTGGACAACTGGCAGGTGTGGTTCCAGGACCAGGCCTCCGGCACGGGCGGCGTGGCCTACCCCGTCCGCGACAACGCCGAGCTGCGGGTCACGCTGGGCTTCACGTCCGACCCGGTGCCCTACGACCACCGCGACCTCGCGCAGCAGAAGCGGCTCGTGGCCGAGCGGCTGGCGGGCGTGGGCTGGGAGGTGCCGACCCTGCTGAAGGGCATGGCGGACGCCCCGGACTTCTACTTCGACTCGATGACCCAGATCCGCATGGACCGCTGGACGACCGGGCGGGTGGCGCTGGTCGGCGACGCCGGCTACTGCGCCTCGGCCCTGTCCGGCCAGGGCACCAGCCTCGCCCTGGTGGGCGCGTACGTGCTGGCGGACGAACTGGGCCGCGCGGGCTCCGACCACGCCGCCGCGCTCGAGTCCTACGAACGCCGGATGCGCCCGTTCGTCGCGCTCAACCAGGCCCTGGCCACGGAGAACCCGGCCGGTCCTCCGGCGGAGGAGTCGGTCGAGCGGGCCAAGCACGCGATCGCGCTCGACGCCTGAGCGTCACAGCCGTTCGAAGACGACCTTGCGGCGCTCCGGGTCGGCCTCCACCAGCCGCACCGCGATTCGCTCGCCTTCCGGCAGGTCCTCGCCCGTGCAGCGGCCCATCACGGGCGGCTGGGGGACGAAGACGTCCGCGCCGTTCGCGTCCGCTCGCAGCACGACCGCCTGGAACTCCTGGCCGACCCGGTCGGCCAGGACCCACGCCTCCACCTGGTCCAGGCACGCCCGGTCGACCTTGCTCGCCAAGGCGTCCGAGCCGCCCATCAGGCCGGGCAGCTGGGGCAGCGCCTTGACCAGCCACTCGGGCACGTCCTCACCGGCCGTGACGGCCAGGCACACCTCGGTGGCGAAGCGGTCCACCAGCCGGCGCAGCGGAGCGGTCACGTGGGTGTACGGCGCGGCCAGGCCGGCGTGCGTGGAGATCGCGGGCACCTCGCCGTTGAACGCCGTGTAGCCCGCGCCGCGCAGCAGCCTGGTGGCGTCCACGAACAGCGCCAACGCCTCCGGCCGGCTCGGGTCCAGGCCCGCGAGCAGGCGCGACGGGGTCGTGCCCGCCGGCCACGGCACGCCCAGCGCGTGGGCGGAGCGCCGCAACGCGTCCACCGCGCCGTCGTCCGCGTCGGGCAGCGTGCGCAGCACCCCGACCTTCGCGGCCAGCATGATCCGGGCCGCGGCCATGCCCGTGAGCAGGGAGATCTCCGCGTTCCAGGCGTCGACGTCGGCCCGCGGGCGGACCGCGAGCTTCCAGTCGCCGTCACCGTTGGGCACGATCTCCTGCTCCGGCAGCTGCAGCTCGACCGCGCCGCGCTCGACCGCGCGCTCCCGCCGCAACCGGCCGAAGTCGGGCAGCGCCTCGATCGACGGGTGTGGCGTGCCCGCGTCGAACCGCGCCTGCACGCCCTCGTAGTCGAACTGCTCGGTCGAGCGCACCATCGCCCGCCGCACCCGCACGTCGGTCGGCTCGCCGTCCGGGCCGCACTCGAACGTCCACAGCACCGCCGGCCGCGTCTGCCCCGGCAGCAGGCTCGCCGCGCCCTCCGACAGCACCGGCGGGTGCAGCGGCACGTTGCCGTCGGGCAGGTACAGCGTCTGGCCGCGCTTGCGCACCTCGGCGTCCAGCGCGCCGCCGGGCACCACGAACGCGCCCAGGTCGGCGATCGCGTAGTGCACCCGGAACCCCGACCCGACCCGCTGCACCAGCAGCGCCTGGTCCAGGTCCTTCGCGCCGGGCGGGTCGATCGTGACCAGCGGAAGGTCCGTCGCGTCCTCGCGGTCGGCCCGACCGACGTCGCGCGACACCGCGGTCTGCGCCTCGGCCAGTGCGGCGGCCGGGAAGTCGTCGGGCAGGCCGAACTCGGTCCGGATGCCGCCGAAGTCCAGGTCCGCTCGGCCCGTGCGGATCACCATGGGGTGCACACTAAACCGGCCTCAGCGCTTGCCCCAGTCCTTATCGGCCTTGTCCTCGGCTTTCGTCCGCTCCCGCGCCAGCTCCAGCGCGCGCTGCGCCGTGGCCTCGTCCGGGTAGGGGCCCATGCGGTCCCCGCCCCGGCAGCCCACGCCGTGCTCGACCGTCCGGTGGGTCAGGCAGTAGTACCAAGCGTTCGGGTCAGAAGCCATGCCCCCAGGTTTCCATGCGCCGCAGCGCATGTCATGTTCACCGCGGGGGCGGTTGCACCGGGAGGGGGCCCGACTGCGGGTAGCTCGGGTGCGGCACCACCGGCTGCGGCACGGGGTGCACCACCGGCTGCGGCATCGGCTGCGGCACGGGGTGCGGCACGGGCTGCGCCACCACCGGCTGGGGCATCGGCTGTGCCGTCACCGGCTGCGGCGGTTGGGGGAACCCGCGCGGCGGGGTGTTCTGGTTGGCGTTGGCGTACTCGCCCGGGATCGGGTCGAGCACCGACACCAGCACGGTCCGGTGCTCCGGGTCCGCGATCAGCGCGCCGGTGCGGTCCCGGTAGACCAGCTCGCCGTCCGAGTCGATCTCCACGATCGCGCCGACCTCGGCCAGCTGGTCCTCGTCCAGGTCGACCAGCCGTTCCACCCGGGACGGCACGACCCGGTACACCGGCCAGTTGAGGTGCGCGTACGCGCGGTGGAACTCGGCCAGCAGGTGCGCCATCTGCTGCTGCCACGGCAGCGGCATCGCCTCGACCAGCGACCGCGGCAGCACCGCGTACGACTGGTCGGTGCCCGGCGGCCGGGTGTTGAGGTAGTCCCGCGTCGGCGTGCCGGACGCGGGCGGACCCGCGTGCCGCTGGATGGGTTCGTGGTTGAACACCGTCGTGCCTCCCTACACGCCCGGCCGGACGGCCAGCGGCATCAACTCGTGGTAATCCCAGTTGATCTTGCTGATCTTCACCACGTCACCGGTCTGCGGCGCGTGGATGTACTCGTCGTCGCCGAGGTACATCCCGACGTGGTGGACGGTGACGGGGTTGGCCGGGTCGGTCGCCCAGAAGATCAGGTCACCGGCCTTGGCCTCCCGCACCGGCAGGTACGCCCCACCGGACATGTACTGGTCGTTCGCCACCCGGGGGATCTTCACGCCGGCCGCCGCGAACGCCTTGACCAGGATGCCGGAGCAGTCCCAGGCGTCCGGGCCGTTGCCGCCCCACAGGTACGGCTCGCCCAACTGCTGCTTGGTGAACTCGATCGCGGTGCCCGCCGCGTTCGACGCGAGCAGGTACTGGCCGACGCCCTCGCCGCAGCCCGCGGGGTCGCTGACGTCGCCCTCCTGCCCGATCAGGAACGCGGCCATCGCCTCCCACTTGTGGTACCGGTCGGGGAACGCCGACCGCTCCACGTCCTGGGCCGAGTCACCGGGCCGCTGCTCCTGCCAGTCCGGCAGCTCGAGCAGCACGTCGTAGAACTTGTTGATCGCGTACTCGGGGTCGGTGACCTGCTGGGGCGTGCCCCAGCCCATCGACGGGCGCATCTGGAAGATGCCCAGCGAGTCGCGGTCGCCGTAGTTCAGGCTGCGCAGCCCCGACTCGGTCATGCCCGCCTGGATCGCGATCTGCCACGCCAGCGGCGGCAGCTGGCGCTTGCGGCCGACGGAGATGATGTTGGCGACGGTCGTGCGCTGCTCGTCGGTGAGGCGGTCGGCGTCACCGCGGCCCTTGACCTCGCCGCCGCCGTCCCACGGCCCGATGGACGCGTTGCAGCTCGCCATCCGGATGCCGGCGGCTTCCTCGGTCGGCGTGTTCTCCTTGAGCACGGTCGACACGCCGTTGGTGACGGCGACCGCGACCACGGCCACCACCGCGACGACCACGAGCCCGATCTTCAGCATGTCACCCCACCTTGTCGAACTCGTGCACGCGCCAGCCCTCGGGAAGCTTCACCACGGTCACGACGAGCTTGCCGTCCTCCAGCTGTGCCTCGAACTCCGCCGAATCGGTGAACGACTTGATCGCCTTCACCGGCTGGTCGATCACCACCGGTACGTTCGCCGGCTCGATCGACGCCAATCGGGGGAACAACTCCTCGGACGTGTGGGGCTTGAGCCCGGCCAGCCACTTCTCCTTGGTCGTCTTGCCCACCTGGAACGAGCCGAACGCGTCGACCCACATGTCCGCGACGAGCTGTGCGTTGGGGTTCACCGGCGCGGAGCTGGGCGCGGGCGTGGGGCTCGGCGCCTTGGTCGGCAGCGGGGTGGACGTGACGGTCGGCAGCACGCCGACCTGGTTGCCGCCGTTGCCACCGGTGACGGTGGTGGACGTGCCGCCCGCCGTGCTGCCGGTCGGCGGCGGCTTGATCGCGTTGGGGATGACCACGCTGATCGTGGTGACGACGACGAACACGCCGACGATCGTGGTCACGAGGTGGCGGGGCGAGCGCAACGGCCAGCCCCACAGGCGTCGGTACACGGCCGCGCGGCCGCGATTGGTGCGGATCGGCATCAGCTGTCCCTGACCTCAAGCCCGCGTGACGGCCGGTAGATCACGTGGACCTGCCGTCCCGCCACTACTTCCGTCTCGGCGCGGCGCGGTCCCGGCACGGTCGGCGCGTCCGCGACGCGGCCGTTGACCCTCGAGGGCACCAGCACCGCGTCGTCCAGCCGGTCGTAGTTCCGGTCGGCGACCGGCGGCGCGTCGACCACCCTGGACCGCCCGGACGGCAACGCCGCCGGACCGACGTATCCGCCCGCGGGCAACGCCGCCGCGCCGTTCGCGCCGACGCCCGCGCCCAACTCGCCCACGCTGTTCCCCGCCCGGTCCAACCGCTGCGCGGTGGCGGCCACCGGGTTGGCCGCCTCGGGCCTGACCCGCCGCCGGTCGCGCTGCGGCACCTCGGCGCCGTCCGGGTCCGCGTCGCGCACGGTGTCCCAGAACTCCTCCTGCGGCGAGGGGCCTTCCTTCTTCTTGCGCAGCCGCGACAGGATCCCGCCGCTCATGGGCAGCGCGCTGCCGGCCGTGCCGACCGACATCTCCACCATCTGCCACATCCGGCGCAGCGGTTTGCCGACCATGAAGCACACCAGGGTGAGCATCAGGCCCAGCAGCGCCTTCGTCAGCAGCGTCAGCCCGGTGGCGTTGAAGATCGCCTGGAGCAGCAGCGCGTGCGTGCCCGCGAGGACCGCCAGCACCAGCACGTTGAACACGGTCACGGCGGCGGCGCGGGCGACCTTGCGCAGCAGGTCGTGGTGGATCAGCGCGACCAGGCCGATGAGCGGGCCGGCCAGCGTGAGCACCCGCAGCAGCAGCTGCGCCAGCAGCACCGCGGCCTTCGCGAACAGCTGGAACAACGAGAACGCGACCGCTTGCAGCAGCGACAGGAACCCCGCGCCGGTGCGGCCTCCGTCCTCACCGCTGAAGTAGCCCTTGGTCGGGCCGAGCTGCGCGTAGATGTTCTTGTACTCGGCCTTCTTGGCGTCGAGCGCGGCCTGGTCGCCGTCCTTGTGCTCGGCCAGCTCCTGCACCGTCCACGCCTGCGCGGCCAGCAGCCGGGAGCCGAAGTCGTTGGCCTGCGGCGCCTCGGGCGAGCCGAACTCCCCGCGCAACCAGCTCTGGTACACCACGGTCTGGTGCAGCTGCGACGGCAGCTTGTCCAGCGTGTCCTGGCCCGCGTCCACGTCGATGAAGCCGGCCTGGATCTCGGAGGTCTTGGTGACCAGGGTGGTGTCGAGGAAGTTGTAGAACTGCGGCAGCGCCAGGGTCGAGGTCGCCAGCCACATCGCGGCCAGCGCCCACAACCCGCGCTTGCTGATCGAGGCCAGGTCGCCCTGCCAGATCTGGCGGAACATCAGCACCGCCAGGATCAGCGCGACCAGGCCGAACCAGCGCAGGTAGACGTTGTCGTAGACCTTCTGGACGCCGGTCTTGACCGCCTCGTCCAGCGGCTGGAGCAGGCCCTGGCCGACGACCGTGTAGTGCAGGGCGTTCGTCGCGCCGACGATGTTCTTGCCGACGTTGAACAGCTCGTTGCCCATCCAGGTGTCCAGCACCGGGGTGGCGTTGGGCACCAGGCACTTCTCCTGGTAGGTGTGCCAGACCATGCCCGCGTACCCGTGGTTGAGGTAGGGCGTGTCCGGCAGGCCGTTGCCGATGGGCGGGTCGATCGCGCCGACCATCCCGGACCCGGGCCGCTCGGGGTTGGGCGCTTCGCCGCACGGCGCGGCGCTCGCGGGCGTGGCGCCGAGGACGACCTGGAGGCCCATGATCGCCACCACCACGGCCATCGCACGCCACCGGGCGCGCGCCGGTCGGCCGTGCGCCTCCGCGTGCTCTTGGGCGTGTCTGAAACGCCGTCGCGCGTAGAGCGCGACGGCGACCAGCGCCACCAGCAGAAGCGTGCTCATGCCTTCGTTTCCCGGCCCTGTCGGCGGTTTCCTCCCTCGCCGTGCGCCGAGTCGACCAGCTCGTCGGTCAGGCCCACCTCGAGATCGGCGGCCAGCTCGTCGTCGTACTCGTCGGTGTACTGCTCGGCGTACGCGAACGGGTCCTGCGGCGGCGAGGAGACCTCCACCTCGGTCGACTCCCCGCCCTCGCGCAGCGCGTCCGGGGTGGTGTCGAGGGCGTTGCGCAGGTGCTCCAGGTGCGGGCCGGAGAAGTCGATCCGGATCCGCTCCACGCCGCCCGCGCCGTCGCCGAAGATGAACTGGCGCGGCGCGCGGTCGCGTTCGAGGTTGTTGCGGACACCGCCCGGGCGACGGCCCAGTGACGCCACGACCTGCTCGTAGCCCGCCCCGACCGGCACCTTCAGCAGCCGCAACGCGTCCGCCTGGGCCTGGTCGTCGTCCAGCCGGCCGACGAACACCGAGTCGAGCAGCGTCACGAAGCCCTGGATCTTGAGGAAGTCGGCCGGGATCTGCGACGACAGCAGCACCCGGACGTTCCACTTGCGGGAGTCGCGGGCGAAGCGGTTCATCAGCACGCGACCGGTCGGCACCTCGGACAGGAAGAACGCCTCGTCGATCCAGACGCCCTTGCGCAGGTCCTTGGGCCGCTCGTAGATCGACCGCTGGGTCAGCCACGCGGCGAGGTTCAGCATCTCCACGCCGAGCGCTTCCGCGTCCGTCCAGTGCTCGCGGCCCACGCCGTCCTTCGGCAGGTTCAGCCCCGCCATGGTCAGCACGGTCAGCCGGTCGTCCCGCGCCTCGTTGTACGGGTCCAGGTCCTGCTCGGGGATCAGCAGCGACATGCGCTCCCGCATCTCGTCCAGGAAGTCCGCCACGACGACCGCGTGCTCGTGGTGCTCCGACGCGTCACGGCGCAGCGCCTCGAACACCATGCCGGGGTGCGCGTCGGGACGGCCGCCGACCGTGCGGACCGCGCGCAGCAGCACGATCCGGGTCTGCGGCAGCCGGGCCACCTCGAACGGCAGCAGGCCGGACAGCACGTCCAGCACGAGGCGTCGCCGGGTGGCGGCGGCCAGCGCGCGTTCCCGCCGCCAGGCCCGTTCCGGGTCCTCCTCGTCCATGAAGTGGTCGAGCTGCGGCTCGGCCACCACCCGGTACGGGTTGAGGATGCCCGCCTGCGCGTTGAGCAGGTTGATCGGCCGGGCGTACGGCTTGAGCTCGGGCAGCTCGCACAGCGCCGCCAGCGGGCCGGACGGGTCGAGCAGCGTCCAGTGCGCCCCGGCGCGCAACGTCTTGTAGACGATGCCGCCGCCGAGGAACGACTTGCCCGCGCCCAGGCCGGCGACCATCGCGGTCAGGCCGGACGAGTCGCGCAGCTCCTGCGCCATCCACGGGTCCCACGCCACCGGCCGCCGGGTCGCGGTCACCGTCTCGCCCAGCAGGATGCCGCGGCGGTCGCCCACCTCGGCGGTCGCGGTCGGGACCGCGGACGCTGCCCACAGCACCGAGCCGCGGCGCAGGTAGGCCGACGACGACAGCGGCTCGCCGGGGATGAACTCCCGCGCGATCGCGTACTGCGCCTCCGGGTGCTCGATGGCCACCTTCGGCTTGTAGAGGTCGAGCAGGCCCTGGGCCAGCCGCAGCGCCTCGCGCTCGGTCGGCCCGGACACCGCCAGCCGCCACCAGCTCCGCACCCGGGTGCCCAGCGCGGTGAAGCCCGACGTCATCTCGTCGTCGATCTCCAGTACCCGCGACGCCTGGCGGGCCAGCGACTGCGGCGGGTCCAGCTCGTGCTCGTCGGTGTAGTGGCGCACCTGCGAGCGCACCTTGCTCATCTGCCGCTGCAACTCGCCGGAGACCTCTTCGGGACGCCGGACGTAGATCCGCGCCGACCACTCCACGGCGGCGGGCAGCCGGTCCGAGCGCTGCACCCACGGGTCGTCCTGCTCGGGGATCTGCAGGCCGTGCATCAGGCCCACGGTCAGCACGGCGACGTGCCGCTTGATGCCCGCGTTCGAGCCGGTCCGCCCGCGCACCGTGACCGTCGGCGCGTACGGCTCCTGGTGGAAGTCCGCCGCGTCGGTGAACGACGCCAGGTCCTCCGGCTCCCACGGCGCGCCGGGCACGGCGGGCAGGTTGCGCGGCGCGGGCAGGCCCAGCGAGCACGACCGGTGCATCAGCCAGGACATCTCCTCGGCCGTGGCCGGGCGGCCCTCCAGGCCGGCGGAGCCGATCACCTGGTCGAGGTGGTCGATCTCGGACTCGATCGCGACCAGCTCGGCGTCCACCGCGTCCGGGAAGACCTTGCGCAGCACGGGCGCGGCGCGCTCGACCGCGCGGTCCATCATGTTGCGGGTCTGCACCTGGACGCCGAGGTAGACCTCCTTCTCGGCCATCGACCGGCCCATCAGCTGCTGCTGCTCGCCGACCATGTAGTCGTCGAAGCTCAGCGTGCCGGGGGTGTCCGGGAGCCGGCGCACGGCGTTGTGCACGTGCGCCTCGGCCCACATCCGGATCGGGTACGGCCGCGTGGTCACGCGCAGGTGCATCCAGCGGCCCTGGAGCTCGGCGTACTGGCCCGCGATCGCCGCGATCAGGTCCTGGCGCTGCGAGTCCGACCGGAACGACCAGCGCTGCGGCGCGAGCCGGTACCAGGCGTAGACCTCCTGGCCGGTGCGCAGCAGGTGGCCGTCGATGCTGCGGGCGGAGATCGACGGTGTGTAGCTCGGCACGGACTGCTCGCCCGGCAGGCGCCGGCCACGCTTGCTGTAGACCTTGCGGTCGTCGCGCGCCGCGGCCGCGTGCTGGGCCACGTGCGCAGCGGATCGTCGGTCACGGTCACGCCGGCGTCCGAACACCGCGCACCTCCTTCTGACGGCGGTCTTGCTGCCTGCGGTGCTGGGATCGGGTGGCGGCGCTCGCGCGTTTCGCCGCCTTCTTGTGACGCTTGCGCGGACGCTCGCGGTTGACCCGGATCCGCGCGGCGCTGGCCGCGCCACCCCGGCCCGCCGTCGTCTCCCGCGGCGCGGTCAGCTCGCGCACCCACATCGCCAGGACCGACGACAGCGGGCGCTCGTGGCTGATCCGCGAGCAGATGAACCTGGTCAGGGCGATCGTGATCACGAAGCCCCAGCCGGTGTTGATGAAGTCGAAGCCGAAGCCGACCTGGCGCTGGACAGCGGTGACCAGCAGGAAGACCACGATGCCGACGCCCCACGCGACGTAGCGCGCTCGCCACGGGAAGGTTGCTTTGGGCGGGCCGAGCCAGACGGCGTCGACCCGGTAGACCTCGTCGTCAGTGCGTACCCGCAAGGGTCACCCGCCGGTGAACAGGCCGGCGATCCACTGGCCGATGTTGGCGCCCGCGTTCGTGGTGACGGCCAGACCGATGATCGCCAACGCGATGATCACGCCGCCCAGGCGGCGCATGACCCCGGCGTTGTCGCCCTTGCCGCCGCCGAGCCAGAGCAGCAGCAGCGCGACGGTGAGCAAGAGGAGGGGGACCAGGTTGTCGAGGATCCACTGGCGCACCCCGCCTGTGCCCAAGGCGGGCTGCTGCTGGGCGAGTGTTACCAGGGTCATGGCGGTCATCTCGTACTCCTGAGTACGCAGGACTTCGCCGGGCGGGCCGAGGGGTGCCCGTCCGGTTGGTGCGCTATCGAGTAGAACACGTCTTCGTCACCAGGTGTATCTGGCGATCAGCGGTGCGTAGATCAATAACCGTTCCCCTGGCAGTCGATTACGTCTAATCTGACCACAGACATCATGGTTCGGGGCGAGCCGGCGGAGAACCGGCGTCCCCGGATTCTCCCGATTGCTGAGATAGTTCACCCGACTGCGAACCCCCTGGTCACGCACAGTGCGCACGACCTCCAGCCCTCTCCGCACCGGCCACGACGACTCCCCCGTCCGGCCGAGCGACGGGCACCCGAACGGTCCGCATACCGGAGTGATGACGTCGAGGAGGCTCGCCGATGACCCAGCCGCCCGAGGCCGTGCCCGAACCAGCCGGCGGAGTGAACGAGATCACCGTCTCCGTGACCGTTTCGGGCAATGATCAGGTTACCGGTGAGGACCGGCAAACCGGGCGGCGGGTGCAGCGGACGGTCAACTTCGACCAGGACGTGCTGGAGCGGGCGCGGGCCGCCGCGACCTACCTGGCGGCGTACGAGGCGGAGGCCGGGGTGCGCAGCCTGGCCGACATCGTGAACCCGGCCGTCGAGGCCTACGTGGCCGAGCTGGAGCGCCGCTACAACGGCGGCGCGGCGTTCCGCCCGGTGTTCCGGATGCCGCCCGGCCGGCCCTCCCGACGCGCGTGACGGGGCCCCTTCCGACCCCAGGTGCGGAAGGGACCCCGTCTTCTCACGCCTGCCGCGTCAGCTGGCGCCGGAGATGCGCCAGTAGCCGTTCGTCGGCAGCGTGTCCGGGCCGACCGGGCCCTTGTTCCAGAAGTAGTCGTTGAAGTTCGCCAGGCCGCCGCTGCCGATGGGGCCCATGGTCGCCCACGTCACCGACGCCGGCTGGGTGTCGATCGACGCCTGCGCCCACGCGTCGCGGACCTTCATCGGCCGGTTCCACCACAGGAACGGCGTGCGGACCAGGTAGTTCGCGAACTTCCCGCCGTGCACGGCGCTGTGGTACGACACGGTGTCGAAGCTGTTGATCTGGTGCAGCCCCCGGAACGCCCGGCCCCAGCGCGTCGCCCAGCTCTGGCCGCCGGACGTGCCCTGCAGGATCGAGCAGGTGAACAGGCTCATCCACTCGACGTCCCGGTTGCCCCAGCGGGCGTCGTCGTTGGACAGGAACGTGTCGGTGTTGCTGCTGCACCCGGCGAAGGAGAAGCCGGTCGGCGAGCCGTGGCCCTGCCAGTAGGTCATGTCCACGTCGTCGGCGTAGAGCTGGTCCTGGCCGCCCGCGAACACCGGGTCCTTGAAGTCGCGCTCCCACGCGTTCTGGTTGACCCAGCTGAACTGCACCGGCACGCCCGCAGCGGTGAACCGGTTGTTGAACGACGCCACGTTGTTCGCCGTCCACGGCAGGCCGGAGCACGGGCCGGTGCCCTCGCTGCCGACGTCGACCCGGGTGGTCCACTGCGGGCTGAGCGAGCCCTGCTCGCGCGGCGGGTCCACCGGGCCGGGTTCGGGCAGCCGCGCGTCCACCGCCGCGCCGACGATCACCGACTGGACGGCCGCGCCGTCGGAGTTCACGCCGTCGCACCGCAGCCCGGGCTCCAGCCGGTCGACCTTCTCGGCCAGCGGCGGCGCCTCGTACACGTACGCCACGCCGGTCGGCCGCACGCTCGCGCCGAACACCTTCGCGCACCGCTCGCGACCCTCGTCCAGGGTCAGCACCGGCACGCTGCCCGTCTTCACCAGGTCGCGGGTGGCGTAGGTGAGGCCGGCGACCGCGCCCTGACCGTCGAACGCGATCCGCAGCTTCGCGCCCGGTCCCTCCAGCGGCACGCCGTCGAGGGTGAAGGCGAACGACACCGCGGTGTCCAGCGGCGCGGAGACGACCGCCTTCTGGTTGGCGTCCACGACCTCGAACGTCGTCTGCCGGGCGGTCGGGGTGGCGTTGGCGGGCAGCAGGCCGGCGCCGCGCAGGGTCTCCAGGGCGCGCTTGGTGGCGTCCTCGACGGGGATCGCCCGCAGGCGTCTCAGCGAGTCGAGGTCGAGCGCGGTCCGAGCGGTCTCGGCGCCGTCCTCGTCCGGCTTGCCCGCGCCCAGGTCCAGGCCCGGCACGCGCAGGTAGGTCGACTCGTCGGCGAAGGACACCGAGCCGTCCTCGTCGAGCCGGACGTCCTTCAGGCCGAACGCGCGTTGCAGGGCGGCGGCCTCGTCGGGGGTGCGCCCGGCGGAGCGGACCCCGTACACCGGCAGTTCCGCCGAAGCGGCGGCGGTGGCGGTGGCTGTGGACCCGGTGATCGCCGCCGCGCCCATCAGGCCGGTCAGGGCGAGCCAGGTGGTGGCACGCCTGGTGTTGCTGGACATGTCGTTCCCTCCTCGTGGCACCGCGGGGCAGGGCCCGTGGTGGTCTGCGGGGAGGAAGCGCGCCGGCCGGGGTTGATACCGACAACCACTCGAACGGCCTCATTCGTGTAACACCGTTGTCGCGCAAGGGATGTATAGGCGGGCGGGTGTGCCCGACGAGGACGGGCGCGGCGAACGGGTGTGCCCGATGGGCGGAAGGGCGGATGAGCCGGCATGTAAGCCGGATTCTGTTCCCGGGCGCCTCGCGGCGGTCCCGTTCGGCGGCCATCCATCTCGGCCTGCCGTTGCCGACAGGCTCTTGCGGCCTACCCGCAGGCATCGGGCGGGCCGCCCTCGATCGCCTGCGCAGGTGCCCTGGGGCACCCTCTTGGCCTTGCTCCGGGTGGGGTTTACCTAGCCGTTCCCGTCACCGGGGACGCTGGTGGTCTCTTACACCACCGTTTCACCCTTACCCCGGCTCGCGCCGGGGCGGTCTGTTCTCTGTGGCACTGTCCCGAGGGTCGCCCCTGGTTGCCGTTGACAACCACCCTGCCCTGTGGAGTCCGGACTTTCCTCGGCGACGGAGCTTTCGCACCGCCGACGCGGCCGCCCTGCCGACTCATCCGCACCACCAGGATACCGGCGGGTTCCCAGGAGGTGGAACCAGGGCCGCGAAAGCTTGTCGCGATGTGGGCTTGCTGCTCTACTCGAAACCATGGCAGGAATCGGGGGGCTCACCCGCCGCCGGTACGTCGACTTCGGCCGCACCGCCGCCGCGATCTGTTGTCGCTGACAGTTTTTACCTCGTACTCAGAGCCTTTTCTCGAAAGGTGTCAGCGACCCATGTCCTCCATTCTGATGATTTCCGGCGGCCCGTCGCCCACGTCCCGGACCGGCGTCGTCGTGTCCTACGCCGAAGGGCTGCTGCGCGAGGCCGGGTACGCGGTGCGCACCCTGCACGTGCGGCAACTGCCGACGTTGCCGCTGCTCACCGAGGACCTGCGGGACCCGGAGATCGGTGACGCGGTGGCCGCCGTGCTGCGCGCGGACGGCATCGTGGTCGCCAGCCCGGTCTACCGCGCGGCCTACAGCGGGCTGGTGAAAGCGCTCGTCGACCTGTTGCCGAAGAAGGCGTTGCGCGGTCGCGTGATCCTGCCGCTGGCGACCGGCGGCAGCCAGGGTTTCCTGGTCGCCATGGACTACGCGTTGAACCCGCTGCTCGCGGGCAAAGGCGCGGACTCGGTGCTGCGCGGCGAATTCGTGCTCGACCCCGACATCGAGCACGGGACCATCGCGCCGAAAGCCGCCGAGGCGATTCGCGGCGCGGTGGACCGGTTCGCGCTGGCCGTCGAGGAGGCCCGGTTCCGGCGCGAGCGCGTCCGGCTGCGCCCCGCCGGCTAGGCCAGGTGCGAGGTGTCGTTGACCAGCCGCACGGAGGCGTGGCCGTCGGGGTAGAACTCGACCACCGACAGCGACGCGAGGTCGAGGTGCAGCCGGAACAGCAGCGACGGGCCGACGTCCAGCGCCATCCGCAGCAGGCACTTGATCGGCGTGACGTGGCTGACCACGACGACGTTCGCGCCGCCGAAGCGGGACACGATCGCGTTGCGCGCCCGCCGCACCCGGTGGTGCACCTGGTCGAAGCTCTCGCCGCCGGGCGCGGGCACGGACGGGTCGCCGAGCCACCGCCGGTGCACGTCCGGGTCGCGTTCGGCGGCCTCGGCGAAGGTCAGCCCCTCCCACGCGCCGAAGTCGGTCTCGATCAGGTCGTCGTCCCACGACAGCTCGGCCCCGGTGGACGCCGCCACCGCCCTGGCCGTCTCCCGGGCCCGCCCCAGCGGCGACGACACGACCGCGGTCAGGCCCTCGACCTTGGCCAGCCGGCGTGCCGCGGCCTCCGCCTGCCCCCGTCCGACGTCGGTCAGCGGCGGGTTGCCCCGCCCGGAGTAGCGGCGGGCCACCGACAGCTCGGTCTGGCCGTGCCGCAGCAGGTACAGCCGGGTCGGCTCGCCGACCGCGCCGGTCCACGACACCGGTGACTGGGTCGCCGCCTCCGCCTGCCCCGGCTCGGCTTGGCCCGACTCGCCCTGCCCTGGCTCGGCCGGCACGGGCCGCGGGCGGGCGGGTTCGGCCCGTTCCGGCCGCGACACGCCCGCCTGCTCGTCCATCGCCAGGTTCGCCAGCCGGTCGGCGCGCTGGTTGCGCTCGCGCGGGATCCACTCGTAGCCCACCCGGTCGAACTCCCGCGCCAGCTGCCGCGCCTGCGCCACGAGCGGCTGCATGGACGGGTGCTTGACCTTCCACCGGCCGGACATCTGCTCGACCACGAGCTTGGAGTCCATCCGCACGTCGACGGCGGTCGCGCCGAGCTCCGCCGCCGCCCGCAGCCCGGCGATGAGCCCCTGGTACTCGGCGACGTTGTTGGTCGCGATGCCGATGCCCGCCGACCGCTCGGCCAGCACCGCGCCCGACTCGTCCAGCACGACGGCCCCGTACCCGGCGGGCCCGGGGTTGCCGCGCGAGCCGCCGTCGGCCTCGACGACGACCCTCACAGCCCCGATTCCCCGGTGCGCACCATGATCGCGCCGCACTCCTCGCACTGGATGACCTCGTCCGCCGGGGACTCCTTGACCTTGGCGAACGCGTTGCGGTCCAGCTCGATGCGGCAGGCGCCGCAGCGCCGCGACTGCAACAGCGCCGCGCCGATCCCCTTGTGCGTGCGCACCCGCTCGTAGAGCGCGAGCAGCGGCTCGGGGAACTGGCCGGTCATCCGGCTGCGGTCGGCGGAGCGCTTGGCCTCGGTCGACTCCAGGTCGGCCAGCGCGCTGTCCCGGCGGCGTGCCGCGTCGGACAGCGCCTCCTGCGCCTTGTCCAGCGCGACCCGGGCGTGCTGGATGTCGGCCTCGACGGCCTCGCGGCGCTCCATCAGCTCCAGCAGGTCGTCTTCCAGGGCGCCGCGGCGACGGCCGAGGGTGGCCAGCTCGTGCTCCAGGTCGGTGAGCTGCTTCGCGCCCACGGCGCCGCCCTGGAGCAGCTTGCGGTCGCGCTCCTCGCGGGCGCTGACCTGGTCGATCTCGGTCTCCTGCCGCTTGACCTCGCGGTTGAGGTCGCCCAGCGCCGTCTCGATCGTGGTCAGCGCGTCCTGCTTGGCGCGGAACTGCTTCTCCGCCTCGGCGATCTCCGCGATCTCGGGCAGCGTGCGGCGCCGATGGGTGACGCGCGACAGTTCGGCGTCGACCTGCGCGAGGTCGAGCAGCCTGCGCTGCACGGCGGGATCGGCTTTCACTGTTGGCCTCTCATCTGGGATGCTCCTGTTCGGCTCGTCACGCCGACGGTCCACGGGTCGGTCCGGCGGGTCGAGACGAGGACTTCGACCGTACCGCCGAGGGCGGTGCGCACGACGTGCGCCGCCTGTCCGCACCACGGCTGCTCACTGGCCCAGTGGGCCACGTCGACCAACGCCGGCCCGCCCGCGGCCAGGTGCTCGCCGGCCGGGTGGTGGCGCAGGTCCGCGGTGACGTAGGCGTCCACGCCCGCGCGCGCCGCGGCTGCCAGGTAGCCGTCGCCCGCGCCGCCGCACACCGCGACCCGGCGGATCGGCCGGTCCGGGTCGCCGGCCGCGCGCACGCCCCAGGCGGTCGCGGGCAGGGCGTCGGCGACGCGGGCGGCGAAGTCGCGCAGCGGTTCGGGGCGGTCCAGCTCGCCGATCCGGCCGATGCCCGTGCGGGGGTCGGCGTCGGCGGGCACGAGCGGGCCGGTGACGCGCAGGCCGAGGGCCTCGGCCAACGCGTCCGAGACGCCGGGGTTGGCCGCGTCGGCGTTGGTGTGGGCGGTGTAGAGGGCGATGCCGGCGCGGATGAGCCGGTGGACCAGCCCGCCCTTGGGGTCGTCGGCGGGCACGCCCGTGACGCCGCGCAGCATCAGCGGGTGGTGCGCGACGACCAGCTGGGCGCCGACCTCCAGCGCCTCGTCCACTGTGGACTCGACCGGGTCGACGCAGAACAACGCCCTCGTCACCGGTTCGGCGCGGTCGCCGCAGACCAGGCCGACGGCGTCCCAGGGCTCGGCGGTCGCGGGCGGGTAGGCGGCCTCCAGGGCGGCCAGCACGTCCCCGAGCGTGGTCACAGCTCCTCCAGCACGACTCGCAGCGCGTCCACCAGCAGGTCGAACTCCTCGGGCGCGCGGACCGCGACCCGCAGGTGGTCGGCGGTCAGGCCGGGGAACGTGTCACCGCGCCGCACCGCGATCCCCTTGTCCCGCAACGCCTCGCGCACCCGCTGCCCGTCCGGCACGCGCAGCAGCACGAACGGCGCGTCCGGCGGCACCACCACCAGGTCGCCCAACCGGGCCACGGCGTGCGCGGTGTGCTCCCGCGTCTCCCGCGCCAACGCCTCGGCCTCCGCCACGGCCGCCGGCTCGCAGCACGCCGTGACGGCCTCCAGCACCAGGCTGCCCACCGGCCACTGCGGCCGGTGCAGCGCGAGCCGGGCCAGCAGCTCCGGCGCGCCGAGCAGGTAGCCCGCGCGCAGGCCCGCCAGGCCCCACGTCTTGGTCAGGCTGCGCAGCACCAGCAGGCCGGGCAGGTCGGCGCGGCCTGCCAGCGACTCCGGCTCGCCGGGCACGGCGTCGGCGAACGCCTCGTCCACCACCAGCACCCGGCCGGGACGGCTCAGCGACGCCACGACCTCCGCCGGGTGCAGCACGGACGTCGGGTTGGTCGGGTTGCCCAGCACGACCAGGTCGGCCTCGTCGGGCACCAGGTCGGGCCGCAGCCCGTAGTCGTCCTCGGGCCACAGCCGCACCCGCTGCACGGGCACGCCCGCGTCCCGCAACGCCACCTCGGGCTCGGTGAACGACGGGTGCACCACCGCGGCCAGGCACGGGTGCAGGTTCGGCAGCAGGGCGAAGCCCTCCGCGGCGCCGTTGAGGACCAGCACCTCGTCGGGGTCGCGGCCGTGCCGGGCGGCGACGGCGGCGCGGGCGCGTTCGTCGGCGGCGGCGGCCGGGTAGGAGCCCAGGCCGTCCAGCGCGGCGACCAGCCGGTCGCGCAGCCACGCGGGCGGGGACGGCGCCCGCACGTTCACCGCGAAGTCGACGAGCCCGGGCGCGGCGTCGACGTCCCCGTGGTGGCGCAGCAGCGCCCGGCCGGAATCCTGGCTGGTCATCGGCGCGAGTCTAGGCGATCCGCGCCGGCCGATCCGCGCTCTACCCGATCTGGGAGGCGGCCCAGTCCAGGTAGGCGCCCGGCAGCTCGCGCAGGATGCCCAGCGCCTCGGACCCGGGCAGGTCGGGCAGCGCGCGCACCGCCCGGGCCGCCAGCGCCGTGCAGTGCTCGAGCGTGTCGGCGACCAGGCTGGTCTGCCGCAGCTCCGCCAGCAGCCCGGCCAGCTCGGCGTCGGTCAGCTCGCGGCCGCGTCGGGCCAGCAGGGCGCGCTGGTCGTCGGTCAGCGCGCGCAGCAGCGGGAGGGTGTAGACGCCCTGGCGGATGTCGTTGCCGACCGGCTTGCCCAGCCGCTGCGAGGTGGACGCGAGGTCGAGCAGGTCGTCCAGGACCTGGAACATCAGCCCGAACAGCGCGCCGAACCGGGCCATCGCGGCGGTGGTGGCGTCGTCGGCGTCGGCGCAGTGCGCGGCCAGCACGCAGCCGACCTCGAACAGCGCGCCGGTCTTCAGCTCGATCGACCGCAGGGCGCTGTCCGGGCTGCGGTGCGCGTCGTAGAGGTCCACGACCTCCAGCACCTGCCCTTCGACCAGGTCGGTCACGGCCTGGGCGAGCCTGCTCGCGGCGAACGGCGAGATGCGGTCCAGCGCGGCCTGGCTCGCGCGGGCCAGCATGAAGTCCCCGACCAGCACGGCGGGGCCCGTGCCCCAGTCCGCGTTGACCGTGCGCACGCCGCGCCGCTCCTCGGCGTCGTCCATGAGGTCGTCGTGCACGAGCGAACCGGCGTGCAGCAGCTCGACGCAGGCCGCGGCGGTGACGGCCTTGTCGGTGATCCCGCCGGACACGGCCAGCGACCCGGCCAGGACCAGCACCGAGCGCAGCCGCTTGCCGCCGGCCGCGGTGATGCGGCCGGAGAAGGTGTTCACGATCGGCAGTGACGACGACGTGGCCAGTGCCCGGATCTCGTCCTCGACCCTCGGCAGCGCGAGGGCGAGCGCCGGCATGGTCGGCATGGTCGACTGCGGCTGGTTCGACTGCGCTGTGGACACGGGGTGATCGTCCCGCGAAGCAGCTGAGAGGCCGCTGAGATCGTGGTCAGAGCATCGAGACGGCCACCGCGAAGAACAGCAGCGCGAGGCTCAGCACCAAGTGCGCGGGCGAGGGAGCCTCATACCTCCCGGCACGGCACAGCGACGGTTCGGTCACCACGTGTCGCCGGCCTCTCGGCGAACCCGTCGCACGCCACGTGAGCGCGTCATCCACATTCCTTCCCGACACATTCCCCACACCATTGGCGTCGGAATTGCGGGCCGTTTCGTTACCCGTTATCACGCTTTCGCAGACTCTCCTCCGCCGCCGAGAGCAGCCGGGCCCGGTCCTGCCTGGCCAGCCGCTTCCGTTCCCGCTCCCGCACCCATGCTCGCACGTCGTCGGCCCCCAGGCCGACCGCCTCGCGGTAGAACTCGTCCTCGAACCACCACCACACCCGAATGCCGTACCGGGCAATGCGCACGGGCTGTTCCCAACGCAACACGTCGAGTGACGAGAAATCGGCGACCAGCACCGGAGGACACCCGGTGCCGACGAAGAAATGCCTTTTCCGGAACGCGAAACGGCGGTGCGTGAAGAATCCGGCGTTGGGGTCCGCGGCCAGTCCGCCGGGTGACGTCACGGGCCGCGGCCGGGCGAACGCGGGTGTCTCGGGCCACGACCGGCGGCGCACCACGACCACCGCCGCCACGGCGGCCACCACCGCGAGCGGCACGACGACGAACACCACGACCCCGGACATGCTCGAACCCCCAACACGAGCCGGTCCCGGAGCGCTCGACCTGGCAGACTCCCCTGCCGTGACGCTGACCGTCTCGTTCATCTGCACCGGCAACATCTGCCGTTCCCCCGTGGCCGCGATCATATTCCGCGAGCACCTGCGCCGTGCCGGGCTGGGTGACCGGGTGGAGGTGACCAGCGCGGGCACCGGCGGCTGGCACGTCGGCGACCCGGCCGACCCGCGGGCGGCGAAGTCGTTGGCGGACAACGGCTACCCGACCGAGCACGTCGCCGCCCAGGTCGACGGCAACCACCTGGACGCGGACCTGCTGGTGGCGCTGGACTCCGGGCACGCGCGGGAACTGCGGCGCCGGGTGGGCGACCCGGAGCGGGTCCGGCTGCTGCGCTCGTTCGACCCGGACGCGGACGGCGTGGACGTGCCCGACCCGTACTACGGCGACAAGGCGGGCTTCGACCGCGTGGTCGAGATGGTGGAGGCCGCCGTGCCGGGCCTGCTGGCGTGGGTGCGCGAACGGCTGTGACACCGGAGGAGGCGGCACGGGAGCTGACCGGGGTGCCCGCGGTGGGGGTGCGGCAGCTCGGCGGGGCCGTGTGGGAGGCGGACCTCGCCGACGGCGGCCCGGTGGTCGTCAAGCGGCACGACGAGCCGAATGCGGCCCTGGCCGAGGCGGCGTCGCTGGAGTGGCTGGCCGAGCCCGCGGGACCGCCGGTGCCGAGGGTTCGCGGGCACGGCGGGCAGTGGCTGGCGGTGGACCGGGTGCCCGCGGGCCGTCCGACCCCCGGCGCCGCCGAGGAGTTCGGGCGACGGCTCGCCGCGCTGCACGCCACCGGCGCGCCCGCGTTCGGCTCGCCACCACCGGGCGGTCCGGCCGACGCGTCGATCGGCCTGGCCCCGATGCGCAACGTCGCCTCCGACACCTGGGCGGAGTGGTTCACGGAACACCGGATCGCCTACTACGCCCGGCTCGCCGTGGACGCGGGCGCGTTGACCCCGGCCGAGGCCCGGACCGTCGAGGGCGTGCGGGTGCGGGCACCGGACGAGCCGCCCGCCCGGCTGCACGGCGACCTGTGGAGCGGCAACGTGCACTGGGCCGCCGACGGCCGCGCGTGGCTGATCGACCCGGCCGCCCACGGCGGGCACCGGGAGAGCGACCTGGCCATGCTCGCCCTGTTCGGCTGCCCCCACCTGGACCGCGTCCTGGCCGCCTACGACGAGGCCGCGCCGCTGGCCGACGGGTGGCGCGACCGGGTGCCGCTGCACCAACTGTTCCCGCTGCTCGTGCACGCCGCGCTGTTCGGCCGCGGTTACGCCCGGCAGGCCCTGGCGGCGGCGCGTTCGCTGCCGCGGTGACCGGGCCCCGACCACGGGGTCCGAGCCGCCCGCTTCGACCGGGTGCAGGTCACAACGGCCCAGGGCTTACCGTGGTCACGTGCGGTTGAGGTTCCTGTTGCAGCCCGGGTGGCTGGCGTTGACGCTGGCCGTGTGGGTGTTCGCGGGCGCGTGCTTCACGCTGCTCGCGCCGTGGCAGTTCCACCGCGACACCGAGCGCGAGGCGCAGAACGACGCCGTCATCTCGTCCCTGCGCACCGACCCGGTGCCCGTCACCGCGCTGCTCGACCGGCCGAACGCCGAGGTGGAGTGGCGGCGCGTGACCCTGACCGGCCGCTACCTGCCCGACGGACAGGCGGTGGCGCGGCTGCGGACCGTGCAGGGCGAGGCGGCGTTCGAGGTGCTGACGCCGTTCCGGCTGGCCGACGGGACGGTCGTGCTGGTCGACCGCGGTTACGTGCGGCCGGTCAACGGCATCAAGGTGCCCGACCTCGACCCCGTGCCGACCGGTGACGTGACGCTGGTCGCACTGGCCCGCCGCGACGAGTCGGACGACCGGGACGCGTTCCAGGAGGACGCGCACCGGCAGGTGTACGCGGTGAACTCGGCCGTGGTGGGCCGGGCCGCGGGGCTGGAGATCCGGCCGGGCTACTTCCAGCTCACCGAGGGCCAGCCCGGCGTGGCGGAGGCCCTGCCGCTGCCGAAGCTCGACGCGGGCCCGTTCTTCTCCTACGCGCTCCAGTGGATCGCGTTCGGCGCGATGGCGCTCGGCGGCTGGCTGTACTTCACCGTCCGCGAGATCCGCCCCGGCGGCGCGCTGCGCGAACCCGCCGGAGACCAGGCCAAGGTCAGGCGGAAGTCCGTCGCCGAGCAACTCGCCGAAGACGAGGCAGCGCCAGCGCGATGACCGCGGTCGCGACCGCCGCCGACGCGCCGACCACCCGGGACAGCTCCACCGCCCGCGTCACGTGACCCGCGTCGGGGTTGCGGCCGTGCCCGAGCACCGGCCGGTCCTCCGCGCCGTGCGCGTACACCGTACGGCCGCCCAGCCGGACCTCCAGCGCCCCCGCGAACGCCGCCTCGACCTGGCCGGCGTTGGGGCTCGGGTGCGCCGACGCGTCCCGCCGCCACGTCCGCCACGCCTCGCCCGCGGACCCGCCGACGACCGGCGCGCCCGCCACCGTGAGCAGCGCGGCCAGCCGCGAGGGCAGCAGGTTCGCCACGTCGTCCAGCCGGGCCGAGGCCCAGCCGAACCGGCGGTAGCGGTCGTTGCGGTGCCCGACCATGGCGTCGAGGGTGTTCGCCGCGCGGTAGCCGAGCAGCCCCGGCACGCCCGCGACCGCGCCCCAGAACAGCGGCGCCACCACGGCGTCGGACGTGTTCTCCGCCACGGACTCGACGGTCGCCTTGGCCAGGCCCATCGTGTCGAGCTTGCGCGGCTCGCGCCCGCACAGGTTGGGCAAACGATTGCGCGCCGCGTCGAGGTCGCCGCCGTCCAGCTCGCGGCCCATCGCGGTGCCCTCGTCGGCCAGCGACGACCCGCCGAGCACCACCCACGTCGCCGCGGCCGTGGTGAGGGCCTGCACGACCTGGCTGCGCCTGCCGAGCCGTTCCACCGCGACGCCGGCGAGCACCGTGCCGCCGACGAGGACCGCCGCGTGCGCCGCACCGCCCACCCGGTGGTCGCGGTACAACCTGCGCTCCAGCGCCGCCGCCGCCCGCCCGAATCCCGCTACCGGGTGATACCTCTCGGGGTCGCCGAACACCGCGTCAGCGGCCACGCCCAGCACCAACCCCACCGCGCGCCCCAGACTCACACCGGCACGGTAGCCCGCACCTGTCGGACCGCCGCATTAGGGTGGCGCACCGTGGAACCAGCCGGCCGCCTCAAGCTCTACGCGTACCTGGACGCCCGTGATCACCAGCGCACGTACCTGGCGATCATGCGGTTGTTCACGTCCACGCTGCTGGCCGACCTGTCCGCGGGCGAGGTCGCGGGTGCGTTGGCGGGCGCGGAGCGCGAAGGCCGGGTCGAGCCGGGCGAGTCGCGGATCGAGAACGTGATCAACCGGCTCCGGCAGCTCGTCGAGTGGGGCAACCTGGTGCAGGGCAGGCGCGAGGTGGTGGCCTCCAGCATCGCCGAGTTCCAGCACGGCAGCGTCCGCTACCAGGTCAGCAAGCTCGCGGTCCGGGTGCAGCGGGACGTGGACGAGCTGCTGCGCGTGCCGGAGGGCGCGCGGGAGGTGTCGCGGGAGCTGCTGCCCGCCGTGGAACGCGGCCTCGACCGGCTCAGGCAGTCGCTGTCGGAGGCGTTGATCAGCGGGGCGCCGCGTTCGCGCGAGGTGCTGGCCGAGCAGGTCACCACCCTGTTCCTCCAGCACGCCGAGCTGGCCGCGACCGTGCGCGACTTCTACGCCTACCTCGGCCAGGTCGTGACGCGGCACCACCTCGCACCGGAGGAGATCTCCGGCTTCCGCAACCTGCTGGTCGAGTACATCCAGATGGTCGTGGAGGACGTGCTGCGGCACACCCCGGCCATCGCCGACGCCCTGGCCAGGGTCAACTCCGCGCGCTCGGAGCTGCTGCGGCTGCTGGGCCGGGCCGACCTCGGCGACCAGGTCGAACGGGCGCGCGGCCGGTCGCCGGAGGACTGGCAGGAGCTGACCGACTGGTTCGTGGACCGCCCCGGCCGGCCGAGCCAGGTGACGGCGCTGCGCGAGGCGACCGCGCGGGCGATCGGGTCGCTGCTGGCGAGCGTGAAGCGGGCGACGTCCGGCGGCGGGCTGCTGCCGAGCAGGCGGGCCGAGCTGCTGAAGCTGGCCGGGTGGTTCGACGCGGGCACCCGGGAGGAGGCGCACGAGCTGTACGCGGCGGCGTTCGGGCTGTTCTCGTCGCGGCACGTGTCCCCCGCGCCCGAGCACGACAGCGACAACGAGCGCACGGCGTGGCGCGACGGGCCGGTGGTCGACGTGCAGGTGAGCGTGCGCAGCCGCGGTGATCGCGGCGCGCGTGGGCGCACGTCGCGGATCCTGGACGACCCGATGACCGAGCAGTCGTTGCTGGCCGAGGCCCGCGAGGCGGACGAGCGGCGGGCCGCGTCGGTGGCCGAGCTGGCGGCGGCGGCGCCCCGGCTGGCCGAGACGACGTTGTCCGGCGAGGCGCTCGGTGTGCTGTGCGAGCTGCTGACGCTGGCGATGGCGCAGCGCGACACGGCGGCCGACTCGGGTTCGGCGACGGACCCGGTGCGCGGGCTGCGCGTGACCGTGGCGCACGCGGCCGGCCGGTCGACGAGGATCCGCTCGGCGGCGGGCACGTTGACGCTGCACGACTCGACGCTGGTGCTCGACTGATGTTCGACGACCTCTCCGAGATCGACGCGGCGAACGTGGTGCGCTGCGCCCGCACCCTGCTGCGCCGGCCGTTGCTGCGCGCCGACGGGCCCGACGGCGAGCTGCTGACGCTGGTCTACCGGCACCGGGCGGCGTTGCAGGACCTGTTCGCCCGGCTGCTGGGCTACCGGCTGGTGGTGGAACGGCGGTTCGCGCGGCTCTACAAGTCCGGGCCGGGTGCCGACGACTCGCGGGGCGTGCTCGGCATGTCGCCGCGCGGGTACGCGTACGTGGCGCTGACCATGGCGGTGCTGACCGGGATCGGGCGGCAGGCGCTGCTGTCGCGGTTGGTGGCGGACGTCCGCGCGGCGGCGGTGGAGGCCGGGCTGACCGTCGTGGACGACGTGGCGGACCGGCGGGCGCTGACGGCGGCGTTGCGGCACCTGGTGTCGCTGGGCGTGCTGCACGAGACCGAGGGCACGGTGGACGTGCAGGCCGAGGCGTTGATCACCATCGACACGGACCTGCTCGGCCAGTTGCTGACCGGACCGGTGGCGGAGGCCTCGTCGCCGGCGCGGCTGGTGGAGCTGGCCGCGCGGCCCGGTCCGCGCGGTGTCGAGCACGCCGTGCGGCGCAAGCTGGTGGAGAACCCCGTGGTGCTGTACGCGGACCTGCCGCCCGAGCAGGCGGAGTGGCTGCGGCGCCACCAGCGCAAGGAGTCGGCGCTGCTGGAGACGTGCTTCGGCCTGCGCACCGAGTGCCGGGTCGAGGGCGTGCTCGCGGCCGATCCCGAGGACTACCTGACCGACCTGTACTTCCCCGGCACGTCCACGGTGGCGCGGATCGCGCTGCTGGCGCTGCCGGAGCTGCTGGACCCGGACCCCCGTGGCGACGGGCGGCACGTGGTGGCGCTGCCGTCGTTGCGGGCGGTGTGCGCGCGGCTGGTCGAGGACTACCCGACCGCGTGGTCCAAGCAGTTCACCGACGACCTGGACCGGTTGGTGGACGAGGTGCTGGAACTGTTGCGCCGCATGGGGTTGGCGGTGCCCTCGGACGGCGGGTGGCTGCTCAACGCCGCCGCGCACCGGTGGCTGCCGTCACCGGACGGCGATCCGGAACGAGAAGTGGAGCCGGTCGTCGTGCCGGACGTGCCAAGCTGGTCGTTGTTCGATGAGGAGACCGCGTGAACAGGTGGCGGCTGCACAGGGGCGGCATCGTCAACATCTGGCAGTACACCGAGCAGACGTTCGACTTCTCCGGCGGGCGCGCGATCTTCCAGGGCACCAACGGGTCCGGCAAGTCGCGCACGCTGGAGCTGCTGCTCCCGCTGTGCCTGGACGGCGACCTGCGGCAGGTCGGCTCCAAGGGCTTCGACACGGTGTCGCTGCGGCGGCTCATGCTCGACGACTACGACGGCGGCCCCAACCGGATCGGGTACGCGTGGGTCGAGCTGACGCGCGGTGACGACGAGTACCTGACCTGCGGGTTGGGCGTGAAGGCGTCCAAGACCTCGCAGGCGATCACCGACTCGTGGCGGTTCATCACGCCGTTGCGCGTCGGCTCGACGTTGGCGCTGGTGGGCGCGGACCGCACGCCGTTGGGCCCGGCCCAGCTCCGCGACCTGATCGGCGCGGACTGCGTGCTGGAGGAGGCGGCGTTCCGGGCGCGCGTCGCCGAGACCGTGTACGGCGTGCCCGCGCCCCGGTACGGCGACCTGCTGCACCTCCAGCGGACGTTGCGCAACCCGGACGTCGGGCTGAAGGTGCTGGAAGGGCAGCTCGAGCAGATCCTGTCCGACGCGCTGCCGCCGTTGGACCAGGCGATGGTCGAGCAGTTGGCGACGTCGTTCGACGACCTGGAGTCCATCCGGGAGAACATCACGCGGCTGTCGTCGGCCGACGCGGCGCTGGGGACGTTCCTGAAGACGTACTCGGACTACGCGTTCGGCGGGTTGCGGGCGGCGGCGGTCTCGCTGGGGGCGGCCGAGGACGGGGTGCGGAAGCTGGAGCGGGCGTCGGCCCGGCTGTCGGCGTCGCTGGAGGAGACGCTGGCGGCGCGTGCGGCGGCGGAGCACTCGTTGGCCGCGCTGGAGGCCGGTGAGCAGCAGGCCGAGGAGACCATCGGTGCGCTGAAGGAGCTGCCGGCGTTCCGCGACCTGCAGGACCTGCAGACGCGCGAGAAGCTGGTGGCGGAGAAGCGCTCGTCGGCCGTGTCGGCGCTGGACATGGCGAACAAGCAGCGGTTGCAGGAGGACGGCGCGGTCGACGGCGTGCTGCGGCTGCTGCGGCGGCTGGCCGAGGACCTGGGGTCGGCGCGTGAGCTGACCGAACCGCTGCGCCACCACCTGCGCGCGGCCGGCCTCTCCCCCGCCACCGTGCCCGACGTGCCTGCCGTGTCCACTTCGGACGCTCTGGTGCGGACGGAATCCGTGCGCGCCAAGCCCGACCCGGAGGCCGAGCCACTGCCGATCGAACGCCGCGTGCCGCCTGCCGTGCCGGTGGACGACGAGGCGTTGGAGTCGGTGGCGGCGCGGACGTCGGAGATCGCTTCGGCCGCGCGGCAACGCGGGGCGCTGGCCCTGGCACTGGCCGCGCGCGCGGCGGAGTTGGACGCGGCGCAGCGGCAGGTGGACGCCCTTCGCCAGACGACCCGGGACGCTCAGCACGCCGCGACCGAGGCGGCGGCGCTGCGCAACCAGGAGGCCCAGGAACTGGCCGAGGTCGCCCAGACCTGGCTGGCCGACGTCGACCAGTGGCGCACCTCCGGACCCCTCGCCGAAACCCACCCCGACTCACCCCTCCCCCTGCCGACCACCGCCGACCCGACCACCGCCCGAACCCTCACCACCACCGCCCGCGACTGGGTGGCGCCTCTCGTGACGGCCGCCAGGGACACCGCCCACACCGCCGCCCGACGGCGGTCGGACCTGGCCGGTTCGATCAACAGGCTGGACGCGGAACTGGCGGACCTCCGCTCCGGGACCGCCCGGACCCCGAACCACCGCCACGTCACCTCGCCGGACCGCGACAGTGCCACGGGCGCCCCCTTCTACCGCCTGGTCGACTTCCACCCCACGGTCGGCGAGGGCGAGCGGGCGGGCCTGGAAGCCGCCCTGGAAGCCTCGGGCCTGCTGGACGCCTGGGTAACACCATCGGGTGAAGCTGCCCCGACTATGTACGGAAACACCGTTACGCCACCTCGGTTGAAAACCAGCGGAACCGCCGAAACCACCCCCGAACCCCCGACGACCCCCGCCACCTCCACCACCCCATCGACCCCTCACCCCTCCCCCACCACCCCACCCGCCCTCGCCCCCACTACCCCACCCATCCCCGCCCCCACCCCGCTCCACGACGTCCTCGCCGTACCCGGCCCCCCAGTCAACGGCCCATCCCTGGCCACCGTCCTCACCCCAGCCGTCGAGCCGAACTCCCCCGTCCCCGCCACAGTCGTAGCCGCCCTACTCGCCTCGATCTCCCTCCGCCCCCTGCCTCCGACGACCCCCACCCTCACTCCCACTCCCGCTCCCCCGACCGCCCCCACTCCCCCGACCGCCATCGCCTCCCCGACCACCACCCCTGCCACCGCCGCCTCGCCCACCGCCCCTCCCGCCGCTGATCACCCCACCCCCGCCCTTCCCGCCAACCCCGCCGCGGCCACCCCCGCTCTTCCCACCGACCCCGCCGCTGCCGCCGCGGCCACCCCCGCCCTTCCCGACACGGCCGCCGCCCCCGGCTCCCTCGCCGCCCCGACTGCCGTCCCCGCCTCGTTCGCGGTGTCGTCGGACGGGCGTTGGGAGGCCGGCGTGCTGACCGGCGCGTGGCACAAGGACGCGGCCGAGTTCATCGGCGCGGGTGCCCGCGAAGCCGCGCGCCGGCGCCGGATCGCGGAGCTGGAAGACGAGCTGGCCACCCTGCGCGCCGACCTCGGCGTGGCCGAAGCCGACCTCGCCGCCGCGCACGGCCTGGTCGAGCAGTGGGAGACCCACCTCGACCGCTTCCCGGCCGACCGCGAACTGGTCGCCCGGCACGGTCGCCTCCAGGCCGCCCAGGAATCCGCCGACCGTGCCGCCCGCCGCGTCGAAGAGCTGCGCGAGGAGCTCGCCACCGCCCAGGCGCGCGGCGAGGCCGCAGCCGCCGAAGTCGTGCGCCAAGCCGGTGACGCGGGCCTGCCCGCCACCACCGACGGCCTGCAGCAGGCCCAGCAGGCGGCGGCCGAGGCGCAGCGGACGGCCGATCGGTTGGGTGACGTGCTGCGCCGCCAGTGCCGCAGCACCGTGGCCGACCTGACCGACGCGTCACACCGCTACCACGCGGCGGTGGAGGATCGGGTGGCGGCGGAGGCCGATGCGGAGGCGCGGTGCGTGGACTACGCGTCGCAGGCGTCGACGTTGGCCGAGCTGACCGACGCGATCGGTGGCGAGGCGAGGGAGATCGCAGACCAACTGTCCACTTTGGAGCGTTCACGGCGCGGGATGCGCGACGAGCTCAAGGGCGTGCGCGAGCAGGTCGTCTCCGCCCGCGAGCAGGCCGCCAAGCTGAACGCCCAACTCGAGACCGCGGCCGAGCAGCTCGCGTCGGCCAAGGACGGCCTGACCCGCGCGACCGAGCACTTCAAGGCCACCGTCCAGGCGCCCGGCATCCTCGTGGCCGCACTGCCGGACGTGCCCGAAGACGTCACCTCGGTCCGCGCCGCCCTGATGGCCTCCGACCGGCGCGGCGCGGGCGAGGCGACGGTGATCACCAAGCTGCAGGCGCTCCAGACCTCGCTCGCGGGCAGCCACGACATCGCCGCCGAGCAGCACGTCGGCCTGCTCACCGTCACGGTCACCGGCGAGGAAGGCGCCCGCCCGGTCGCCGTCGCCGCACGGCAGGTCACCGCGAAACTGGCCGAGCAGCGCGGTTTCCTGGACGAGCAGTACCAGAACATCTTCGCCGACTACCTGATCCGCGACCTGGCCGAGTGGCTGCGCGGCCAGATCGCGGTCGCCGAGGACCTGTGCAAGCGGATGAACGAGGTGCTCGGCAAGGCGCGGTCCAGCCAGGGCGTGCACGTGAAGCTGGCGTGGAAGCCGTCGGCGGCGCTGGAGGAGGAGACGCGGGACGCGTTGGCGCTGGTCCGCCTGCCGTACGCGGAACGCGACCCCGAGCAGGACGCCACGCTGCGCCGCGTGTTCACCGAACGCATCGAAGCCGAACGCGACGCGCACACCGGCAACTACGCCGAGATCCTGTCCCGCGCCCTGGACTACCGGACGTGGCACCAGTTCACCGTCACGGTCGCCGACACGGGCCCGGACGGCAACCCGCGCGAACGCCGGTTGCGCCAGCTGTCGTCCGGCGAGACGCGGCTGATCTCGTACGTGACGCTGTTCGCGGCGGCGGCGTCGTTCTACGACGCGGTCAGCGGCGAGTTCTCGCCGTTGCGGCTGGTGCTGCTGGACGAGGCGTTCGAGCGGCTGGACGACCCGACGATCGCGCGCATGCTCGGCCTGCTGGTGGACCTCGACATGGACTGGGTCATCACCTGGCCGAGCGGCTGGGGCGTGTCCGACAAGATCCCCCGCATGCACATCTACGACGTGCTGCGACCCAAGAACGGCCGCGGCGTGGCGTGCACCCAGACCACCTGGGACGGCGCGGCGCTGGACCGGGTCGACCCGTAGTCAGACCGCGACCCGGCCGGCGTCGCGGTGCGCTTGGGCCACGGCCATCAGGTCGTCGAGCGCGTCACGCGTGCGCAGCAGCTCGTCGATGTGCGCGGAGAGCCGGTCGCGTTCCTTGGCCATGCGGGCCATGGCGGCGTCGGAGTTCTCGTCGCTGGGCGAGTCGACGCACGGCAGCAGTTCGGCGATCGTGCGACTGGACAGCCCGGCGGCGTACAGGCGCTGCACGAAGGCGACCCGCTCCACGTCGTACTCGGTGTAGTGGCGCTGCCCGCCGGCGCTACGGGTGCTGTTGAGCAGTCCCTGTTCCTCGTAGTAGCGCAGCGAGCGAACGCTGGCCCCGGTCCGTGCCGCGAGCTCGCCGATCCGCACCGCACCCTCCCGTTGTGACGTCGGCCGCAGGACTTGCCTCTCACATTGATGTCAGGTTTTAGCGTACCAATCGAGCCCGCAGCGGGCCTCGACCAGTACGAAGGAGTTGCGGCATGACCTCGCTGTTCGACCGCTACCACCTCGGCGGCCTCGACCTGCCCAACCGGGTCGTGATGGCCCCGATGAGCCGGGTCCGCGCCGCGGCCGGCGGCCTCGCCACCGCGTCGATGGCGACCTACTACGCCCAGCGCGCCACCGCCGGGTTGATCGTCTCGGAGGGCGTGCAGCCGAGCCTGGTCGGGCAGTCGAACCCCGGCACCGCGGGCCTGCACACCGACGAGCAGGTGGCCGCCTGGCGACCCGTCACCGACGCCGTGCACGTCAACGGCGGGCGCATCTTCGCGCAGATCATGCACGGTGGCCGCGTCTCGCACCCCGACACCACCGGGTTCCAGCCGGTCGGGCCGTCCGCCGTCGCCGCGGTCGGCGACGTGTTCACCCCGAACGGGCCGAAGCCCGCACCGGTCCCCCGCGCGTTGGACACCGCAGAGGTCCCCGAGCACGCCCGCTCGTACGCCGACGCCGCCCGCCGGGCCGTGGACGCCGGGTTCGACGGGGTGGAGCTGCACGGCGCGAACGGCTACCTGATCTCGCAGTTCCTGTCGTCCAACGCCAACCTGCGCACCGACTCGTACGGCGGCCCGATCGCCAACCGCATCCGCTTCGCGGTCGAGGCGGTCGCCGCCACGGTGGACGCCGTCGGCGGCGCCCGAACCGGGATCAGGCTCTCGCCCGGCGGCACGTTCTGGGGCGTCGAGGAGACCGACGTGCCGGAGCTGTACGCGGCCCTGCTCGGCGAGCTCGCCCGCTTCGACCTCGCCTACGTGCACCTGGAGGCCACCGCGGACGAGGAGGTGCTGATCGGGCTGCGCCGGGCGTGGCCGGGCACCCTGATCATGAACCCGGTGGTGCCGATGGGCGCCAAGCAGACCGACCGGACCGCCGCCGACCACTGGCTCGGCCTGGGCGCGGAGCTGATCAGCTTCGGGCGCGCGTTCATCGCCAACCCCGACCTGGTGGAACGACTGCGCACCGGCCTGCCGCTCGCGCCCGTCGACCCGGGCACGTACTACCAGGGCGGCGACGCGGGCTACCTGACGTACTCGGCGTACCAGCACACGGCGTGACCGGCGGCGTCAGAGCACGCGGCTGGGGGTGCGGTGGCGGACGCCGCCCGCGGCGAGGAACTCGGCCACCGGCAGGGTCGCCGCACCGAGCGCGACCGACTCGGGGCCGAGTTCGCACAGGGTGATCGACGCCTGCTCGAACGGTCGGTGCAGGGCGTGGCGGGAGGCCTGGGCGCGGATGTCGTCCAGGATCCGCGCGCCCAGCAGCAGTCCGGCCCAGCCGCCGACGATGACCTGCGACGGGTTGAACAGGTTGATCAGGGTCGCGATGCCGAGCCCGGCGTAGCGGGCGGTCTCGGCGAGGACGTCCCGCGCGGCCCGGGAGCCGTCGGCGACCAGCGCGGCCAGCGCCGCCTCCTGCTCGGCGGGCACGTCCGCCTTCACCGCGCGGTACCGGTCGACCACGGCCGACGCGCCGATGTACGCCTCCAGGCACCCGTGCGCGCCGCACCGGCACGGGCGGCCGTCGAGCGCGACGGTCGTGTGACCCCACTCGCCCGCGCCGCCCGACGAACCGCGGTACAGCACGCCGCCCGCGATGACGCTCGCGCCCACGCCCGAGCCGATCAACGCGACCACCACGTCGCCCGTGCCGCGGCCCGCGCCGAACCAGACCTCGGCCTGCCCCAACGTGTTCGCGCCGTTGTCCAGGAACAGCGGCAGGTCGGTGCCGGTCCGCAGCAGCTGCTCGAGCTCGACGCCGTGCCAGCCGACGGTCTGCGCGTACACCAGGCCGTGCTCGACCTGCCCCGGCACGCCGATGCCGACGCCGAGCACGTCACCGACCCCGCTCGCGGCGAGGCACCGGTCGAGGCCTTCGAGGACCCGCCGGGCCACGTCGTCGACCGAGTGGACGTCCGGTTCCATCGGGAACGTCGCCTCCGCCAGCCGTCGCAGCGTCAGGTCGAACACCTCGACCAGCACGTGCGTCTCGCCGACGTCGACACCGACGACCGCCGCGTGCGCCGGGTTGACCCGCAGCAGCACGCGCGGCCGTCCGCCGTCCGAGTCGACCTGCCCGGCCTCGACCACGATGCCGTCGGAGATGAGCTCGGCGACCACGTTGCTGACCGACGCCTGGCTGAGCCCGGTGACGCCCGCGAGTTCCTGCCGGCTGCGCGGTTCGCTGAAGTACAGCGCGCGCAGCACCCGCGCCCGGTTGCCGGCACGCAGGTCGCGCACGGTCAGCTTGCGGTGCACGGCGACCCCCATCGGGCGAGTAGGACCACGGCCGCCACACGGGCGTGTCCAAGTCCCGACGTTAGTCGGTCGCGAACCGCTTGGCGTCCCATTTGCCGTGCGCTTCCAGCAGTTTTCGCCCGATGCGCTTCAAGTCCGCGACGTCTCGATCACTCAGCGCAGCGGCGAACTCCTCGGCCACCGATTCGCGGTACGCGGGGGCGCTCGTGGCCGCCAGCACCTGCCGTCCGGCGTCGGTCAGGACGGCGTGGACGACCCGTCGGTTGTCCGGCGGCTGCTCGCGCACGACCCAGCCGCGGCGCACCAGCCGTTCGACCAGGCGCGTGACGCCGCTCGGGCTGACCGCGAGCAGGTCGGACAGCTCGGACATCAGCAGGCGGCCGTTCATGTCGATCCGGTACAGCGCCTCGTGTTCCAGCAGCGAGCAGCCGGCCACGGCCTCGATCCGCCGTTCCATCGCGACCCGCACCGCGTCCACGCCCTGCTGGACGTACAGCCACGCCAGCAGCTCGTCACCCGGTTCGTGTCGGCTCATGGTCACACCCTAACAAATTCACTTGACCGGAGAACACTTTCACCGTCAACCTTTGCCCATGGAACCGATTCTGATCACCGGCGCGACCGGCGCCCAAGGCGGAGCCGTGACCCGCGCGCTCCTGGCCCGCGGCCACCGCGTCCGAACCCTCACCCGCGCACCCCACAGCGTTGCGGCGCAAGAACTCCGACGACTCGGCGCGGACGTCGCGCACGGCGACTTCGACGACCCCGCGTCACTGCGCGCGGCACTGGACGGAGTCCGGGCCGTCTTCGCCGTCACGACCCCGTTCGGCAGCGACACGGACGCGGAGGTCCGCCACGGCATCGCGGTGGTCGACGCCGCGCGGGACGTGGAGCACATCGTGTTCACGTCCGCGTCCAACGCCGACCGCCGCACCGGTATCCCGCACTTCGACAGCAAGCAGCGCATCGAGGAGCACCTGGCCACCGCCGGACCGCGGTGGACGGTCCTCGGGCCGGCGGCGTTCATCGACGACAAGTTCGGCGAGTGGACGGTGCAGGGCCTGCGCCAGGGCACGTTCCACCTGCCCATGCCGTCGGACCGCCCGCTGCACCTGGTCGCCGTGCGGGACATCGCGGCGGTCGCGGTGCTCGCCCTGGAGCAGCCCGACCGGTTCGCGGGCAGGCGGCTGGACCTGGCCGGCGAGGCCCTGACCCCGGCGGGCATGGCCGAGGCGTTGACCGCCGCCATCGGCCGCCCGATCCGCCACCACGCCCCGCCGTTGGACGTGGTGGCGCGGTACTCGACGGACCTGGCCGCCATGTTCGGCTACTTCACCGACGTGGGCACCGACATCGACCTGCCCCGGCTGCACGCCGAACTGCCCGAGATCACCTGGACGCGGTACGCCGACTTCGTCCGCGGCCTGCCCTGGCCCGACCTGCTCGCAGCCGCCTGACGTGCGGTGACGGGTCGGATCAGCCCGCCGCCGCCCACGACTGGATCATCCGGTAGGCGATGGAGGCGTTCGGTGCGAGCAGCAGGTCGGGCACGCTGCCCGGCTCGGCGAGCGCCTGCCGCACCTCCGCCCGGCCGACCCACCGGGCCTGCGCGATCTCGCCGTCGGCGAGCAGCAACGGCTCGGCCGGGTCGGCCACCGCCTCGAACCCCACCATCAACGACCGCGGGAACGGCCACGGCTGGCTGCCGAGGTAGCGGATGCCGCCGACCTCGACGCCGACCTCCTCGACGATCTCCCGCGCCACGCACGCCTCCAGCGACTCGCCCGCCTCGACGAACCCGGCCAGCACCGAGTACCGCCCCTCGGGCCAGCCCGCGCCACGGGCGAGGAGCACCTGGTCCGCGCCGTCGTGCACCAGGCAGATTACGGCGGCGTCCGTGCGCGGGTACTCCTCGCGCCCGCACCGCTCGCACACCCGCGCCCAGCCGGACTTGATCGACTCGGTCACGCCGCCGCACGCCGCGCAGAACCTCGCCGAGCGGTGCCAGTGGAACAGCGCCACCGCCGAGGTGAACAGGCCCGCCCCGGTGTCGTCCAGCAGCGCGCCGCACGCCCGCAGGTCGAGCCACTGCGGCTCGTCGGTCAGCTCCGGCCGCGCCCACGCCCGGCCGACGGGCGCCTCGACGTCCGTCTCGTCCTCGGTCAGCGGAACCGCCCAGTACGCCACGCCGTCCTGCTCGCCGAGCAGGACGGCGGTGTCCGGCGGGCCGTCGCCGAACTCGGTGGCCGGGCGGTCGACCAGGCTCGCACCCCGGTCGGCCACCAGGGTGCGGCCGCGCGCGTCCACGGTGAGCACGCGCGCTTTGGGCCACAACTGCGCGATGCGCTCCGCGTCGCCGCGCAACGGCTCCTGCCGGTTCACCGTGAACCGCGACAGCGCGGGCAGTTCCACCAACTCGAAGCTCACGGCAGGGTCACACCGCCCAGCGCCCGCAGCTGCGGGGTCAGCAGCTCCGCGTCGCCCACCAGCACGCCGGTGAACGCCGTCGGCGCGAAGAACTCCAGCGCCACCTCGGCGACCTGCTCGACGGTGACCGCCTCCAGCCGGCCCGGGTGCGCGGTGAACCACTCCACGTCCAGGCCCAGCCCCGCGAGGTTCAGCAGGAACGACGCCAGCCCGCCCTGCGACGACGTCGCCGTCAGCAGCGACCCGATCGCGTACCGGCGGGCGGTGTCGACCTCGGACTCCGTCGGCGGCACCAGACCCAGCTTGCCCAGCTCGTACCGGGTCTCCATCAGCGCCGCCGCCGTCGCCTCGCTGGCGGTGTCGGCGTCCACCAGCAGCGTCGCGCCACCCGGCGTGAACTCCGGGTGCGACCGCGCGCTGTAGGTGTAGCCCTTGTCCTCGCGGATGTTCTCCACCAGCCGGGAGGAGAAGAACCCGCCGAACACCAGGTTCGCCAGCTGCAACGCCGGGTACCGGTCGTCGGTGCGCTCCAGGCCCCGCCCGGCGAGCCGGATCTGGGACTGCACGGCGCCGGGGCGGTGCACGAACAGCACGTCGCCACCCCGCACGGGCGGCAGCGGCGACAGCGCCACCGCGGTGCCCTCGCCGGTCCAGCCGCCCAGCGCGTCCTCGACCGCGCGCACCGCCGCGTCCGGTGCGACGTCGCCCACGACGACGACCACCGACCCGCGCGGCAGCACGGCCGACGAGTGCAGCGCCAGCACGTCGTCGCGGGTGACGGCCGCGACCTCCTCCGCCTCGGGCATCTCCTTGGCGAACGGGTGGTCGCCGTACAGGTGGCGCTGCAACGCCTCCCGCGCGATCACGTTCGGCTGCGACCGCGCCAGCCGGATCCGCTCCACCAGCCGCGCGCGTTCCCGCTCGACCTCGTCGGCCGGGTAGGTCGCGCCGGTCAGCACGTCCCGCAGCACGTCCAGCACGGTCGCGAAACCGGACACCAGCGCGTTGCCGGACAGCGCCAGCCGCTCCGGGTCGACGACCGCGTCCAGCTCGCCGCCGACCAGCGCCAGCTCGGTGTCCACGTCCACCCGGCTGCGGGTGGCGGTGCCGGTGAGGATCGTGTTCGCCAGCACCTCGGCGCGGGCCGCGTGCGTCGAGCCGACGCTGCTCGACGCCGGGTCGCCGAACGGGATCCGCAGCCGCACCTCCACCAGCGGCACGGACGACCGGCGCACGGCCAGCACCCGCAGGCCGTTGGCCAGCGTGGTGTCGATCGTGTCCAGGTCCGCCGCCGCCCGCTGCTCGCCCAGCTCCGGGAACGGGCGAGGCCCTAGCTCCGTACGGCCGATCTCGTCGGCGCTGCGGTGCTTGGTCGGGGCGCTCACTCGTTACCTCCACTGGCGGGCTTGAGGGTCAGGACGGCGCGCGAGTCCGGCCGCAGCGCCTTGGCCGCCGCGGCGACCTCGTCGGTGGTGATGCCGGCCAGCTTGTCCGGCAGCTCGTACAGCAGCTCGGCCCTCCCGAACAGCAGCTCGGCCGACCCGAGGCCCAGCGTCCGGCTGGTGAGCCGGTCGTGCTCGCGGTGCATGGTCGACACCCAGCGGGCGGTGACCTTCGCCAGCTCCTGCTCCGTCGGCCCTTCCTCGGCCAACCGCAGCAGCTCCTCGTCCACGGCCGCGAGCACCTGCTCGGAGGTGACCTCCGGCGGGTGGATCGCGGTGATGCTGAACGTGTCGGGGTCGCGCGCCTCCAACGGCCCGAACAGACCGCACCCCGCGCCGACGTCCACCACGATCGCGTCGCGGTGCACCAGCCGCTGCTGCAACCGCGACCCGTCGCCGTCGGTGAGCACGCCGGCCAGGACCAGGTAGGCGAGGTAGCCCTCGACCTCGGTCACCGGGTCCGGGATCCGGTAGCCCACCGCGATGGCGGGCATCGGCGCGTGCTTGTCGGTGTGCTCGGCCCGCAGCTCGCCCTTCGGCGGCGCCTCGGCGAACGACGGCCGGGACGGCACCGGACGGGCGGGCACGTCACCGAAGTGCTTCTCGACGAGTGCCTTCGCCCCTTCGGGGTCGAAGTCGCCCGCCACCGTCAGCACGGCGTTGCCCGGCGCGTAGTAGGTGTCGAAGAACGCGGCGCAGTCGTCCACGGTGGCGTTCTCCAGGTCGGTGAAGTCGCCGTAGCCGTTGTGCGCGTTGGGGAAGGTCTGGAACAGGACCGGCGGCAGGAGGATCCACGGGAACCCCCCGTACGGTCGGTTGAGCACGTTGAGCCGGATCTCCTCCTTCACCACGTCGATCTGGTTGCGCAGGTTCTCCTCGGTGATCTTGGGCGCCCGCATGCGGTCGGCCTCGAGGAAGAGTGCCCGCTCCAGTGCCGCCGACGGCAGCACTTCGTAGTAGTCGGTGTAATCGGGGTGCGTCGACCCGTTGAACGTGCCGCCCGAGGACTGCACGTGCCGGAAGTGGGCCAGCTTCTCCAGGCTCTCGCTGCCCTGGAACATGAGGTGCTCGAAGAGGTGAGCGAACCCCGTCCGCCCCTCGGGCTCGGAGCGGAAGCCCACGTCGTAGTGCACGCTCACCCCGACGACCGGGGCGCTGCGGTCGGGTGCGAGCACCACCCGCAGACCGTTGGGAAGCGTGAACCTGTGCAGTTCGGGTAGCGCCATGAACGCAGCCTACGGGTTCACACCACTGCCGGGCTCGATGGTCGCCCACCCACCGAAGCGTGCCGCTACGCCCAACGCGAACCGACCGGGTTCGGACCGGTCGACCAGCGGCTCGACGGCCGATCCCGAACCGGGCACGCGCCTGCGCCCGTCCGGACCACCGCCTGTCTCAGCAGGCCGCCCACCCGGTGGAGCCGGCGCGATGGGCACCGGGGTGACTTCGGCCCTGCACCCGACGAACCGTCGCCCGCCGCCCGCGGGGTCGTGTTCCGGGATGGCTCCATTGTCGAACTGCTGTTCGAGGTAGGGCAAGATCACGTTCGAGTGAAAGTCCGGGAGGAATCAGCCCCGCAGCGACCTCAGGTGCCCCGCCTGCGCCAGCACGCCGTCCACCGCGCCCAGGAACGCCGGGAACCGCTGCGCGAACCGCCGCAGGTCACCGCCCTGCTCCGCCTCGCCGAACCAGTACAGCCCCGGCCGCGTGCCCGCGAACGTCGCCAGCCACCGCTCCGTCTCCCCCAGCACCACCGCGTACGGCAACGACCGCGAGAACACCATCTCCCGGTCGGACTCCGGGATGTCCCGAGGCGTCGCCGTGTGCAAGTACCCCCTCAGCCCGCGCACGTGCTCCAACAGCACACTGCCGCGCTTGGTCCGAGCGGGCATGGAGCGCGCGCCCACCGCCAACGCCACCCCGGCGACCACGACCACCAGCCCGAACAGCGCAGGCCCACCTGCCAGCGCGAGCACCACCGTCAGCACCGCGCCCAGCACGCCGACGCCGACCCCGGCCCACCACCACAGGTTGCGCTCCGCGTCCGGCCGCCGCGCGAACCAGTTCTTCGCCACCACGTCGGCGTACAGCGCGTCCCGCACGCGTGACAGGTCGATCCGCCTGCCCCGCAGCTCGGACAGCGACACCGCGTCCACCCCGTCGGGCAACAAGGCCTCGTACACCGCCCGCTCGTACGCGGACAGCGACGGGTCGGCGGGGTTGCGCCGCACGAATCGCCAGTCGTGCCCGTCGACCTCTTCGATCCACACGTAGTTGCGCACCGCGAGGTCCACGATCGTCGCGGTCACGTCGACCACGTCCACGTGCTCGTCCACCACGGTCCCGACCTGGCCGGGCAGCACGCCGTCCGGCGAGGCGAACGCCACCCGCCCGGAACCGTCGGTGACCAGCACGTTCACCGGCCCGACGTCACCGGCCAACGCCCGCGCGTCACGGCCGCGCAGGTACCACAACAACAACCCGCCGCACAGCAGCAGCACGACCAGCCCACCGAGCCCCGCGCCGGTCAACGGGGTCAACGCGAACGCCGCCGCCAACCCCGAGGTCTCCTCGACCCGCGCGTTCGCGGGCGCCGCTCCCTCCTGCAACCCCACCGCCACGTCGACCCGCTCACCGGCGGCCAGGCCGATCTCGGTCGCCCGCACGCCGCGCCCGTCGCCCAGGTCCGCGGTGGTGCACGGCTTTGACGTGCCCGGCTCGCCGGCCAGGCAGTTCACCGACCGCGGCGCGTCCGGCGTGATCACGGAGACCTTCACCGAGTCGAGCTGGGTGTCCCAACCGCTCGCGGGCTGCCAGCGCAGCTCTAAGGTGTCGCCGATCTTGGCCACGGTCCCGACCACGGAGTACTTGACGGTCGACGTGCCCGCCCGGAGTGCGATCGTGAGCTCGTCGTCCGATGCTGTAGCGGTGCCCTCGCCGTCCACCGTCACGTCCCCGACCTGGAAGACCCGGTCGCGATCGGAGGAGACGGGGACGCGCAGCGGGACGACGCGCGTGGCCGTGCGGCCGTCGGGGACGGTGACCACCTCGGTCACGGTCAGCCTGCCGTCGCGCTCCAGCTTGAGCCGCACGTCCGCGCCGACCGTCCCGGGCAGTCCGGCCGTGCCGCTCGGTTGCGCCGACGCTGTGCCGGCGCCCGTGCACAGCGCGACCGCGCAGATGGCCGCCGCTCCCCAGTTTTTCAACACGGCCGCGGAGAATAGCGGAGTTCCCCTAAGCTCTTGTGCTGATTCGGGCATCCGCGATATGGGGGACCACCAGCGATGACGCAACCACCGCCGCCGGGTGGCTGGCCGCCGCCACGACCGGTTGGGCCGCCGCCGATGCCCGCCCCGCTCCACCCCCAACAGCCCCAGCCGACGCACCAGTGGCCCGCGCAACCGCCCCCGCCCCCGACCGGCCCGTTCCCCCCGCACCAGCAACCCACCTGGCCTGGCCAGGCACCCGTGATGCCGCCTCCGATGGCCGCGCCGCAGCCGCCGCCCGTGAACTGGGGGCCGCCGCCCGGACCGCCGCCGGGCTGGGGTCCGGCGCCGATGCCGTACCCGCCGCTGCCGCGGCAGAAGAGCAAGGGCCCGCTGGTGGCGGTGCTGGTCGTCGGCTTCCTCGTGCTGGGCGTCGTGACGATCGGCATCGTGGCCGCGAACAGCGGTTCGAAGAAGGCGAGCGACTCGGGCAACGCGGGGTACGCGAGCTACACGTACACGCCCGAACCCACCACCACCACGACGACCACGACGACGTCCACGACCGAGAGCAGCAGGCGGTCCACGTCCACCAGCACGCCCAAGGCGGGCCCCAAGGCCGTCATCACGCTCGGCGACAACCCGATCCACGCCGCGGGCCTGGGCGCGTTCAACATCGACGGCTGCGCCCTGCCGGCGATGGACTACTCGCCCGCGGGCCAGGACCGGTTCCTCCGCGCCTCGCTGCCGTGCATCGAGGCGATGTGGAAGCCGTCGTTCGAGCGCGCGAACCTGCCCTACCAGCCGGTGGAGCTGGTCATGGTGACGTCCCAGATCACCAACACGTGCGGCAACATGGGCCCGGACCGCACCGCCATGTACTGCGACGGCACGATCTACTGGACGCCGAACCACTACGCCAACGAGCAGGGTTCGGCGAACCCCAACCACCCGGGCAAGTACCTGGGGCAGCTCGCGCACGAGTACGGCCACCACATCCAGTGGCTGTCCGGCATCCTGCGCGCGTCCAGCCAGGCGCAGTACGAGAAGGGCGGCTGGGACACACCCGAGGGCCTCGACCTGAACCGCCGCAAGGAACTGCAGGCCACGTGCTTCGGCGGGATGACGCTGGCGCCGCTGTCGCACGGCGCGGTGCCCGCCGACGTGATCTCCGTGGCCCTGACGGACGCGGGCAACCGCGGCGACTACCCGATCTACCCCAACCGGGACCACGGCGCGCCCGAGCGGAACGCCGCGTGGGTCAACCACGGGTTCAAAAACAACGAGACGAGCGCGTGCAACACTTGGGTGGCGAGCGCGGCGGACGTCAGCTGACCCGACTGGAGGACCGTGCACACGCCCGAGGAGCCCAAGAACAACCCGATCGTCCTCATCGGCGTGTTCTCGTTGATCGTGTTGTGCGTGTTGGGCCTGGGCGGCATCACGCAGCTGGAGACGTCCCGGAGGATCAACGGCCGCGCGGTGGCCGCGCCGGGCGCCACGGCCCCGCAGACCACGCAGGCCGAGGCCCTGAGGCCGCGTGCCGTGCACCGGCTGGCCGACCACCCGTTGCTCACCGCGCCCGTTCGGCTGCCCGCCGTGACGTGCGCGTTGCCGGGGTTCGGGGTGTCGGACGCGGAGCTGGCGGCGTACTACAAGGCCGGGGTGACGTGCCTGGACCAGGCGTGGCGGCCGGTGCTGGAGCAGGAGAACCTGCCGTTCGACCCGCCCGCGCTGGACACGTCGCCGGACCTGGTCGAGGGGCCGTGCGGCTCGGCGCCCGCGGAGAGCGAGGCGGTCGCGTACTACTGCGGTCGCAACAGGACCATCTACATGCCCACGCGGCGGCTGCGTGACAACGGCGGCGGCGAGCGCCCGGGCTCGCACCTGGCGACGTTGGCGCACGAGTACGGGCACCACGTGCAGGCGTTGTCCGGGATGCTGCGGGCGGCGGACTCCAAGATCGTCGACGCGGGCGAGGAGACGCCGGCGGGGCTGGAGATGTCGCGGCGGATCGAGCTGCAGGCCAACTGCTTCGCCGGGATGTTCCTGGTCGCGGCGTCCGGGTCGATCGGGCCCGGGTTGGCGCAGGAGGCGGCGGACGACTTCCAGTACGCCGTGCAGGAAGCGCCCGAGAAGAACGCCCACGGCAGCCCGGACAACCAGTCGGAATGGGCGTCGCAGGGGTTCACGCAGGGCGTGACGACGTCGTGCAACACCTACGCGGCGCCTGCTGACGCCGTCGGCTGAGAACGCCTGGTCAGCAGGTAGGCGTAGAGGCCGCCGGCGAGGCCGCTCAGGCACATCAGCAACGTGGTCAGCCTGACTTCGAACGGCATGCCCGCGGGGGCGCTGGCGGCGGCTTGGACGGTCAGCTCGCCCTCGGTGTCGGCGGGGACGACGACTTCCACGACCTCGTCCTGCTGGTGGCCGCAGCCGTCGAGCTTGGCGGTGTGCGTCCGGTCACCGATCGTCAGTTCGACCCGGTCGTAGGCGTCGGGGTCGCCGCAGGAGGCCGGCGTGACGACGGTGGCGGTGGCCCGCTGGACCTCGGTGGACGTGCGCGGCCACCACAACGCGACCGCTGCCGTGACGCCTGCCAGACCCACGACCAGCAGCACCAGCGCCCACCTGACCGGGCTTCGCGGAACCGCCACAGCGTGGATGGTCGCAGACGGGGTGGCCGGTTGTCGTGTGGGCCGAGGCGGTCCGTGGCCCGCACAAACATCACTCGATCGTGATCTTGCCCACCCTCGAACTGTTGTTCGACACTAGACCCATGCCACTCACCCCGAAACTCACGGACCCCGTCCACCCACGAGCCCGCCGCCGGATGCCGCACCGCGCACCACGACGAGACCTCCGGCCGTGGGCTTGTCGCCCACGCCGGCGAAGGCAGGACCCACGACAGGGCCGCTTGGGCCGGCCACCGCCGTCGTGCGCGACCGTGCGCTGCCGCCGTGCCCCGCCGACGTACCCGCACGGCGGGTGACGCTCAGCCTGCCGGAGCGAGCCCTGAAGCCCTCGTCCTTGGTCCTCGGTCCTCGATCACTCGCCGAGTGATGCCGCGCCGCCGCCGTCACCGCCCATCGCGCGGAGGCGCAACCCACCCGCCCGGTCCGCCGCCGTCCACACCCCTGGACCATCCCGCCACTGTCGGCGAGGTGGCCAGGGCCCACAGACGGCCGGTCTTCCCCGTCCGCGCCCACGTCGAGGGAGACCGGCCCCGACCTCCGGCACGTCGCACACCGCAGCCGAAGTCCTGCCGGCGGAACCGGCGGCGATGTGCGACCTGCCGGCCGGTGAAGGTCATTTGCCGATGCTCGTCGCGGCTTCACGACCGCGGTGAGCCACGCGACGCAGAATATGGAGGTGTCGACTGCTGCCAGGGTGCTGGTGATCGAGGACGCGGAGGCGATCGCCGCCGCGGTGGGTTCCGCCCTGCGGGACGCGGGTTACCAGGTGCAGGTCCGGCCGGACGGTCGGGACCTGGAGGGCGACCTGGTCCGCTTCCGGCCGGACCTGGTGGTGCTCGACGTGATGCTGCCCGGTCGGGACGGCTTCGTGCTCCTGGAGGTCATCCGGCGGACGTGCGGGGCCGGGGTGGTCATGTTGACCGCCCGGGACGGGGTGTCCGACCGGCTGCGCGGGCTCGACCGGGGTGCGGACGACTACGTGGTGAAGCCGTTCGTGCTGGCCGAGCTGGTCGCCCGGGTGAGCGCGGTGCTGCGGCGGCTGGGGCGGACGCCGTCCACCGTGCAGATCGGCGACCTCGTGGTGGACGCCGACTCGGCGGTGGTGCTGCGGGGTGGCGTGCCGATCGAGTTGACCGCCACGGAACTGCGGCTGCTGCGGTACCTGGCCGCGCAGCGTGGGCGGGTGATGGGCAAGACGCAGATCCTCACGGCCGTGTGGGGCTATGAGGACTACGACCCGAACCTGGTCGAGGTGCACGTCAGCGCCCTGCGTCGGAAGTTGGAGGAGCACGGGCCGCGGCTGCTGCACACCGTCCGCGGGCTCGGGTACGTGCTCAGAGCGGACGAGTCGTGAGCTTGCGGACCGTCTCGCTGCGGCGCCGGGTGACGCTCTCCGCGATCGGCGTGCTTGGTGTCGTGCTCATCGGGGTCGTGTTGTTGGTGGACGCGCTGTTCGCGGCGCAGTCCAGCCGGGACGTCGACACCGCGCTGCTGGAGAAGGCGCGGGTGGCGCAGCAGCTCGTCAAGCAGCGGGTGCGCGGGGCGGACCTGGTGAACCGGCTGGAGGGCCGGGGCGTGGAGGTCCGGCTGGTCATGCCGGACGGGACGGTGTTCGGGAACGCGCCGGACGAGGAGGTGGCGAACGAGGTCAGACGGCAGTTGGTCGACGGGTCGACCATCACGGTGTACGCCGAGTCGTCGGTGATCACGGCGGCGCAGGCCAGACTGCGGCGGTTGTTGCTGGTGGCGGGGGTCGGCGCGCTGGCGGTGACGGCCGGGGCGATGGTGCTGGTGGTCCGGCGGGCGTTGGCGCCGCTGGACGCGATGACCACGCTGGCCCGCTCCATCACGCGCGGCAACCGGGGCTCCCGGCTCAACCCGTCGCGGGCGGACAACGAACTCGGTCGGACGGCGGCCGCGTTCGACGACATGCTGGATTCGTTGGAGGGATCGGAGGAACGGACGAAGCGGTTCGTGGCCGACGCGGCGCACGAGCTGAGGACGCCCATCGCGGGCGTGCAGGCGGTCGCGGAAGCCCTGATGCAGGCCACCGGCGCCGAGGAGCGGGAGCGGTTGAACCTGCTGCTGGTGCGCGAGTCGCGGCGGGCCGGTCGGCTGGTGGACGACCTGCTGGCGTTGGCACGCATCGACGCCGGCCTGGAACTGCACCGGGAACGGGTGGACCTGCTCGCGTTGGCCGAGGCGGAGGTGGGGCGGACCCAGTTGCTCGCACCGGACTTCGACATCGCCGCCGAGGGCGAGCCGGCGTTCGTCTCGGGCGACCCGCAGCGGTTGGCGCAGGTGTTGGCGAACCTGGCCGACAACGCCCGCCAAGCCACGGGTCCGACCGGCCGCGTGCGGCTGCGCGTGTCGAAGGCGGACGGCTGGGCGGTGCTGGCCGTGTCCGACAACGGCCCGGGCGTGCCGCCGGCCGACCGGGAACGCATCTTCGACCGGCTGGTGCGGCTGGACGAGGCGAGGGACCAACGTTCCGGCGGCTCGGGCCTGGGCCTGCCCATCGCCCGAGGCGTGGTGCGCGCCCACGGCGGTGAACTGTCGTACGCGACCACCGCGCCACCGTTCAGAGGAGAGGCCGACACACCCACAACAGGGAGGACAGCAAGCGAGCCAACAGCCGCCACGAGGGCGGACACTGCGCGCATCGCGCCGACAGCGGACACGGCGACGGACGCGGGGCCGCCGGCAGCCAACACCCCGCCAACCGAACCGCCGCCCAGCGCGTCCGTTACAGGGACGACGTCGAGCGAGCCGACAGCGGTGGGTGCGGAAGGTGCGGCGGACAACGTGCCACGGACCGGCACGCCAACGGGCCAGACGGGTGGCACGCCGACACCAGGCGCTGCGACGGACGGGGAAACGGCGTCTGGCGAGATCACGGCGGCCGGCGGGACGACAGCGGCGAACGGGATCACAGCGGCCGGCGGGACGACAGCAGCCGGCGAGATCACGGCGGTGGGAGGGCAGCGCGCGCCGGCATCGGGGCGCGGGCAGACGGACCCGGCAGGCCCGGCCACCGCACGTGCCGCAGGACGTGGTGACTCGGCGGCGGATGCGGCGGCAGCGGCAGCGGCGGCAGCGGCGGGCGGGGCGGCGGCGGGCGGCGGGCTGGTTCCTCCGGGGTCCGGTCGTGCGGTGGTGGATGCGGTCGGCTCAGCCCATGCACCTGCCGCAGGACGCGGCGGCGCAGCGGCGGGTGCGAGGGCAGCAGGCGTGGCGGCCGGCGAGGCGACAGGTGGCGTGACGGCGGCTGGTGGGCAGAGCGCGACGGCGGCCGGCCGCGCCACGGCGGAGCCGGCGGGTCCGGCCATCGCAGGTACCGAGGGACGTGACGGAGCGACGGCGGGCACGCCGGCAGGCGCAGAGGCGGCAGGCAGCGGGGTTGCAGGCAGCGGGGTGGCGGCCGGTGGGATTGGGGTTGGTGGGGTGGGGATTGGTGGGGCGGTGTTCGAGGTGCGGATTCCGTTGGTCGGGTGAATGCGCCGCCGAGGCCGGGGTCAGGCTTCTTTTGGTGGGGTGACCTTCTTGATGTAGAGCAGGCGGTCGCCGGCTTCCACGGCGTCGGCTTCAGGGGCGTCCACTCGGTGGAGGGTTCCGGCGCGCACCACGCCCAGCACGATGTCGGGCAGGTGGCGGGGGCTGCCGCCGATCTCCGACGGCTCCACGTCGCGTTCGGCGATGGCCAGGCCCGCGTCCGGGGTCAGGAGGTCCTCCACCATGTCGACCACGGACGGGGTGGCGGTGGCCATGCCGAGAAGCCTGCCCGCGGTCTCGCTGGAGACCACGACCGAGTCCGCGCCGGACTGGCGGAGGAGGTGTTCGTTCTCGCGTTCGCGCACCGAGGCGACGATCTGGGCCTTCGGCGCCAGCTCCCGGGCGGTGAGGGTGACCAGGACGGCGGTGTCGTCGCGGTTCGCGGCGACGACGACGGCACGGGCGCGGGGGACGCCGGCGACGCGCAGCACGTCGTTGCTGGTACCCGAGCCGTGCACGGTCACCAGGCCGATCGCGGACGCGGCGTCCAGGGCCTCCTGCGTGGTGTCGACCACGACGATCGAGCCCGGCTCCGCGCCGTCGCCCAAGAGCGCGCTGACGGCGGACCGGCCCTTCGTGCCGTACCCGACGACGACCACGTGGTCCCGCACCTTGATCCTCCACTTCTGGATGCGCAGCGCCTGCCGAGAACGCTCGGTGAGCACTTCGAGGGTCGTACCGACCAGGACGATCAGGAACAGCACCCGCAAGGGGGTGATCACCAGGACGTTGACCAGCCGAGCCGACGAACTGGCGGGCGCGATGTCACCGTATCCGGTGGTCGAGAGCGACACCGTCGCGTAGTACACCGCGTCCAGCAGGGACAGCCCGTCCCCGTTGACGTCACGGTAGCCGTCCCGGTCGAGGTAGACGATCAGCACGGCGGCCATCAGCGCGCCGAGAGCGCCGATCACCCGCTTGAGGATCGCGCGGACCGGGCTCTGCACCGTGTCCGGCATCCGCACCACGCCGACGAGGGAGTGACCGGGCCGCTCGGCGAGCGGTTCGCCCGAGCTCATGCGGCGGATCATGACAGCCTCTCCGGGAGGATCCGCCACAGCCGGGCGGCGGCCTCGGCGCCGCGGAGCAGCAGCGGTACGACGACGCGCTCGTTCGGCGCGTGGATCCGATCATCCGGCAACGTCGCGCCGAGGTACACGACCGGCACGCCGAGCCACCCGTGCAGCAACGCCGCCGGCCCGGAGCCGCCCGTCCGGCTGAACCTCACGGGCTGGTCGAACGCGGCCTGCACCGCGTCACGCACCGCCCCCACGGCCGGGTGGGACACGTCCACCGCATAGGGCGGCGCGCCGTCACCCCTCGTGATCACCTCGGCGTGCAGCCCGGCCGGCGTGTGCTCGGCCACGAACGACCGCAACGCCTCGGCCACCCGTTCCGGCCGCTGGTCGGGCACGAGCCGGAACGACAGCTTCACCGACGCCCGCGCGGGCACGATCGTCTTCAGCCCCGGCCCGGTGTAGCCGCCGTGGATGCCGTTGACCTCCGCGGTCGGCCGCACCCAGACCCGTTCGAGGGTCGACCAACCCGGCTCACCGGCCAGTGCTTGAGCACCGCCCGCGTTCGCCAGCCACACCGCCTCGTCGAACGGCAACGCGGCGTAGTCGGCGCGCTCGGCCTCGGTGGGTTCGATCACATCGGCGTAGAAGTCACGCAGCTGCACGCGCCCGGAGTCGTCGTGCAGGGCCGCGACGAGCCGTGCGATCGCGGTCGCCGGGTTCGGCACGCTGCCACCGGCCCGCCCGGAGTGCACGTCGGACGTGCCGCCGGTGAACACGACCTCCGCCCCGTACACCCCGCGCTGGCCCGTGCACACGGTCGGCGCGTCACGCCCGTACAGCGGTGTGTCGGTGAACACCACGAGGTCGCACGCGAGGTCGTCGCGGTGGTCGTCCAGCAGCCGGGTCAGGTGCGGCGAGCCGGACTCCTCCTCGCCCTCCACGAACAGCTTCAGCGTCACCGACGGCTGCGTCGCGCCGGTCGCCGCGAGGTGCGCGCGCACCCCGAGCAGGTGCATCGCGACCTGGCCCTTGTCGTCGCTCGCGCCGCGCCCGAACAGCTCCTCGCCGACCACCGTCGCCTCGAACGGGGGATGCTGCCACTGCTCGACCGGGTCGACCGGCTGCACGTCGTGGTGGCCGTAGACCAGCACGGTCGGCGCGTCCGGATCGGCAGCGGGCCAGCACGCGTACACCGCGGGCAGCGCCGGGCCCTCGTCCCACACCCGCACGTCGGGCCACCCGTCGCGGCGCAACGCCTCCGCCAGCCAGTGCGCGGAGGCCGCCACGTCGCCGTGGTGCGCGGGGTCGGTGCCGATCGACGGGATGGCCAGCCACTCGCGCAGGCCGATCAGGAAGTCGTCGGCGAACGCGGCCACGGCCGCCCGCTCGGGATGCTCGGGTTCTTCTGGATCACCGGTCACGGTGCGGGAGGATAACCCCGCGCGAGCCCTGGGAGCGCCGTGCGGCGGGTGACGTGACAGGGTGGTCCCATGGAACCCACTCGTTCCCGTTCCTGGTCGGCGCTCGCGCTGGCCGGGCTGCTCGGCGCCGCGGGTGTCACGCACTTCGCCAAGCCGAAGCCGTACGACGCGATCGTGCCGCGCGCGCTGCCGGGCAAGCCCCGGACCTGGACGTACCTGTCCGGCGCGGCGGAGGTGGCGTTGGCGGCGGCGGTCGCCGTGCCGCGCACGCGGGGCGTGGGCGGGAAGCTGGCGGCCGGGTTCTTCGCGGCGGTGTTCCCGGCCAACGTCAAGATGGCCCACGCCTACCGCACGAAGTCACCCGGGGTGAAGGCCGTCGCCTACGGCCGGTTGCCGTTGCAGGTGCCGCTGGTCCTGTGGGCCTTGCGCGTGGGGCGCTCAACTCGCTGATCACTCTCGGCAGTGGGTCCGACACCCAGCGCGGCCGAGGGTCTGTCATTGAAACCGCAACCAGTCCTAGGATGCCCGAGTGCAACCGCTCCTCCACCATGCCGCGTCGGCGTTGGGTTGGCGCGGCATCGTCGTGCCCGACGTCGCCGTGCTGGGCCATCAGGTGTCAGCCGTCGTGCGGCTCCGTGCCGACGTGCACGAGTGGCGCACCGCGAACGGCTGGCCGCCCCAGGCCGACCCGTCGTGGTTCCGCTCGTGGTTCGAGCCGGCCGCCCACGACCGGCTGCCCGTGCCCGCGGTGGAGCTCGTGGGCGTGCTGGTGGGTGAGTCCACGGTCGACCGCGCGTTGCAGTCGTGCGGAACGTTGATGACGCTCGCGCCGTGCTCGGTGGTGCTGCCCGGGCCGCAGGGCACGCAGTCGTGGCCGTTGATCGAGCTGGACTACTACGGCATCGGCGTGGTCGCGGTGGACGCGGCGGGCACGGCCGAGCTGCTGGTGCCCCCGGAGGACCGGTCCACCGAGTTCGGGCCGTCGCTGTTCGGGCGGTGGCTGCTGGAGGTCCTCTACGACCGGGTGCTCAAGGAAGTGCCCTCGAACGCGCGGGTGAACACCTAGCTCGGGATCGACCGGACCAGCGCACGCAGGCCGTCGGCGTCGAGCAGGTCCGCAGGGCGCAGCGTGTGGTCCTGGCGGACGTAGTGGAACGCCGCCCGCACCTTCTCGACCGGGGTGCCGGTCAACGCCGCCCACGCCAGCCGGTAGGCCGCGAGCTGCACCGACAGCGCCGGCAGGCGGTCTTCGTCCGGCACCGCGCCGGTCTTCCAGTCGACCACGGTCCAGCCGCCGTCGTCGTCGGCGAACACGGCGTCCATCCGGCCGCGCACCGACAGGCCGTCGATCTCCGCCTCGAACGGCACCTCGACGTCGTGCGGGACGCGGTCGGCCCAGCCGCTGGCCAGGAACGCCTCCTGCAGGCGGGTGAGGTCGGCGTCCGGCGCCGCGCCCTCGTCGGCCGCGCCGGGCAGTTCGTCCAGGTCGAACAGGCGGCTCGCGCCGAACCGCTGCTCCAGCCAGGTGTGGAACGCCGTGCCGCGGCGGGCCAGCGGGTTGGGCGGGAACGGCAGGGGGCGGCGCAGCCTCCGGGCGAGCAGGTCCGGGTCGGCGGCGAGTTCGACCAGTTGGCTGACCGAGAGGTGGTCGGGCAGCACGACGCGTTCCCGGCGGTCGGCCGCGGCGGCGCGTTCGGCGAGGAGCACGTCGACGTCGCGGGACCAGCCCTCCGGGTCGTCGTCCTCCGATCGGGGGACCTCGAGGGTGGAATTCGGGGGTCCTGGAGGTTCGACACTCGGGTCCTGAGCGTTCGACACGCCCGAGTCGGGGTCCTCGTACTCGTACTCGTCGAAGTCGGGGGGTTCCGGTGGCTCCGGGAGGTCGAGCAGGTCGTCGGCCGGGGGTTCCGGGGGGAGTTCCAGGTCGAGAGAGGGTGAGGGCGGTGGAGGGGGCGGTGGAGGGGGTGGGGTGGCGAGGTGGCGGTCCAGGGCGGCCAGGACCAGGTCCGCGCCCTCGGCCACGGCGGCGCGGCGCTTGCCCAGCGGGTCGGTGGGCCACTGGGCCGTCTTCGTCTGCGACGCGAGGGGGTTCGGGTCGTCGTCGGCCGGGCGGGGTGCCCAGTGGGCGATGTCGGCGGGCGGGTGGTCGGCGGCCAGCACCGACTCCCGGATCTCGGTCAGGAACGCCGACGGGCCCTTCGGCTTGTCGCCCGTCTCGCCCCACCAGTGCCCCGACACCAGCAGGCTGTGCTCGGACCTGGTCAGCGCCACGTACAGCAGCCGCCGCTCCTCCACCAGCCGCCGCGCGTCGAACTCCTCCTCGTGCCGGACCAGCGCCTCCTCGACCTCCTTGCGGTTCGCGTCGGGCGCGATGCGCAGCTTGGGCAGGTCCTCGGCGTCACCGCGCAGGTCGGCGGGCAGCTCGGCCACCGAGCGCAGCCAGCTCGACGACTTCTTCCGTCCCGGGAACACGTCCTTGACCACGTGCGGCACGGCGACGATGTGCCACTCCAGGCCCTTGGCCGAGTGCATGGTCAGCACCTGCACCCGGTTCTCGGCCACCTCCACCTCGCCGGGTTCCAGGCCGTCCTCGGCCTGCTCGGCGGTGTAGAGGTAGTCCAGCAGGGCGGGCAGGGTGGCCGACGGGCTGGCGGCGGCGAAGTCGTTCACCACGTCGGCGAACGCGTCCAGGTGCGCCCGCCCGACGCCGCCCGGCCGGGCCATCGCCTCGATGTCCAGCAACAACGTCCGCTCGACGTCGGCGACCAGCTCGGGCAGCGGCTGGTCCAGCCGACGGCGCAGCGACGACAGCTCCGCGCCCAGCCGCCGGATGCGCCGGTAGCCCTCGGCGGAGTACGCGGTCGGGTCGCCCGGGTCGTCCAGCGCGTCGGCGAGACCGGCCTGTTCGGCGTGCTCGCCGGGCAGCGCGTCGGCGATCACGGCCAGCGGGTCGTTCGCGACGGCCTGCCTGGTCGGCGCGCCCGCCAGGTCGCGGGCCCGGGCCCACAGCGCGGCCAGGTCGTACGCGGCGACGCGCCAGCGGGACCCGGTGAGCAGGCGGGCGGCGGCGGTGCCGGCCAGGGGGTCGACCAGCACGCGCAGGGCGCTGGTCAGGTCGCGCACCTCCGGCTCGTCCAGCAGCCCGCCGAGGCCGACGACCTCGACCGGCAGGCCGCGGTCCCGCAGCGCCGCCGCGATGTTCGCCATGTCGGAACGGCGGCGCACCAGCACGGCGGCGGTCGGCGGCTCGTCGCTGCTGTCCAGGTGCTGCTCCCACTGCGCGGCGACCGTGTCGGCCACCCAGTCCAGCTCCTGCCGCACGTCGCCGAACAACGCCACCCGCACGTCACCGGGCCCGGCGCCGTCACGGGCGCGCAGCTCGTCCACGTCCAGGCCCGTGGCGCGCAGCGGCGCGGACACGGCGTTGGCCAGGGCCAGCACCTCGGGCGGGTTGCGGAAGCTGGTGAGCAGGCCGTACTTCTTCGCGGGCGGGAAGTCGTGCACGAACCGGGGCAGGTTCGCAGCCGACGCGCCGCGCCAGCCGTAGATCGCCTGCGCGGGGTCGCCCACCGACGTCACGGGCATCGGCTCGCCGCGCCCGAACAGCGACCGCAGCAGCACGCGTTGCGCGTGACCGGTGTCCTGGTACTCGTCCAGCAGCACGGCCCCGTAGCGCTCCCGCTCGCCGCGCACGACCTCCGGGTACTCGGACGCCAGCCGGGCGGCCAGCGACATCTGGTCGGCGAAGTCCATCGCCGCCTCACGCCGCTTGCGCGCCTGGTACGCCTCCAGCAGCGGGATCAGGTTGACCCGCAGCCGCTGGGCGTTCACCACGGCCTTCAGCGACTCCGGCAGGCCGTCGCGCTGCCGCGCGGTCTTGGGCGCGTTCTCGATCACCGCGCACAGCCGCTCGGCGTGCCGCCACAGCGTGACCGGGTCGACCAGGTGCTCGCCCAGCTCGCCGGCCAGCGCGAGCAGGTAGCCGGTGACGGTGGCGGGCACCTTGTCGGTGTCCAGGTCGTCGTTCCACGTCGACACCACGCGGTGCGCGAGCTGCCACGCGGCGGTCTCGGTGAGCAGCCGCACGCCCGGCTCCACGGGCAGCCTCAGGCCGTGCTCGCCCACCAGCCTGCCCGCGTACGCGTGGTAGGTGAGGATCACCGGCTCGGTGGTCAGCACCGCGGCCCGCCGCTCGCCGCTGGGGTCGAGCCGGTCCAGCAGCGTGGAGCCGCCGAGGCGGCGCAGCCGCAGTCGGACCCGGTCGGAGAGCTGGCGCGCGGCCTTGCGGGTGAACGTGAGGCCCAGCACGCGGTCGGGGGTGACGAAGCCGTTGGCGACGAGGTAGACCACGCGGGCGGCCATCGTCTCGGTCTTGCCCGCGCCCGCGCCGGCCACGACGAGCGCGGGCGCGGTGGGCGCGGCGACGACGGCGGCCTGCTCGGGCGTGGGCTTGGGCAGGCCCAGCGCCTCGGCGACCTCGAACGGGCTCGCGAGCGCCACCCGCTCACCCGCCACCCGTTCGACCCCGCTCGGCACGACCACGTCCCGCATTCTCCGTGGTCGGGTCCGGCTCGCTTCGGCGACCCGCAGGGCGAGGTCGTATCGGCTGGTCAGAACCGGCCTAGTGGCTCACCTGGCGGCCGGAGGAGTGCACCGGGCAGGTGGTGCGGGCCGGGCAGCGATCACAGTCCGCGTTCTCGGTGGCCTGGTAGGACGGTCCGACGCTCGACCCGGCGGCCAGCTGCACGGCCTCCAGCCACACCCGCACGCCCTGCTCGTCCAGCGGGGCCTGCTCCCGCTCGACCGCGCCGGTCTTCTTGTCCTCCTTGGCCACGTACAGCAGCCGCGCGCCGCCCGGGTCGGTGGCCAGGCCCAGGTGCGTGAAGCCGCCCAGCGCGGACGCCAGTTGGTAGACGGCGAGCTGCGGGTGCTCCTGCGCGTCGTTCTTGCTCACCGGGGTCTTGCCGGTCTTGACGTCCACGACGACCGGCCGTCCGTCGCGATCGGTCTCCAGGCGGTCGACGCGGCCGCGCACGCGCAGCTTCGGCCCGCCGTCCTGCCGGGGGATCTCGACCGAGATCTCCTCCTCCACCGCGACCTGGGTGAGCTGGGCGCGGCTGGAGGCGAGCCAGGCCAGGAACGTGTCGAGCATCCGTTCCACCCGGATCCGCTCGCGCCGGGAGAACCAGGGCGCGCCCGCGTCCACCGCGGCCCACGCCTCGTCCAGCTTGACCCGCAGCTCCTTCTCGTCCGCGCCGGTCGCGGCGGCCTGCGCCAGGGCGTGCACGAGGGTGCCGGTGATCGACGCCAGCTCGGCCGGGTCCTGGCCGCCGTGCCGTTCGACGACCCAGCGCAGCGGGCACGTCGCCAGGGTCTCCACCGTGGACGGCGACACGCTGACCGTGTGCTCCTCGGTCCACAGTGGACTGTCGGTGGTGACGTCCGCGAGCCCGTACCAGGAATCCGGGTGCGCGCCCGGCACGCCCTCGGCCGCCAGCCGGGCCAGTTGGACGGCCGCGCGCTCACGGCGCTCCACCGGCTCGTCGTCGGAGCACACGACCCGCCGCAGCTCGCCGACCAGCTCGGCCAGCACCAGCCCGCGCTCGGGCGTGAACGTCGGCCGCTCCGGTTCGCCGGTGGACAGCTCCTCGATCTCGTCCAGGAACCGCGACGGCTGCTCGTCCTCCCCGCGCACCGCGCTGACCAGCAGCGCCCGCCGCGCCCGGCTCGCCGCGACCAGCAGCAGCCGCCGTTCCTCGGCCAGGATCGGCGCGACCGCGGACACCGTCTCGGAGGCCACGCCCGCGACCACGTCGACCATGCGCTCCACGCCCAGCAACGACCCGCGCAGCCGCAGGTCGGGCCAGCTCCCCTCCTGCACGCCCGGCACCGCCACGACCGTCCACTCGCGACCGGCGGCGGCGTGCGCGGTCAGCACCGACACCGCTTCGCCGGTGGGCGCGGCGGCGGCCAGCGTGTCGCCGACGATCTCCTGCGCGGCCAGGTAGTCGGCGAAGCCCTCCGCGCCCGAGCCGGGCAGCCGGTCCACGTACTTCGCCGCGGCCTCGAACAACGCCACGATCGAGTCCAGGTCGCGATCGGCCTGCATGCCGACGGTGCCGTGCCGGGCCGACTGCGCCACCCAGCGCAGCTCCAGCCCGGTGGCCTGCCACAGCTCCCACAGCACCTGCTCGACGGTCAGGCCGTCCGCGATCCCCTTGCGCGCCTTGCGCAGCAGCCCGGCGACGCGACGAGCCGGTTGCGCCTCGGCGTCCTCCAGCGCGGCCAGCCGGTCGTCGGACTCGATCACCTCGACCAGCAGCTCGCCGCTCGGCCGGTCACGGCCCGCGGCCAGTTCGAGGCGACGCAGGCCGCGCCGCAGGCGGCGCAGCGCCAACGGGTCCGCGCCGCCGAGCGGGGACGACAGCAGCATGGCGGCGGTGTCCTCGTCCAGGGTGCCGGGGACGGCGGCGCAGCGCAGCAGCGCCAGGAACGGCATCACGGCCGGTTGGCGCGCCAGGGGCAGCTCGTCGCGCGGCACGGACACCGGGACGCCCGCGGCGAGCAGGGCGCGTTGCAGGACGGGCAGCGATCTCGTGGCCGACCGCGCCACGACGGCCATCTCCGACCACGGGATCTCGTCGATCAGGTGGGCGCGGCGCAGTTGGTCGGCCACCCAGCTCGCCTCCTGCGCGGCGGAGGCGAACAGCCGGACCCGCACGGCGCCGGTGGTGTCGACCGGGGAGACGTCGCGGGTCGGTGACGCGCCCGGCAGGCGGGAGGCGAGCCGGCCCACGGCGGCGCGGATCTCCGGGGCCATGCGGTAGCCGGTGGTGAGGACCACCGCCGGGCCGTCGGCGTCGGACAGGAGGGTGGGATCGGCGCCGCGGAAGGAGAACACGGCCTGGTCGGGGTCGCCCGAGAGGATGAACTCCTGGGCGGCCTCACCGAGGACCCGGATGAACTCGAACTGCAGCGGGTCCAGGTGCTGGGCGTCGTCCACGAGCAGGTGCCGGACGCGGCGTCGCTCGGCCGCCAGGACGTCCGGCTCGGTCTGGAAGGCGAGCAGCGCGCTGCCGACCAGCTCCGCCGCGTCGAACGACGGCGCGTGCCCCTGCCCGCTGCTGGCGAGCAGGTTGACCTGCTCGTACTGGGTGGCGAACAGGCCGGCCGCGACCCACTCCTCGCGGGCGTGCTTGCGGCCGAGCTCGGTCAGGTCCTCGGGGGCCAGGCCGCGTTCGGTGGCGCGGAGCATCAGGTCGCGCAGCTCGTGGGCGAACCCGGGCAGCGCGAGGGCGGGCCGGAGGCGTTCCGGCCACTTCGGCGCGCCCATGCTCACGTCGCCGGCGAGCAGCTCGCGCACCACGGCGTCCTGCTCCGGTCCGGACAGCAGGCGGGGTGCGGGCTCGCCCTGGTGGACGGCTTGGGCGCGCAGCACGGCGAAGGCGTAGGAGTGGACGGTCCGGACCAGAGGCTCCTGCGTGGTCGGCAGCTCGCCGTCGGTCCGGGCGCGGGTGAGCAGGCGGGTGATGTGGGCTCGCATCGCCTCGGCCGCGCGCCGGTTGGGTGTGAGGACCAGCACGTTCTCCGGGTGCACGCCGCCGTGCAGCACGCGGTGCGCCACGACTTCGGCGAGCAGCGTCGTCTTGCCCGTGCCGGGGCCGCCGAGCACCCGCAACGGCCCGCCGGCGTGGTCGAACACGGCGCGGCCGGGCGCGTCCCAGTCGCGCCGGGGCTCGTCCTGCCGCACCCGGCGCACCAGCAAGGGTGCCCTGTTCACCGCCACGGGGAGCATGCAATCACAGACCCCCGACAGTCCTGGCGAGGACTGTCGGGGGGTCGTGAAAAGCTGCGCACGTGGACGAAGAGTTGCACGAGATGGTCCGCGAGGCCGTGCGCAAGATCCCGCGCGGCCGGGTCGCGACCTACGGTGACGTCGCCGACATCGCCCGCGCGCCGTCACCCCGGCTGGTCGGGCAGGTGCTCAACCAGGACGGGCACGACCTGCCGTGGCACCGGGTGCTGCGCGCCAACGGCACGTGCGCGCCCCACATCGCCGACGAGCAGTTGCAGCTGCTGCGGGAAGAGGGCGTGGTCGCCGACGGGGGGAAGGTCGACCTGCGCACGTACCGCTGGGAGGACGCGGTCAAGGAGAAGGAGGAGGAGCCTCCGGGCCTGTGGTGACCCGCGCCCGCACCCTGGCCACCTCGGACTCGACCTCGGGGTCGCGGGTGATCGCGGCGGCCAGGCGCAGGTGCGGCAGCGCCTCGGCGTGCCTGCTCTGCCGGCTGAGCGTGCGGCCGAGCAGCAGCCGCGTGTAGCCGTCGGACGGGTCGAGGTCGACCAGCGCCCTGAGGACGCCTTCGGCCCTGCCGAGCGCGGCGGACTGGAAGTGCGCCAGCGCCAGCTCGGTCAGCACGGTCCGGTCGTGCGGCGCGTGCTCGGCCGCCTCGGCCAGGTACCGCGCCGCGCCACTCGGGTCGCCGGACGCGCGGAACATGCGCCCCTTGCGCAGCAGTTCCAGGACATCGGTCATGACAGCTCCTCGTCCGCCGGGCCGACGTGCGGGACGTGCGTGACGCCCAGTCGCCCGGCTTGGAAGTCTTCGACGGCTTGCAGGATCTCGGCCCGCGTGTTCATCACGAACGGCCCGTAGCGCGCGACCGGCTCGTGCAGCGGCAGGCCGCCCAGGACCAGGACGTCCCAGGTCGTGTCGGCTCGCATGGTGAGCGCGGAACCGCGGTCGCCGAAGACGGCCAGCTTTCCCTCTTCGAGCGGTCGGTGGTCCGCGCCGACGGTGCCGCGGCCGGACAGCACGTAGACCATCGCGGTGAAGTCGTCCGGCCAGGGGATGGTCAGGTGGGCGTGCGGGCTGAGGGTGGCGTGCAGGTAGGTGATCGGGGTGTGCGTCATGCCGGGGCCGCGGTGGCCCGCCACGTCGCCCGCGATCACGCGGACCAGCGCGCCGCCGTCGTCACTGGACAGCAGCACGGTGTCGGCCGCGGTGATGTCCTGGTAGCGGGGCGGGGTCCACTTGGCGGCCTTGGGCAGGTTGACCCACAGCTGCACGCCGTGGAACAGGCCGCCCTCGGCCACCAGCTCCTGCGACGGCAGCTCGGAGTGGAGCACGCCCGAGCCTGCCGTCATCCACTGCGTGCCGCCGTTGGTGATGACCCCGCCGCCACCGGTCGAGTCGCGGTGCTCGAAGACGCCGTCGATCATGTAGGTGACGGTCTCGAAGCCGCGGTGCGGGTGCCAGGGCGCGCCCTTCGCCTCACCGGGGCCGTACTCGACCGCGCCCATGTGGTCCAGCAGCAGGAACGGGTCCGCGTCGGCGAGCTCGACGCCCGGGAAGGGGCGGCGGACCTGGAAGCCCTCGCCTTCGAGGAACCGCTGCGCCCGCACGACCCGGCGCACCTCGCGCCACGGGGTCGTGGCCTCCGGCAGGCGGGGCAGGCGCGGCAGGGTCAGGGTGTCGGCGGTGACGGCGGGCATGGCTGCCTCCTCGAGCGGTGACCGCCCTGGTGCGGCGGCCTCACCGTCGTCAACCTAGTTGAAACCTCAACTATTCCCCGTGGACCACGCCGAGGGCAGCCGTGCCGATCACGCTCACCAGCCCTCGTCGCGCAGCACCGGCCGGTCGAAGTCGTCGTCACGGGGTTGTGGGCGGGGACGGGGTGGCGGAGGGGCGCCCCGGTGCGGTTCGGGCAGCAGGACCGGCGCGTCGCGCAGCACGCCTTCGCGCTGCAACGGCGTGTAGACCTCCCGCACCGCCGCCCGGGCCCGACCGGCGGCCTCCTGGGCGACCCGCACGACGAGCGCGGCGAGTCGGGACGGGTCCGACCCCAGTGCGGACGGCGCGAGGTCCAGGGCGGTCACCATGCCGCCCGCGTCGACGGTGACGCGGACCGACCCGTCCGGGGACGACGCCTCACCCGTGGCGGCGACCGCCCGTTCCCGCGCGGCACGCAGGGTCTCCTCACGCCGGTGGACGCGCGAGTACACCTCCGCCGCCCGCCCGGTCAGCTCGGCCGCGCGCCGGTTCAGCTCCTCGGAGTTCACGCCGGCCCCTGTTCCTCGTACCGGTCGCGGTCCGGGTCGATCATGCCCCGGCCGCGGTCGTACGGACCGTCCGGACGCCGTTTCGGCTCGGGCACCAGGTCGGTCGTGTCGGTGGGCCTGGGGTGCCTGCCCTGCGCCTCGTCGGTCATGCCGAACGAGCCGGGGTCGAACGACGGCGCGGTGATGACGTCCGGGCGGTCCGGCCGGACCTCGGCGAGCTTGGTCCCGGACACGAACCGGGCGAGCTCGCGCAGGCCGGCGTCGACCGCGGAGGTCTGCTCGCGGACCTCCGCCACGATGCCCTCGCCCGCCTTGATCATGTCGTCCAGCACGCCCAGCTCGCTGCTCGCGTCGATCACCGCGCCGGCGACGCCCGCCGAGCCGCTGATCGCGCTGCCCATGACGGTGACGACTTCGACCAGCGCGCCCGTGGCCGTGCCGAGGCTCGCGACGGTGCCGAGCACCCCGGCCACCGCGCCGACGACGGCGAGCGCGACCTTCCAGTCGTCCGCGCCGGCCGCCTCGATGCCCTGCAACGCCAGGTCGACCAGGTTGAGGGCGTCCTGGCGCATCGCCAGCACCACGGCCGCGTGCGAGCGCAGGATGACGATCAGCGCGTCGAGGCACTCGGTGAGCAGCCCGATCGCGTCCTCGAGCTGGAGCAGGTAGTCGAGGAAGTCGGCCGCCGCGTCGCCCACCCAGCCGGCCATGTCGAGCTGCGCACCGCCCAGGTGCTCGCGCAGGTCCTTGTTGAGCACGTACTTCGCCGCGTTGAGGTGGTCCACCATCTCCTCGACGCGATCCGGGTCGCCGCACACGAAGGCGTCGAACAGCGGCGGGATCCGCGGCCCGATGAGGCCCATGCCGTACTCGGCGGCGAGGCCGAGGAAGTGGTCGCGCTGGCCGTACATGTTGTCGGCCCACTCCTGGTAGCCGCTCATTCCTGGCCGTCCGCCCGCCGGTACCGCGACGCGATCTCCCGCAGCGCCAGCGCCGCGAGCTCCAGGTTTCCCACGTTGTCCTGGAGCACCTGCTGGAGGAAGTCGGTGGTGACGCGGAACTCCTCCCGGGTGCCGGCGAACACGTCCTCCTGGCCCAGGGGATGGGCGAAGAACGCGCCGTAGGTCCCGTCGATCACGTGGTTGAGGTGCGACAGCACCTCGACCAGCGCGCCCGCCATGCCCGGAAGCCGATCTCTCGCCAGGCTGTCGAGCCGATCCAGCTGGACCGAGAACTGATCCCCCACGAGCCCTCCTCAGCGGTCGACCACGGCCACCGTAACGGCGTCACGTGATCGTCCGCAGGGGTTTGGCGGGAGGAGTCAGGCCACGTCCTGGAAGCAGCGGGCCTCGTAGTAGCGCAGCAGGACGGCCTCCACCACGCGCAGGTGCGCGCCGATCGGCTCGGCGACGACGGCCGCGCCCGACTCGGCCACCACGCGGTGGAAGAGACCGGGGGCCAGCAGCCACGAGGCGACGGCCACGCGGCCCGACGCGGAGGCGACCACGTCCGCGACGCGCGGTTCGGCGGTGGCGGCGTAGCCGACGGTCACCGGGCCCACCCGGCGGGACAGGGCGGTGGCGACCGCGCGGACGTCGGCCAGCGCGCGGGGGTCGGAGGAGCCGGCCGCGGCCAGCACGACCGAGTCGCCCGGCGCCCAGCCCGCCTCGGTCAGGCGCGCGAGCAGCGCGGGCAGCAGGGCGGGCCCGATCGGGTCGGTGATCACCGTGTCGGGGTGGCCGGAGGCGTCCACCTGCGCCGGGATGTCCACCCGGACGTGGTAGCCGGCGGCGAGGAACGCGGGGACGACGACGGCCGGACCCGTGACGGACTCCAGGACCGAGGTGACGTCCGGTTGGCGCACGTCGGCGTAGGCGACGCGCACCGGCACGCCGCCCAGTCGGGCGCGGACGAGCGAGGCGATTTCCTCCACGACGACGGCCCCGGCGGGGTCACGGGTGCCGTGCGCGACGAGAACGAGGGTCATACGGCCACTCCGGCGGGGTCCATGGCCAGGCGGTAGCCGCGCTTCACGACGGTGGCGACCATGCGCGGTTCGCCCAACGCCGTGCGCAGCCGGCCGATCGCGGTCTCCACGGCGTGCTCCTCGCCGCCGCTGGGCAGCGCCGCCAGCAGGTCGCGGCGGGACACCACCCGGCCGCGGGCAGCGGCCAGCACGCGCAGCACGGCCATCGGCGCGGGCGGGACGGGCCTCAGCTCGCCGTCCACCACCACGGCCTGGCCGCGCAGTTCGATCTCCCGGCCCGCGATGCGCAGCCTGGTCGCCCGGGCGGGCAGTTCGAGGGTCAGCTCACGGGCCAGCGCGCCGATCCGGGCACGGGCGGGCTGCACGACCGGGATGCCGGCCGTGACCAGCGGGCTCGCGGTGAACGAGCCGACGCCCACGACCAGCACGTCCCGCCGCAGCAGCGTGATCAGCTCGGGCAGCTTGCCCATCGCGTCGGCGGTCCGCAGCACGGACGCCGCGGCGGGCGCGCTGGTGAACGTCAGCGCGTCCACCTGGCCGGCCAGCACGGCCTCCAGCAGCCGTTCCAGAGGCGCGGGGTCGGCCGGGCCGGTCCAGCGGTAGACGGGGACCTCCACGACCGTGGCACCGGCCGCGCGCAAGGTCGACGTGAACTCCGGCAGCGGCTCGCCGTGCAGCTGCACGGCGACGCGCTGACCCGCCACCCCGGACCGCAGCAGGTGGTCGAGCAGCTCGGCGTTGCTCTCCCCCTCCGGCGACCACGCCTCCACCAACCCGGCGGCACGCACCGCGCCCCGCGCCTTCGGCCCCCTGGCCAGCACCCGCGCCCCGGACAGCCGGGACAGCAGACGCGCGCCCAGCCCCCAGCCCTCCGCGGCCTCGACCCAGCCGCGGAAGCCGATGCCGGTGGTCGCCACGGCGAAGTCCAGCGGCTCCTCCACCACCGCCTTGGTCGCGGCCAGCAGCTCCGCGTCGTCGGGCAGCGGCACGATCCTGATGGCGGGACCGTGCAGCACGGTCGCGCCCTTGCGCTCCAGCAGCGCCGAGAGCTCGTCGGCCCGCCGGGCGGCGGTCACACCGACCGTGTACCCGGCCAGCGGGGCGGCGTTCACGGTGACCCGACCTGGATCACACCGTCGGTCACGACCACCGGGTGCACCGGCACCCCGGTCGAGGGATCGTCCAGGCACTTGCCGGTCGAGAGCTCGAACGCCTGCTTGTACACCGGCGACACGACCACGGGCACGCCGCCGCGGTCGCCGACGATGCCGCGCGACATCACGGCCGCGCCGCTGAACGGGTCGATGTTGCCGAGCGCGTGCACCGTCCCCGCCGAGGTCAGGAACAGCGCCACCTGGGAACCGTCGGGCAGCAGCGCCGCCACCCCCTGGTCGGGGCGAAGGGCGCTCAACTCGCACACAGGGGTCATCGGGATACCTCCGCCTGGCCAACACTGGGAACACCCAACAGAACCGGCACCTTCTGGCCGCGCTCCTCGCGGAACGTGATCGTCGGGTCGGGGGTGCCGGGCGCGTTCACGAACGAGGTGAAGCGGGACAGCTTCTCCGGGTCCTCCAGCACGCCGCGCCACTCGTCGGCGTAGTTGTCCACGTGCTTGGCCATCGCGGCCTCCAGGTCGGCGCAGATGCCGAGGCTGTCGTTCACGATGACGTCGCGCAGGTGGTCCAGCCCGCCTTCCAGCGACTCGATCCACGTCGAGGTGCGCTGCAACCGGTCCGCGGTGCGGATGTAGAACATCAGGAACCGGTCGATCAGCTTGATCAGGGTCTCGGTGTCCACGTCGGAGGCGATGAGGTCGGCGTGGCGCGGGGTGAAGCCGCCGTTGCCGCCGACGTAGAGGTTCCAGCCGTTCTCGGTCGCGATGATGCCGAAGTCCTTGCCGCGCGCCTCGGCGCACTCGCGCGCGCAGCCGGACACCGCGGACTTGAGCTTGTGCGGCGACCGCAGGCCGCGGTAGCGCAGCTCCAGCTCGATGGCCAGCGAGACCGAGTCCTGCACGCCGTAGCGGCACCACGTGGTGCCGACGCACGACTTCACCGTGCGCAGCGCCTTGCCGTAGGCGTGCCCGGACTCGAACCCGGCGTCCACCAGGCGCTTCCAGATCTGCGGGAGCTGGTCGACGGTCGCGCCGAACAGGTCGATCCGCTGCCCGCCGGTGATCTTGGTGTAGAGGCCGAAGTCGCGGGCGACCTCGCCGATGACGATCAGCTTCTCCGGGGTGATCTCGCCGCCGGGGATGCGCGGCACGACCGAGTAGGTGCCGTTGCGCTGCATGTTGGCCAGGAAGCGGTCGTTGGTGTCCTGGAGGGTGGCCTGCTCGCCCTCCAGCACGTGCCCGTTGTCCAGCGACGCGAGGATCGAGGCGACGGCGGGCTTGCAGATGTCGCAGCCGTAGCCGCGGCCGTGCCGGGAGATCAGCTCGGAGAACGTGGCGATGCCGGTGGAGCGGACGATCTCGAACAGGTCCGCGCGGGAGTGGTCGAAGTGCTCGCACAGCGCGCGGGACTGCTCGATGCCGCACTCGGACAGCAGCTTCTTCAGCATCGGCACGCACGAGCCGCAGCCGGTGCCCGCCTTCGTGCAGGCCTTGATGCCCGGCACGTCGACGGCCTCGCCGGAGTTGACCACGTCCACGATCTGCTGCTTGGTGACCGCGTGGCACGAGCACACCTGCGCGTCGTGCGGGAGGGTCAGCTCGACGCCGCCCTCCGGCCCGATGAGCGCGACCGGGTCGCCGGGCACGGGCCTGCCGACCAGGGGCCGCAGCGACATGTACTTGGACGCGTCGCCGACCAGGATGCCGCCGAGCAGGGTCTTCGCGTCGTCGGACACCACGACCTTGGCGTAGGTGCCCGCCACGGCGTCGTTGACGACGACCTCCAGCGCGCCCTCCTGCTTGGCGTGCGCGTCGCCGAACGAGGCTACGTCCACGCCGAGGAGCTTGAGCTTGGTGGACATGTCCGCGCCCGGGAACTCCGCGGAGCCGCCCAGCAGCCGGTCGGCCACCACCTCGGCCATCGAGTAGCCGGGCGCGACCAGGCCGTACACCATGCCGTCGAGGTTGGCGCACTCGCCGATGGCGTAGACGTCCGGGTCGGAGGTCCGGCACGCCTTGTCGACCACGATGCCGCCGCGCTCGCCGACGGTGAGGCCGAACGAGCGGGCCAGTTCGTCGCGCGGCCGGATGCCCGCGGAGAACACCACCACGTCCAGGTCGAGCTCGAGGCCGTTGGACAGCTTGGCGAGCAGCCGGCCGCGGTCCTGCTCGATGGAGGTCGCGGACGTGCCCGTGTGCACGGTCAGGTCCAGCTTCTCCACCAGCCGCTTGAGCAGGCCGCCGCCACCCTCGTCCACCTGGAGCGGCATCAGCCGGGGGCCCAGCTCGACCACGTGCGGCGAGATGCCCATGCCGCGCAGGGCGTTCGCCGCCTCCAGGCCGAGCAGGCCGCCGCCGAGCACCATGCCCGCGTGCCGGCCGACGCTGCGCGCCGACTCGACCGTGGCGCGGATGCCGTCGAGGTCGTCGATGGTGCGGTAGACGTGGCACCCGGGCAGGTCGCGGCCCGGCACGGGCGGCACGAACGGCACCGAGCCGGTGGCGAGCACCAAGGCGTCGTACGGCTGCGCGTGGCCGCGCATGGTGCGCACGACCTTGTGGTCGCGGTCGATGTGCACGACCTGGTCGTCCAGGTGCAGCTCGACGGCCTCGTCGGCGTGCGGCGGGAGGCTCAGCGACTCCGCGTCCCAGTTGTCGACGTAGGACGACAGCGCGACCCGGTCGTACGCGGGGCGGGTCTCCTCGGCGAACACGACGATCCGCCACTGGCCGGTGACGTCCTTCTCGCGGAGGGCCTCCACGAGCCGGTGACCGACCATGCCGTGACCGACCACTACCAGCGTTCGCGTCATGGGACCAATCCCTTCTTCTGCCCAGGTCAATGCTCACCGGGCACCGTGTCGTGCCAAGGTCGCGAATGTTGCGCAGGCGTTAAAGGAGCCTCACGCCGCACTTCAGAGCGTTGTGTGCGTCACACGCCGGCGTAGGCGAGGCTCGGCACGCGGGTGAAGACCCGCCGCCGCATGTAGAACCACCAGGTGGTGGCCATGCACAGGCCGTAGAAGACCAGGAACGCGGTGAGCGCGGGCGCGAGCGTCTTGCTGCCCTCGAGCGAGAACTTGAACACCAGGTTGACCAGCACGCCGCCGAACGCGCCGATCGCGCCCGCGATGCCGACCACGGCGGCCGCCTGCCGCTTGGCCGACCGCACGTCCGAGGTCTGCGCGGCGAAGATCGCCGGGATCATCCGGTAGGTCGAGCCGTTGCCCACGCCGGCCAGCACGAACAGCGCGATGAACGAGCCGAAGAACAGCGGGAAGCTGCGGACGTCGATGCTGACCAGCAGGCCGACCGTGCCGATCGCGAGGCCGAGGAACGTCGCGATGGTGATCCGCGCGCCGCCGAACCGGTCGGCGAGCCACCCGCCGAACGGCCTGCTCACCGACCCGATGAGGGCACCGATGAAGGCCAGCGCGACGAAGCTCTTGTACTCGACGAAGCTCAGCTTGATCAGCGACGGGAACGCGAACGAGAAGCCGATGAACGAGCCGAACGTGCCGATGTACAGGAACGACATCACCCACGTGTGCTTGTTCGACAGCGCCTTCTTGTACGACGAGCCGTCCGGCTTGGCCTGGGTGAGGCTGTCCATGAGGAACCACGCGCACGCCGAGGCGACGACGATGAACGGCATCCAGAACAGCGCCGCGTAGGCCAGGTGGATGCCGGTGCCCAGCGAGATCACGATCGGGACGATCAGCTGCACCATCGCCACGCCGAGGTTGCCGCCCGCCGCGTTGAGGCCGAGCGCCAGGCCCTTCTTGCCCTCCGGGTAGAAGAACGAGATGTTCGCCATCGAGGACGAGAAGTTGCCGCCGCCGAAGCCCATCGCGGCCGACGTGAGCAGGAAGAACCAGTAGGGCGTGCCCGGGTTCGACACCGCGACGGCCAGCATCGTGGTGGGGATCAGCAGCAGGCCCGCGCTGATCGTGGTCCACGCCCGCCCGCCGAACCGCGGCACCGCGAACGTGTAGGGGATGCGCAGCACCGCGCCGACCAGGTTCGGCACGATCAGCAGCCAGAACGTCTGGCCGACGCTGAAGCTGAAGCCGACCGGACCGAGGCTCACGACGACGATGCTCATCAGGCTCCACACCGTGAAGCCCAGGTTCTCCGCCAGGATGGAGAAGACCAGGTTCTTGCGGGCCACCTTCTTGCCCGTCGCCTCCCAGAACGACGGGTCCTCCGGCTCCCAGTGCTCGATCCACCGACCTCCGCGCTTCGCCTGCGGCGCAACGCCTTCGGTCTCCATCACCGTGCTCATCGGATCCTCCCGGACGCTGGTTTGCCGTTGCGGGAACCGTAGGAACGGTCCGTTACCCCGACGTTCGTGCAGGTGTCGTCGGCGGCAACTCCCGCGCACATCACGCGGGCTGTGGCTGTGAGGCGGCGAGCCAGTCGACGATCCCGCAGACCGCGTCCTTGCAGCCGCCACAGCCCGTGCTCGCTCGGGTGACCTCCGCGATCGCGGAGATCGTCGTCGCGCCCGCCCGCCAGGCGCTGACGAGCTGGCCCTTGCTGACCGTGTTGCACCGGCACACCACCGCGGCGGCGGGCAGGTCGGCGGGGCTGGCCTCGTTCTCGGCGGGCAGCGCGCGGCCCAGCAGCAGCGCCAGCCGGTCGGTCGGCGCGGGCAGGCCGCGGTCGAACAGCTGGGTGATGGCCGCCGCCGCGTCCGGCGCGCCCAGCACGATCGCGCCGGTGACCTTGTCGTCGCGCAGCACGAGCTTGGCGTAGCGACCGCGCGCCGGGTCCTGGAAGCACAGCACCTCGTCGTCCGCCGAGTCGACGCCCACGTGCACGTCGCCCAACGCGGCCAAGTCGACGTCACGCGCCTTGAGCCTGGTCACGACGGTGGTGCCGGAGTAGCGGGCGGCCGGGGCGACGCCGGTGAGGCGGTCGGCGAGCACGGCCGCCTGCTCCCACGCGGGCTGGACCAGGCCGGACACCGTGCCGACGTGCTGGGCGCAGTCGCCGATGGCGTGCACCCTGGGGTCGCTGGTGCGCAGCGCGTCGTCCACGAGGATGCCGCGGTCGATCTCGATGCCCGCCTGCTCGGCGAGCCCGGTCTCCGCGCGCACGCCGGCGGAGACGACGACCAGGTCCGCGGGCACGTGCGTGCCGTCGTCGAGCTCCAGGCCGTCGCCAGGCGAGTACTTCGCGGCCAGCACGCCGAGCCGGAACTCGATGCCCAGGCCGTTCAGCGTGGTCGCGAGCACCCGGCCCGCGCCCGCGTCGAGCTGCCGTTCCATCAGGTGCGCGACCGGGTGGACCACGGTGACCAGGCAACCCCGGCCGGCCAGGCCGCGGGCGGCCTCCAGCCCGAGCAGCCCGCCGCCGAGCACCGCGACCGGCGTGCCGGGCGACGCCTTCGCCACGATCCGGGCGCAGTCGTCCAGGGAGCGGAACGCCACCACGCCGGACGCCAGGTCGCCGTTGCCGTCGAGCAGGCCCGGCGTCGGCGGCACCCACGACCGGGAGCCCGTGGCCAGCACCAACGCGTCGTAGGGCACCTCGGTGTCGCCCACGTGCACGACCCGGCGGGTGCGGTCGATCTTGGTGACGGAGCCGCCCAGCCGCAGGTCGACGTGGTGCTTGGCGGCCCAGTCGGGGTCGTGCAGCCGCACGGCGTCGGGCGTGAGCGACCCGGCCACCACGCTGGAGAGCAGCACCCGGTTGTACGCGTGGTGCGCCTCGTCGCCCAGCACGGTCACCGAGACGCGTTCCGCCTTCGGGTCGCGGCGCCGGATCTCGTCGGCCAGCCGGGCTCCGGCCATGCCGTAGCCCACGATGACAACGTTCCTCATACCGACTCCAATCGGACCGCGCACACCTTGAACTCGGGCATCCGGCTGGTCGGGTCCAGCACCGGGTTGGTCAGCAGGTTGGCCCGTCCCTCGCCCGCGTAGTGGAAGGGCAGGAACACCACGTCGATCCGCATGGACGGCACGCAGCGCACCCGCGCCACGGTGCGGCCGCGCCGGGAGACGACGGCCGCCGTGCCGCCGTCACGCAGGCCGGCGCGGGTCGCGGTGTCCGGGTGGACCTCGACGTACGCCTCGGGCACGGCCTTGTTCAGCTCGGGCACCAGCCGGGTCTGCGCGCCGGACTGGTAGTGCTGCAGCACCCGGCCGGTGGTGGCCTGCAACGGGTACTCGGCGTCGGGCAGCTCGGCCGGCCCGCGGTGCTCGACCGGGACGAACCGGGCCAGGCCGTCGGGGTGGGCGAAGCGGTCGAGGAAGTTGCGCGGCGTGCTGTCGCGGACCACGGGCCAGTGCAGTGCCTCGCCCTGGCGCAGCCGCTCGTAGGTCACGCCCGAGTAGTCTGCGGCACCGCCCCGGGAGGCCCGGCGGAGCTCGTCGAACACCACTTCGGGTTCGGTCGGGAACCGTTCGGCCGGTTGCCCCAACCGGGTGGCCAGGCCGCGCAGCACGTCCAGGTCGCTGCGCACGCCCTCCGGCGGCGCCACCGCCACCTGGCGCAGCAGCACCCGGCCTTCGAGGTTGGTCATCGTGCCGCTCTCCTCGGCCCACTGCGTGACGGGCAGCACGACGTCGGCGACCGCGGCCGTCTCCGACAGCACCAGGTCGGCCACGACCAGCAGGTCCAGCGCCTTCAGCCGGTCGGCGACGTGCTGGGAGCCCGGCGCGGAGACGATGACGTTGCTGCCGAACACCAGCAGGGCCTTCGGGCCGTCGGGTTGGCCGAGCGCGTCGAGCAGTTCGTAGGCGGAACGGCCGGGGCCGGGCAGGTCGTCCACACCCCAGACGCCCATGATGTGCTCGCGGGCCGCCGGGTCGTCGATCTTGCGGTAGCCGGGGAGCTGGTCGGCCTTCTGGCCGTGCTCGCGCCCGCCCTGGCCGTTGCCCTGACCGGTGAGGCAGCCGTAGCCGGAGCCCTTGGTGCCGGGCAGGCCCAGCGCCAGCGCCAGGTTGATCCACGCCGACACGGTGTCCGCGCCGCTGGAGTGCTGCTCGGTGCCGCGCCCGGTGAGGATGTAGGCGTTGTGCGCCTCGGCCAGGATCCGCACCGCCGCCCGCTGGTCGGCGACCGGCACGCCGGTGACGCGCTCGACCCGTTCCGGCCACCACGTCGCGGCGATCCGCCACGCGTCGTCGAAGCCGGTGGTGCGCTCGGCCAGGTACTCCTTGTCCAGGTGGCCGTCGGCCACGGCGGTGTGCAGCAGGCCGAGCGCGAGCGCGAGGTCCGTGCCGGGTGCGGGTTGCAGGTGCAGGGTGGCCAGCTCGGCGGTGGGCGTGCGCCGGGGGTCGATGACGATCAGCTCGGCGTTCTTGAGGTGCTGCACGAACGGCGGCATGGTCTCCGCCGGGTTGCCGCCGACCAGCAGGATCGCGTCCGCGTGGTCGAGGTCGGTGACCGGGAACGGCATCCCCCGGTCCAGCCCGAACGCCTTCAGGCCCGCCGCGGCGGCGCTCGACATGCAGAACCGGCCGTTGTAGTCGATCTGGGAGGTGCCCAGCGCGACCCGGGCGAACTTGCCCAGCAGGTACGACTTCTCGTTGGTCAGCCCGCCGCCGCCGAACACGCCGACCGAGTCCGGCCCGTGGGTCTCGCGCAGCTCCCGCAGCTTGGCCGCGACGAGGTCGAGCGCCTCGTCCCAGGTCGCCGGCCGCAGCTCGCCGTCCCGGCGGACCAGCGGCGTGGTGAGCCGGCCGGGCGAGGTCAGCAGCTCGGCCGACGTCCAGCCCTTCTGGCACAGGCCGCCGCGGTTGGTGGGGAACTCCCGCGGCGACACCTTGCCGTTGTCGATGGACATGGCGCACTGCAGCGCGCAGTACGGGCAGTGCGTGTCGATGCTCGCGGAGGCGGTCACGGGCCCGACGGTAAGAAGCGGCTGTTAACGCCAGAACGCGGATTGTTTCGTCCAGGCGAACTTGCCTGCTCAGCTACGCAGCGTTGAGGGTGAGGTCACAGCAAGTCGGCGACCAGTGCGGCCGTCCGCTCCAGCCCCGCCAGAGATTGTCTGCTCGAACGGGGGTGCAGGGCGTGGACCGCGAGCCGGAACAGGGTGGCTCGCAGGAGGATTTGCGGCCACTCGTCCAGGTGCGCCCAGCGCTGGAGCAGACCGTGATCCGCGCCACCCCACGACAGCGCGTCGACCACGACGACCGCCGCGCCGTAGGGCGCCGGGCGCCAGTAGGCGGCGAAGTCGATGATCGCGGGCGCGGCGTCGCCGGCGAACAGGACGTTGCCGAACAGGTCGCCGTGGACGACCTGGGGCTTGAGCGCGACGGGCTTGCGGTAGCCCGCGGCCTGGTCGAACAACCGGCCGCCGAGGTCGGGGTCGAGGTCGGCCTTCTCCTCGTCCCACGCGCAGCGGTCGGCGGTGGCGAACAGGTCGGTGCGCGCGTCCAGGAAGCGCGGCCGGGGCAGCTCGGCGGTCGCCCGGTGCAGCTTCACGGCCACGTCCACGACCTCGTCGTGCCGGGGCTCGGCCCGCCCGGAGAGGTACTTGGTCGCCGCCCAGCCGCCGACCACGTACCGGCCGTCGGTGGAGCGCAGGGGTCGGGCCACGCGCAGGTTCTCGACGTCGAGCGCGTCGAGGGTCTTGGCGACCCAGGTGGCCTCGGCAGGCTTGCCCGCGGGCCGGATGGCCGCGTCGCCGCACCGCCACACCGGGCCGCCGTCGATCAGCTCCGGCTCGGCGTCGCGCGCGCCGAACGCGGCGCGCACGTGCGACGGCGGTGGCTCCGGAGTGGTCACGGCCGGCACGCTACCTGCACCGGGCCCCCGGTTGGTGGACCTCGGCGGTTCGAACACGTGGTGTCCACGCATTCGGCCTAACCGCATTATTGCGGTCTCAACAGGTATCCGCTGGACGTGACGGAGGACACGCGGTCGCCTGACAGGGCTGTCGGCTCTCGGGTGTCCGCGTGGGGTCAAGTTCACCCGGTCGGGTCGGCCGGGTGCCGTCGGTGAGCCTGCGCCACTCGGTTCGCGCGCTCGTCCTGGACGAGGCCGACCGGGTCCTGCTGCGCCGCCTCGAGCTGCCCGGTCCCGCGGTGGCGCCGGCCGCTCCCGGAACCCACGGGCTCACGGGCTCACGGGCTCACGGGCTCACGGGCCGGAATTGTCGGTCCCACCTGCCAAAATAAAAGCAGGGGTCCCCTGGGCGGGGACCCCTGCGCGAGCATCGATCAGGCAGCGCCGGTCAGTAGGTCGGCAGCGAGGGGTCGACCTCGCGGGCCCACGCGAGCACGCCGCCGCCCACGTGCACGGCGTCCTTGAACCCGGCCTGGTGCAGCACGGCCAGCGCCTCGGCCGAGCGCGCACCCGACTTGCAGTGCAGCACGACCTGCTTGTCCTGCGGCAGCTCGGCGAACGCCTCGCCGGACAGGATGCGGTCCTTCGGGATCAGCACCGAGCCCGGGATCCGCACGATCTCGTACTCGTGCGGCTCGCGGACGTCCACCAGCAGGAAGTCCTCGCCGCTGTCCTGCTTCTGCTTCAGCTCCAGCGGCGTGATCGTGTTGCCCGCCGCGGCCTGCTGGGCGTCGTCGGACACCACGCCGCAGAACGCCTCGTAGTCGATCAGCTCGGTGATCTTCGGGCTCTCCGGGTCCTTGCGGATCTTGATGGTCCGGTAGGACATCTCCAGGGCGTCGTAGACCATGAGCCGGCCGAGCAGCGGGTCGCCGATGCCGGTCAGCAGCTTGATCGCCTCGGTCACCATGATCGAGCCGATCGACGCGCACAGCACGCCCAGCACGCCACCCTCCGCGCACGACGGCACCATGCCGGGCGGCGGCGGCTCGGGGTAGAGGTCGCGGTAGTTCAGGCCCTGGCCGTTCGGCGCGTCCTCCCAGAACACGCTGACCTGGCCCTCGAACCGGAAGATCGAGCCCCACACGTACGGCTTGCCCAGCAGCACGGCCGCGTCGTTGACCAGGTACCGGGTGGCGAAGTTGTCCGTGCCGTCCAGGATCAGGTCGTAGTCGCGGAAGATGTCGAGCGCGTTCTCCGAGTTCAGGTGGGTCTGGTGCAGCACCACCTTCACGAACGGGTTGATCTCGGCCACCGAGTCGCGCGCCGACTCCGCCTTCGGCCTGCCGATGTCGGACTGGCCGTGGATGACCTGGCGCTGGAGGTTCGACTCGTCGACGACGTCGAAGTCGATCACGCCCAGCGTGCCGACGCCCGCCGCCGCGAGGTAGAGCAGGGCCGGACTGCCCAGGCCGCCCGCGCCGACGACCAGGACCTTCGCGTTCTTCAGCCGCTTCTGCCCGTCGACCCCGACGTCCGGGATGATCAGGTGGCGGCTGTAGCGCGCTACTTCTTCCTTGGTCAGCTCCGCTGCGGGCTCCACGAGCGGCGGAAGCGCCATCTGAGTCCTCCTCGACGAAACATGTCCTCTACCGACGGACAACACCAGCCTGCCCGTCCGTCTTCCCGGATGGGAAGTCGTCCCAAGGCGCGGGACGCGGGCTACTGCGGCGCGACCGGGAACGGGTTGGGCGTGCAGACCAGGCCGTTGGCCTCCACCGCGTACCGGTTGGAGGAGTCGACCGAGTTGAGCTGGGCGACGTAGTCGTTGGCCACCCCGAACGACTGCTGCATCATCACCGGCGCGGCCTTGCCGTTCTCCTTGCAGCCCTCGTGCGGGTTCTTCAGCACGTGGCCGACCTCGTGGTTGATCGCGTAGGTCCGGTACGCGGCCAGGTCGTTGCCGTAGACCTTGGCGCCGCGCACCCACCGGGCGGTGTTGATGACGACCCGCTCGGACAGGGTGTGCCAGCACGACGACTCGAACTGGATCTGGAACCCGCACATGGCGTGCGTGGTGCTGGTGGTGGTCAAGCTCACGGTGAAGTCGACCGGCTCGCTGTCCACCCGCTGCATGGAGACCTGGCCGGTGCCGACCCAGCTGCGCGGGTCGGCCAGGATGCCGTCGATCGTGCGGGCGAACGCCTCGCGGTCCCCGTTGTAGTCCGCCGGCTCGACGCCGTCCTCGATGGCGATCTGGTACCGGTAGACCTTCCCGCCGGTGCCCGCCTGCTGGGTGGTGCCCGGCACCACGGCGAACGTGCCCGCGCCCTGCTCGGAGAACTTCGGCCCCTCCGGCAGCTGCGCGGTCGGGAAGTTCTTCAGGTCGATGGCGGTCGGCGGCTTCTCGGTCGCCTCGGGCGGGCCGGTGGTCGTCGGCGCGGCCGCCCCGGTGCCCGGGTCGGCGGTGGTGCTCCCCCCGCCGGCCAGCGTCGACGGCGCGGCGGTGTCCAGCACGACCAGGGCCGTGAGCACCAGCAGCACGGGGATGGCGTAGATCCGCCAGCCGTAGCCCGCGATCAGCCCCTTCACGCCGCGGCGGCGCTTGCCCCGCTTGCGGCCGGCGGGCTGCCAGGACGCGGCCAGCGGCTCCGCGCCGGTGCGACGGGCGCCGCGGCGGTACCGGTCCTCGGACAGCGGCTGCCGGTCATCAGCGGACGGCGCCGTGTCACGCGCGCCCTGCGACGTCCGGTTCACGGCAACCAGGGTGCCACAACCCCACCCGGATGGCGGATTCCAGGTGACCTGTGCGTCACCAGTCGTGCCGCTCGACCGCCTCCCACATGCCCACCGCGGCACGGGCCACGGTCACCGGCCGCTCCATCTGCGCCACGTGCCCGGTGCGCGGCAGCACGAGCAGCCGCCCGCGCGGGATCAGCCGCGCCACCCGCGGCGCCTTGCGCACGCTGACCAGCCGGTCCTCCGTGCCCCACACGACCAGCGTCGGCGCGGCGATCTTCGGCGGCAGCAGCCACATCGACTTCGACCTCGGCACCAGCCAGGACCGGATCAGGTCGATGGTGCTGGCGCTGAGCGCGTTGCCCGCCCACGCCTGCGCGGACCGCTCGGTGTACTCCTGCTCGCTCTGCTCGATCCGGTTCGCGGGCACCGAGGCCGGGTCGGCGAAGCACAGCCGCAGCATCTGGTGGGTGCGCTCCCGTGCCGTCACCAGCGCCAACTGCTCCCGCACCCGCGGCCCGACGACCGGCAGGAACGCCAGCGGCAGCCGCCGGTCCGACACCCGGCGCAGGCTCAGCCGCAGGTCCGGCACGGCCGGCGAGACCAGCGTGAGGGTGCGCACCAGGTCGGGCCGGGCGGAGGCGACCATCAACGTGATCGCGCCGCCCATGGAGTTGCCGAACAGGTGCACCGGACCGGAGCCGAGCGACTCGACGTACTCGGTGACGACCCGCGCGTGGGTGGCCATCCGGAAGTCGTAGCCGTCGATGGGCTCGGAGCGGCCGAATCCCGGCAGGTCCAGCGCGTGGCCCTCGACGCGCTCGCGCAGCTGGGCGGCCAGGTCGGTCCAGTTGGTCGACGAGCCGCCCAGTCCGTGCACGTAGACGGCCTTGGTGTCGGCCGGCCCGGGGGTGCGGCGGACGTGCACGCGGTGTCCGCCGACCTCGACGTAGTCACCAGGCCACGGCTGGATCGTTGTGTCCAGCGGAGGTAGCGGCGCGGTGGACAGGGGCACGTGGGTGATGGCGGTCCTGCGGGCCTCCAGCGTCTCGGTCACCACCCCAGGATGCCTGGCCTGGCGTCCTACGAAACGAGAAGCTTTCCCGGAACGCTGCTACCAGCGAGTAAGGTTGCCGGCGAGCCGGAAGGGCAACCCCTTTCCCGGTTCCGGGAAGTGATTGGTCGGCTGGAGGCACCATGACGGAGACGGCCCAGACTGCGGTCGGGCACCACGGCGGCGCGGCGGGGCGGGGTGTTCGGCTCCCACGCACCGCTCGGCGTGCCCAGTTGCTGGCCGCGGCGCAGGACGTGTTCGTGACCAACGGCTACCACGCCGCCGCGATGGACGAGATCGCCGAGCGCGCGGGAGTCAGCAAACCGGTCCTCTACCAGCACTTCCCCGGCAAGCTCGAGCTGTACATGGCGTTGCTGGAGTCCCACGTGGACGAGCTGGTGAACCGCGTGCGCGGCGCGCTGGCGTCCACGACGGACAACAAGCAGCGGGTGAAGGCCGCGGTCGCCGCGTTCTACGACTTCGTGGACGGCGAGGGCCAGGCGTTCCGGATGGTGTTCGAGTCGGACCTGCGCGGCGAGCCCGCGGTGGCGCGTGCCGTGGAGCGCGCGACGACCGACAGCGTGGAGGCCATCACCGACACCATCACCGCCGACGCAGGCCTCGACGAGCACCGCGCCCGGCTGCTGGCCGTGGGCCTGGTGGGGTTGTCGCAGGTCACGGCACGTTCGTGGCTGGCGGACGACCGGAAGCTGGCCAAGGAGGACGCGGTCGCCCTGATCTCGAACCTCGCCTGGCGGGGCATCGGCGGCGGCTTCCCGCTCCAGCACTGAGCCGCGCGGTGAGGGCCGCCCCCGACGGCGGCCCTCACCGGCGATCACCGCCGCGCCGAGTTGTCCACAGGGGCCGGGGTTGTCCACAGGCCCGTCGTGGTCGGGCGGAGGTTGTCGGTGGTTGCCGGCAGGATCGAATCAAGGGTTCCCCTTGGCGGGGGGACCCCTGCTCGACCGCGTGCCTGACCGCGTACCTGACGGCGGCCCTCACCGCGTGCCTGACGGCGGCCCTCACCGCATGCCTGACCGCATGCCTGACCGCGTACCTGACCGCGTACCTGACCGCGGCCCTCACCGCATGCCTGACGGCGGCCCTCACCGCGTGCCTGACGGCGGCCCTGACCGCGTGCTTTGACCGCGGCCCTCACCGTCCGGTCACAGCAGCGCCTTCACGTGTGCCGTGACGTCCCGCGCCCTCTCCAGGGGCAGCATGTGGCCGGCACCCAGGTAGATCACCAGCTCGGCGTGCGGCAGCTCGTCGGCCAGCACGCGCGCGTGCCGCAGCGGCGTCAGCCGGTCCTCCGCCCCCGCCAGCACGACCGCCGGGATCCCCGCCAGCCCGGCCAGCGCCGCGCGCCGGTCGTGGGAGTCCAGCGAGTCCCGGAACCCGACCATGCTCACCGGGTGGCACCGGCCGACCATCGCGGCCGTCATGGCGACGTGCCGCCACGACGGCCGCTTGCCGAACAGCAGCCACCGCAGCCCCGGCCGGGCGACCCCGGTGCGCTTGAGCAGCTCGGCGCGGCGCAACCGGGCGATCCGCCGGTTCGCCGCCTTCTCCCCCGCCACGAACGCCCTGCCCAACGGCTCCGGCAGCCCCAGCGTCGACCCGGCCAGCTCGCCCGAGGACGTGGCGACCAGGACGACACCGGCGACGCGGTCGAGCAGCGAGGGGTGCTGCTCGGCCAACGCCATGATCGTCATGCCGCCCATCGAGTGCCCGACCAGCACCAGCCGCCCGGTCGGCACGCGGGCCGCGAGCAGCTCGGCCAGGTCGTCCGCGCACCGCGCGATCGTGGCCGTCCCCGCCGGCGCGGGCGCCGAGCCGCCGTGACCCCGGTGGTCGTACCGCAGCACCCGCCCCGGCAGCCCGGCCGCCACCTCATCCCACGACGTGTGGTCCAGCGTCCAGCCGTGCAGCAGCACCGTGGTCACGTCGGCGTCGCGCGGCCCGGTGTCCACGACGTGCAGCGCCGTGCCGTCGGAGGTGACGAACCGCCGGTCCGCCTCCCGGGGCGCGATCGTCCGGGCGCTCATCCGAGCAGGAACGACCGGCGCCACGCCCGCATGCCGGGCTTGCCGACCAGGCCGACCTCGTCCAGGAACTTCATGATCCGCTCGCCGGACCAGCGGATGCTCTCCTGCCAGTGCGGGTTGCCCAGGGCCGCCCTGTGCGCCTGCTCCTTGTCCAGCCCCACGGCCGCGTACACGTCCGGGTTGATCAGCGACCGGGTGATGAACATGGACGTGGTCGCGATCAGCCACCGCTGGTAGGGCAGCTCCTTCCTGGTCAGCTTCTCCATCCCGCGCACGACCTCTTCACGCGCGAACCGGACGTGCCGCGCCTCTTCGAGCACGTGGATCCGGTTGACCATGCGCACCAGCGGCTGCACGGACTCGTCGGCCATCGTCTCGCGCTGCAACCGGTCCAGGATCTCCTCCGCGACCAGGATCGACCCGTACAGCGCGGGCCCGTAGCCGATCACCGGCAGCAGCTTGCCCAACTGGTAGGTGTACTGGCGGGGCCCGTACGGCGGGCACCCGATCCGCTCGACCATCCGGGCGAACATGGTGGAGTGCCGGCACTCGTCGGCGACCTCGGTCAGCGCGTACTGCGCGTGCTTGGTCGTCGGGTCCGAGCGGTAGACCTCCTTGAGCAGCATCTGCATCAGCAGGATCTCGAACCACAGCCCGACGCTGGCCACGCTCGCCACCTCGTGCCGGGACAGGTCGATGCGCTGGTCGGGGCTCATCCGGTCCCACAGCTCGGTGCCGTACAGGGAGCAGCGGTGCTCCGGCGTGTACCGCAGGCCGTCGACCAGGGGCGCGGACCAGTCGATGTCGACCTCGGGGTCGTAGAACTTGTCGGCCGAGGAGTTGAGCAGACGTTCGGCGGTCTTCTCGCGATCCGCGACCTTCAAGGCCTTCGTCATCGGTGGTCCCTCCCCGGGGAGATATCTGTTACTTGAGGTAACGGTTACTTCTGGTAGCGTGCGTCACATGGCTCGAACTGTCAAGGGCGGAACGGACGCCCGCCGGGAACGGTGGAAGGGGCACCGCGAGGCGCGGCGCGCCGAATTCGTGGAGGCGACCATCCGCGCGGTCGCCAAGCACGGCCCGGACGTGGGCATGGACGAGATCGCCGCCGAGGCGGGCGTCAGCAAGCCGGTGCTGTACCGGCACTTCGCCGACAAGTCCGACCTGTACCTGGCCGTCGGCAGGCGCGGCACCGAGATGCTGATGGACAAGATGGGGCCCGCGATCGAGCAGGACGGCCCGATCCGCCCCCGCATCAAGGGCATCGTCGACGCGTACCTGTCCGTGATCGAGGAGCACCCCAACCTGTACCGGTTCGTGGTGCGCAAGTCGTTCACCGACCGCCCGGTCGAGCAGGACGTGGTCAACGAGGACAAGGAGCTGATCGCGGCGGCCCTGGCCCGGCTGCTCGGCGACTACCTGCGCGCGTTCGACATGGACTCCGGCGGCGCCGAGCCGTGGGCGCACGCGCTCGTCGGCATGGTCCAGAACGCGGGCGACTGGTGGCTGGACCGGCAGTCCATGACGCGGTCGAGCCTGAGCGACTACCTGACCACGATCATCTGGCACGCCATCGACGGCCTGCTGCGCGCCGCCGGCGTCGAACTCGACCCCGACGCGCCGCTGAGCACCGACCGCCGCGCTGCCGACCTGCACGAAGGACCCCGGCTGCGGGTCGTCGACGTCGAGGAGGCGTGATGTCCGAGGAGCACGAGCACGACGAAGAGGGCTACACCGGCGCGGCCGTGCTGGTGTTCGAGGAGCGGGAGGTGCCGGTCAGCGTGGAGCTGCGCGGCTACTTCCAGCCCATCGACGGCCGCTACCACTGGTACGGCCGGGTCGGCGCGAACGACCAGGTCACCGAGCTGGTGGAGGGCGGTGCGCGGACCGCGCTGCTGCGCACGCCCGTCGGCTCGGCGACCGGGTCGCTGACCGACCCCGACCCCTGGCGGCGCTACCGCGTCGCGGGCACCTCCACGCCGCCGTTCGCGGTGGGCTGACCAGGGGCGAGGAACGCGGAAGGGGCACCCGATCGGGTGCCCCTTCTCGTGTCCGGTCACCCGGACCCGAAGTTCGCTCGGCTTCTCGCGCCGCGCGGGCGCGACGTTCAGTCGCCGGAGATGAACCCGACCCGGCGCGAGTCGCTCGGGCCGATCTCCACGTACGCGATGCGCGCCGCAGGCACCAGGTAGCGGGCGCCCTTCTGGTCGACCAGCACGAGCTGCCCGGTGCCGGCCTTCAGCGCGTCCTGGACCTGCGCCTCGACCTCCTCGGGGGTGAGCCCGCTGGACACCACGAGCTCCCGCGGGCTGTCCGCGATCCCGACCCTGACCTCCACGCTGACCTCCGTGCGGCGTTGATGGCTTTCGAACACCAACCCTAGCCGAGCCCGAGCGCCGACATGCGCCGCGTGTGGCTCTGCTGGAGCCGCCGGAACAGCGCCGCGATGCCCGCCAGGTCGCCGGAGCCGCGCACGATCAGCTCCGCGAGCCCGTCCCGCTCCGCCACCACGTACTGGGCCTGCGTCAATGCCTCGCCGAGCAGCCGGCGGCCCCACAGCGTGAGCCGGTCGCGCAGCTTCGGGTCGTCGTCGCACGCGGCCCGGACTTCGCGCTCGGCGAACGCCGAGTGGCCCGTGTCGGCCAGCACCGCGAGCACCAGCTCCTTGGTCGGCTCGTCCAGCCACTCCGCGACCTCGCGGTAGAAGTCGGCCGCCAGGGCGTCGCCGACGTAGGCCTTGACCAGCGACTCCAGCCACGAGCGGGGCGCGGTGGAGGCGTGGAAGGCGTCGAAGCCCGCGGCGAACGGCCGCATGGCCTCCTCCAGCGAGTGGCCGCGCTCGCCCAGGTACCGCTCCAGCAGCCCGTAGTGGCCGATCTCGGCCGCCGCCATCTGCGACAACGCCGCCCGCCCGCTCAGCGTGGGCGCGTGCCGGGCGTCCTCGGCGAGCCGGTCGAACGCCGACAGCTCGCCGTACGCGAGGGCGCCGAGGAGGTCCACCACGCCCTCGGCCACCTGGTCCCCGTCACCCACCGCAACCTGGCCCACCGCCGCATCCACTCCCGGGTCGCTCATGGCACGGAGCCTAGTCGGGTGTCGTTGACTACACCCCACGCACGCGAAACCGCACTCAAGAGCGCGAACCAGCCCGATCGGCCTAGTCGGCGGGTAGACTCGACAGACGACGCCCGGCGCGGCGCGGCCCAATGGGGGCTCGCAGCGGTGCCGAAGGCTGAACTGCGGCGGCACCGTGCCGCCAGGAGAGGGTGCGCGCACACACCTCGCTGGCCCTCCCGCGACCCGCCCGGCCCCTTGCGGTGGCCCGAGTGGCGGTGACGCGGTCGAGCGGCCCGTACAGGCCGTGGCGCGCTGGTACGAGAGAGGCGATCACCCTGACCGCGACGAACGAAGAGACCCATGTCGACCCGGTGGCACTGGAGCACAGCGAGGCCGGTGTCCCCGCAGACGACCCCTCGCACCCGCTGGTGGCCGACGCCCCCGTCAAACCCGATTCGCCCACGTTCGGCGAGTTGGGCGTGCGCGAGGAGATCGTGCGCTCCCTGGCCGAGGCGGGCATCCACCGCACGTTTGCCATCCAGGAGCTGACGCTCCCGCTCGCGCTGGCGGGCGACGACGTCATCGGCCAGGCGCGCACCGGCACCGGCAAGACGCTGGGCTTCGGCATCCCGCTGCTCCAGCGGATCGTCACGCCCGGTGACGGCACGCCGCAGGCGCTGGTCGTCGTGCCGACGCGCGAGCTGTGCCTCCAGGTCACCCACGACCTGACCGACGCCGCGAAGCACCTCAACGTGCGCGTGCTGGCCATCTACGGCGGCCGGCCGTACGAGCCGCAGATCGCGGCGCTGCGCAAGGGCGTCGACGTGGTCGTCGGCACGCCGGGCCGGCTGCTCGACCTGGCCGAGCAGCGCCACCTGGTGCTCGGCAAGGTGCGCGGGCTGGTGCTGGACGAGGCCGACGAGATGCTCGACCTGGGCTTCCTGCCCGACATCGAGCGGATCCTGCGCATGGTGCCCGACGAGCGGCAGACCATGCTGTTCTCGGCGACCATGCCCGGGCCGATCATCACGCTGGCGCGGACGTTCCTCAACCAGCCCACGCACGTGCGGGCCGAGGAGAACGACGCGGGCGCGATCCACGAGCGCACCGAGCAGTTCGTCTACCGGGCGCACGCGCTGGACAAGTCCGAGCTGCTGGCACGCGCGTTGCAGGCCCGCGAGCGCGGCCTGTCGATGGTGTTCACCCGGACCAAGCGCACCGCCCAGAAGGTGGCCGACGAGCTGGTCGAGCGCGGTTTCGCCGCGGCGGCCGTGCACGGCGACCTGGGGCAGGGCGCGCGCGAGCAGGCGCTGCGGGCGTTCCGCTCCGGCAAGATCGACGTGCTGGTGGCGACCGACGTGGCCGCGCGCGGCATCGACGTCGAGGGCGTCACGCACGTGATCAACTACCAGTGCCCCGAGGACGAGAAGACCTATGTGCACCGCATCGGCCGCACGGGTCGGGCCGGGCGCACGGGTGTCGCGGTGACGCTGGTCGACTGGGACGAGATGCCCCGGTGGAAGATGATCAGCGACGCGCTCAACCTGGGCAAGCCGGAGCCGGTGGAGACGTACTCGACGTCCGACCACCTGTTCTCGGATCTGGACATCCCGGCTGGTTCGACCGGTCGGCTGCCGTTGGGGCTGCGCACGCGTGCCGGCCTGGACGCCGAGCCGGAGGAGAACCTGAAGGGCGAGAAGAAGACGCGCAAGCGGCGTCGTGGTGGTCGTGCGGGTGAGGCGGCCCAGCCCGCCGAGTCCGGTGCGGGCAACGGCGGCAGCCCCGGTACGGCTTCGGGCTCGGGCTCCGGGTCCGGGGACGAAGGCGGCACCCGCCCGCGCAAACGCCGTCGCAGCCGCGGTGGCGTCTCGTCGGCCTCGACCTCGTCGGACCAAGGCGCCACGTCCGAGGCGTCCGCCGACGTCACCGCGGGTGCGCCGGCCGAGTCGTCCACCCCTGCCGGTGACGCGGACCGCCCCCGCCGCCGCAGGCGTCGCCGCACGGGCGCGGGCGAGTCCGCCGAGTCGGCCCCGGCCGAATAGGGAACAATCGTGGTGGGCAGCGCGGACACGAGCGCTGCCCGGCCCGACCAGCAACACGATCGGGTGATCATGGCCCGAAAATGTACGGAAACACCGTTACCGCACCTCGGTTAAAACGAGCAGCCCCCCGAACCACCCCGGCACCCCCGACCCGCCCGCCCTACCGCACCACCCGACACCACCGGCCACACCCCGCACCACCGGGAACGGCCCGCCACGACCGACCGGCAACGCGGACCGACCCGAACGGACCAGGACTCGACCCGGCCCCAGGGACAGGCCCGGCGAGCGGGAGCGGGCCGGCGAGCAGGAGCGGGCCGGCGAGCGGGAACTCGGGGCCTGGGCAGGCAGGGGCCAAGGCTTGAGCGCCAGGCAGGTGCCACAAGGCCCGGGCGCTGGGCAGGTGCCACAAGGCCGGGACACTGGGCGGCACGGCCGGAGGGTCGGGACCGCCGGCGCCGGAGGGGTTCGGGCGAGGGGTTGGGCCGTCGGAATCCCGTAGCGCCACGAGTAGCCTGAGCCCGCCGGGTTCAGGAGGTGCCGCCGCCTCACACCGACCTCTTCCCGGTGGTGGCAGCATGTCGCCAGACCGAACGCGATAGATCACCGACCATCGGGAGCCGGGCAGTGGGCCAGCCGGAGCAGGCGGAGTCGAACGGGCAGGTCGCGGTGGACGAGGAAGACGTCCTGGCCGAGTCCGGCGAACCGCGGGTCGAGCCGCACTACGACGACACGGCCGAGCCGGTGCCGTCCAGGTCGTGGCGCACCAGGGGCGACTTCATCGGCCTGACGCTGGTCGTGGTCGCGGTGCTGGTGGCGAGCCTGGTCCTGTGGCTGACCAGTGACGCCCGCAACACGGTCAGCCAAACGGGTCCGTCGGAGATCACGCCGCTGCAGCCCGTCACCGCCATGCCGCACACGCTGTCCGAGATCTGGCGTGCCCCCAGTGGGGCGACCCCCGTTCCGGTGAACCTCGACTCGGTCGTCGTCACCGGTGACGGTGGCGAGGTCGTCGGCCGGGACGCGTTGACCGGCGACGTCCGCTGGCGCTACGCCCGCGACCGGGAGCTGTGTACCGTCACCACGGCCTGGGGCCGCGTGTTCACCGTGTACCGCAAGGACACCAACTGCTCCGAGGTCACCACCCTCGAAACGGCCTCCGGCAAGCGCGGCCCGCAGCGCAACGGCGACGCCGAGCTCGGCACCCGCCTGCTGAACGAGGGCTCGCACGTCCTCACCACCGGCGGCACCTACGTCGAGGTCTACCGGCGCGACGACCTGGTCCGCTCGCTGGAGTACGGCACCCTGCGCGCCATCGTGAACCCGAACAAGCAGCCCCGCACCGGCTGCACCTACCACTCGTTCGCGGTCACCGGCGGCAAGGTCGCGCTGATCGAGCGCTGCCCCGCGCAGGACCCGTCCGACCGCCTCACGATCCTCAAGCCCAACCCGGAGAAGTCCGACGAGCCGCAGGTCATCAGCAGCACGTTGACCGGCGAGACGGGCGCGCGCGTGATCGCGGTGACGGCGAACCGGGTCGCGCTGGCCGTGCCGGGCCGGCTCGTGGTCTTCGACTCCGAGACTGGCGCGTCGGTCGGCACCTACCCGGTCGACGTCTCCGCCGACGAGCTCGCGGGCGACCCGCCCGGACGGGTGGCGTCGACGTTCACCAGCACGGCCAACACCTACTGGTTCACCGGCTCGAAGACCGTCGCCCTGTCCCTGGCGGACCTGAACCCGCTGTGGACCGCGAACAACACCCTCGGCGCGGGCACCACGCTCGCCGGCCGGCTGCTGCTGCCGGTCAAGGGCGGGTTGAAGGTCCTCGACCAGGTCACCGGCGAGGAGGTCGCGTCGCTCCCGGTCAACCGCGGCGACCACACCGGCCCGGTCGAGATGGCCACCGAAGGACCCGTCGTGCTGGAGCAGCGCGGCGGCACGCTCGTCGCACTGCGGTAACGCGTCACGCGCCCGCGCGGCCGGTGCGGCAGACTGCCAGACGTGCACTCGCAGTTCAGCCCGCACCGGGCGCAACGCGTGGACCTGCCCGGCAGGCACGGCCCGATCGCGGCCCTGCACGCCCTCGCCACCGGCCAAGACCTCGGCGCCACCGCGCTGCTCGTGCCCGGCTACACCGGGTCGAAGGAGGACTTCGCGCCGCTGCTCGACCCGATCGCCGACGCGGGCGTCGAGGCCGTCGCGATCGACCTGCCCGGCCAGTACGAGTCGCCCGGCCCGCTCCTCGAAGCCGACTACCGGCCCGAGGCGCTGGGCGCGGTGGTGGCCGAACTGGTCGCGAAGCTCGCCGCCGAGGGCAGGCGGGTGCTGCTGCTCGGCCACTCGTTCGGCGGCCTGGTGGCACGCGGCGCGGTGCTGGCCGGCGCGCCCGTGGCGGGGTTGACGCTGATGTCGTCCGGCCCGTCCGAGCTGCCCCCGGGCGAGCGCCGCACCGCCCTGGACTACGGCGAGGTCGTGCTCCGCGAACAGGGCCTGGAGGCGTCGCAGCAGGTCAACGAGACCCGTCAGGCGCTCAACCCGAACTGGCGGGCGGTGCCGCAGGAGCTGAAGGACTTCTACCGGGAGCGGTTCGTCCGCTCGTCACCCGTCGGGCTGCTGGGCATGGGCGAGGCGCTGCGCAGCGAGCCCGACCTGGTGGCCAAGCTGGCCCGGGTGATGCGGTCGTCGGGCATCCCGTGCCTGGTGGTGTGCGGCGACCTGGACGACGCCTGGTCGGCCGCGAGCCAACGGGACATGGCCGAACGCCTCGACGCCGACTTCGCGGTGCTGTCCGGCGTCATGCACAACCCGAACACCGAGGCCCCGGACGCCCTGCTGGCCACGCTCCTGCCGACCTGGCGCGCCTGGCTCTCCTGATTCGCCTCCGTCGGGATCACCCCACGGGGCACGGTGCCGCGCCCGGTGGGGTGTCGTCCACGTACGCGTCCGTGACCGAAGGGGCGTCCGCTTCGACCGGACCGGGTCGTTTGTCCCACCGTAGGTGTTTTCGACCATTCGTCGGCCCGTTCCCGCCCTTCTACTTGGCGGTGCACTCGCACACCGTCCCCGGAAGGGAAACGAATGAAGTTCGCACGAATCCTCACCGCTGTCGTCGCGGTCGCCTCGGCGCTGCTCGTCACTCCGACCTCCAACGCCGAGCCCGACACGCAGCGGGACCAGTGGAAGTTCGAGAGCGTCGCCGTGCCGAACGACGTCTGGGACCAGAGCAACTGGGACTGGGACCCGATGTACCCCGTCGTCGCCCACCCGTCGCACGACGGTGACAACCAGAAGTGGTTCATCAACGGCGACAACACGATCGAGAACGTGCAGTACGGGTGGTGCTTGACCTCGATCGACGGCAAGCTGGCGGGCCGGGACTGCGACGGCTCCGGCAACCAGAAGTGGAAGGGCGAGTCCGACGACGGCTACTACTCCTGGCTGATGAGGCTGGACGGGACCAACCAGTGCGTCACGCACAACGGCACCTACGCGGAACTCGTCCTCAGGACGTGTGAGTCCGTGCGGCAGGACCAGCACTGGATCATCAGCAAGGTGTGATCGGGGGCGGGGGGGGGGGGGGGGGGGGGGGGGCGGCGGGGGGGGCGGGGGGGGGGGGACGCCCCACCAAACACCAAAGCCCCCGCCCCCCCCCACCCCCCCCCCACCCCACACCA
>JBFBCZ010000015.1:0-101234 GCA_040689555.1 Actinosynnema sp. NPDC051121 | reverse complement strand
CCGCGTACCTGGTCTTCGGGGGTGGTGTGCGGGCGGGGCCCCACCCCCTCGCTATCTACCGCTGGGGGGGGGGGGGGGCGGGGCGGCCCCCCCCGCCCGCCCCCCGCGGCATGGTCGGCTCAGGCCCACCAGAAGAACCACAGGGTCGCCACCACCAGCAGCACGACCACCAGGCCGCACAACGCCACCGCCCAGCCACGCCGGCGGTCGGCCACGACCTGCGCCACCACCGCGATCACGGCCGCCACCCCGTGCCCGGCCACCACGGCCGGCCCCGGTCCGGGCAGGTCGCGCGCGCCCGCGTAGAACTGCACGCCGATCATCGCCAGCGCCAGCAGCACCAAGCCGACGGCGAGTGCGCCGCTGACGCCGCGCCACAGCCTGGCCAGGCGTGGTTCGGGTCTGCTGTCCACCATCGTCACGCGGTCAACTCTACGGCGCGAGCAACGCCCACGGGTCGAGCGTCGGCGCAGCCCGTTGGCCTTCGGGGCAGGACCGGCGGAAGTCGCACCACGTGCACTGGTTGCCGGTGCGCGGTGGGAACAGGATCTCCGGGTCGCCACCCGCTTCCAACGTGTCGGTGGCCAGCCTCAGCTCGTCCGCCGCCTCCTCGGCCCGCGTCACGTGCCGCCCCAGGCTCTCCTCGGTGTGCTCCCACACCGCCACCGTGCGCGTCGGCAGGTGGTGCAGCTCCACCCGGTGGCACGGCTTGCGCAGCGTCCGCCGTGCCGCCAGCGCGTACAGCGCCAGCGCCTGCGAGCCCCGCGCGTCGTCCACGGTCAGCGCGTGCCGCCCGGTCTTGTAGTCGACGATCACCAGCTCGCCGTCGCGCAGGTCGATCCGGTCGACCCGGCCCTCGGCGACGATCTTGGACGTGGGCGTGGACACCCAGCGCTCGATGCCGACCGGCTCGATCGTCGTGTCCAGCCCTTCGACGTAGTCGCGCACCCACCCGACCGCCCGGTCCCGGTACACGGCGGCCTGCTCGGCGTCGCGGAACCCGTCGTTCTTCCACTGCCGGTGCAGCAGCGCCACCGCCTGCTCGGGGGTGCGGCGCTCGGCGGGCAGGTCGAACAACGCCTTCAGCGCGTTGTGCACGACCGCGCCCAGCGTGTTGTGCGCCCACGCCCCACCGCGCGGCGGCGACGGCCGGTCGAGGTAGGCCATGCGAAAGCGACGCGGGCAGTCGGCCCACGTGGCGAGCTTCGCCGGCGTCACCCGCACCAGCTTCTTCGGCATCGCGCCGAAGTCGAACCCAAGCTGCTCCTGCACGGGTTCAAGCTACCGAGAGGGTCCGACAGTGTTGATGGCCGCTGCTCCGAAGACGGCGGCGAGGTCGCCCGGAGGTCGGTCGTCCGCGCCCTCGCTGCTTCACCCGACGAGGATCTTGCACCCGGTTGCCCGATCGGCCAGGGCGTCCAGCACGTCCGGCGACGTCGTCTCCGCGCCGAGCCGCACGGTCTTGTTCGTGCCGTGGTAGTCGCTGGAACCGGTGGTCAGCAGGCCCAGCTCCCCCGCCAGGCCGCGCAGGCGGGCCCGGGTCTCCGGGTCGTGATCGGGGTGGTCGACCTCGACGCCCGCCAGGCCGAGACCCGCCAGGTCGGCCACCACCTGGTCGGTCACGATCGGGCCGCGGGAGGTGGCGAAGGGGTGCGCGAGGACCGTCACGCCGCCCGCCTCGGCGATCATGCCGATCGCCCGCGCCACGGGCGTGTCGGTGCGCGGCACGTAGTAGCGGCCGCCGGTGAGGTAGCGGGCGAACGCCTCGTCCACGGTGGACACGACACCCGCCCTGATCAACGCCATGGCGAGGTGGGGACGTCCGGCGGGCGCGTCGGCCGGCATGGCGGCCATCAGCTCGTCCGGGTCGATGGGGAACCCGTCGGCCACCATCCGCTCGGCCATCCGGCGCAGCCGCTGCCGTCGTTCCAGGCGCAGCCTGAGCTGCTCCTCGACCAACGCGGGCGAGGTGTGGTCGTAGAGGTAGGCGAGCAGGTGGACGGTGATGACCCGGCCCCGGCCGTCGTCGGAGGCACAGGACAGCTCGGCGCCGCGCACCAGCTTCAAGCCGGGTGGCAGCGCAGTGGCCGCCTCCGCCCAGCCGGCAGCGGTGTCGTGGTCGGTGAGCGCGACCGCGGTCAAGCCGGTGGCGGCCGCGGCCGCCACCAACTCCGCGGGCGTGTCGGTGCCGTCGGACTCGGTCGAGTGGGTGTGCAGGTCGATGCGCACCCACCCAGTCTGAACTACGGCACCATCTTCTTGCCGCGCGCCGCCCGCTGCGCCTTGATCATCGAGAAGCGCTCCGCCTGGGCCTTCTTGTCGCCGAAGGTCAACTCCGAGATGGCGTCGTAGACCTCCTCGGGGTTGGGCAGGTACTCGATCCGGTTGAGGGCCTGGATCTGCCCCGCCGACTCGACCACCAGCGTCCCGAAGCCGAACATGCGCCCGAGCACCGAGCGCTCGTAGGTCAGGTCGGTGACCTTGCTGATCGGCATCATCGCGACCTTGGTCTCGAAGACCCCGGACGAGATCATGAACCTCTTGTCGGTGACGACGATCCGCTCCACCCACCACTCCATGACGAAGTAGGCCAGCCTGAGCAGCACGAACAGCGAGGCGTACCAGAGGATGTTCTGGATGATGCCCGCGTTGTCGGGCAGCAGGTACGAGATCATCATCGCGCCGGCCAGGAGCGCGCCGGCCTCGACCAGATCCCAGAGCAGACTGCTCCAGTGCCTGCGGACCCGGATGACCCGACGCTCCGTGGGGAGCAGGTACTCGTCGGGGTCCCGTGGTGCGAACATGCTTCGACCTCTCGCCGTGGTGGGAGGAGCCGGTCGACTCAGAACAATTGTTTCACGAAGGTGATGAGCGCCTCAGCGGCTTCCCGCAGCGTGCCCAGGATGTTCTGCACCAGCTGAGCCGCCTGCTGTGGCTCCGCGATGAGGAAGAACAGCAGCAAGCCGACCCCGGCGAAGGTGAGAATCTTCTTCAGATTCACGGTGATCAACCCCGTTCGCTACCGCACCCGTTTGGCGCCAGTGAAAACCGTTGTACCGCACTCCGCGACACGTCGGGAGATTTGTACCGCACTTGGGTCAGCGGGCTGCACCGCCAACCCGGTGTGACTACGCTTGGTAATCGTGACGGCCGAACGTGAGCCTCGGATCCGCTGTGTCGGCGGCATCGCCCACGACTCGATCGGGCGACTGCTACTCGTCCGGAGGCGCAATCCTCCAGGTGAGGGACTGTGGTCGCTCCCGGGTGGCCGAGTCGAGCCCGGCGAATCCGACGAGACCGCACTTGTGCGGGAACTGCGCGAGGAAACGGGACTCTCCGTGACCGTCGGGGCGTTGATCGGCAGCGTCACCCGTCCGGCTCCACGCGGTGTCTACGAGATCCACGACTACGCCTGCCAGGTGCGATCCGGCGTCCTCCGACCGGGCGACGACGCGGTGGACGCGCGGTGGGTCGACGCTGCGATCTTGGCCACACTCCCACTCACCGGGATGTTGCGAGAGACCCTCGAATCGTGGGGTCAGCTCCCCCGACCGTGATCGTCATCCCCCGATCAGGGGAGCCACACCAGCCGCTGGCCGTGCGGCGCGGTCTTGGCCAGCGCCTGCGCCGACCGCACCTCGCCGTCCTCGAACCGGACCAGGCCGACCACGCCGAACGCCGGGTCGTCGGGTCCGGGCCGCAGGTCGGCCCGCTCCGGCAGCACGTGGACCAGGCCCGCCGCGTAGGCCTCGTGGCTCAGCCACCACACCGGGCGGCCGAGGCCGCGCAGCGCGCCCACGAACTCCTCCCCCGCCAGGTACGGCAGGACGTTGCTGGTCAGGACCACCAGCGGCAGGTCGTCGGGCACCCGGCCGGCGGCCTCGGCCAGGTCCGCCACCGCGTCGCCGACCACGAACTCGGGCGGCGACTTGCGCTGCACGGTCGCGGCCACGCCGAACAGCCGCAGCCGCTCCGGCTGGTCGGCCCACACGCACGCCTCGAGCCACGCGTAGGTGTCCTCGTCGGTCAGGTCGGCGGGCGCCCGGTCCAGCCCGACCTTGGCCGCGATCTTCACCGTTTTGGGGATCTTCGGCAGCTCCGCGCCGGGCGCGAGCTCCAGCGCGCAGTGCAGCCCGAGCGCCGCCTTGGCGGGCCCGCCGACGAGTTGCCCGGCCTGCTGGGTCTGGTAGCGGTAGCCGTACTGGTCCAGGCCCAGCAGCAGGCCCGCCGAGCAGCCGACCTCCAGCAGCCCGACCGGCCCCTTGATCCTCGCCAGCGCCGGGTACACCAGGGTGGCGCGGCGCACCTCGTTGGTCTGCACGGTCCGGTTGGCGATCAGCTCGCGCATCCGGTCGGCCCGCTCCAGCACGAACTCCCGGAACAGCCGCCACGTGCTCTCGTCCGCGCCGTACGTGCCGCCGAGCGAGGGGTAGTAGTTCGACAGCTCGTGGAACGGCTCGGCCTGCACGAGCCGGTGCGCCGCCGCCAGGAGCAGGGTCGCGTGCGCGAACCGCTCCGGGGCGGCGGTCAGCAGGCCGGCGACCTCGGGATCGTCGGCGGCGTGCGCGGCCAGGTGCTCGTACAGCGGCGAGACGCCGTGCGCCTCGCTCTTCGCGAACTGGGCCAGTCGTCGCCGCACCAGATCCAGCGAGGTCACGTCACTCCTTGGGTTCGGGCCTGCCCGGCTGCTCGCCGCCGCGCGCCTCGCCGTAGGAGCGCTTGGGCACCATGACCTTCCGGCGGAACACGCAGACGACCGTTCCATCCTGTTTGTACCCGCGCGTCTCGACGTGGACCACGCCCCGGTCGTCCTTGGACTTCGACGGCGTCTTGTCGAGCACCTCGGTCTCACCGTAGATGGTGTCGCCGTGGAAGGTGGGCTTGACGTGGCGCAGCGACTCCACCTCCAGGTTGGCGATGGCCTTGCCCGACACGTCGGGCACCGACATGCCCAGCAGCAGGGAGTAGACGTAGTTGCCGACGACCACGTTCTTGCCGAAGTCGGTGGTCTCCGCGGCGTAGTGCGCGTCCAGGTGCAGCGGGTGGTGGTTCATGGTGAGCAGGCAGAACAGGTGGTCGTCGTACTCGGTGACCGTCTTCCCGGGCCAGTGCTTGTAGACCGCGCCGACCTCGAACTCCTCGTAATAACGCCCGAACTGCACCGCACGCCTCCGTTGGCCGGCATCTCCTGTGAAGTCGGTGTGATCGAGGACCACTCCGACCGGGACGACAGTGTGAGCACCGGGGGAGTACCCTCGGCAACTGGTCTGTGAGCGACTACACCGCCGCGGCCAGTCGACCCGAGGAGGTGAGGACTACCGATGAGTAACGACCCCCATCCTGCGAGTACCTCGCGCGTCCTCATCGGGGAGCCGGCTTTCCACAGCTAGGCCCAGCGGTACCGGTCGGGGACGTGCCGTCGTCGTTCGTCGAGTCGACGCTCCCCCCTGGAGGACCCCGTGCCCAGCTTGCCCTCGCTCGGCGGCCTGAGAGGCCGCTCGCAGGAACGCCCCCCGGTGCGCATCCCCGTGCCGCTGTCGCAGTACGTCGTGGACTGCGGCGTGTACGTCGACGGCACGCGCCTGCCCGGCCGCTGGTCGCACACCGACGCGGTGGACGAGGTGCGCCGGCGTGGCGACGGGTTCGTCTGGATCGGCCTGCACGAGCCGGACGAGGAGCAGATCCAGGGCGTCGCGGACACGTTCGGGCTGCACGAGTTGGCCGTCGAGGACGCCGTGCACGCGCACCAGCGGCCCAAGCTCGAGCGCTACGACAACATGCTGTTCATGGTGCTCAAGACGGTCCGGTACATCCAGAACTCGTCGCCGGACACCGCCAACGAGATCGTCGAGAGCGGCGAGATCATGGTGTTCCTGGGCCGCGACTTCGTGGTGACGGTCCGGCACGGCAACCACTCGGGGCTGGCGGCGGTGCGGCGCGAGCTGGAGGAGGAGCCCGACCGGCTGCGCCACGGGCCCGCCGCGGTGCTGTACTCGATCGCCGACCACGTGGTCGACAACTACCTCGACGTGACCGACCACATCGAGGACGACATCGACCAGATGGAGGCGCTGGTCTTCCAGCCGCGCAGCCGGGTCAGCGCCGATCAGATCTACCTGATGAAGCGCGAGGTGCTGGAGCTGCGCCGGGCGGTGATGCCGCTGGCCGTGCCGCTGCGGCGGTTGGCGGAGGGCTACACGCCGCTGATCCCCGAGCAGGTGCGCTCCTACTTCCGCGACGTGGACGACCACCTCACCGAGGTGTCCGAGCGCGTGATCAACTTCGACGAGCTGCTGACCACGCTGGTCAACGCCGTGCTGGCGAAGATCACGCTCCAGCAGAACTCGGACATGCGCAAGCTCGCCGCGTGGGTGGCGATCATCTCCGTGCCGACCATGGTGGTCGGCGTGTACGGCATGAACTTCGACTTCATGCCGGAGCTGCACTGGCGCTACGGCTACCCCATGGTGATCGCGGTGATCCTGGTGGTCTGCCTGACGCTGTACCGAATATTCCGTCGCAACCAATGGCTCTGAAGGCCCGCCACCCCCTCCCCTTCCTGCGACGGGATCTCCTCTCATGTCCAGAATGTTCACCAACCTGCGGTTCTGGGTGCTCACGTTCCTGCTCGGCTGGCTCGCCACGGTGACGCTGCTGATCGCCACCGGCAGCCACTGACGGCCGCTGCCGGTCGCGTCAGTTCCAGGGCGCGGTGTCCCACGTGAACGGGATGCCGTGCCCGACGCCCGTCCCCAGGCGCAGCGAGATGCCGGCCGGCCACAGCTTGAGCAGCAGCCGGAACTCGTACGTGCCCGCGGTGTGGGTGCGCCGGGGCTCGTAGACCAGCAGCGCCAGCGGCGCGACCGGGGTGGCGCGGGAGGCGGCGTCGGCGAGGATCGCGCGGCCCATGGCGCGGTCGGCCGGTGACACGTACTGCCACACGACCGAGTGCCACACGACGGTCAGCACGTCGCGTTCCGGGCGGGCGAGCTGCTCGGCCAGCCACTCCGGGCCGGTCGCCCGCCGCACCGGGACGGGGTCGAGCCTGGCCAGTTCCACGGCGGCCTGGAGCCGCTCGAAGCGGTCGAGCTGGTCGGCCCAGACGAACGACGACAGGTGCAGCCGCCCGTCCTCTGTGGACACGTCGACCGGGTTCAGGTCGCACCCGGCCCGCCGGACCAGGCGCAGGTCGTGGGTCAGGTCGACGGGCGGCCTGCCGGTCCAGTGCGGGTCGAGGGCGAACGGGCTGCCCGGGTCGCCGAACACCTCGCCGTCGACGGTGTAGGCGATGCGGTGCGGACGCAGGTTCAGCCCGCCGGACGCGCCGACCTCCAGCAGCCGGATCGGGAACGTGGCCCGCCGGCCCGCTTCGGCGGCGGCCAGGTGGGTGGCGGTCTGCAGGCCGCCGAACAGGGGCGCGCTGCGGCCCGGCTCGTTGGTCTGCACGACGGTGGAGGTGACCAGGGCGTGCAGCTCGTCGGCGTGCTCGTGCAGCACGGTCAGCGCGTCGTCCCAGAGGGTGTCGAGGTCGGGCTCGCCGCCCGCGGTCGGGTAGTGCCCGGCCAGCGCGGGCGCGCGGCCCTCCAGCACCAGCCGGTGCAGCGCGCCCGCGAACCGCAGGCCCGGCACGGTGCCGTGCCGGTCGCACTCGGCGCCCGCCATCACCCGCGCGGTGACGCCGCCGCGGGCCAGGTCGTCCGCCGCCGCCACCAGCAGGGTGCGGGTGAGCGGGCTGTGGACTTCGCAGGCGCGGGACGCGTCGAGGAACAGCTCGGCGAGCACCCTGTGACGTTAACCCGATTTCCCTTGTGCGGCAGGCGGAGGAACGCGTTGTTCACCCTTTTACCGGCGACGTGTGGCCGACGGCGGCAGCGCTTAGGCTCGACGGGTGCCGAGGGTGCTGGCGGTGGCGGACGAGGTGGTCGAGGCGTTGTGGACCGACCGCGTGCGCCGGCACGACGTCGACCTGGTCGTGGCGGCCGGCGACCTGCCGTTCGACTACCTGGAGTACCTGGCGACCGCGCTGGACCGGCCGTGCGTGTTCGTGCCGGGCAACCACGACCCGGACCTGACCGGGTACGCCACCGTGCGCGGCCTGTGGACGAAGGCGGGCATCCCGACGCGCTGGCCCGGGCCGGCGGGCGGCGTGAACGCCGACGAGCGCGTGGTCGACGTGGCCGGGCTGCGGATCGCCGGGCTCGGCGGGTCGATCCGGTACAGCGGCGGGCCGAACCAGTGGACCGAGCGCGGGCAGGCGCGACGGCTGCGGCGGGTGCTGCGCACGGCCCGGTGGCGCGCGCTGCGCGACGGGCGCGGGGTGGACGTGCTGCTGACCCACTCGCCGCCGCTGGGCTGCGGTGACGAGCCGGACCCGCCGCACCGCGGGTTCGCGTGCCTGCACGAGGCCGTGCGGCGGCTGCGGCCCCCGCTCCTGCTGCACGGGCACATCCACCCGCACGGGTCCGTCAAGGAGGACCGGACGCTCGACTCGACCCGGGTGGTGAACGTGGTGGGTTACAAGGTGTTGGACGTCCCGGCGCCCTGAGGAGGAGTGCGGTGCCCCGTGACACGGGTTTCCCGCGGGCCGACGCGGAGAACGACTTCCTGCGCGCCCGCCGTCGCCAGGTGCTGTCGCGGCTGGCCGCGTGGCTGCGCCGCGAGCCGGACGACGTGAACATCATGCTGCCGTTCCACGAGGTGGTGGAGTCGCTGGGGATGCTCGGCGAGCGGCGGCTGGGGTTGCAGACCGTGCGGCTGGACTCGATCGTCGGCAGCGTGGACCGGACCCGGGACTTCGACCGCCGGTTCCGGCCGACGTCGGCGCGGGTGCGGGAGCGGTGGCAGCGGCTGGCGCTGGCGGCGCGGCGGGGCGAGCCGGTGCCGCCGATCGAGGCGTACCGGGTCGGTGACCTGCACTTCGTCCAGGACGGGCACCACCGGGTGTCGGTCGCGCACGCGTTGGGGCTGGAGGTGATCGACGCGTACGTGACGGAGGTCGTGACGCGGGTCCCGGCGCACGGCATCCGGCACCGCGGCGACCTGATCGTGAAGGACTACCGGCGGCTGTTCCTCGAACGGGTGCCGCTGGGCGGTGAGGCGCGGGCGGCGGTGGTGCTGTCGGACCCGTGGGACTACGCGGAGCTGGGCGAGCACGTCGAGGCGTGGGGGTTCCGGCTGATGCAGGACGAGGGCGTGCTCCTGGACCGCGTCACGGTGGCCCGCCGGTGGTACGCCGAGGAGTACCGGCCGGTGGTGGACCTGCTGCGGCAGGCGGACCTGGTCGGCGACCGCACGGAGACCGAGGCGTACACGTGGGTGGCGGCCGAGCGGTACCGGCTGATCCGCACCCACCGGTGGGACCCCGACGTCATCTCGGCGCTGCGCTCGCGCCGGTGAGCTACCGCTGGCCCTCGTGCTTGGGCAGCGGGCGGGCCTGGTCCATCACCCGGTCGGTGTAGCTGTCGAGCAGGCGGGTCGCGACCTGCTGGCCGTACCCGAGGATGACGGCCCACAGCAGCAGGGCCGCCTGGGACGCCACGCCGATCAGGCCGGTCGTGACGCCCGCGCCCAGCGCCAGGATGCCGACCACGGCGAGCGCGGCGCCGAGCAGCACCTTGATCAGGGCCTGGTAGCCGACCATCACGTACGGCGAGAGGCTGGGCCGGCGGCGCAGGAGCAGCACGACGGCCGAGAGGACCGCGCCGAACGCGCCGAACACCTGGATGAGCCACACGTCCGCGCCCGACGCCGCCTTGCCCGACGGGCACACCGTCGGCAGCTTCTCGGCGCTCACGCACATCGGGATGAGGCCGGGCTTGAGCAGCCCGACGACGCCGAGGGCGGTGTTGACCACGAACAGCACCACGGAGGTGGCGATCAGCTTGTTGCGCAGCGCCCGCGACCCGGCGTGGGCGAAGTCGGAGGCGTCGAACGCGGCCCGCAGCGCGTCGACCACGATCTCCCGTTCGACGGCGAGGGGGAACTCGCCGGGCCGCAGCTCCTCCAGCGCGACGCGGCGCGGGTCGTCCTCGTCCAGGTTCTCCGCGACCCGGGCCTTCAGGCCGGGTAACCGCCCGAGGAACCCGTTGCCCGCCGCCACGACCGCGATCTCCGCCTCGTGCAACGACCTCCAGGCCCGCTCGATGTGCCACCCGGACCACCACGACGCCACCGTCCGCCACCGCGACTCGGCCCTCGTGATCATGTCCTCGACCACCGCGGCCTCCTGCTCGGCCACCGCGCGCCACTGCCCGCTCTCCGGGTCGAGCGGGTCCGGCGGTCCGAGCGCGGCGAGGTCGGCCCGCACGCGGTCCAGCCGCGACTGCACCACCAGCCGCCAGTCCGTGACCCGGGGAGCGCGCGTGCCCATGTCCAGCATCGTCGCAGCACAACCCACCTGTCAGGCGATCACCCGAAGGGGTGGTGAGAGGGTCCGTCACGGCCTCGTCGATCACGGGTGACGACCGCCGGGCGACTCCTGAGCCGAACGAGTGAGCCTTCCCGACAACGGCATCGCGCCGAAGCGGCACAGGCATCCTGGGCTCGACACGCCGGGGGGGGTGGGATCGATGACCACCACGACGCACGACCCGAGGTCCGGTTCGTGGATCAGGGACAAGAGGCTGCACGGGGCGGTCTGCGCGCCCGGGAGGTTCGAAGTGCTCGCGCAACTGCTCACCGGCGGTTCATGCGACGACGTTGCGGGGACGACGCACACCTACGTCGAGTTCGGCCGGTTCGCGCGACCGGGGCTGTTCTGCCTCCGGCTCCAGTAGTCGCGGCTCCGGCCGGTCGGTCGGCTTCGACCCGCCCGGCGATCACCCACAGGTGTGACCGAGGGCGTGGAGGGGGTTGGAGTGGCGGCGAACAGGGGACCCTCGCGCGGGGGCCGGGGAGCGCCGGCTCGGAAGGCACTCCCCCGCTCCCGGCTCAGGCCGTGCGGCCCGGTTCGACCAGGGCGCGCAGGCGCGGCGGCATGCGCTTCTCCAGGCCGAACGGTTCCAGGTGGGCTTGCAGGACGCCGTCGAACGCGCGCTTCACCGACGCGGTGTCCCAGGCGTCGCTCTCCAGGATCGGCTGCTTGAAGTACGGGTGGCCGACCAGGTGCAGCTGCTTGCCGTTGCACCGGACGATCTGCCCGGTGATGCCGTCGGCCGCGTCGCTGAGCAGGAACAGCACGAGCGGCGCGACCTTGCCGGGGGTGCGGTCGGCGGGGATGGCCCGCAGGGACCGCTCCGACCGCCACACCATCCGGGTGTGCGCGACCGGGCAGACGGCGTTGACCCGGATGTTGTCGCCTTCCAGGTCCAGCGCCCAGGACGAGCTCAGCGACGCCACCGCGCCTTTGGTGGCCGAGTAGGCGCCGAGTTTGCGCTGACCCAGAAACGCGCCTGACGAAATGTTCACGATCGAGCCGTGGCCCTGCTCGCGCATCACGCGCATCGCCGCCATTCCGGTGAAGATGACACCCAGCAGGTTGACCTCGACGATCCGCCGGATGGATTCCGGTTCGTCCTCCCACGGCAGCGCCTCGTAGTTGAGCCCGGCGTTGTTGACCAGGCCGTCGACCCGGCCGAACTCGGCCAGGCACATTCCCACGATCTTCTCCGCCTCGCTCGGATCGGCCACCGTCGCCGTGCTCGCCACCGCACGCCCGCCGTAGGACCGGATCAGCGCGGCGACCTGTTCGGCCTGGTCAGCGTCTACGTCGTTGACCACGACCGCCGCGCCCGCCTGTGCGGCCTGCATCGCGTAGGCCTCGCCGAGACCTCGACCCGCCCCCGTGATCACGACCGCTTTGCCGTCAAGAATCCCCATCTCGCGCTCTTCTCTGTGCTCGGCGGACTCCCCTGCCCCGGGCCCTTTACGGCCGGAGTCGTTTCCGCCTGCGACCAGCGTGGGGATCGGCGGCAGCCCGGTCGCGACAAATGCGACGAGGTGCCTGTTTGCTGCGCTGAATGGCCTATGGAGTTCGTCCCTGCCGATGGTCCGGACTGGTCGGCAACTGCCCGCGACCTGGGCGGAAGCCCCGTTTGGCTCGCACCGGAAGTGTGAAAGGCCGCCCCCCCGCGGACACAGGGGGCGGCCGGTTCTGCCGGGCTCAGCCGCGGTAGGTGAGGTTGCGGCCGTTGGCCGGGTCGAACAGCTGCACCTTGTCCGCGTCGAACCAGATGTCGGCCGGTTCGCCCTCGACCGCCGTGGACGTGGCGGCGATGCGGGCGACCAGCGACACCCCGCCGCCCGGCACGTCGGCCGAGCCCGCGTCGGCGGCGAGTTCGGCCAGCTCCGCCGAGGTCGCCTGTTCACCCTGGAGGCTGAAGTAGGCGAACTTGTCCGAGCCCATCGACTCCAGCACGTCGACGTGGTCGGTGAACGTGACGCCGTTCGAGCGAACGGTCTCGTCCACCAGCCGGGCGTCCTCGAAGTGCTCGGGCCGCAACCCCATGATCACCTCGCGGGGCGCGTCGGCGCCTTCCAGCAGCCCGCGCACCCGGTCGGTGAGCGGCACGTCGCCGAGCGCCGAGCGCAGCACGCCGTTCTCCAGCGCGGCGGGCACGAAGTTCATCGCGGGCGAGCCGATGAACCCGGCGACGAACAGGTTGGCGGGGTTGTCGTAGAGGTGCTGCGGCGCGCCGATCTGCTGCACCGCGCCGCCGCGCATCACCACGACCCGGTCGCCGAGGGTCATCGCCTCGGTCTGGTCGTGCGTGACGTACACGGTGGTGGTGCCGAGCTGCTTCTGCAGCCGCGACACGGAGGTGCGCATCTGCACGCGCAGCTTCGCGTCCAGGTTGGACAGCGGCTCGTCCATCAGGAACGCCTTGGGGTTGCGCACGATCGCGCGGCCCATCGCGACCCGCTGCCGCTGCCCGCCGGACAGGTTGGACGGCTTGCGGTCCAGGTGCTGGGTCAGGTCCAGGATCCCGGCGGCGTCGCGGACCTTCTTCTCCACGGTGGCGTCGTCCACTTTGGCCAGCCGCAGCGGGAAGGCCATGTTCTCCTTCACCGTCATGTGCGGGTACAGCGCGTAGGACTGGAACACCATCGCGATGTCGCGGTCCTTGGGCGCGCGCTCGTTGACCCGCTCGCCGCCGATGCGCAGCTCGCCGGACGTGATGTCCTCCAGGCCCGCGATCATGTTGAGGGTCGTGGACTTCCCGCAGCCGGACGGGCCGACCAGGATGATGAACTCGCCGTCGGCGATCTCGATGTCCACGTCCCGCACGGCCACCGCGCCGTCGGGGTACTGCTTGGTCACGCTGTCCAGAACGATCTCGGCCATTGCTTCACCCCTTGACGGCGCCGGAGGTCAACCCGGCGACGATCCGACGCTGGAAGAACAACACGAACAGGATGATCGGGACGGTGATCACCACCGCGGCGGCGGCGATCGACCCGGTCGGGTCCTCGAACTGCGAGCCGCCGGTGAAGAACGACAGCGCGACGGGCACCGTGCGGGAGCTCTCGGTGGAGGTCAGCGAGATCGCGAACAGGAAGTCGTTCCAGCAGAAGATGAACACCAGGATCGCGGTGGTGAACACGCCCGGCGCGGCCAGCGGCGCGATGACCCGGCGGAACGCCTGACCGGGCGTCGCGCCGTCCATCTTCGCCGCCTTCTCCAGCTCCCACGGGATCTCGCGGAAGAACGCCGACAGCGTGTAGATCGCCAGCGGCAGCGCGAAGGTGATGTAGGGCAGGATCAGGCCGGGCCAGGTGTCGAACAGCCCGAGCGTCCGCTCGATCTCGAACAGCGGCGAGACCAGCGAGATCTGCGGGAACATCGCGATCAGCAGCGACACCCCGACCAGCAGCCGCTTGCCGGGGAAGTCCAGCCGGGCGATGGCGTAGGCGGCCATCGTGCCGAACACGACCGCGACGGCGGTGGCGATCAGCGCGATGCCGATCGAGTTCACCAGCGCGCGGACGAACTCCGTGGTGGAGAAGATCGCCTTGTAGTTGTCGAGGGTCCAGGCGCGCGGGATGAAGTTGCCGTCGCCCAGGGTCTCCTTGGTCTTGAACGACAGCGACACGATCCACAGCACCGGGACCAGCGCGTACGCCACCACCAGGACGTTGAGGACGGTCCAGCGCGCCTTGCGGCCGGTCGTCACGGCCCCGCCGATGCCCGCCATCAGCGCCTCCCCCCGCCGTCGCCGCCGGGCGCGGCGGTGCCGAACAGCTTCACGAACACGAACGCGATGATCGCCACCGCGATGAAGATCAGCACCGACATGGTGGAGCCGATGCCCAGGTTCAGGCCTTTGATGAGGTTGTTGTAGGTCAGCATCGACACCGACGACGTGCCCTGCGAGCCGGCCGTGAGCACGAACAGGTTGTCGAAGATGCGGAACGCGTCGAGGGTGCGGAACAGCAGCGCCACCAGGATCGCGGGCTTCATCACCGGCACCATCACCTTGGTGAACCGCTGCCACGCGCTCGCGCCGTCCATCGCGGCGGCCTTGAGCAGGTCGTCGGGCACCAGCGCCAGGCCCGCCATCAGCAGCAGCGCCATGAACGGCGTGGTCTTCCAGATCTCGGCCAGCGTCACCACCATGATCGCCGGGACCTTCTGGGTGAGCACCGGGTCGCCGCCCGCGACCGTCTCGGCCAGGTAGCCGGTGCCGGGGGTCCAGGCGTAGCGCCAGGAGAACGCGGCCACGACCGTGACGATGCCGTACGGGATGAGCGTGGACGTGCGCACGATGCCGCGGCCGACCAGGGTGCGGTGCATGATCAGCGCCAGCGCCATGCCCAGCACCAGCTCGACCGCCACGGACACCACCGTGATGAGGACCGTCACCCACATGGCGTTCCACCAGTAGGGGTTGGTCAGCACGGTGACGTAGTTCTCCAGGCCGACGAACTCGGTGCGGTCGGGGAACTTCAGGTCGTAGCGCTGCAGGGACAGCCACAGCGAGTAGACGATCGGCCAGCCGGCGACGGCGGCCATGATCACGATCGCGGGCGCGCACAGCAGCAGGCCGAGCCTGCGTTCGGCCTTCTTGCCCTCGCTGAGCGCGGCCTTGGCGCGCGGCGGCAGGTCCGGCTGAGCGGGCGTGTCGGTGTCGGTGGTGTTCAGCGCGTGGCTCACGGCAGCACCCCCTTCGAGTCGAGCGCGTCCTGGAGCCCGGAGCGCAGCCGGTCGGCCGTGCCGCGCGGGTCGATGTCCGCCGGCGGCGACAGGATCGTGGAGATGACGGTGGAGACGTTCTGGTAGGCGGGGGTGCGGGGGCGGACGCTCGCGTTCTTCAGCGTCTCCAGGATGGCGTCCTTCATCGGGTACGGCTCGGCCATCTCGGGGTCGTCGTAGACGGACTCGATGGTCGGCGGCACGCCGTCCTTGATGGCGGCGAACTTCTGGTGCTCCGCGCTGCGCAGGCACATCACCGCGTCGAACGACTCGTCCGGGTGCGGCGAGAAGGAGCTGACCGCGTAGTTGATGCCGCCGACGGTGACCTTGGCGTCGCCGCCGTCGATCGACGGGTAGGGCGCCCACTTGAGGTTCTTCGCGAGGTCGGGGACGGCCTTCTTCGCGGCGGCGTACACGTACGGCCAGTTGAGCATGAACGCCGCCTTGCCGCCCTCCATGGCCAGCCGCGCGTCGTCCTCGACGGCGTTGGAGAACGACGGGTCGACCACGTCGGAGGTGGCGAACGTCCTGAGCACTTCCAGGGCCTTGACCGCGCCGTCGTCCACGACGGCCTTGGTGCCGTTGTCGTCCAGGATCCGGCCGCCCGCGGAGCTGACCAGGGTGTTGTAGAGCACGACCAGGCCTTCGTACTGCTTGCCGGTGGCCTCGACCAGGCCCGGTTTGCCCTCCGCCTTGAGCCGGGAGCCGGTCTCGATCATCTCGGCCCACGTCTTGGGCGGGGTGTCCACGAGGTCGCCGCGGTACCAGAGGAGCTGGACGTTGGTGTTGTCCGGAGCCCCGTACAGCCTGCCCTCGTAGCGGGCGGTCTCGAGCGGGGTCTCGAGCGTGCCGTCCTCGACCTCGGTCTTGGCCGCGCCGGTGAACTCCTTGATCCAGCCCGCCTTGGCCAGCTCGGCGGTCCACGTGACGTCGAGGGCGAGCACGTCCATGCCGGTGTCCTCGGCGGCGAGCCTGCGGACCATCTGCTCGCGCTGGCCGTCCGCCTCGCGCGGGAGCTTGTGGTAGGCGATCCGGTAGCCGTCGGCCTGCGCGTTGCAGTCGTCGACGATCTTCTGGAAGTTCTCCTGCGGGTACTTGTAGACGTTGATGGTGATCCCGCCGTCACCCGAACCACAGCCCGCCAGCACGGACGACGCGATCAGCGCGGCGCCCCCTGCGGCGGCCAACCGATGACCCTTGCCCCTCATCGGTCCTGCCTCCTTCCCGACAACGGAGGAGCCAGACCGCGACGCCCGGCACCTCGTCGTGCCCACCGGTCGGCTGGGCCGACCGGTGGAACGAACGTAGGCCCGGTGATCAGGTGCCGCAACCACCGGAGCCCGGAACGGCGTTACCCGATCCGGTGGTGGGTGAAACCTCAGTCTTGGCCGGCCTGGCCCGCGTCGGAGGGGCGCAGGGCGAGCTTGGCGAGCAGGTCGCGGCCCCGTTCGGCGGAACGGGGCTGGCAGAGCACGTCGTAACGGCCCGCGACGAGCTGGCTGGCGCTCTGGAAGTCCCGCTTGCCGCGCGCCGAGCCGTAGCCGACGGCGGCGAAGATCAGTCCGAACGCGACGCCGACCACGAGGCCCGCGACGATCGGCCCGAGGCTCGCGCCGGGGCTGGTGTTGAACAGGCTGAGCAGCACGCCGACGAACAGGCCGAACCACGCGCCCGACGCCGCGCCGGTGCCCAGCACGCGGCCCCAGGTGAGCCTGCCGGTGACCCGTTCGACCAGCATGAGGTCGACGCCGACGATCGTCACCTCCTGGACGGGGAAGTCGTCGTCGGCCAGGAAGTCGACCGCGCGCTGCGCCTCCTCGTAGGTGCCGTACGAGCCGATGGGCCAGCCGGTGGGCGGGGTGGGCAGGCGGGGAGGCACCCCGGGTCGGTTCTGGCCGGAGAAGGAACTCGTCACGGTGACCACCTCTTCGCGGTGCTGATCACCCCATCCTGCCAATACCGGGCGACCAGCGCGAAACGGATGGGCGGGAACGGACGCGAAACGTGACCTGGGGGGCGGCCGGCGGGCCGGTCAGCCGCGGGACTGGTAGTCGCGCAGCAGGCCCCGGCTGATGATGGTCTTCTGGATCTCGCTGGTGCCCTCGCCGATGAGCAGGAACGGCGCCTCGCGCATCAGGCGCTCGATCTCGTACTCCTTGGAGTAGCCGTAGCCGCCGTGGATGCGGAACGCCTCCTGCGTCACCTCGGCGCAGTACTCCGACGCGATGAGCTTGGCCATGCCCGCCTCGACGTCGTTGCGCGCGCCGGAGTCCTTCAGGCGGGCCGCGTTCACCATCATCAGGTGGGCGGCCTCGACCTTGGTGGCCATCTCGGCCAGCTTGAACGCGATGGCCTGGTGCTCGACGATCGGCTTGCCGAACGTCCTGCGCTGCTGCGCGTACTCGATGGCCAGCTCGAAGGACCGCAGCGCGATGCCGCACGCCCGCGCCGCCACGTTCACCCGGCCGACCTCGACGCCGTCCATCATGTGCCGGAAGCCCTGGCCGGTGTGGCCGCCGAGGACCTGCTCGGCGGGGACGCGGAAGCCGTCGAACACCATCTCGGTGGTGTCGACGCCCTTGTAGCCCATCTTGTCGATCTTGCCGGGGATGGTGAGGCCGGGCGCGACCTCGCCGTAGCCCTCGGGCTTCTCCACCAGGAACGTGGTCAGGTTCCGGTGAGCCTTCTCCGCGCCCTCGTCGGTCTTCACGAGCACGGCGGTGAGGTTGGACGTGCCGCCGTTGGTCAGCCACATCTTCTGGCCGTTGACGACGAAGTCGTCGCCCTCGCGCACGGCCCGGGTGCGGATCGCGGCGACGTCGGAGCCGAGTTCGGGCTCGGACATGGAGAACGAGCCGCGCACCTCGCCGGTGGCCATCCGGGGCAGGTACTTCCGCTGCTGCTCGGGCGTGCCGTGCTGCTTGAGCATGTGCGCCACGATGAAGTGGGTGTTGATGACCCCGGACACGGACATCCAGCCGCGGGCGATCTGCTCGACCACCAGGGCGTAGGTCAGCAGCGACTCGCCGAGGCCGCCGAACTCCTCGGGGATGGTGAGCCCGAACAGGCCCATCTCCTTCATGCCCTCGACGATGTCGGCCGGGTACGTGTCGCCGTGCTCCAGCGCCTGGGCGTGCGGGATGATCTCCTTGTCCACGAAGGTGCGAACCGTCGACAGGATCTCCTCCTGGACGTCGGTCAGTCCTGCGGTCCGGGCCAGGCGCGCCATCGCGTTTCCCTTCGTAGCTCTCGGGTTACCGGCGAGTATGGACCGGTTAACGCGCGTTCGCGCCACGAGAGTGCTCATCGCCACGCGCTGAACCGAAACAGCGGGATAGCCTGTGCGCCCGCACGCTCACCAGGGGGACTCCCGATGTCGCAACCGCCGCCCTACCAGCACCCGGGCTACTACCCGCCGCCGAGGCAGACCAACGGGATGGCGGTCGCGGCGCTGATCACGGCGTTCCTGTTCTCCCCGGCGGGCATCGTGCTGGGCGTCGTCGCGCGCAAGCAGATCCGGCGCACCGGCGAGGAGGGCTGGGGCATGGCGACCGCGGGTCTGGTCATCGGTGTCGTGCTGACCGTGCTGTGGCTGCTGGCGGCCGTGCTGTGGGTCGTGCTGGTGGTCTGGCTGTACCGGGAGGCCGCGAACCTGCCCGTGCCGCGCTAGGTCAGCAGGGCGCGCAGTTCGAGCTCGCCGCCGCAGTGCCGGCAGACGTCGGCGAACACGTGGACGTCCTGGGCGCACCCGGGACAGGGCCGGAAGCTGCGCTCGAGCAGGTCGTCGCGCCGGCGGCGGAACAGCCCCCGGCGAGGGGTGCGATGTCGGGACACGCCGACCACCATGCACAGGCCGCCCCCGGTGATCGCCACTCCACACCGCCGCTTGTGGCCATGCTCACCGGTGGCGTCACCAGCGCGTGACGCCACCGGCACGGGACGTCACTCCTCCGGCGGCGACCACACGTCCGTGCGCGACATGCCCGCGGCGCGGCCCTTGGACGAGATCACCAGCGCCATCTTGCGGGACGCCTCGTCGATCATCTCGTCGCCCAGCATCACCGCGCCGCGCTTGCCGCCCCGCTCGGAGGTGAAGTAGTCGTACGCGTCGAGGATGTTCTCGGCGTGGTCGTAGTCCTCCTGCTTCGGGCTGAACACCTCGTTCGCCGCGTCGATCTGGCCCGGGTGCAGCACCCACTTGCCGTCGAAGCCCAGGGCGGCCGAGCGGCCGGCCACGCGCTTGAAGCCCTCGACGTCGCGGATCTGCAGGTACGGGCCGTCGATGGCCTGCTTGTCGTGCGCGCGGGCCGCCATCAGGATCTGCATCAGGATGTAGTGGTACGCGTCGCCGACGTCGTAACCGGGCGGCTGCTCGCCGACGACCAGGGACTTCATGTTGATCGACGCCATGAAGTCGGCCGGGCCGAAGATGATCGTCTCGACCCGCGGCGAGGCGGTGGCGATCGCGTTGACGTTGATCAGGCCCAGGGCGTTCTCGATCTGCGCCTCGATGCCGATGCGCCCGACCTCGTAGCCCATGGTCTTCTCGATCTGGGTGAGCAGCAGGTCCAGGGCGTGCACCTGCTCCGCGGTCTGCACCTTGGGCAGCATGATGCAGTCCAGGTTGGCCCCCGCGCCCTCGACGACCTCGGTCACGTCCCGGTAGGTCCACTCGGTGGTCCAGTCGTTCACCCGGACGACCCGCGCGCGCGAGCCCCAGCCGCCCTCGTTCAACGAGGCCACGATGGTCTTGCGCGCGTCCGGCTTGGCCAGCGGCGCGCAGGCGTCCTCCAGGTCGAGGAACACCTGGTCTGCGGGCAGCGTGCGGGCCTTGTCGATCATCTTCTGGCTCGACCCGGGCACGGCCAGGCACGAGCGACGGGGACGCTGCTGGTCGACCACTGGTGGGTACCTCCTCGTACCGGCCGGTAACTCCTGTCGTGCGAAGGGTGGCACGCACGTGTGCCGCCCGCTATTTCGTGAGTCACGGCTCACAGGCCCGTGGCAGGCTGAACCGGTGGAGATCGAGCAGGTGCTGGACAACGCGCTGCGCAAGGCCGCGGCGGTGTGGATCGGACCGGACGGCCACGAGCCGCGGCTGGTGTGGGCGCTGTGGCGCGACGGCGGGCTGCTGGTCGCGGTCGGCGGCACGGAGCAGCGGGTGCCGGGCCTGGCGGACGGCGTCGCGTGCACCGTCACCGTCCGCTCCCCCACCACCCACTCGCACCTGGTCGACGCACGGGCGACCGCCCGCCGCGCGCGGCTGGACGACGAGGCGGGAGCGGCGCTGCGGGCCGCCCGGCTCAACGGCCGGCCCGAGTGGGAGTCGGTCTACCGGCTGGAGTTCGCGTGATCACCGTCCCCGACGGCTTCGGCGCGATCCTGGGCGAGGAGGCGCGCGAGTGGAAAGCGACCCTGCCCGCCCTGGCCACGAAGTTCTGCGCCCGCTGGCGCCTCACCCCCGACGGCGACCTCCTCAACGGCAACGTCGCCGTCGTGCTCCCGGTGCGCCGCGACGACGGCCACCCGGCCGTGCTCAAGCTCACCTGGCTGGACGACGAGACCCGCCAGGAGGCGCCCGCGCTCGCGGCGTGGGGCGGCCGAGGCGTGGTGGAGCTGCTGGACCACGACCCCGAGGACGGCGCGCTGCTGCTGGAACGCCTCGACCACACCAGGTCGCTGCTCGACGCGCCGATCGAGGAGGCGCTGGCCGTCACCGGCGGGCTGCTGCGCCGGCTGCGCGTCCCGGCCGGCCCCGGGTTCCACCGCCACGAGTTCCCCGACCTGGTCGGGGAGAACGCCGAGCTGGGCGGCCCGCTGTCGGCCCGACTCGTCCGGCGGGCCGCCGAGCTGGGCCGCCACCTCGCCGCGACCGCCGGCGACACCCTGGTCAACCAGGACCTGCACTACGAGAACGTGCTGCGCGGCGACCGCGAGCCGTGGCTGATGATCGACCCGAAGCCGCTGGCGGGCGACCCCGAGTTCGGCGTGATCCCGTTGCTGTGGAACAGGTTCGGCGAGCTGGACGGCAAACGCGGCGTGCGCGACCGGTTCGCCGCCCTGTGCGACATCGGCGAGCTGGACGCCGAACGGGCGCGCGCCTGGACGTTCTGCCGCGCCGTCGACACCTGGCTGTGGTGCCTGGAGCGGGAGCTGGACCGGATGGCCGGTGCGGTCGAGGTCATCGTCCGCGCGTTCCAGCCGCGGTGAGGTCCACAGTGGAACGCAGCGGTGGTGCGGCGGGCGGACTAGCCTGATCACGTGGCCGCCGTGAACCGAGTCTTCGCCGCTCAGCTCGCCGGGATGCCCGTGTTCGGGCCGGACGGCGAGTCGATCGGCAAGGTCCGCGACCTGGTCATCGGCCTGCGCGTGGACCGCCAGCCGCCCCGCGTGCTGGGCCTGGTGCTGGAGCTGGCGACCCGGCGGCGCATCTTCGTGCCGATGCTGCGGGTCACCTCGATCGAGCCGAACGCCGTGACGCTGGCCACCGGGTCGGTCAACCTGCGCCAGTTCCACCAGCGCGCCAACGAGGTGCTGGTCGTCGGCGAGCTCCTGGACGCCCGCGTGACGCTCGAGTCGGGCGCGGCGGCCGTGCTGGTCGACGCCGCGATGGAGCCCAGCCGCACCCGCGACTGGCGGATGACGCGGGTCGCGGTCCGGGAGCGCACCGGCAGGCTGGCCCGTCGCGGACCGGTGCAGGTGCTGCGGTGGGAGGACCTGACCGGGCTGTCGGTGACGGAACTCGCGGGCCAGCCGCAGGGCGCGCAGCACCTGGTCGCGATCTTCGAGACGATGCGCGCGGCGGACGTGGCGCTGGCCCTGCACAGCCTGCCGTTCAAGCGGCGCTACGAGGTGGCCGAGGCGCTGGACGACGAACGGCTCGCCGACGTGATCGAGGAGATGGCCGAGGAGGACCAGAAGGACCTGCTGGCGCACCTGGACGACGAGCGGGCCGCGGACATCCTGGAGGCCATGGACCCCGACGACGCGGCGGACCTGCTGGCCGAGCTGCCCAAGGGCGAGCAGGACCGGCTGCTGGGCCTGATGGAGCCGGAGGAGTCCGCGCCGGTGCGGCGGCTGCTGGAGTACAGCTTCGACACCGCGGGCGGGCTGATGACGCCGGAGCCGCTGGTGCTCGCGCCGGACGCGACCGTGGCCGAGGCCCTGGCGCACGTGCGCAACCCGGACCTCACGCCCGCGCTGGCCAGCATGGTGTTCGTCTGCCGCCCGCCGACGGCCACGCCCACCGGCCGCTACCTGGGCTGCGTGCACATCCAGCGGCTGCTGCGGGAGCCGCCGTCCGACCTGGTCGCGGGCGTGCTGGACACCGACCTGGCGACGCTGTCGCCGTCGGCGTCACTGGGCGACGTGACCCGCTACTTCGCCGCCTACAACCTGGTGTGCGGGCCGGTGGTGGACGAGAGCGACCACCTGCTCGGCGCGGTCACCGTGGACGACGTGCTGGACCACCTGCTGCCGGTCAACTGGCGCGAAACGGGGCTGACCCATGCCTGAGCTGCCGCGTCGACGGCTCGACCAGCCGCGCACGGAGGGCCGGTTCCGGCTGTCGCTGGACCCGGAGGCGTTCGGCCGGTTCTCCGAGCGGCTGGCCCGGTTCCTGGGCACCGGCAAGTTCCTGTTCTGGCAGACGCTGCTGGTGATCGCGTGGATCACGCTGAACCTGGCCGCGGTGTCGCTGCGCTGGGACCCGTACCCGTTCATCCTGCTCAACCTGGCGTTCTCCACCCAGGCCGCGTACGCCGCGCCGCTGATCCTGCTGGCGCAGAACCGGCAGGACGACCGGGACCGGGTGTCGCTGGAGGAGGACCGGGCGCGGGCCGCGCAGACCAAGGCCGACACCGAGTACCTGGCCCGGGAGCTGGCCGCGCTGCGGATCGCCGTGGGCGAGGTCGTCACCCGCGACTACCTGCGCAGCGAGCTGGAACGCGTGTTCCGCGAGCGCAAGCGGACCGCCAAGGACGCCACGGACGACGTGCCCGCCGTCGGGGGCGGTGACTAGGGCTCGGTCGACTAGGGCTCGTCGGTGCCCAGCCGGTCGCACGTGCGGCCGAACGCCTCCAGCTCGGCGTGGTCGAACGTCTCCGCGAAGTGCCGCACCACGCCCGCGAGGTGGGTGCCCGACGCCAGCCGCACCCGTTCCAGTCCCTGGGAGGTGAGCACCGCCACCACGCCGCGGCCGTCGCCGTCGGCCCGCTCCCGCAGCACCAGGCCCGCGCGTTCCAGGCGGTCGACGAGCCGGGTGACGCCGGAGCGGGACAGCAGCACGGCGTCGGCCAGCTCGGTCATCCGCAATCGGTGCTGCGGCGCCTCGGCGAGCTGGACCAGGACGTCGTAGGCCGCGAGCGACAGGCGTTGCCCCGCGATCAGTTCGGCTTCCAGGACCCGGGTGAGCCTCGCGTGCGCCCGGAGGAAGGATCGCCACACCCCCAGCTCGGTACGGGTGGGCAACCGGGCAGATCCGGTTTCCGGCACGGATACCAATGTTACGGAAAGCACGCAAGCGGCTGCGCGCTGCCCCCGGATCGGGGGTGACCAACCGGTAGCTTGGAGGTGCACGGCCCGCCGTAGCATGGCGGTCCCACCACCTCTCCCGAAGGCGTTCCCCGTGACTCTTCCTTCCGTTGACGACGTGCAGAAGGCGTTGGCCGGTGTGCAGGACCCGGAGATCCGGCGTCCGATCACCGACCTGGGCATGGTCAAGGGCGTCGTGGTCGGTGACGACGGGGTCGTGGACGTGGCGGTGTACCTGACCGTGTCCGGCTGCCCGTTGCGCGACAAGATCACCGCCGACGTGACGGCCGCCGTGTCCGCGCTCGACGGCGTGACCGGCGTCCGCGTCGAGCTGGACGTGATGAGCGACGCCCAGCGCACCGAGCTGCGCAAGACGCTGCGCGGCGGCGTCGAGGAGCCGGTGATCCCGTTCGCCCAGCCGGGGTCGCTGACCCGGGTGTACTGCGTGGCGTCGGGCAAGGGCGGTGTCGGCAAGTCGTCGGTGACGGTGAACCTGGCCGTCGCGATGGCCGCGCGCGGGCTGTCGGTCGGCGTGGTGGACGCCGACATCTACGGCCACTCCATCCCGCGGATGCTGGGCACGGAGGCGCGGCCGACCCAGGTCGAGAAGATGATCATGCCGCCGCAGTCGCACGGCGTGAAGCTGATCTCGATCGGCATGTTCACGCCGGGCAACACGCCGGTCGTGTGGCGCGGCCCGATGCTGCACCGGGCGTTGCAGCAGTTCCTGGCCGACGTGTTCTGGGGCGACCTGGACGTGCTGCTGCTCGACCTGCCGCCGGGCACCGGCGACATCGCCATCTCGGTGGCGCAGCTGGTGCCGAACGCCGAGATCCTGGTCGTGACGACGCCGCAGCAGGCGGCGGCCGAGGTGGCGGAGCGGGCCGGGTCGATCGCGTTGCAGACGCGGCAGCGGATCGCGGGCGTGATCGAGAACATGTCGTGGCTGGAGCTGCCGGACGGCACGCGGATGGACGTGTTCGGCGCGGGCGGCGGGCAGGCGGTGGCCGACTCGCTGACCCAGGCCGTCGGCGCGGACGTGCCGCTGCTGGGCCAGGTCCCGCTCGACCCGCGGCTGCGCGAGCAGGGTGACGCGGGCACGCCGATCGTGCTGGCGCACCCCGAGTCGGCCGCGGGCCAGGTGCTGACCTCGGTGGCGGGCAAGCTGTCGACGCGCTCACGCGGCCTGGCCGGCCGCCTGCTGAACGTCTCCCCCGCCGGCCGGTAACCCGACCGCTCGGCGCCGCGCGACTCCGGACGGACGCGGCGCGGCACCCGGATGACGGGCTCCCGCGCCGCGGTGCGCCGTGTGACGCTGATGAGCGTCACCGGCAGTCGGGGTGCGGGGGTCCGCGATGGCGAACGGCCGGTGGAGCCCGCTCGCCGCGTGGTCGCTCGCGGCCGCCGCAGCCCATCCGCTCGCGGTCGTGGCACTCGTGGCGGCGGCCGTCTACTCACGCGCCGCGCACGCCCCCGGCTTCCTGGTCGTCCCGCTGTGGACGGCGGCGGGGCTCGTGGGTCTGCTGTGGTTCGCGCTTCCGCTGCGGGCGGAGAGGTCGGGGGCCGTGGTCTTCTGGTCGCTCGGCCTGCTGTTCATGGCGGCGGTGCTGACCGGGAAGGGGACGACCGAGGCGATCTTCGACGTCCGCGGTTCGAGCACCGCGTGCGACGTCGTCGCCGTCGAGCCGGACTGGGGGGTCAACCCCGGGACCGGTGACGTGGTGTCGTACTTCAAGTACGGCCTCCGCTGCGACAACGGTCTGGCCACCACCGTGAACGTCTACGAGCGGGCCGGTGACGAGGGAGCGCGGGTGGCGCTGAGGTACGACCCCGCAGGGGTGTTCGATCCCCGGCTCGAGGCGGACCAGGGCTACGACTGGATCCTGTACCTGCTGGGGGCGGGCGCGCTGCTCTCGTGCGTGGTGATCAACGTGGTCAACGCCTCGCGGAGACCGAGGTGACCGCCGACCCCACGCGGGAACCGGCTCCGGTTCAGGTGGCGTCCGGGTCGTAGGGCGGGCGCTCGCCGCGTTCCAGGGGACGGTCGCGGCTCGTCGTGTCGCGCACCGGCGGCACGGCCGGGTGGCCGTTCGGCTTCTCGATCGGGTCGTCGTCCCACAGGTGCTTGGTGATGGCGCGCTTCGGGTCGAAGTTGCGCAGCTCCCGGAGGTCTTCGAGCGGCTTGCGCAGGTGCTCGAACTCCGGCCCCATCTCCTGCTTCAACTGCTCCCGCGCCCCGGTCGCGTACTCGCGGACCTTGCGGATCGTCTTGCCGACCCACGAGGCCGCCTCCGGCAGCCGCTCCGGTCCCAGGATGAACAGGCCCGCCACGACGATGACGAGGATCTCAAGCCACCCGATGCTGTCGAACACCCGCGTGCCCCACCTTCCGCGCCCCGTGCCGTGACCGCCAGCGTAGCCGTCAGTCGGACCGGAGCGTGACCTGCACGGTCAGCTCCCGACCCTGCCTGGCCAGCACGACCGGCACCGTTTCGCCGATTTCATGGTCCCTTACCGCAACGGTCAACTCCGCGGCGTTGCGCACCATCCGGTCGCCGACGCGCGTGATCACGTCACCCTCCTCGATGCCGGCCGCGTCGGCCGCGCCGCCCTCGGGGACGTTCTGCACCTGCGCGCCCTCCGCCGTCTCCGCCGACGCCGACCGCACGTTGACGTTCATGTCGGCGTGCTTGACCTCGCCGTCGCGGATCAGCGCCTGCGACACCTTGCGCGCGTAGTTGCCGGAGATCGCGAACCCGAGGCCGACCGAGCCGCCGGTCTCGGTGCGGATCGACGAGTTGATGCCGACCAGCGCGCCGGACGAGTCGACCAACGCGCCGCCGGAGTTGCCCGGGTTGATGGCCGCGTCGGTCTGGATCGCGTCGTAGGTGACCTGCGGGCCGCCGTTCTCGCCCGCCGCCGTCACGGGGCGGTGCAGGGCGCTGACGATGCCCTCGGTCACGGTGTTCGACAGCGACAGCGGCGAGCCGATGGCCAGCACGGTGTCGCCGACGGCCAGGTCGTCGGAGTCGCCGAACCGCAGCACGGTCGGGTTGTCCACCCCGACCTTGATCACCGCGAGGTCGGTCTTGGAGTCGCGGCCGACGACCTGCGCGACGGCCCGCTTGCCGTCGGTGAAGACCACGGTCAGCTTCGCGGACGTGTCCTGCACGGCCGGGGCGACCACGTGGTCGTTGGTCAGGATGTAGCCCTCGCCGTCGATGACGACGCCGGAGCCGACGCCGGCCACGCTCGCGCCCTTGAACTCGATCGACACGACGCTGGGCGTGACCCGCTTGGCGATGTCGGCGACGGAGCCGACGGGCCGTTCCTTGCCGGGCTTGACCTCGGCGAGCGTGACGCCGCCGTCGGTGAGCGGGTTGCCGACGCGCCCCAGCAGCCAGCCGACCACGCCGCCGCCCGCGCCGACCAGCAGCGCGGCCACCATCAGCAGCGCCAGGCCCATCGGCTTGACGCGGCGGCCGAACAGCAGTTCGGGCACGCTGAGCTGCGGCCCCGGCCCGGGTTCGGCCTTGGGACCGGTGTCGGGCTGCTCGGTGACGGCGGGCGGGCCGATGACGGCCGACGCGCCCGGGTCGCGCCACGAGTCGCCCGCCGGCTTGCCCTCCCAGAAGACGGGCTCGACCTCGGGCTCGCCGTGCACGTCGACCGGCGGGCGCTGCAGGCGGGTCCGGTCGTCGCCGCGCGGCCGGCCGAACGCCGTGGACAGCGCTTCCGGCGGGGGCGGCGCGAGCTGGAGGGAGCCGTTGCCGTTGAGGCTCGGCCGGTCGGGGGAGAACGCGCTCGCCACCCCCCGCGGCCTGCCGAACACGGCTTCCTGGCCGGGGTCCACGGGCGGGCGGTTCAGCGGACGGGGCGCGAGCCTGCGGTGCGCCCCGTCGTCGACGCCCGACCTGGGGGTCCCGTTGCCCTGTTCTGGCTCGCTCATCGCTCCCCGCACGTCGTCACACCATGGTTGTCGCGGGGCAATCGTGCCCGGTGACCGGTGAAGTTGCCGTCAGCGGGCTGGTCAGCGGCCCAGCAGGCCGGTGCTCGACGCCGGGCGGAGCACGCCGACGGGCTCGCGGGCGCCGGCCAGGGACGGCGCGACCACGGGCGCGGGCTGCGGGGTGTTGCCCTGGGCGGGCGGCGGCGCGGTGTCCTCGCTGCCCGGTGCGACCAGGGCGAGCGCGCCGAGCATGAGACCGGAGACGACGACGCCGGCGCCTTGGCGCGCGCGCCTGCCCCCGAAGAGCCCGAACCCGGAGCGGCTACCGCCGCCGGTTCCGAAAGGGCGGCCGGACCCCAGCACGGGACCGCTGCCGAACGCGACCCGGTCGGGCCGCTGGACCGTGACGAGCTGGCCGTCCTCGGTGACCGCGAGGCCGTCCGGCGCGCTGGGCAGCTCCACTTCCTGCGGGATCGCGCCGAGCCTGGCCAGCAGCCGCTGGGGTGCGCACGGCGCGTCGGCGGCGCGGACGGCGGAGCGGGCCTGCTGCTGCGAGTACGCCTCGGCCGCGCAGAACGGGCAGCGCCGCAGGTGCGCGGACGCCCTGCTGTGCGCCGACGCGGACAGCTCGCCGTCGACGAAGGCGACGACCGCGTCGGGCAGCAGGTGCTGCTCGGGCAGTTGCCAACCTCGCAGGTCGGTCATGCAGAGTCCTCCTGAAGCAGCCCCCGCCGGCGTTCCAGTGCGACCCTCAGGGCCTGGCGGCCCCGGTGGATCCTGCTCCTCACGGTACCGAGTTTGACGCCGAGGGTGGCGCCGATCTCCTCGTAGGAGAGTCCTTCCACGTCGCAGAGCACGACGGCGGCGCGGAACTCGGGCGGCAGCTCGTCCAGGGCGGCCTGCAGCTCCGGGTCGAGGTGCGTGTCGTCGTAGATCTCCTCGGGCGTGGGGTCGTCGCCGGGGATGCGGTCGGTCTCCTCGGGCAGGGCCTCCATCCGCACGCGGGAGCGGCGGCGGGCCATGTCGAGGAACAGGTTCGTGGTGATGCGGTGCAGCCAGCCCTCGAACGTGCCGGGCTTGTACGACGCGAGCGACCGGAACACCCGGATGAACGTCTCCTGGGTCAGGTCCTCGGCGTCGTGCTGGTTGCCGGACAGGCGGTAGGCCAGCCGGTACACCCGGTCGGCGTGCTCTCGCACCACTTGGTCCCACGAAGGCGCGATCCAGTCCGCGTCCTCGATGGGCGCGGTCGGTGCGACGGCGGTCGGCTGCTTTGGCATCGGGCGGTTAAGCACCTCCACTGGGCTGGCTGCCCTGCTGCACGGGTCAACGCTCGGCTACCCCGTCGTGTTCCCGTTGGTCCTGCTCGTCATGCGTTGGGATCAGCTTGACGTCTTCCCTTATAACCATCGTGAGAGGCGGCTGAGAGCACGCTGAGAATCCGGGTCGTCACCGGGATTCGCCCGAACCGACGCCGGCGGCGTTAGCCTTCGTGCTGTGGATGCGCCGACGCGCGAGTACGTGGAGCGCTACCTGCCCGAGGACGCCGTGACCGCGGCCGCCAGGGCTCGTGGCGCCGAGTTGGGGTGCGTGCCGATCGGGTCCGGCGGCGGGGCGGCGTTGCGGTTCCTCGCCGCGGCGTTGCAGGCCAAGGCCGTGGTCGAGATCGGCACCGGCGCCGGGGTCGGCGCGTTGTACCTGCTCAGCGGCATGCCCGCGGCCGGGGTGCTGACGTCGATCGACGTGGAGCCGGAGCACCAGCGGGCGGCGCGGGTGGCGTTCGCGGAGGCGGGGATCGCGGTGTCGCGGACCCGGTTGATCATGGGCCGGGCGCTGGACGTGCTGCCGAGGCTGACCGACGGCGCGTACGACCTGGTGTTCGTGGACGCGGCGAAGTCGGAGTACCCGAAGTACCTGGCCGAGGGCGTGCGGCTGCTGCGCCCGGGCGGCGTGGTCGCGTTCGACAACGTCCTGTGGCACGGCCGGGTGGTCGACCCGTCCCACCGCGACCCGGACACGACCGCGATGCGCGAGGTGGCCCGCGCGGTCCGCGAGGACGACCGGCTGGTGCCGGTCATCCTGCCCCTGGGTGACGGCCTGCTGGTGGCCGCGAAGGTCGGCTGACCGACGGGCTGTCGTCCGACCCACCGCACATCACCCGCACGGGGTCACCCTTGTGGGTGAAAAGTGCCGGCTGTCGGGGACCGCCGCGCGGGAGGTCCCCGACCACGTCGTCAGTGCGCCGTGACGCCCTTCCCGAGCACCGTCACCCCGCCGGACGACACGGTGTAGCGCTGCCGGTCCGTCGCCGGGTCCACGCCGATCAGCGCGCCGTCGGGCACCACGACGTTCTTGTCCAGGATCGCCCGCCGCACCACCGCGCCGCGCCCGATCCGCACGCCCGGCAGCAGCACGCTGCCCTGCACCACCGACCCGGACTCCACCACCACGTCCGAGCTGATCACGGACCCGTGGATGGTCCCGGAGATGATCGACCCCGGCCCCACCATGGAGTCCTCGGCGCTGCCACCGGCGATGAACTTCGCGGGCGGCAGCGGCGGCGTCGCCGTCCGGATCGGCCAGGCCTGGTTGTAGAGGTTGAACACGGGCCGCACCGACACCAGGTCCATGTGCGCCTCGTAGTAGGCGTCGATGGTCCCCACGTCGCGCCAGTAGCCGCGGTCGCGGTCGGTCTCGCCGGGCACCTTGTTGTCGGCGAAGTCGTAGACGTGCGCCTGGCCCTGGTCGACCAGCATCGGGATGATGTCGCCGCCCATGTCGTGGTCGGAGTCGGGGTTCGCCGCGTCCGACCGCAGCGCGTCGATCAGCGCCTCGGTGGTGAACACGTAGTTGCCCATCGACGCGAACGTGACCTCGGGGTCGTCCGGCACGTGCGGCGGCTCCGCGGGCTTCTCCAGGAACCGGGTGATCAGCCCGGTCGCGTCGGAGTCGATGCAGCCGAACGCCTTGGCCTCCGCCCGCGGCACCCGGATGCCCGCGACGGTGACGCCCGCACCCGTCTCGACGTGCTGTTCCACCATCTGACCGGGGTCCATCCGGTAGACGTGGTCCGCGCCGAAGATGATCACGTGCTCGGGTTTCTCGTCGTTGACGAGGTTCAGCGACTGGAAGATGGCGTCCGCGCTGCCGGTGTACCAGCGCGGGCCCAGCCGCTGCTGCGCCGGCACCGGCGTGACGTACTGCCCCAGCACGTTCGACAACCGCCAGGTCGTGGAGATGTGCCGGTCCAGGGAATGGGATTTGTACTGGGTGAGCACGCAGAGCTTCACGAAACCCGCGTTCACCAGGTTGGACAGGACGAAGTCCACCAGCCGGTAGTTACCGCCGAAGGGCACCGCCGGCTTTGCCCGGTCGGCGGTCAACGGCCACAACCGTTTGCCTTCGCCACCGGCGAGGACAATTCCTAGGACGTGCGGTTGCCCTTTCACAGCAACGACCCTAACGGGGTGACCACCGGCCCACCAACGGCGAAGTGGCGCGGACTGCGCTCGTCCACCCGGCCGACCCCGGCGACGGGGTTACGGTGAGCGCCGTGCGAATTGGACTGCTGACACGGGAGTACCCGCCTGAGGTCTACGGCGGGGCGGGGGTGCACGTCGGTTTCCTGGTGCCGAGGCTGCGCGAACTGGTGGACGTCGACGTGCACGCCTTCGGCGGGCCGCGCGCGGACGCCAGGGCGCACAACCCGGCGCACGGCCTGGAGCAGGCGAACGCCGCCCTGGCCACGCTGTCGGTGGACCTGGAGATGGCCGCCGCGCTGGGCGGTGTGCAGCTCGCGCACTCCCACACCTGGTACGCGAACATGGCCGGTCACCTGGCCAAACTGCTGCACGGCATCCCCCACGTGGTGACCGCGCACTCGCTGGAGCCGCGCCGGCCGTGGAAGGCCGAGCAGCTGGGCGGCGGCTACCGGGTGTCGTCCTGGGTGGAGCGGACCGCGTACGAGGCGGCGGACGCGGTGATCGCCGTCAGCGAGGGCATGCGGGCCGACGTGCTGGACTGCTACCCGGCGCTGGACCCGGCGCGGGTGCACGTGGTGCGCAACGGCATCGACACCACCGCCTACCACCCCGTGTCCGAGACCGACGCGCTGGTCCGGCACGGCATCGACCCGGACCGGCCGATCGTGACGTTCGTCGGGCGGATCACCCGGCAGAAGGGCGTCGGCCACCTGGTCGCCGCCGCGCACCGGATCTCGGCGGACGCGCAGGTCGTGCTGTGCGCGGGCGCGCCGGACACCCCCGAGATCGCCGAGGAGACGCGGCTCGCGGTGGCGGAGCTGGCGGCGTCGCGCCCCGGGGTGGTGTGGATCCAGCAGATGCTCCAGCCGGCCGAGGTGCGGCAGATCCTGAGCCGGTCGACGGTGTTCGTGTGCCCGTCGGTGTACGAGCCGCTGGGCATCGTGAACCTGGAGGCCATGGCCTGCGGCACGGCGGTGGTGGCGTCCGACGTCGGCGGCATCCCGGAGGTCGTGGACCACGGGCGGACCGGGCTGCTGGTGCACTACGACGAGAAGGACGTCGAGGCGTACCGGGTGGCGTTGGCGGACGCGGTGAACGAGGTGCTCGGCGACCCGGCGCGGGCGGCGGCGTTCGGCGAGGCCGGGCGGGCGCGGGCGGTCGAGGAGTTCTCGTGGGCGACGGTGGCCGAGCAGACGGTGGCCGTGTACGAGGCGGCCTTGGGTGGCGTCAAGTGATCGACTGACACCGTGGTGTGACGTCCACTGTGATATCCGTCACTCGAACACGATGCAACGGTAAGGGGCGCCGACCGCCTTTAACCAGTAGGGGCGACTACTGGGGGCGGTATGCGGTGGCTTGTGCTCCTGCTCGCGCTGGTGGCCGGCGGGTGCGCCACGCCCGCGTTCAGCGCGCAGCAGGTGAGGTTGACCATCCAGGGAGAGGCGGTGCTGGACGCGCCCGGCCTGCAGGCGCGGGCCGAGGCCGAGCTGAGCTACACGTTGTCGTTCGGGTACGTGGCCCGCACCGGCCGTGAAGCGGTGAGCTGCTGGTTCGCGCGCACCGGCGAGGCGTTCGAGGTGGACACGCGGCTGTGGTGCGGTCCCGTGCAGGTGCCGGGCACGGCCGCGACCACCGACTGGGTGCCGGTGCCGTTGAAGCAGGTCGAGCGCAGCGCGGCCGGGATCCGGCTGGAGGTGCAGCCGCCGCAGGTGCCGCCGCAGGGCGCGCGCAGCACCCCGGTGGGGAAGCTGGTGCGCACCGACGGCCGGGAGACCTCCGCCGACCAGGGCGTCGGCGAGGCGGGTCCGGACTTCCTGGCCGTGCTGCCCGACGACGGCCAGGTGCTGGACGCGGCGTCCGCGATGGTGCGCGACGACCAGCTCGAGGTGCACGTGACGGGCTACTCGTCGCCGACGGCGTGGGCGACGGCGGAGGGTGAGCTGCGGGCCGAGCACGGGGTGGTGCTGCGGGTGCTGCGGCTGCGGGTAACGCGGCACGGCGAGGTCGACCCGGCGTTCGGGCAGACGCCGTGGCGCGGGTGGCTGCCGCAGCCGCCGGAGCTGTCGCTGGACGTGCCGGGCCGGCGGCACCGGCTGCCGGCCGAACGGCTGCCGGACAGCGGGTCGGCGCTGATCGTCTACACGGTGCCCGAGGGCGGCGGGCAGGAGTCGCTGGTGCTCGACACCGTGGGGGCGCAGTCGTTGCAACAGCGGGTCGAGGTGCCGTCCGGCCAGGTCGTCGGCGAGGCGCCGAAGGTGCTGCGGCGTGCCCCGGGGCCGGAGTCGGTCTCGGTGTCGACGCCGGTCGTGGTCGGCACGGCCAACGGGTCGCTGGAGATCGTGCGGACGCGGCTGGGGCGGCAGCGGCCGGTGGCGTCGGGTGGGCAGTACGAGCTGGCCACGGCCGCTCCGGGGATGGCGCTGGTCGAAGTGCTGCTGATCGGGCGCGGGCTGCCGAGCGTGGTCGGCGCGGGGCAGACCGCGGCGCTGCTGACGTTGACGCTGCCGGGCGGGCAGGCGGCGCGGCAGGTGGGCGCGCGTTACGGCGGCGACACGTTCCCGGCTGCGGTGGTGTTCGAGGTGCCGGAGGACGTGCGGGCGGCGACCTTCTCGGTGGCGGCGGGGACCGTGACGTTGCCGCAGCTCGGCACGGTGGCGGTGGCCGGAGGGGCGGGGGTCGGGGTGCCGCTGGACTTCTGAGCCCGGTCGGCGACGACGACGGCGAGTGCCGCGAGCGCCAGCCACGCCGTGATCAGGGCGGTCAGGCCCGGCCAGCCGTGCGCCTGGTAGGCGGCGCTGCCCGCCGTGCCGCCGGTGCTGCTGCCGACGTAGAAGGCGAACAGGTAGACGCCGGACGCCTGGCCGCGGACGTGTTCGGGTGCGCGTGCGCCGACCCAGCCGCTCGCGACCGCGTGGGCGGCGAAGAAGCCGCCGGTGAACAGGGTGAGGCCGACGGCGATCGCGGCGACGTCGTCCGGGAGGGTGATCGCGGCGCCCGCGGCGGCCAGTGCCAGGCCGGCGAGGGCGATGCGGGCTCGGCCGTGGCGGTCGGCGAGGCGGCCCGCGGCGGCGGACGTGGCGCCACCCGCCGCGTAGGCCAGGTAGACCAGGGTGGCGACGCCGGTGGGCAGGCCCAGGTCGGTGGTGAGGCGGAAGCCGATGACGTTGAAGACGGAGATGAACGCCGCCACCGCGAGGACCGCGATCACGTACTGGCAGAGCAGGACGCGGTCGGTGAGAGCGCCTCTGAGCGCGCTCGGGCGGTGTTGGGCTTGGTGGCCCTTGGGGAGCAGCAGCGCGGCGGTGATCGCGCAGGCCGCGCCGAACGCGCCGGCGAGGGCCAGGGCGGCGCGCCACGACGTGCCGTCGGTGGTGAAGCCGGTGATGAGGCGGCCGAGCATGCCGCCCGCGCTGTTGCCCGCGACCAGGGCTCCGATGGCCGCGCCGACGTGCGTCCTGCCGGCTTCCTGGGCGAGGAACGCCATGGCGGTGGCCGGGACGCCCGCGGTGGCGACGCCCTGCAGGGCGCGTGCGGCGACGAGGGTCTCGTAGGTGGGGGCGAGCGGGAGGAGGAGGCCGAGGGCGGCGGCGGTGAGGACGGACCAGGCGATGACGCGGCGGCGGCCGACGCGGTCGGCGAGGGCGGCCATCGGGATGATCGCGAGCGCGAGGGCTCCCGTGGCGGCGCTGATGGCGAGGGACGCTTCGGCGGGGGTGAGGCGGAAGTCGGCGGCGATGTCGGGCAGGACCGATTGCGGCGCGTAGAGCAGGGCGAACGTGGCCAGGCCGGTGGCGGCGACGGCGGTGGTGAGGCGGCTCGGCAGCACGTCTTCGACGCTAATCTATGCGTCCAATGCGCTGGTTTGCCAGAATTGATCCGGTGATGGATGAAGTGGTCTCCCGGCTGGCCGTCCTCCGCGCCCTGGCCGCCGACGAGCACGTGACCCATGCCGCCGAAGCCGCCGGCGTGCCGCAACCGACCGTGAGCCGCTGGCTGGCTGCCCTCGGTGAGTCCTTGGGCGCCCCGGTGGTCACCCGATCGGGTCGCCGAGTCCGCCTGACCCGAGCCGGCCGCCTGCTGTGCGAAGCCGCCGACCGCGCCCTGACCGCCCTGGAAGCCGGCCACCGCGCCGCCGCCGAGGAGGTGTCACCCGAACGTGGCCAGGTCGCGCTGGGCTTCCTGCACCTCCTGGGCCGCTCTGTCGTCCCGACACTGGTCAGCAGCTTCCGCGAACGCCACCCCTCCGTGCGATTCCGGCTGATCCAGAACTCGCGCCAGGACATCCTCGCCAACCTGGCCGACGGCGTGGTCGATTTGGCCTTCGTGTCGCCCCCGCCCACCGACCCCGCGTTCACCCACGCCGTGATCCGCGAGGAGGAGCTGATCCTCGTCGTGCCGCCGGGCCACCGCCTGGCGGGCCGCGCGTCGGTGGCGGTCGCCGAGCTGGTGGGCGAGGAGTTCGTCGGCCTGGAACCGGGCTACGGCCTGCGCCAGATCACCGACGACCTCTGCGCCACCGCCGGCTTCACCCCGACCCTGGCCTTCGAAGGCCAGGAAACCGAAACCGTCCGCGGCCTGGTCGCCGCGGGCCTGGGCGTCGCCCTGCTGCCCCACGCCGACTCACCGTCCGGCCTGCCGGAAATCTCCCTCACCCCCCGCGCGGCGCGCGAGATCGCCCTCGTCTGGCCGACCGACACCCCACTCCCACCAGCCGTCCAAGCCTTCCGCAATCACGCACTCGCCCCGTGAGCGGGGGCTGGGGCTGGGGCTGATAGCGCCACCCGGCGCGCGGGATGGCCAGGGCCAGGCGGCCAACCGGGGTCGGCGGGCCGAGGCGGTCGGGACCGTCGCGGACCCGCAGGTGGCCGGGGTCGGCGCGGGACGGGCGCGGTCGGCGAGGCGGGCCGGGCTGGCAGGTGACCGGCGGCGGCCAGGCCGGTCACGGTCGGCAGGCGGTCAAGCCGGCAGGCGGCCCGGGTCGGCCGGGTGGGTCGCGGTCGACGGGGTGGGTTCCGGTCGGTGGCCGCTCGAGTCGGCAGGCGATCGGCGGGACGGTCAGGGCAGGCGGGTGGTCGGGGGTGGCGGGTGGTCGGGGGTGGCGGGTGGTCGGGGTGGCAGGCGGTCGGGGGTGACGAGGTCGGGGGTGGAGGCGGGTTGGGGGGTTGCGGTTCCTCGATTCAACCGAGGTGGGGTAACAGTGTTTCCGTACACTTTCCGGCCATGATCACCCGATCGTGTTCGGGTGGGCGTAGGTCTCGGCCAGTTCGATGAGGGTTCGGGCGGCGAAGCCGGTGGCTCCCGGCACCACCTCGTCGTAGACCTTGTCGGCCCGCGCGGGGCCGGCGATGTCCAGGTGGGCCCACGGGACGCCGCCCGTGAACTCCTTCAGGAACAGCGCCGCGGTGATCCCTCCCGGCCCCGGCGGGCACTGGCGGAGGTCGGCGAGGTCGCTGCGGACGTCCTCCGCCAAGTCCTCCGGCAGCGGCATCCGCCACCACGACTCCCCCACCCTCGCACCGGCGGCCGTGACGTGGGCGGCCAGGGTGTCGTCGGTGGCGAAGAGGCCTCCGGTGCGCAGTCCGAGACTGACCTTCATCGCGCCGGTCAGGGTGGCGACGTCCACCAGGTAGTCCGGGCGGAGGTTGCGGACGGCGTAGGCCAGGGCGTCGGCGAGGACCAGGCGGCCTTCCGCGTCCGTGTTCGTCACCTCGGTCGTCGTGCCCCCGAAGTGCGTGATCACGTCACCCGGTCGGTAGGCCGAGCCCGACACGTGGTTCTCCGCGGCCGGCACGAGACCGGTCACCCGGACGGGCAGGCTCGCCCGGGCGATCCCCGCCAGGGCCGCGATGACCGCCGCGCCACCGGACATGTCCGTGCGCATCAGGTGCATGCCGTCGGCCGGCTTGATCGAGATGCCGCCGGTGTCGAACGTGATGCCCTTGCCGACCAGGACCAGGTGCGGCTGGTCGGCGGCGGTGCCCGGCCAGGTCAGCTCGATGAACCTCGGCGGCCGGGACGACCCGCCGCCGACCGCCAGCACGCCGCCGAACCCCTGCTCGGCCAGCCACTTCTCGTCCCGCACCGCCACCTGCAACCCCGGCACGGCGCGGGCCGCCTTCACCGCCGCCGCGGCCAGCCAGGACGGATCCTTCACATTTGACGGCGTGTTCGCCAGGTCACGCCCCAACGATGTCGCCGCGGCCAGCGAGTTCGCCTTCCGCACCGCCTCCGCCGCCCCCGCCACGTCGGTGACCAGGCGCAACGACTTCACCCGCTTCGGCGGCTCCTCGGCGGTCACCTTGAACCGGTACCCGCCGACGGCCGCACCCAGCGTGAACGCCGCCACCGCGTCCACCGTCACGTCACCCGGCAGCCGGACGTCGAACGTGGTCCCGCCCGCCCTCTCGGCGTCCGCGTGCAGCGCCCGCACCAGCGACGCGCCGGCCCGCCGCCAGTCGGCCGCACCGCCCTCGCCGACGCCGACGACCCACGTCCGCCCCTGCCTGGACGTCGCACCGGCCTTGCCGCTCACGTCACCGAGGTCGTCCACGTCCTGCGCGCCCGGCCCCAGCCGCACCGGGTCGCCGGGGAACGCGACGAGCACCGCGGGCACACCTCGCCGGAGGGTGTCGGCCACCTCGACGGTGACCAGCGGGGTGGGCAGGGGTGCTCGCACGGGGAGACCTCCATCAGGGCGGCGCCGCGATCAGGACGCGGCCGGGAACACGGGTAAAAACGCAGGTGAGAGCCTGGCACGTCGTGGTCGGCGCACGGGAGCGTCACCGGCGCGCACGACGTAGCGAGGCCCCGGTTCCACAGTGGAAACCGGGGCGTCGACGCTTTCTCTGCTCCGGCTGGTCAGCCGGCGGCTGCCTTGAGGGCGTCGCCCAGGGCGTTGGCCTCGTCCGCCGACATCTCGACGACGAGGCGCCCACCACCCTCGAGCGGAACGCGCATCACGATGCCGCGCCCCTCCTTGGTCACCTCGAGGGGACCGTCGCCGGTCCGGGGCTTCATGGCCGCCATCGCGTGCTCCCTCCGTCAACATCTTCCCCGTCCGACCAGGGCCGGATACTCGGCCCATTCTCCCCTATGGGGACTCGGCAGCGAAACCGAACCGATCTTTCCGGCTGCCCGGCGGCCGTCCGGCGATCTTCACCAAGCCGCAGATCAGGGCCAGGATCGCCGTGCCGCAACGACTTCCGCGCCGAGCGCCGACCGTCACCTGGTCGTGACCGGGGACGGCGCTGTGGCGTGTCGCGGGGTCGCCCTGACAGACTCGGCTCTCGTGCGAGCCCGTTCCGCGCTCTTCGACGTCTACGGCGGCCACCTCCGCGAGCGGGGTGGCGCGGCGACGATCGCCGCGCTCGTCCGGTTGCTGGAGCCGCTGGACTTCGCCGCGCCCGCGGTGCGCACGGCCGTGTCGCGCACGGTGCGGCAGGGCTGGCTGGAACCGGTCCGCCTGCCGGACGGCCCCGGCTACGCGATGACACCTCGCGCGGAAAGGCGGCTGGACGAGGCGGCGGCCCGCATCTACCGCACCCGGCCGTCCACCTGGGACGGTCGGTGGCACGTGGTGGTGCTGGAGGAGCTGCCCGCCCGCGAGGCGCGCGACCGGCTGGCCTCCTCGCTGCAACTGCTCGGTTACGGCGCGCTGGGCCCTGTGACGTGGATCGCGCCGCGCCCGTCGCCGGAGCTGGCGGACGTGCTGGCCGCCGAGGGTGTGCGCGAGAGCACGTTCCACGGCGAGCACGAGGGCGACCCGGCGGAGCTGGCCGCGCGCGCGTGGGACCTGGCCACGCTGGGGCGTGACTACGCGCGGTTCGTGGCCGAGTGGGAGCCGGTGATGTCCGCTGTGGACGGTACGTCGCCGCCGTCGGCGTTCGCGGCGTCGCAGCGGTTCCTGCACGCGTGGCGCAAGTTCCTGTTCCGCGACCCCGGCCTGCCCCGGGAGCTGCTGCCCGAGGGCTGGCCGGGCGCGGGCGCCGCCGAGTTCTTCGACCGGCACACCAACCGCCTCGCGCCGGCGGTGGCCAAGTTCGTCGACGACTGCCTCGCACACCACTGACCGGAGGTCTCCTCGTGTCCGAACTCCTCATCGACGACGCTGACGGCGTTCGCACCTTCACGCTCAACCGGCCCGAGTCGTTCAACTCGTTCACGGTGGCGTTGAAGGAGCGGTTCCTGGAGGCCGTGGTCGAGACCGCCGCGGACGACGCGGTGCGCGCGGTGGTCATCACCGGGGCGGGGAAGGCCTTCTGCGCCGGTCAGGACCTCAAGGAGCACGTCGCGCTGCTGGAGGCGGGCGACCCGGCGCCGCTGCACACGGTGGAGCGGCACTACAACCCGCTGATCAAGGCGATCGTGGGGATGCCGAAGCCGGTCATCGCGGCGGTGAACGGGACGGCGGCGGGCGCGGGGGCGTCGCTGGCGTACGCGTGCGACCTGCGGGTGGCGGGCGCGGGGGCGAAGTTCCTGATGGCGTTCGCGAACGTGGGGCTGACGGCGGACTCGGGCGCGTCGTGGACGTTGCCGCGGCTGATCGGGCACGGCCGGGCGATGGAGATGATGCTGCTCGCGCAGCCGGTGGGCGCCGAGGAGGCGTTGCGGATCGGCATGGTGGGCCAGGTGGTGCCGGACGGCGAGGTGCTGTCGACGGCGCAGGCGCTGGCCCGTCAGCTCGCGGCCGGGCCGACCACGGCCTACGCCAAGATCAAGGAGGCGATGGCGTTCTCCGGCGAGCTGGCGGCGGCGCTGGACGTGGAGGCGCGCACGCAGGCGGAGGCGGGTGCGACGGCCGACCACCGGGAGGCGGTGGCGGCGTTCGTGGCCAAGCGCAAGCCGACGTTCACCGGGCGGTGACGGCCGCCGGGGTGGCGCGGAAGCAGGCCGCGATGTGGTCGTCGACCATGCCGGTGGCCTGCATCAGCGCGTAGCAGGTGGTGGGGCCGAGGAAGGCGAAGCCGCGGCGCTTGAGCTCCTTGGCCATCGCCTTGGACTCGGGCGTGACGGCGGGCACGTCGGCGATCGTGGCGGGGCGTTCGTGGTGCTCGGGCGCGAACGACCACAGCAGGTCGTCCAGCGGCACGTCGAGCTCGGCGACGGCGCGGGCGTTGTTGATCGTGGCGTTGATCTTGGCCCGGTTGCGGACGATGCCGGCGTCGGCCATCAGCCGGTCGAAGTCGTCGGGGCCGAACTCGGCGACGACCTCGGGCCGGAAGCCGGCGAACGCGGCCCGGAAGTTCTCCCGCTTGCGCAGGATCGTGATCCACGACAGGCCGGACTGGAACGACTCGAGCGCCATCCGCTCGAACATGGCCGCCTCGCCGCGCAGCTCCACGCCCCACTCGGTGTCGTGGTAGTCGACGTAGTCGGGCGTGCTGTCGCCCCACGGGCAGCGGACGACGTCGGTCACGGGGCGTACCTCCGGGCTGGGGTGTGGACGGGGTCGGGGCGCGGGTCAGGCCGGGTCGCGCTGCGGTTCCCGGTCGGCTTCGGGTTCGACTTCGGGATCGACCGAGGAGCCGGCCGCAGGGTCGACCGAGGAGCCGGCCGCAGGGTCGACGCCGGGCTCGGGACGCGGGTCGACGCCCAGCTCGGTCTCCAGCTCGGCGACGCGGGCCCGCAGCCGCTCGACCTCGTCGGCCAGGCGGTCCAGCGCCCAGTCGACCTCGGTCATCTTGTAGCCGCGCAGGACCTGCTGGAACTTCAGGTCGCGCACGTCCTGCGGGGTCACGTCGTCGGACGGCAGGCGGGTCGGCGACGCGCCCGGCGGCAGCGGCGCCAGCTCCTCGCCACGGCCGAACACGAGCGCGGCCAGCAGGAAGACCACGGCCGCGACGAGCGCCATGACGAGGATGTAGAAGAGCGCTGAGGTCACGTGACGATCGTGACACATGCCCGCCCGGTCACACCGAGGAGAACACCACACAGCGCCGCGCGAGGACGGCGAGCCGCAGCGCGACGGCGAACGACACGACCGTCGCGGCGGCCACCGGGGGTGACATGACCAGCCTGGTCGCGTCCAGGTAGGCGGTGGCGGCCACGATGGCGACGGTGCCGAGCAGGGACACGCCGACCGCGACGACGGCGACGACGCCGGCGAGCCTGGCCAGGGTCGCCGTGCTGACCGCCGTGCGGGCCAGCCGCCGTCCGACCAGCAGCGCGAGGACCGCGACGCCCGCCACGAACCACGTCGACCGGTCGTTGGCGCGGGCGACGACGAGGTACCAGTCGGGCGGCGGGGCGTCGAAGTCGGCCCAGGCCCCGATCCAGAACTTGCGGTTGAGCTCCCACATGACGTACACGAGCGGGACGAACAGCATCACCGACCGCAGCGTGCGCGCGCCGTGGGCCAGGCCGAGCAGGCCCTGGTACTCGCGGGCGATGGCGGTGACCGGACCGAACTCGGCGACGGCGCGGCGTTGCGCGGCCTCCTCGCCGAGACCGGCGTCGCGGTGCGCGGCGGCGGCGTCGTGGAGGCTGTCGCGGGCTTCGGCGAGCAGGTCGTCCTTGACCGGGTCGGGTCCGCGCAGCCGCCGGTCCAGGGCGGTCACGTAGTCGTCGATCACGCCTGCGCCGGCCACGGCCCGCCTCCCAGCACGCCCTCGATCGCGGTGGTGAACTCGCGCCACGCGGTGCGCTCGGCGTCCAGCGCGCGTTTGCCGGCCTTGGTGAGCCGGTAGGTGCGGCGCTGCCGGCCGCCGACGGTGCTCCACTCACTGGCCACCAGGCCGGCCGTCTCGAGCCGGCGCAGGGCCGGGTAGACGGTGCCGGTGGGCAGGTCGAGGGCGCCGCCGCTGCGCCGCTGGAGCGCCTCGATGATGGCGTAGCCGTGCAGTTGGCCGCCGTCGAGCGTGGCCAGCAGGAGCGCGTCGAGGTGCCCGCGCAGCGCGTCGGACTTCATGAGTAGGCACTCTACGGGTCGGGGACCGGGGCGGGAATCGGGGACATCCCGGATGTTAGGTAGCGTGTCTACATATATGGTCCCTACTCATGGATGCTCTCGGACTGGCCCGGCTCCAGTTCGCCACCACCACGTCGTTCCACTTCCTGTTCGTGCTGCTGACGCTCGGACTGGTGACGTCGGTGGCGGTGATGCAGACCCGGGCCACGCTGTCCGCCGACCCCGTGCACGCCCGGATGGCGCGCTTCTGGGGCCGGCTCTACGTGGTGAACTACGCGCTCGGCATCGCGACCGGCATCGTCATGGAGTTCCAGTTCGGGCTGAACTGGTCGGGCCTGTCGACGTTCGCGGGCGACGTGTTCGGCGCGCCGCTGGCGCTGGAGACGCTGGTGGCGTTCTTCCTGGAGTCGACGTTCCTGGGGCTGTGGATCTTCGGCTGGGACCGGCTGAACAGGTGGGTGCACCTGGCGCTGATCTGGCTCGTGGCGCTGACCGCGTTCGCGTCGGCGTTCTGGATCATGATGGCGAACGCCTTCCTCCAGCACCCGGCCGGGCACGAGCTGCGTGACGGCGTGCTGCGGCTGGTCGACTTCTCCGCGCTGGTGGCGAACCCGACGTTCGGCACGGCGTTCCTGCACGTGTGCTTCGCGTCGCTGACCGTCGGCGGCGTGTTCCTGACCGGGGTGAGCGCCTACCACTTCGTCCGGCGCACGACCGAGGTCGACTTCTTCCGGCGGTCGCTGCGGCTGGGCGTGGTGATGACCGCGCTGGCCACGCCGATGCTGATCGGGTTCGGGTTCGGGCAGTTCCCGATCGTGGAGCGCTACCAGCCGGACAAGTTCGACTCGGTCGGCGCACTGGACGGGTCCGGCCTGGGGTTCATGATCCAGATCGGGTTCGTGCTGCTGCTGGTGAGCTGGGCGACCGTGCCGCTGCTGTTGCGCGACTGGGTGGTGCGCCTGCGGTTCCCGCTGTACCTGATGGTGGTCGGCATCCCGCTGCCGTTCGTCGCGGCGATCGGCGGGTGGCTGTTCCGCGAGGTGGGGCGGCAGCCGTGGCTGGTCCAGGGGGTGCTGACCACGCGGGACGCGATGTCGCACGTCGACCGGGACCAGATGCTCGTGTCGTTCGTCGCGTTCACGGCGGTGTTCGCGGCGCTGGCGGTCGCCGACTGGGTGCTGATCGCCCGGTTGGCCCGGCGCGGGCCGGTGTCGTCCGACGAAGCGCCCGTGTCGCCACTCGTTCCGGCTCTGTGAGGGGTGTGTCGTGGAAGGTGTCTGGGTTGCCCTGCTGACGTTCCTGACCTGCGGTTATTTCGCCTTGGCCGGGTTCGACCACGGGGTCGGGGCGTTGCTGCGGCTGGTCGGGCGGGACGAGCGGGAGCGGCGGGAGGTGCTGCGCGCGGTGACGCCGTTCTTCCTCGGCAACGAGGTGTGGCTGGTCGCGGCGGTGGGCGTGCTGTTCGGGGCGTTCCCCCGGCTGGAGGGCGAGCTGCTGTCGTCGCATCACACGGTGTTCGCGGTGCTGTTGGCGGGGCTGGTGTGCTTCACGGTCGCGGTGCAGCTGCGGTCGCCGGGGTGGGACTTCGTGCTGGTGGGCGGCGCGCTGGTGGTCGCGGCGGGGTGGGGCGTGCTGCTGGGGCGCGTGCTCGGCGGGCCCGTGGTGCTGTGGGGTGCGGGGATGGTGGTGCTGTTCTCGTTGCACGGCGCGGTTTTCCTGGCGTGGCGGTTGTCGGGCGGGTTGCGGGAGCGGGCTCGGCGGATCGCGGGGTTCCTGGTGCTGCCCGGGGTGGTGTTCGTGGCGGCTGCCCCGGTGACGGCCGGGTCGGTGCCGGTGCCCGCGTTCGGGGTGACGGGCGTGGTGGCGGCGGGGTTGCTGGGCGGGGTCTGGGTGGCGTTGCGGGCGGGGCGGCACCGGGTGGCGTTCCTGTGCAGCGCCGTGTTGTGCGCGCTGCCGGTGGTCGGGGTGTTCGGGGCGCGGTCGGTGGTGACGGTGTCGGTGATGGCGGACGTGTCGACGTTGCGGGTGCTGACGTGGGCGGCGGTCGTGGTGGTGCCGTTGGTGCTGGTGTTCCAGTGGGCGACTTGGTGGATGTCCCGTGCGGCGCGTTGACCGGCGGTACGTCGCCGTCCTCGCGGTGTCGGCGGTCTTGACGGCCGTGGTGGTGCTGGCGCAGGCCGAGGTGCTGGCGTCCGTGCTGACCGGCGGGTGGTCGGCGTGGTGGCTGGTGGCGGTGGTCGTGGCGCGCGGGGCGGTGGTGTGGGGCGGGCGGGTCGTCACGCAGCGGTTCGCGGCGTCGATGAAGGCCTCGTTGCGGAGGCGGGCGTTGTCGCGGGTCGTGGCGCCGGGTGGGCCGTCGGGTGCGGTGACGACGCTGGTGGTGAAGGGGGTGGACGCGGTGGAGCCGTACTTCGCCGGCTACCTCCCGCAGGTCGTGGTGGCGGCGGTGGTGCCGGTGGCGGTGGTGGCGCGGTTGTCGTTCGCGGACCTGGCGTCGGCCGTGGTGGTGCTGCTGACGTTGCCGCTGGTGCCGGTGTTCGCGGCGTTGGTCGGGATGCACACGCGTGATCGGACGCGGGCGCAGTGGGCCGGGTCGGCGGTGGTCGGCGGGCACTTCCTGGACGTGGTGCGAGGGCTGGGGACGTTGAAGGTGTTCGGGCGGGCGGCGGCGCAGGCGGCGACCGTGCGGGCGATGGCGGGGGCGCACGCGGCGGCGACGATGCGGACGTTGCGGGTGGCGTTCCTGTCGGCGCTGGTGCTGGAGCTGGTGGCGACGTTGTCGGTGGCGCTGGTGGCGGTGCCGGTGGGGTTGAGGCTGCTGCACGGCGGGGTGACGTTGCAGGTGGCCCTGGTGGTGCTGCTGCTGGCGCCGGAGGCCTACCTGCCGTTGCGGGCGGCGGGGGCGCAGTTCCACGCTTCGGCGGAGGGCTTGGCGGTGCTGGAGGCCGTCGACGCCCTGGAGTCCTCGCCGGTCGCCGGGCGGGGGTCCGCACCTGTCGCTGCGCACCCGGCCCCGGCCGGCGCTGCGCAGGCGTCTTCACCTGTCGCCGGGCGGCGCTCCTCGGCATTCGCCGCTCAGCCGGCACCCGCCGACCCTGCGCGGGAGTCCTCGCCCGCCGGCGGGCAGCGGGCCTCGGCGATCGCTGCGCAGGGGTCCCCGCCCGGGGGATCCCCGGTTTCGATACTGCCAGGTCGGTCCGACGACAAGGCGGCCGATGGCGCTGCCTGTGGACAACTCGCGGCGGTCCCGGCGGTGGGGGTGCCGGACCTCGGGTCGGCCGGGATCGTGGTCGAGCAGGTGGTCGTCCGGTATCCGGGGCGGGAGGCGGTGGGACCCTTGTCGTTGCGGGTCGAGGCCGGTGAGCGGGTCGGGCTGGTCGGGCCGAGCGGGGTCGGGAAGAGCACCTTGCTGGCGGTGGTGATGGGGTTCGTGACGCCGGTGGAGGGACGGGTGCTGGTGGGTGGCGTGGACTTGCGCGAGATCGACCGGGAGGCGTGGCTGCGGCAGCTCGCCTGGGTCCCCCAGCGGCCGACGCTGTTCCCCCGCACGGTCGGCGAGAACATCGCGCTCGGCTCGTCCGGGGACGTGCGGGCCGCGGCGGCGGAGATGGGGTTGGCGCACCTGGTCGACGCCGAGCACCCCCTGTCCTCCGGCGAGCGGCAGCGGGTGGCGTTGGCGCGGGCGCTGGTCCGGGACGACGCGCGGGTGCTGCTGCTGGACGAGCCGACGTCCCGGTTGGACGGCGGGACGGAGGAAGCGGTGGTGCGGGCGACGCGGCGGCTCGCGGCCGGGCGGACGGCGCTGATCGTGGCGCACCGGCCCGCGGTGCTCGGCGAGGTCGACCGGGTGGTGGCGTTCGGATGAGGCGGCTGATGCTCGCGGTGGCCGCCGGGGTAGCCGCCGAACTCGCCGGGATCGGGCTGATGACCACGGCCGTGTGGCTCATCGTGCGGGCCGCCGGGCAGCCGCCGCTGTCGGCGTTGACGGTGGCGATCGTGGCGGTGCGGACGTTGGCCGTGGCGCGCGGCGGCCTGCGTTACGCGGAACGGCTCGCGGGTCACTCGGCCGTGCTGCGGCACCTGGCGGAGGTGCGCGGCCGGGTGTACGACGCGTTGCTGCGCCGTCCGCTCGCCCGCGGTGACGCGCTCACCCGACTCGTGTCCGATGTGGACGGTGTGCAGGACGCGATGCTGCGGTGCGCCTTGCCGGGCGCGGTGGCGGTCGTCGTGGGTCTGGTGGCGTTGGCGGCGACCGGGTTCGCCTGGCCGTTGGCAGTCGGGCTCCTGGTGACGGTGTGCGTCATCCCGGCGACCGCGTACGTCCTCGCGGCACGGCACCTCAAGGCCCTCGCGCCGCTGCGGTCGGAGCTGGCCGAGCGGACCGTGGTGCTGCTGGACGGCGCCGCGGAGCTGACCGCGTTCGGCGCGCTGGACCGGGAACTGGACGCGACGGGCCGGGTGGTCGACGCGCTGGCCGACCGGGAACGGCGAGGCGGCTCCGCCCCGGCGGTCCTGGCAGCGCTTGCCGTGGTCGTGCAGTTCGGGGTGGCGCTGGCGTTCCTGCGGTCCGGCGCACCGGCGCTCGTCGTGCTCGGCTCGGTCGCGGTGCTGGAGGTGACCCTGCCGCTGACCTCGGCCGCCCAGCGGTGGGCCGAGGTGCGCGGGTCGGTCCGCCGGGTGCGCGAGGCGTTGCGGGCGGAGGACGTCCCGGCGCGGCACGTCGAGCTGCCGACCGGACGGGTGGGCGTGGTCGGCGCGAGCGGCGCGGGCAAGAGCACGTACCTGCGGGCGCTGGCCGCCGCGCACCCCGGCACCGCCAAGGGCGTGCTGGACGACGCGCACGTCTTCCACGCCACCGTGGCGGCCAACGTGCGACTCGCCCGACCGGACGCGTCACCGGAGGACCTGCACCGGGTCGCCGGGCTGGTCGACCTGGACGTGCCGTGGGACGCCGTCGTCGGCGAGGACGGCGACGCGCTCTCCGGCGGCCAGCGGCAACGCCTCCTGCTGGCCCGCGCCCTCCTGGCCGACCCGGACGTGCTGCTGCTGGACGAGCCGGTCGAAGGCCTCGCCGTCGACCACGGCGACGCCGTGCTGCGCCGCGTCCTCGACCACGCCCGCGGCACCGTCGTCCTCGTCACGCACCGCCTCGCGCCCCTGGTCGACTTCGACCGGATCCTGGTGTTCGAGGACGGCCGCGTCACCCAGCAGGGCACCCACGCGGAGCTGGTCGAGACCCCCGGCCACTACCGCGACCGCTGGAGCACCGAGCGCATCGCGGGCCGGTCCTCGGCGGGCACGTCCACCGGCGCCGGCAGCCACTCCCCGTCGAACGGCACGAACTGCGTCAGCGTCGACGACGCCACCGGCACGCCGCAGCGGCGCAGCGCGGTGACCGTGATCTGAGCCGCCATCGGCCCGAGCTGCCGCAGGTCCCGGTTGCGGTGCTTGCGCACGCCCAGGTTGACCTGCGCGATCCCGTCCAGGCCGTGGCGGGCGTGCGCGTCGAGCAGCAGGCCGATCTCCACGCCGTAGCCGGGCGCGAACGGCACCGACTCCAGGAACTCGCGGGTGCCCGCATATTCGCCGCCCAACGGCTGCACCACACCGGCCAGCTCCGGCCGCAGGGCGTTGAGCAGCGGCCGTGCCGCCAGCTCGGTGACCCGGCCGCCGCCGGTGCTCTCCAGCCGCAGCGGCCGCCGGTAGAAGCCCTTCACCAGGTGCACGCCGTCACGGGTCAGCAGCGGGCCGAGCAGGGCGGGCACGAACTCGGGGTCGGGGTCGACCAGGTCGGAGTCGAGGAACACGACGAGGTCGCCGGTCGTGGCGGCCAGCGACCGCCACAGCACCTCGCCCTTGCCGGGCCGGGGCGCGAGGTCGGGCAGCACGTCGGTCCGGTGCACGACCCGCGCGCCGGCCGCGGCGGCACGGGCCGCGGTGTCGTCGGTGGAGCCGGAGTCCATCACCACGAGCTCGTCCACGAGGGTGCCCACGAACGGGCGCACCACGGCGACGACGTCACCGACCGTGGCCTCCTCGTCGAGCGCGGGCAGCACCACGCTGACCGTGCGAGCGCCCTTGGCCGCCACCAGCTCGTCGACGGTCCACTGCGGACTCTGCCAGGTGTTGGCCGCGAACCAGTCGGTCATCAGGCCAGCGCCCGCAGCACCCGCGCCGGCGGACGCGTGCCCGCGATGCTCGCCACCATCTCCACCACCCGCCGGGTCTGCCGCACCTGGTGCGCCCGGAACACCTTCGCGCCCGCCCACGCGGCCACCGACGTCGCGGCCAGCGTGCCGTCGACCCGGTCCTCCAGCTCCGCGCCGAGCGTCTCGCCGACGAAGTCCTTGTTCGACAACGCCATCAGCACCGGCCAGCCGGTGGCCACCAGCTCGTCCAGCCGCCGCAGCAGCTCCAGGCCGTGCCACGTGTTCTTGCCGAAGTCGTGGGTCGGGTCGATCAGCACGCCCTCGGCGGGCACGCCCAGCGCCACCATCCGCTCGGCCCGCTCGACCAGTTCCGCCACCACGGACGCCACCACGTCGGCGTACCGGACGCGGTGCGGGTCGGTGCGCGGCTCCAGGCCGCCGGTGTGCGAGCAGACGATCCCGACGCCGAACTCGGCCGCCACCTCGGCCAGCGCCGGGTCCGCGCCCGCCCACGTGTCGTTGATCAGGTCCGCACCCACCCGGCACACCGCGCGGCCCACCTCGTGCCGCCACGTGTCGACGCTGATCACCAGGTCGGGGTGCCGCTCGCGGACCGCCGCGACGAACGGCACGACCCGCCGCGCCTCCTCGGCGGCGTCCACCACCTCGCCCTTGGACCCCGCCTTGACCCCGCCGATGTCGACGATGTCCGCGCCGTCGGCGACCGCCCGGTCCACCGCGGCCATCGCGGCGTCGTCGGAGAACGTCGCGCCGCGGTCGTAGAACGAGTCGCGCGTCCGGTTGACGATCGCCATCACCAGCGCGCGATCCCCGGCGACCTCTCGTGACCCGAACCGCATGAGCGGCATCGTGCCACGTCGCCCCATGGGGTGAGCTGCGTCACAAGGTTCTGCTACTGACGAGTACGTTTCGGTTTACTCGCCGGTAACACCCTGCGTGATCCCGGTCACGGTCAAGGAGGACCTCGTGCGCCGATCACTTCCCCTGCTGCTCGCCGCCCTGCTGGCGGTCGCGCTCGCACCGCCCGCCCAGGCCGCGCCCGGTTTCGCGGTGGCCTACCAGACCATCCCCGGCGAGGGCGGCACCCCGTTGAAGGCCTTCGTCGTCACGCCGACCGGACGGGGCAGCGGGCCGTTCCCGCTGATCGTGCTGCCGTCGAGCTGGGGCGTGAACAACATCGAGTACGTCGGGGCCGCCGCCAAGCTCGCCTACGAGTCCGGCTACTCGGTGATCAGCTACACCTCCCGCGGGTTCTACGACTCGGCGGGCGAGATCGACGTGGCCGGGCCGGACACCGTGGCCGACGTGAGCCGGGTGATCGACTGGGGCCTCGCGCACGCCGCCGGCGACCCGGCGCGGATCGGCGTCGGCGGCATCTCGTACGGGGCGGGGCAGTCGCTGCTGGCCGCCGCGCGCGACCCGCGGATCAAGGCCGTGACGGCGCTGAGCACGTGGACCGACCTGGCCCGCTCGCTGTACCCGAACGAGACGGTGAGCGCGCAGGCGGTGGAACTGCTGCTCGCGGCCGGGAAGCTGACCGGGCGGCCCGGGCCGGTGCTGCGGGACGCGGAGGCCGCGTACCGGGAGGACCGGTTCGCCGACGTGCTGCCGATCTCGCCGCCGCGGTCCCCCGCCTCGCAGGTGTCGTCCATCAAGGCGGCCGTGATGATCGGCAACGCGTGGAACGACGGGCTGTTCGCGCCGAGCCAGATCACGGACTTCTTCGGGGCGCTGACCGGGCCGAAGCGGCTGATGCTGTCGCCGGGCGACCACGCCACGGCCGAGCTGTTCGGCGCGGCCGGGCTGCCCAACGAGATCTGGGCGTCGGTGGGCCGCTGGTTCGACCACCACCTCAAGGGCGAGGCCAACGGCATCGACCGTGAGCTGCCCGTGCAGGTGAAGCCGAACAACGGCGGCGCGTGGCGCTCGTTCCCGTCGTGGGCGGCGGCCACCGCCCGGACGCAGGCCGTGCCGCTGAGCGCGGACCGGATCGGCGCGGGGTGGCCCACGATCGCCGAGAGCGGCACGGTCCTCGTGTCCGGCGCGTTGCAGGGCTTCCTGGACCTGCCGGTCGGCGTGTCGACGCCGTTGATCGACCGGGGTGCGGCGGCCGTGTGGCGCGGACCCGTGCAGTGGACCGCCACCTCGGTCAGCGGCACGCCCCGCGCGCACCTCACCGTGACGCCGAGCGCCGCCAGGACCACGCTCTACGCCTACCTGTACGAGGTGAACGCGCTCGGGCTGGGCGCCCTCGTCACGCACAAGCCCGTGACGCTGAGCGGCACCGGGACCCGCACCGTCGACCTCGACCTGGAGCCGGTGGTGTGGAACGTGGCCGCCGGCAACCGGCTCGTGCTGGTCGTGGACACCGTGGACGCCCGGTACAGGGGTTCCAGCGCGCTCGGCTCGACCGTCGCGTTCGGCGCGGACTCGCGGCTGGACGTGCCCCTCGGCTGACCGCACCTGACAGCGGGTGGCAGGAATACCTGCGAGGATTCCCGGCATGGAATCGAAGTCGACGTTCAAGATCACCCGGTGGGACCAGACCGTCTACGACGAGGCGGAGCCGCAGCTGGGCCGGGCGGTCGTGGACAAGGCCTACAGCGGGGTCATGGAGGGCACCAGCACCGCCGAGCTGACGATGTGCCAGCCGTCGGACGGCTCGGCGGGCTACGTGGGCACCGAGCGGTTCGTCGGCACGGTCGACGGGAAGGCCGGGACGTTCGTGCTCCAGCACGGCGCGATCATGGCGGGCGACGACGCGAAGTTCTGGGGCCACATCGTGCCGGGGTCGGGCACCGGCGAGCTGGCCGGGATCTCCGGCACGGCCCGGCTGGAGCACGAGCTGATCGTCCTGGACGCCGACCTTGGCTGACCGGGAACGGGTGATCGCCTACCGGGTCGCCGCGCACCAGTTCGACCGCACCGCCACGGAGGCGTCCCGGCTGCGGGTGTTCGACCTCGGCCTCCAGGACTCCGAGCGGTCGGCGGTGCCGGCGCTGGCCGCGCGGCTGGAGCGGGTGCCCGACCTGGGCGCGTTCACCCTCACGTGGAGCGTGCGGGGCGCGCCGCACTGGCACCGCGCCGACGAGGTGCCCGCGCTGGCGGCCCGGCTGTGGCCGTTGAGCGACGCGGACGCGGTGGCCCGGATGAACCGGCCGCCGGTCGAGCACGGGCGCGCCGTGCTGCACGAGGTCGCGGTCGCGCTGCGGGAGGTGGTGACGGAGCCGATGACGAAGGGCGAGGCGTCGTCCCGGCTCACCGCGAAGGTCCGGCCGGAGGTCGCCGGGTGGTGCCGGGGCTGCGACGCCACGCACGTGCTCGACCCGATCTTCCGCCTCGCCGTGCTGCCGGCCGGGCTGCGGTTCGACCCGGCGGAGAAGACCGTGACGTTCGTGCCGCTGGAGGGCCGGCGCGAGGTGCCGGACGTGGCCGAGGGCTTCGACGCGCTGATCGCCGACTACCTGCGGCTGCACGGTCCCGCCGGGCCGTCCGAGGTGGCGCACTACTTCGGCGCGCCGGTGCGGGACGTCAAGGACGCCTGGCCGGACGACCTGGTGGCCGTGTCGAAGCGGGCGTGGCTGCCCGCCGACCGGATCGAGGCGTTCGAGCACCCGCCGGAGCCCGAGGTGGTGCGGCTGCTGCCGCCGCTCGACCCGTACCTCAACGCCCGCGACCGCGACCTGCTCGTGCCGGACAAGGCGCACCAGAAGCAGGTGTGGCGCATCCTCGGCCGGCGCGGGGCGCTGCTCGTGGACGGCGAGATCCTCGGCACGTGGCAGGCCAAGGCGGCGGGTTCCCGGCTGGACGTGAAGGTCTCGCCGTTCGTGCCGCTGGACGTGGACATGTTCGCCGAGGAGGCGGGCCGGCTGGCCGCCGCACGGGGTCTGGAGAGCGCCCGCGTCAGCTGACGCGGGCGGTCCCGCCGTCGTCGGGTGTCGTCAGTGCGCGTCCGCCCAGGCCTTGTGCGCGTCGTTCACCACGCGCACCGCGTCGTCGATGTCGTCGGTCAGGTACAGCAGGTCCAGGTCCTTCTCGCCGACCTTGCCGCTCGCCAGCACCGAGTCGCGCACCCAGTCGTACAGGCCCTGCCAGTAGGCCTTGCCGAACAGCACCACCGGGAACTTGGTGACCTTCTTCGTCTGCACCAGGGTCAGCGCCTCGAACAGCTCGTCCAGCGTGCCGAACCCGCCCGGCAGGCAGATGAACGCCTGCGAGTACTTGATGAACATGGTCTTGCGCACGAAGAAGTAGCGGAAGTTCACGCCCAGGTCGACCCACGGGTTCAGGCCCTGCTCGAACGGCAGCTCGATGCCCAGGCCGACGGAGAACCCGCCCGCCTCCGAGCAGCCCCGGTTGACCGCCTCCATCGCGCCCGGGCCGCCGCCGGTGATCACCGCGAACCCGGCCTCGGCCAGCGCGCCGCCCAGCTTGCGGCCGATCTCGTACTCGGGGTGGTCGCGGCCGGTGCGGGCCGAGCCGAACACCGTGACCGCGCTCGGCACCTCGGCCAGCGCGCCGAACCCCTCCACGAACTCCGCCTGGATGCGCAGCACCCGCCACGGGTCGGTGTGCACCCAGTCGCTGTGGCCGCGCGAGTCCAGCAGCCGCTGGTCGGTGGTGGTCAGCTCGTCGCGGCGGCCACGACGCAGGACGACCGGTCCGCGCTGCTTCTCCTTGGGGTGCTCGTCCACGCTGTCCGTCATTGCCGGGAGTCTAGTGGCGCGCGGGGTCGTGGCCGAGGAAGCGGCGCAGGACTTCCACGCACCGGTGCACCTGGTTCACCGGGACGTTCTCCTGCTGGGTGTGCGCGAGCGTCGGGTCGCCCGGGCCGAAGTTCACCGCCGGCATGCCCAGGGCGGCGAAGCGGGCCACGTCGGTCCAGCCGAGCTTGGCCACGGGCGTGCCACCGGCGGCCTCGACCAGTTCCCGGGCCGTCGGCGCGGCCAGGCCCGGCAGGGCGCCCGGCGAGCTGTCGGTGACCGTGACGTCGTAGCCCTCGAACAGCTCCCGCAGGTGCTGCTCGGCCTGCTCGGGCGTGCGGTCGGGGGCGAAGCGGTGGTTGACCGTGAGCACGGCCTCGTCCGGCACGACGTTGCCCGCCACGCCGCCGCTGATCCGCACGGCCTGCAGGCCCTCGCGGTACAGGCAGCCGTCGATCTCGACCTCGCGCGGCCGGTGGGCCTCCAAGCGGCGCAGGGCGTCACCGAGGGCGTGGATCGCGTTGACGCCCATCCAGCCGCGGGCGGTGTGGGCGCGGACGCCCTTGGTGCAGACCTCGACGCGCATGGTGCCCTGGCAGCCGGCCTCGACGACGCCGTTGGACGGCTCGCACACGATCGCCAGGTCGCCGTGCAGCCACTCGGGCAGCTCGCGCTCGATCCGGCCCAGGCCGTTGCGGACGGCCTCGACCTCCTCGCAGTCGTAGAAGACGAACGTGAGGTCGTGGCGCGGGTCGGCGACGGTGGCGGCCAGGTGCAGCATCACCGCGTCGCCGCTCTTCATGTCGACGGTGCCGCAGCCGTGCAGCACGCCGTCCTCCAGCCGGGACGGCAGGTTGTCGTTGATCGGCACGGTGTCGAGGTGGCCGGCGAGGACCACGCGGGACGGGCGGCCGAGGTTCGTGCGGGCCAGCACGGCGTTGCCGGACCGCGTGACCTCGAGGTCGGTCTGGTCGCGCAGGGACCGTTCGACGAGGTCGGCGATGCGGGCTTCGTCACCGGAGACGCTGGGCGTGTCGACCAGCGCGGCGGTCAGCTCGACGGGATCGGCGGCGAGGTGCAAGGTGTCGGCCACCCGGCGCACGTTACCGTTGACACCCGTGAGCACCGCAGACCCCACCGGCGCGTACGGCGTCGGACTCGCCACCGTCACCCCTACCGGCGCTGTGCTGGACACGTGGTTCCCGTCGCCGTCGCTCGGGACCGCGGAGCCCGGTGTGGCGCTGCTGTCGTCCGCGGAGGTCTCGGCCGCGCTCGGTGAGGCCGCCGCGAAGCAGCTCGGCGCGGACGCCGAACGCGACGTCGAGGTCGTCGGCGTCCGGGTCGGCATCGGCTCGCTGGCCGACGCGCCCGCGTCCACCTACGACGTGTGGCTGCGGCTGCACCTGCTGTCGGCGCGGCTCGTGCGGCCCCACGGCGCGAACCTGGACGGCCTGTTCGGGCTGCTCAACAACGTGGTGTGGACGAACTTCGGTCCGTGCGCGGTGGACGGGTTCGAGCAGACCCGGCTGCGGCTGCGCGCGCGGGGGCCGGTGACCGTGTACGGGGTGGACAAGTTCCCCCGGATGGTCGACTACGTGGTGCCGAGCGGGGTGCGGATCGCGGACGCGGACCGGGTGCGACTGGGCGCGCACCTGGCGTCCGGCACGACCGTGATGCACGAGGGTTTCGTGAACTTCAACGCCGGCACGCTCGGGACGTCCATGGTGGAGGGCCGCATCTCCGCCGGTGTCGTGGTCGGTGACGGCTCGGACGTGGGCGGCGGCGCGTCGATCATGGGCACGCTGTCGGGCGGCGGCAAGCAGGTCATCTCGGTCGGCGAGCGGTGCCTGATCGGCGCGAACGGCGGCGTCGGCATCTCGTTGGGCGACGACTGCGTGGTGGAGGCGGGCCTCTACATCACCGCGGGCACCAAGGTCACCGGTGCGGACGGCGCGGTCGTCAAGGCGGGCCAACTGTCCGGCATGTCGAACCTCCTCTTCCTCCGCGACTCCACCACCGGCGCCGTCAAGGTCCTCCCCCGCAAGGGCCAGGGCATCGCCCTGAACGCCGCCCTCCACTCCAACGACTAACCCCCGCGAGAGTCCTACGTTCAACGCGCGAGAGTCCTACGTCCAGCGGCCCTGAGTTCAACGTTCGGCATACCGAGTGGTCGGTCGAGTGTTGAATTCGGGTGTCGCGAACGTAGGACTCTCGCGGCCTGAGCGTAGGACTCTCGGGTCAAGGGGTCAGGCGGGTGGCGGCGGTGGTGATGCAGGAGTCGGTGGCGGTCAGGGCGATGCGGACGTGGCGGTCGCCCGTCGGGCCGTAGAACGTGCCCGGAGCGGCCAGGATGCCGCGGTCCGCGAGCCAGGCGACGGTGTCCCAGGCGTCCTCGCCGTCCCGGGTCGACCACAGGTACAGACCGGCCTCCGAGTGGTCCACGGTGAACCCCGCCGCGGTCAACGCCGGCAGCAGCACGTCCCGCCGCGCCCGGTATCGCTCACGCTGCTCGGCCACGTGGGCGTCGTCGTCCAGGGCCGCCGTCATGGCCGCCTGCACGGGCCGGGGCACGATCATCCCGGCGTGCTTGCGCACCTCCAGCAGCGCCGCCACCAGCGCCGGGTCGCCCGTCACGAACCCCGCCCGGTACCCGGCCAGGCTGGACGACTTCGACAGCGAGTGCACCGCCAGCAGCCCGTCCAGCGACCCGCCGTTGACCGACGGCAGCAGCACCGACACCGGCGACGCCGTCCACGACAACGCCAGGTAGCACTCGTCGGACGCCACCACGGCGCCCACCGCCCGCGCGTCCGCCACCGCCTGCGCCAACTGCTCGGCCGACAGCACCCGACCGGTCGGGTTGGACGGCGAGTTCAGCCACACCAGCGACGTCCCGGCCGGCGGCGGCTCGCCGTCGGCCAGCCGCACCACCGACGCGCCGGCCAGCCGCGCGCCCACCTCGTACGTCGGGTACGCCAACGCCGGGATGGCCACCACGTCACCCGGCCCCAGGCCCAGCAACGTCGGCAGCCACCCGACCAGCTCCTTCGACCCGATGGTCGGCAGCACCGCCATCGGGTCGAGCCCGGTCACGCCGTGCCGCCGCGCCAGCGCGCCGACGACCGCCTCCCGCAACGCCGGCGTGCCGTGCGTGGTCGGGTAGCCCGGCTCGTCGGCGACCGTGCCGAGGGCGTGCCGGATCAGCTCCGGGACCGGGTCCACCGGTGTGCCGATGGACAGGTCGACCACGCCGTCGGGGTACGCGCGCGCCTTGGCGGCGTGGTCGGCCAGCGAGTCCCAGGGGAAGTCCGGGAGCCTCCTGCTGAACGTCACTCGTGCGACGCCTGCGGGGGCAGAGCCTTGATGAACGCGGGGTCGGCGCTGACCTTGCCGACCTTGGAGGCGCCACCGGGGGACCCCAGCTCGTCGAAGAAGTCCACGTTCGCCTTCGTGTACTCCTTCCACTCGTCCGGCACGTCGTCCTCGTAGTAGATGGCCTCGACGGGGCACACCGGCTCGCAAGCACCACAGTCGACGCACTCATCCGGGTGGATGTAGAGCATCCGGTCGCCTTCGTAGATGCAGTCGACGGGGCACTCTTCGATGCACGCCTTGTCGAGCACGTCCACGCACGGCTGGGCGATCACATAGGTCACTGCGCTCTCCTGCTCTTGTTCTGGTCCACACCGCGCAAGCCGGAGAGTACGCGGCGGAGTCGATTGTCCAACGCCCAGGCTTGCCTTAACGACACCGTGCTCCACCTCACAGACCGTCACCCACCTGCGCGGGGCACGATGCGGGGGTGCAGGGAGTCACCGAGTTGGAGCGGCGGTGCGCCGACGCGTGGCCGGCGGTGGTCGAACGACCCCTCGGGCAGTGGCGGCTGCGTGCCGCCGGCGGCTTCACCGGACGCGCCAACAGCGCCCTGACCACGGGCGATCCGGGAATTCCGGTCGCCGACGCGCTGGTCGAGGTGATCGGCTTCGCGACCGCCAACGGGATCAAGCCGGCCGCCCACGTGGTGGTCGGCGCACCCGCCGAGGCCGGCGTGGCGGCGGCGGGCTGGCGGGTCGATGTGGATCACCCTGGCGGGGCCGAGTCGCTGGTGATGACGGGCCGGCTGGAAGGGTTCGCCTCCCCGAAGGCGGTCGACGTGGACATTTCAGACTCCCCCGTTCCCGGATGGTGGGAGCTGGCCGCCCAACCCGACCCCACGCCCGCGCAGCGGCACGTCCTGACGTCCGGCGACCGGGTCGGTTTCGGCGCGGTCGTCCGGGACGGCCGGGTGCTCGCGGCCGTGCGCGGCGCGGTCGTCGACGACCTGCTGCACGTGGCCCGGCTCGCGGTCCGCCCGGAGGCGCGCCGGCTCGGCCTGGCGCGCAGGCTCATGGCCGGCCTGGCCGCGTGGGGCCTGGACCAGGGCGCGACGACGTGCGCGCTCCAGGTGGCCGAGCACAACGAGGCCGCGATCGCGCTCTACGGGTCGCTGGGCTGCGTCGAGCACCACCGCTACCGCTACTGGGTGTCGAACCACGCGTAGGCGGCCTCGCGGACCCGTTTCAACGCCGAGCGCTCGCCGAAGTAGTCGCCGACCACGCCCACCACGGGCAGCATCCCCAGCGCCTGGTGGTAGAGCCTGCCCTGCGGGCGCTTGTCCAGCTCGTCCTCCAGCTTCCAGAGGACCTTGGCGAGCTTCCAGATCGTCGCGCCGATCGCCCGGAACGTCGACCGCTCCCGCAGCTGCTCGGTCAGCTCGGCGGTCTCCTCGTCCTCCGCCCGCCGGTCCACCGGCAGCCCGTCGACCTCGCGCCGGAACAGCACGTGCGCGAGCAGCCGCACCCGGTCCTCGGTCGAGGTGAACCCGTGCTCCCCCGCGATCGCCGACAGCAGCAGCCCCTGCCCCGCCGCGCCCAGCGCGGCCTGGATCGGCAGCCGGTCGGCCAGCACGCCCCCGATGCCGGGCAGCGCCGCCACCAGCGACACCACCCGGCCGACCCGGTTGAGCCAGAACTCGTCGCGCTGCCGCACGTCCATCCGCGCCCACGCGGCCGTGCCGGGCACCTTCACCGCGGCCAGCTGGTCCCACAGCTTGTCCACCAGCGTGCGGTCGGCGTCCCGCTCCGCCTCGCGGTCGCGCAGGCCGAGCAGGTTCGCGTCGCGCAGGGCGTCCAGCAGCGGACCGGTCGCCCGGACGAACGGGCGCAGCGCCCGCACCACGTCCCGGTCAGTGATCGCTTCCGGCACCGGCGGTCCTCCCCATGTGCGCGCCCACCGCGATGGCGCCCGGCAGCGCGCCCCCGGCGAACAGCACCAGGGTGCGCCAGTCGTTGAGGAGTACCACGTCACCGCCCGGCCCGAACAAGCCGAACAGCAGCAACGTGCCCGTCCACACCAGCAGCGGCGACACCGCCGCGAGCGTGCGGCGGGCGTGCCACGAGGCGGCGACCACCAGCAGCGGCGTGGTCACGATCGCGAGCACCGCGGTGATCGGGAACGGCAGGTCGTCCACCCGCGGCAGCAGCGTGCCGTCCCACCGCAGCGGCAGGAAGAACAGCTCCAGCACCGCGAGCACGAACGCCGCGACCGCGATCCCGACGAGAGCCAGGCGATCGGTCAATCCAGCCCCCCGAACAGGTCTGTCTCCGCGCCCTCCGCGGGACCCTTCGCCAGCACGTAGTACTCGGCCTGCGCGACGGGCTGCGCGATGCCGTTGGACAGCGCGTAGCTCGCCCGGCCCGCGCCGTCCTGCCACACGCTGATCTGCGTGGAGTGCGCGCGCAACGCCCTCAGCTTCGCGACCAGGTGCTCGGAGATGTCGATCGTGGTGGTGATCTCGGCGTCGTCGGTGACGGGCAGCTCGCCCTCCTCGGGCAGCCGCCACGGCAGGTCCGGGATCTCCGCCAACGCCGCCGCGCCCGCCTCGGTCGCGGCCCGCGACGTCACGGCGTGGAACACGCGGTCGACGTCCGTCGCCGCCGCCATGGTGATCTGGTGCGCGCGGATGTGGTCGGGGTGGCCGTAGCCGCCGAACGCGTCGTAGGTGACCACGACCTGCGGCTTCACCGAGGAGATGATCTCCGACAGGGCCTCGACCTGCTCGTCGGACGACCCGTTGACCAGCGCGCGCGGGTGGTTGTTCGCCTCGACGCCCGCCATCCCGGAGTCGCGCCAGCGGCCGATGCCGCCGAGGAACCGGTGGTCGGTCACGCCCAGCGCGGCGCACGCCGATCTCAGTTCCGCGACCCGGTACCCGCCGAGTTGGTCGGCGTTGTCCGCGGTCAGCTCCCGGAGCGCGGGCGGGATGATCTCGCCCTCCTCGCCGAGGGTGCAGGTGACCACGGTGACGTGCACGCCCAGCGCCGAGTAGCGGGCGATCGTGCCGCCCGTCCACAGGCTCTCGTCATCGGGGTGTGCGTGTACCAGCAGCAACCGTGGTGGAGCAGTCAGCGTCACCGGATGAGAGTAATCGGCCGCCGCCGCGGTGAGCGCCACGAGGGTCTCGTCACGCGGCGGCGGCCGGTCCGGCTCAGCCGACGAGGGCCGGCACCACCTCGGCGAAGTGGCACGCGGAGAGCGTGCCGCTGCCGTCGCCGCGCCGTTCCAGCTTGGGCTCCTCGACCGCGCAGATGTCCTGCGCCTTCCAGCACCGGGTGCGGAAGCGGCAGCCCGACGGCGGGTTCACCGGCGACGGCACGTCGCCGGTGAGCACGATCCGCTGACGCCGGCGCTCCACCTTCGGGTTCGGCACCGGCACGGCGGACAGCAGCGCCTGCGTGTACGGGTGCATCGGCCGGGCGTAGATGTCCTCCCGGTCGCCGATCTCGATGATCTTGCCGAGGTACATGACCGCGACCCGGTCGGAGATGTGCCGGACGACCGACAGGTCGTGCGCCACGAACAGGTACGCCAGGCCCAGGCGCTCCTGCAGCTCCTCCAGCAGGTTCACCACGCCCGCCTGCACCGACACGTCCAGCGCGGACACCGGCTCGTCCAGCACCACGAGCTTCGGGTTGAGCGCGAGCGCGCGGGCGATGCCGATGCGCTGGCGCTGGCCGCCGGAGAACTCGTGCGCGTACCGGTTGCGGTGCTCCGGGTTCAGGCCGACCAGCTCCATGAGCTCGTTGACCCGGTGCTGCACGTCGCCGCCGGCGTCCGCAGGCAGCCCGTGGATCTTGAACGGCTCGGAGATGAGCTCGTTGATCTGCCACCGCGGGTTCAGCGACGCGTACGGGTCCTGGAACACGATCTGCATGTCCCGGCGCACGCCGCGCAGGTCCTTGCCGCGCAGCTTGGTCAGGTCGCGGCCCTCGAACTTCACCGAGCCGGACGTCGGCTTGTGCAGCTGGAGGATGGCCCGCCCGGTGGTGGACTTGCCGCAGCCGGACTCGCCGACCAGGCCGAGCGTCTCGCCCGGGTAGAGGTCGAAGCTCACCCCGGACACCGCCTGGACCTGCCCCACCGTGCGCGGGATGATGCCACCGCCGCGCACCGGGAACGACTTGACCAGGTCCTTGACCTCCAGCAGCGGGGTCTGGCCCGGGCGTCCGCCCGAGGCGAGGCCACCGGCCTGGGGATTGATGTCAGTCGACGTCATGAGGTCGGCTTCTCCTCTTCGTGCAACCGAGCTTCGACCACGTCGACGTCCTCGCTCACCGGGATGTCCGGGTTCGCCATGGTCAGCGACGCGGGGTTCTCGACCATGCCGATCTCGTCGTGGGCGAACAGCCGCTGCGGGTTCTCGATCGTGGCCAGGTGCGCGGAGCGGTGGCACCGCGCGAAGTGGCCCGGCCGGTCGGTCTCCAGCAGCAGCGGCTCGGTCGCGCGGCACTCGTCGATCGCCAGCGGGCAGCGGGGCGAGAACGAGCAGCCCTGCGGCAGGTTCATCAGCGACGGCGGCGCGCCCTTGATCGGGGTGAGCCGCTTGCCCAGCATGTTCGGGTTCGGGATCGAGCCGAGCAGGCCGACCGTGTACGGCATCCGCTGCGCCTCGAACACCTCGTCCACGGTGCCCTGCTCGACCACCGTGCCGCCGTACATGACCTGCACGCGGTCCACCATGCCCGCCACCACGCCCAGGTCGTGCGTGATGACCATGATGCCCGCGCTCGTCTCGTCCCGGATGCGCAGCAGCGTGTCCAGGATCTGCGCCTGCACCGTCACGTCCAGCGCCGTGGTCGGCTCGTCCGCGATGATCACGTCCGGGTCGTTGATGATCGCCATCGCGATCATCGCGCGCTGCCGCATGCCGCCGGAGAACTCGTGCGGGTACTGCGAGGCGCGGCGGTCCGGCTGCGGGATGCCGACGAGCTCCAGCACCTCGACAGCCTTCGCCCACGCGGCCTTCTTCGACACGTCGTGGTGCGCCTGGTGCGCCTCGGCGAGCTGCCAGCCCACCGTGTACACCGGGTTCAGCGAGGTCATCGGGTCCTGGAAGATCATCGAGACGCCGTTGCCGCGGACCGGCTGCATCTGCTTGTAGTCCAGGCCGACGAGCTCGCGGTCCTTGAACTTGATCGACCCGCCGATCTTCGCGGTCTTGGGCAGCAGGCCCATGATCGCCATCGACGACACCGACTTGCCCGAACCCGACTCGCCCACGATGCCCAGCACCTCGCCGGGCCCGAGGGTGAACGACACGTCCCGCACGGCGTGCACGGTGCCGTCGTCGGTCGGGAAGTCCACCGACAGGTTCTCGACCCGCAGCAGCTTCTCGCCGCCGGCCGCCTTGTCCCAGGCCGAGGACTCGGGAGCGTTCATCAGGTCCACCTCACTCATGCCTTCACCCTCTTCTGCCGCGGGTCGAAGGCGTCCCGAAGACCGTCACCGATGAAGTTCACCGCGAGCGAGATCAGCACGATGAACACGAACGGCATGAAGAACAGCCACGGGTGCAGCGTCAACTCGTTCTTGTTCAGGCTGATCATCAGGCCGAGCGACGTGTCGGGCGGCTGCACGCCGAGCCCGATGAACGACAGCGCCGCCTCCAGCAGCACCGCCTGCGCGATCGCCAGCGTGGCGTTCACGATGATCACGTCCACGGTGTTGGGCAGGATGTGCCGGAACACGATGCGGAACGTGGACGCGCCCAGCGCGCGGGCCGCCTCCACGAACTCCTTCTCCCGCAGCGACAGCACCATGCCGCGGATCACCCGGGCGATCGACAGCCAGCCGATCAGGCCCAGGTAGAGCGCCACGATCAGCCAGTTGCTGCCGCCGCTGCCGCCCGCCACCGACACCACGAAGCTGTTGCGCACCAGCACCGCCGCGATGACGAAACCGGGGATGACCAGCATCAGGTCGATGAAGCGGCTGATCAGCGTGTCGACCCAGCCCTTCAGGTAACCGGCCAGCGCGCCGAGCACCACGCCGATCACCGTGGACAGCACCGCCACCACGATGGCGATCTGCAGCGAGAACTGGGTGCCGCGGATGATCAGGGCGACCATGTCGCCACCCAGCCGGTCGGTGCCGAACGGGTGGTCGCCGCTGGGCGGCAGGTACCGCTTGAAGCCCAGGTCGGTGTACGGGTACTTCCAGAACAGGCCGCCGAAGAAGGCGAACAGCACCAGGAGCACGAACAGGACGAAGCCGAACAGGGCCGCCTTGTGCCGGGTGAACCGGCGCAGGATGACCTGCCACTGCTTGCGCGCCGAGGTGCTGTCGAAGGTGCTGGCCTCGGCCGAGTTGGGCCCGGGTGCCTGCGCCACGGGGGAACCGATCTCAGTCAAGGCGGATCCTCGGGTCCAGGAACGCGTACAGGACGTCCGCGATCAGGTTGAACACGATGATGAACACGGCGGTGATCATCATGAAGCCGAGCACCTGGTACGGCTCGATCTTCACGATGGCGTCGATGAGGAACTTGCCCATGCCGGACCAGCCGAACACCGTTTCGGTGATCACCGCGCCGCCGAAGCTCGCGCCGATGTTGAGCGAGGACACCGTGATGACCGGGATGAGCGCGTTGCGGAACGCGTGCCGGAAGATCGACCGCGACTGCGAAATGCCCTTCGCCTGCGCGGTGCGGACGTAGTCGGCGTTCAGGGTCTCCAGCATCGACGCGCGCTGGAAACGGCTGTAGAGCGCGAACTGGATCACCACGAGGCAGATCGTCGGCAGCACGTAGGCGCCGCTGTACTGGAACACCTGCTCGCCGAAGCTGCCGCCGAACCCGTCACCCGGCGGACCCGCCGTGATGATCCACCGGTCCGCGCCTATGGACTCCAGCCAGTCGTTCAGCTTGATACCACCGGCCTTGAGCACCAGGGCCACGCAGAACAACGGCATGGAGAACATGGCGAACGATATTCCGGTCGCGGTGTAGTCGAATATCGAATACTGTCTGACCGCGCCGATGACGCCGACGGTGATGCCGAGCAGCAGCGCGATGAGCTCCGCGCCGATGATCAGCCTCAACGTGACGCTGAAGGCCTTGAGCAGGTCTTCCTTGACCGGCTTGCCCGCGTTGCCGGGGACCACGGACTCGCCCCAGTCACCCGTGACGAAGTCGCCGGCCCAGTTGACGTAGCGCTCCATGAACGGCTTGTTGTAGCCCGTCCGCTCGTACGCGGCCGCGATCTCCGCGGGAGTCCGGGGTTTCTGGAGCTTCCACTCGCCCAGGGGGTCACCCATGGCGTTGACGAGACCGAAGCAGAGGAATGAAGCGACGATCAACAGCGGAATCGAGATCAACAACCGCCGGATTATGTAACGGAACATGACGAGTCTCTAGTCTCCCTAGGCACCCCCGCGTGCAAGCGTGGGAGCCTACCGGACGCGGACACCGTCCGGGGGGCCGGTGCTTGTGGCACCGGCCCCCCGGCGGTTGGGTCGTGCTTTACCTGTCTGGACTCACCGACCGGCGATTACTTCTTCTGCCAGGCGTAGAGGTTCCAGGTCACACCGCCGCCGACACCGATGTACGAGATCGGCCCGATGTCCGCGCTCGACGCCGCGAAGTCGGTCAACTGGAACAGCGGAACGCTGTGCAGGTCGTCCCGCATGATCTTGTCGGCGTCGTTCATCATCGTGATGCGCTTCTTGTAGTCCAGCTCGCTGTTCGCGGCCGCCCACTTCTCCGTCAACGCGGCGGAGTCGTAGTTGTTGTAGTTCGCCGTGCCGCCCTTGTCCTTCTGGGCGTAGTTGCCGTAGGCGCCGGCCTTGAGGGGCTGGCCGACCCACGCGAACAGCGCGGCCTCGAACTCGCTGGCCGGGAGGCGCTTGTCGTTGAAGTCCGCCGCCTGGTCGTCGACGATCTCGATGCCGGCCTGCTTGCACTTGTCCTGCAGGATGCGCACGGTGTCCGCACGACGCTGGACGATCTTGTGGCCCAGCTTGAAGGACGCCCGGAACTCGCCCTTGGTGTAGATGCCGTCGGCGCCCTGCTTCCAGCCGCCGTCCTCGAGCGTCTTCTTGGCCGCCGCGACGTCACCCTTGCCGGTGTCGCCGTAGTGGTCCTCGTAGCCGACCTCGTTCGGCATGAACGTGAGGCTGCCCAGCGGCTTGGCGTTGGGGTCCACGTCCGCGACCAGCTTCTCGACCAGAGCGTCGCGGTCGAAGCACTGGGCGATCGCCGTGCGCAGGTCCTTGTTCTCCTTGAACAGGGGCAGCGCCATGTTGAAGTCGACGTGCTCGTAGGTCTGGCCACCGGCCGCGAAGACCTCGAACGCGCTGTCACCGCGCAGCTGCTGCGCGACGGCCGCGTCGGCCTGCGGCGCGATGACCTGGACTTCCTTGTTCTGCAGCTGCTGAGCGGCCGACTGGGCGTCGGTGTTCGTCTTCAGGATGACCTTGGACGGGCCACCGGGGTTGCCCCACCACTTCGGGTTGCGCTCCAGGACCGTCTGGTCCTTGAGGTCCGCCGAGACGATCGTGTACGGACCGCCGGACAGCGCGACCGCCGGGTCGAAGCCCTTCCAGCCCGTGGTGTAGAACTCGGCGACCTTCTTGACCGTGTCGTCGTTCTGCGAGGGCAGCACCTTGGTGATGTCCGCGACGCCGGTCTTCTGCTCCAGGATGTGCGCCGGCAGCAGGCTGTCGCTACCCGGCTGCGAGAACAGGGCGCGGTAGTCCGCGAACGCCCGGTCCTTGAAGAACGTGGTGGTGATGGTCTTGTCGTCGTTGGAGCACTCGAGCTTCTCGATGTCCTTGTAGCCCGTGTCCGACGAGTCGAAGATCGACGCCTCGGTGCCGTCGTCGCCCTTGATCGTGGCCTTGCTGGTCGCGGCCAGCCACTTCAGGTAGAAGTCGTCGCAGTCGATCGGCTGGCCGTCGGACCAGACGGCGGCCTTCTGGACCTTCCACTCGATCGTCTGCGGGTCGCTCGAGGTGACCTTGATGGACTCCATCAGGTCGCCGTCGATCTTGATGATGACCTTGCCGTCGACCAGGTCGGTGATGTACGGCGAGGGCTGCACGTTCGACAGCGCGATGGTGCTCGCGAAGTTGTTCGTCGCGCCGATGTTGTTCTGGTAGTTGCTGAAGCCCTCTTCGACGGCGATCGCGACCTCGCCGATGTCCTCCACCTTCGGACGCTTAAAGAGCTCGTCCTGACCACCGATAGCACCGGGGTCGAGGTCCTGCGGCCCGCCTTGGTCGCCGCTGCCCGAGCCGCCGCCACCACACGCGCTCAGCACGAGCGCGGCTCCGGTCAACAGCGCAAGCGCCGAGACAGCCTTTGATCTCCTCATCGACACGTGCCCTCCTAGCACTGGGTTGGAGCGACCGTTTGGGCCGACTTCCACCCATAACCGTGATGTGCCAAACGCGCCCCGAACCGACACACCGTTGCAGCACGATAAGAAGCCGTGCGCCGCACGGTCACTGCCCATCGGCCGATCGTGACCAAAGGGTGACACGTTGGTCGCAGCATGCGACTCCGTCGTTACCGGGCGGGAGCGTTCGTTAACCGGACCACGGGAATACTGTCAATACTGCACCGCGAACGCATCTTGAAGCCAGTGTTTCGTCCGGGTCAACGGTCAACGATCTTCGCGCCGCCAGGCGCGCGCGGTGCTCAGCGGACCGGCGAACGGAGCGCCCGCGGTGACGTTGTCGGCCTGCGGCAGGACCACCAACAGGTCCGCTACCTGGAACAACGGCAGCGAGACGGCCTGCTGCCACAGCACCGGCTCGATGGTCTTGAGGGCGTCGGCGAGCAGCACCTGCCCGCTGAGGGCCTGTTCGATCACCGGCTGGACCGCCTGGTCGCAGAAACCGGACAGATTCGCCGGAAAGGGTGTACCGCCGTCCTCGGGTGACGGGCGACACCCGAATGTGGAAGCCAGAACGGCCGCGGAATCGCCGGTGTCGACCTGCGGCACGACGGCAATGTCGACCGGCTCATTGGACGCGGCGGTATCCGACAGATCTTGACCGAACAACTGATTGGGCTGCGTTGTCAGGATGCGTGCGGCGATTCCGGACAATGACAGTTGACGCTGGACGCGGTTCGCGACGGTCACGTACGGCTCGATCCCGGCCGGTGCGGCGATGGTCAGCTCCAGTGGCTTGCCGTCCCTCCCCCACTGGCCGCCATCCGGTCGGGTGTACCCCGCCTCGGTGAGCAGTTGCGCCGGGTCACCGGCCTTCGGGGGCATGGTCGGGGTGTAGCCGGCCTTGCTCGGCGGGATCACCTGGGCGTCCGCGCGGAGGCTCTCGCTGGGCCCGCTGCGCGAGCCGGCGTCGATCAGGTCGTCGCGGTCGAGCAGGTTCAGCACGGCGGTGCGGACGCGGACGTCCTGCATTCTCGGCGAGGCCGGGCGGAGGAGGAGTTGGACCACTTCCGGGCGGGGGACGACGACGCTGGCGAGCGAGGTGGTCTTGGCCAGTTCGGCGATGTCCTTGGTCGCGATCGCGTCCGCGCGGATGAGGGCCACCTGGTCGTCGCCGGTGTTGAGCGCCTCGATCGTGTCGTGCTGGCCGGCGCGGCGCAGGACCACCCGGTCGAGCGCGGGCGGCGCCTCCCAGAAGCGGTCGCTGCGCTCGAGGATGATCTCGCCGCGCGGCTGGTCGAGCGTGCGGACCGCGAACGGCCCGGCGGTCGCCGGGAAGCTGTCCACCAGCGCCGCACCCCACCCGCCGGGGGCGTCCTTGAGCAGGTGGGCGGGCAGGAGGTTGCGGAACAGGCTCCGCCAGCCGGGGTAGGGCTTGTCGAACACCACCTCGACCACCTTGCCGCCCTCGCGGCTGGCGATGTCGCCGATCAGCCGGTACCCGGCCGGGTCCACCACCCCCGGCTCCTGCCGCATGCGCTGCCACAGGTACACGAAGTCCTCGGCCGCGACGGGCGCCGAATCCGACCAGCTGGCATCCCGCCGCAACGTGTACGTGACCGTGTAGGGGTCCGCGCTGGTCACCTCGGCGCTGACCAGCAGGTCCAAGTCGATCCGCGGGCTGCCGTCCGCGTCGGTGCGGAAGGTGGAGGGCAGCAGCAACGCGGCCAGCGCCGTCGTGACCGTGCTCTGGCTGGCGAGCGTGTGCGGGTTGTAGCCGCCCTTGACGTCGTCCACCCCGACGACGATCTCGTTCTGCTTCTCCTTGGGGACGACCGTCATCCCGGGCGTCGAGGGCACCAAGGGCGGTGGGGGTGTCGCCGTGCAACCCGCCAGCGCGAGCGCAGCCACCACCGCAAGAACCTTCCGCGTCCCCATGGGTACGAGCGTGCCAGACGGCGCTGACAGTTGACGCCCAACCCCACGACTGCCACTCCGACGAACACCCACCACGCCCACCACCCCCACCAGCGGACCGTGACCTCCACCACATCAGCGCTGCCTGCGCTCGGGCGGCGGGCCGACGCCCCCACCTCGGCGCTCGATCGGCAACCCCGGCAGCCGACCCGAGCAGCGATCAGCCACCAGGCGGGCGGGCCAAGCGGCCGGCGGGCCGGAGCAGGCGACGGATCGGAGCGGCCGGCGGGTCCGAGCGGGCGGGCCGAGCGGGCGGGCAGGCAGGACGGGCGGGGCAAGCGGCGGGCAGGCGGTCGAAGCGGGCAGGCCGAGTGGCGGACTGGCGGGTCAAGGCGGGTGGGCCGAGCGGCGGGCTGGCGGTCGAAGCGGGCGGGCCGAGTGGCGGGCAGGCAGGACAGGCGGTCCCAGTGGCGGGCAGGCAGGACGGAAGGCGGGCGGGGGTGGGCGGCGCGCACGGGGTGCGGGGGCGGGTGCGGACCGCGCGGCCCGGTGGGGGTCGGTGGTGGGCGGGCCGTGGGGGTGGCGGCGGGGAGTGGGGGTGAGCGGTGGGTGGGGTGGTGGCGGGTGGTCGGGGGGTGGGGGTTGAGGTCGGGGCGGTCGGTCGGTTTCCTCATGTTCCAACCGAGGGGTGGTAACAGCGTTACCGTACATTTTTGGCCTATCTTCACCCGATCGTGTTCGGTGGCCACGGGTGAATGGATGAGCGCCCCGGGCCGAAGCCCGGGGCGCTCATCAGCAGACCCTATATATCCCTATATATAAGGAGCAGGGGCTAGCCGCGCAACTTGTTGCGGCTGCGCTCGCGGCCCCGCTGGTTCGCGTCCAGGATCACCTTGCGCACCCGCACGACCTCCGGCGCGACCTCGACGCACTCGTCCGGCGCGCAGAACTCCAGCGCCTCCTCCAGCGACAGCTTCCGCGGCCGGGCCAGGGTCTCCATCACGTCGGCGGTCGACGTGCGCATGTTCGTCAGCTTCTTCTCGCGGCACACGTTGACGTCCAGGTCCTCGGCACGCGGGTTCTCGCCGACGACCATGCCCTCGTACGCGTCCGCGCCGGGCTCCACGAAGAACGTCCCGCGGTCGGCCAGCTGGATCATCGCGTACGCGGTGATCTGACCGGACCGGTCGGCGACGAGCGAGCCGTTGTGCCTGGTCCGGATCTCGCCGGCCCACGGGCCGTAGCCCTCGGACACCGCGTTCGCGATGCCGGTGCCGCGCGTCTCGGTCAGGAACTCGGTGCGGAAGCCGATCAGGCCGCGCGACGGCACGACGTACTCCAGCTTGATCCGCCCGGAGCCGTGGCCGGTCATGTTCTCCATCCGGCCCTTGCGGTTGGCGAGCAGCTGGGTGATCGCACCGAGGTGCTCCTCCGGCGCGTCGATCGTCAACCGCTCGAACGGCTCGTGCAGCTTGCCGTCGACGGTCTTGGTGACCACCTGCGGCTTGCCGACGGTCAGCTCGAAGCCTTCCCGCTTCATCTGCTCGACCAGGATGGCCAGCGCCAGCTCACCGCGGCCCTGCACCTCCCACGTGTCGGGGCGCTCGGTGGGCAGCACGCGCACCGACACGTTGCCGACCAGCTCCGAGTCGAGCCGGGCCTTGAGCACGCGCGCGGTCAGCTTGGTGCCGCCGCCGCGACCGGCCAGCGGCGAGGTGTTGACACCGATCGTCATCGAGATCGCGGGCTCGTCCACGGTGATCCGCGGCAGCGGCTCGGGGTTGTCCACGTCGGCGAGCGTGTCGCCGATGGTGATCTCCGGGATGCCGGCGATGGCGACCAGGTCACCCGCCCGTGCCTGCTCGGCGGGCACGCGGTCGAGCGCCTCGGTGATCAGCAGCTCGGTGATCCGGACCTTCTGGATCGAGCCGTCCTCGCGGCACCAGGCCACCGTCTCGCCCTTGCGGATGGTGCCGGCCTCGATGCGGCACAGCGCGATGCGGCCCAGGAACGACGATGCGTCGAGGTTCGTCACCAGCGCGCGCAGCGGCGCGTCCGCGTCACCCAGCGGGGCGGGGATGTGCTTGAACAGGACCTCGAACAGCACGTCGAGGTTCTCCTCGTCGGGCAGGCCGCCGTCCTCGGGCTGGTTGAGCGAGGCCCGGCCGGCGCGCGCCGAGGCGTAGACGACGGGCAGGTCGAGCACCGAGTCGTCGGCGCCGACCTCGCTGGCCAGGTCGAGCAGCAGGTCGTGGGCTTCCTCGACGACCTCGGAGATCCGGGCGTCGGGGCGGTCGACCTTGTTCACGACGAGGATCACCGGCAGGCCGGCGGCCAGGGTCTTGCGCAGCACGAACCGCGTCTGCGGCAGCGGGCCTTCGGACGCGTCGACCAGCAGCACGACGCCGTCGACCATGGACAGGCCGCGCTCGACCTCGCCGCCGAAGTCGGCGTGGCCGGGGGTGTCGACCACGTTGATGGTGACCGGGCCGTCGGGCGTGTGGCGACGCACGGCGGTGTTCTTCGCGAGGATCGTGATGCCCTTCTCGCGCTCGAGCTCGCCCGAGTCCATGACCCGGTCGACGAGCTCGGCCCGTTCGGAGAAGGCGCCGGACTGGCGGAGCATGGCGTCGACGAGGGTGGTCTTGCCGTGGTCAACGTGCGCGACGATCGCGACGTTGCGCAGGTCGTTGCGGACCAGCGTTTCCTTGATCGACGCGGTGGCCGTGGGCACGCGGAACTCCTACAGATGTCTGTGCGAGGGAAGCCAGGCGCCGGACATGGATCGCGCGCAGCCTGAGTACAGCTTACCGGGCGGAGCGCCTTTACCACACACGGACGGCAGGTGAGGTCAGCCTCACCTACTGTGAGGACACCCGGATGAGTGGAGCACGCCGCGTGGGCAAGGTCAAGGTGAAGAAGAAGTGCTGCCGTTCGACACCGAGGTGCAAGAGCTGTCCGGTCGTGGTGCTGCTGAAGGCCAGGAGGAAGGCCGAGGAGAAAGCCGCGAGGAAGGCGGCGAAGGCGGCCAAGGCCGAGAAGAAGATCCACAAGAAGAAGGCGGGGAAGAAGAAGGCGGACGTGTGAGGGTGGCCGCCCGGCCGACGCCGGGTGGGACGGGGGCCGTGCCCGCCGGCTAGCCCATCACCGCTTCGTTCACCCTGGCCAGCTCGGGCGCGGTCCGGGTGGCCTGGAACTCCACCACCTGGTACTTCGCCAGCTTGCGGATCGCGAACGGGTCGGTGGCCAGCAGCGCGTCCAGCTTCCCGCGCGGCATCGGGCGCGCGATGACCACGCCGCCCACCCGCGGCACCTGACGGCCCGAGGCCAGGAAGTACCCGGCCTCGTACTGCTTCTCCAGCCACTCCACGTGGTCCGGGAGGGCGTAGTCGACCTCGTCCAGGGGCGCGGTGTACTCCAGCAGCACGACGTACATAGAAGAAATGTAGCCCCGTGACACACCGGGGTAACACGCTAGAATCGCGGCTATGCGCACTCTTTACCCGTTCTGGTGGTCCGCCTTCAGGCGGCCCTGAGAACTGCGCGTCAGACGAACGCAGGCCGCCCGCTGGGGCGGCCTTCGTGCTTTCGGGGGTCGGGTCGAGCGGGCACACCCCGAAGGGATCACCATGATCAGGCTGTCCGCGATCACCCCGTCCGGCCCCGTCCAGCTGGGCAACTACCTCGGCGCGATCCGGCGGTGGGCCGCCGAGGGCACCGAGGAGGACGTCTACTTCATCAGCGACCTGCACGCGATGACGACGTCGCACAACCCGTCACGATTGCGCTCGTTGACCCGGGAACAGTTGGCGGTGCTCATCGCCGCCGGCGTCGACCCGCGGTCGGTGGCCGTGCAGTCCGACCTGGTCCGCGAGCTGGGCGCGTTGACGTGGGTGCTGGAGTGCACCTGCACGTACGGCGAGGCGGCCCGGATGATCCAGTTCAAGGAGAAGTCGGCGGGCCGGTCGTCGGTCCGGTTGAGCCTGCTCACGTACCCGGTGCTGATGGCGGCCGACATCCTGCTGCAGGGTGCGCACGAGGTGCCGGTCGGTGACGACCAGCGGCAGCACGTGGAGCTGGCGCGGGTGCTGGCGCGTCGGTTCAACGGCACGTACGGCGAGGTGTTCGTGATGCCGCGGTCCGTGGTGCCGCCGACCGCGTCACGAGTCCGCGACCTGGCGGATCCGTCGCGGAAGATGGCCAAGACGGCGAAGGACGCGGCGGGCACGGTGTTCGTGCTCGACCCGCCCGACCTGGTGCGGCGCAAGGTGCGGCGGGCGGTGACCGACGACCTGGGCGAGGTGCGTTACGCGCCGGAGGAGCAGCCGGGCGTGGCGAACCTGCTGGAGATCCTGGCGGCGTGCACGCGGAAGGACCCGGAGGAGCTGGCCGGGTCGCTGAAGGACTACTCGGAGTTGAAGGAGGTCACGGCGGACGCGGTGATCGAGGAGCTGCGCCCCGTGCGCGAGGTCACTCAACGCCTGCTGGACGACCCCGCCGAGCTGGACCGCGCCCGCGCGCACGGCGCGGAGCGCTCCCGCGCCCGCTGCACCCACCGCCTGGACGCCGCCCTCCGCATGTCCGGCCTCGGCTGAAGCTCACCCACGAGCGCGAGAGTCCTACGTTCACGTCGCGAGAGTCCTACGTTCGGACACCCCGAGTGCAACGTTCCGAACGTTGAACTCGGGTGTTCTGAACGTAGGACTCTCGCGTGCTGGAGGTAGGACTCTCGCGCGCTGGGCGTAGGACTCTCGAGGGCTGGAGGTAGGACTCTCGAGGGGGTCAGGGGAGGTGGGGGTGGAGGGCGGGGAGGAGGACGCGGTCGGCGGGGAGCCAGTCGACGGAGTCGAGGGTGGTGGAGGTCAGCCAGCGGACGGCCTGGTGGTCGGTGGGGGTGGGGGTGCCGGAGGTGAGGGTGGCCGTGTAGGCGCGCAGGAGGAGGTCGGGGCGGAGGGGGACGTCCGGGCCGACCTGGTCGCCGGGGGTGACGGTGATGCCCAGTTCCTCGGCGCACTCGCGGATCACGGCGGCGTGGTCCGTTTCGCCCGGTTCGACGCGGCCTCCCGGGAGTTCCCACTTGCCGGCGGCGTCGGGCGGGTAGCTGCGTTGCTGGGCCAGGAGGCGGCCCTCGTGGATGATCGCGGCACCTACTACGACGCGCGCGCTCAAGAGCTCGATGCTGCGAGCGGACACGGCGGCGGCGCGCGCTTCGAGCACCTTCAACGCCAGGCCGCGGCCCACCAGGACGTCGGCCAGGCGACCGAACGGGCCACCTGGGCTCGACCACTCGACGGAATCGACCACCATCGTGCCGCCACCGGTGTGGAGCAGGTCCGTGACCAGCGAGAACTTCGGCAACGGCCCACCGACCAGCTCCGCCGACACGCCCGTGGTGTCGGCCCGCGTCACGACCAGCGTCCCGTTCACCGGCCCCACCGACCCGGCCAGCTCCGCCCCGACGAACAGCACCGGCGCGCCCCCGGTGATCCGCACGCCCAGCCCGCGCACGGCACGCGCCAGCAACCGGGCGTCCAGCAACGCGGCGGCGACGGTCCGCACCGGCGCGTCGACCAGGGTGGTGGTTCTCAGTTCGGGCACGGTCGCCGATCCTGCCACCTGAGCCGTCACCGGTAGAGCGGCCAGCGCACCTCCAGCCGGGCGCCGCCCTCGGGCGACTCCCCCGCCCGGATCGTCCCGCGCCGCCGCCGCACCAGGTGCGCGACCAACGCCAGTCCGAGGCCGAACCCGCCGGTGGCCCGGCCGCGGTCGGATTCGACCCGGTAGAAGCGGTCGAACACCTTCTCCCGGTGCTCCTCGGGGATGCCGTGCCCGTCGTCGTCCACCAGCAGCCGGACCTCGCGCGCGGCCGGCAGCACCGAGATCCGGATGAACGTCCGCGCGTAACGGGCCGCGTTGCGCAGCAGGTTGTCCAGCACGAGCTCCACCTCGGTGCGGGCGGCGGAGATCAGGCACGCGCTCATCGGCGCGGCGAGCTGCACCAGCAGGTCGGTGTCGCCGAGCCGGTCCACCGCGGCCTGCGCCTGCAGCACCAGGTCGACGGGTTCGGCGCGGGGCAGCTCGCCGGTGTCGGCGCGGGCCAGGATGAGCAGCGCGTCGACCAGCGCGGACAGCCGCTCGGACTCCTCGACCACGGATTCGAGCACTTCGATGGAGAAGTCCGGGTCGGGGTGCGCGACCGCCACCTCGGCCTGCGCCCGCACGGACGTCACCGGCGACCGGAGTTCGTGCGCGGCGTCACCGGTGAACCGGCGCAGCCGTTCGGTGGCCTCGTCGCGGCGGGCCAGCAGGGCGTTCAACGCCTCCGCAAGCGCTTGCAGCTCGTCCCGCGCGGCCGGCACGGGCAGGCGCTGACCGCGTGGCAGCTCCGCCGCGGCCACCCGCATCCGCTCCACGGGCCGCAACGACGACCGCACGGCCAGCCAGGTGGCGATCCCGACGAGCCCCGCGACCAGCACCGCGGCCACGGCGAGCCAGCGGGTGCCGAGTTGGTTGGCCTCGCGGTAGCCGACGAGCGTGTCGCCGGCGACGTGCAGGCGGGGCGTGCCGTCCTCGGCGAACACGACCCGTCCGATCCACCGGTGCGCGCTGGGCCCGTCGATCCGCAGCACGGGGTCGCCGGCTTTGAGCGCGCGGACCTCCGCCGGGGTCAGGTCGGGCCGCGGGCCGCCGTCCAGCGGGTTGCCGGCGGTGTCGAGCACGCGCACGTTCTCGGCCTTGGCCAGCTCCCGGTCGACCGCGCTGACCTGCACGAACCCGATCAGCTGCGGTGCGAGGAGGGTGAACGCGAGCAGGCACAGCAGGGCCACGCCGGTCGCCACGACGGTGATCCGGAACCGCAGCGTCCGCCGCAGCCACCACCGGCGCGGCGGCCACCACCGGCGCGGGTTCACCTGCGCCTGGTCCCCGCCGAGGTCCCGGCCGCGCCGAGCGCCGCGTCGAGGTCGGGCGTGGACGCCAGGTAGCCGTGGCCGCGCACGGTCCGCACGACCTCGCCCGCGCCCATCGCGTCGAGCTTGCGCCGCAGGTAGCCGACGTACACCTCGACCGCGTTGCGGGTGGCCGCCTGCTCGTCGCCCCACACGGTGCGCAGCAGCTCGTCCTTCGTCACGACCGACCCGGCGCGGCTGGCCAGCACGTCGAGCACGGCGTACTCGCGCGGCGACAGCGACACCGGCTCGCCGGCCCAGCTCACCTCGCGCAGGGCGCGGTCCACCACCAGCTCCCCCAGCTTGAGCCGGCGTCGTGCCAGGTCCGCGGAGTTGCGCCGGAGCAACGCCCGGACCTGGGCGACCAGCACCACGAACGAGAACGGCTTCACCAGGTAGCCGTCGGCGCCGAGGTCGAGCCCGTCGGCCTGGTCGACCTCGCCGTCCTTGGCCGACACCATCAGCACGGGCGTGCGCACGCCCTCGGCGCGCATCCGCTGCAACACCCGGTAGCCGGACAGGCCCGGCAGCATGATGTCCAGCAGCACCACGTCGAACGCGCCGGTCAGCGCCACCCTCAGCGCGTTGGGCCCGTCGGCGGCCGTGACGACCTCCATGCCCTCCGCGGACAGGCCGCGCTTCAACGCGCGCCGCACGCCGATCTCGTCGTCCACAACCAGCACCCGTGGTCTCACGTCCCACAGCATGCCCGGTCAGGGGGACAATCGGCGCGGGAGTCTCAGTGCGCTCTCAGCGTCCGGGCCGCTCTCAGCTCGATCTCAGGGCGGGCGGAGGAGGGTCTGTGGTGTCGGGTCGCAAGGGGCTGCCCGGTGGAGGAGGGGACACATGAACCGGAGAAGGGTGACCGTCGTGGCGGCGGCGGTGGGCGTGGTCGCCGGCGCGACCGGGCTGGGGCTGCTTGCGATGCCCGCCGGCGCCGGGCCCGCGCCGGTGCTGCCGGACGTGAGCGCCGAGTCGCTGGTCGAGTCCGTGCTCAACGCGAAGCCGGCCGCGTTCGGCGGCACCGTCGACGTGGACAACGACCTGGGCATCCCGGCGCTCGCCGGCGTGCCGCAGCTGTCGGACGGCGCGAGCAACCTGCGGATCTGGACCGACGGCGGCGGCAAGGTGCGGGTGCAGCTGCCCGGCGGCGACTCCGAGCGCACGGTGGTGGACGACGGCGAGACGGCGTGGCTGTGGGACTCGGCCGAGCAGACCGTGACCAAGATGCCGCACGGCTCGTTCGAGCACGCCAAGCCGGAGCTCGGCGGTGGGCAGGAGGTCGCGCCGACCGACCCGGTGACGTTGTCGCGGCAGGTGGTGGCGGCGATCCAGCAGTACAGCGACGTCACCGTCGACGGCACCGCGCGGGTGGCGAACCGACCGGCCTACGAGCTGGTGCTGACGCCGAAGCCGACCGAGAAGACGGTGCTGCGCGAGGTGCGCGTCGCGGTCGACGCGGAGCTGCGGGTGCCGCTGCGGGTGGCCGTGCTGACCAACGGCACGGACGCGCCGGCCGCGCAGGTCGGGTTCTCCGAGCTGAACGTCGGCCCGCAGGACGCGTCGCTGTTCTCGTTCACGCCGCCCGCCGGGGCGAAGGTGACCGAGCCGGACGTGAGCGAGCCGTCGGCGGAGGACAAGGCCGCCGTGGAGCAGGCGTTCACCGAGGCGAACCCGCAGGTCATCGGCGAGGGCTGGGACGTCGTGCTGGCCGCCCGCGTGCCGCAGGACGCCCTGGCGGGCCTGGCCGAGGCGCAGCAGGGCGGGCAGCGCGAAGGCCACTGGCAGGGGCGCAGCCAGGCCGGTGACGTCGACGTGCAGGGCCTGATCAAGCAACTGGGCAAGCCGGTCGGCGGCGCCTGGGGCTCGGGCACGCTCATCACCACCCGGGTCGGCGGCGTGCTCATCGCCGACGACGGCCGGGTGGCCGCGGGCGCGGTGCCGGAGCAGGTGCTGGTGGACGCGATCGGCCAGGTCAAGTGACCTCCTCGACCAGCGCGCGGGTGGAGTCGGCGGCCCTGTCCGGGACCGCCGGCCCCACCCCGGTCCTCGCGGCCCGGACGCGGGGACTGCGCAAGGTGTACGGGCGCACGGTCGCGGTGGACCGGGTGGACCTCGACGTGCCGCAGGGGGCGGTGCTCGGGATGCTCGGCCCGAACGGGTCGGGCAAGACCACCACGATCCGCATGCTGCTCGGGCTCGTCCGGCCGACCGAGGGGGAGGTCGAGCTGCTGGGGAAGGCGTTGCCCGACGGCGTCGCACAGGCGTTGCCGCACGTCGGCGCGCTGGTCGAGGGTCCGGGGTTCCACCCGTTCCTGTCGGGTCGGGAGAACCTGCGGCGGGCGGCGGCGTTCGAGCCGCTGCTCGCGAGCGGTGACATCAAGCAGGCCGTGGAGGACGCGTTGGAGCGGGTCGGCCTCGCCGCCGCCGCGCACCGGCGCTACCGGGGGTACTCGCTGGGCATGAAGCAGCGGCTGGGTCTGGCCTCGGCGCTGCTGGTCAAGCGGAAGCTGATCGTGCTGGACGAGCCGACCAACGGGCTGGACCCGGCGGGCACGCGCGAGGTGCGCAAGGTGATCGCCGACCTGCACGAGGCGGGCAGCACGGTGGTCGTGTCGTCGCACCTGCTCAGCGAGATCGAGGCGACGTGCACGCACGTGGCCGTGCTGCACCGGGGAACCGTGGTGGCGCAAGGGGAACTGGCCGAGCTGCTGCACGCGGACAGCAGTTCGCTGCTGGTCGTGACGCCGGACGTGGACGACGCGCTGAACGCGTTGCGCGCGGGCCGGATCTCGGCGCGGCCGATCGTCGACGGTGACGCCGAGGGCGTGCGGGTCGAGCTGATCGGCACGTCCGCGCCGGTGGTGGTGCGGACGCTGGTGGACGCGGGGGTCGCGGTGCACGAGGCGCGCCGCCACCGCACGGGCCTGGAAGACCTGTTCGCCCGGCTCACCGAGGCCGAGGAGTCCGAGCACAACCTGTCCGCGGTGGACACGATCGAGGAGGGGGAGCGATGAGCGCGCTGGTCGCGACACGCGCTCCGCTGGGCAGGCAACTGCGCTCGGAGCTGCGCTGGATCCTGCGCCGGCCGCGGACCGTGATCGGGCTGGCGTCGCTGTGCCTGGTGCCGATCCTGGCCGGGATCGGGCTGTGGTTCGCGGTGGACGGCGACGGACCCGCGGGGCCGGGCCTGGCCGCGATCATCGCGGGCAACGGGCTCGTGCTGCCGGTGTTCACGCTGTTCCTGGCCCTGCCGCTGCTGCTGCCGCTGGTGGGCGCGATCTGGGCGGCGGACGGGCTGGCCGGCGAGGCGCAGCACGGCACGCTGCGCGGGCTGATGATCTCGCCGGTGGGCAGGCTGAGGCTGCTGGGGATCAAGGCGTTCGGCGTGGCCACGATGACGTTGCTCGCGGTGACGTTGATCGCGTTCGTCGGCGCGATCACCGGTGTGGTGCTGTTCGGCGGCGAGGGGATGCTGACGCTGTCGGGGTCCACGCTGTCGTTCGGTGCGGCGCTGGGGCGGATCCTGCTGACGATCGTGCTGGTCACCGTGCAGGTGTGGGGCGTGGCGGCGATCGCGATGGCGATCTCGGCGTGCACCGAGCACCCGCTGGTGGTGATGGCGGCGACGATGGCCGGCGTGATCGTGTTCGCGGTGCTGGGCGTGTTCAGCGCGTTGGACTGGCTGCACCCGTACCTCATCACGTCCGCCTGGGAGGGCTTGATCGACGTGATGCGCGACCCGTTGCCGACCGAGGCGCTGTGGCGCGCCACGGCGTTGGCGGGGTGCTACGTCCTGATCGGGATGTCCCTGGCGGCGATGCGGTTGGCGACCAAGGACAATTAGTCCCGTGGAGACGGGGCGGTTGGTGCTGCGGGCGTTCGTCGAGTCCGATGTGGACGCGGTGGCGTGGCTGCTCGGTGAGCCGCGGGTGATGCGGTACGTCGAGGACGGCAAGCCGGTGTCGCGGGCCGAGGTGGAGCAGGTCGTGCTGCCGAAGGTGATGGGCGGGGGTTGGTGGGCGGCGCACCTCGCGGCGTCGGGGTCGTTCGTCGGGTGGTTCGAGTTGAGTGACGCGGGTCGGGGTGTGGCCGAATTGGGGTACCGGCTGCACCCCGACTTCTGGGGGCGGGGTTACGCGACGGAGGGCGCGGCGGCGTTGGTGGCGCACGCGCGGGCGGTGGGGTTGCGGCGGGTCGTGGCGTACGCGATGGCGGTGAACGCGGGGTCGCGCCGGGTGTTGGAGAAGGTCGGGCTGCGGTACGTGCGGACGTTCCACGAGGAGTGGCCGGACTACGTCGAGGGCGCGGAGCACGGGGACGTGGAGTACGCCCTCGACCTGTGACCTCGGGTTCACCCGTCCTTGGCGACGGCGCGGGTGAGGGCGGCGACGCCGATCCCGGAGACGGCGAGCGCGACGGCCGCGATCGGCCACTCGGACAGTGCCAGTGCGGTGGCGGCGAACAGGGCGACCTCGACCAGGAACCGGCTGGGCTCGGGGAGCCGGCGGCGGGCCCTCGGTGCGATGAACCTGCCCCAGATCACGGCGGCGGTGGCCGGTAGGAGCACGGCGAAGGCGACGCTGAGCAGCGGTCCGTCGCCGAAGTGGGCGCTGGCGACGGCGAGGCCGGCGAGCAGCGCCAGTTCGGTGAGGAAGCGGACGGTCAGCACGACTCCCGCGATGCCGCGCAGCCGGGTCACTGGTTCGGAGGTCACGTGCCGAGCGTAGGTCGGGTGGGGTCGCGGAGGGGAGCCGATTCCGGTGCCCTGGACGACCCGGTCAGCCGATGATCGCGACACCGTCGTGGTCCACCGACAGGGTGACGTGGTCGCCCGGGGACGGGGGTGAGGCGACCGGGGCCACGGCCTCGAAGTCCTCGCCGGCCAGCCGCACGAGCAGGCGGACGTGGTCGCGGCGGTGGACGCGTTCCAGGACCTCGGCGTGGAGCCCGCCCGCGGGGTCCACCCTCAGGGCGGTCGCGCGCAGGCCCACGCGGGCGCGCAGGCCGATCAGGCGTTCGGCGGCGTCGGGCGCGAGGACCTTGCCGCAGCCGAGGAAGCGGGCGGTGTCCACGTCGGACGGGTGTTGCCAGACCGCGGACGGCGCGCCCACCTGGACGATGCGGCCCGCTCGCATCACCGCGACCCGGTCGGCCAGGGTGAACGCCTCGTCGTGGTCGTGCGTCACGACCAGGGCGGTCGCGCCGGTCTCGCGCAGCAGCCGGGCCAGGTCGACCGCCAACTGCTCCCGCAGCGCTCGGTCCAGGGCGGACAGCGGTTCGTCCAGCAGGAGCAGCCTGGGGCGTGGCGCGAGGGCGCGGGCCAGGGCCACCCGTTGTTGCTCACCGCCGGACAGCTCGGTGACGCGCCGGCCGGCGTAACCGGTGAGGCCGACGAGGTCCAGCAGTTCGGCGACGCGCTTCTCGCGCGCCTCCCGCTCCACCCGCCGCATCCGCAGCCCGAACGCCACGTTGCCCGCCACGTCCCGGTGCGGGAACAGCTGGCCGTCCTGGAACACCAGGCCGAAACCCCGGCGGTGCACGGGGGTACCGGCCAGGTCGACGCCGTCCCACGACACGGTCCCGGCGCTCGGCGGCTCCAAGCCGGCCACCGCGCGCAGCAACGTCGACTTGCCGCACCCGGACGGCCCGAGCAGCGCCAGCACCTCGCCGTCCGCGATCGCCAGGTCCACACCGGACACCGCGGCCAGCGACCCGTAGGCCACGCTCACCCCGTCGACCCGCAACGACATCAGAACTCCCCGCCGCTCGGCACCCGCAACCGCTCGATCACCAGCACGGCCGCCGTGGTCACCACCATCAGCAACGCGCACGCCGCGTAAGCCATCTGGCTGTTCAACTCCCCCGGCCGCGACATCAGCCGCGCGATCACCACCGGCAGCGTCGGCGCGTCCGGCCGGGCCAGGAAGCTCGTCGCGCCGAACTCCCCCAGCGCGACCACGAACCCGAACCCGGCCGCCGCCACCAGCGACCGCGACGCCAGCGGCAGGTCCACCTCGCGCCACACCCGCCACGGGCTCGCGCCCAGCGTCGCCGCCGCCTGCCGCAGCCGCTCGTCCACCGCGCGCAGCACCGGCAGCACGATGCGCACGATCAACGGCGTCACGACCAGCGCCTGCGCCAACGGCACCAGCAGCGGTGACGTGCGGAAATCACCCGGCAGGGCGTCCATCGTGACCAGGTAGCCGAAGCCGAGCGTCACCGCCGACACGCCCAGCGGCAGCATCAGCGCCGTGTCCAGGGTCTCCGCGAACCACGACCGGTGCCGCCGCAGGCCCACCAGCACGACCGCCGACGTCACGCCGACCAGCAGCGCCACCAGCGTGGCGTCGGTGGCCGTGCGCACCGAGTTCAGCGCCGCGTCCAACCCGGACACCGCCAGCGTGCCGCGCTCCCCCGTGCCCGCCAGCGCCGCGTACCCGGCGAGGCTCCAGCCGTCCTCGGTGGCCAGCGACCGCAGCAGCAGCCCCACCACCGGGGCCAGCAGCGCCACCACGACCAGCCACGCCGCCACGACCACGCCCCACTCGCCGCCCGCGGGCCGTCGGGGCGGCTCGATCCGCAGCGACAGCGACTTCTCCCGCCTGCGCCGGGCCAGGCCGCCGATCACGAGCACCGCGATCACGGCGACGAACTGCAGCAACGACAACGCGGCCGCGCCCGACAGGTCGAACAGCTCCACCGTGCGCAGGTAGATCTCGGTCTCCAAGGTGCGGTGCCGCGCGCCACCGAGCACCAGCACCACGCCGAAGCTGGTGGCGCAGAACAGGAACACGACGGACGCGGCCGACCCGATCGCGGGCGCCAGCGACGGCAGCACCACGGAGGTGGACGCGCGCAGGCGTGACGCGCCCAGTGCCCGGGCCGCGTCCTCCGCCCGCCGGTCGACCCGCGCCCACAGGCCGCCGACCGTGCGGGCGACCACGGCGACGTTGAAGAACGCGTTGGCCAGCACGATCGGCAGCACGCCGCCGTCGGGCCACAGCGCCCGGAACGCCAGCCCGACCACGACGGTCGGCAGCACGAACGGCACCATCACCGCCGCCCGCACCAGCCCCGTGCCCCCGACCCGGCAGCGGGCCAGCAGGAACGCCACCGGAAGGCCCGTGACCAGCGCCAACGTCGTCGCCGCGGCGGCCTGGCCGAGGGTGAACCCGACCAGGTCCCACGTCTCGGCCCGGGCCAGGACCGGCAGCACGCCGCCCTCGCCCAGGCCCAGCCCGACGATCGCCAGCACCGGCCAGGCGAAGAAGACGCCCAGGAACGCCAGCGGCAGCAGGGCGGCGAGCGACCAGGTCAGCCCTGGACCAACGCGCGCCACTGCCGCACCCACTGCTCGCGGTTCGCGTCGACGTCGGCGGCGGGCAGGGAGCGCGCGGTGGCGGGCAGCGGCGCGGCCTTCGTCCACGCCTCGGGCAGCGCGACGCCCTCGCGGGACGGGTAGACGTACATCTGCCCCGGCACGTCGGCCTGCACCTGCTCGCCCAGCAGGAAGTCGAGCACCTTCTTCGCGTCCTCGGGGTTCTTCGCGCCGTTCAGCACGCCCGCGTACTCGACCTGGCGGTAGCAGGTGTCCAGCAGCGCCTTGGTGCGCGGCGCGCCGTCGTCACCGATCTCCGCCGACGGCGACGACGCGTACGACACGACGACCGGGCGCGGCCCCTTGCCGCTGGAGCCGGAGAAGTCCTGCGTGTAGGCCTCCTCCCAGCCGCTGACGACCTTCACGCCGTTGGCCTTGAGCCGACCCCAGTAGTCCTGCCAGCCCTGCTCGCCGAACTCGGCGATCGTGCCGAGCAGGAACGCCAGGCCGGGCGAGGACGTGGCCGGGTCCTCGACCACCAGCATGTCCTTGTACTTCGGGTCGGCCAGGTCCGCGTACTGCCGGGGCTCGCCGACGTCCTTGAACGCGGCGACGTCGATGTTCAGGCACACGTCGCCGACGTCGACGGCGTGCAGCCGGTTCGGCGGGTCGAGCTGGTAGCGCTGCGCGCCGTGCTGCGCCTCGGGGCTCGCGTACTCGGCGAACACCCCTTCCTTCAGGGCGCGGGAGGCGAACGTGGAGTCCACGCCGAACGCGACGTCGCCGATCGGGGCGTCCTTGGTCAGCACCAGCTTGTTCGTCACCTCGCCGGCGTCACCACTGGCCAGGGTCTTGACCGTGATGCCGGTGTCGGCCTTGAACTTCTCCAGCAGCTCCGGCGACAGCGCGAAGGAGTCGTGCGTCACCAGCGTGACGACCCGCTCCCCCGGCGGCGGCGCGCTGGACGTGGTCACCGAACAGGCCGTGAGCAGCGCGAACGCGGTCACGGCGGGCAGCACTCGTCGGAACATCATCTCTCCCTACACCGGCATGACCCGGATCAGGTGTGGACGGTCGAAGGCTCGCGCGCCTTCCTCTCAGCCCGGCGCAGCACCGGACTCCCGTGGCGAACGCGCAGCTTACCCCGCGCGGTGGGACGATCAGGGCCATGGCCGAGCTGCTGACCGACGACCAGGTGACCGCCGCGCTGACCTCGCTGCCCGGGTGGCAGGCGCGGGACGCCGCGCTGGTGCGCACGGTGGAGCTGGAGAGCTTCGCCCGGGCGTTGCAGGTGGTGAACCGGGTCGCGGAGATCGCCGAGAACGACAACCACCACCCCGACATCGACATCCGCTGGCGCACGCTCACGTTCCGCTGCGCCACGCACTCCAGCGGCGGGATCACCGCGCTGGACGTGTCACTCGCGGAGGAGATCGACGGGGTGCTCGACGTCTTCCTGTGACACGGCCGCCCGCTGCCGCAGCACGACGGCGACCGTGACGAGCGTGAGCATCCCCACGGCCGGGTAGACCCAGCCCAGCGCCGAGTAGTACCAGGGGCGGGGGATGATCCAGATCGAGGGCTGCGCCTTGAGCAGGAACGAGATCAGGTAGCTGCCGATCGCCAGCAGCCACGCGACCGCGGTGACCCGCGCCAGCCGGTGCCCGTTCGCGTAGAGCAGCCACATCAGCGCGGGCGCCGCCCACACCCAGTGGTGGCTCCACGAGATCGGCGACACGAGCAGGCCGAGGAACTGCACGGACACGATCATCGCCAGCGCGTCCCCGGCCTTCAGCGACGCGCGCAGCGCGAACCCGGCGAGCACGGCGGCGACCACCACGGCGGCGAGGAAGAGCGGCCCGGTGCCGATGTCGTAGCCGACCGTGCGGGACAGCGCGCCGCGCAGCGACTGGTTGATCGCCGACCCGACCGGGCCGACCCGGGAGGCGTCGCCCAGCAGGTGGAACCAGTACTCGTTCGACAGGCGGGGCGAGATCGCGTACGCCACCGCGACCGTGCCGAAGAACGCCACCACGGACCAGGCGGCGGCCCGGTAGCGGCGGACCAGCAGGAAGTACAGGCCGGAGATGGCGGGCGTGAGCTTCAACCCGGCCGCGATCCCGACGCCCGCGCCCTGCTTCCAGTGGCGGGCGCTGACCATCGTGCCGAGCAGCAGGGCGGCCAGGACCAGGTTGATCTGGCCGTAGTTGAGGGTGGTGCGGACCGGCTCGACCCAGATGAACAGGCCGGTCCACAGCATCGCGCGGCGCGGGTCGTCGCTGCCGACGAGCTGGAGCGACTTGCGGGTGACGAACCACAGGCAGGCCAGGCAGGCGAGCTGCCAGACCCAGCGGGCCACCGCCCACGGCACCCACGACAGCGGCACGAAGACCAGCGCGGAGAACGGCGGGTAGGTGAACGGCAGGGCGAACTGGTCGGAGAACTCCTTGAGCCGCCAGTCGTAGAGGAAGCCGGTGAACAGCTCCGGCGAGGCGTTGCGGTAGACCATCAGGTCGACCATGGTCATCTTCGTCTGGAACGCGACCATCGCCAGGTGCCCGAGCAGGGACGCGCCCAGGATCCACGGCGCGACGGCGAGCGCCCGCCCCTCGAGTGTGCGCAGTCCCACTGCCCCTACCTCCACGATCGTGTGAATTACACGACTGTCGGGCCACGAAACCGGGTACCCGGACGTCAAGACGAGTGGGAGATCAACGCAAGGGGATAATTCGCATGACCACCGACATCGTCGTTTTCACCGTCTCCGCCCTGGGCATGCTGGCCACCGCGGGGGGCGTCTTCGCCCTGGCCCGCCACAGCCGCAACCAGGTGCGCTGACGCCACAGCACAGTACCTCGGGGCGGTGCGGCCGACGCACCGCCCCGAGGCGTCTCCGAGGCCGTGCGGCCTGGTACCACCGGTCCGCCGCCGTGCCCGGGCCAAGCCATCGTGCGACTACCCGGACATGGACGCCACGGCTAGCGTCCACAGGGCATGGAGATCATGCGCGCCGAGATGGCCGCCCTGCCTTGGTGGTTGCGCCCGCCGCGTGAGGAAGGCTGGTTCGCCGAGGACTTGGACGACCTCGTCGACGCGCCGAGCCACACCGAACTGATCGACGGATCGCTCGTGCTCAGGATGTTCCCTCAACGGTGGTGGCACAGCCGAGTGGTCGACAAGCTCGTCCGCACGCTGTCCGAGCAGGCTCCGAACGGCATCGAGGTCGACCACGAGATGACGATCCGGCTCGACGCCCGCAACCGCCCGGAAGCCGACGTCGTCGTGTCGTCCGGACCCTTCGAAGCCGATCAGACCTGGTTCGAGCCGGTGGATGTGCTCCTGGTGGCGGAGGCGCTCTCCCCCGAATCCGCCTTCCGCGACCGCACGGTGAAGCTGCGCAAGTACGCTGCGGCGGGCATCCGGCACTACTGGCTGGTCGAGGACGAGGCCGTCGGCCCGGTCGTGCACGTCTACGAGCTGGACGAGCCGACCAGGTCCTACGCGCCGACCGGGGTGTTCCGCGACTCCCTCCACGTCACCTTGCCGTTCGAGATCGACATCGACCTGGCGAAGCTCATGCCGTGACGCAGGTCAGACGTTGAAGCGGAACTCCACCACGTCGCCGTCGGCCATCACGTAGTCCTTGCCCTCCATGCGGACCTTGCCGGCGGCTTTCGCGGCGGCCATGGAGCCGGCTTCCACCAGGTCGGTGAACGAGACCACCTCGGCCTTGATGAAACCGCGCTCGAAGTCGGTGTGGATCACGCCCGCGGCCTGGGGCGCGGTCGCGCCCTGGGGGATCGTCCAGGCCCGTGATTCCTTCGGGCCCGCGGTCAGGTAGGTCTGCAGGCCGAGGGTGTGGAAACCGGCCCTCGCCAGCGAGTACAGGCCCGGCTCGTGCTGGCCGATCGACTCCAGCAGCTCGCGGGCGGACTCCTCGTCCAGCTCCAGCAGCTCCGCCTCGACCTTGGCGTCGAGGAACACCGCGTCGGCGGGCGCCACCAGCTCGCGCAGCTCCTTGAGCTTCGCCTCGTCGGTGAGCACGGCCTCGTCGGCGTTGAACACGTACAGGAACGGCTTCGCGGTGAGCAGGCTCAGCTCGCGCAGCAGCGCGCCGTCCACTTCGGACCGCGCGGCGAACAGGGTGCGTCCGCCGTCGAGGACCTCGCGGGCCTTCTGCGCCGCCTCCAGCGCGGGACGGCGGTCCTTCTGCGTGCGGGCTTCCTTCTCCAGCCTCGGGATCGCCTTCTCCAGCGTCTGGAGGTCGGCCAGGATCAGCTCGGTGTTGATCGTCTCGATGTCCGCGTTCGGGTCGACGCGGCCGTCGACGTGGATCACGTCGGAGTCGTCGAACACCCGGATGACCTGGCAGATCGCGTTGGCCTCGCGGATGTTGGCGAGGAACTTGTTGCCCAGCCCCGCGCCTTCGGACGCGCCCTTCACGATGCCCGCGATGTCGACGAACGACACCACCGCGGGCACCTCGCGCTCGGAGCCGAAGATCTCCGCCAGCTTCGCCAGTCGGGCGTCCGGCAGCGGCACCACGCCGACGTTCGGCTCGATGGTCGCGAACGGGTAGTTCGCCGCCAGCACGTCGTTGCGCGTGAGGGCGTTGAACAGGGTGGACTTGCCGACGTTGGGCAGGCCGACGATACCGAGGGTCAAACTCACGGTGGGTGAGTCTACGCGCACCTGACGCCGTGTCCGATTCCCGCGAGACCCCCCGTACCGCCGCCGGCAGAGTGGGCCCCATGCTCCTCGACGACGAACGCGCCTACCGGGCCGTCGCGGCTCGCGACGCCCGCTTCGACGGGTGCTTCATCCTCGCGGTGCGCACGACCCGCATCTACTGCCGGCCGTCCTGCCCCGCGGTGACGCCGAAGCGCCGCAACGCCGAGTTCTACCCGACCGCGGCAGCCGCCCAGTCCGCCGGCTACCGGGCGTGCCGGCGGTGCCTGCCCGACGCCGTGCCCGGCTCGCCGGAGTGGAACCTGCGGGCCGACCTGGCCGCCCGCGCCATGCGCCTGATCTCCGACGGCGTGGTGGAGCGCGAGGGCGTGCCGGGGCTCGCGGCGCACCTGGGCTACTCGGAGCGCCACCTGACCCGGGTGCTGACCGCCGAACTGGGCGCGGGGCCGCTGGCGCTGGCCCGGGCGCACCGCGCGCACTCCGCGAGGCTGCTGATCGAGACGACCGACCTGTCGTTCACCGACATCGCGTTCGCGGCCGGTTTCGCCAGCGTGCGGCAGTTCAACGACACGATCCGGGCGGTGTTCGCGACCACGCCGTCGGCGATGCGCTCGACCCGGACCGCGTCGACCACGGCGGGCCGCATCACGCTGCGCCTGCCGTACCGGCCGCCGTTCGACGCCGACGGCCTGCTGGCCTACTTCCGGGCGCACGCGATCCCGGGCGTGGAGCACGTCACGGACCGCTGCTACGCGCGGTCGCTGCGGCTGCCGCACGGGCAGGCGACGGTGCGGCTGGAGCCGGCGGCGGGGCACGTGTCGTGCTCGCTGCGGCTGACCGACCTGCGCGACCTGGGCAGCGCGGTGAGCCGGGTGCGGCGGCTGCTCGACCTCGACGCCGACCCGGTGGCCGTGGACGGGTTCCTGGCCGCCGACCCGGCGTTGCGCCCGTCGGTCCTGGCCCGGCCGGGCGTGCGGCTGCCGGGCAGCGTCGACGGCGCGGAGACCCTGCTCAGGGCGCTCGGCCACGACGACGTGCTCGGCGAGCCGCTGGAGCACCCGGACGGGCCGGTGACGCACCTGTACCCGGCGCCGTCGGCGATCGACTCGCCGGTGGCGCGGGCCCTGGCCGACGGCACGCTGCGGGTCGACGTGGGCCGTGACGCGGACGAGCTGCACGCCGAGCTGTCCGCGTTCCCCGGCGTCGGCCCGCGGGTCGCCTCGTACGTCGTGATGCGCGTCCTGGGCGCGCCGGACATCCCCCTGACCGACGACAACACCGCGTGGCGCCCTTGGCGCTCGTACGCCGCAATGCACTTGAGGAGGACCGCGTGAGCACCGGCCACGTGTCGACCATCGACACCCCGATCAGCCCTTTCACCGCCGTCGTCGCCATGGACGGCGCCGTCCTGGCCAGCGGGTGGACCGCGGACGTGGACGACCTGCTGCCGCAGGTCTCGCCGTCGCTGCGGCCGACGGCGCTGGCGCACCGGCGCGACCTGGGCGCGGTGACCAGGGCCGTGCGCGCCTACCACGCCGGTGACGTGGACGCGATCGCCGACATCCCGGTCCGGCAGCGCGGGGGCGAGTTCACGCAGCGGGCGTGGGAGGCGCTGCGCACCGTCCCGGCGGGCAAGCCGGTCAGCTACGCCGAGTACGCCCTGCTGGCCGGTCGGCCGTCGGCGATCCGCGCCGCCGCCACGGCGTGCGCGCGCAACGCGGCCACCCTGTTCGTGCCGTGCCACCGGGTGATCCGCACGGGCGGCGCGATCGGCGCCTTCCGCTGGGGCGCGGACGTGAAGCGGTGGCTGCTGGACCACGAGGCCCGACCGTGACGATCCGCCTATGAAGCGGTTCGCCGGTGCGGTCGGCGGGGTCGTGCTCGGTGACGCGGTAGACGTGGGTCGGCACATCACCCTCTTCCGCCCGTGCCGCCACCGGCCGCCGGGGTTCGCCGGGCAGGCGTGGTCAGTCGTCGTCGCGCGGACGGGGGCGGCGCGGGGGACGGCCGCCTTCGCGAGGAGGCGCGGGGCGGCGGGGGCGGTCCGGGGTGCCCGACGGAGAGGCCGGCGGGCGGGGACGCTTGGGGCGGTCCTCGTCGGCGGCCTGGGCCGGGCGGCGGCGGTCGGCGGCCCGGTCGGCGGGTGCGTCGGCGCGGTCGGACCGGGGGCGCTTCTTCGGGCGGTCCTCCGACTGGGGCTTGTCGGCCCGATCGGAGCGCTCCGCGCGCTCGGCGCGGCGTGGTTGGTCCGGCTTGCGCTTGACCTCGCGGATCTCGTCCTTGGTCAGCCGGTTCGGGTCCTTCTGCGTCATCACGCGCACGATGCCGATGACCACCGTGCACGCCGTGGTGATCGCCATCGCCGGGAAGCCGTCGATCAGCGGCTTGCCCAGGGTGAGGCCGATCGAGGCCAGCCCGCCGCCGCTGGGCATGCCCTGCGTCATCACGACCAGGATCGGCACCACGATCGCCAGCACCAGCGGCGGCTGGACGATCGGGCCGAACATCGACCGCCGCTCGACGAACACCACCGCGCCGACGCAGCCCACGAAGAACGTGACGGCGAACACCCAGCCCACGGTCTGCGCGGCCGAGTTGACGTCGACGAACGTGCCGACGATGGCCACCACGAAGGCGATGAGCACCGCCGCCCACCAGGGCAGACCCCGGAAGTTGCCGAACATGGCGCGGTCGTTCCAGCGGACGGCGGAAAACTCCTCGTCCTCCGGCTCGCTGCGCGAGTCGTCACGCATGGCAGCGGTCACGGACACTCCTCGTTCGGCTCAGTTCCGACACACTCTATTACGCCTCGCGGGCGTCCAAGGGTGCACCGAGGCCGGCCTCGTCGTTGCGCCTCACCAGCGGCACGGGCGTGACGTCGGACGACGCGCTGCTCAGCGGCTCCACGGCAGCCCGGAAACCCTCCAGCGCGTCCAGCTCGCGCCGCCGCGCCGACAGGAACCGCTGCAGGTGCGTGCTGGACAGGTTCACCGCGTCGATGGCGCTGTCGGCGGCCCGGTGCGCCCGCGAGGCCGCCGCCCTGACCTGCTCGACGTCGTCGGCCAGCGCGCGGTCGGTCACCGCGAACATCGCCGCCGACGCGATCACCGCGAACCCGGTCGGCCCGCACAGGAACACCCGCCGGTCCAGCAGCCACCGCAGCAGCTCGGGGTCGGTGTCCAGGGCCGCGACCACCGCGCCGTCGTTGGGCACGAACATGATCGTCCCGTAGATGGCGTCGGCCCACCGCTGGTAGCCCTTGCCGGCCAGCTCCGCGGCCCGCGACCGGATGTTGCGGACGTGCACGCGCAGCGCGTCCACCCGCTCGGCCGCGTCGTCGGTCTCCACCGCCTCCGCCCACGTCGCCATGCTCATCTTCGCGTCGACCGGCACCCGCCGCCCGCCGCCGACGTTGAGCACGAGGTCGGGCCGCACCGAGCCGCCGCCCGCCACGTCCACCTGCAGGTCGAAGTGGATGCCCTCGCGCAGGCCGAGCACCCGCGCCGTCTCCACCAGCACCTTCTCGCCGAGCTCGCCGCGTCCGCTGACCGAGGAGAACGCCACCTCGTAGCGCTGCAACGCCGCCCACTGCGCGTCGCCGCGTTCCCGCTCGGCCCGCACCGCGGCCAGCGCGGCGTCGGTGCGCCGCACGCTGTCCTGGTAGAGCCGCCACAGGAACACCAGCGCGCCCGCGAGCAGGAGCGCCACGACCACCGCCGCCGTGCTGAGGACCGCTGTCATGCCCTGATCATCGCGCACAGGTGTCCGACCACACGTTCGAGCGACACGCCGAGCGGGTTGACGGAGCGCGACGCCCGACGGCCCTAGCGTGGCCGGCGTGAAGATCCTGCACACGTCCGACTGGCACGTGGGGCGCACCTTCCACGGTCGCGACCTGCTGCGGGAGCAGGAGTCGGTGCTCGGCGGCCTCGCCGACACCGTGGCGGACGAGCGGGTGGACGCGGTGGTGGTCGCCGGGGACCTGTTCGACCGGGCCGTGCCGAACGCGGAGGCCGTCGCGGTGTGCTCGCGGGTGCTCAAGCGGATCCGCGCGGCGGGCGCGCAGATCGTGATCACGCCGGGCAACCACGACTCGGCGGCCCGGCTGGGCTTCCTGGGCGCGTTCGCCGAGGCAGGCGGGCTGCACCTGCGCACGCGGGTGGCCGAGCTGCACGAGCCGGTGCTGTTCGCCGACGCGCACGGCCCGGTGGCGGTGTACGGGATCCCGTTCCTGGAGCCGGAGACGGCACGGCACGCGCTGGGCGTGGAGGCCAAGGGCCACGGCGGCGTGCTGGCCGAGGCGATGCGCCGGATCGGGCAGGACCTGGACGCCCGGGAGGGCACGCGGTCGGTCGTGCTGGCGCACGCGTTCGTGACCGGCGGCGAGCCGTGCGAGTCGGAGCGCACCATCGCGGTGGGCGGTGTGCAGGACGTGCCGGGCGCGGTGTTCGCCGGGGTCGACTACGTGGCGCTGGGCCACCTGCACGGGCAGCAGACGCTGGCGGAGCACCTGCGGTACTCGGGCAGCCCGGTGGCGTACTCGTTCTCCGAGGCGCGGCACCACAAGTCGGTGTGGCTGGTCGAGCTGGACGCGGGCGGCCTGGCCGGGGTGGAGCGGCGCGCCCTGCCCGTGCCCCGCGCGCTGTCGACGGTGAGCGGCGCGTTGGACGACCTGCTGCTGGACCCGGAGCACGAGCCGGTCGAGGACCACTTCCTGTCCGTCACGCTGACCGACCGCGTGCGTCCGCTGGACGCGTTGCGCCGCTTGCAGAAGCGGTTCCCGCACGCGGTGCACGTGGAGTGGCGGCCGGAGGGCGGGCGGACCGGCGAGCTGCGGTTCGCCGAACGGGTGCGCGGCCGCAGCGACGAGGAGATCGCCTGCTGCTTCATCGAGGACGTGCGCGGCGACCAGGCGGGCCCGAGGGAGCTGGCGCTGCTGCGCGAGGCGTTCGCCGCGGCGGCCCGGGAAGGGGAGTCGTGAAGCTGCACCGGCTGGCGGTCAGCGGGTTCGGCCCGTACGCGCGGCACGAGGAGGTCGACTTCGACCTGCTCGGCGCGGACGGCCTGTTCCTGCTGCACGGCGACACCGGTGCGGGCAAGACGACGTTGCTCGACGCGGTGGCGTTCGCGTTGTTCGGCAAGGTCCCCGGCGCGCGCGGCGACGTGAAGCGGCTGCGCTGCGACTACGCCGACCGCGACACCCCGACGTACGTGGAGCTGGAGCTGACCGTGCGCGGCAGGCGGTTCCGGATCAAGCGCAGCCCCGAGTACGAGCGGCCGAAGAAGCGCGGCGACGGCGCGACCCGGCAGCAGGCGCAGGTGTCGCTGACGTGGGTGAGCGGGTGGACCGGCGAGGGCCACAGCCGCATCGACGACGTGGCGCGCGAGGTCGAGGGCCTGCTGGGGATGACGGCCGAGCAGTTCTTCCAGGTGGTGCTGCTGCCGCAGGGCGAGTTCGCGCGGTTCCTGCGCGCGGAGACCGCCGAGCGGGAGAAGCTGCTGGAGAAGCTGTTCGGCACGGAGCGGTTCCTGGACGTGGAGAAGTGGTTCCGGGAGCGCCGGGCCGAGCGCAGGCGCGAGGTCGCGCAGCTCGGGCAGGCGCACCGGGACCTGGTGCAGCGGGTCGCCGAGGTCGCGCTGGAGGAGCCGCCGGAGGGCGGCGGCGACCAGGAGTGGCTCAGCTCGCTGCTCAAGCGGCTGGACGAGGCCGAGCGCGAGGCCGATCAGGTCGCGGCCGAGGCGACCGCCCGGCGGGCTGCGGCCGAGGCGGACTGGCAGGAGGCGCGGGCCCGGCACGAACGGGTGCGCCGGGTGCGGGAGGCGCGCCGCCACCTGGACCGGTACGCGGAGGTGGAGCCGAGCCTGCGGGCGTGGGTCGCCGAACGGGACGCGGCCCGGCAGGCGGCGGTGGTCGTGCCCGCCCAGGACCGCGCGGTGAAGCTGGCCCGCGAGCTGGACGCCGCCGTCGCCCAGGAGCAGGCGGCGGCAGCCGCGGTGGCCGCGCTCGGCTACGACGGCACGGACCTGCGCGGCGACGGCGAGCGCCTGCGCGAGGAGGCGGGCAGCCTCACCGGCCTGGCCGCCGACGCCGAGCGGCAGCGCGCCGACCAGCGCCGGATCGTGCAGTTGGAGCGTGACGTGGCGGCCACCTCCCGGCAGTTGGCCGAGCTGGTCGCGCAACTGGACGAGGTGCCGAACCGGCTGGCCGCCGCGAGGGCCGCGGTCGAGGAGTCGGCCGACGCCTCGGCACGGTTGCCGCAGGTCTCGGGCCTGGCCGCCGCCGCGGCGGAGCTGCCCCGCGTCGAGCGGGCGTTCCGGGAGGCGGACGACGCGCGCCGGGCCGCGGTGGACGCGCAGCAGAAGGCGCGGGAGACGCTGCTCCGGATCCGCCGGGAACGGCTGGACGGCATGGCGGTCGAGCTGGCGGGGCAGCTGCGCCCCGGCCACGAGTGCCCGGTGTGCGGTTCGGCCGAGCACCCGTCGCCCGCGCAGCCGATGCTGAACGCCGTGACGGCCGCGGACGAGGATAGCGCCGCCGAGGAGGACCAGCGCGCGCTCGACGTGCGGCAGCGGGCCGAGCAGGAGTCGCAGCGGCTCGAGGCGCGGCTGGTGCTGCTGCGCGAGCAGGTGGGCGACCGGTCGCCGGCCGAGCTGGAGCGCGAGCACCGGTCGGTGGCCGCACGGGCCGAGCAGTGGGAGACCCGGCAGAACGAGCTGGCCGAGCTGGAAGCGAAGGTGCAGCGCGCGCTCGACCAGCGTGGCGCCCTGGAACGCGAACTGGCCGAGGCGGGCGCGCAGCGGGCGCAGTTGGTGGAGGCGGTCGAGGAGCGGGGCGCGCGGCTGGAGGAGGCGCGCGGCGACTTCCCGGACGTGGTGACGCGCCGGGCGCACCTGTCCGACCTGGCCGATGCCCTGACCGGGCTGGCCGCGCGCCGCGTCGCCGCGGCCGAGCACGAGGAGCGCCTGGCCGACCAGCGGCTGGAGGTGTCGCGGCTGGCGTCGCTGGCCGGGTTCGCCGACGTCGCCGAGGCCCTGGCCGCCGCTCGCCCGGCCGCCGCCGTCGCCGAGCTGGAGACCCGGATCCGCGAGGTCGAGAAGACCCGTACGGCGGCCGAGAGCACGCTGGCCGAGCTGCCCGGCACCGACCCGGACGCCGAGGTCGACGTGGCCGGCGCGGAGGAGCGGTTCCGGGTGGCGGGCGAGCGGGCGACCGCCGCCGCCACGGCGTTGACGAACGCCCGCACGCGGGCCGCGCGCGCCGCCGACCTGGCCGAGCAGCTGCGGGCCGCGTGGCTGCGGCTGGAGCCGGTGGAGGCCGAGTTCGCCGAGCTGGACGCGTTGACCGACGTGATCAACGGCCAGGGGCAGAACGCCAAGAACATGACCCTGCGCACCTACGTGCTGGCCGCCCGGCTGGAGGAGGTCGCGGTGGCCGCGAGCGCCCGGCTGGAGCGGATGAGCCAGGGCCGCTACCGGTTCGTGCACTCGATCGAGGCCGGTCCGCGTGGCACGCGCGGCGGGCTGGGCCTCGACGTGATGGACGACTACTCGGGGCAGCAGCGGCCGGCGAAGACGCTGTCCGGCGGCGAGTCGTTCCTGGCGTCGCTGGCCCTGGCGCTCGGCCTGGCCGACGTGGTCGCCGCCGGGGCCGTGCTCGACACCCTGTTCATCGACGAGGGCTTCGGCACGCTCGACGCCGAGACGTTGGAGCTGGTGATGACCACGCTGGACGAGCTGCGCGCCGGCGGCCGGGTCGTCGGCCTCGTCTCGCACGTGGAGGAGCTGCGGCAGCGCATCCCGACCCGGCTGCGGGTGCGCAAGGCCCGCGAGGGCTCGTCGCTGGAACTGACGGCTTAGTCGTTCGCCGGCCCGGACACGAGCGAGGGTCGCCCGGCAGTATTACCGGTGCCGGCGAATTGACTTTCCGTGACCACCCGGGTGGGTGAAGCACAGTTTGTGCGGAGATCACGGACCGGAATGGGCCAACGTTTTTTCAACCATTGGGTGCACCCGATCCGGTGCTACATTCCCTCTTGTTCGCGTTTTAAACATCGGACTCGAAGGGGAACTTCCGGTGAAACGCTCATTCACGAAATTGTTGATCGTCGCGCTGCTGGCGCTGTTTTCCGCGGGCACGTCCGCGGCCGCCGCGGAACCCGAGGCGGCGCAGGACAGACAATGGTCGGGCTGGGGCGACCTCGGCGGCGTGGTCACCGCCGGCCCGGCCGTGTCGTCGTGGTCGGAGAACCGGCTCGACGTGTTCGCCCGCGGCACCGACTCGGCCGTGTGGCACCGGTGGTGGAACGGGTCGTCGTGGTCGGGCTGGGAGAGCCTCGGCGGCAACGTCATCGACAACCCGGCGGCCGTCTCGTGGGGCCCGAACCGCATCGACCTGTTCGGCCGCGGCACCGACAACCACCTGTGGCACAAGTGGTGGAACGGCTCCTCGTGGTCCGGCTGGGAAGACCTCGGCGGTGTCATCACCGCAGGTCCGGCTGTGTCGTCGTGGTCGAGCGGCAGGCTCGACGTGTTCGCCAGGGGCACCGACGGCGCGTTGTGGCACAAGTGGTGGAACGGCTCGTGGTCGGGCTGGGAGAGCCTCGGCGGCGTGTTCATCGACAACCCGGCCGCCGTGTCGTGGGGCCCTGGCCGCATCGACGTCTTCGTCGAGGGCCTGAACAACCACCTGTGGCACAAGTGGTGGAACGGGTCCTGGTCGGGCTGGGAGGACCTCGGCGGCGTCATCACCGCGGGCCCGGCCGTGTCGTCGTGGTCGGGCGGCAGGCTCGACGTGTTCGCCAAGGGCACGGACAACCAGCTCTGGCACAAGTGGTGGAACGGGTCGTGGTCCGGCTGGGAGAACCTCGGCGGCGTTTTCCTGCACAACCCGTCGGCCGTCTCGTGGGGCCCGAACCGCATCGACGTGTTCGTCGAGGGCACGGACAACCACGTCTACCACAAAGCGTGGTACTGATCACCGGTAAATATCATCGGTGAACCACCGCTCCCTTTCCCGCGCGGCGGGGAAGGGAGCCGGCGCGTGTTCTTTACCCCCGCTCTCCGCTTTCACCCCGAAGCCGTCGACCGGACGTGCGCCCGGCGCACGGCGCGTCGCCAGCAGGCGGTGCCGTCGAGCCTCCTCCGGCCTGCCCCAGGCCTCGTAGGCGCGGGCGAGGCCGTCGTGGGCACGGGCCTCCTCGTGCCGGTCCCCCGTGCGGCGGGTCAGCGCCAGCGCCTCCTCGTGGTGGTCGACCGCACGCCTCGGGTCGCCGCACGCCGTGGCCAGCTCGCCCAGGGTGTCGAGCACCTCGGACTCCAGGTCGCGGTTGCCGGTCGCCCGCGCGCCCGCCAGGGCGTCGCCGAGGTGCCTGCCCGCGACCTCCCACCGGCCGAGCCCGAGGTGCACCAGGCCCAGGTTGGCCCGGAGGTGGTCGACCAGCGCGTGGTCGTTGTCGACGTCCGGCACGGCCGCCAGGGCCTGCTCCATGTGCCGCAACGCCTCCTCGTGCCGCCCGGACGCCTCGTGCACCAGCGCCAGGCTGCACAGCACGCCGGCCTCGCCCCGGCGGTTCCCGATGGCCCTGGCGATCGACAGCGCCTCCTCGAAGGCGCTCACCGCGTCCTCGTGCCGTCCCAGCCGGCGCAGCACGACGCCCAGGTTCTTCAGCGCCCGGCCGGTGAAGCTGACGTCACCGGTCTCACGCCCGACCGCGACCGCCTGCTCGTGGTGCCGCAACGCCTCCTCGTAGCGCCCCAGCCGCTCGCACGCGACGCCGAACCCGGACAGCGCGACCCCCACGGCGACGCGGTCCGACCGCCTGCGGCCGGCCACCAGGGCGTGGGTGTGCAGGGCGAGGGACTCGTCGTGGTGGCCGCGGACGTGGAAGTAGCGCCACAGCGCGTCGGCCAGCTCCTCGGCGTGCGCGGCGTCACCGTGCGCGGCCGCGTGCTCGGCGACCGCGAGCAGGTTCGCCCGCTCCGACTCCAGCCACGCCACCGCCTCGTCCCGGGTGGTCGGGCCGGCGGGCGACGGCTCGGCCCGACCGGGGCGGTCGACGGGGTCGAACAGCCCCGTCGCGACCTCCGCCGTGCGCACGTAGTGCTCGGCCAGGGCGTGCAGCGCGGCGTCCCGCTCGGCGGCGGGGTCCCGTTCGGCGGCGAGGCCGCGGGCGTAGGCGCGCAGCAGGTCGTGCATCTGGAACCGGCCGTCGGCCGTGCGCTCCACCAGGTGCGACTGGACCAGCACGTCCACGTGCCGGCGGGCCGCGGCGTCGTCGGAGCCGGTCAGGGCGGCGATCGCGGTGATGCCCAGCTCGTGGCACGGGTGCGCGCCCAGCAGCCGGAACACCCGCGCGACCGCGGGCGGGAGGTGCCGGTAGGACCACGAGAACGCCGACCGCAGCGCCGCGTGGGGGTCGGCGTCGTCGTCCAGCCGGTCCAGCCGGTCCTGCTCCCGGACCAGCTCGCGGCCGAGGTCGGCCAGTGACGCGGTGGGGCGGCCGGTGGCGAGCTCGGCGGCCAGGCGCAGGGCCAGCGGCAGCCTGGCGCACAGCTCCGCCAGCGCCTCCACCGCGCCGGGTTGGGCCGCCGCCCGGTCGCCGATCAACGCGCGCAGCAGGTCGTGCGCCTCGTCGGCGGGCAGGAGGTCGAGCCCCAGCCGGGTCGCGCCGTCCTTCGCGATCAGGCCGCGCAGCGAGTCGCGGCTGGTCACCAGCACCAGGCAGCCCGGCGAGCCCGGTAACAGCGGCCGGACCTGCGCGGCCGTGCGGGCGTTGTCCAGCACCACCAGCACCCGCCTGCCCGCCAGCAGGGACCGGAACGCGGCCGCGCGCTCGTCCAGGTCCTGCGGGATGTCCCGCGAGTCCACCCCGAGGGCGCGCAGGAAGCCCGACAAGGCGTCGCCGGGCGCGACCGGCAGCTCCGGGTCGTAGCCGCGGAGGTTGACGTGGAGCTGCCCGTCCGGGAACCGGTCCCGCACCCGGTGCGCCCAGTGCACGACCAAGGCAGTCTTGCCCACGCCCCCGGTGCCCGTGACGACCGCGATCGGCGGCGGCTGCCGGTCGTCGGCGCTGGTCAGCAGGTCGTCGAGCCGCCTCAGGTGCTCGGCGCGCCCGGTGAAGCCGACGACGGCGGCGGGGACCTGCGCGGGGCTCGCCCACGCGGACGGGCTCGCGTCCCGGAGCAGCGTCGAGTCCTGGTTGAGGACGCGCAGGTGCAGCCGGCGCAGCTCCTCCCCCGGCCGCACGCCGAGCTCCCGGTCGAGCAGCACGCGGCCCTCGTCGTAGACGTCCAGCGCCTCGGCCTGCCGGCCCGCCCGGTACAGCGCGGTCATCAACGCGCCGCGCAGCCGCTCCCGGAACGGGTGCCGCGCGACCAGCCCGGTAAGCGCGACCACCGCCTCGTCGTGCGACCCGAGGGCCGACAACGCCTCGGCGTGCCCTTCCAGCGCGGTCAGCCGCCGTTCGACCAGCCTGGCCCGGACGGTCTCGGCGTCCGGCCCGGTCAGCTCGCCGTACGGGTCGCCGCGCCACAGCTCCAGCGCCTCGGCGAACGCCGCCGCGGCCTGCCGGTTCCGCCCCGCGTCACCGTGCCGCCTGCCCGCGCGGACCAGGCCCTCGAACCGGCACGAGTCGAGCTCGTCGTCGGCCACCGCGAGGCGGTAGCCGCCCCGGCCGCCCGCGATCCGCTCACCCGCGATCCGCTCGCCCGCGTCCCCGGCGAGCAGCCGGCGCAGCTTCCACACGTAGGTCTTGGTGTTCTGCTCCGCCGACGGCGGAGCGCCCTCCGGCCACAGCGCCTCGACCAGCCGCTCGACGCTCACCCAGTCGCCCGCGTGCAGCAGCAGCGTCGCCAGCAGCACCCGCGGCTTCCGGGCCGCGACCGGGACCCGCGCACCGTCGGACCGCACGACGTCGACCGCGCCCAGGACCCGGAACAGCACTCGGCACACTCCCAGTGCCGCGACCGTCCCCACGGCCGAGGCGCTGGCGAACCTAGCGCAACCACCGCGCCTGCGGGCACCCGGCGTCGGACCACCGGTGTACCGGCGGTGTACCGGCGTGCCCCAGGCTGGTCACGCGCGTCGGCGGCTGTGGCTTTCACAGGGGGAGGGCCACAGCCGCGACCGCCCTGCGAGCGCCACCGCCGCGACGCAGACCCCACGACCGGGCGAACGGGGGCCGGGCGGCACCCTCACCCCGCCGCCCGGTCGTGGTCCTCAGGACGCCAGCAGCCCGCCCCGGTACGCCGAGGCCTGGAGCTCGAACAGCTCGAAGTAGTGCCCGCGCAACGCCATCAGCTGCTCGTGCGTGCCCTGCTCGATGATCCGGCCCTGGTCGAGCACGACGATCCGGTCGGCGTTGCGGATGTTCGCCAGCCGGTGCGTCACCAGGATCGTGGTGCGCCGCGCGGTCGCCTCGCGCAGGCCCTCGAAGACCCTCGCCTCGGCCTTGGCGTCCAGCGCGGCCGTCGGCTCGTCGGCCACCAGCACCGCCGCGTCCCGGTACATGCCGCGCGCGATGCCCATCCGCTGCCACTGCCCGCCGGACAGGTCCTGCCCGTCGTTGAACTGCCGCGACAGCACGGTGTCCGGCCCGGCGGGCAGCCCGGCCAGCACCTCGTCCGCGCCGGACTTCGCCACCGCCTCCTGCCACGCCTCGTCGTCCTCGCGCTCCAGCCTGCCCACCGTCACGTTGTGCCGCGCCGTCATCGGCCACTGCGCCGGGTCCTGTGCGATCACCGCGATCGACGAGTGCACCGAGGTCGGGTCGGCCTCGGCCAGGTCGACGTCGTCCCACCGGACCGTGCCGGACGACGCCGGGAACAGGCCGGTCAGCACCTTGCCGAGGGTCGTCTTGCCGGACCCGTTCTCCCCCACCAGCGCGATCACCTCGCCCCGCGCCACGGTCAGGTTCACGTCCCGCAGCGCGGGCTTCGGCGCGCCCGGGTAGGTGAACGAGACGTCGTCCAGGACGATCCGCTCCGGGTCCTCCGGCGCCTTGACCGGCGAGCTGCCCTGCGCCCGTTCCGCGCCCTCGACCAGCAGCTTGCGGTAGAAGTCGATGTAGAACGAGTCCTCGTACAGCGAGTTGACCGCGCGGGTCGTGGTCGACAGGGACGAGAAGCCGGTGCGCATGGCCAGCACCGCCGTGCCCGCCAGCGCCAGCTCCATGCCGCCGGTGTGCAGGAGGACGCCGAGCACGACGTAGGCGATCGCGGTGCCGACGCCGGCCAGCGCGCGCCCGGTCAGCCGCACCATGTTCGTGCGGTGGGCCATCCGGATCTCGTCGGCCATCAGGCTCTCCGCGATGCGCCGGTGCTCGGCGAGCAGGCGTTCCTGCAACGTGAGGGCGTGCCGTTCCAGCGCGAAGTCGCGGTCGGTGGCGACCTCCTCCACCACGCCCTTCCGGGTGTTGCGGGTCACCGAGTCGAGGAAGTGCTCGTAGCGCAGCTTGGACGCCCTCGCCGACGCCCACGCGTTCGCGAACGCGGCCAGCAGCAGGGCGGGTGCGAGCCACGGGTTGAGCAGCCCGACCGTGACGACGGCGGCGATCAGCGAGATGCCGCCGGACACCAGGTCGGCCAGGTAACGCAGGCTGCTCTCCAGCGAGCGGACACCACGCCTGCCGCCCTGGCGGGCCAGCTCGCGGAAGTCGGCGTCCTCGAACGCCAGCAGCTGGGCGCGCACCAGGACCGCCGTCACCTCGTCGTTCGCCTCCCGCGTGACGCGGGGCCGCAACGAACTCTCGACCGCCGCGACCGCCGTGTCGAGCAGCGCGCGGACCACGAACGACCCCACCACCACCGCGAGCGCCGGCAACGCCTGCACCACGCGCTGCGGCGTGGGGCCGTCACGCAGCAGCGCGGAGAACACGTCGGCCGTCGCGAGCAGCCCGAACGCCGTGACGCAGCCGGAGAGCACGTGCACCACGCCCGCCATCAGCGTGAGGCGGGGCGACGTGCGCCAGGCGAGCCGGACCACCATCGACACCGCCGACGGGAGGCTCTTGATGGCCTTGCCCAAGCTCACCGACGTCTCACCGCGACGACGGGCCCACTTGGGGGTGGCGACGTTCTCCACCCCGATCAGCACGGTGCTCATCGTCCCAGCAAACGCGAACTTCACGTCGCCGCCAACCGCGTTCGCGATCAGCGCAGCTCAGGCGTGCGGGGAGCCGGAAATGTCGTACTTCGCCGGCAGAATGAAGACAAGGGATCCCCTGGGCGGGGACCCCTGCGGAGTCGTGTCCGGCGGCCCTGTGAGGGCTGTGGGCGGCTGCGGGGGCTGTGGGGACTGCGGGGGCTGCGGGGGCTGTGCGGGGGGCACGGCCTAAAAGCTTGAAAAGCATGTCCTCGCCGGACGGGCAGATCAGCAGGATGACGGGGTTGGGCGGTCAGGCTGCGGGCCCGTCGTGGTCCGGGGTACGTGCCATCCCACCGACCTCCACAAGGGCTACCACACGCATCAAGGGAGGCGCCGACAACAGTCACCGATCGGGCAAAGGACCCACAGCGCCCCCCTTGACCCGTGCGGTAGGGCTGCGCCAGGTCGGCGGGATGACACGAACCCCTCCATTTGAGAGAAGTGCATCGTCAGCCGACCGGCATGGGGGCGGCGGGGTCATGTGGGTCGGGACCGCCCTATGCGATCACCCCCGGCCCTTCCCCCAAACGAGGGGTGCGTGTCATCCCGCCGACCTGGCTTTGCCCTACCGCGCGTGTCAAGGGGGCACTCTCCATCCCAACCGCACCTTTCGGCTGGAACGGCCCCCTTGA
>JBFBCZ010000014.1:0-231760 GCA_040689555.1 Actinosynnema sp. NPDC051121 | reverse complement strand
CAGGCGGCGGCCGGGCGTCAGGCGGCGGCCGGGCGTCAGGCGGCGCGCGCGGCGGCGACGAACTCGCGCATCAGCCCGTGGTCCTTGACCCCGCGGCTCGCCTCGATGCCGCTGGACACGTCCACGCCCCACGGTCGGGCCCGCGCGACGGCCTCGGCGACGTTGTCCACGTCCAGGCCGCCCGCGAGCAGCCACCGCCCCTCGGGGCGCGCGCCGTCGAGCGCGGCGAGGTCCCACCGGTGCCCCGAACCGGCCAGGGGCGAGTCGAGCAGGAGCATCTGCTCGCCGTACGCGCCGACCCGCACGTCCGTGTCCGGCGTCAGCGACACCGCTCGGACCAGCGGCAGGCCCGCCGCGGCCACCTCGTCGAACGCGGCCCGCGGGTAGTCGCCGTGCAGCTGGACCGCGCCGATGCCGGACTCCTCGGCGAGCCGCCGCACCTCCGCCGCCGCCACGCCGCTGAACACGCCGATGGACAGCACGTGCGGCGGCACGTCGCCGACCAGCCGCCGGGCGGTGTCGACGTCGACCTGGCGCACGCTCGCGCTCAGCACGAAACCGACCGCGTCGGCTCCCGCGTCCACGGCGGCGGCGACGTCGGCCGGGGTGCGCAGCCCGCACAGCTTCACGTACATGCCGCAGAGATTAGCGGTGGGCTTCCCGTGCCCGGACCGTGCCGTGATAGTGGGTGTGGCGCTGCGTCCCCCGCGGCGGGGAGGTGGCGCGCGCGTGCGGCAGGCCGGTCGGGAGCTGGTCGGGCGGGAGCCCGAGGTCGCGGTGGCGGCCGAGGTGCTCGACCGGGCGCGGACGGGCACCGCGTGCCTGGTCGTGTCCGGTGAGGCGGGCATCGGCAAGACCGCGTTGTGGGAGCACGTGGTGCGGGACGCGGAACGGCGCGGGTACGCCGTGCTGTCCTGCCGGCCCGCGCAACCGGAGGCGCGGCTGTCCTACGGCGGCCTGATCGACCTGGTCGAGCGCGTGGACGACGGGCTCATCGCCCGATTACCCGGTCCGCAGCGCACGGCGCTGGACGTCGCGCTGCTGCGCCGTGACGCCGAGGACGGGCCGGGCGACCCGCGAGCCGTGCACGTGGCGGTGCTCAACGTGGTGCGGGCGATGGCGGTGACCGCGCCGGTGGTGCTGGCCGTGGACGACGCGCAGTGGCTGGACGAGCCCACCGCCGCCGTCCTGGAGTACGTGGTGCGACGCCTGGCCGACGAGCACGTCGCGGTGGTGGTGTCGGCGCGTTCGGCCGACGTCCCGCTCGGCCTGGGCGGGCGCGAGGACCTGGCGCACCTGCGGCCGGCCGGGCTGAGCATCGGCGCGCTGCACCGGCTGGTCCGCGCCCACCTGGGCACCCCGCTGCCGCGCCCGACGTTGATCCGGCTCCAGCAGGCCAGTGGCGGGAACCCGTTCTACGCCTTGGAGATCGCCCGCGCGTTGCCCGAGCCGGGCGCGTCGGTGGCGTTCGGCCTGCCGCTGCCGACGACGCGGGCGGTCGGGGACCTGCTCGCCGACCGGCTCGCCGCCCTGCCCGACCACGGCCGGGACGCGCTGCTGTGCGCGGCGGCGTTGTCGCACCCGACCGTCGACCTGGTCCGCCGGGCGTCGGACGACCCGGACCGGGCCGAGGACGCGCTGGTCGACGCCGAGGACCGCGGCGTGATCGAGATCGTGTCGGGCGCGATCCGGTTCACCCACCCGTTGCTGAGCTCCACGGTGTTCTCCGCCGCGTCCGGCGGCAGGCGACGGCGCGTGCACCGCAGGCTGGCCGAGGTCGTGGACGACCCGGAGACCCGTGCGCTGCACCTGGCGTTGAGCACCGACGGCCCGGACGCCGTGGTCGCCGACGCGCTGGGCGAGGCCGCGCGCAGCGCCCAGGCGCGCAACGCGCCCAACGCCGCCGGCAGGCTGTGGGAGCTGGCCGGTGCGCACGCGTCCGACCCGCGCCGACGGGCCGTGTTCCTGGCGTCGGCCGTGGTGTGCCGGTACTTCGCCGGTGACGCGTCGGGCGCGCGGAAGCTGCTGGAGGCGTTCGACGTCGAGGACGTGCCGGCGGGCCCGGAGCGGGCGGCGGTGCTGATCGACCTCGCGATCGTGGTGTTCTACGAGGACGGGCCGGTCGAGGCGACGGCGTTGACCGACCAGGCGTTGGCGGAGGTCGGCGTCGACCCCGTGCTGCGCGCCACGGCGTACCTGTGGCGGTCGTTGTTCTGCCAGCACGACACGCGGCTGCGGTGCCGCAACACCGAGCAGGCGCGGGAGGCGATCGCGGGCCACGAGGACGACGTGCCCACCGACCTGGTGGCGTGCATCCTGATCACCGGCGGGTACTACCGGCTGCTGGCCGGGGCGGGCCTGGTCGCCGACGACGTCGAGCGCGGCGCCGCCCTGGTGTCGCCTGCGAACCGGACGCGCGAGGCGCGGATGGCCCGCAGCACCCTGCGCGTGCTGTCGAAGTACCTGGACCCGGTGCGTGGCCGGGCGCTGATCGAGGCGGCGCACCGGGAGGAGGTCGCGTGCGAGGACGAGGCGGTCGCCATGCACGAGCTGGTGCACCTGGCCGAGCTGGACGTGTGGCTCGGCGACTGGGCGCTCGCCGGTCAGCGGGCGACCGAAGCCGTGGAGGCGGCGGAGCAGACGGGGCAGCGGCCGTGGTTCGCGTACGCGCTCTACGCGCGTGCGCTGGTGGACGCTCACCGGGGCCGGTGGGCGCAGGCGCACGACGCGGCGACCAGGGGGTTGGCGGTGGCCGTGGAACTGGGTGATCCGTGGGTCGCGGTGCACCAGCGGGCCGTGCTGGGGTTCGTCTCGCTGTCGCGGCACGAGCCCGCGGTGGCGCGTGACCACCTGGCGGCGGCGGTGGCGTTGTGCGAGGAGGTCGGGATGGGCGACTTCCCCATCAGCACGCTGTACGGCGACCTGGTCGAGGTGGTGGTGGAGCTGGCCGAGCACGCCGAGGCGGCCCGGCTGCTGGAGGAGCTGGAGGAACGGCGCGACCGCGCGCCCCGGCCGTGGATCACGGTGGTCGCGGCCAGGTCGCGGGCGCTGGTGCGGATGGCGTGGGGCGATCCGGAGGGGGCGGAGGAGGCGCTGGCGACGGCGGCCGAGGCGTTGGACCGGCTGCCGATGCCGTTCGAGCGGGCCCGGACCGACCTGGTGCGCGGTCGGGTGGCGCGGCGGCGTCGCAGGAAGCTCGCCGCGCGGGAGGCGTTCCTCGCGGCACGGCGTGGGTTCGACCGGGTGGGCGCGCCGTCGTGGGTGGCGGAGGTCGACGCGGAGCTGGCCCGGCTCGGGCTGCGGCGCGGTGACGAGCACGAGCTGACCGCCACGGAACTGCGGATCGCGCGGCTGGTGGCGGCCGGGATGAGCAACCGGGAGGTGGCGGGGGCGGCGTACGTGACGGAGAAGACCGTCGAGGCGCACCTGACCCGCATCTACCGCAAGACGGGCGTGCGCACGCGCCGCGAGCTGGCCCGGCTGGAGTTCCTGCGCGAGTAGCAACTGTGGGGTCGGTCCCCGATGCGACGGCCGGGTGCGGGGACGAGGGTGTGCGCATGACCGTTATCGGAGTGGAGCGGCAGCCGTCCAGGCTCTTCCTGGCCGAGTGCTACCTGCACGCGGCGAACCCGCGTGAGGTCGCCGCCGCGATGGCCGCGGTGCGTGCCGCCGCCGACCTGTGCGCGCCGCCCGTCACCATGCGCTGCTGCCTCGCCGTTCCGGGTGACGACAGCTACTTCGGCGTCTTCACCGCCGAGGACGTGGAGTCCTTGGAACAGGTCTTCGACCGGGCCGGGGTGTCGTTCGAGCGGATCGTCGAAGCCGCCGCCGTGCCGCTGGACCGGACGTCCGCGCGACTCGGCTGACAGTGCCCCCGGCGGTGGCGGGCTCGAAGCTGGCCCACCCACCACCGGGTCATGACCGGCAAAGGCGCAATCCCACCCGCCTTTCGCCGGAAGGGGCCGGTGTCACACCTGGGGGCTGGCACCGGCCCCGCGCCTCTCGGCACGACAAGCGCACTACCCCGCAACCCACCACCCCGCCACACAACCCACACCCCACACCACCCGGCCAACCCCACCCCGCCTCCGCACCGCACCACCCGCACCACCCGTGCCACCCACCTCCGCACCGCGCACCGCCGCCGCCCCACCCGCACCCCACCGCCTCGCCGCCCGGCACCCCCCCACCCACCAGCCACCAGCCACCAGCCACCAGCCACCAGCCAGCAGCCACCGGCCGTACCGCGCACCACCCGCCACCCGCTGCCAACCGCCGCACCGCCCGCCACGCACGACCGAGCCGCCGCACCCGTGACGACGGCCACCGAACTCGCCGGAAACCCGTGCCGCTCGCGATACTGGCCCGGTGACCGCGAGAGAGCCCCGCCTGGAGATCGAGTACTGCACGCAGTGCCGGTGGTTGCTGCGTGCCGGGTGGACCGCGCAGGAGCTGTTGACCACGTTCACCACCGAACTGGGCGAGGTCGCGCTCGTACCCGGCACGGGCGGCGTGTTCGACGTCCGGCTGGGCGGTGAGACCCTGTGGTCGCGCAAGGAACAGGACGGCTTTCCCGACCTGGCCGTGCTGAAGCAACTGGTACGCGACCGGATCGCCCCCGACCGCGACCTCGGCCACACCGACCGGCACCGGAAGGCACCGCCCCGGTAGGGCCGCCGCCGACCTACGGAGCGGCGGTCACCAGCCCGTGGACATGGCTCGCCACGTCCAGGCCACGCGGTCTCGCCTCGGCGGGTGCGGGTGAGCCGTCGGTGTGCATTTCGTAGGACACCTGCACGAGCAGGTTGTCGACGCGGAACATCACGTGGGCGTACCCGAAGTCCTCGCCGGTCGGGTTGAACACGCAGAGCTCGTCGGCGTAGTCGTGGAGCCGCAAGGCGTCCTCGTAGAAGTCCGTGCGCTCCGCTTCGAAGGCCGCCGACGCGCCGGCGCCGGACGAGAACCGGAACATCTTGACGATGACGTCGGCTGCCCAGGGGTGGTCCGACCAATAACCTTGCGTGCTCCACTGGCACTCGTGCGACTCGGCGAGACCGGGGAACCTCCCCACCGGGACGCCTTCCGTGCCGCCGTCCACGTCCGGAACGATCGCGTTCGCCCGGCTCGCCACGGCGGCGCACAGGTCGGGGATCGCGGCGAACCGGACCGTCGGCGTCGGTGTCGCACTCGGACTCGGAGTCGGCGACGGGCCGGTGCTCGAAGTGGGAGGTACGACCGAAGAACTCGTCGGGCCCGGTTGACCGGTGGCGTCTTCGCGGTCCCGCATGAACAGGTACGGCAGCGCGGCGACCGCGACGAGCAGGAGGACCGCCACCACGGCCACGACCGTGCCGCGCTTGCGCGCGGTGGGCGGGCCGAGCACCTTGGTGGGCGAAGGCGCACCGACCTCGATGGACGCCGTCGGCTCCGGTGGCACGTCGAGGAGTTCGGCGATCTCGCTCCGACGGCGTGCGATCAGCTCCTGGATCCGAGGTGGCCACGGCCGAGCGGCCGGCGCGATGGTGCCGATCGAGTCCAGCAGTTGCTGCGGGGTCGGCCGATCGGCCGGGTCCTTGGCCAGGCACGGCTCGACGACGCGCCGGATCGCGGCGGGGACCGCCGTCAGGTCGGGGTCGTGGTGCACGACGTTGTTCAAGGTCTGCAGGGTCGCGGTGTCGGCGAACGGGCTCGCACCCGTGCACGCCGCGACCAGGACGCAGCCGAGGGAGAACACGTCGCCGGCCGACGTCACGGTGTCACCCCTGGCCTGTTCCGGGGACATGAACGCGGGTGAGCCGACCAGCCAACCGGTGCGCGTCAGACCGCCGGCCTGCTCGCCCTTCACCGCGCGGGCGATGCCGAAGTCGATCACCCGCGGGCCGTCCTCGGTGAGCAGCACGTTGGACGGCTTCAGATCCCGGTGCACGAGGTCGGCGCGGTGGAGGTGGACCAGGGCGGTCGCCAGTCCCGCGGCCAGCCGCGGCACGGACTCCTCCGGCAGCGCGCCGACGCTCTCGATCGCGTCGTGCAGCGACGGGCCGGGCACGAACACCGAGGCCAGCCACGGGACGGGCGCGTCCGGGTCGGCGTCGACCACCGCGGCGGTGTACGCGCCGGACACCGCGCGGGAAGCGTCCACCTCGCGCCGGAAGCGGGCCCGGAACCCCTCGTCCTCGGCGAACTGCTCGTGCACCAGCTTCACCGCGACCAGCCGGCCGTCCGGTCCGCTGCCCAGCAGCACCCGGCCCATGCCGCCCCGCCCCAACTCCGCCAGCAGCCGGTACGGCCCGATCCCGCGCGGGTCCGACGCCCTCAACGGCCGCACGACGACCTCGACGGGGAGGCCGGGCGCTCGCCTCGTGAGTGGGTTGCCATGATCCCCTCTCCGGGACGCAGGGAGTCGCGGCGGAAATCCTTCCAGGAAACGACCGTCGGCGTGGAGGAAACCGTCGACACCGGCCCGGATCCGCAGTGCTGCGGTGGACAGGACGAAGACGGGGTCCCGCGCGCGCCGCGGGACCCCGTCGTCAGTCGAGCGCGGGTCAGCTGGTCGGGAAGTTGTCCGCCGTGCTGATCCGGCTCTTGATGAGCGCACCCGACTCGGTCAGCACACCGCTGCTCGAGTAGTCGCCGCCGTTGCACGTGCCGGGACGCAGCGCGGCACTGCTCTCGTTCGCGTCCGAGTACGTCCAGTTCGCGTAACTGATCTTGAGCTGGTCCAGCAGGTCGAGCCACGCGATGGTGCTCGACCGGTCGTACGTGCCACCGCCGGTGGCCAGCACGGTGCCGAACTCCGTCACGAACAGCGGCAGCCGCGTGGCCGCCCGGCTGACCGCGGCGCGGTAGTTGTCCTTGTGCGACGCGGCGTAGAAGTGGAACGTGTACATGATGTTCGTGGCGTTGACCGGGTTGTTGATGACCTCGGTCTCGCTGGAGCCCTCCGACACTCCCAGCGAGGACCACGCCCGGGTGCCGACGATGACCACGGCGTCCGGGTCGGCCGCGCGGATCACCGGGATGACCTGCTCGGCGTAGCTCTTGATCGCGCCCCAGCTCACGCCGTTCGGCTCGTTCGCGATCTCGTAGATCACGTTCTTCTTGCTCGCGTTGCGCTGCGCCACGGACGCGAAGAACGTCTTCGCCCGGTCGAGGTTGTAGTTCGGGTCACCGGGCGTGAGGATGTGGAAGTCGATCAACGCGTACATGCCGCGGGCCTCGGCCTGGTCGACCAGGCTGTTGACGCGGCTGGTGAACCCGGACGGGTTGGTCTCGTAGCCCTGCTCCTGCACGTACATCGCGATGCGCAGCAGGTCGGACTTCCAGTCGTTGGCCAGCGCGTCCAGCGAGCCGCTGTTGTAGCACTTGTCGAACCACTGGATGCCGTGCGTGCTCATGCCGCGCAGCTGGATCGGGCGGTTGTACTGGTTGCACAGGTTCACGCCGCAGACGCGCAACTGGCCGTTGATCTCGACCGGGTTGCGGCCGACCGGCGGGGTCGTGGTCGTCGTCGTGCTGGTGGTGGTCGACGTCGTGCTGGTCGACGTCGTGGAACCCGTGCAGAGCACGCCGTTGAGCGTGAACGACGTGGGCGTCGGGTTGCTGCCCGAGAACGAGCCGACGAACCCGAGGTCCGTGGACCCGCCGGTGCCCAGCGTCCGGTTCCAGTCGACGTTGGTCGCGGTGGCGGTGGAGCCCGACTGGGTCCACGTGGCGTTCCAACCCTGGGTCACCCGCTGCGAGGTGTTCGGGAAGGCGATCGCGAGGGTCCACCCGCTGACGGTGTCACCGAGGTTGGTGACCTTCACGCCGGCCTGGAACCCGCCGGACCACTGGCTCGTCACGGTGTAGTCGACCTTGCACCCCTGGGCGGCGGCCACGGCGCTCGGCAACGTCGTCGCCGCGGCGCCTAGGGCCACCGCGCAGGCCGCAAGAAGTGCGGTGGAGCGCTTCACTGAGCCCCTCCTATCTCGAAGGATGTCTGGGAGCGCTCCCAGACCAGTCGGGAACGTACACCGCGAAGAACGGGCAAGTACAGAGCCAGTCTCGCAGAGTGACACGGCGCGATTACGTTCCGTGGTGAAACTAAGACCTGGTCAGCGGGCTCCCCGCCCCGCCCGCGCGCACTCCCGGCAGGCGCGGGCGGACGCGGCGACCACGCCGTGCGCGGCGATGGCGAGCGCCCCCGCGAACCCGGTCAGCGGCCAGTCGGTCGACAGGGCCGAGGCGACGCCCAGGGCGACGGCGGCGAGCGCCATGCCCACCGCCGCGGCGGACGCCGTCCACGCCACAGCCGCCGGTAACCGGTGCAGTGCGGGCAGCAGGCGGGTGAGCGGGCCGGTGGCCGCCAGCGCCGTCACGGCGAGTAGGCCGGACGCGGTCGCCACGGCGGCCAGGTGCGTGGCCGGCGCGCCCAGCCGCCAGTCCGGGTTGCCGGCGGCGACGTGCACGAGCAGTTGGCACACAACGAGAACCGGCACGGTGATGGCGGCGGCGCGGGCGGTGCGGCGGGTCTGCGCGAGGCGCGACAGAGGGAACAGAGGGGACAGCCGCGCCCGGCGCGGCGAAGCGGCCGGCGATGACGACCGGGGTGTCCAACCTGGGGTGGGCGGCCGTGGTCGTGCTGATGATCGTGCGCCCCGACTCCACGACGGGGGCGCCGGGTGAAAGCGTGACATGGCCTGGTGCGGGGAGAAACGGGAATCCCGCACCAGGCCATGTCGTGGGCGATCAGTCGTGCGTGATCAACTGGCGACGCAGCTCGCCGTGACGCCCGACGCCGAACCCGTGCCCTGGAAGCCGAACTCGGTCGCCATCCCGGGCGAGAGGCGGCCGTTGTAGCTGACGTTGCGCCACTGGACGGCGCCGGTGGTGCCGGAGCGATCGGCGTTCCACGCGTTGGTCACCGTCGCGCCGGACGGCAGGTTGGTCGTGACCGTCCAGCCGTTGGTGCCCGACGACCCCGCGGTGACCTTCACCGTCGCGACGAAGCCCTCGGCCCAGGAGTTCAACGACACCGTGGCGGTGCAGCCACCGTTGCCGGGGATGGTGGTCGTCGTGGTCGTGGTCGTCGTGGTGGTGGTCGTGTCCGTCGTGGTCGTCGTGGTCGACGTCGGCGTGGTGGAACCACCGGAGTTCAGGGCGTTGAGGGTCGAGGTGTACGCGGCCTTCTTGTTGCCCGAACCGTCGAACAGCAGCGGGGTGCCGGAGGAGCGCCACGAGTCGGTGTCGCGGATGCCCCACACCGTGATGCCGGCGCAGCGCGCCACGGCGAGGCAGGCCTTGACCACGCGCTCGTAGTTGGACGCCTGCGCCGAACCCGAGCCCTCGATGTCGAGCTCGGTGATCTGGACGTCGACGCCCAGGGCCGCGAAGCTCGACAGGGTGGTCTGGTAGTTGCTGGGCACCGGGCTCTGGCTGTTGAAGTGGGACTGGAAGCCGACGCAGTCGATCGGGACGCCGCGCTGCTTGAAGTCCTGGACCATGCGGTAGACGGCCTGGGTCTTGGCGTGGGTCCAGTCGTCGGTGTTGTAGTCGTTGTAGCAGAGCTTGGCGTTCGGGTCGGCCGCGCGGGCGGTGCGGAACGCCACCTCGATCCAGTCGTTGCCGGTGCGCTGCAGGTTCGAGTCACGACGCGCACCGGAGCTGCCGTCCTGGAACGCCTCGTTCACCACGTCCCAGGCGTAGATCTTGCCCCGGTAGTACGTCGCGACCTGGGTGATGTGGTTGACCATCGCCGAGCGCAACGCCGAGCCGCTCATGTTCTGCATCCAGCCCGGCTGCTGCGAGTGCCACGCCAGCGTGTGCCCGCGCACCCGCATGCCCTGGGAACGGGCGTGGTTGACGATCCGGTCGGCGTTGGCGTAGCTGAACTGGTTCTGGTTCGGCTCGGTCGCGTCGATCTTCATCTCGTTCTCGGCCGTGACCATGTTGAACTCGCGGTTCAGGATCCCGACGTAGGTCGAGTCACCCAGCTTGTTCGCGGCGACGGCCGTGCCGAAGTAGCGACCCGACTCGGCCGCCGAGGCGCCGAGCGTGGTCCCGGCGCTGGCCGACGTGGCCAGGAGCACCGCGGCACCCGTGGTGGCGGTCACCAACGTCGACACAAGGGCCGCTCGCAACACTGACCTCGATGTCAGCTTCATGTTCGCACCTTCTGGGAGCACCTGCGGGTTCGGCAGGTGGTGGGGGTTGTTCCTCGGGCGACCCGAACCGCCGGGGCGGCGTGGTCCGGTTCCGCGCACTCGGCCGCGGAGGGCCCGGTGCCACGGGACTCCTCCCCGCCGACGACAGTCCTTCGGATCGATCCTCCGGAGCGTGCGCAGCGCAGGCGGAAACCGTCGGGGGCGGCACCCGACGGCGTCCGGCCTGAAACTTTTAGAAGTATTAACCGAAACAGATAGGTCTGGCAAGCACCGAAACTCGGCAACCTTGCGGGCTGGCATCTGCGCAGGTACGACCACTGCCCACGACCACAGGCAGCCGAACTCGCCCGAATCGACCGGCCCGCACGACACCACTCGTATCAAAAATGCAGTTGAGACACCATAGCCAGGCCGCCTGAACCGATGCCGGTGTTTGCCGTCCGACCAGTGGAGTCACGCTCGACAACCTTCGAAAGTATTCGAAAGAAGATTCGCAACTTTCTGCCATCACCTGGTCCGGCTACCGGCAGGGGATTAGGCCGATCGCACCCATGCGGACAACCACCGGGAAAGCGCGGACCTAAAGGGCGCGCAGCGCCGCCGCCGTTTCCCCGATGCACGCGGCGAGGGCCGGAGGCTCGTCCGCCGCCACCCAGGCCGCGAACGCGACCTGGAACGCGGCCATCGCCGTGTGGGCGGCGAGGTCGGCGGTCAGGGGCGCCACACCCCGCGCCCGCAGCGCCTCGGCGATCACTTCGACCAGCGACGCCAGCTTGAGCAGTTCGCGCTCGCGCAGGGCCGGGTTGGCCTCGATGATCCGGGACCGGCGCGCGGAGTGGTCGTGGCCGTCCTCCAGCAGAGGCGCCACGGAGGTGATCCCGGCCAGCGCGGTGTCCGCCGGGGACAGCTCCGGCGGTGCGGCCCGGATGGTGTCGGCCACCAGGGCCGCCATGGTCTTCGAGCCGTCGAAGAGGACTTCCCGCTTGTCGGCGAAGTGGCGGAAGAACGTCCGCTCGGTCACGCCGGCGCGCTCGGCGATGTCGCCCGCGGTGGTCTGCTCGAAGCCCTGCTCGGCGAAGAGGTCCATCGCGGCGCGGATCATCCGACCTCGGGCGTCCGGCTCCCAGCGACTCATGACCGGGAGTGTAGTGATGACAGTCGCTGACATGCCGTGCTACGGTCGATGTCAGTCACTGACATCGTGAAGGGAACACAGCTCCATGCGCGTCTTCGTCACCGGTGCGTCCGGCTGGATCGGCTCGGCCGTCACCGACGAACTGCTCGCCCACTCCTACGAGGTCGTGGGTCTCGCCCGCTCCGACGAGGCCGCGACCGCCCTGGAGGCCAAGGGCGCGACCGCCCACCGCGGCGGCCTGGACGACCTCGACAGCCTGGTCTCGGGGGCCGCCGCCGCGGATGCCGTCGTGCACCTGGCCTTCAAGCACGACTTCACCGACTACGCGGGCGCCGGCCGCAGCGAGCACGCCGCCGTCCGGCGGATGCTCGACGCGATGGCGGGCAGCGACCGGCCGTTCCTGATCGCCTCCGGCCTGGCCACGGACGTCACCGGGCGGCCGGTGACCGAGGACGACCCGTCACCGCACCACGGCGCCGACTCGATGCGCGGCGGCAGCGAGAACCTCGCCCTGGAGTACGCCGACCGCGGCGTGCGGCCGGTGGCGCTGCGCTTCGCCGCGTCCGTGCACGGCATGGGCGACCACGGCTTCGTCTCGGTCCTGACCAGGATCGCGGCGGAACGCGGCGTCTCCGGCTACCTCGGCGACGGTGCGAACCGCTGGCCCGCCGTGCACCGCTCCGACGCCGCCCGACTGGTCCGGCTCGCGCTGGAGAAGGCGCCGGCGGGGTCGCGGCTGCACGCCGTGGCCGAGGAAGGCCTGCCCACCCGCGACATCGCCGCCGCCATCGGCGAGCACCTGGGCCTGCCGACGGGGTCGGTCCCGCGCGAGGACGCCGAGGCGCACTTCGGCTGGATCGGGCACTTCTACGGCATGGACATCACCGCGTCGAACGCCCGCACCCGGGAACTGCTCGGCTGGACGCCGACCGGCCCGACGCTGTTCGCCGACATCGCCGCCGGCGCCTACGCGCTGCCGGAGGTGACCGCTACGCGCTGACGCGCTGCCTGCGCAGCGGCACGATCAGGGGCGTCCCGGTCTCCGGGTCGGCGATCACCCGGCAGGGCAGGCCGAAGACGTCCTCCACCAGCTCCGCGGTGACGATGTCGGCCGGCCTGCCCTGCGCCACCACGCCCACGCCGGGCTTCATGGCGATCAGGTGGGTGGCGTAGCGGCAGGCCTGGTTGAGGTCGTGCAGGACGGCGACGAGGGTGTGGCCGCCGTCCTCGTGCAGGTCGGCGCACAGGTCGAGCACCTCGACCTGGTGCGCGATGTCGAGGAACGTGGTCGGCTCGTCCAGCAGCAGGATCGGCGTCTGCTGGGCCAGCACCATGGCCAGCCACACGCGTTGCCGCTGGCCGCCCGACAGCTCGTCCACCAGCCGGTCGGCCAGGTCGTGCACGCCGGTCATCCGCATCGCGGCGGCGGTCACCTCCTCGTCCTCGACCGACCACTGCCGCAGCAGCCGCTGGTGCGGGTACCGGCCGCGCGCGACCAGCTCGCCGACCGTGATGCCGCCGGGCGCGATGGAGGTCTGGGGCAGCAGCCCGAGCCGCCGCGCCACCTCCTTCGAGCGGTACGACGAGATCACCCCGCCATCGAGGTACACGGCGCCGGCGCGGGGCTTGAGCATGCGCGCCAACGCTTTCAGCACGGTCGACTTGCCGCACGCGTTGGGACCCACGATGACGGTGAACGAGCCGTCCGGGATCTCGACGTCCAATCCGGACACTACGACGCGCTCGTCGTAGGACAGCGTCAGTTCCGCCCCTCGGAGCCTGGTCACGTCGTGCTCCCCTTCCGCCACTCGTGGGCCAGCAGCCACACCAGGTAGAGCCCGCCGATCGCGGCGGTGGCGATGCCGACCGGCAGCTGGGTCGTCGGGAACAGCCGTTGCACCGCGAAGTCGCCCACGACCAGCAGCAGGCCGCCCATGAGCGCCGACGCGGCCAGGCCGGGGCCGGACGCGCCGGTGAGCCGCCGGGCCAGTTGGGGCGCGGCCAGCGCCACGAACGTGATCGGCCCGGCGGCGGCCGTGGCGACGGCGGCCAGGCCGACGCTCACCGCGAGCAGCGCCAGGCGGGTGCGCTCGGCGGGCACGCCCAGGCCGGTCGCGGCGCTGTCCCCCATCTCCAGCAGGGCCAGCCGGCGGCCGAGCGCCAACGCGCACGGCAGCAGCACGGCGAGCACCACCGCGACCACCTGCGCCTGGTCCCAGCCCCGGTTGTTCAGGCCGCCGACCAGCCACGTCTGCGCGGCCAGCGCGCTCTCCAGGGTGGCCCGCGTGATCAGGTAGGAGTTGACCGCGAGCATCATGGCGCTCACGCCGATGCCGATGAGCACCAGCCGGAAACCCTGCACGCCCTGCTTGAGCGCGAGCAGGTAGACGGCGGCGGACGTGAGCAGGCCCCCGACGGTCGCGCCGAGCGCGGTCGCCGCCATGCTGCCCTGCGCCAGCACGAGGACCGCGATCGCGCCGGTGGCCGCGCCCTGCGTGAAGCCGATGATGTCCGGGCTGGCCAGCGGGTTGCGGGACAGGCTCTGGAGGATCGCGCCGCTGAGCGCGAGCGCCGCGCCCACGAGCAGGCCGGTGATCAGGCGCGGCAGGCGCAGCGTGAAGACGACGAAGTCGGCGTAGCCGTCGCCCCGGCCGGTGACGGTGGCCAGCACCTCGCCGACGGTGAGCGGGAAGTCGCCGGTGACCATGGTCGCGACGGCGGCGACGACCGTCAGCGCGGCGATGGCCGTGCTCACGAGCAGGGCGCGTTCGCTGATCCGCAGCGAGACGGTGGAGGTGCGGACCGTCCTCACAGCGTGGCCAACTTCCGCCGACGGCACAGCGCGATGAACACCGGCGCGCCGACGAATGCGGTGATGATGCCGACCTCCATCTCCTGCGGCGCGACGACCACCCGGCCGACGACGTCCGAGCCGAGCAGCAGCACCGGCGCGAGCACCGCCGAGTACGCCAGCACCCAGCGCTGGTCGCTGCCGCCGATCATGCGGGCCACGTGCGGCACGGTCAGGCCGACGAACGCGATCGGCCCGGCGGCGGCGGTCGCGGCACCTGCCATGAGCGTGACGGCGAGGACGCCGAACGCGCGGGTGCGGGTGACGTTCGCGCCCAGCGCCTTGCCCGTGTGGTCGCCCAGCGCCAGCACGTTGAGGCTGCGCGCGAGCAGGAACGCGATCAGGATGCCGGGCAGCACGAACGGCGAGACCTGCCCGACCAGCGCGAAGTCGCGACCGGCCAGCGAGCCGACGTTCCAGAACCGGAACGAGTCGAACGTGTGCGTGAACAGCAGCAGGATCGCCGAGACGTAGGCGTGGAGGACGGCGGTCAGCGCCGCGCCGCCGAGCACCAGCCGGTCCGGGGTCGCCGCGCCGCGGCCTGCCGCGCCGAGCACGTAGACCACCGTCGCCGTGCCCGCCGCGCCGGCCAGCGCGAACCACACGTACCCGGTGGGGCTGGTGATGCCGAAGAACGCGATGGCGGACACGATCGCCGCCGCCGCGCCCATGTTCACGCCGAGCAGGCCGGGGTCGGCGAGCGGGTTGCGGGTCAACGCCTGCATCACCGCGCCGGACAGGCCGAGCGCCGCGCCGACCAGCAGGCCGAGCGCCGCCCGGGGCACGCGCACGTCGCGCACGATGGCCGCGTCACCGGTGCCGTCGTCGGCGAGGAGCAGGCCGAAGGTGTCGCCGAACGGGATGCTCTTGGTGCCGATCCACAGGCTGAGCAGCACGATCACGCCCAGCACGCCGATCGACACGAGCAGGCCGACCCCTCGCACCGCGTCCCGCGACACCCGCACCTCCCGAAGTTTAGGTAAGGCTAACCGATGCTCGGGTGGAGTCGATCGTGCGGCTAACCTCGCGGCGTGGACGAGGAGGAGGCGCGGTGGCGCGCGCTGGCGGCGCTGCTGCCGCCGGACCGGGCGCGCGAGGTGCTCGACTGCCGGGAGATCGGCGAGCAGGAGGCGGCCCTGGACCTGCTGGTCGCGGGCCTGGCGGCGGCCGAGGTGGCGATCACCGACGAGGAACGGGCGCGGATCGCCGTGACCGCCGAGGAGTGGGGCGTGCGGGAGTCCGTCGAACCGGTCCTGCTCCGCTGCCGTTCCCGGGAGGGCGGCCGGGTGCGGGTGGTCGACGGCGAGCCGGCAGAGGACTCCGGCCTGGTCGTGGTCCCGTGGCTCGCCTGCACCCGGTGCGACCGGGTCCTGAGCCGCGTGCACCGGCGCGAGCCTTGGGGCGGCCTGTCCTACCTGGCGGTGCGCTACGTGGTGTCCGGTCGGTCGCGCGGCCCGGATTCCGGCTCCGGGCCGGGCTCCGAGTTCGGCCCCGAGGAGGCGTGGGCGGCGTTCACCGCCCTCACCTCCTGCGCCGCGACGTGAGCGGTCAGGCGAGCGCCAGCGCGACGACCGCGACGAGCGCCGGGGTGATCTGGGTGATCGCCCCGCCGAGCCCGGTGCCCCTGGGACGGCTCATCGCGAGCCGGTCCGACACGCCGAGGGCGATGCCGGCCAGGACCATGAACGCGCACGTGTAGAACACGAGCGCGCGCCCGACCGGTTCGTCGCCCGTGTTCAGCGCGACCAGGCCGATGACGGTCCCGGAGCCGAGGAACAGGTTGTACAGGCCCACGTTGAACGACCACAGCCGGACCGGCTCGACGTCCTGCGCCGGCACCTTGAACACGCCCCAGTGCACGCCCGGCCGGCGGAACAGCACCGTCTCCCACACGAACACCAGCACGTGGATCGCCGCCGCGAGCCCGGCGGCCACCTGCGCGACGACGATCACGACGACCACTCCCCCAGCGTGATGCCGTGCCGCCCGACCACGTCCCGCAGCAGCGGCGCGGCCTCCTCCAGGGGCGTGTCGGCGGGCACGGCCCGGTCGACGTCGCGGAAGAACCGGCCCATCGCGTCGGTCAGGCTGATCGCCAGGAACTTCACCGACGGCGAGTGCACGGTGAACGTGTGCGCCGCGCCCGGCGGGATGGCGATCGACGTGCCGGGCCCCACGTCGTAGACCTCGCCGTCGACCAGCACCGCCATCCGACCGTGCAGCACGTAGTACGCCTTGGCCCACGGCGTGCCGTGCGGCGGCACGGTGGGTCCGCGCGGCGCGTCCACCTCGAACAGCTCGTAGGCGCCGTCGGTGTGCGCGGCGTCCACCTTGACCGTGATCCTCGCGTCCGGCGAGTTCAGCTCGAAGCCCTCGCCGGCGGTGCTCAGGTGCGTCTTCATGGCCCGACGGTAGGAGCGGTCCGCGCCGGGCCTCCATCCCGGAAATCTGGGATGGAGGGCCGGGAGGCGCAGGCGCATACTCCGACCATGTGGGAAGGTCGGGCGATCGGCGCGCGACGCGAGATCGCCGCGCTCGCGACGGCGGGCCTCGGGGTCGCCGAGCTGCACCGGGCCGCGATCGACGTGGTCGAGCGGGTCGTGCCCACCGAGCTGACCTGCTGGGCCTCGCTCGACCCGGACACCGCCGTGATCGCCACGATGACCAGCGGCCCGAACCTCGTCCCCGCCGAGTACGAGCCGGTGCTGGCGACCTGCGAGTACAGCGCGGCCGAGCCGCACACGTTCGCCGAGCTGGCCCGCCGCGCCGAGCCGGTGGCGCGCCTGTCGGACGTGCCGCGCCGGGACGCCGCCCGCAGCGGCAGGCTCAACGAGGTCTGGCGGCCCCTGGGTCTGCGGCACGAGCTGCGCGCGGTGTTCCGGGTGGACGGCACGTGCTGGGGCGCGGCCGGGATGGTGCGGCGCGGCGAGTTCTCCGACCGCGAAGCCGAGTTCGTCGCCGCCGTGGCGCCGGCGCTGGCCGCCGCGACGAGGGTCGCCGCGCGGTGTGGCGCCCACCGGGCCGTCGGCGAGCCGGCGATCGTGGTGGTCGGCCCGGACGGCGTCCCCCGTGCGGCCACGGCCGCCGCCCGGACCTGGCAGGAGGAGCTGGACTCGATCGCGCCCGGCCGGTTCGCGGTGATGCTGCGGGCGGTGGTGACCGGCGCGCGGTCGGCCGCGTCCGGCGCGTTCCGGGCCCGCGTGCGCGACGCGTCCGGCGGCTGGGTCCTGTTGCAGGCCAGTCGGTTGATCGGGGAGGACGACGGCGAGGCGGTGGTGACCGTCGAGCGGGCGTCCGGTGACGAGCTGCTCGGCCTGCTGCTCGCCGCCTACGGCCTGACCGCCCGGGAGCGCGAGGTGTGCCACGAGGTCATCGCCGGTCGGTCCACTTCGGACATGGCGGCCCGGCTGGCCATCTCCGCGCACACCGTGCAGGACCACCTGAAGTCGGTGTTCGGCAAGGTCGACGTGCGCAGCCGGGGTGAGCTGGTCGCCAGGCTCCGGCCCGAGGCGCGCGCGGCCGGGACCGCGTGACGCGAGAGGAGACATCGTGAAAGCCGTGGTGCTGAACCGCTTCGGCGGCCCCGAGGAGCTGCGCTTGGCCGAGGTCGACCGGCCCGAGCCCGGTCCCGGCCAGGTGCGGTTGCGGGTGCGGGCGGTCGGCGTCAACCCGTTCGACGCGAAGGTCCGCTCGGGCGACATGGAGGCCGTCTTCACCACGCCGCTGCCGACGATCCTGGGCCTCGAGCTCGCGGGCGTGGTCGACGCGGTCGGCCCGGACGTCACCGGGCTGTCGGTCGGCGACGAGGTGTTCGGCTGGTCCGACACCGGCGCCTACGCCGAGTACGCGGTGGCGACCACGGTCGCGCGCAAGCCCGGCGGGCTGTCGTGGGAGCAGGCCGTGACGCTGCCCGTGGCCGTCGAGACGACCGACCGGGTGTTCCGCCTGCTCGACCTCCGGCCCGGCGAGACGCTGCTCGTCCACGGCGCGACGGGCGGCGTGGGCACGATTGCCGTGCAGCTCGGCGTGCTGGCGGGGCTGCGCGTGATCGGCACCGCCGGCCCGGCCAACCAGGAGCACGTCGCCGCGCTCGGCGCCACGCCCACGACGTACGGCGAGGGCCTGGTGGACCGGGTCCGCGCGCTGGCCCCCGAAGGTGTCGACGCGGTGTTCGACGTGGCGGGCAAGGGCGCGCTGCCGGCGTCGGTCGAGCTGCGCGGCGGCACGGACCGCATCGTCACGATCGCCGACGCCCCGGCCGCCGCCCGGCTAAGCGTGGTGTTCACGGGCGGCCCGCAGGAGCGCTCCGCCGAACGCCTGGCCGACCTCGCCGACCTGGCCGCGAAGGGCGACCTGGTCACCTCGGTGGCCGCCGCCTTCCCGCTGGCCGACGCCGCCGAGGCGCACCGGGCCGCTTCCCGCGGCCACGGTCCGGGCAAGATCGTGCTGACCGCCTGAGCCGGTCGTGCCGCCCTGATGGCCGTTGTCGGCGGACGCGGGCGCGCTCCCCGACCCCGAACCGCCTCTGGACACTTCCTCACACCTGCCTGTAACACATTGTTGACAAGTACCGGCAGGAGTCCGAGGAGGTCCGATGGCGGCACGGGACGTGGATCGGCGCACGCTGCTGCGGAACGTGGGGGCGGCGGGCGCGGTCGGGGCGCTGTCGACGTTGTTCGGCGGGGTCCCGGCGATGGGTCGGCCCGCCGCGACGCCGTTCGACCTGCACTTCGCGGTGACGCACCGGCACCGCCCGTTCGACCTGGTCGCGCCGCGGTTCGTGCAGTACGACAGCGCGATCACCCCGCACTCGGCCGCCTCCGGCACGCTGGTCTGCACCGGTGTGCGGCCCCGCGCCCCGTTCGGGTCTGTGCTGGTGGAGGTGCGGCGGGCCGAGGGAGTGGTCGTGGCGGGCCTGGCGGGCGGCACGACGTCCGTGCTCGGCACGCTCGACGCCACCGCCGGCCGTGCCACGATCGAGGTGACCGCGGGCGGCGCGACCACCGTGGTGAAGTCGGCCGACGTGCGCGTGACCGGCGCGTTCCGGTTCGCCGTGGTGGTCAACGAGAACGCGGTCACGGTCCTGGTCGACACCACCGGCACGGACGCGGGCTGGCAGCCGGTGCTGACCGAGCGGGACGGCGTGCGCGCGCTGGTCGACCTGCGGGTGCCCGCAGTGCTGGGTGGCCTCGACTACGCCTACGGGGGACGCGGCGGCGACGTGCGGCTGGGCAGGGTGCGGGCGGGCTACTTCGGCCAGGCGGGCGTGCGCGACCCGCACGTGGTGCAGCACGCCGACGGCAGGCCGTTCATCCGCGACGGCAAGCTGTACCTGACCATGACCAACGCCGGGCTGGGCTTCTTCCAGCAGGCGCACTGGGCGGTGTGGACGCTCGACCTGGCCGACCCGGCGAAGCTGGAGCAGGTCGCGGTCCTGTTCTTCGAGCGCGACGGCGTCGTGCTGGGCGACCACGCCGGTCAGATCGTCCACGACGACCGCACCGGCCGGTTCATCCTGCTGATGAGCTCGTGGGGCGACTTCGCGTTCCGGGGCGTGCACGTCCGGCACACCACGACCACCGCGAACGTGCTGCGGGGCGTGCACGTCCTGCGCACCGAGCGGCTGCCGCTGCCGACCGCCGTCAGCTCGTGGGACCCGGCCCTGACGCGGGTCGGCGACCGCTGGCACCTGGCGTTCGTGGAGAGCGAGGCGCAGCAGCCGGCGTTCGTCTTCCACCCGGCGCTCGCCGTCGCGGCTCCCGGCGCGGACTACACGGCGACCAGGCTGGTCGGCGCGGACACCGCCGTGGACCAGACCGAGGGCACGATCATCCAGCGGGTCGGCCGCGAGTGGTACGTCTTCGCCAGCGACGGCGACGCCCGCCGGTACCCGGTGTACGACCTGGCCATGCGCGAGCTGGGCACGCTGGACGCGCCCTACGGCACTAACATCCCGCACCCGATGCTGCTGCCGGTCGGCCGCGAGTGGTGGATGATCACGTTCGACGGCACGCAGTACGCCGAGCCCGTGCTGGGGTACGGCGGTCACGGCGACCTGATCGTGATGCGCAGCCCGGCCCCCTGAGCCGGGAGCCGGGCACGCGTCCGCGTCAGCCCTGGAGCTGCTTCTCCTTGGCGAAGAACTCCTTGATGAGGTTGTCGCGGACCTGGGCGCCGTTGGCCGCGTACGGCCCGCCGGGCCCGGTCAGCCGTTCGATCTGGTCGAGCAGCACCACGCTCTGGTCCCGGAGCGCCGGGTTCATCGTGAGCTGCTGCCCGCCCACCGTGACCGTGCCGTCGCCCCGCACGTAGTCGCGCAGGCCGTTCCAGTCGGTCGGCGCGGCCGTGCCCGGCGGGAGCTGGTAGTCCAGCCGGGGCGGGTTGCCGTTCGCGCCGTGGTGGGCGTTCTCGTTGACGAGCACGTTCTGGTACTCCAGCAGCGTGTTCTGCGCGTTGTGGTGGTTGAAGCCGTGCTCGTTCTGCCGGGCGTGCCCGACCTCGTGCAGCAACGTCGCGTTGTCGTTGTGCTTGTCGTCGAGCATGAGCAGGTTGCTGTCGCCGTTGTAGGCGCCGCCGCCCTGCATGTCGAGGGCGTCGGCCGCCGGGGTGCCCGCGAACTCGGGATCGGCCATCAGGTCCGGCGGGTAGCCCATCATCTCGCCCAGCGTCATCCGCTGCTGCTCGGGCGTGAGCCCGTGGCGGTTCTCCGGCGGCAGGTCCATGACCGGCGTGTCCAGCGTGTAGGGACGGCCGTCCGGCCGGTTGCCGGTGGGCACGATGACCGCGCCGACGTCGTCGTTCACGCCGAGCTGCTGCCGGATGTCGCCGATGCGGTCGCCGATCGGCCTGGTGTCCGGGCTCGACATCGGCGTCGGGTGCGGCGGCGACGGCATCGGGTCGCCGGACACCTCGGGCGGCGGCGGCACGGTGTCGCCCTGGTCCGCGGTGTCGCCGTGGCCGTTCCCGCCCTGGTTGCCGCCCTGGCTGGTGCCGGGCGGCCCTTGGTAGACGTCGTTGTCCCGGCCGATGCCCCCGAGGGCGTCCGCGATGCCGCTGTCGGTGGTGCGCATCGTCTCGGCCGAGTCGCGGACCTTCTGCGCGGCGTTGGCGGCGGCGTCCGCGGCGGCCTTGGTGGTGCTCGCGCCGTCGGCGATCGTGGTGTTCAGCGGTGAGGCGATCATGCTGCCGAACGCGCCGTAGGCCTCCGCCGTCGCCTGGTGCGAGCCCAGGTTCTGGCCGGTCGTGGTGAGGCCGTGGCCGACGTTGTCCAGGTTCTGCGCCGCCCAGTCCAGGTTGTCCAGGCTCATCGCGCTGCCGTTGTCGCTGATCTGGTAGAAGTCCGAGAACGGGTTCTGCGGCGACGGCGGCGGGCTGACCTCGTAGCGGTCGCTGAACGGGTTGCTGGTCGTGCTCGTGGTGCTGTCCGGGCTGCCGGGCGGCGAGTCCCCGGGCGGTGACGAGGAGCTGCCGCCCCCTCCGTGACGGGCCATCAGACGGCCGCCTTCGTCTGGTCGCCGCTGCGCGGCGCGCCGTTGCCCTTGTCGCCGTAGAAGTCGCCGTACCCGCCGCCGGCCTTGACGCCCTCGTGCACGATGCCGCCCGCGTCGCCGAACCGGGAGAAGTTCTGCCCCAGCGTGCCCATCGACCCGCCGAGCTTGCCCAGCCGCGCGGCCTGCCTGCCCAGCGCGGCGATCAGCTTGGCGATCCGGGCGCCGATCTGCACCGCCAGCGCGGTGGCGGCGCCGACCGCGTAGCCGATGAACCCCACGATCGACGCGCCCAGCGTGAACACCGCCGCGGCGGCCGCGATCAGCGCGCCCTTGACGAGCTGGGCGAGCAGGCCCGCGATCAGGTCGCGCACGATGTCGCGCAGGATGATGATCAGCGTGCCGGTCACCGCGGTGACGCGGGCCGTGCCGTCCACGACCTCGGCCAGCGAGTCCAGCTCGCCGCCCAGCCGGTCCATGCTCTGCTTGAACGCCTCGCCCGCCTTGCCCTCCCAGCCGGTGAACTGCGCCATCGCGGTCTTGTGCAGCTCGGACTGGTCGCGGATCGCCTTGGCGTCGGCCTTGACCTGCTCGATGTGGGCCTGGATGGCGTCGCGGTCGCCCATCAGCATGTCCAGCGGCTCGCGCAGGAAGCTGACGTGCTCGATCAGCCACCCGATCCCGGCCGCGAGCAGCGTGCCGATCGGGTCGACCGCCAGCGCCACCGTCGAGGCGACCACGTCGATCGCGCCGAACGTGATGTCCAGGACGCGCTCGGTCTCGCTCTGGGCATCGCCCTCGATCGTCTTGACGAAGCTCGAATAGCTCTCGAAGATCCCGGCCCCGGTCCACTGGTCGGTCATCGCCCGCCCCCCGCCGCGCCGCGCTCTTCCCCTCGTGTCCCCACGGACATGCACTCCCCCTGCTCGGATCCGTCCGGGTGCAGTGGATCGCGGCACGCCAACGACCGGCCAACGTGCGGCCAACTCCGGGTGTCCGGCGCCGGCGTTTGGGATGCTCGTGCGGTGAACAACCACATCGACGAAGCTCTGGGAGCGCTGGCGGACGGGGACATCGGCGCCGCCAGGGAGGCGCTGCGCGGCGGGGGCACGCCGTTGGCGGCGGCGTTGGCGGAGCACCTGGAGGCGACCCGGGACGGCTCGGTGTACGACCGGCCGGCGGCGTTCGAGGCGTTCATCGGCGGCGGCGGCAACGTGGGGCTCTACCGGGCCGTCACCGAGGCTTTGGGGCGGGTCTACGCCGAGGCCTCGCCGTCGAGCCTGGTGGACATCGGCTGCGGTGACGGGCGGGCGCTGGTGCCCGCGTTGGCGTCGGCGCACGCGCCGGGCTCGGTGACGCTGGTCGAGCCCTCCACGGCGTTGCTCACGGCGGCGGTGCGCGCGTTGGACGGGTACGACGTCGACGCCCGGCACACCAGGGTGGAGACGTTCGCGGCGGCGCTGCCGGCGGACGCGGTGTTCGACGTGGCGCAGTCGACGTTCGCGCTGCACACCCTGCCGCACGAGGTGCGCGACCGGGTGCTGGCCGACCTGGTCGGGCACGTCGGCGTGCTCGCCGTGGTCGAGTTCGACGTGCCGGACCTGCCGCACGCGAGCCCGGAGCACCGCCGGTTCCTGGCCGAGGCCTACGAGCGCGGGCTGGCCGAGTACGACGCCGACCGGGACCTCGTGGCGCAGGGGTTCCTGATGCCGGTGCTGACCGGCCAGTTGGTGCCGGGCGCGACCCGGGCCACCTGGGAGCAGCCCGCGTCGCGGTGGGCGCAGCAGGTCGAGCGGGCCGGGTTCACCGACGTCGGCGTCACCCGGCTGCACGACTACTGGTGGTCCCCCGCGTTCCTGCTCACCGCTTCCGGGTCTCCCACAGCAGCGACGCACCGGTGAGGAGCACCAGCACGGCCGCCGAGCCGTGCACGGCCAGCGCGTAGGCCACCGTGCCGCCGTTGGTGAACACGGCGACGCAGTCACCGATCGGGATGACCGCGTCGGCCAGCACCACCCAGCCGAGGGCGCGGCGGTGGCGGAGCAGCAGCAGGACGAGCGCGGTCAGCGCGTAGGCGATGTCGCGCACGCCCTTGACCACGAAGTACCCGTTGTTCTCCGGCCACGGGTCGATGCCGAACCCCGCCGCCGCGCCCTGCCCGTCGAGCAGGAAACCGAGGCCGAAGTAGAAACCGGCGAGGACGACGAGCACGGCGAGGACCGTGTTGATCCGCTTGTGGGTCATGACCCGACTCCAGGTGCTAGCAGTGCTAGATACAAGAGCAACACTAGACATAGTCGCGCTCGAATGTCTAGCGCTGCTAGCATCGAACTGTGTCCATCCAGGAACGCCGTGAGCGCGAACGCGCCGAACGCCACCGGCTGATCGTCGACGCGGCCCAGGAGTTGGCCGAGACCGAGGGGTGGGACGCGGTCACCACCCGCCGCCTGGCCGAGCGCGTCGAGTACAGCCAGCCGGTGCTCTACAGCCACTTCAAGGGCAAGGACGCGATCGTGCGCGCCGTGGCCCTGCAAGCCATCGGCGACCTGGCCGAACGGCTGCGCGCCGCCCGCGCGGCCCACCGGTCGCCCGCGAAGGCCCTGCGCGCCCTCGCCCAGGCCTACCTGGACTTCGCCGCCACGCGGCCCGCGCTCTACGACGCGATGTTCGTGCGGGAGGTCGACCTGTCGTTCGGCACCGACGAGTCACCGCCCGAGCTGCGGGCGGCGTTCGGCGAGTTCGTGGCCGCCGTCGCACCCTTCGCCGGCGACGACGACGACGTGGAAACCCTCACGGAGGTCGTCTGGAGCGCGCTGCACGGCCAGGCGACCCTCAACCAGGGCCGCCGCCTGCGCCCGGACCACCACCAGGCCCGCCTCGACGTGCTGCTGAGCCGCTTCTCCTGACGCTCAAGGGCACTGCGCCGGCGGCTCGCCCGCGCGGACGACCACGCTCGGCACCCGGCTCGGCTGGGCGTCACGCGTCATCGGGCAGATCCGCACGACCGGTGGGCCGTCGCCGGTGCGGTTGCCGCTGTTGTCGAACGTGATCCGGCCGCCCGCGCCGCGCACCGCCTGCTCGGGCGAGGTGAACCCGCTGATCACGGTGTTGACGTGGCTGCGCTGCACGTCCCGGTTCGCGGGCAGGGTGCGCAGGGCGGCGGAGATCGTCGTCACGGCGTCGTAGGCGTTGACCGCCCACCCGGCGTCGGCGTGCGAGAGGTCGAAGCCCGCGCCGGTGAACGCCTGCTCGAACTCGGCGAAGCCGGGGTTGTCCGGCGTGGCCTGGTCCGCGCCGCCGACCAGCGTGGCCACCAGCCTGACCCGGCCCGAGGTGAAGCTCGGCGAGGTCAGCCCCTTCACCCGCAGGTCCTCCAGCACCGGGTCGAGCTCCGGCGCGCGCAGCCGGTTGCCGTCCGACGTGCTCAGCACGGTGACCGACGACGCCGCGCACTGCCCGTTGGCGAACGCCTCGTCCAGGCTGAACAGCAGCCGGCCCAGGTCGCGACCGCGGGCGATGTACGCGACCGTGACGTCACCGGCCGCGCCGCACACCCGCTTGGCGGTCTGCGGCACCGTGCTCGGCTCGTCCTGGTCGAACTTCACCTCGGTCACGTCGCCGCCGAACTCCCGCTGCATGATCGGCAGCACCGTGCACGTGTAGGGGTCCGAGCCGCCGATCGGCACCATGATGAACCCCGGCCGCCCGGCGATCGCCTCGCGCAGCCGCGCGACCTGCACCGCGCCGCGGAACGCCACCCGGTAGAAGTGGTCCTTGCCGATGCCGTCGCGGTAGGTCACGTCGGCGTCGCAGGAGCGGAAGTCCGACAGGTCGGCGCTGGACCCGCTCTGGTCGAACCCCTCGGCCGTGATCAGGTCGGACACCATCGGGATCCGCGCGTCGGCCAGCAGGTCCGCGATCTCGGCCGACAGCGGGTGGCTGAGCCCGATCCCGGCGACGGCCACCACGTCGGTCCGGTCGGCGAGCCGACGGGCGACCTCGACCGGGTCGCGCGAGCCGCCGTACGCGCCGAGCTGGCCGACCACGAGCCGCATCGGGTGCAGGCAGCCGGTGCCGTTGGCCCGCGCCTGGCCGGCCGCCATGCCCTCCAGCTCGTGCACCGCGCGGGCGCCCGCGAACCGGTCTGTCATGGTCAGCAGCACGCCGACGGTCACCGGCGTGCCCTGGCACTGCTCGCCCGCCTGGCGGTTCTGCGCGTCGATGGTCCGCATGACCGGCTCGAACTCGGCCAGCTCGAACGCGTACGGGCCCTCGGTCAGGCCGACGCACTCGTCGCCGGACTGCCAGACGTCGCCGTCGGGCCAGCCGTCGCGGCACTGGACGTGGGCGACGATCGTGGACGCCTGCGGCGCCACCACGGCGGTCGCCACGACGAGCACCCCGGTCACGGCGAGCCGCAGCCAGTCTGTCCAGCGCTTGGGGAACTTCCGCCCGGGGTGCGGGAAGATCAAGTACCGGTGGCGCACGTCCCGCTGACGCGCGTTCCTCGACCCGAGTGTCAACCCCTCGCCCTCCCCCGGCCTTCGTAGGCCAACGCGCGCAACAACAACGGCGCGGAGTCGCGTGCGTGCTCCGCGAGCTGCCGGAACCCCTGCCCCGCGTGCACGCGGAACGTGCGCAGTGCGGCCCGTTCCGTCCAGCACGGGTCGTGGTCGACCGCGGGCACCACGCCGAGCAGCCGGAACGCGTGCCCTTCCGGGGTGTTCGGCCGGCCGACGGCGCGGACCACGTCGGCGTCGCGCTCGCGCGGGTCCGGCTCGGCGGTCACCGCGTCGAACAGCTCCAGCCACGCCGCGGTCGGCAGCTGCGGCAGCAGTTCGACCAGCCGGGTGGCGACGGCGTCGCGGTCGCCGAGCAGCCGGGCGTGCCGCAGCCGTGTCGTCTCGTCGCCCGCCCGGTCGAGCAGCCTGGTGAACACGTCGCGCCACCGCGCCGGGTCGTCGGCCAGCGACCGCAGGCCCAGGTACCGCACGAGCGGGTGCAGCCGTCCGTCGGTCCACAGCGCGGGCGAGGTGAACAGGGCCGAGTCGAGGCCGATCGGCACGGGCAGCAGGTCGACCAGGTGCTGCGCCTCCGTCCGGTCCCGCGCGGCGGACAGCGTGACCAGGGCGTCGAGCAGGTCGTCCTCGCCCTCGTCGAGCCCGCGGACGAACGGCCGCAGCAGGTGCCGGTGCACCGGCGTGCCGGGGTCGGGCCCGTCGCGGCGCAGCAGCCGGTCCAGGTCGTCCACCAGGTCCGGCTCGTCCTGGAGGCGGCGCAGCACGTACCCGGTCGACTCGGGGTGGCCGCGGGTGAGCCGGTGCACGGCCTCGCCGACCGTCTCCGCCGCGAGGTGGTGCGGCCACACGTGGTTCTTGGCGAGCCGGACCACCTGGTCGGCGCGCAGGTCGCGGGACGACACGCGCAGCCACAGGCCGGTCAGCGGCGCGCTCGCGACGGCGTCCTCGTCCACCAGCGGGGCCGGTGGCAGCCTGCCCGCCAGCCCGGCGGCCACCCCGCCACCGCTCGTGGTGACGAGCGTGAGCGGGTCGGGCAGGCCCGCGTCGACGCCTCCCGGCGTGTCGGCGAGGGCCTGCCGGGTGCGCAGCAGGGCGCTGGTGAACGATGACGCTGGCTCGGTGTCGCCGTCGTCCAGCAGCACGAGCACGTTCGCGGGCCGGTCGGCAGCGCGGGCGAGGCTGTGCCGCAGGTCGGCCAGCAGCGCGGCGACGAGCAGGTCGTCCACGCCGCGCCGGACCGCGGGGTTCGTGCTGCGGGCCTGGACGCTGAGCTGGAGCCGGGCGTGCTCGGGGTTGAGGCTGAGCCCCTGGCTCTGGTGGCCGAACCAGTCCAGCGCCTCCGCCCGCCACACGAGCTGCGACCCGCGCCGCGACTTGCGCAGCGGCTCCACCACGAGCTCGGCGACCCGGTTGGCGACGGTCGGCACGATCTGCGCCACTCCGGGCGGCACTAGGTTGGCCACGATCACGCCGACGCCCTCGGCGAGGTCGCGGATCAGGTCGAGCAGCGCGCCCCGGTTGCGGTACTTCGTGGTCTGCGCGCGCAATTCGTCCAGCGCCTCGTCGGGCGTGAGGCCGTCGGTCCGGGTGGCGATCGCGATTTCGGCCAGCAGCACCCGTTCGAACGCGACCTCGTAGCCGGGCACGCCGGCGCTCAACCCCAGCATGACGGCCGCGAGCACCGGCCGGATGGCGCTGTTGTCGTCGGTGAGCAGCTTGCCGGGGCTGACGAGCGCGGTCGGCGTGCGGTCGTGCCAGTGCTCGAAGGCCTTGTCCAGCAACGCGGTCCGGCCCGAGCCGCCGCACCCCTCGACGACCAGGACCGGCGGCGGGTCCGCGGGGCGGTCGGCACGGCCCGCGCGGGCGGGGACTTCGGTGAGCCGGTTGACCAGGTCGAGCAAACCGGTGCGCCCGACGAACACTCGCATTCCCCCTTTACGCGCCGAAATCGCACTTTAGCGACGGCGGTGAATTCCGTGACCCGCTATTGCGGAACACCCGGCGGAATACAGGCCAACAGCCCAACGCGTCACCCGTTCGCCGGGATCGGGACTGCTCTGAGTCGTGGTCCCGGCGCAGCGGATGTCACAGATCACCCGCCTGTGTCGTCCCAGTGGTCATGAGTGAGCACACCGCACAGCGGGAGGTCGCGTTGGTCACCGGCGCGAACAAGGGCATCGGCCGCGGGGTCGCCGCGCGGCTCGCGGAACTGGGCATGACGGTCCTGGTGGGCGCGCGGGACCCGCGGCGCGGCGAGGAGGCCGCCGCGGAGCTGCGCGCGGCGGGCGGGGACGTGCACGCGGTGACGCTGGACGTCACCGACCAGGCAGGCGTCCGCGAGGTCGCGAGGCTGGTCGAGGAGCGCTTCGGCCGCCTCGACGTCCTGGTGAACAACGCGGGCATCACCGGCTCCGGGCAGGTCTCGCCCCAGGACGCCCACGACCAGCGCCCCGCCGCGGTCGATCCGGGGATGGTCCGGGAGGTGTTCGAGACCAACGTGTTCGGGGTGATCGCGGTGACCAACGCGCTGCTGCCGCTGCTGCGCCGGTCGCCCGCGCCGCGCATCGTCAACGTCAGCAGCCACGCCGCGTCGCTGACCCTCACCAGCGACCCCGACGGGCCGTTCGCGGCGCTGCCGCCCTCGGCCGCGTACTCGCCGTCCAAGTCCGCGTTGAACGCGCTGACCGTGCAGTACGCCAACGAGCTGCGGGAGGAGGGCGTCCTCGTCAACGCGGTCGCCCCCGGCTACGTGGACACCGACAGCAACAACCACACCGGGTTCCTCACGGTCGCGCAGGGCGCCGCGGTGGTGGTGCGCCTGGCCACGCTGGGCGCGGACGGGCCGACCGCCGGGTTCTTCGGCGAGGACGGCCCGCTGCCGTGGTGAGCCCGGCCGGCGTGACGCGGGCCGAGGAGTTCGAGCGGCTGCGCCCGCTGCTGTTCTCGATCGCCTACCGGATCCTCGGGAGCGTGGCCGAGGCCGAGGACGCCGTCCAGGAGACCTGGCTGCGCCACGACGCCTCGCCGACCACGCCCGCGTCCACCAAGGCGTTCCTGTCGGCCGTGGTGACCCGGATCTCGATCGACGTGCTGCGCTCGGCCCGCGTCCGGCGCGAGGAGTACGTCGGGCCGTGGTTCCCCGAGCCGCTGCTCGTCGATCCCTACCAGGACCCGGAGCGGTCGGCGGAGCTCGCCGACTCGCTGTCGACGGCGGCGATGCTCCTGCTGGAGCGGCTCAGCCCGCTCGAACGCGCGGTGTTCGTGCTGCGGGAGGTGTTCGGGTTCGGCTTCCCCGAGGTGGCGTCGGCCGTGGGGCGGTCGGAGGCGGCGTGCCGGCAGCTCGCGGTGCGGGCGCGACGCCACATGGACGCGGGCAGGCCGCGGTTCGAGGCCGACCGGCGGGAGCGCGACGAGCTCGCCGGGCGGTTCTTCGACGCCTTCCGGGAAGGCGACCTCGACGCGCTGCGGGAACTCCTCGCCGCCGACGTGCGGATGGTCGGTGACGGCGGCGGCAAGGCTCCGCAGTGGTCCACCCACTTCGTCGGCGTCGAGGACGTGGGCCGGGTGCTCGCCGCGCTCGTGCCGCCGTTCCTCCGGATCGGCGGAGTCGTGCGGCCCCACCCGGTGAACGGCGAGCCGGGCGCGGTGGTGCAGGACCGGGACGGCAGGGTCGTCGGGACGTGGGCGCTCGACATCCGCGACGGGCGGGTCCACCGGATCCGCACGGTGATCAACCCGGACAAGCTGGGTCACCTGGGTCCGGTGGCGGACGCGTGGGAGGTGCTCGGCGAGACGACCGAGGCGGCTCGGTCGTCTCGCCGAGCGGCGCCGGGTCAGTCGGGCGGTGGGGTGGCCAGCCGCTCGACCTCGGCCCCGATCGCGGTGTCCTTGACGTCCTGGGAGTAGGTGCCGGGGTCGCGCATGGCCAGCACGTTGAAGCCTTCGACCAGCGCGACCAGGGATTTCGCGGCCCGGCCGCGGCGCGCGTCGTCCCAGTCCGGGCGGACCGGCGCGAGCAGCCGCTCCACCCGCCGCAGGAACGCCCGGCTGTGGGCGACGTGCAGCTCGGCCAGGGCCGGGTCGGCGAGCGAGGCGGCCAGGAACCCGACCCAGACGCGGGACTCGTCGTGGTTGCCGCTGGGCGTGACCGCCTGCGACAGCACGGCCTTCAGCCTGTCCACCGCGTCCCGCGCGCCGTGCTCGGCGGCGTCGGCGCGCACGGCGGTGCGCTGGTGCAGCAGCTCGCGCGCGTGCACCAGCAGCGCCCGCTTGTCCGGGAACGTGTGCAGCACCAGTCCCGTGGTGCAGCCGGCCCGTTCGGCGACGGCGCGCAGCGTGAGCCCGGTCAGGCCCCGTTCGGCCAGGACGGACCAGACGGCGGCGGACAGCCGCTCCCGATCGGCCTGCACGTCCTTCTTCCTCGCCACCGCGCCCTCTCTTCCGTCTCGACCCGGGTTACCGTACCGTTTGTTACGGTAACGCTTGTTACGGAGGTGGTCGTGGTGGCGGAGCCGGTGGCGGTCGGGGTCGAGCCGTGGGACGGAGTCGACGGGACGCGGCTGCGCGCGGCGCAACGCGCGGAACTGGACGCCCGGTACGGCGGTGACGACCACGAGCCCGGCACCCCGCCGAGCGCGCGGGACGTCCGGGTGTTCGTGGTCGCCCGCGACCGGGACGGCCGTGCGGTGGGGTGCGGCGGCCTGCGGTTCCCGGAACCGGGCGTGGCCGAGGTCAAGCGGATGTACGTCGAGCCGGGCTCCCGCGGCACGGGGGTCGCCGCGCGGATCCTGCGGGCCTTGGAGGACGAGGCCCGGCGGGCCGGCGTGTCGGACCTGGTGCTGGAGACGGGGACGCGGCAACCGGAGGCGATGCGCTTCTACGAACGCGAGGGCTACCGCCGCATCGACAACTTCGGCCCGTACCGGGGCGAACCGGAATCCGTCTGCTACGTCCGCCGACTCCTGGTCGAGAGCCGTCGCTGAGCGGCTGTCGGCAGCTCACCGTCGGGCTCGCGGCACGGCCGCCGTCACCCCGGCGACGCGATTTCCGACCCCTCCCGCGCCGCCGCGACCTGCGCGTTCCACCTCACGCAGGACTCCGGCATCCCGGTGAACCGGTCGCGCAGCCGCTCGGCGGGCAGCGGCAGGTCGCCACGGGTGCGCTCGTCCCGGTCGAGTTCGCCGACCATGACGACGAGCCGCGCGATCCGGCACCCGGTACGCCGTGGAAGACGATGTCGCCGGTGATCGCGCCGGCTTGCACGACGGCGCCGGTCGCGTCCGCGGCGAGGTGGTCGGCCGCCGCGTGATCGGCGGAGCGGGGAAGTCCCGCGTCGTTCATGGTGGTTCCCGGGGTTCGGCGGAAGCCGTGACGACAGGGCTCCGCTCAGGATTTCCGGTCCCGATCATGCTGTCCCTCACCCGAACGTGGACGCTTTGGGCGGGTGACGGGCGCGTCGGCGTGCGACGGTCCGCAATCCTGCGGGCCTGCGGTCACGCGTGGCTGAGGGTGTCGTCCCACTCGATCCGGTGGTCGAACTGCCAGGTGAACTTCGCCGGGTCGACGAACTTGAACGCCAGGGGCATCAGGGTGTCGCGCAGGAGACGGCCCACCGGACCGGCGGCCTTGTCGCGGTTCGTCCGGGCGGCCTGGGCGATGATCCGCTCGACCCGGTCCCGGCGCATCGCCTCGTAGGACCGGAACGCCTGCTCGTGCGGCAGGTCGCGCAGGCAGCGGGCCAGTTGCACGGCGCTCTCGAACGCCAGCGAGGCGCCCTGGCCCGAGCTCGGCGACGTGGCGTGCGCGGCGTCGCCGACGAGGACCATGCGGCCCCGGCTCCACTTCGGCACGCTCGGCACGTCCTCCAGCGCGCCCGTCACCACGAGGCCCGCCGGGTCGGTGGCGTCGATCATGCGCACGGCGGGGGTGCGGTCGGGTGCGAAGGCCTCGCGCAGCACGGCCAGCCACCGCTCCGGGCTGGTGGCACGCGCCTCGGCCGTGGTCAGCGGCGTCTTGCGGGGCAGGTTGGCGAACCAGCCGCCCGCGCCGTCGTCGTGGACCTGGTAGCCGAAGAACGCGCGCTTGCCCGAGACGAGCCGCATCGCGCCGCCGGTCGACGGCTCACCGGTCCGCGCGAGCCGCGCGCCGAAGCCGAGCAGGCCGGCGTAACGCGGGCCCGGCGCGTCCGGGTCGATGAGCCGGCGCACCGTCGACCGGATGCCGTCCGCGCCGACGAGCAGGTCGGCGTCCTCCTCGGACCCGTCGGCGAACCGCGCGGTGACGTGCGTGCTGTGGTCGACAGCGGAGACGAGGTCCTTGCCGTGCTCGACGGCGATGCCGCGCCGGGCCGCTTCCTCGCGCAGCACGCGGTACAGGTCGTAGCGCCACACCAGCAGCTGCGGCGGCTCGCTGCCGAACCGGCCGAGCGTCCGGCCCGTCCAGCTCTGCAACTCCATGGCGGTCATCGGAGTGCCGACCTCCCGCACCGCGTCGGCCAGGCCCACCACCTCCAACGCCTGCAACCCGTTGGGCGCGATGCTCAACGCGCCGCCCGAGCCGTCGGCCGTGCGGTCGTACCGCTCGTGGATGCTCGCCTCGATCCCGGCCTTGCGCAGCGCCATCGCGGCAACGGGCCCGCCGATGCCACCACCGATCACGATCGCTCTCATCGTTCCCCCTCGTGGAAGGCCGCCCACAGCGGGCGCCAGTCTCCGATGCGCTCCAGGAAGTGCCGGACGAACGCCACCTCGGCGTTCAGCAGCGCGACCCGGTACTCCTCCTCGACCAGGAACAGCGGGTGCGCGTCGGCGCCCGCCATGACCGCCTCGGCCTCGTCCACCTGCCTGCGCAGCCCGTCCAGCCGGTCGCGCAGCAGCGTGACGACCTCGTCGGGGTGCAGCGCGGCGATCATGGACAGGGCCGCGACGAACCGCGGGTACTCGTGCCGGGGCTCGGCGACGAGCTCGCGCATCCAGTCCTTCAGCTCCGCCCGGCCGGCGTCGGTCAACGCGTAGACCGTGCGCTCCGGCCGCTGCCCCTCGCGGGACGTCTCGTGCTCCACGATGAAGCCGGCCTTCTCGAGCTGCCCGAACACCATGTAGAGCGAGCCGTGGGTGAACTTGATGCTGCGATCGTCGCCGTGCGCCCGCATGAGCCGGCCCAGCTCGTACGGGTGCATGGGCTCCCGGACGAGATAGCCGAGCACCGCCAACCCGAGCAGGTTGCCGACCTTCCGCCTGGACGTCACCGCCACCTCCTAGTCAAGTATGACTATCCATGGCCGACTAGTCAGAGTCAACTATTCGCGCGTCGGACGGCGGAGGCAGAGGAGACCGGGCCGGTCGTCCCAGGAGTCCTCCCGGGTGAAGCCGAGGCGTTCGTAGAGCCCGATCGCGTCCTCCCGCCACTCCCACACCGACAGCCGCACCGCTCCCACCCCGGTGTCGGCGGCGTGCCGAATGGCCGCCCCGACCAGCGCCTTCGCCACTCCCCGACCCCGGCACGCCGGGTCCACCCACAGCCGCTTCACCTCCAGCGCGTCGCCCACGGGTGCCGACGCCACCACGCAGCCGACCGCGTTCCCGCCGGTCTCGGCCACCAGCACGGTGTCGGCGGCGAACGCGGACCGCGGGTCGAGCACCTCGGCGCGGTAGCGCGACGGCAGTTCCTCGACGGCGGACACCGGCGTGCCCTTCTCGGCCTCGGTGCGCAGGTGGTAGGCGAGCAGCAGGGGCGCGAGCGCCTGGTCACGCCACCGGGACACGGTGATCTCGTCGGTCATGGCCGCAGCCTCACACGGCGGGCGGGCCCGATCACACCCGCACAACCCTACGTATGGGGCTGGTGACGAACGGCTACGAGCTGGTTCGTTGGGTGGCGGGAGCCTCCCCTGTCACACGGCTCCCTTTCCCTGTACCCCAAGGAGACCACCATGCTCGTACGAAAGGCCGTTGGCGTCCTCGTCGGCGTGCTGGGGCTGATGCTTCCGCTGGTCGCGGTGGCCGCGCCCGCCGCGTCGGCGGAGCCGCAGGCCCTGGTGCGCACCCTGTACTACGACGTGAGCCAGGCCCAGGAGTTCGCCGCGGACTGGGACGTCGCCGCGACGAACTGGAACAGCTCGGTGTCCAACGTCAGGCTGGCCCGCCGGACCTCGGGCTCGCCGGTCAACATCCGCATCCTGGCGGACGACGGCTGGCCGCGCGCCTACGTGTCGTCGCTCGGCAACGGAACCGTCTACATGGGACGCCAGGCCGTGCAGCAGGGCTACTACCGGCCGCGGATCTCGACGCACGAGATCGGGCACATCCTCGGCCTGCCGGACCGGCGGACCGGCCTGTGCACGGACCTGATGTCCGGCTCCAGCGCGCCGGTGTCGTGCCGCAACGACCTGCCGAACGCCGCCGAGCGCGCCGAGGTCGAGCGCCGGTTCGCCGGCTCGCTCGCCGTGGCGGACGTGCGCGCGGCGGGGTACGCGGGCACGGAGTGCTTCGTGTACTGACGCGCCGACCCGTGGGGCGGCACCGTGCCGCCCCACGGGGAACCTCGACGCCCACCCGTCCGTTCGGGGGGTGTGGACGCGGTGGAGACGGTGCTGGCGTGGAGCATCCCCGGCGGGACGTTGTCGGTGGTCGGGGTCGCGGTGTACGAGCTGCTGCGCCAACGGCGGCGCAAGCGCAAGGGCACGCCGCTGGCCACGACGACCGTCAACGAGATCACCGCGATGTTCTACGGCTCCAAGCGGATGGAACTCGACCACCGCGATTCCGTCGCCGTGATGCGCGAGGAAGACGCCCAAGGCGCCCCACCACTGCGCCTCGACCTCGACCACGGCGTGGTGCGGCTGCCGCAGGCGGGGCGACGCTCGGCCGAGGCCCTATCCCGACCCGATGCCCCCCGCCTGCACGACGTCCCCCGCGCTGCCGGCGACGACGTTGACGGTGACCGGGGGCGTGGCCTGACGCAGGGCGCGGCACAGCAGCACGAGCAGGACCGCCTGCCCTGAGAGCACGGCGCACGCGGTGAACCACATGATTGCGGTGATCGACAGCAGGTTCGTCATCCTCGTCCCCTTCCACCCGTCCGGTGATCTCCGTTGCCGCTAGCGTGGGACAGCCGGAGGACGTCCCGACAGCGGAGGGACGTTTCCGGGACACGGCCGGGGACACGCCGAGGGGTGACGAGTGGAGCCGTCTGCGCAGGAACGGGCGTTCGCGGCCGAGGTCGAGCGGCACCGCGCCGCCGCCCGCGTCACCCAGGACTGGGTCGCGCAGCGGGTGGGCCTGTCCCGCTCCAAGGTGTCCGAGGTGTGCGGAGGTCGTTACCTGCCGAGCAGGCAGGTCCTGGACACGCTGATCACGGCCCTGGCCATGGACCGGGACCGGGCGGTCCACCTGTGGAAGGGCGCGTGGGAGGCACGCGAGCAGCGGCGCAGGGCCGAGAGGTCGAACCGCCGGGAGGTCCCCGACGACTGGTCGGCGTTGCCGGTCCTGCCCGCCGAGGTGCGGTCGCTGCTGCGGGCGCAGGAGGTCACCGCCGGCGAGCTGCCGTACCGGCTGCCCGGCGCGCGCACGCCGTCGTTGGACACCGTGTACGTGCGCCAGGAACTCGGCGCCGGCACCGAGGAAGCGCACGACGAGCAGCCCCGCACCGAACCGGAGCTGGACGAACGCGGCCTGCTGCGCGAACGGGCCGCGCCGAAGCCGCGACTGTCCGTCCGACCGCCGGCCCGCACGGTGCAGCAGGCGCTGGACGACGACGACCACGTGCTGGTCACCGGCGGTCCGGGACAGGGCAAGTCGACGCTCTCGCTGCGCCTCGCGAGTGAGATCGCCGCGCAGTGGTCCGGCAGCGAGGACCTCCCGCCGCTGGCCGAACCGGTGGTGCCGCTGCGGTTGCCGGCGCGCGAGCTGGCCACCCGCCTCGACCTGCCGTTCCCGAAGGCGTTGGTGGACAGCGTCGCCGCCGACTACGGCTCGCTGCTGTGGTCCGAGGTCGGCCCGGCGCAGGTGGCGGAACGGGTGGCCGGCTGCCGGTGGCTGCTGCTGATCGACGGCCTGGACGAGGTCGCCGACCCCGCCGACCAGAGCCGGCTGCTGCACGTGCTCGAACGGTGCGCCGCGCCGGGCTCGCCCTATCGCGTGGTGGTGACGACCCGGCCGATCGAGGGCTCGATCCTCGCCCCGCTCCAGCGCGCGTCCGCCGCCCGGTACGAACTGCAACCGTTCGACGAGGAGGCCTTGGGGCGCTTCGCGCGCAACTGGTTCGACGGCAGCCCCGGTGAGGCCGACCGGTTCGTCCGGCAGCTCCGGGCCGCGCACCTGGACGAACTGGTCCGCGTGCCCCTGTTGGCGACCATCGCGGCGATCATCTTCGAGCAGTTCGGCGACCGACCGCTTCCGGACAACCGGTACGAGCTCTACCAGGCGTACCTGGGCTACCTGCTCACCGCCCACCCGACCGCCCCCGGCCCGTTCGACCACCTGCGCGACGACCTGCTGGAGCACCTGGGCCGGGTCCGGCTCCGGACCGACACCTCGTTGATGGCCGCCGCCCGCTCGTGGGTCACCGAACGCCTGCCCGTGCGGGTGGTGGGGTGGACCGACGAGCTGACGGCGTTCCTCACCGCCGCGGGCCCGCTGGTCAAGCGCGGCGACGACCTGCGCTTCCTGCACCACAGCTTCGCCGAGCACCTGGCCGCCACCGCCCGGGCCCGCGAGCTGCCCGTCCGCTTCACCGCCGACCACGTCGACTTCAAGTCCTTGCTGCACACCGCTTTGCAGGGCGAGCAGGGCCGGCACGCGCGCGATGTGCTGCTGCACTACACCCGCCTGCACCCCGACCAGGCCGATCACGTGGTGCGGTCGCTGCACGCGGGCGGCGGGAACCACCACGTGCTGGCCGCGAAGCTCCTCGCCCAGCACCTCCCGGCCGGTCCGGACGTGGTGGACGACTTCCTGGCCACGACCAGGGCTTGGGCCATGACCACGGAGTACTGGGGCGCGGAAATCCTGCGCCACGCGAGCCGTGCCGCGCACCACCCCGCCCTCGTGTCGTGGCTGCTCGACCTGATGCGGGACGAACGCGCGCCGTGGCAGTCCCGCATCGAGGCGGCGACCGCCCTGGCCACCCGCCTGCGCACCGCCCACACACCGGAAGCGGTCGCGTTCCTGCGCGCCGTCACGGATGACGCCGCGGTCACCGTGACCGACCGGCTCGCCGCCGCCGAGGCGTTGTCGCAGTGCGGCGCCTCGGCGCGTGACGCGGCCGAACGCGGCCTGCGCGCCGTGCTGGCCGACCCCTACGCGGACATGTCGGACTGCCGCACAGCCGCCGTCGTGCTCGCGTCCCTCAGCGCTGACGGACGCACCGACGCCACCAAGGCGCTGCTCGACTTCCTCGACGACCCCCTCATGCCGAACGACGACCTGGTCGAGATCGCGACCGGCCTGGTGGAGATCGGCGTCGAGTTCCACGACCGGTGCGCCGAGGTCTTCCTGTCGGTGCTGCGCGATCCGGTCGACTCGACGGCCGGACGCCGGGACGCCGCCATCGCCCTCGCCTCACTGGGCGCTCACCAACTGGACCAAGCCGCGGCCGCGGTGGTCGACCTGGTCGGGCAGAGGCGGCTCTACCGCTACGAGCGTGTCGCCATGACGAGAGTGCTGGCCGAACTGGGCCCGGAACACCGAGCCACCGCCGTGGATCGCCTCCGGACCATGATGGCGGAACCGCACCTGGCGCACGCGGACCGACGCAACATCCTGGTGGCGTTGATCGACCTCGGCGCGTGCGACCCCCGGGACGCCGCGCCCCACCTGCGCAAGACGCTCGACGATCACCAGGCCGACGCGAACGCCGCCTACTGGGCGGCCCGAACACTCGCCGACTTCGGCCCGGAGTACCACGACGAGGCAGCACGACACCTCCTGCGCATCGCCGACGACCCGTTGGTGACCGGCTTCGAGCACGCATCCGCTCTCGGTCGGCTGGCCGACTTCGGCGAACCCCACCGGGCGGACGCCGTCAGCCGTTTACGCGATGAGCTCGCCAACCCCGACACCGATCCGGAACTGCGATGCGACGCGGCCAAGGAGGTGCGCCGACTCGGGCCGGAATTGCACGGTGAAGTGGTATTGAACCTGCTCGACATCCTCACCGGTGACCTCCGCCCCTACGACGCCGCGGGGGCTTGGCGCATGCTCGCCGCCCTCGACACTCGCTACGAGAAGGCGGCAGCCGAGGCACAGCTACGGCTCCTGCACCGCACGACGAACGAAGACGCGTACACGAGGTACGTCCTCGATCATCCGAAGGTCCGCGCCAACGACATCGACCGGGCCGCTGACACGTTGTTGCACGTCCTCACCGACAAGAGGACGCCCTGGATCGCCCGACGCAGGGCGGCGTACCAGCTGACGGGCTTGCACCGCACAGTCCACCCGACCCTTCTGACCACCGTCATCGATCTGCTGAGAACCGACTCGGCGGACGTCACGAGGTTGCTGTCACTCGACTTCTCGGCCACGGCTCGGTCGGTGCGAGCCCGATTCGCGGAGCACGTCCGGGAGGTGATCGGCGCGAGCTCCGACGCGGGTGTCATCATCGCGGGAGCACGGGCCCTGATCACGATCGGCCACCGCGACGAGTCGACCGCATCGTCGGTGCGCGGGATCATGCTCGATCACGTGGTCCCACCGAACCTCCGCGCCGAGGCCGCCACCATCCTCGCCACGATCGATCCCCGCGACATGGCGGAAGCGGTTGACGTCGTCCTTCGCACAGCACCTTTCTCCCGGCACCTCAAGCTCCTGGACCTCGCGCGCTTGGGCGCGGATGTCGCAGCACACGCCACGGCCGAATTGGACGGGGATGCCGACTGCGACACCAAGCTGAAGACCGCGGAGCTGGTCGTCGACCTGCACGGGCAGCCCGACCGGAAGGTGCTCCGCGACCTCCGCGACCTCGCAGACGACACGTACCTCGCCTCCTCCAAGCGCAGGGAGGCCCTCATGACCCTCGCGCGGTTCGAACCTTCGGCGTCGGCTGCCATCGGCTACCTGGACTCCGTCGTCCTCGACCGGGACGCCCCCGTCGAGGAGCGTGGCGACGCCGCTCACGTCCTGGTCCGGCTCGACCGGTCCCAGTGGCTCAAGTGCGTCGCGACGCTGAAGCGGGCGCTCGTCGATCCGGCGGTGACGCTCGAAGAGCAGGTGACTCTCATCGGACGCCTCCGCCGGCTCAACGCACTTCGGCAAGGCGAGATCAACAAGCTGAACCTCGCGGTGGTGCACCACCCCGGTTCACCGACGCCCGTTCGGCGGGATGCCCTCCGGCGTGTCACCGATCAGGCAAGGGAGGCGATCCTCCAAGGTCTCGTCTCGGACACCTCGACGCCGGTCGCGGTGCGCCTCCCGCGCTACGCCGACGATTCGTTGACCGAAGTGGTGACAGTGGCCGCGCGTGAGGTGCTGACCGCGATCGAGTCGACACCCGCGGACCGCGCCACGGCGGCAGTCGCGTTGACACGTTCGTCGCGCCGGTCCGTGCCCGAAGCAGTCGGCACGCTGACCGGGTTGGCGGTGGATCACCGATTCCGCGCGTGGCGGGCACTGGCCGATTGCGGCACACCGCACCGGCGCGAAGTGGTGACCGCTGTCCTGGACGTGGTCGGGGACCAGGCGCAGCCTCGGCACGCCCGGTTCCGAGCCGTCGAGCTGGTCACCGACCTGCTGCGGACACCACCTGCCGAAGTCGTGGACTTCTTGCACGAGATGGCTTCGGGTGAGACCTCCGCGCGGCGGCGACTCGACGCGTTGTTCCGACTCCGCCATGTCGACGAGGTGGACGCAGTCCGAGCCATGCGTGACGACGAACGCGTCCCCGCCTCCGTTCGACGGCTCGCCGCCACGAAGTTGGCCGACTACCGGCCCGAGGACCGGGCGAAGGGGGCCGGACTGCTCCGGGCGATCGCAGCCGATACCGGACAACGGCCGGCGTTGCGGTGCGCGGCGGCGTCGGATCTCCTGCGGTTCGGGGCGGCAGGACGTGCCCACGCCGCCGAGATCGCACATGTGATGGCCGTGGACACCGAGCTGCCGCCGACCAGCCGGGTGCGAGCCGCCGAAGTCCTGGCGGTGGCTGCGCGGAGCAGGCGAGGCGAAGCGCTGGCGATCCTCGATGAGCTGTGCGGCGCGAAGAACCCGCTGCACAGGCTGCACGCGGTGAACGCGGTCGCCGCCATGACACCGCTGCGGGCGACACACACGCTGCGCGCGATGACGACGAACCGCGATCTGCCTCCGGTCGTGCGGTTGCGTTGTGCCGAAGCACTCGTCCGCAACCACCGCGAGCACCGTGAGCCCGCCGTGATCACGGCACGCGAGGTGGCGTTCGACGAGCAGGTGCCGAAGCACGTCCGGGTGCACGCCGCGCGGAACCTCGCCCGGTGGAGCGAGGTGTTCCGCGACGAAGCCCGGCGGTTGCTGCACGACCTGCTGGAGCGGTGACGGGTCAGCGCAGGGACAGCGGCCGCAGGTCGGTCCAGTGCTCCTCCACGTACGCGACGCAGGCGTCACGCGTGTCGGGGCCGAACGCGGGCGTCCAGCCGGCCGGGACGTCGGCGAACGACGGCCACAGCGAGTGCTGGCCCTCGTCGTTGACCAGGACGTGGAAACGGCCTTCGGGGTCTTCGAACGGGTTGGTCATGGCTCGATCCTCCGGTCGGGGTCGGTCGTCGCGCGGTGCAGGTGGTCCAGCACGGCGTCGGCCAGGTGTCGGGCGGTGGTCGGGGTGAACAGGTCGGTCGCGTAGACGAGGTAGCACGGCACCGGGCCGTCGTCCCGCGGTTCGTAGAAGCTCAGGGTCAGCTCGGCCGGTGTGGTGCCGGTGGGGACGGCTTCCAGCGAGCCCGTGTCTCCTTCCAGGGTCGACAGGACCGCCTTCTCGTGGTGCACGATCATCACCTGCGGTTCGACGGGCACCGGCACGTCCGCGTGCTCGAACGCGGCCAGGTCGGTGGCGCGGACGCGGGCCAGCAGCTCGGTGTAGCCGGGCCGGCCGGCGGTGTCGGTGCGCAGCACGACCCGGTTGGCGAAGCAGCCGACCAGGTCGGCCAGCGCCTCCTCGGTCCGGCCGGCCACCATCGTGCCGATCGGCAGGTCCGTGCCGTACGGCGTCAGCGCCGCCGCGACGGCCGCCTGCACCACCATGAACATGCTGGTGCCGGTCCGGGCAGCCAGCCGGTCGATCGCGGCGTGCAGCGACGCGGGCAGCGAGAACGGGATCACGCCGGCCGGGTGGCGGCCTGGCCGCGGTTCCCCCGAGTAGGGCAGGGCCAGTCGCGGCAGGTCGCGCAGCGCGTCGCGCCAGAACGCCCGCTGCTCCTCCCCCACCGCCGCCACGACCTCCCGCGACCACAACGCGTAGTCGGCGTAGACCACCGGCAGCTCGGTCCACTGTGGAGCGTCACCGCGCCGACGGGCCGCGTAGGCGTGCTGGAGGTCGCGGAACAGCGGCACGACCGACCACTCGTCCACCGCGAGGTAGCTCATGGTCAGCAGCAGCGCCTGCGCGCCGGACGCGTCCACGACCAGCCGGGCGCGGACGGGCGGGCGGCCGGGCTCCACCGGTTCGGCGGCGAACGCGGACAGCGCCTCGTCCAGCTCCGCCACCCGCACGACCTCCAGCGGCGGCGCCGGGACGGCACGCTGCACGTCACCGTCCAGCACCGTGCGCAGCGGCTCGTGGCGGTCGACGACGTCGGCATGCGCGGCGACGAGGGCCGGCACGTCGAACGGCGTCCGGGCGCGCAGCGCCAGCGCGTGGTCCCAGGCGACCGGACCCCGCTGCACGGGCGCCGACGGCAGGTCCACCGGGCGGTCGAACCGGCGCAGCGGCGGCCGGGCCGAGGTGGCGCCGGTCAGCCGCCCGGCCAGGCCCGCGACGGTGGGCGAGTCGAACACGTCGCGCAACGCGATGTCGACCCCGAACACCGACCGGATCCGGCCGACCAACCGCATGGAGGCCATCGAATGACCGCCGAGGCCGAAGAAGTTGTCGTGGATGCCCGGTGACACGCCAAGGATTTCGGCGAACAGCTCCGCGATCGCCTTCTGCTCCGGCGTCACGGGACGGTCGTCGCCGGTCAGCGCGGACCAGTCGGGCCGCGGCAGCGCGCGCCGGTCGAGCTTGCCGTTCGGGGTGAGCGGCAGCGGTCCGTCGAGGAAGATCACCGCGGCCGGGACCATGTACTCGGGGAGCCGTTCGGCGGCGAACGCGCGCAGGTCGTCGTCGGTCGAGCCGACCACGTACCCGACGAGCCTGGTCACGTCACCCGCGCGGTCGGCGAGCACGGCCGCCTGCGTGACGTCCGGGTGCCGGGCCAGGGCGGCTTCGATCTCGCCCAGCTCGATCCGGTAGCCCCGGATCTTGACCTGGGTGTCGACGCGGCCGAGGAAGTCCAGGTTGCCGTCGGCGCGCCAACGCGCGCGGTCGCCGGTGCGGTACATGCGTGCGCCCGGCGGCCCGAACGGGGAGGCGACGAACCGGGACGCGGTCAGCGCGGCCTGGCCGAGGTACCCGCGGGCCAGTCCGCGACCGGACACGTACAGCTCGCCGACCACGCCGGGCGGCACCGGCCGCAGCCGGTCGTCCAGCACGTAGACGGTGGTGTTCGGGTCCGGGACGCCGATCGGCACGGCCGAGTCCCAGCCCGGCACGGCCTTCCACAGGGTGGAGTTGACCGTGGCCTCGGTGAGGCCGTAGGCGGCGAGCAGGTCGAGCCGGCCGGCCCAGCGGCCGATCACGTCCGGCGGCACGGTCTCGGTCCCGACCAGGACGGTCGAGCCCTCGGGCAGTTCGCAGTCGGCGGGCAGCGCGGAGACCAGTGACGGCGGGAGGATCATGTGGGTGATCCGGCGGTCGCGCAGGAAGTCGGTCAGCTCCGGGCCGGCGACGCGCACCTCGTCGGGCGCGAACACCAGCCGCCCGCCCACGCACAGCGCCATGGTCAGCTCGAACACGGCCACGTCGAACCCCACCGAGGCGAACTGGAGCACCCGGCTCTCGTCGGTGAGCCCCATCCGGTCGAGGGCGGTCGCGGCCAGGCTGGCGATGCCCTCGTGCGTCACCACCACGCCCTTGGGCCTGCCGGTCGAGCCGGAGGTGTAGATCACGTACATCGCCGAGTCGAGGCCGAGCGGTCCACCATCCACTGTGGACTCGTCGAGCGCGGCCAGCTCCTCGACCACCTCCGGCGCGTCGAGCAGCACGGCGGGCACCGGTACCGGCGCGTCGGACGTGGTCACGACGACCGAGGCCGCCGAGTCCCGGATCATGTACGCGATCCGGTCGGCCGGGTGGGAGAGGTCCAGCGGCAGGTAGGCCGCGCCGAGCTTCAGCACCCCCAGCACGGTGGCGACCATGTCCGCCGACTTCGGCACCGCGACGCCCACCACCGACTCGCGGCCGACCCCGCGCGCCGCGAGCAGCCGGGCGATCCGGTTCGACCGCGCGTCCAGCCAGGCGTAGCCGACCGAGCGGTTCCGGTCGACCACGGCGACGGCGTCCGGCTTCGCCGCCACGCACCGGGCGAACATCGCGGTGAACGTCTCCTCCGGCACCGCCCGGGCCGTCCGGTTGAACTCGTCCACGACCCGCCGCCGCTCGTCGTCCGCCAGCAGGTCCACCTCGCTCACCGGCGCGGACGGGTCGGCCAGCACCGCGCCGAGCAGCGTGGTCAGCCGTGCGCCGAGCCGTTCGACGGTCACCCGGTCGAACAGGTCGGTCGCGTACTCCAGGCGGCACGCCACCGGTCCGCCGACCACCTCGGTGAAGCTGAACACCAGGTCGAACTTCGCGGTCGTGGTCTCGTGGCCCACCCACGTCACCGGCAGCCCGTCGAACGACCCCGCCTCACCGCCCCGGCTGTGGTAGCCGACCATCACCTGGAACAGCGGGTTGCGCGCCGCCGAACGGGTCGGGTTGACCCGGTCGACCACGGCCTCGAACGGCACGTCCTGGTGCGAGAACGCGGCCAGCGACGTCTCCTTCACCCGCGCCACCAGCTCGGCGAAGCCCGGGTCGCCGGACAGGTCGGCGCGCAGCACGAGCGTGTTGACGAAGAACCCGACCAGGTCGTCCAGCGCCTCGTCGGTCCGGCCCGCGATCGGCGCGCCCAGCGGGATGTCGTCACCCGCGCCCAACCGCCCCAGCAGAGCGGCGACGGCGGCCTGCAACACCATGAACACGGTCGCGCCGGACGCCTGCGCCAACGCCCGCACCCCGTCGGCCACCTCGGCGGGGAACACCACCTCCAGGTCCGAGCCGCGGAACGTCGGGCGTCCCGGGCGCGGCCGGTCCACCGGCAGCTCCAGCTCCTCCGGCGCACCGGCCAGCGCCGCGGCCCAGAACTCCGACTGCTCCTCGCCCACGACCTCCAGCACGTCCCGCTGCCACACGGTGTAGTCCGCGTACTGCACGGGCAACGGCTGCCACCCCGGAAGCTTACCGCGCCGCCGCGCCCGGTAGGCCGTGGCGAGGTCGCGCAGGAACGGCCGGTCCGACCACTCGTCCGTGGTGATGTGGTGCAGCAGGATCACGATCAGGTGCTCGTCGGGTCCCAGGGGCGCGATCGTCACCCGCAGCGGCAGTTCGGTGCGCAGGTCGAACGGCCGCTCGACCTCGTCGCGCACGATCCCCGGCACGTCCGCGTGCGACGCCTCACGCACCACCACGACGGGCGTGACGTCGTGCAGCACCCGCTGGAACGGCGTGCCCTCGTGCTCGCCGAACACCGTCCGCAGCGCCTCGTGCCGGTCGACCACGTCACCGACGGCGGCGGTGAACGCGGTGACGTCCAGCGGGCCGTGCAGCGTGAACACCAGCGGGAAGTTGTAAGCGGCGGACGTGCCCTCCATCTGCTGGATCAGCCACAACCGCTGCTGCGCCGACGACAGCGGCAGCTCGGCGGGCCGTTCGACGGGCACCAGCGGCGGCCGGGGCGACCCGCCGCCCGCGCGCAGGGCCAGTTCGGCGACCGTGGGCGCGTCGAACAGGTCCCGGATCGCCAGCTCCGCGCCCAGCGCCGTCCGGGCCCGGCTGACCAACCGGGTGGCCAGCAGCGAGTGGCCGCCGAGGTCGAAGAAGTTGTCGTCCACACCGACCGACGGCACGCCGAGCACGTCGGCGAACAGCCCGCACAGCACTTCCTCCGCGCGGGTCGAGGCGGCACGCGCGGACGCCGCGCCCGTCACCACGGGCCTGGGCAGGGCCCGCACGTCGAGCTTGCCGTTGACCGTGAGCGGCAACGCGTCCACCGGCACGATCGCGGCGGGCACCATGTAGTCGGGCAGGCGGGTCTTCAGCGCGTCCCGCAGCACCGCGGGGTCGACGTCCGACACCACGTACCCGACCAGCCGCTTCACCCCGCCCGGACCGGCGTCCACGACGACCGCCGCATGCGTGACGCCGGGCTGGGCGGCCAGCGCGGACTCCACCTCGCCCGGCTCGACCCGGTAGCCGCGGATCTTGACCTGGTCGTCGGTGCGGCCGAGGAAGTCGAGGTTGCCGTCCCGGCGGGCCCGCACCAGGTCGCCCGTGCGGTACATGCGGGTCCCGGGCGGGCCGAAGGGGTCGGCGACGAACCGCTGCGCCGTGAGCGCGAACCGGTCGTGGTAGCCGCGGGCCAGGCCGACGCCCGCGACGTACAGCTCACCGGGCGAGCCGGGCGGCACCGGCCGCAGGTGCGCGTCGAGCACGTACGCCCGGGTGTTCCGGATCGCCTTGCCGACGGTCGCCGTCGCGCTGTCCTCCGTGGACGCACCCAGCGTGTTGATCGTGTACTCCGTGGGCCCGTACAGGTTGTAGCCGTACGTGCCGGGCGTCTCGCGCAGCCGCTGCCACACCGATTCCGGCACGGCCTCGCCGCCGAGCAGCACCAGCGCGGGCACGTGGCCGTCCAGCAGGCCTTCCTCGATGAGCAGCTGCGCGTAGGTCGGCGTCACGTTGACCACGTCGATCAGGTGCTCGTCGCAGTACGCGACCAGGGCCTCCGCGTCCCGGCGCAACTCCTCGTCGCACACGTGCACCTCGTGGCCCTCGACCAGCCACAACAGCTCCTCCCACGACATGTCGAACGCGAACGACACGGTGTGGGCGATCCGCAGCCGACGTCCGCCTGCCGCCGCGACGGCGGGCGCGAAGATCGCCTGCCGGTGGTTGAGCTGCATGTTCGTCAGACCCCGGTACGGCGTCACGACGCCCTTCGGACGGCCCGTCGAGCCGGACGTGTAGATCACGTACGCGGGGTGGTCGAGCGAGAACGTCGGCCACTCGACGACGTCGTCCGGCGCGTCGGGCAGGGCGTCGACGCACAACGCGTCCGGCACCAGGCCGACCGCCGTGGTCGACAGCACGCACAGCGGCCCGGTGTCCTCGATCATCAGCAGCAGCCGGTCGGCCGGGTGGTCCAGGTCCAGCGGCAGGTAGGCGGCACCGGTGCGGAGCACCGCGAACAACGCCACCACCATCTCGACCGAGCGCGGCAGCGCCAGGGCGACCACCCGTTCCGGCCCCGCGCCCCGGCTGATCAGCACCCGGGCCAGGGCGTCGATCCGGTCCTGCAACTGCGCGTAGGTGAGCCGTCGGTCGCCGAACACGAGCGCGGTGGCGTCCGGTGTGCGGCGTGATTGGGTGACGAGCAGGTCGGCGATGGTCTCGGGGACCAGCGGGTCGGCGCTCGCGTCCCACTCGGCTTCGAGGGCGCGCCGCTCGTGCTCGGGCAGCACGTCGAGCGTGCCGACCAGCGCGTCCGGCGAGTCGACCAGGCGTCGCAGCACGGTGGTGTAGCGGGCGAGCAGGGCCTCGGCGGCGTCGGCGGCGAAGACGTCCGGCCGGGACGCGAGCGTGACGCGGGTGCGCGTGCCCGGCGTGATGATGAGCGTCAGGGGGAAGTGCGTGCCGTCCACATTGGACACGTCGAGCACGCCGTGCCGGGAGGCCAGCTCGCCCTGCCGGTCGTCGCCGTCGCCGGTGCGCAGCACGAACAGCGTGTCGAACAGCTGCCGGTGCCCGGCCTCCCGCTGGATCTCGCCCAGTCCGACGTGCTCGTAGGACATGAGCGCGGTCCGCTCGGCCTGGATGCGCCGCAGCAGCTCCAGCACGGTCTCGCGGGGGTTCAGCGCGACGCGGGTGGGGATGGTGTTGAGGAACATGCCGATGACGTGCTCGACGCCGTCGACCTCGACCGGGCGGCCCGCGACGGCGGTGCCGAACACCACGTCGTGCCGGCCGACCTGGCTCGCCAGCACCATCGCCCACGCGGCGTTGAACAGGGCGTTCGCGGTCAGGCCGTGCTGCCGGGCCCGGGCCCGGACGCGGTCGGTCAGCTCCTCGGTCAGCTCCTGGTGGAACTCGGCCGGGATGACGGGCTCGCGGGACCGGTCCACGGGCGCGACCAGGGTCGGCTCGCGCAGGCCGGACAGGGCGGTGCGCCACGCGCGCAGGGCGGCGTCGTGGTCCTGCCGGGCCAGCCACGCCAGGTAGTCGCGGTAGGAGCCGGGGGGCGGGAGTTCCGCGTCGACGTCGCGGTACAGCTCCAGCAACTGCTCCAGGAACAGCCACGCCGACCACCCGTCCCAGAGGATCAGGTGGTGGGTGATGACGAGCCGGTCGCGGCCGTGGGGCAGGCGCAGCACCAGGAACCGGCACAGCGGCGGCGCGGCCAGGTCGAACCGCTCGCGCCGGTCGGCGGCCAGCAGCCCCGGCACCTCGGCGTCGTCGGCTTCGACCACGCGCAGCGGTATCTCCAGGCCCGGTGCGATGAACTGCACGGGTGACGGCACGCCGTCGCCGGTGAACCCGGCGCGCAGGCTGGGGTTGCGGGCCAGGAGCGCGGCGCCCGCGCGGCGCAGCCGGTCGACGTCCAGTCGGCCCGCGAAGTCCATCGTCTCCTGGGAGAGGTAGACGTCGAGCGCGCCGGTGTCGTAGCTGGCGTGGAAGTACAGCCCTTCCTGCAACGGCGAGAGCGGCCACACGTCGTCGGCCGCGGGCAGGGCGGCGCGCTGCTCGTCGGTCAGCACGAGCAGGGGCGCGTCGGCGGCGGTGTCGGTCGTGGTCCGGACGGCGGCGAGCGCGGCGACCGTGCGGTGCTCGAACACGTCGCGCGGGCTGATCCCGATGCCGAGCCCGCGGGCGCGGCTGGACACCGCGATGGAGGTGATGCTGTCGCCGCCGAGGGCGAAGAAGTCGTCGTCCACGCCGAGGTCGGTCAGGCCGAGGACGTCGGCGAACACCTCGCGCAGCAGGCGTTCCCGGTCGGTGCCCGGCGCACGGCTGCCGGTCGTGGCGGCGGTGGGCGAGGGCAGCGCGTTCTGGTCGAGCTTGCCGCTGGGGGTGAGCGGGAGGTCGGGCAGCGCCACGACGGCGTGCGGGACCATCGCGGCGGGCAGGGCGTCGGCGATCCCCGCCCGCACCGCGTCGAGGTCGACGTCGGCCGGCGTCACGTAGGCGAGGAGCCTGCCGTCGCGGGCGACGACCGCAGCCCGTGCCACGCCGGGCTGCCCGACCAGCGCGGACTCGACCTCGCCGAGCTCGATCCGGTTGCCGCGCACCTTGACCTGGCGGTCGGTGCGGCCGAGGTAGACCAGCACGCCGTCGGTGCGGCGCACCACCAGGTCGCCGGTGCGGTACATGCGGTGACCGGGCTCGCCGAACGGGTCGGCGACGAACCGCTCGGCCGTGAGCGCGGACCGGCCGTGGTAGCCGAGCGCGAGCTGGACGCCCGCCAGGTACAGCTCGCCCGGCACGCCGGCCGGGACGGGCCGCAGGAACGGGTCGAGCACGTGCAGCCGGGTGTTCCAGACCGGGCGGCCGATCGGCACGACCGGGTCCGGAGCGCCGTCGTACTCGTGGTAGGTGACGTCCACGGCGGCCTCGGTCGGGCCGTAGAGGTTGTGCAGCGGCACGGCGGTGAGCTCGCGCCACCGTGCGGCCACGTCGCCGGTCAGCGCCTCGCCGCTGCTGAACGCGCGGCGCAGGCTCGCCGACCAGGTCGCGTCCTCGTGCACTTCGGGGACGGCCAGGAACGCGGCCAGCATCGACGGCACGAAGTGCAGCGTGGTGATCCGCTCGCGGCGGATCAGGTCGGCGAGGTAGGCGGGGTCGCGGTGGCCGTCCGGCTTGGCGAGCACGACGGCCGCGCCCTCGCACAGTGCCCAGAAGAACTCCCACACCGAGACGTCGAAGCTCGACGGCGTCTTCTGGAGCACGCGGTCGTCGGCGGTGAGGCCGTACTCGTGCTGCATCCACGCGAGCCGGTTGACGATCGCGCGGTGCGTGACGACGACGCCCTTGGGCCGCCCGGTCGAGCCCGAGGTGTAGATCAGGTAGGCGGGCTGGTCCGGGTGCGGTGCGGGCAGTTCGGCTCGGGGAGCTTCGGTGTCGGCGCAGTCCTCGGGCCGCACGACGGTGGTCGCGCCCGAGTCGGCGAGCATGAACTCGATGCGCTCGGCCGGGTAGTCGAGGTCGAGGGGCAGGTAGGCGGCGCCGGCCTTGAGCACGCCCAGCAGCGCCACCAGCAGCTCGACCGATCTCGGCACGGCGACCGCGACGACGTCGTTGCCGCGCAGCTCGTGCGCGAGCGCCGTGGAGCGCCGGTCGAGTTCGGCGTAGGTGAGGGTGACGCCGTCGTGGACGACCGCGGTGGCGTCGGGGGTGCGGGCGGTCTGGGCGGCGATGAGGCTGACGAGCGTGCCTTCGGGGACGTCGGCGGTGGTCGCGTTGAGGTCGGCGAGCCACGCGGCTTCGGCGTCGGTGACGAGGTCGAGGCTCGCCACCGGCCGGTCGGGGGTCGTGGCGAAGGCGGACAGGAGCCGGACCAGTCGGTCGGCCAGCGCCGCGACCCCGGCGTCGGGGAGGCGGTGCTTGAGGCGGAGCTCGACGCGGTCGCCGGGCAGGACGATCAGGGCCAGCGGGTAGTGGACCTGGTCGCGGATCTCGACGTCGTCGACCACGTCGGGGAAGTTCTCGACCACGACGAGGGTGTCGAACAGCTCGCCGTGCCCGGTGACGCGCTGGATCTCGGCCAGCCCGAGGTGCTGGTGGTCCAGCAGTCGCGCCTGCTCGCGCTGGAGGTCCTGGAAGACGGTCGCCAGGCTGTCGTCCGCCTGCCACCGCTGCCGCACGGGCACGGTGTTGATGAACAACCCGACCGCGTTCTCGATCCCCGGCACCTCGGCCGGGCGGCCCGCGACGGTCGTGCCGTAGACCACGTCGGCCCGCCCGGTGAGGCCGCCGAGCAGCAGGCCCCAGGCCCCGTGCAGGACCGTGCTGAGCGTCAGCCCACGCCGCCGGGCCTCCCCGACGAGCGCCGCGCTGAGCTCGGCGGACAGCGTCACCCGGTGCTGCCCGTGCCGCGGCGACACCTCGCCCCCGGCCGACGGAATCGCTTCGCGGGCGTCCCCTCCCAGGGGACCCCTGGTTTCATTCTGCCGGCCCGGTCCGACAATTCCGGGCCGCGCGAGCGCGCCTGTGGACAGAGCGGCGACCCTGGTCGGTTCGTCCAATCCGGACAGTGCCGCGCGCCAAGCGGCGTGCGCCGCGTCACGGTCACGGCTCGCCAGCCACGCGAAGTAGCGCCGGTGGTCGACCGGCTCCACCCGGCCACCCACCAGCTCCCGCCGCAGCAGGCCGACCGACCACCCGTCCAGCAGGATGTGGTGCAGCGTCAGCACGAGCCGGTCGCCGTGCCGGGCCGCCCGCATCAACGGCGGCCGCGCGAGGTCGAACGGTTCGGAGCGCTCGGCGGCCAGCACGGCCTCGACGTCGTCACCCGCCGGGTACTCGCGCCACGGCAGCGCCACCGCCTCCGCGATCACCTGCTCCACCCGCCCGCGATCGGTCTGCCGGAAACCCGCGCGCAGCAACGGGTGCCGGTCCAGCAGCCCCTGCACCGCCTCCCGGTCGACGTCGAGGCTCAGCACCTCCTGCACCACGTACGAGTCGTCCTCGTCGTACTGCGCGTGGAAGAAGAAACCCTCCTGCAACGGTGACGCCGGCAGCACGTCCGACGAGAACCCGTCGAGGGAGACCTCGCCACCGACAGCACCGACAGCACCGACAGCACCGACAGCACTGACCGAACGAGCCACCCGCGCCAACCCGGCCACGGTCCGGTGCTCGAACACCTCGCGCGGCGTGAACTCCAGACCCGCCTCACGCGCCCGTGACACGAGCTGCATCGTGACGATGCTGTCGCCGCCCAGCTCGAAGAAGTTGTCGTGGATCCCCGGCGTCAGCCCCAGCACGGCCTCGACCAGGTCCACCAACGCCCGCTCGACGGGGTTCGTGGCCGGCGCGTCACCGCCCGGCGCGGTCCAGTCCGGCTCCGGCAGCGCCGCCCGGTCCAGCTTGCCGTTCGGCGTCAGCGGCAGGGGCCCGGCCAGCGGCACGACCACGGACGGCACCATGTACTCCGGCAGCGCGGCGGCGGCGTGCTCGCGCGCCTCCACCGGCGAAGCCGAGCCCACCACGTACGCGACGAGCCGCTTCACCCGCCGGTGGTCCTCCCGCACCAGCACGGCGGCCTGCGCGATCGCCGGGTGCGCCATGAGCACGCTCTCGACCTCGCCCGGCTCGATCCGGAACCCGCGGATCTTCACCTGACCGTCCGACCGGCCCAGGAAGTCGATGTTCCCGTCCGCACGCCACCGCGCCCGGTCACCCGTCCGGTACATCCGGGCGCCCGGGACGAAGGGATCGGCCACGAACCGGGACGCGGTCAGCGCCGGCTGCCCCTGGTAGCCCCGCGCGAGCCCGCGCCCGCCGACGTACAGCTCACCCTCCACGCCCACCGGCACGGGCCGCAGCGCGGAGTCGAGGACGTAGCACCGGGTGTTCGGGTCCGGCACGCCGATCGGCACCGGCCCCGTCCAGTCCGGCCGGGCCTGCCACAACGTCGAGTTCACCGTGGCCTCGGTGAGGCCGTACGCGGCCACGACCCGCAGCCGCCGCGCCCACCGGGCGATCAGCTCGGTCGGCACGGTCTCCGTGCCCACGATCAGCACCGCGCCGGACGGCAGCTCGCACTCCGGCGGCAGCGCGGCGACCAGCGACGGCGGCAGGATCATGTGCGTGGCCCCGTGCGACGCGATGTAGGAGGTCAGCTCCTCCCCCGCGACCCGGCGGTGCGACGGCACCACGATCGCCCGCCCGCCGACGCCCAGCGACATGCACAGGTCCCACACGGCCACGTCGAACCCGACGGATGCGAACTGCACGACCCGGCTGTCCGGGGTGATCCCGATCCGGTCCAGCGCGGTCGCGATGAGGCTGCCGATGCCCTCGTGCGTCACCACCACGCCCTTGGGCCGCCCGGTCGAGCCGGACGTGTAGATCACGTACGCGGCCTGGTCGAGCGCGATGGGAAGGCCCAGGTCGGAACCGTCGGAGGGCAGGTCGAACCGGGTCTCCGGCGTGATGACCAGCCGAGCGCCCGCGTCGGCGACCATGCGGTCGACCCGGTCGCGCGGGTGGTCGAGGTCCAGCGGCAGGTAGGCCGCGCCCGCCTTCATCACCGCGAGCAGCGTGACGACCAGGTCGGCAGACCGGGGCAGGGCCACGCCGACCACGTCCTCCGGCCGCACGCCCGAAGCCACGAGCGCGCGGGCGAGCCGGTTCGCGGCCGCGTTCAGCTCGGCGTAGGTCAGCGACACGTCCTCGCACACCACCGCGACGGCGTCCGGGCGCAGGGCGGCCTGGCGCTCGAACGCGCCGGGCCACGTCACGTCGTCCACCTCGCGCGGTGACGTGCCCAGGTCCAGCAGCCGCGCGCGTTCGTCGTCGGAGACCAGGTCGATCGACCCCACCGGCCGGTCGGGGTCGGCGTCGAGCACGCGCAGGAAGCGGCGCTGGTGGTCGGCCAGCTCGTCGGGCGTGCACACGGCGGCGTTCGCCTCGAACGTCACGACGAGCCGGCCGTCGGCGCGTCGCAGGAACGAGGTGGTGAGGTCGTTGACCGGTCCCAGCGACAGCATGTGGAACGCCGGGTCGAGCTCGGCGAACCCCATCTCGCGGCCGAAGCCCAGGTAGTTGACCGTCGGTCCGACCAGTTCCGGGATGCCGTCGCGCAGGCCGAGCTCGCGGGCCAGGTCCTCGCCGCGGTAGGCGCTGTGCGGGACGACCTCGCGGATCTCGCGGTCCACGGCGGCGATCAGGTCGGTGAGGGTGCTGTCCGGCCGCACGGTGACGCGCAGCGGCAGCACGGTGGACGCCATGCCGGGCGTGACCCGGCTGACCTCGTCGCGCCTGCCCGTCACCGGCAGGGCCAGCACCAGGTCGGACGCGCCGGTCACGCGGTGGGTGTAGGCGGCGACGGCGGCGACGACCTGCCGTGACGACAACGGGTCCGGCAGCTCGACGGTGCGGCGGACGACCTCGCGCACCTGCCCGGCGGCCCGCGGCACGAGCCGCACCGGCTCGGGGTGGTCGGCCATCTTCGCGTGCCAGAACGCCCGGTCCTCGTCGTGCCGCGGCGAGTCGCGGTAGGCCAGGTCGGCCTCGACCAGCGCCTGGACCGGCTTCGGCCGCGGCTCGGTGGAACCCCCGTACAGCTCGCCGGCGCGGCGGGTGATCAGCACGCAGCCGTAGGCGTCGACCACGAGGTGGTGGTAGCGCTGGTACCAGAGGACGTGGTCGTCGGCGATGCGCAGCAGCGCGTGGTGGAACAGCGGCCCGGCGGCGATGTCGGTCAGGCGCGCCATGTCGTCGTCCATCCACGCCCGCGCGTCGGCGACCGAGTCGAACGACAGCAGCGTGACGTCGGCGGTGGGCGGCACCGGGACCTGGCCGTCCTCGGTGAACCGGACGTGCAGCGCGCCGGTCTCGGCGACCACCTGCCGCACGGCCGCCACCAGCCGGTCGTGGTCGACCGGCCCGCGCAGCTCCAGGTACCACGCGACGTTGTAGACGGGGTTGTCGGGCTCGAGCCGCTGTGCCAACCAGACACCCGTCTGAGCACCGGTCAAGGGCAGCGCCATGGTCACGACCTTCCGTATCGGATTGCCGCTGCTCCGCAGACGGCGGCGCGGTCGCCCGGAAGTCGGTCGTTCGCGCCTGGTTTCCGACGATCGAAGAGCGTGACCGCCAGAAATCAGGCGCGGACGACCGACGCGACCCGCGCAGGGGGGGTGTGCCTAGTTCTTGATGGCTTCGAGCAGCGGCACGACCTGGTCGATGCCGTAGGGCACGCTCAGCACCGTGTTGAACGACATGGCCGCGCCGATCGGCGGGTCCATGTAGGTGAGGAACAGGTCGCGCTTGTCGGTGACGACCTTCAGCCGCTGGTAGGCGGGCACGGACTTGACCCGGTCCCACGCGCCCTTGTCGAACATGAGCCACACCAGGCGGTCGGCGTCGAGCAGGTCGAAGCGCTCCTCGCTGAACTCGGCCACGTTCATCTGGCCGGCGAGCTTGCCGATCTCGTCGACGAGGGTGAAGCCCAGCTCCTTCATGAAGATGGCCTTCGGGTCGGTCGGCGCGAACGCGGAGTACTGGCCGGGCTTGAAGCTGTCGGCCACCACCATCGTCTTGCCCGACCACTCGGGGTGCGCGGCCTTGGCGTCGGCGAACCGCTTGGCCACGCCGTCGATCAGCGCCTGCGCCTCCTTCTCCTTGCCCAGCGCCTTGCCGATGTGCCGGGTCTGGTCCTGCCAGGGCGCGGCGTAGTCGGGGAACGCCTTGGGCTGCGCGACCACGGGCGCGATCTTGGACAGCGTGTCGTACTGCTCCTGCTTCATGCCGGAGTAGACCGCGAGGATCAGGTCGGGCTTGAGCGCGGCGACCTTCTCCAGGTTGTACTCGTCGCGCTCGCCGACGATCTCCGGCTGGGTGTCGCCCCACAGCTCCTCGGTCCACGGCCAGTTGCCGAACGGCCGCTCCTTGAACCAGTCCACGACGCCGACCGGCTTGACGCCCAGGGCCAGCACCGGCTCCTGGTCGGACAGGCCGAGCGTGACGACCTTCTTCGGCTCCGCCTTGATCTCGGTGGTGCCGTACTTGTGCTCGACCGAGACCGGGAACGCGCCGGTGGAGGCGGAGTCGGCCGGGCCCGTCCCGCCGGAGCCGGCGTCGCCGCCGCCCCCGCAGGCGGCCAGCGCCAGCGCCGCCACCGAGACGGCGGCGACCAGCTTGAACTTCGTGGTCATCACAGGGTTTCCCTTTCGGAGGCGCGGCAGCGCCGCTGCACTAGCTTAGGTTTGCCTACCCTAACAAAGAGCAAGGGCATTCAGCTCACCCGTGAGACGCTGATCGCGTATTCCGGCTGCGAGGGCACCCCCGACGGCACCGCCGGGGCACGGCGGCCGAGCACGGACCGGAGGATCTCCCCCACCCGCACGGAGGTGTTGGACAGCAACGACGACGAGATGCCGTGCGTGTGCTCGGTGCCGCCCTGGAGGTAGAGACCGGCGAGCAGGTCGTCGTCGGTGTCCAGGCGGTAGTCGCGGCCGACGCCGAGCCTGCCGTCCGCGTCACGGGCGCAGCGCCCGGCCAGCTCGCCCAGCAACGCGGTCGGGTCGGCCTCCCGGTAGCCGGTGGCGTAGACGATCGCGTCGGCGTCGAGCACGTCACGCGCGCCGGTGCTCAACGACTCGACGGTCACCGTCACGCCGTCACCCCGGTCGTGCAGCTCGGCCACCCGGGAGAGGTTGAGCAGCCGCAACCGCTGCCGCCCCAACACCTTCTCCCGGTACACCCGCCGGTACAGCTCGGCGATCAGGTCCTGGTCGACCACCGCGTAGTTGGTGTTGCCGTGGTAGTCCATGAGCTTGCGCTTGACCGGCTCGGGCGCGGCGAAGTAGTCGTCCACGGCCGCCGGGTCGAAGATCCGGTTCGCGAACGGGCTGTCGTCGGCGGGGCTGTAGCCGTAGCGCGCGAACACCGAGCACACCTCGGCGGACGGGAACCGCTCGTGCAGGAACGCGGTGACCTCCGCGCCGCTCTGCCCCGCGCCGACCACGACGAGCCGGCGCGGGTCGACCAGCGACTCGACGCGGTGCAGGAAGTCCCGGTTGTGCCAGACCCGCTCGGACGGCGTGACGCCCTCCGGCAGGGCCGGGCGCAGGCCGGTGGCCAGCACCAGGTTGCGGGCCCGGCGCACCTCCACCTCGCCCGCCGACGTGCGCGAGACGACGTCGAAGTGCGTGATCACGCCGTCCTCGGACACCGGCCGCACGTCCACCACGTCGTGGTCGTAGGACACCAGGTCGTCCACCCGGCCGGCGGCCCACTCGAAGTAGTCGTGGAACTCGACCCGCAGCGGGAACAGGTTCTTGTGGTTGATGAAGTCGACCAGCCTGCCCTTGCCGTGCAGGTAGCTCAGGAAGCTGAAGTCGCTGTTCGGGTTCCGCAGCGTCACCAGGTCCTTGAGGAACGACACCTGCATGGTGGCGTCCTCGAGCAGCATCCCGCGGTGCCAGCCGAACCTCGGCTGCCGTTCCAGGAAGTGGGCGGTCACCACGTCTTCGGCACGCGCGGTGGCGTTGTACTCGGTCACGGCGATCGCGAGGGCCAGGTTGGACGGCCCGAAGCCGACGCCGAGGACGTCGAAGACCGGTGGCTGTGGCATGGCTGTCCCATCGGTGCGACTGAGGATGATCGAACTTTGGTTACCCTAACCTAAGTCGATGCCCCGTGGGAGTGATCCAGGCCTCTCTTCTGATTAGGCTAGCCTCACCTGACCACCGAGCGGAAGGCGGCACCGGGTGAGAACCGTCCTCGAGGACGCAGTGGTCGGGCAGTGGAGGTCGGTGACCGTGGCCTCGGCGCTCGGCGCGGCCCACCAGGCCGGTGAGGCGGCCGTGCCGCTGCTGGTCGGCGTGGTGATCGACGAGGCGGTGCGCACCGGCGCGAGCGGGCGGCTGGTGCTCTGGATCGGCGTGCTGGCCGCGGTGTTCGTGACGCTGTCGCTGAGCTTCCGCTTCTCCTTGCGCAGCGGGGAGAAGGCGTCGCACCAGGCCGCGCACGAGGTGCGGTCGAAGCTGGCCGCGCGGGTGCTGTCGGCGGACGGCGGCGCCGCGCACGGCAGGCTGTCCGGTGAGCTGGCGAGCATCGCGACCAGCGACGCCCAGCGGGTCGGGCAGGTGAACCTGGCGCTGCCGATCGCGGTGTCCGCGGTGATCGGCGTGCTGGTGGGCGCGGTGGCGTTGCTGCGGGTGTCGTGGGTGCTCGGACTGCTGGTGCTGGTGGCCGCGCCGGTGCTGCTCGGGCTGGCGCACGTGCTGGGCAAACCACTCGAACGGCGCAGTGACGCGGAGCAGGACCGGGCGGCGCTCGCGTCCGGGGTGGCGGCCGACCTGGTGGCCGGGCTGCGGGCGTTGAAGGGCATCGGCGCGGAGGCGACGGCGGCGCGGCGGTACCGCGTGACCAGCCGGTCGTCGATGGAGGCCGCGATCCGGGCCGCCCGGTCGCGGGCCTGGCTGGACGGCTCGATGCAGGCGACGACCGGCGTGTTCCTGGCGGTCGTGGCGCTGGTCGGCGGGAGCCTGGCCGCGTCCGGCGCGATCACCGTGGGCGAGCTGGTGGCCGCGGTGGGCCTGGCGCAGTTCCTGCTGTGGCCGTTGTCGATCTTCTCGTGGGTCAACGGGCTGCTGGCGCAGGGCCGGGCGTCGGCGGCGCGGGTGGCCGAGGTGCTGGCCGCTCCCCCGGCCGTGCCGCCGGGCTCGTCGCCGTTGCCCGCGGTGGCCGGGCGGGTCGAGCTGGACGGCGTGGTGTCCGGGTCGCTGCGCGGTGTGTCGTTGACGGCCGGCCCCGGCGAGCTGCTCGGGGTGGTGGCGCGTGATCCGGCGGACGCGGTGTCGCTGCTGGCCGTGCTGGCGCGCGAGGTGGACCCGTCGGGCGGGACGGTGGCGCTGGACGGCGTTACACTGTCCACAGTGGAGGGTGCGGCGCGGCGGTCGGCGGTGCTGGTGGCGGCGCACGACGCCGACCTGTTCGAGGGGTCGGTGCGGGAGAACGTCGCGGCGGGTGGGCCGCGGGTGGACGAGGCGATGGACGCGGCACGGGTGGACGACGTGGCGCGGGCGTTGCCGGACGGGCTGGACACGGTGATCTCGGCGCGCGGCCGGTCGTTGTCGGGTGGCCAGCGGCAGCGGGTGGCGTTGGCGCGGGCGCTGGCCGCCGCTCCCCCGGTGCTGGTGGTGCACGACCCGACGACGGCGGTGGACGCGGTGACCGAGGTGTCGCTGGCCGCCGGGATCAAGCGGGTGCGGGCCGGCCTGACCACGATCGTGGTCGCGACGAGCCCCGCGCTGCTGGCCGCGGCGGACCGCGTGGTGTTCCTGGCCGCCGGGGTCGTGGTGGCGGTGGGCGCGCACGCGGACCTGGTGGCGGACCACGACTACCGACTGGCGGTGTTGAGCTGATGCGCGAGTTGCTGGCGACCGCGTCCGGCGCCCGGACCTGGGCGGCGGTCGGCGAGTTGGTGCGACCGCGTCGCGCCCTGGCGTGGGGTGCGTCGCTCGTGCTGCTGGCGGGCACGGCGGTGGGGTTGCTCACCGCGCCGGTGCTCGGCCGGATCGTGGATTTGGTGGGCGCCGGCTCGTCCGCCATCACCTGGCCCGTCGTCGTGCTGGTGCTGGTCGCGATCGTCCAGGGCGTGTCCACGGCGGTCGGCACGTCCCTGGTGGCGCGGCTGGGCGAGGGGATGCTGGCCGACCTGCGTGAGAAGTTCGTGGAACGGGCCCTGCACCTGCCGCTGGAACGGGTGGAGGAAGCGGGCGCGGGCGACCTCACCTCACGCGTCACGCGGGACGTGCAGGTGATCGCGGACGCGGTGCGCAACGCGGTGCCGGTGATGGCGCGCTCGGCGTTGACGATCGGGCTCACCGTGGTCGGCATCGCGGTGCTGGACTGGCGGTTCCTGGTCCCGGTGCTGCTGGCGCTGCCGGTCCACGTGCACACCGTGCGCTGGTACGGCGGGCGTGCCGTGCGGCTGTACGCGGCGCAGCGCGTGGCCGTGGGGGTGCAGCAGCAGCAGTTGCTGGACTCGATCGGCGGCGCGGCGACCGTGCGGACGTTCGGGTTGGCCGACTCGCACGTCGAGCGGGTCCGGTCGCGATCGCGGGAGGCGGTGGACCTGGCGCTGCGCGGGATCCGGCTGCTGACCCGGTTCTACGGGCGGCTGAACGTGGCCGAGTTCATCGGGTTGGCCGGTGTGCTGGTGACCGGGTTCTGGCTGGTCGGGGCGGGTTCGGCGTCGGTGGGCACGGCGACCGCCGCGGCCCTGTACTTCCACGGCCTGTTCAACCCGGTCAACGCCGCGCTGGCGCTGGCCGACGACGCCCAGGCCGCCACCGCGTCGCTGTCCCGGCTCGTGGGCGTGGCCGACGAGCCGATGCCGCCGACCGAGGGGCGGGTGCGGCCGGTGGACACGGCGATCAAGCTCGCCGGCGTGGCTTACTCCTATGTGGACGGTCACCCGGTGCTGCGGGACGTCGACCTGGAACTGGGCGCGGGCGAGCGGGTGGCGCTGGTCGGCGCGTCCGGCGCGGGCAAGACGACGCTGGCGAAGCTGATCGCGGGCGTGCACGAGCCGACCGGGGGCAGCATCAGCCTCGGCGGGGTGGAACTCGCGACCGCGGTGCGGTCCGTCGCGCTGATCACGCAGGAGGTGCACGTCTTCGCCGGGCCGCTGGCCGACGACCTGCGGCTGGCCCGCCCGGACGCCACCACCGAGGAGATCACGGCCGCGCTCGACCGGGTCGGCGCGCTGGGGTGGGCGTCGGCGTTGCCCTCGGGCCTGGACACCGTGGTCGGCGAGGGCGGCCACCGGCTGACCGTGGCACAGGCGCAGCAGTTGGCGCTGGCCCGGCTGGTGCTGGCCGACCCACCGGTGGCGATCCTGGACGAGGCGACCGCGGACGCGGGCAGCGCGGGCGCGCGTGAGCTGGAGGAGGCGGCGGCACGGGCGCTGGACGGCCGGACCGGCCTGCTGGTCGCGCACCGGCTCACCCAGGCCGCGACGGCGGACCGCGTGGTCGTGCTGGAGGCGGGCCGGGTGGTGGAGAGCGGCACGCACGAGGACCTGCTGGCCGCCGGCGGCCGTTACGCCGAGCTGTGGGCGGCCTGGTCGGGCACCCGCTCGTAGGTCGCCCCGAAGGGCGCGTATCGGCGACCGGCCACCAACCTCGGGCGCCGCCGTGGCAAAGGTTCCTCCACCCTCACGCGGCCGAAGCCGCTCGGAACCGCTGTGCACGGCCGTGATCGTGTCCACGATGGACAGTCCCGGCCGGCTCGGCCCACCGACGGGCTCGCGGGCCGGGACCGGCGCAGCAGCGCCGGCACCCGGGCCGCGAGCTCCTCGAACGCGTCAGAACAGGACGATCAGCAGCACGATCGCCAGGACCACGGCGATGATGGTCGGGATGGTCGCGGGCGACCTGCGGTAGTGGCTCTGCACCGACGTCGTGCGGAACCAGCTGTACGGCACTCGGCGACGGTGTCGCTGGACCCAAGGCATTTCGGCTCCCAACATGGTCTCGTCCCCCCGGACGATCACCTGGTTGGTACCCCCGACGGACGGCCGCTAAGCCCGTGACGCTCCCCGGACGACGAAAAACGCCGGTGGCCACCAAAACCACCGGCGCGTTCGAACGGACGAGGATCAGGCCTGTTCGGCCACCGGGGCGGGCCGGCGCAGGGCCAGCGCGTCGGGCACCAGGGTCAGCAGACCCAGCACGCCGAGGGCCGCGCCGATCCACAGCGGGCCGCGCAACCCCATGCCCCAGTCGATGCCCAGGCCGCCGATCCACGACCCCACCATCACGCCGAGCATGATGCACGCCGTGTGCACGGAGTTGACCAGCATGTTGTTCTGCCCCACCCGCGCGCCGCGGGTCACCAGCGCCGGGTTCATCGACACGCCGGTCAGGCCGATCACCACCAGCGCCAGGACCGCGACCACGGCCGACTGGGCGAACAGGGCGAACAGCACCATCGCCGCCACGGCCACCACCAGGCCGACCACGAGCACCTGGATGGTGAACCGGTCGGCCAGCCTGCCCACCACGTTGTTGCCCACGATCGTCGCGACGCCGTAGACCACGAGCAGCACCGGCACGATCCCGGCGGAGAACCCGCTCAGCTCCGTCAGGATCGGCACGAAGTAGGTGAAGCCCGCGAACGTGGCGCCGATGAGCAGCAGGCTCGTCGCGTAGATGGCCCACAGCTTGCCGCTGCGGAAGATCGCGAGCTGGCCCGCCATCGGCATCGGCGGCGGCGCCGGCATCGCGGGCAACGCCTTGACCAGCAAGAGGCCGACCACCAGCGCGACCACCGCCACCGCCAGGAAGCTGACCCGCCAGCCGAACCGCTCGCCGATCAACGTCGCCGCCGGCAGGCCCAGCACGGTGCCGAACATCAGCCCGCCCAGCACCAGCGACGACGCCCTGGCGAACTTCTCGCCGCCGACCAGCTCCGCGCACGCCGTGAGCGCCACGCCGAAGAACGCCGCCGCGGCGACCGCGGTGACCAGCCGGGCCACCACCATCGTCCCGTAGCCCTGTGCGACCGCGCCGAGCACCTGGCCCACCACGAACACCGCGACGAGGCCGAGCAGCGCGGTCTTGCGCGACAGCTTCAGCAGCGCCACGGTCAGCAGCGGGCCGCCGACCGCCATCGCGCCCGCGTACACGGTCACGAGGTAGCCGACGGCCGCGAACGACACGCCGAACTCGGCGGACAGCGCGGGCATCAGCCCCGACACCATGTACTCGCTGGTGGTCAGGGCGAAGATGCCCAGCCCGAGGACGTAGACGGCTAGCGGCATCGGTTCGGACTCCCGAAGAGGTCGGTCGGTGGAGCGACGCCGGCCGCGGGCCGGCGCGGTGGGTCAGATGTTGGTGATGATCCGGTCGATGAAGCCGTACTCGAGGGCTTCCTCGGCCGTGAACCACTTGTCGCGGTCCGCGTCGCGCTCGATGGTCTCGACCGTCTGGCCGGTCTGCTCGGCGGTGATCCGGGCCATCCGCTTCTTCATCTGGGTGAAGATCGTCGCCTGGATCTCGATGTCGGTCGCCGTGCCGCCGATGCCGGCGGACGGCTGGTGCATGAGCACCCGGGTGCTGGGCAGCACGAAGCGCTTGCCCCGCGCGCCCGAGGAGAGCAGGAACTGCCCCATCGAGGCCACGAAGCCCAGGCCGATCGTGGAGACGTCGGGCTTGATGTGGTTCATCGTGTCGTAGATGGCCATGCCCGCCGTGACCGAACCACCCGGCGAGTTGATGTACATCTGGATGTCGGCTTCTTCGTCTTCGGCCGCGAGGACCAACAACTGCATGGTCAGCCGGTTGGCGACCTCGTCGTTCACCTCGGAGCCGAGCAGCACGATCCGCGACCGGAGCAGCTGCTCGTACAGCGGGTCGTGCGTGATCGGAGTTTGCGTGTTCGAGCGGGCCAGGATCGCTGCCGCGAGGTCCACCGTTCCCCCATGTTCCATACCGTGAATGTGCCGATCGACTACGGAACGTAGCCTGATCGTCGCAACTCAATCAACTCGGCGGACCGCAGTTCGCTAGTGGCGAACCTACCGCCGGAGAGCCCGCCGGCGGCGGACCTAGCGGCGGCGCGCGTCGGACGGCGCGTCACCGAGCAGCACGGTCGCCGCGTAGCCCAGCGAGTTGCCCCGCACGCGCACCACGGTCAGGCCGCACTCCCGCAGCAGGGCCCGGAACCGGGCCTCGCTGAACGACCGGGAGTAGAAGCCGTCCGCGCCGGTGAACAGCACGCCGCCGTCGCCGGTCAGCTCGAACTCCAGGCCGCGCACGCCGCAGCGCGTGTAGTAGGCGTGCCGGACCTTCGTCGCCTCCAGTCCTTCGCCGAACACCGAGATCACCGCCGCGCCCGACGCCCCGGCCAGGGACCGCAGCAGCCGCAGCGGGTGGCGGAAGTTGCCGAGCAGGTTGAACGGCAGCATGTACAGCGGCCGCTCGCCGACCACGCCCCGGTCCCACCGGTGGTGGTTGAACAGGTCGTCCACCAGCGTGCCCGCCCGGTCGGCCATGCCCTCGCGCTCGATCCGCGCGGCCAGCGTGGCGACCGCCCGGGCGTCGAGGTCGACGCCCAGGTAGCGCACGCCGAGGTGGCGTGCCACCTCCAGGGCGCGCCCGTCGTAGCAGCCGAGCTCGACCAGCGTGTCGCAGCCGAGGTAGGGCATGGCCTCGACCGTGGCCAGGCTCTCCATCTGCAGCAGCGGCAGCACGTCGTCGGGGAAGTTGGCGAGGGTCATGATGGTCGCCGAGCCCGACGAGCGCGCGTAGAACGCGGACTCCGGCTGGTGCTCGACCGCCAGCGCCTGGTGTTGGCCGAGGTGTTCTTCGAACAGGTCCGACATGTGAAGCGCAGACTCCTCCGGTGTGGGCGGCACGGTTACGCGCGCCTGGCCCGTGGCGCGGTGAAGCGCCGGTACACGACGTCGCGCAGCACGTCCTCGCCGCCTTCGACCAGCGACACGTGGCGCATGTCGCGCAGCAGCGCGCCGATCGGCACTTCGTCGGTGTAGCCGAGGCCGCCGAACACCTCGGACCCGGTGCTCGCGACGCGCCAGCCGGCCTGGCCGCAGAACACCTTGGCCACCAGCGCGGACTTGAGCGCTCCGCGCCGGGCGAACCGCGGTGCCGCGTCGGGTCCGGCCCGCACGGCGTCGAACTCCGCCGCCGCGGCGCGGCACTGGCTGCGCATGCTCTCGATCTCGACCTCGACCTGGGCCATCTTGTCGGCGAACAGCGGGTGCTTGGCCAGCACGCCGTCGCGCAGCCGCCTGCCGCCGGCGAAGTCCAGGCACAGGTCGCGGATCCGCCGGGCCATGCCCACCGCGGTGGCCGCGATGAGCACCCGGCTGGCGTTGAGCCCGACCTCCAGCAGCCGCAGGCCGTGCCCGTCGAGCACGTGGCCCGCCGGGACGGCGCAGTCGGCGAGCGCGACCCGGTGCACGGGCGAGCCGGACAGGCCCGCGGTGCGCCACGGCTCGGACACCGCGACCCCGTCCGCGTCGCGCGGCACGACGACGGCCACGTGCGGCTGCTCGTCGGCGCCGGCCTCGTGCCGCGCCACCACCAGCAGGTAGCGGGCGCTGTCGGCGTTGGTGGAGAACAGCTTCTCGCCGGTGACGACCACGGTGTCGCCCTTGGGCACGGCCGTGGTCGCCAGCCGGTCGAGCTCGCTGCCCGCGTCCCGCTCGGTGACGGCGGTGGCGAAGAAGCCGCCCTCGCGGCCGAGGTCGCCGAGCACGTCGGCGCGCAGCCGGTCGTCGCCGTAGAGGTCGACCAGGGTCGAGCCGATCACGCCGACCAGGGACGAGAAGGCGAACCCCGGGTCGGCGTAGGCCAGCTCGTCCACCACGTCGACGCCCTCGACCAGGGACAGGCCGCGGCCGCCGTGCTCGACGGGCAGCCACCAGTTCGCCAGCCCCGCGGCGTGCCAGGCCGCGGTGCGGGACGCGAGGTCGGCGGGCCCGTCGAGCAGGTGCGTCCGGGCGAACGCGCGCACTTCCTGACGCAGGTCCATGTCCTACGCGGACCGCGCCCTGGTGGCGAACCGGAGCAGCCCGCCCACGGTCTCCACCTCGTCCAGCTCCTCGTCCGAGGCGACGACCCCGAACTCCTTGCGCAGCTTCATCGCCAGCTCGACCAGGACCAGCGAGTCGAAACCCAGGTCCTCCAGCGGGGTCTCCGGCGTGATGTCCTCGGCGGGCACCTCGCTGATCTCGCTGATCAGCACGACGAGCCGGTCTTCGACCGCAGAGCGCATAGCTTGTCCCCTCAGATGCCGATGTCGTTGATCTTGGGCCAGCGCACCGCGACCGACCCCCAGGTCAGTCCCGCGCCGAACCCCGTGAGCACGACGTTGTGCCCGGACCGCAAGCCCTGGTGCCGCATCCCGTGCCCGAGCGCGAGCGGGATGGACGCGGCGACGGTGTTGCCCACGTCGGCGATGTTGCTGACCACGCGGTCCTCGGGCAGGTCGAGCTGGTCGGCGACGGAGGCCAGGATGCGGGCGTTGGCCTGGTGCGGCACCAGCCGGTCCACGTCCGCGGTCGACCAGCCGACCCGGCCCAGCACCTTGTGCACCGAGTCGGTCATCGCGGCGACCGCCCTGGTGAACACCGGCCTGCCGGCCATGTGGAAGTAGCCGCGCGTCGCGCCCGCCGCCCGTTCGGGCCGGCTCACCGCGGGCACTTCGAGCAGCCCGACGTGCTCGCCGTCGCTGCCCAGGTCGAACGCGAGCAGCGCGCCGTCCTCGTCGCTCTCGCCCGCCCGCAGCACCACCGCGCCCGCGCCGTCGCCGATGAGCGCCCGGCCGGACCGGTCGTCCGGGTCCAGGGTGTCGGTGAACTTGTCCGCGCCGATGAACAGCGCGGTCTCGAACAGCCCGGCGTTGATCATCGACGAGACCGTGGCCAGGCCGTAGACGAACCCGGTGCAGGCGGCCTGGACGTCGAACGCGGGCGTGCCGGACATGCCCAGCCGGGACGCCACGGTGGGCGCGGTGGCCGGGCACTGCCGGTCGGGGGTGGTCGTGGCGACCACGACCACGTCGACCCGCGTCAGGCCGGCTGAGGCCAGCGCGCGTTCACCGGCCGCCACGGCGAGGTCGCCGGTGGTGGTCCGCTCGTCCGCGACGTGCCGCTGCCGGATACCGGTGCGGGTGCGGATCCAGGTGTCGGAGGTGTCGAGCACCTCGGCGAGCATGTCGTTGGTCACCACGTCGGGCGGCAGGTGGGTGCCGAGCCCGGCGAGCACCGCGGCGCGTGCCACGCCTCAGCCCTGCACGATCGCCGCGGCGGCGTCGGCCCCGCCGAGCGCTTCCATGTGCTTGACCGGGTTCCAGAAGTCCCGGTAGAGCGTGATGTGCTCGCCGTCGGTGTGCACGACCGAGATGTAGTCCTGGGACAGCTTGAGGCCGGACACGGTGGCCGTGCCGTCGCCGTGGAACTCGCCGATGGCCAGGTTCTCGTCGGCGGTCGGGTAGAAGGCGACCTCGGAGAACTTCACCGTCAGGTGCTCGGGGAACTTCTGCATGTGCTGCCAGATGGCCTCGCGGCCCTCGAAGCGGTTGGGCCAGCCGGGCGGGGCGTAGGGGAACTCCAGCACGCCCTCGGGGTGGAACAGGTCGCACCAGCCGCGGGCGTCGCCGTTCTCCAGCAACTCCAGGCTGCGGGTCAGGATCTCCTGGGCGTTCATGCGGACGTCCTTCCGGTGAGCACGGGCTGGGGGATGACGGGCACGCTGATCAGGGCGCGCAGGAAGGTGATCGGCAGCCAGACCAGCTCGGCGTGCGGCACGGCCAGCCGCAGGTCCGGGAAGCGGGCGAGCAGCTTGCCGATCGCGACCCTGGCCTCCAGCCGGGCCAGGGGCGCGCCGACGCAGTAGTGCACGCCGTGGCCGTAGCCGAGGTGCCCATCGGCCTTGCGGGCCAGGTCCAGGCGGTCGGGGTCCGGGAAGCGCTCGGGGTCGTGGTTGGCGGTCAGGTTGGAGACCAGCACGTACTCCCCCGCCGGGATGGTGACGTCACCGAGGTCGACGTCCTCGACGGTGAACCGGAGCATCGACGCGCGGACGGCGCTGTCGTAGCGGACCAGCTCCTCCAGCGCGTTGGGCAGCAGGTCCGGGTCCTCCCGCAGGGACGCGGCCTGCTCGGGGTGGACGAGCAGCGTGACGACCGCGTTGCCGATCATGTTCATGGTCGTCTCGAACCCGGCCATCAACAACAGGTGGGACATGGCGACGAGCTCGTCCGCGGAAAGCCCGTCCTCGTCTGCGGCCTGCACGAGCGCGCTGTAGACGTCGTCGGACGGGTTCCGGCGCTTGGCCTCCAGCAGGCCGCGCAGGTACACGGCCTGCTCCTCGGCCAGCGCTTCGGCGGCCTCCGGGAGCAGCAGCTCCGCCTGCCGCTCCCACGCCGAGCGCACGTGGTCGCGCTCGGCGGGCGGCACGCCCAGCAGCTCGCAGATCACGCCGATGGTCAGCGGCACGGCGAAGTCGCCCATCAGGTCGGCCTGCTCGCGCTCGGCCATCGCGTCCAGCAGCTCGTCGGTCAGCTGCTCGATGTGCGGGCGCAGCCGCTCGACCCGGCGGCTGGTGAACGCCCGGCCGACCAGCGCCCTCAGCCGGGTGTGGTCGGGCGGGTCGGCGTTGAGCATGTGCGCGGTCAGCGACGCGCCGATGGCCTCGCGCCGCTCACCCGTGCGCCGCGCGTACAGCTCGGCCGCCTGCTTCGCGTCACGCCGCACGCCGGGGTGCGAGAGCACCTTCTTCGCGTCGGCGTACCGCGTGACGACCCACACCGGGTGGTCGGGCGCGAGGTGGGCGGGCCGGGGCGCGCCGTCGACCTGGAGGCCGTCGTAGAGCGGGTGCAGCGGCGAGATCAGCTCTTCGCCGAGGCGGAGTTCAGGACCCGACACGGTGCGCCTCCTCCTGGTCGGTGGGCAACGGGGTGACGATCTTGCGGAACATCGAGTCGACGGCGCTGTCGGGCAGCACCCGCGCCAGGAAGCTGCCGCGCCGCACGTCGGTGCCGATGCGGTAGCGGGTCTTGGGCTTGGCCGAGGTGAGCGCGGCCAGGATGGCGGTGGCGACCTCGACCGGCTTGGTCTTGCTGCCCTTGGCGGCCTGCTCGTTGAAGTGCAGGAACCGCAGGAAGGTCGCGCGGTACAGGTCCGCGACGGCGGCGGGCGCGGCGGCCAGCGCGGCGTTGCCCTCCTCGGCGATCTTGCCCCAGATCGGCGTCCAGATCGCGCCGGGGCTGACCACCGACACCGACACGCCCATCGGCGCCAGCTCGCGGCGCAACGCGTCGCTCATGCCCTCCTTGGCGAACTGCGCGGCCGAGTACGGCCCCAGGTACGGGATCGCGACCGTGCCCAGCCCGGAGGTGACGTTGACGAGCCGGCCCCGCGCGGCCCGCAGCAGTGGCAGGAACGCCTGCGTGACGGCGAGCTGGCCGACCACGTTGACCTCCAGCTGCCGGCGCAGCAGGTCGGTGGACACGACCTCCAGCGGCGCGGAGACGCAGATGCCCGCGTTGTTGACCAGGCCCCACAGGCCGCGGTCGCCGACCTTCCCGGCCACCTCGGCGGCCGCGGCGGCGATGGACGCCTCGTCGGTCACGTCGAGCACGACGTGGTCGGCCCGCCCGGACGGGCAGTCGGCCACCAGCCGCTCGCCGTCCTCGGCCTTGCGCACCGCGCCCAGGACCCGGAAGCCCTGCCCGGCCAGGTGCAGCGCGGTCTCCCGGCCCAGGCCGGTCGACGCGCCGGTGATCAGCACGGTCTTGCCGCTCGGCGGCAGTGTCTTGCCCGTGAACACCATGTACTCCTCACGCGCCCGCGGGCGAACTCTGGGTGATCTCCGACAGCAGGGTGCTCAGCGACTCGTCCGCCATCCGCCGGGCGCGCTCGTCGGGCACCGCGTCGGCGATGTGGGTGAAGTTCCAGAACAGGCGGCCGTGGCTGGAGTTGATCGTGGCCACGAAGTAGCCGTTGACCGAGATGCCGGTGAGGAACTGGGCGTCGGACACCTGCCAGGGCCCGATCCGGTCCGGGAAGGCGTACCGGCCGATGTTGGACGAGCACAGGTTGATCGGGCCCTCGGCCTCCATGAACTCCATGAACTCCATGAACGGCCTGGCCTCGGCCAGTGACGGCGGGCACGCGCCGACCACCATCGTGACGAGGTTGAAGTGGTCGCCCTTCGCCTTGCGCCCGGTCAGGTCGTCGGTGATCGCACGGGCCAGCTCCCAGAACGGCAGCGCCGGGTCGACCACAGACGGCACGGTGGCCACGTAGGTGCCGACCTCGTCGGGCCGCACGGGCGGTTCCAGCTCGCCGCGGAAGTCGATGGGCGAGCCGACCGCGAAGTGGCCGTGCCCGCCGCCCGCGTCCGCCGCCGCGGCCCGCACCAGCGCCGCGGTGATCGCGCCGTGCACGGTGGTGCCGTGCTCGCGTGCCGCGCGGGCCACGGCGTCCAGCTGCTCGCCGGTCAGCTCCCGGTGCAGCAGGCGGGACCGGCGCTCGTCCAGCGGCACGCGGGTGGACGGCTCGACCCGGCCCGGCTTCGTGCGGGCCATCAGCTCCTCGTCGCGGGCGGTCTGCTCGGCCAGCCGCGCCGCGCCCTCCTCGCCGGTGTGCCGCGCGGGCCGCAGCTCGTCGGGCGGCGGCAGCTCGCGGTAGGACTCCACCGGCCCGCCGTCGGCGGCCAGCTCCAGCCACTGCTGCGCCAGCGTGATCACGGTCGTGCCGTCGGCGATGATGTGCGGCACGACGACCAGCAGGTCGTGCACGTCGTCGTCACCGCTGATCACCACGGCGCGGGCGAGCGGCCCGGTGGCCGGGTCGACGCGGTCGACCAGCTCGCGCTCGTTGACCTCGCGGACCCACTGGTCGTCGTGCTCGCGCCGCACGTGCCGCAGCGGGATCGGGCGGTCGGTGGGCACCCAGCGCGGGTCGAGCCCGTCGTCGTCCGCGATCGCGAGCCGCAGGAACGGGTGCCGGGCCTGCACGGCGTCCAGCCCCCGGCGCAGCACGTCGGCGGACAGGTCGCCGCGCACCCTGGTGCGGGAGATGACGTTGAGCGTGGAGAGCTGGTCGCACATCCAGTACCAGCGCTCCACCGGCGACAGCGGGCGGATCGGCGTGGCCATCACTCGACTCCCGGGAAGATCAGGGCCTGCTCGTTCTGCCGGTCGAGCGTCCGCTCGGGGACGAACCGGAAGTAGAGGCCGCGCGCGAAGGTCTGGAACGGGTTCTGGAGCTGCTCGGTGCGGCTGAGCCCGCGTGAGGCGAGCACCATGCCCCGCGCGCGGTCGCGCCGCCGGTCCTCGTAGGCGCGCAACGCGGCCTGCGGGTCGTCGATGGTCCTGAGGCAGTGGGCGAGCACCGCGCCGTCCTCGATGGCGATGGCCGCGCCCTGGCCGAGGCTGGTCAGCATCGGGTGCGCCGCGTCGCCGAGCAGGGTCACCGGGCCGTCGCCCCACCGCTCCAGGAACGGCCGGTCCTGCGCGGGCAGGCTGGTGATGCCCTCCTCCGGGGTGGCGGCGATGACCTGCTGCACCTCGTCGGCCCACCCGGCGTAGAGCCGCTGCACGCCCGCCTTGCCGCCGCGCCAGTCCGCCGCCTGCTCGGCGGGCATGTTCTTCGTGCCCCACCAGTAGACGTCGCCGCCGCCGATGTCGACCAGGCCGAACCGCTGGCCGCGGCCCCAGTAGTGGGCCGCGTAGGCGTGCGTGACCTTGGGGTGGCTGAACTCGGGCGTCGCCCGCCAGACCACGTAGTCGTAGTCGAGTGGCCGCTCGGGGCCCGCGATCCGGCGGCGGATCGCGGAGTTGAACCCGTCCGCGCCGATCAGCACGTCGGCGCGCACCTCGCGGCCGTCCTCGAACGAGACCACCACGCCGTCGCCGTCCCGGGTGTAGCCGGTGGCGGTCGCGCCGAACTCGAACTTGGCGTCCGACGCCTGCTCCAGCAGCGCCTGCTGGAGGCTCGCCCGGTGGATGGCCAGGTTGGGCTGCCCGATGCGGCGGGCCAGGTCGCCGAAGTGGATCGTCCTGATCGGCTTGCCCCGCTTGGTGAGGAAGCGCAGCGACTCGAACACCAGCGAACGGCCGGTGAACTCCGGCGTGACGCCGACCGCGGCCAGCGCGGTGAGGGCGTTGCTCATCAGCGACAGCGCCGAGCCGACCGGGCGCAGCTCCCGGGCCCGCTCGTACACCTCGACCTCGAACCCGGCGCGGCCCAGCGCGGCGGCGGCCGTGAGACCGCCCATGCCCGCGCCGACGATGACGATCTTCTTGCTCTTGCTCACGGTGCGGTCCCCTCGGCCCGGTTCGGGCTCAGCAGCGTGGTGATGGCGTCGGCGACGCCGGCGACGTGCGGCTCCTCCATGAGGACCAGGTGGTCGCCGGAGACGTCCACGACGTCGAGCCGGCCGGTGGTCCAGTGCCGCCAGCCGTTGGCCGGGTCGGCGTGCAGGGTGCCCGCGGCCTGGTGCATCGGCTTGAGCGAGTCCGGCAGCGGGCCGTCCGCGCGCAGCAGCGTCACGTCCAGGTCGGTCACCGGCGGCCGGTAGTCGAGCAACGCCCGCCAGTTGGCCCGGAACAGCTCGTACAGCCGCTTCACGGTGGCGCGTGACGTGCCCCAGGGCAGCACGCCGGCGTCCATCGCGCGGTCGAGGATCCGGTCCAGCTTCTCGTCCTCGGAGAACTCCGCGGGCAGCGGCTCGACCGCGTCCAGGCTGCGCTCGAACCACACCAGTTCCCAGTAGAAGAACTCCATCAGCGCGTCGTCGCCGACCGTCACCTCGTGGTCGCGGCGCATGGTGATCGAGTCGAGCAGCACCAGCCGCGACACCGCGTCGGGGTCCTCGGCCCGCAGCACGCGCGCCATCTCGTAGGCGACGAACCCGCCGAACGACCAGCCGCCGAGCACGTACGGGCCTTCCGGCCGCACGCGCCGGATCGCGGCCAGGTAGGACGCGGCCATCTCCTCGATGGACCGGGCGGGCGTGCTGCCCTGGTCGCTGCCCGCGGCCTGCAACGCGTAGACCGGCTGGTCCGGCGGCAGGTGGCGGGTGATGGGCAGGTAGCACAGCACGTGCCCGCCCAGCGGGTGCACCAGGAACAGCGGCGGCCGGTCGCCGTCACGGCGGATCGGCACCAGCGGGTCGAACTCCGCCACCGCCGACTTCACCCGCAGCCGCTCGGCCAGCCCCGCCACGGTCGGCGTCTCGATCAGCGCGGCCAGCGGCACGCCGACGCCGTAGCGCTTCTCGATCGTGACGACGAGCCGCATCGCGGTCAACGACGTGCCGCCGTGGGTGAAGAAGTCGTCGTCCACGCCGATCTCGGACACGTCCAGCAGCTCGGTGAAGACCTCGGCCAGGTTGCGCTCGTACTCGTCGCGCGGCGCGACGCGGTCCGCCGAGTCGGGCCGTGCCAGCGGGATCTCGCGCAGGGCCGCGTCGTCGCGCTTGCCGCTGGGCGTCAGCGGGAAGGCGTCCAGCCACCCGAAGTGCGACGGCACCATGTACTCCGGCAGCTCCGCGCGCAACGACCCGGCCAGGTCGGCCATGTCGACGCCGTCGGCCTCGCCGGTGAGGAACGCGGCCAGGAACGCGTCGCCGTCGGGCCGCTTGCGCGCCACCACGGCCGCCCCGCGCAGGCCGGGGTGGCGCTCGGCCTGGCGCATGATCGCCAGCTCCACCTCGGCGGGCTCGATGCGGAAGCCGCGGACCTTGACCTGGGTGTCGGCGCGGCCGAGCCAGATCACGCTGCCGTCGGGCAGCAGCCGGCCGAGGTCGCCGGTGCGGTAGAGCCGCGCGCCCTCGCGCCACGGGTGCGGCAGGAACCGGTCCCGGGTCAGGTCGGGCGCGCGGTGGTAGCCGCGGGCCAGGCAGTCGCCGCCGAGGAAGATCTCCCCGGTGACGCCGACCGGCACCGGCTCCAGGTCCCGGTCGAGCACCTGCACCTCGACGCCGTCCAGCGGCCTGCCGATCGGCGGCAGGTCGGGGAAGCGGGCCGGGTCGCCGGTGAGCGTGTGGTAGGTGACCTGGTGGGTCTCGGTCGGCCCGTACTGGTTCTCCAGCATCAGGCCGGGCAGCGCCGCGGCGAACGCGCGCACCTCCTCGGTGATCCGCATCTGCTCGCCGGACGACACCACCACCCGCAACGCGCCCGGTCGCACGCCCACCGCGTTGGACGCCTCCGCCAACCGCTGGAACGCCACCGCGGGCAGCAGCACCCGCTGCACGCCGTACCGGTCCAGCAGCCGCAGCAGCGCGATCGGGTCGAGCCGCGTCCCGTCGGTGACCAGCCGCAGCTCGCCGCCGCCGCAGTGGGTGGAGAAGATCTCCTGGAACGACATGTCGAAGCTCAGCGGCGCGAACTGGAGCGTGCGCAGGCCCGGTTCGCCGCTGGGCACGCGCAACTGCCACTGGGTGTACCCGGCCCACATCCGGTGGGTCAGCTCCACGCCCTTGGGACGGCCGGTCGAGCCGGACGTGAACAGCAGCAGCGCCAGGTCGTCCAGGTCCGGCGTGGGCAGCTCCACGTCGTCGGCGTGCTCGGCCGTGACGTCGGCGACCGGGATGACGATCCCGTCGTCCTGCGCCACGTGCGCGTGCTCGGGGTGCGCGATCACCCGGTGCGGCCGGGCCGTGTCCAGGATCAGCGCGAGCCGGTGCGCCGGGTAGCTCACGTCCAGCGGCACGCAGACCAGCCCGGCCCGCAGCACGCCCCAGATCACCGCGATCATCTCCGGCGACCGGTTGAGCGCCACGCCGATGGTCGCGCCCGGTTCGGCGCCGCCGCGCAGCAGCCGCGTCGCGACCGACCGGGACACCCGGTCCAGGTCGCGGTAGGTCCACGCGTGCTCGTCGTCGAACGTGACGGCGAGCGCGTCCGGCGTCGCTTCGGCCTGCCGCGCGAACCGGGTCACCACGTCGACCAGCGGCTCGGGGTGCGGCACGACGTCCTGGCGGGGCGCGAGGAACGCGAAGCCCGAGCCGTGCGGGTCGTCCACGAGCTCGCGCAGCACGCCGAGGTAGGTCTCGGCGATCAGCGCGGCCTGGTCGCGGGTGATCGTGCGGCCGTCGGTGTCGACGCGCAGGAACGTGCCGTCGCCGACCGGGTCGGCGATGACGTTGACGAACAGCGAGAAGTTCGTCTCCTCCCACACCCGCAGGTCGACCAGCTCCCGCAGCGGCTCCAGCACGTGCAGGTCCACGTAGTTGAACGCGGTCTGGAGCACGCCGCCGTGCGCCTGCTGGATCGCGCTGAGCGGGTAGCGCCGGTGCCCGTGCCCGTCGCGCTCCTGCCGGAACAGCTCGCGGGCCACGTCGAGCCGGCTGCGGCCGTCGAGGTCCGTGCGGACGGGGACGGTGTTGAGGAACAGGCCCACCATCCGGTCGGCCTCGGGCAGGTCCGGCCTGCCGTGCGCGACGACGCCCGTGACCACGGTGTCGGCGCGGGAGAACAGGTGCAGGGTGAGGCAGTGCGCGGCCAGCACCAGCGACTTGACCGGCAACGAGTGCTCCGCCGCCGTGGCCCGGACCCGGTCCAGCAGGTCCGCGGGCAGGTCGACGCGGTGCGACGCGAAGCGCGGCTCCTCCACCGGCTCGTGCGCGCGGAACCCGTCCAGCGCGGTCATCGCCGCGCCGTCGAGCAGGTCCGCCCAGTACCGGGCCGTCTCCGGCGACGTCAGCGCACGGCGCTCCTCGCGCACCTGCCAGGCCGGTGACGGCGCGGCGGGCGGCATCGGCTCGCCCCGGTACAGCGTCATCAGCTCGACGATGACGTTGGCGACGCTCCAGCCGTCGAGGATCGCGTGGTGGAAGCTGAGCACGAGGTCCAGCGCGTCGTCCCGGACGAACGCGGTGAACAGGTGCAGCGGGGCGCGGTCCAGCTCGTAGCGGTGGAACCGGCGCTGCTCCACGTGCCGCGCGATCACGTCCTCCGCGTCGGCGCGCCCGCGCAGGTCCACCACGTCCAGCCCGCCGGTCACGTGCTCGTGCACCAGTTGCAGCGGCTCGGAGAAGCCCGCCAGGTCGAACGAGGACCGCAGCGCGGGGTGCCGCGCGACCACGGCGTCGAACGCCTGCCGCAACGCCCGCTCGTCCCACCCGACCGCGAACCGGTAGCGGAACACGTCGTGGTAGACCGAGGAGTCCGGGTGCCTGGTGGAGTGGAACAGCAGGCCGAGGCTGAGCCGGTTGACCGGAAACGCGTCCGCCAGGCCCGACAGCCTCGGCCGGTCCACCTCGGACACCAGCTCGAACGGCGCCAGCCGTGCCTCGGGCGCGACGGTGGCCGACAGCTGCCCGGCCAGCTCCGCGACCGTGGGGTGTCGCATCAGGTCGGCGGGCTCGAAGCGCAGGCCACGGCGTTCGGCGCGGGCCCGCAGCCGCAGCATGACGATCGAGTCGCCGCCCAGCGCGAAGTAGTTGTCGTGGACGCCGACCTCGGGCACGCCCAGCACCTCGGCCCACACCGCGGCCAGCTCCGCCTCCACGGCGGTGCGCGGCCTGCCGTCACGCGGTGCGGTCACCGCCTCGGGCAGCCGCCTGCGGTCCAGCTTCCCGTTGGGCGACAGGGGGATGGCGTCGATCCGCACGAAGAACGCGGGGATCAGGTGCTCCGGCACCGCCTGCGCCAGGTGTGCCCGCAACCCGGCGGCATCCAGCTCCTCGTCGGCCACGTAGTAGGCGACCAGGTGCGTGCCCAGCGCCTCGGAGTGCCGGTCGACCACCGCCGCCTCGCGCACGCCCGGCAGCGCGGCCACGTGGTCGCGGACCTCGCCCGGCTCGACCCGGTTGCCGCGGATCTTCACCTGGTCGTCCACCCGGCCCAGGTACTCGATCGTGCCGTCGGCCAGCCGGCGCGCCCGGTCGCCGGTGCGGTAGAGCGTGCCCGCGCCGGACAGGTGGTCGGGCACGAACCGCTCCGCCGTCAGCTCCGGCCGGTTGAGGTAGCCGCGCGCCACGCCGACGCCGCCGATGTACAGCTCACCCGGCGCGCCCGCGGGCTGCGGCCTGCCCGCGCGGTCCAGCACGTGCAACCGGATGTTGTCGATGGGCGAGCCGATCGGGACGCGGGAGGGCGTGCCGGGCGGGCAGTCGTACGCCGAGACGTCGACCGTGGCCTCGGTGGGCCCGTAGAGGTTGACCAGCCGCGCCGAGTCGCCGAACACCCGGTTGAACCGGGCCACCTGCGCCGGCGGCAACGCCTCGCCGCTGCAGAACACCACCCGCAACGACGACGCGGCACGCCGGGCGTCCGGGTCGTCCTCCAGCAGCTCCAGCAGCGGCGCGAACATCGACGGCACGAAGTGGATCACCGTGACGCCGTCCCGCTCGACCGCGCGCAGCACCTCCCTCGGGTCCTTCTCGGCGCCGGGCGGCAGCAGCGACAGGCGGGCGCCCGTGAAGCCCCACCAGAACAGCTCCCACACCGACACGTCGAACGACACCGGGGTCTTCTGCAGCAGCACGTCGTGCTCGCCGATCGGGTACCGGCGCTGCATCCACCACAGCCGGTTCACCACCGACCGGTGCTCGACCATCACGCCCTTGGGACGGCCGGTGGAGCCGGACGTGTAGATGACGTAGGCCAGGTCCCGCGGCTCCGCCACGGGGGCGACGGGTTCGGCGTGCGGCACGTCGGCCACCCGCAGGGCCGTGCCGACCGCACCCAGCGCTGCGGCGTCCACCTCGACGTCGCCGACCAGGGCCACCTTCGCGCCGCTGTCCTCCAGCAGCAGGCGGATCCGCTCGGCCGGGTAGGTCGGGTCGACCGGCACGTACGCGCCGCCCGCGAGCTGCGCGCCCAGCACGGCGGGCAGCAGGTGCGGTCCGCGTTCGACCAGCACGGCCACCGGGTCGTCCCGGGTCACGCCCTGGGCCCGCAGCGCCGCGGCGACCGCGTCCACCCGCGCGGCCAGCTCGGCGTAGGTGATCGTGACGCCGTCCGGCTCGACCAGCGCGACCCGGTCCGGCGTCCGCGCCGCCTGGCGGGCGAACAGCTCGGGCAGCGTCACGTCGTCGGGGAACGGGGCGTCGGTGGCGTTGTGGGCATGCACGAGGTCGTGCCGCTCCTGCTCCGACAACGGGTCCAGCGCGCCGACGGGCCCGCCGGTGTCCGTCGCCAGGGCCCGGAAGTAGGCCTGGACGTGCCGTGCGGCGGCCTCGATCGGGAAGTCCGCGTCGAACACGTCGGTCGCGCACTCCAGGTCGACCCTCGGGTCCTCGGTGCGGTCGAACTCCGAGACCCAGATCGCCAGCGCGTCCTGGTCGTGGGCGTGGGTCCGCGCCACCGTCTCGTAGGAGATGCCCGGCATCGGCGTCGCCGCCGGTTTGCCCAGGTAGGCGACCGTGACATCGAACAGCGGCCCGCCGCCGCGCGCCAGCTCGCCCAGCGGCAGCCGTTGGTGCTTCAACAGCGCCCTGGTGTCCTGCCGCACGCGTGACAGCAGCTCGGCCCCGGTCAGCTCGGCGCGGGTGTCCACGCGCAGCGGCAGCGTGTTCGCGAACTGGCCGACGGTCTGCTTGGCCACGGCCCCGGACCTGTTGAGCACCGGCACGCCCAGCACGACCTCGTCCACCTGGTGCACCTTGGCCAGGTACAGCGCGACGGCGGCCGAGAACACCACGAACGGCGACTCGCCGCGGTCGCGGATGGCGTTGACCAGGGACCGCTCCAGCGGGAACGAGTACCGCTGGGTGCGCCGCCGTCCGCGCGGGCTGCGGCGCGTGAACAGCACCGGCTCGACACCCGCCACGGCCTGCTCGAAGAACGCCCGGTCCTCCTCGTGCCGCGCGGACCCCTCGTAGGTGTCGGCGGCGGTCAGCTCGGTGAACGACGGCGCGTCGCTCGCGGTGCCCAGGTAGGCCTCGCGCACCCGTGCCAAGAACAGTTGCAGGCCCCACGCGTCACAGATGACGTGGTGGGTCCGGACATATGCGTACACACTCCCGCCCGCGTTCAGCAGGACGAGATCCACCAGCCGGTCACCGGTCAGGTCGTAAGTTGTTGAAAATTCATCACCCAGCCATCGCCCGACTTCGGATTCCCGATTCAACCGCACCCGGCGGACGGTGAATTCCGCGTCGTCGGCCAGCCACTGGTACGGCTCGCCGTCCTCTTCGGAAAAGCGAAGGCGAAATGCGTCCGTCCGCCGTGCCGCCTCGACCATGGCCTGGACCAGGCGGTCCTCGTCCACGTCACCGCGGTACCGGTCATAAATGAAGACGGTGTACTGGTCCAGCTCCGGAAATTGAGCTCCGGCCACCCAGATGTCTCGTTGGTAAGGCGACAGTCGAATACGAGCAGTACTACCCACCGAGCCCCCAGTGTGCTGCACCGAACCTGATCCGTGATTCCGCGCCGGCTAGCGGGGCAACCGTATCAAGGCACCTGGCGTGATTCCAGGGACGTCGTTTGTCACTTGGCACAATTGTCACCGAGGACAAAACAGGGGTTATGCCGGGGCGAGCCTGCGGTGCGTCCGGCTGATGAGGGCGGCGAGCAGCTTCCCGGCACCGGCCACCGTCTGCGGGTGCAGGCCGGTCAGCGCGGCGATGCGGCGCAGCCGGTAGTCGACCGTGCGCGGGTGCACGGTCAGGTGCCTGGCCACCCGCTGCCGGTCCCGGTCGAACGCCAGGTACAGGTAGAGCGTGTGGATGAACTCCTGGTGGTCGTCCAACGGGTCCAGCAGGGCCGTCATGGTCGAGGTCAGCTCGCCGTTGGCCAGCATCGCCTCCTCCAGCGGGTGCGCGTCCACGCTCGTCGGGCTGGTGCCCAGCGCGAGGCTCGCGTACATCGCGGCCCGTCGCGCCTCGGCCACCAGGTCGTCCCGCTCGACGCCGCAGCCGACGCGGGAGACGCCGATCGGCAGGTTCGCCACCAGCTTCTCCAGCCGGCGCACCAGCCGGTCCTGCTCGGCCAGGACGGTGCGGGTCGACGTGCCGGAGACCAGCGCGGTGACGCAGCCGGGCGTGACCAGGTGGCCCGTGCAGCGGTCCAGCACGTCCGCGCAGACCTGCCGCCGCCGGTCGGGCCCGTCGGGACAGGTGGTGAAGTCGACCGTGACGGCCGCCAGGTGCGTCGTCTCCGACGCGCTCACCGGCACGTGACCGTCGAGGCGCACGTGGCCCCGGTGGCCGGGTTGGGTCGGGATCAGCGGGGCAGGGTGCGATAACTCCGATTGCGGTGCCATGAACAGTTCCCCCAGGGTTCTGCGACGATGCACAGCTCGTCACGGTCGGTGACGAGCCTGGTACACGGCTTCGAGTCAACCAACCGCCACATGAGCGTGCACCCGTCCAGACGGACCAATAGGGAGCGCGCGCCGCCGACATCCGGGCTAAGGCACGGCGTCGGCGTTCCTGATAACGGGTGAGCGATCAGCCCGAACGGCGGGCGACGAAGGTCGTGGGCAGCACCACGGGCTCCCGGCTCGGCGCCGCGCCCTCCAGCCGGGACAGCAGCAGCCTCGCGGCGGCCTCGCCCATCTCCCTCATCGGCTGCCGCACGGTCGTCAACTCGGCGTGCGCCGCGATCGGTATGTCGTCGAACCCGACCACCGCGACGTCGTCCGGGACCTTGCGCCCGGCGGCGTTGAGCGCCCTCATCACGCCCAACGCGGACAGGTCGTTGTGCGCGAACACCGCGTCGAACCGCAACCCCGTGGAGATCAGCTTCTCGGTCGCCACCGCACCCCGGTCGGTCCCGAAGTCGCCCTCCACCACCAACCGCGGGTCGACGTGCACCCCCGCCTCCCCCAACGCGTCCAGGAACCCGTCCAACCGCTCCCGCACGCAGCCGAAGTCCGCCGGCCCGGTCACCACCGCGAAGCCCGTCCGGCCCGCCGCCACCAGGTGCTGCGCCGCCGCCTGCGCGCCCTCGCGGTTCGTCGTGCACACCGACGGGAACCCGGGCCGGCTCCCCCGGTCGTCGATCATGACCACGGGCAGGCCCTGGTCGTGCAACGTCTCGATGTAGCTCAACGTGTCCGGCGGCTCTATCACCAGCAACCCGTCGAACGCCTTCGCCGACACGTGGCTGGCGAACTGCGCCAACGACTCGGACCCCCGGTTCACGGTGTAGAGCAGCAGCCCGTACCCCTCGGCCTCCAACTCGTCCACCGCGCCCTGCACCACCTCACCGGTCCACGGCCAGGTCAACGAGGGCACCAACATCCCGACCGTCCGCGCCCGCCCCCGCGCCAACCCGACCGCCCGCGCACTGGGCACGTACCCGACATCGGCGATGACCTGCCGCACCCGCGCCGCAGTCGCCGCGTCCACGTCCGGCTTGCCGTTGAGCACGCGGGACACGGTCGCTTTGCTCACCTGCGCGCGCTGCGCGACTTCGGCAATCGTGACTCGCACGGCGCACACCTCCACCACCCGAAACCGGTACCGGAACCGGTTACGGACACGCAGTCAACCTTCCCGTGCACACAGCGTCAAGACCCGAGCACTCGGAACACCCGCGCACTCGACGCCGATCGTGTGACACCTCACCGAACGCGGTCGCCACTTGCCGACATCGTGTCGGTAAGGTTGCCGACATGATGTCGTCAAATCTTCGGGTGGTGTAGGTCGTGTTCCTGACGATCCGCGAACTGGTCTTCGCGCGGAGCCGGTTCGCGCTGATGGGCACGGTCGTCGCCCTGATCGGGGTCCTGATGGTGCTGCTGTCCGGGTTGTCCGTCGGCCTGGTGGACGACGGGGTGTCGGGGTTGCGGAAGCTGCCCGTCACCTCGCTCGCCTTCGATCGGGACGTGGCGGCCGACGCCGCGTTCTCGCGCAGCGTGGTGGACCTGGACGCGGTGGGCGAGTGGGCCGCGCAGGACGGCGTCACGGCCGCCGCGCCGTTCGGGAACACGCTGGTCAACGCCAGGACCAGCGGGGGCGTGGAGATCGACCTGGCGCTGTTCGGGGTGGACCCCGGCTCGTTCGTCGCGCCCGAACCGGCGCGGGGCGCCCGACTCGGCTCGAACCCGCACGAGGTCGTGGTGAGCGCCACGGCGGTGGACCTGGGGGGCGAGGTCGGCGACACCGTGACGCTCGACCGGATCGGGACGGAGCTGACGGTCGTGGGCGTGCTGGACGGTCAGCACACCTACGGCCACGTCGACGTCGGTTACGTCCCGCTGCGGACGTGGCAGGAGATCCGGGTGGGAGCCGGGCCGGGCGACCAGGTGCCCGCGCACGCCTATGACGAGATCACGGCCGTGGCGGTGCGGTCCGACGCCGGGACGGATCCCGCCGCGGGCGACAGTGCCGCGGGCACGACGTCGATGGCGCTGGAAGAGTCGTTCGGCGCGTCGCCGGGCTACACCGCCGAGACGTCGACCCTCCGGCTGATCCAGGTCTTCCTCTACGCGATCTCGGCCCTGGTGGTGGGCGCGTTCTTCACCGTGCTGACCATCCACCGCAAACCGGAGATCGCGGTGCTGCGCGCGATGGGCGCGAGCACCGGGTACGTGCTGCGGGACAGCCTGGCGCAGTCCCTGGTGCTGCTGGTGGTCTCGACCGCGCTCGGCGTCGGCCTGGGCGTCGCGTCCGGCGCCGCCATCTCGGCCACGCCGATGCCCTTCTCGCTCGACGCGGGCGCGATCGGTGTCGCCGCCGTCCTGCTGATCGTGCTCGGCATGGCCGGGGCGGCCGTCGCGGTCCTGCGCATCGCCAAGGTCGACCCCCTCACCGCCCTGGGAGGCAACCGATGACCGCAGGACTGGTGCTGGAGCAGGTCACCCTCCGCCACGGGGACGGGGAGGACACCACCATCGCGCTGGACTCGGTGGACCTGAGCGTCGAGCCGGGCGAGGTGGTCGCGGTGGTCGGCCCGTCGGGCGCGGGCAAGTCGAGCCTGCTCGCGGTGGCCGGCGGCCTCACCGCGCCCGACTCCGGTCGCGTGCTCGTCGGGGGCGTCGACCTGGCCGGGCCGGAGCGCGACCGGGCGCGCCTGCGGAGGGAGCGGATCGGTTACGTGTTCCAGAGCAACAACCTGATCCCGGCGCTGACCGCCGTGGACCAGGTGCGGCTGCCGCTGACGTTCGGCCGGGTCGCCGACCCGAGGGACCCGCGCGACCTGCTCGCCGACGTCGGCATGGAGCACAAGGCGGACCGGCGGCCGCACCAGCTCTCGGGCGGGGAGCGGCAGCGGGTCGGCATCGCCCGGGCGCTCGTGACCCGGCCGCGACTGCTGCTCGTGGACGAACCGACCGCCGCGCTGGACCGCAGGCGCAGTCACGAGGTGGTCGAACTGCTGGCCCGGGAGGCTCACCACCACCTGATGGCTACAGTCGTGGTCACGCACGACCACGACGTGCTGCGCCACTGCGACCGGGTGCTCGAGATGGTCGACGGCAGGCTGGGCACGGGGAGGCCCGCCCCGGCGTAGCGGACGGCTTCACCGCAGGAGGAAGAACGTGCCCCGCATCCAGGCGCCCACCGTGGCCGAGCACCGCGTTCGACAGCGGCGGGCGATCCTGGACGCGGCGCGGGCGCTGCTCGCCGAGACCGGCGAAGCGCCGTCGCTGGCCGCCGCCGGCGCGCGCATCGGCCTGGCCAGGTCGAGTGTGTACCAGTACTTCCCCTCGCGGGAGGCGTTGCTGGAGGCGGTGGTCGCCGACGTCTTCCCCGCGTGGACCGCCCGGGTGCTCGACCACGTCGCGGCGGCGCGCACCCCGGCGGACCGCGTGTGGGCGTACGTGGAGGCCAACGTGGAGCTGTTCTCGGGGCCAGAGCAGGCGGTGGCCAAGGCGCTCCGGACCGTGATGGACCCGGCGGTGCTCCAGGAGCACAGCTCGCAACTCCACACCCGGCTGCGCGAACCGCTCGTCGACTCCTTGCGCCTGCTCGGCGAAGCCGAGCCCGAGCGGATGGCCGAGCTGGTCAACGCGGCGATCCTGCGGGCGTCCCAGGACATCGCGACGAGCGGCAGCGCGTCGGTGCTGGCCCTGCTCGACCGGCTGCTCCGCCCCTACCTCGACGCCCACCGGACCGGAGCCTGACCGACCCTCAGGCCAGCACCGCCCGCCCCGCGGCCGTCAACTCCGCCCGCACCCACACGCCACCCGCGTCCCGCTGCGCCGGACGGACGAACCCGGCGTGCGCCAGCTCCCGCGCCGCGACCTGGTCGCAGCACAACAGCCCGTCGACCTTCAGATCCGGCTCGCTGCTCCGCGTCACCTCGGCCCGTCCGGCCGCGATCGCCCGCAGCAGCGCCCTTGCCCGGTCGTTCAACCCGTCATCCATGATCTTCACCGTCGTCCCCAGAAAGGTGTGCACTACTCATATCGCCGCAGCGGTCGAAAGTCTTACTTCGGTAGGGTCGGTCCCATGGGGACGATCACGGCCGTGAGCCGGAGCGGGGAGTACACGTTCACCAAGCCCAACCAGGACTCGATCACCCTCCTCGCCGGACTCGGCGTCGAGGGCGACGTCCACCAGGGCGTCACGGTCAAGCACCGGTCCCGCGTGAAGCGCGACCCCACGCAGCCGAACCTGCGCCAGGTCCACCTGATGCACGCCGAACTGCACGACGAGCTGAACGCCTCCGGCTACCGGGTAGCCCCGGGCCAACTGGGCGAGAACGTCACCACGCGCGGCGTCGACCTGCTCTCGCTCCCGACCGGCACCCGCCTGCACCTCGGCCCGCACGCCGTGGTCGAGGTGACGGGCCTGCGCAACCCGTGCCCCCAGATCGAGGCGTTCCGAACGGGTCTGCTCAAGGAGGTCGTGGGCCGCGACGAGCACGGCAACGTCGTCCGCAAGGCGGGCATCATGTCGATCGTCCTGGTCGGCGGCCGGATCCGCCCCGGCGACGAGATCCGCGTCGAGCTCCCCGCCGAACCCCACAGCCCCCTCGTGCCGGTCTGAAGCCACACGCACCACTACCCTCCGTGCCCGTGACAGGACTTCTCGCGGGCACCGTCGCGCTCGTCACCGGGGCCGGAGGGCTCGTCGGGCACGGGATCGCGATGCGGTTCGCGCAGGCGGGCGCGGCGGTGGTGGCGCACACTCGGCGCAGCGACGTGACCGCGCTGGTCGCCGACATCACCGCGGCCGGTGGGCGGGCTACCGCGGCGCGGGCCGACCTCACCGACCCCGACCAGTGCCGTCGGCTGGTGCGCGAGGCGGCCGAGTGGGGCGGTCGGCTGGACGCGGTCGTGAACAACGCGGGCGTGCAGCCGGTGCAGGACCTCGCGGACATGACGGCCGCGCAGTGGCGCGCGGTGCTGGACGCGAACGTCACCAGCGCGTTCTGCTGCACGCAGGCCGCCGCCGAGGTGCTGCCTCCCGGCGGTTCGGTCACCCACATCGCCTCCGTCGAGGGCACGCACCCCGCCGCCGGGCACGCGCACTACAGCGCCTCGAAGGCCGCGCTGATCATGCACGCGCGGTCGGCCGCGCTGGAGTACGGGCCGCGCGGCCTCCGCGTCAACACCGTCTCCCCCGGCCTGATCGACCGCCCCGGGCTGGCCGACGACTGGCCCGACGGGGTCGACCGGTGGACGCGCGCCGCACCGCTGACCCGGCTCGGCCGGCCCGAGGACGTTGGTGACGCCTGCGTTTTCCTCGCCTCGCCGATGGCCTCGTGGATCACCGGAAACGACCTGGTAGTCGACGGCGGGATCGGCGCCCGACCGACCTGGTGAGCAATTCGACCTGGTTTGGAAATGTGAATTAACAGATTACGACATACCGGTGAGATGCGAATCCGAATGAATAGCGCGGACCGCATCGGGTCACCCCGGTCCCATGCGACGAACACGAACCCTCATGGCGTCCTTGTTCGCATCCGGCCTGCTGGCCGCCCCGCTGCTCAGCACCGGCACGGCGTCCGCCGCGCCACCGGAGACCGATCTCGTGCTGGCGGTCCACTCGGAGGAGACCGGTGTCCAGAGCACCCGTCTGACCTGCGATCCGGCTGCGGGTGACCACCAGGCGGCGCAGGCGGCGTGCGGCGAGATCGCAGCCGCCGGCGGTGACTTCACGCAGTTGGCCGGTACCGAGCCGCAGCTGTGCACGTTCGACTACCGGCCGGTGACGGCGGTGGCGTTCGGCTCGTGGCGCGGTGAGCCCGTGCGGTACGTCCACGAATTCCCGAACCGGTGCGTGATGGAGCAGGAGACCGGCACGGTTTTCTCCTTCTAACCATATCCTGAAAATCGATCACGACCCTGCGGCCGAACCTCGGCCGCAGGGTCGTCGCACATTTTCCGACTATTCGCCGTCACCGTTCGGGCACAGCGCGTGCACCGGAGCTGGTTGTCGTTGCGAAGGAGGTTAGCCGTCCGCAACGGGGGTAGGTCGGTAGGCGAGAGCACGCCGACCTTGAGGAGTCAGAGTCGTGGACGAGAACCAGGTGGGTGCGGTCCGCGAGACCGCCGGGCAGGAGGGCACCGCCGTGGCGCAGCACGCCAGGCAGGCCGCCGGAGAGGTGCGTTCGACCGCGCGTGAGCAGGTCGGACAGGTGGCCCACGAGGCGACGGGCCAGGCCAAGCACGTGGTGCACGACATGCGTGAACGGGTCGCGTCCGAGGCCGAGGAGCAGGCGCGGCGGGTGTCGCGGCAGATCGACCGGATCGCCGACGAGCTGGGCACGATGGCCGACGGGTCGGGTCCCGATTCGCTGACCGCGGGCGCGTTGCGCCAGGTCTCCGACGCCGGTCGGCAGGCGGCGCGCTACCTGGACGAACGGGGTGCGCGCGGCCTGCTGGACTCGGCGCAGGACTTCGCGCGGCGCAAGCCGGGGACGTTCCTGATCGGCGCGGCGGTGGCCGGTTTCCTGGTCGCCCGGGCCGCGAAGAGCTTGAGCGGGTCCGACCAGTCGCAGCCCCGGCAGCCGCTGCACGGGTACACCGACCAGACGCCGACCACGCCCGTGACCACGCCGACGGCCGTGCCGAGCCCGACCTCGACACCGACCTCGACGCCGTCGTCGCCGTCGCCGATGCCGTCCGAGTACGGCACGTTGGCGCCGCAGATCCCGGCGGACCACCCGACGCCGTCGCCCCGCACCCCGTACCAGCCGGAGGGATCGCCGTATGTCCAGCGCTGAGACCCGGATGACGGGCGCGGGCGGCCGGGTCCCGGAGAGCCGCGTGCCCCCGACCGGTGCCGTGCCGCCCGGTTCGGTGCCGCCGACCGACGCGATGCCGCCGACCGGCGCCGTCCCCGCAGGCGACCAGGCCTCCCTGGGCCAGCTCGTCGGCGACCTGGCCGAGGACCTCTCGCGCCTGATGCGCCAGGAGCTCGAACTGGCCAAGGCCGAGATCAGACAAGAGGCCACCAAGGCGGGCAAGGCGGCCGGGATGCTCGGGGCGGCCGGGTTCGCCGGTTACATGACCGCCGTGCTGCTCAGCCTGGCGCTGGCGTTCGGCCTGGCCACGTTCATGGGGCTGGGCTGGGCGACGCTCGTCGTGGCCGTGCTGTGGGCGATCGCCGGGTTCGTCCTGTTCTCCGCGGGCCGCACGCGGCTGCGCAAGGTGAACCCCAAGCCGGAGCGCACCATCGAGACCTTGAAGGAGGACGCGGAATGGGCCCGTCACCCGACCAAATAAGGCACGACATCGACCGGACCCGCGCGGAGCTGGTGGCGGACGCCAACCGGATCGTGGACCACACCCGGCCGCGCAACATCGCACAGCGCCGGGTGGACCGGGTCCGGCACCGCATGAGCACGTTGAAGGAGCGAGTCATGGGCACGGTTCCGGAGACCGCCTCGACGCTGCAGGACCGGACGACGGGCATGGCGTCCACGGTCGGCGAGCGCGCGCAGGACGCCGCTTCGACCGTCGGCGACAAGGCGCAGCAGGCCGCGTCCACCGTCGGCGAGAAGGCGCAGGAGGCCGCGCACGCCGTCCAGCAGGCACCCGAGCAGGCCCGCCGGCAGGCCCGCGGCAACCCGCTCGCGGCCGGGCTGATCGCGTTCGGCGCGGGCGCGCTGGTCGCGACGCTGATCCCGGCGACGCGGGCGGAGCAGGACGCCGTGCGGCAGCTCAGCGAACGCGCCGGCGGCGCCGTCGAACCGGTGAAGGAAGCGCTCACCGAGTCCGCGCAGAAGCTGAAGGACGAAGCGAGCACCGTCGTCGGCGACGCGGCCGACCAGGTCAAGCAGGTCGCCCAGGAGGCCACCCAGACGACCGTCGAGCAGGCGAAGGGCTCGGCCCAGGAAGTCGGCCAGCACGCCCGCGAGTCGGGCCAACAGCTGAAGTCCGAGGTCCGCAACCAGTGACGCGGCACGCCCGCGAGTCGGGCCAACAGCTGAAGTCCGAGGTCCGCAACCAGTGACGCGGCACGCCCGCGGCGCCGCCCTCCCCCGCGGTGGGCGGCGCCGCCGCGCGGTTCCCGCCCGCCTCACTCCGCCGCCAGGATCGGCTGGGCCACCGCGAACGCCCGGTTCGCGGCGGGGAGGCCCGCGTAGATCCCCACGTGCAGCAGCACTTCCTTGATCTCCTCCGCCGTCACCCCGTTGCGCAGGGCCGCGCGGACGTGCATCGCCAGTTCGTGCTCGTGCCCGAGGGCCGCCAGGGTGGCCAGCGTGACGCAGGACCGGGCGCGCCGGTCGAGTCCCGGCCTGCTCCACACCTCACCCCACGCGTAACGGGTGATGAAGTCCTGGAAGTCGGCGGTGAACGCGTCGGTGCCCGCGACCGCCCGGTCCACGTGCTCGTCCCCCAGCACCTCCCGCCGCACGCGCATGCCGTCCTCGTGGCTCACAGGTGCGCCTCCAGGATCGCCGACACCTCGTCGGCCGACTCCACGTTCGCCAGGTGAGCCCCCGGCACCACGTGGAACGTCGCGCCCGGCACCGAGTCGGCGATGAAACGGCCGCAGTCCGGCGGCGTGGCCTCGTCGGACGCGCCCGCGACCACCGCCGTCGGCGCCTCGATCACCGGCAGCACGGACCGCAGGTCCATCGCCGCCAACGCCTCGCAGCACCCCGCGTAACCCTCGTCGTCCACAGAGGACAGATCAGCCTCGAAGGCGGCCACCACCTCGGGCGAGCTCGAGCGGAACGCCGGGGTGAACCAGCGGGCCGCCGCGGCGGGCGAGAGGGAACCGGTGCCGGACTCCCGCACGGCCGCCGCACGCTCCAGCCACGGCTGCGCCGAGGGGAACCCGGCGGTCGTGCAGCACAGCACCAGCCGCTCGATCCGCTCCGGCGCGTGCCCGGCCAGCCACATGCCGACCATGCCGCCCATCGACACGCCGCAGTACGACACGCGCGCCAGGCCCAGCGCGTCCAGCAGCTCCAGCACGTCGTCGGCCAGGTCGTCGATCCGGTACGGCCCGGTCGCCCCACCGGAGCCGCCGTGACCGCGGTGGTCGTAGCGCAGCACCCGGAACCGCCGGTGCAGCACCGGCAGCTGACGGTCCCACAACGCGGTCGTGGTGCCGAGCGAGTTGCCCAGGACGACGACCGGCGCGTCCTGCGGCCCGCTCAACTCGTAGTGCGGCTTCACGGTCGGCTCCTCCCCCGGTGCGCCGCGAGGGCGCGGTCGGTGAACTCGCCCGCGCCGCCGGTGTACCCGGCCGGGTCGAGCGCTTCGTCTATCTCCTGCTCCGACAACCCGATCCGCAGGTCGGCCAGCAGCGCGTCGCGCAGCGACTGCCCGGCCGCCACCGCGGTCCGGCACACCTCGCCGACCAGGTCGTGCGCCTCGGACCGGCCGATGCGGTCGGCCAGCCGCACGGCCACGTTCTCGGCCATCAGCAGCCCGCCGGTCAGGTCGAGGTTGCGGCGCATCCGCTCCGGGTCGACCCGCAGCCGCGACAGCAGCTCACGGGTGCCGCGCACCGCGCCGCCGACCAGCCGCAGCAGATCGGTGACGGTCTGCCACTCGCTGTGCCACGCGCCGGCCGCGCGCTCGTGCTCCTGCGCCATCGACGACAGCACCGTGGCCACCAGTCCCGGCACGCGGCGGGCGCAGGCGGTCACCAGCACCGCGCGCACCGGGTTGTGCTTGTGCGGCATCGCCGACGACGTGCCGCCGTCGGCCTCGGCGACCTCGGCGACCTCGGTCTGCGCGAGCAGCACCACGTCCTGCGCGATCTTGGCCAGCACACCGGACACCTCGCCCAGCGCGCACGCCAGCTCCGCCACCCTGGTCCGGTTGGTGTGCCACGGGATGACCGGCGCGGCCAGGCCCAGCTCGGCGGCCAGCTGCCCGGTCAGGTCGCCGCCCGAGCCGAGGGCGGCCAGCGTGCCCGCCGCGCCCCCGAACTGCACGGCCAGCCGCTGCGTGCGCACCCGGGCCAGCGCGGCCTCGGCCTCGTCCACCGCGACGAGCCACCCGGCGCACTTGAGCCCGAACGTGGTCGGCAGCGCGTGCTGGGCCAGCGTGCGGCCGGCGATCAGCGTGTCGCGGTGCCGCTGGGCCAGCCGTTCGCACTCGGCGGCCACGCCGCGCAGTCCGGCCAGGATCGGCCCGAGCGCCCGGAACGCGACCAGCGACAACGCCGTGTCCAGCACGTCCTGGCTGGTCGCGCCGTTGTGCACGGCCGCACGACCCTCCGCGGTGACGTGCGCGCCGATCGCCCGGACCAGCGGCACGACCGGCGTGCCCGAGGTGAGCGCCCCCTCGCCGAGCGCGACCGGGTCGTAGTTGCCGACGTCGATGGCCGTGACCACCATCCGGGCCGCCTCCGCGGACACGATGCCCGCCCTGGCCTGCACGATCGCCAACGCGCGCTCGAAGTCGAGCATGGCCCGCAACCAGGCCCGGTCGCAGGTCTCGTCGTCCACGTCCGGGTCGGTGAACAGCGTGCCCCACAGCGAGCGGGTGCCCGGCTCGCGCGGCCCGGCCGACCTGCCGCCGTGCTCAGAGGTCGAAGAAGACGGTTTCATGCTCCCCTTGCAGGTGGATGTCGAAGCGGTACCCCGGCGGCTCGCTCGCCGCGACGAGCGTGGCCCGCCTGGTCGGGTCGATCGAGGTGAGCACCGGGTCGGTGGCGTTGGCCTCCTCGTCGGGGAAGTAGATCCGCGTGACCAGTCGCACCAGCATGCCCCGGCTGAACACCGACACGTCGAGGTGGGGTGCCTGCCGGCCGTCCGACGCCGCGCCGCCGGTGGTCGCCGGCAGCGGGCCCGGTTTGACGGTCAGCAGCGAGTACCGCCCCTCGGGGTCCGTGGCGCTGCGGCCGAAGCCGCGGAAATCCTTCCAGCGCACCGCGCCGCGCGGGTCGTCGGGGTGGTCGAAGCGGCCGTCGGGGTCGGCCTGCCAGGTCTCGACCACCGCGTCGGGCACCGGCGCGCCCGCGCCGTCGTACACCGTGCCGCCGATCCGGAACGCCCCCGGCGTGCCCTCGGGCACCACGAACGGGCCGTCCTCCCAGACCAGGCCGAACGAGAAGAACGGGCCGACGGTCTGCGACGGGGTCGTCCGGAGCTCACTCATCGTCATCATCCTCGTCCAGCGGCGTGGGGTTCTTGCCCCGCAGCACGATGTCCCACCGGTAGCCCAGCGCCCACTCGGGCACGGTCGTGCCCAGGTCGAACCGGGCCACCATCGCCTCGCGGGCCTTCGGGTCGCGGACCGAGTTGAAGATCGGGTCCTGCGCGAACAGCGGGTCGCCCGGGAAGTACATCTGGGTGATCAGCCGCTGGGTGAACGCGGTGCCGAACAGCGAGAAGTGGATGTGCGCGGGCCGCCAGGCGTTGTCGTGGTTGCGCCACGGGTACGCGCCGGGGTGGATCGTGGTGAACGAGTAGCGGCCCTCGGCGTCGGTGATCGTGCGGCCGACGCCGGTGAAGTGCGGGTCCAGCGGGGCGGGGTGGCGATCGGCGTCGTGCCGGTACCGGCCGGCCGCGTTGGCCTGCCAGACCTCCAGCAGGGTGCCGGCGACAGGCCGGCCGTCGCCGTCGAGCACGCGGCCGGAGACGATGATGCGCTGGCCCTGCGGCTCGCCGTCGTGGCCGAGGGTGAGGTCGTTGTCGTTCGGGCCGACGCGGTCCTCGCCGAGCAGCGGGCCGGTGATCTCGCCCAGTCGCTGCGGCAGCAGCACCAGCGGCCGGTGCGGCGCGCGCAGCACGTTGGACCGGTACTCGGGGAAGCTCACGGGCGGGTGCGACGCGGTGTCCGGCCGATAGGTGTGGATCGGCACCGGGGTCTCCTGTTCGTCGTGCCGAGGGGGCATTGTCCGGCGGGTGGGCTCGCGGGGTCAGCGGGTCAGCGGGGTCAGCGGGTCAGCTCGCGGAGCACGGCGAGTTCGTGCCCGGTGGGCGGCTCGCCGCGGCCCAGGTCGTCGGCGACCGCCAGGTCCCAGCCGGTGCGCTCGCGCGCGGTCGCCAGGTCGACACCGGGGTGCAACGCGGTCAGGACCAGCTCGCGGGTGCGCGGGTCGGGCCGCAGCACGCCCAGGTCGGTGATCACCAGTCGCGGTCCGGCGCCGGCCAGGCCCAGCGCCTCCCGCTCACCCGGCCCGGACCCGAAGCCGAACGACGTCACGAAGTCGACCCGCTCCACGAACGCCCGCCTGGTCTGCCGCACCACCACGACGACCTCGCGGCACGACGCGGCGATCTCGGGCGCGCCGCCCGCGCCGGGCAGCCGCACGCCGGGGTTGCGGTAGTCGCCGCCGATCACGGTGGTGTTGATGTTGCCGAACCGGTCCAGCTGGGCCGCGCCGAGGAAGCCGACGTCGATCCGGCCGGGTTGCAGCCAGTAGTTGAAGATCTCCGGCACGCCGACCACGCTGACCGCCGTGTCGGCCAGCACGCCGTCGCCGATCGACAGCGGCAGCCGGTCCGGTTTCGCGCCGATCGTGCCGGACTCGTAGACCAGCACCAGGTTCGGCGCGTGCGTGCGGCGGGCGAGGTTGGCCGCGGTGCTGGGCAGCCCGATGCCGACGAAGCACACCGCGCCGTCGCGCAACGCCCGTGCCGCCGCGACCGTCATCATCTCGTCGGAGCTGTAGGTCACGACAGGTTCTCCAACCACCGCGCGAACTCGTCCCGGTCCCGGCTGATCCGGTCCCACGCCACGTAGAAGTCGTTGTCCCGCACGGAGTAGTCGTGCGCGTAGGACGGGTGCGCGCCGCCCGGTGCCTCCGACACGTAGTCCACCACCCAGGACGGCAGCACCACCGCGCCCGGCCGCGGCTCCAGCTCGTCCACGACCTCCTCGACGGTGACCAGCGAGCGGGTCGCGGCCAGCACCGCCTCCTTCTGCACGCCGGTGATGCCCCACAGCTGCACGTTGCCGTGCCGGTCGGCGCGCTGGGCGTGCACGACGGCGGCGTCCAGTCGCAGGGCGGCCACCGCGGTCAGCACCTCGCCGGTGAACGGGCAGGTCACCGACGCGATGTTGGCGGTCTGGGCGGGCAGGTCGGTGCCGGTGTAGCCGCGCAGCACCGCGAACGGCAGCCCGGACGCCGCCGCGACGTACCGGTTCGCCATGCCCGCGTGGCTGTGCTCCTCCAGCTCCAGCGGCCGGGGCCAGCCGTGCTGCACCGCGTCGCGGAACCGGTGCAGCGAGCCGACACCGGGGTTGCCGCCCCACGAGAACACCAGCTTGCGCGCGCAGCCCGCGCCGATGAGCTGGTCGTACAGCACGTCGGGCGTCATCCGGACCAGGGTCAGGTCACGCCTGCCCTGCCGGATCACCTCGTGCCCGGCGGCGAACGGGATCAGGTGCGTGAACCCCTCGAACGCCACGGTGTCGCCGTCGCGCACGACGTGTGCGACGGCCTCCGCGAGGGGCGCGATGGTGGCCACTCCGACCTCCGTTTGCGCACGGCCGGAACCGGCGACTTCGTGCGGTGACTGCGGGACGAGCTGCCCGGCGATCTCTCCGGAACGTGGGCGAACGCTAGGGATCGCGCCGGAGCGGGGTCAACGGGATCTTCCACTCACCGGAAGCCCGGACCCCCTGACCGCCGGACGGGCCCGCCGGATCGTCCCCGTCACCGCCGAACCCTCACTGTCCACTCCGGACACTCCAGCGCAGTCTGCCGTCACCCTGCTCCCGGTCCGCCTCCGCACCGCGGCCCTCGTGCCGGTCGTCGGCACCGGGCCGGCGTTGCGGGCGGCACCGGATCAGTCCGGCAGGTCCTGACGACGCGCCGGGTACGCCGGCCACGGCCCGAGCTCCGGCAACGGCGCGGCGGACGCGGGCGGCTCGTCGGGCGCCCGGCCGGCGAGCCAGGCAGCCAGGTCGCGCACCCCGCCGACCACCTCCGCGCCCGTGCCCCACGTCCGCGGCACGTCCGTCGCCCGCAGCGCCACCCCCTCGGGCAGCCGCGGCAGCAGCACGCCGATCGTGTGCACGGCGAACTCCGCGCTCCACTCGGCGGGCCGCACCCCGAGGTCGAGGTCCACCGAGTGGATCCACACCTCGCGCCAGCGGGTGAACACGGCGGGCAACGGGTCGTCGACCGCGGGGACGACGGACCAGTCCGCGACACCCGCCCACGCCCGCTCCAACCGGGCCGACTGCTCGGCGGTCGCGGCACGGTGCTCGTCCGCGCTCCGCGACGCGGTGGCCTCGATGATCGCGTCCCGCTCGCCCGGCTCCCACAGCTCGACGCGCTCACCGCGCGACGCGTGCTCCACGAAACGGCTGCGGGCGCGGGCGGCGTCGGCGAGGTGCGCCAGCACGTGGCCCCGCGTCCACCCCGGCAGCGACGACGGTTCCGCGACCTGGGCGTCGGTCAGCTCCGCGATCGCCCGCAGCAGTCGGCGGTGCGCGTGCGCGACCTCGTCGAGGGGTGGTCTCACGCCACCCGATCGTAGCCACGGACAAGCCGCCGGAAGACCGCGATCCGGCCCTAGCTCGCCGCCTGGAGCACCAGGAGGGTCACGTCGTCGTGCTCGGCCGGGCCCATCCAGTCGAACACGACCCGCCGCAGGTGGTCGGACACCGCGCCGGCCGACAGGCCCGCGCAGTCGGCCAGCGCCGCCTTCAGCCGCACGTCGCCGAACAGCTCCTGCCGGTCGCCGTGCTTGCGCGCCTCGGTCAGCCCGTCGCTGTAGAGCAGCAGCGTCTCCCCCGGCGCGAGCGCGACGGTCGTCTGGTTGAACCGCACCTCCGGCAGCACGCCGACGATCCCGCCGTGCACGGCCACCTCGTCCACCCGCCCGTCGGCGCGCAGCACGAGCGGCGCGGGGTGGCCGCCGGCGGCCAGGGTCAGCCGCAGCCCGCCGGACTGCACGGGCACCATCGTGCCGACCACGAGCGTGGTGAACAGGCGGCTGCCCGCGGCCCGCAGCGCGGCGTTGAGCAGGTGCAGCAGCTGGGCGGGCCGCTGCTCGACCACCAGCAGGGCGTGCAGGCTCTGCCGCACCCGGCCGCTGTGCGCGGCGGCCTCCAGCCCGTTGCCGGCCACGTCGCCGAGCACGAACGCGGCGCTGCCGTCCTCACGCGGGTGGATGTCGTAGAAGTCGCCGCCGATCAGCACCCGCCGGTGCGCGGGCTCGTAGACGCTGGCCAGCCGCACGCCCGGCACCTCCGGCAGGGGCGTGGGCAGCAGGTTCGCCCGCAGCGCCTCCACCGTCCGCTGCTGCTCGCCCAGCCGGGTGCTGGTCTCGACCGCCGCGGAGGCCCGGGCCGCGTACCGCTTGAGCAGGTCGACGGTCCACGTGCCGCCGAAGCACACGAGCGCGCCGCCGTCGGTGAGCGGCACGGCCACGCCCACCCCGGACGCGCCCCACGGGCCGTCGCCCAGCTCGGTGAGCTCGGCGTGGTCGACCAGGCGTTCGAGGACGGCCGTGAGGCCGGGCGCGGTGCCGGCGACCTGCCGCGTGGTGCGCGCCACGGCCACGTCGCCGGCGGGCGTGCGCCGCCACCATTCGAGACGGCTCCGGACGCCGGGCATCACCAGCACGGTGTGCTCGGCGGGCGCGAGCTCGACCACGGCCCGCAGCGCGTCCGCGCGTTCCGGCGACGACGCCACGCGGTGCGCCACGTCGTCCAGGTAGTCGTCCACGCCCCGGTACCACGCGACCCACCCGCCGCCGAGGTCCTGGCGCCGGCCCAGGTTCGCGGCCCGCGCCGGGCCGTCCGGCAGCACCGAGCCCGTCCTGGCCTGCGGGACCAGCGCCGATGCGAGAGAGTTGACCAACCGGACGACGCCTTCCGGGTCCAGCACGACCACGGCCTCGTGGAAGCCGTCGACCACGCGACGCCACGCGTCGAGGTCGAGGCCCGTGTCGGCGCCTTGCCGGTAGCCCTGGGCCATCACGGCTCCTGTGTGTCGGGTCGACCCAACCTATCGGACAAGTTGCCTCCAACAGTGGCAGGCTTGGCGCAGTTCCGCTGACATCGGAGGCTCGTGTGACGACCGCCCAGGACGACACGGACGTGACCCTGGCCCGCCTGCTGACCGCGATGCGCGAGATGAAGGACGGCAACTTCCGCCGTCGCCTCGTCGTGCCGCGCGACGGGGTGACGGCCGAGCTGGCCGAGGCCTTCAACGAGATCGCGGAGCGCAACCAGTGGCTGGTCGGCGAGCTGGTGCGGGTGCGCCAGTCGGTCGGCCAGGAGGGCAGATTGGGCGAGCGGCTCGCGCCGAGCACCGCCACGGGCGGCTGGGCGACCGCCGCGGACGCGGTGAACGGCCTGGTCGAGGACCTGACCCGGCCGACCGCCGAGCTGAGCCGCGTGCTCGCCGCGGTCGCCGAGGGCGACCTGTCCCAGGAGATCGTGGTCGACGCGCGGGGCGAGGTGGCGGCGCTGGTCGAGAGCTTCAACTCGATGACGGCGACGCTGCGGACGTTCGCGGGCGAGGTCACCCGGGTGGCGCGCGAGATCGGCACCGACGGCCGGCTGGGCGGCACGGCGGTCGTGCCGGGGGTGGCGGGCACCTGGAAAGACCTGACCGACTCGGTCAACTTCATGTCCGACAACCTGACCAAGCAGGTGCGTGACATCGCGCAGGTGGCCACGGCGGTGGCCCAGGGCGACCTCACGCAGAAGATCACCGTCACGGTGGCGGGCGAGATGCTGGAGCTGAAGGACACCGTCAACACGATGGTCGACCAGCTCTCCTCGTTCGCCGACGAAGTCACCCGCGTCGCCCGCGAGGTCGGCACCGACGGACGCCTGGGCGGCCAAGCCCAGGTCCCCGGCGTCGGCGGCACCTGGCGCGACCTCACCGACAACGTCAACTTCATGGCGAACAACCTGACGTCCCAGGTCCGCAACATCGCCCAGGTCGCCACGGCGGTGGCCCAGGGCGACCTGTCGCAGAAGATCACCGTCGACGCGCGCGGCGAGATCCTCGAACTCAAGTCGACCATCAACACCATGGTCGACCAGCTCTCCTCGTTCGCCGACGAAGTCACCCGCGTGGCCCGAGAGGTCGGCACCGACGGACGGCTCGGCGGTCAAGCCCAGGTGCCGGGCGTCGCCGGGACCTGGCGCGACCTCACCGACTCGGTCAACTTCATGGCCGGCAACCTCACCTCCCAGGTCCGCAACATCGCCCAGGTCACCACGGCGGTCGCGCAGGGCGACCTGTCCCAGAAGATCGACGTGGACGCGCGCGGCGAGATCCTCCAGCTCAAGACCACGATCAACACCATGGTCGACCAGTTGTCGTCGTTCGCGGCCGAGGTCACGCGCGTGGCCCGGGAGGTCGGCAGCGACGGGCGGCTGGGCGGTCAAGCCCAGGTGCCGGGCGTCGCCGGGACCTGGCGCGACCTCACCGACTCCGTCAACTTCATGGCCGGCAACCTCACCTCCCAGGTCCGCAACATCGCCCAGGTCGCGACGGCGGTCGCGCGGGGCGACCTGTCCCAGAAGATCACGGTGAACGCGCGCGGCGAGATCCTGGAGCTGAAGGACACCATCAACACGATGGTCGACCAGCTCTCCTCGTTCGCCGACGAAGTCACCCGCGTCGCCCGCGAGGTCGGCACCGACGGACGCCTGGGCGGCCAAGCCCAGGTCCCCGGCGTCGCCGGGACCTGGCGCGACCTCACCGACTCCGTCAACTTCATGGCCAACAACCTGACCGCGCAGGTCCGGTCGATCGCCCAGGTCACGACGGCGGTGGCGGGCGGCGACCTGTCCCAGAAGATCACCGTCGACGCGCGCGGCGAGATCCTCGAACTCAAGTCGACCATCAACACCATGGTCGACCAGCTCTCCTCGTTCGCCGACGAAGTCACCCGCGTGGCGCGAGAGGTCGGCACCGACGGACGCCTGGGCGGCCAGGCGCGGGTGCCCGGTGTCGCCGGCACGTGGAAGGACCTCACCGACAACGTCAACGTGATGGCCGACAACCTGTCCACGCAGGTCAGGTCCATCGCGGCGGTGGCGACCGCGGTCGCGGGCGGCGACCTGTCCAAGAAGATCGCGGTCGAGGCGAAGGGCGAGGTCGCGGCGCTGGCCGACACCATCAACGGCATGGTCGACACGCTGCGGGCGTTCGCCGACGAGGTCACGCGCGTGTCCCGCGAGGTCGGCACCGAGGGCATCCTGGGCGGTCAGGCCCGGGTGCCGAACGTGGCAGGCACCTGGAAGGACCTCACCGAGAACGTCAACTTCATGGCCAACAACCTGACCTCGCAGGTGCGCAACATCGCCCAGGTCACGACGGCGGTGGCGCTGGGCGACCTGTCGAAGAAGATCGACGTCGACGCGCGCGGCGAGATCCTGGAGCTGAAGACCACCATCAACACGATGGTCGACCAGCTCTCCTCGTTCGCCCAGGAGGTCACCCGCGTCGCCCGCGAGGTCGGCACCGAGGGCAAGCTGGGCGGCCAGGCCGAGGTGGAAGGCGTCTCGGGCACCTGGAAGCGGCTGACCGAGAACGTGAACGAGCTGGCCGGGAACCTGACCCGGCAGGTGCGCGCGATCGCCGTGGTGGCCACGGCGGTGACTGCGGGCGACCTCACCCGGCAGATCACCGTGGACGCGTCCGGCGAGGTCGCCGACCTCAAGGACAACATCAACCGGATGATCGGCAACCTGAGGGCGTCCACCCGCGCCAACCAGGAGCAGGACTGGTTGAAGACGAACCTGGCCCGGCTGTCCGGCCAGATGCAGGGCCACCGCGACCTCAACGCCATGGCGTCGCTGGTCATCAGCGAGCTGACGCCGCTGGTGTCGGCGCAGCACGGCGCGTTCTTCCTGGTCGACCCCGAGTCCAACGCCTTGGACCTGACGGCGTCCTACGGGTACGTGCCGCGCGGCGGGCGGCCCACCCGGTTCGTGCGCGGCGAGTCGTTGATCGGGCAGGTCGCGGTGGAGAAGAAGACGCTGCTGGTCACCGACGTGCCGCCGGGGTACATCGAGGTCGGGTCGGGGCTGGGCGCGGCGCCGCCTGCGAACCTCGTGATCCTGCCGGTCGTGTTCCAGGGCGAGACGCTCGGCGTGATCGAGCTGGGGTCCTTCGGCGAGTTCACCGAGGTGCACCTGGACCTGCTGGACCAGCTCAAGGAGAACATCGGCGTCAACCTGAACACGATGCTCGCCAACGCCCGGACGGACAGCCTGCTGGTGGAGTCGCAGCGGCTGACCGAGGAACTGCGGGCGGGCTCGGTCGAGCTGGAGGCCCGGGCGCGGCAGCTGTCGTCGGCGTCGAAGTACAAGTCGGAGTTCATGGCGAACATGTCGCACGAGCTGCGCACGCCGTTGAACAGCCTGCTGATCCTGGCGAAGCTGCTGGCCGACAACCTGGACGGGAACCTGAACCCGAAGCAGGTGGAGTTCGCCAAGACCATCCACTCGTCGGGCACGGACCTGTTGCAGCTGATCGACGACATCCTGGACCTGACCAAGGTCGAGGCCGGTCACATGCAGGTGCAGACCGACCCGGTGCGGGTGTCCGACGTGGTGCGGTACGTCGAGGCGATGACCACGCCGCTGGCCGCCGAGAAGGGGCTGGCGTTCGAGGTCGCGGTGGAGCCGGACGTGCCGTCCACCCTGCACACCGACGAGCACCGGTTGCAGCAGATCCTGCGCAACCTGCTGTCCAACGCGGTCAAGTTCACCCACGACGGCGAGATCAAGCTGCGGATCCGGGTGGTCGAGGGCTCGGTGGCGTTCGACGTGCAGGACACCGGCATCGGCATCCCGTCCGACAAGCTGTCGGTGATCTTCGAGGCGTTCCAGCAGGCGGACGGCACGACGTCGCGCAAGTACGGCGGCACGGGGCTCGGCCTGTCGATCAGCCGGGAGCTGGCCGCGCTGCTGGACGGCCGGCTGGACGTGCGGTCCGAGCCGGGCGTCGGGTCGACGTTCACGCTCTACCTGCCGCTGGGCGAGCAGGGCCTCGTGCCGCCGGTCGTGACGGAGCCGGAGGCCGTGCCGGAGCTGCTGACGCCCGCCGACGACGCCACCCAGTCGGTCGTGGCGCCGTCCGAGCTGCCGCCCGCGCCGATGCGGTTCCACGGCGAGAAGGTCCTGATCGTCGACGACGACCTGCGCAACGTGTTCGCGCTGACCAGCGTGCTGGAGCTGCACGGGTTGCAGGTCATCTACGCGGACAACGGCATCACCGGCGTGCGGGCGCTGGAGCAGTACGACGACGTCACGCTGGTGCTGATGGACATCATGATGCCGGAGCTGGACGGCAACGCCACGATGGCCGCGATCCGGGCCATGTCGCGGTACGCCGACCTGCCGGTGATCGCGGTGACGGCGAAGGCGATGAAGGGCGACCGGGAGAAGTCGCTGGCCTCGGGCGCCACCGACTACGTGACCAAGCCGGTGGACACCGAGCACCTGTTGCGGCTGATCGCGTTCTACCTGGGGGTCGAGCAGGACTGAGCCGGGTGCCGTCCTAGACCTCCGGCTCCCAGGCCACGAGCCGGTGCAGGACGCGCCGGTCGCCCTCGAGGTCGAGGTCGTCGACCGGGATGCGGCCGAACATGGACAGGACCAGGTCGCTCGCGGTGGCCCGGCCGGTGAGGTCGGCCACGCCGTCGTCGTCGGGGCGGCGGGTCGCCCGTGCGCCGTCGGCCGAGAGGTGCAGCCGCCAGGAGCGGCCCTCGGCGACGCGGTAGTCGAGGACGGCGGGCTCGTGCGGCCACGGTGACGTCGTCGCGCAGCAGGTGTGCAGGAACTCGTCCGCGCCGTCGAGCGCCACCTCGTCCGGTAGCGGCCGCGCGGCGCCCGCGGTGAGCTGGGCGTCGTAGGTGTGCACCGCGATCTCGTGGAGCTGGTGCCGGGCGACCGCCCCGGTGGTCCGCGGCGACTGCGAACCGCTCCACCACGTCCAGCAGGCGCGATCCGGACCGACCTCGCGCAACGCGTCCAGCAGCTCGTCCGTGGCCGCGGCGGACCACTTCTCCAGCGCGTCGCGGTCCCGGGGCGCGGTCGGCGCGCCCTCGGGCGCGGACTTGGGCGGAGGAGCGGCGTCGGGCCCGGCGGCGACGATGGCGGCCCAGCGGCGGCGGCTGTCGCCCATGTGCTGCGCCAACTCGAGCAGCGTCCAGTCGGGGCAGGTCGGCACCCGCGCGTCGAGGTCGGGTGCGGCGGCGACCGCGGCCCGGAACGCGGCCGACCGCTCGTCGATCAGCCGCAGCAGGTCGGGGAACGCCAAGGTGTATTCCACGTCGGGTGTCTACCACCCCGCCGCGCCGCCCGGACAGTGATTTTCACCGGCGCGGCGGCAGGTCAGGACAGGGCGGTCACCAGGCGGTGGCAGCGGAGGGGGTCCTCGGTCAGACCGGCGTCCAAGCCCCACAGCCAGTAGTCGACCGCGCGGAAGACCACCCAGTTCCGGGCGTGATCGCGGTCCAGGGAGGCGGCGTCCGCCACGATGTCCAGGTGCTCGGCGATCGCGGCGGGGTCGGGCATCTCGTCCAGCCTGGTCCACAGCACCCTCGCCAGGTCGTAGGCGATGTCGCCGCGCAGCAGGATCGGGTCGACCGTCAGCCACGGCTCCCGCGCGCCCGCCAGGACCTGCGCCGAGTGCAGGTCGCCGTTGACCGCGAGCGCGGACCGGGTGGTGACCAGCGTCTCCACCGCCTCCTCCCCCGCGCGCAGGAACGCCCGGTCGAACGGCCCGCCCTGGCGCACCCAGTCGGCCTCCAGGCTCTCGGCGCGCGCCAGGGCCAGGTCGGCGGTGGAGCGCGCGGTCGGCGGTGCGGGCACGGCCAGTCGCCGCGCCATCACGCCCAGTACCGCCATGGCCTCCTCGGAGGGCAGGTCGAGGGCGCTGCGGTGCCGGTCCAGGCGTTCCAGCAGCATCGCGCCGGCGTACGCGTCGGCGTCGACCAGCCGGACGGTGCCCCGGCCGTCCCAGAAGCGCAGGGCCTCGATGTGCGCGGTCACGTCCTCGCTGGGCGCGTTCACGCGCAGGACCAGCGGCGTGCCGTCGCGGGTCACCGGGATGACCAGCGCGTGCGAGCCGTGCGTGGCCGGGCCGTCCGGGCGCAGGTCCCAGGCCTCCAGGCGCTGTTCGATCGCGGCCGGGAGGGCGGCCAGCCAGCGCGGGTCGCGCGGTATGGGCGAGTTGCGGAACGTCTCGGGGATCACCGGGTCGTGGTGGCCGATTCCACGGTGTCGTGGATGTGCATGACCTCGGTCAGCTCGGTCAGCCGGAACAGCTTGTGCACGGAGGGCTGCATCGACGCCAGCCGGAACTGGCCGCCCGCGCCGTCCAGTCTGCGGTGCCAGTCGAGCATGAGGGACAGACCCGTCGTGTCCATGAACGGCACGCCGCTCAGGTCAACCACCAGGCGGTCGCCCCTGCTCTCCTCAAGGCGGTCGGACAGCACGGGGACCGTGTCGGCGTCCAGTTCGCCCGACACGGCGACGACCGTCCAGCCGCCTCGCACCTCACTGCGCACCTGCAACTCCATGGGGCCCGAGCCTAGCCACCGGAGGGGCGTCGTGCCGACACCCCGTCACGCGCGCCGATCACCGACCTGCCGCCGAGCGCCGCCAGGACACCGGTCGGCGCGACCGGCCGGTGGCGCGTGCGGAGGATGTGCGACGATGCGGTGACGGCCGATCAACGGGGAGCGGATGTGCGCAACGAGCCAGCGGCGCCGGTGGCCGTGACGCTGCCCGCTTCGGCGGGCGCATCGGCGCGGGCCAGGCAGGTGGTGGGTGACGCGGCGGCGGCGTGGGGGCTGTCGGCCGACACCGCGGACGACGCCGCCCTGGTGGTGACCGAACTGGTGTCCAACGCGGTGGACCACGCGACCGGGCCGGTGGGCCTGACCGTGACGCGGACCGAGTCCGGGTTGCGGATCGAGGTGGCCGACCAGTCGTCCGCGCCGCCCCAGCCCAGACCCGTGCAGCTCGACTCGGCACGGGGGCGCGGGCTGATCATCGTGGCGGCGCTGAGCCGGTCCTGGGGCACCGAGCCGACCGCCGACGGCAAGGTCGTGTGGGCCGAGCTCGACGGCTGAGCGGGCGGGGACCGGCCGGGAATCCGCGTTCACGGCCGCGAGAACAGGTACCCCCGAGGAAGGGCCGCCCCCGATCACGGAGACGGCCCTTGATCACGCCGGGGTGCTACTGCTGCTCGCGGAATCGGTCCAGACCTTCCTTGGCCTTGTCGGTCCCCGTCTGGATGTGCTCGGAGTGCTGCCCACCGGTCCGTTCGTCGACGAACTGGCCGGCCTTGTCGATGCCCTCGTCAGCCTTGTCGCCGTGCTGGCCGAGTGCGTCCTTGGCCTTGTCCTTCAACTCGTCGAACTTGTCGCCGATGCCCATCTGCGCTCGAACCTCCTCCGGGTGTCCCTCGTGGACACTCCAAGGTGTGGGCTACCCGTGGCGCGGTGCGGTTGATGCGCCGGGCCTGACAACTCACCCGGTCGAGTGAGGTCGATCGTCCACGAGGTCGTGCAGGGTCCGCACCCGGCTCACGAGGAGGACCACCGGCATCAAGCACACGACCGCGCAGGACAGCCAGAGCGCGGCGTGGTTGCCCACCAGCGTCGCCACGCCACCGGCGGCGAGCGAGCCGACCGGGAACGCGCTCCACGAGACGAAGCGGACGGTCGCGAGGACGCGCGGCAGGAGGTCCGGCGGCGTGACGGTCTGGCGGTGCGTGCGCCACAGCACGCTGTTGAGCACGACCGCGCCGGCGAACAGCCCGTTGCCGACGAGGAACAGCGCCACCCGCCAGCCACTGCCGGCCAACGGCATCAGCAGCACGGTCACCGCGCCGAACAGGGCGACGACCACGGTGGTGCGGGCGCTGCCCCACCAGCGTGCCGTGACGGGCGCGAGGGCGGCGCCGGCGAGGCTGCCCGCGCCCTCGGCGGCGAGGGCGAAGCCGACCCACTCGGGGCCGAGGCCCAGCGTGTTCACCAGGTAAGGCGCGGTGAGGGCGAGGATGCCGCCCGCGCCGAGGTTGACCACCGTGGCGGCGAGGACGGACGGCCGCATCACCGGGTGGCCGGCCACGTAACGGAGGCCGACGGCGATCATCCGCCAGAGCGACCCGCGGCCCTCGGTGGGACGCGGGCGCGGTGGCGGTGACGGCAGGCCGGCCAGCAGGACGGCCGAGACCGCGTAGCTGACGACGTCGACCACGACGGCGGCGACGGCGCCGACGGCCTGGATGAGCACGCCGCCCGCGGCCGGGCCGCCGAGCTGCGTCGCCGCGATGGAGCTGGACGTCACGCTGTTGCGGGCGGTCAGCTCCGCCTCGGGCACGATCGACGGCAGGAACGACGCGTTGGCGATGTCGAAGAACACGCCGGCGAAGCCGACCGCGGCCGACACCGCCACCACGTGCGGCAGCGTCAGCGCGTCCAGCAGGGCGGCGACCGGGACCGACGCCAGCACCAGCGCCCGCACCAGGTCCATCGCGATCTGCGTCTGCCGCAACGGGAAGCGCTCGACCACGACGCCCGCGGGCAGGCCGACCAACGCCCACGCGGCGAACCGGGCCGCCACCACCAGGCTGGCCTCGAAGGTGGACGCGCCCAGCGCGGTGACCGCGACGAGCGGCAGCGCCACGGTGGTGACCGCGTCACCCGCCGAGCTGACGGTCAACGCGCTCCACCAACGCCAGAACCGGCGGGACGCCTCCCGCTTCTCCTCCGGCTCGTGCACGCGCATACCGTCGGACCATAGCGCCTGCGGGGGCGGAAATTTCAATCGATTGCGGATCTATTCGGGACAAGCGGTGTGGAATACCGAAGCGGCGCGGTGCGGTCGCGGGAAGTCGTTGCCCGGAAGGGGTTCTTGTGGCACGGTGAGCCGGCGGGCGCTTGGGGACGCTTCGCCGACAGGGGGATGGCATGGACTGTGCTAAGAGGACTTTCCCGATCTCCGTCGCGTCGGCGGCCTGACATGTGCGGCTCGGTCGGCATGTTCCTCGGCTGCACGGCGTTGAGCACGTGCCCGCTGGCCGAGTTGCTGCGCCACGACGGGGAGGGAGCCGTCGACTACCGGTCGCCCTTCGACCGGTGGGACGACCGGGCCTCGGTGCGGCGCACGCCGCGTCGGCTCGTGGCGGCCGACGACGGGCAGTACTTCCCGAGCGAGTTGATGGCGGTCGCGGGCCACCCGCTGGTGCGGCGCCTGCCCGCGCAGGGTTTCGCGACCGTCCAATTGCGACACTTGCACCGGTACCTGCGCTTCACCATCGAGCTGGAGACGAAGTACGTCAACCCGGTGGCGCTGGCGCTGGCGTCGCACGGCTACGGGCTGGACCTGCCGCCGCGGATGAAGCTGGACGCGATGCGCGTCTACACCGACGAGGCCTACCACGCGCTGGTGGCGACGGACCTGCTGATGCAGTCCGAGGAGCGGTCCGGCGTGGCGGAGCGCCGGCAGCCGCCGGGGTTCGCGGTCGCGTTCGCGGAGCTGGTGGACGCCGCGCCGCGCCGCCGGACCGCGTTGCTGGAACTGGTGTTCGTGGCCGTGTCGGAGACGTTGATCACCGGGACGCTGTCGCAGTTGCCGCGGGCCCGCGAAGCGCCGCCGGGCCTGCGCGACGCGGTGCGCGACCACGCGTCGGACGAGGCCAGGCACCACCGGTACTTCTCGGCCGTGCTGGCCGAGGTGTGGTCGGCGATGTCGGCCGAGGACCGCGTCGAGGTGGGCGCGCTGGTGCCGGCGCTGATCGACCTCTTCCTGCGCCCGGACCCCGGCCCCGTCGCGGCCGACCTCGTCGAGGCCGGGCTGGACGAGGACGAGGCCGCGCTCGTCGTGGCCGAGACCATGGAGAACGAACGGGTGGCGGAGCAGCGGGCGCGGGTCGCGGGGTCCGCCGTGCGGGCGTTCGAGGCCGCCGGCGCCCTGGCCGACACCCGGGTGCGGCACGCGTTCGAGGACGCGGGGCTGCACGCCGCCTGACCCGGCACGGGAACCGCCGGGACCGAGAACCGCCGGCCGCGCGCGTGACGGCCGGGAGCAGCCGACCCGAGAAGGGGGTGAACCACATGCAGCCGACCAAGACCGAGGAGGTCGTCGACGTCGAGGCGCTCTTCGCCGTCGTCGCGTGACCCGTCGGGCGGCACCGGCGCACGAGTCCGGTGCCGCCCACCGACACCCTCCGGAGAGGATTCGCCATGTGTGGACTGGGTGGCGTCGCCGCGCTGGGTGGGTCCAGCCTGCCGCGCACGACCAGGCCGTTGCTGGAACGCATGCTCGCCACGGTGGAGCACCGTGGCCCCGACGACGTGAACCTGCGCCTGGACGACGTGGTGTCCCTGGCGTTCACCCGGCTGTCGCTGGTCGGCGTGGACAGCGGCAACCAGCCGCTGGTCGGCCCGGACGAGCAGGTCGTGCTGATCGCCAACGGCGAGGTGTACAACCACAAGGAGCTCGAGCGGACGCTCCCCGGCTTCCGGCCGCGCACGAAGTCCGACTGCGAGGTCCTGATCGGGCTGTACGAGGAGCACGGGCTGGACTTCGTGGACGGCGTGCGCGGCATCTTCGCGCTGGCGCTGCACGACAAGCGCCGCAACCGGCTGGTGCTGGCCACGGACCCGTTCGCCTGCAAGCCGATGTTCTACGCGTTCGCGGGCGACCAGGTGGTGTTCGGCTCCGAGATCAAGGTGCTGTTCGACCACCCGGGCGTGCCACGCGAGGTCGACTGGGTCGGCGGGCTCGCCGAGCAGGGCCTGAGCAACTTCTCCGCGATGAGCACCGGCGAGGTCAACACCTGGTTCCGCGGCATCCACAAGGTCGCGGGCGGCACGGTCGTCACGATCGACCTCGCCACCGGCCGCACCGACGTGCACCGGTACTGGCAGCCGGGCGGCCCGCTGGCCGAGGCCGACGCACCCAGCGCCGCCGAGTACGTCACCCGGTACCGGGAACTGCTGTGGAGCTCGGTCGAGGACTCGCTGATGGCCGAGGTGGAGCTGGGGCTGTTCCTCAGCGGCGGCGTCGACTCGGCCGCCATCGCGGCCATCGCGGCGAAGCTCGGCCAGCCCCTGCACACGTTCACCGTCGCGACCCAGGCCACCGTCCTCAACGGCGACGTCGGCCACGCGCGGCAGGTCGCGGAGCACCTGGGCATCCCGAACACGGTCGCCGCGCTGCCCTCGGACGCGGTGCCGTCGCCGGAGGACTGGAAAGGCCTGCTGTGGCTGATGGAGACGCCGCTGACGGGTCCGGAGCAGTACTACAAGTACAGCCTGTACCGGGTGGCGAAGGCGTTGCGGCCGGGGATGAAGGCGACGCTGCTCGGCTCGGGCGCGGACGAGTTCAACGGCGGCTACTCCGACCTGCTGTCGATGGGCGGCGGCTGGGCGCGGTTCGAGGCCAACCTCGACCGGCTGGCGGTGGCCCGGGTGGTGCGGCCGGAGTTCGCGCCGTGGCTGACGCAGAAGGCGCCGCTGCTGCTCACGCTGCCCGCGCTGGCCGACGATCCGCGCGGTGTCGACTCCTACGCCGACTTCCTGAAGTGGAAGTGGCGTGACGTGCAGCAGTACAACTGCTGGCACGAGGACCGCAACGCGGCGGGCAGCGGCGTCGAGGCGCGGGTACCGTTCCTGGACCGCAGGCTGGTCGACCTGTCCACCAGCGTGCCGCTGTCGCTGCGCGAGCAACTGTTGTGGGACAAGCGGATGGCGCGGGAAGCCGTGCTGGACGTGCTGCCGGAGCCGGTGGTGCGGCGGGAGAAGAAGCCGTTCTTCAACGGCCGCACGGCCCACTTCGCGCACCGGCTCGTGGTGGACGCGCTGGCCCGGGACGGGATGGCGCTGGTCGAGGAGGCGCTGGCCGGGCCGCGGATGGCCGAGTACGTCGATGGTGACGCGCTGCGCCGCACGGTGGCCGCGCTGAAGGCGGGCCGGTCGCCGCTGCACCCGCAGATCCCGTTGCGGGTGGTGAACCTGGGGCTGCTGGACGTGCTGGCGCGCGGTGGGCGGGAACCGTTCCGGCCCGAGCAGGTGACGCTGCTGGCGAAGTCCGTCGAGGCCGACCGGGACGCGGTGGACGAGGCGCTGGGCGGGGTCGAGGTGCGGCCGTCGTCGGTGATCGCGTTCGGACCCGGCGCCCGGTTCGCGCGCGACGAGGCCGACGGCACCTGGCTGCTGATCAAGGACCTGGCGGTGACGCACACCGTGGACGAGGCGCTGGCGCCCGGGTGGGTGCGGTTCCTGCGCGCGGTCGACGGCACGCGGACGGTGGTGGAGCTGGTCGAGGCCGCCGGGATCGAGCTCGACGAGGTCGCGGAGTACCTGGACCTGTGCGTGGAGACCGGGTACCTGGTGCTGCGGCCGAGCCTGGTCGGGGCGGCGTCGTGAGCTGGGAGTGGGTGGCGGACGTCGTCCGCGAGGAGGGGCTGGAGGGCTACTGCGTCTTCATCGGCGGGTCGATCGCGCGGGGCTGGAGCAACCCGGGCAGCGACGTGGACGCCTACGTGCTGGGCGCGCCGCGTGACGCGTCGGTGGTGGTGCAGGCGACGGAGGACCGGCCGATGGTCGACATCCACGCCATCTCCGAGGACAAGCTGACCGCGCTGTTCGACAAGGTGTCGTGGGACGTGGCCAGGCGCGGCGACTTCATCGACTCGGTGCCGATCCGCGACTGGCTGCTGCTGGAACGCCTCGCGCACGCCCTGGTGGTCACCGGCGAGCCGCGGTTGCGCGAGGTCCAGGAGCGGCTGGACCGCTCGGCGCACCGGTTCATGACGATCCAGGAGCACTTCACCTACGCCGACTCGTTCGCCGAGGACTGCCTGGGGCAGTTGGAGGTGGGTGACGTCGACAGCGCGGTGATCTCGGCCCGGGAGGCGTTCCTGCGGACCGTGGACGGGCTGCTGGCGGGCCGGCGGTGCTTCAGCCGCAACCCGAAGTGGCGGGCCCGCGCGATGCGTGACGCGAAACCGGTGGAGCTGGACTACGAGCGGTTCTGGGAGGTGCAGACCACGGCGGACCTGCCCGCGCTGGGCGCGCAGCGCTGGGTGCGCCGGGTCGTGGCCGACACCAGGGCCGTCATGGCGGAGGTCGATCTGCATGGCTGACGTGCTGGGCTCGGTGTGGCGGCGGCGGTTGGACGTGCGGGTGCGGCGGGTGGCCGGGAAGCTGGCGCTCAAGGGCCCCGCGGGCACGGTGACGGTGCCGTCCGGGTCGACGTGGCTGTGGACCGCGCTGGACGGCCGCAGCACGTTCACCGGGCTGTGCGAGCGGGTCGGCGTGCCGGTCGAGCGGGTGACGTCGGCGTTCCGGGACATGGTGGACGCCGGGGTGGTGGAACGGGTCGAGCCGGCCGAGGAGGCTCCCGGGAATCGCGTGGTGGTCGATGTCGGTGGCTCGTCCGTGGTGCTCGCGGTGGTCCGCGCGCCGGAGGACGCGGTGCCGCTGACGCGGGAGGAGTTCGAGGATCGCGGGCGGCAGGCGGCGGACGCGGCGTGCGCGGACGTCGTGGTGGCCGGGGTGCGGCCGACGGGGTGCGTGGTGGACGTGACACTGCCGAAGGACGCGCCGGCGGAGGCGTTGGAGTGGATCCGGCACGGCCTGCGCGCCCGGCTGGCGGACTACGGGGCGGCGCTGACGGAGGGCCGCGTGCGCACCGGGCCGTTCGGGCTCGTCGGCTCGGCGTGGGGCGCGGGACCGGCGGACCGGCTGGTCGGGCGCGGACCGGTGCGGCCGGGTGACGCGGTCGTGGTCGCGGGCGGCGCCGAGGTGGACGCGGTGCTGGAGTGCGCGCGGCGCGGCCTGCTGACGGCGGGCGCGGCGGGCGGGGTCGACCGGCTCGTCGCGGTGGTCGCGGAGCAGTCCGGGTGCGGAGTGGAGGTCGACGCGCCGGTCGCCGACGCGGCGTACGCGTTCACCGTGCCCGCGGACCGGCTGGACGAGGCGGTGTCGGTGTTCGGCCGGCGGGCGGTGGTGGGCCGGGTGCGCGGGGAAGCGGTGTCGTGACGGGCCGGTTCGTGGCCCTGGAGGGCATCGACGGCGTCGGCAAGACGACGCTCGCCGGCCGGGTCGCCGACCTGACCTACGAGCAGTGGCTGGCTTCGCCGGACCGGGAGCCCTCCGGCCTCGTGTTCGTCTCCCGCCGGGCCACGTCGGGCACGTCGCCGTTCGCGGCCACGCTGATGGGGCACCTGGCCCGGATGCTGTGGCACAGCGGGGACTCGCGCGACCTGGAGCCCGCGTTCTGGGTGACGTTGCAGGCGTCCTGGTTCGCCGCGCACTCCACCTGCGTGCTCGGCCCGGTGCTCGACAGCGGGCACGACGTGGTGGTGGACGGCTGGTACTACAAGTTCTGGTCGAAGCTGCTCGGCCAGGGCTTCCGGCACGACGACCTGGAGACGGTGTTCGCGGGCGTGCGCGAGCCGGACCACGTCGTCCTGCTGGACGCCGACGTGGCCGCGGTGTTCGACCGCCGGGCCGACTTCCGCCCCACCGAGCTCGGCCTGCACGCCGGGTACGGCGGCCTGGACCGGGCCAGCTTCGTGGACTACCAGAGCCGCGGGTTGGGCGTGCTCAAGGAGATGGCGCGCGACCGCGGCTGGGCGACCGTCGCGGTCACCGTCGGCGAGACCGTGCAGGACACGGCCGCCCGCACGCGGACCGCGGTGCGCGAGGCACTGCGCGGGCCCGCGTGACCCCGGCGTGGCCGGCGGGCGGTGCCGCCGGCCGCCGCCCGCGTCAGACCAGTTGGACCGAGACGGCCTGCGGGCCCTTGGCGCCCTCGCCGACCTCGTAGCGGACCGCCTGGTTGTCGGCGAGGCCGCGGTGGTCGTAGTCCCGGATCTGCGAGTGGTGCAGGAACAGGTCGGCGCCGCCACCCTCGGGGGTGATGAAGCCGAAGCCCTTGGCACCGCTGAACCACTTGACGGTCCCCTGCGTCATTCGCGTGCTCCTGCCTGGTAGGACGCGGCCTGCGCGTCCTGGTACGAGTAGTCGGGCACGCGGTGCTCGGCGGCGCGCTGGGCCTGCGCCCGCTCGTTGCGCGTGCCCACCGGGGAGTCGTCCTCCGCCGGGTCGGGCAGGCCGAGCATCAGCAGCAGCTCGCGGCAGTCGTTGGCGTCGACCGAGTTGTCCGCGACGGTGCGGGCGGCCTGGTTGCGCTGGACTGTCTCGGCCCTGTCGGCCGCGGCGCGCGCGTCGGCGAAACCGACCGCGGCACCCTGTGATCGACCAGGTCTGGTCTGCGTCATGACGACCCCGCCTCCCCTGCCGGCAGGGCCGCACCACGCGCGTCGGAAACGTGGTGGATCGGTCCGGCGCACCTGCGGGCCATAGGGGTAGATGATGTGAACGGATGGTCCGGCGACAAGCCGGTGCTCCCGTCCCCGGCCCTGGAAGGCGGCCGGACTGGATCGGGGACCGCGCCGGCCTCGTGCCGACAGCTCGTGCCCCAACCCGCCGAAGTCTACTCCACGACCCCGTGCCGCACGAAGCGCGGCTCGCCCCGTCAATATCCAACCAACTACGGGCGACTGTTGCCAAGAAGTGCCGCTGCACGCTTCACTGGCTGGCGTTCCGTCGGAGGTCGACCGGAGGTGGACGTGGTCAACGTCAGAGTCGCAGTGGTCGGTGCGCTGGTCGGGTTGGTCGGTCTGACCGGGGTGGCGGTGCCCGCGGCCGCCGCGCCGCAGGCCCTCGCGCTGCCCGTGGTCGACATGGAAGCCGTGCTCAAGGCCGCGCAGATCGACCCGCGCCGGGCCGACTCGGCGATCACGCCGGGCAGCGGCGACAGCGTGCGGCTGGTGGAGCAGGCGCTCTCGGCGAAGGGGCTGCTGGACCCGACCTACGTCGACGGGCACTTCGGCACCCGCACGATCGACGCCTACGCGGCCTACCAGCGCTCGCTCGGCTACACCGGGCTAGACGCGTCCGGGATGCCCGGGCCGACGTCGTTGCGGCTGCTGGGCGAGCCGACGTACACGGTCACGCGCGTGGTGTCCGCGGGCAGCCGGGTGACCTACCACAGCGCGTTGATGAACACCCGCACGAAGGCCATGCTGGTCGAGGCGGAACGGCTGCTCGGCCGCTCGTTGGGCATCACGCAGGGCTCGTACAACCCCGGCGGCGTGCCCGGTTCGGCCGGCACCCACGACGGCGGCGGCGCGCTGGACATCTCGGTGTCGGGCATGACCGCGACCACCCGCACGACCGTCGCCCGGGTGCTGCGGCAGGTCGGGTTCGCGGCCTGGGTCCGCACGCCCGCCCAAGGCTTCGACTACCACATCCACGCGATCGCGCTGGCCGACCCGGACCTGTCCACCGGCGCGCGCAACCAGGCAGGCGACTACTACCTGGGCTTCAACGGGCTGGCCGACCGCGGCGCGGACGACGGGCCGGCGGTGACGCCCAAGCGGACGTGGGAGGAGTACCAGCGGCTCTAGGATGGTCCGATGACCGTCCGAACGGGGTCGCGATGAGCAACGTGGAGACCCACCCGTCCGAGCTGATCTGCCAGAGCGCGTCCGGCGTCGCGGCGGTCGAGGTGCTCGACCCCCGCGACGTCCCGCTGGGCGGGCCGCGGGCGATGTCGGTGCGGCGCACGTTGCCGCAGCGGTCGCGGTCCATGATCGGCGCGTGGTGCTTCGCCGACCACTACGGGCCCGACGACGTGTCGCTCAGCGGGGGCATGGACGTGGCGCCGCACCCGCACACCGGTCTCCAGACCGCGAGCTGGCTGTTCAGCGGCGAGATCGAGCACCGCGACAGCCTGGGCGTGCACGCGCTCGTGCGGCCGGGCGAGCTGAACCTGATGACGGCCGGGCACGGCATCTGCCACTCCGAGGTGTCGACCCCGGAGACGACCGTGCTGCACGGCGTGCAGCTGTGGATCGCGCTGCCCGACGCGCACCGGGACGCGCCGCGCGACTTCCAGCACCACGCGCCGGAGGCGGTGGCGCTGGACGGCGCTTCCGCCCGGGTCTTCCTCGGCACGCTCGCCGGTCGGACGTCGCCGGTGCGCACGTTCACGCCGTTGCTGGGCGCGGAGCTCGTGCTGGAGCCGGGCGCGCGGCTGGAGCTGGACGTCGACCCCGCGTTCGAGCACGGCGTGCTGGTCGACGTGGGCGCGGTGGAGCTGGGCGGCACGGCCCTGGCCCGAGGCACGCTCGGCTACCTCGGCCTGGGCGCGACCGCGCTGCACCTGGCCAACCCGACCGGCGAGCCGGCCCGCGTGGTCCTGCTGGGCGGCGAACCGCTGGGCGAGGACCTGGTCATGTGGTGGAACTTCGTCGGCCGCAGCCACGACGAGATCGCCCACTACCGCGACCAGTGGCAGGCCGAGTCGGACCGCTTCGGCCGCGTCGACGGCTACCCCGGCGACCGCCTCCCCGCCCCGCCACTGCCGATGGGCCGCCTCCGCCCGCGCGGCAACCCGCCACCGGCGTGACGCCACGGCCGACTTTCTCCGGGTGACCACGACGGCCGCCGACCACACCACCGCATGCTGAGCGCCTCGGGGACCTTCACGGCCGCGGCGCGTACATGATCACGGCCACGCCGACCAGGCAGATCGCCGCGCCGACGTAGTCCCACCGGTCGGGCCGGAACCGGTCCACCACCACTCCCCAGGCGAGCGACCCGGCCACGAACACCCCGCCGTACGCGGCGAGGATGCGGCCGAACTGCGCATCGGGCTGCAACGTCGCCACGAACCCGTAGAGGCCGAGCGCCGCCACCCCCGCGCCGATCCACAGCAGGCCGCGGTGCTCGCGCACGCCCTGCCAGACCAGCCACGCGCCCCCGATCTCGGCGAACGCGGCCAGCGCGAACAGGACCAGCGAGCGGACCACGGTCATGGTCGCGACGATAGCCGGCAGCCGCGCCTTGACAACACCCGACCTGTGATGAACAGTCGTTCATGAACAAGCGTTCACCACCGAGGGGGCAGCACCGTGCCGGAGATCGTCAACACCCACCAGGCCGAGGCGTGGAACGGGTACGAGGGCAAGCACTGGGCCGAGAACCAGGACCGCTACGACGCCGTGAACAGCGGTTTCAACGACATGCTGCTCGACGCGGCCGCGATCGAGGCCCACCACCGGGTGCTCGACGTCGGCTGCGGCAACGGCCGGATCGCGTGGCTGGCGGCCCGCCGCGCGGCGCACGTGACGGGCGTCGACCTGTCCGCCCCGATGCTGTCCCGCGCGCGGATGGCCGCGGTGGGCGTGCCGAACCTGACGTACGTGCGGGGCGACGCGCAGGTGTTCCCGTTCCCGCCACACGCGTTCGACGTGGCGGTCAGCCGGTTCGGGATCATGTTCTTCGCCGACCCGGTCGCGGCGTTCGCCAACATCCGCGGCGCGCTGCGACCCGGCGGCCGGCTGGCGTTCCTGTCGATGCGGGACCTCGGCGACCTGGCCGACGTGTTCGCGGTGCTCGGCGGCAACCCGCTCGGCACGTCCACCGGGCCGCTGTCGTTGTCCGACCCGGCCGTGGTCGACCGGGTGCTCACCGGCGCGGGCTTCACCGACGTCACGGCCGAGGCGGTGGAGGCGGACCAGGTGTGGGGGCGTGACGTGGCCGACGCCACCGCGTTCATCATGGGCTGGGGCCCGGTGCGGTTCGCCCTGCGTGACGCGTCACCGTCCACTGTGGACAAGATCCGGGACGCGGTGGCCGAGGCGTTGACCCCGTACGCCGACGGTGACGCGGTGCGGCTGCGCGGCACCGCCCGGCTGGTCACCGCGAGGGCGTGACGCACGGCCGCGACCCCCACCTCCTACGATGCAGCACGATGGCACCGCGACGAGCAGCAGCACTGCGTGACGGCGACGTGAGCCTGCGCGATCACCTGATCGCCGCGGCCTCGCGCCTGATCGCCGAACGGGGCACGGCCGGCCTCACGGTCCGCGACATCGCCCGTGCGGCGGACGTCGCGGTCGGCGTGCTCTACAACCACTTCGCGGACAAGGAGGAACTGCTCGCGCTGGCCCTGCACCAGCACGTCCGCGACGTGGAGCGGCGCCTGGGCCGCCCGGACACCACCGGCACGGTGGCGGAGAACCTGCACGCCTTCGTCACGCACGCGCTGGCCGCGCACACCGCGTTCCTGCCCGCGTTCGCCGGCCTGGTCGGCCAACCGGCGGTGTTCGCCCGGTTCGACGCCCTGCCCAACCCGATGGCCGACGGCCGGGGCCTGCACCAGGCCCTGGCCGACTACCTGCGCGGCGAGCGCGAGCGTGGCCGCATCGCCCCGGACACCGACCCGGACGCCGTGGCCACGCTCGTCGTGGGCGCCTGCCACGAACTGGTCCTCCCCCGCGTCTACCGGGGCCTGACCGAGCCTCCCACCGTGCCACCGGACCTCGTGGACGCCCTGGTGTCCACCGTCCTGAACGGCATCACACCGCGCTAGTGCCGCTTCACCGGGTGCCGCCGGGCGTGGAGGATCGGCAACCGGCACAGCCCACGACACGGACCGCGAGGAGCTCCGCATGGACCACCAGGACGTCGACGCCGCCGTGGCGGAGATGCTGCGGGTGCTCGGCCCCCACACCGCCGAGGACTGGACGGTGCCGGCGGGGTCGCTCGAGTGGACCTGCCGGCACACCGCGACCCACGTGGCCCACGACCTGCTGGCCTACGCGGGGCAGGTGGCGGCACAGCCCGCGGACGCCTACCTCCCCCTCGACCTGACCGTTCGCCCCACTGCGCCGCCGGCCGAGGTGCTCCAGGTCGTCGCCGCCTGTGGCGGACTGCTCAGCAGCGCCCTGGCCACAGCCACCCCGACCCTGAGGGCCTGGCACTGGGGCCCGTGCGACCCCGGAGGGTTCGCGGCGATGGGCGTCGCGGAAACCCTGCTGCACACCTACGACATCGCGCAAGGGCTGTCCGTGGACTGGCTGCCGCCGGCAGCACCGAGCGCGGCCGTGCTCGACCGGCTCCTCCCCGACGCCCCGCCCGGAGATCCCACCCGGGTACTCCTCTGGTGCACCGGTCGCGGAGAACTCGACGGCCTCCCCCGCCCCACCACCTGGAGGTGGGAAGCGGCACGGCCGGACTGATCGGGCCGACCCCGGCGAACGCTCCCGGTCACAGCAGCAGCTCCGCCGGGTCAGCTGTTGAGGATCTTCGCCAGCCGCTGGAGGGTTTCCGGCTTCAGGTGGCCGCTCCGGTCGTTGACCGCCTCGGCGACGCCCTCCCGGAAGACCCGGCTGAACTCGACGTAGTGCGGGTGGACGGGACGGAGGCGGGCGTTGTTCAGGGCGGTGCGCAGTTCCTGCATCTCGGGGCGCCTGGCGTTGTCGTAGGCGGAGTTCCTGGTCGGCGCGAAACCGCCGATCTCGGACAGGATCAGCTGGCTCGACGGGCTGGTCAGGAACTCGACCAACGCCTGCGCGGCCCGCGGCCTGCCGGTCTCCGCCCTGATCGCCAGGTTCTGCCCGCCGAGCACGCTCGCGGTGGGCGGCGCGGCGACGGCGAACTCGACCCGGTCGCGCAACCCGATCCGGGCGACCGGCCAGTTGCGCATGTACAGGGTGCGGCCGTCGCCGAACGTGCGGACCGCGGTGTCGTCGGTGGTCGACCGCGCCTCCCGGGTGACGACGTCGTCGTCGTAGGCCGCAGCCGCCAGCTTCTCCAGGCCGACCACGTCGTTCGCGCCGAGCTCCACGGAGGTCTTGTCCTCGTTCTGGGCGACGCCGCCGTTCTCGTCGAACGCCTTGCCGCCCGCCGCCCACATGGCCTCCAGCGCCGTGACGGTGAGGACTTCCTCGTTCGCGAGCGCCGCCGCGTTCGCCGCCTCGACCTGGGGCGTGGCGGCGGCTGCGGCGGCGGCCTCGGCCCCGAAGTACTGCTCCCACTTCAGCGGCGGCTTGGCTGCGGCCGGCAGGTCGGTGCGGTAGTACAGCAGGCCGAAGTCGGTGTTGAGCGGCAGCCCCCACAGCTTCTCGCCGTACACGCAGGTCGCCAGCACCTTGGGCACGAAATCGTCCAGTCCGGTCAGCGTCGCCCGGTCGAGGTCGCGGATGTAGCGCTCTTTCGCGAATTGCGCCATCCACACCTGGTCCAGCACGTACACGTCGGCTTCGTGGGCACCGCCGGGCCTGGCGTCGTTGACCATCCGCGTGTTCTGCGCGTCGGGCTCGCCGGACACCGACACGATCCTGGCCGGGCTGTCCGGGTGGAGCTGGTTCCACTGCTTGACGAGCATCGTCCGCGGGTCGCTCGCGCTCTCGTCGAACCCCGTCATGATGACCAGCTCGCCCTTCTCCAGCCCGACGTCGGGCGGCGGGGACGGTCTCAGGACGATGCCGGCGGCCACGATCGCGGCGACGGTGAGCACGATCCCGATCCGCTTCGACGTCTCGCCGAGCCAGGCGCGGACGGTGGCGATCAGCCTGCCCACCGTCAGGTTCGCCCACTCGGGCCTGCGCCACAGCTTGACGATCACCGCCAGCATGATGTTGACGTAGACGCCGGACAGCAGCGCCAGCACCGCGCCGAGCACGCCGCGCGTCACCGAGCCCGCCGTCCAGGACCGGTCCACCTCCGCGACCAGGATCGTGGACACCATGGTCACCGCGACGCCGACGACCACCAGCAGCGCCGTCAGCGCGAAGCGAAATCGAGGACTCCACTGTCCCCCGGAATCCGGCATCCCCCAACCCCTTCGCGTGACGCGATGAGCCAAGTAACACCGGATCGCCGGAAAGTGTCAACAGAAAGCGGCTATTCCCCGTGCGGCGGAAACCCCACTATTGCGGCCGGCCGTTCAGCCGTTCAGCGCGGCACGGGTGCCGTGCGCGATTTCCAGGTCTTCGCGTGCCGTGACGACGAGGGTCCGCGCCTTCGCGTCCGGGCCGGTGATGTCGGTGTCGCCGTCGACGTGGTCGTTGCGCTCCTGGTCGATCGCGACGCCGAGGAAACCCAGCCGCCGCGCGGCACGCCGGCGCACCGTGGCCGACTTCTCGCCGACGCCCCCGGTGAACGCGAGGACGTCCAGGCCGCCCAGCGCGGCGGCCATCGAGGCGATCCCGGCGACCAGCCGGTGCGTGTAGACGTCCAGCGCCAGCACGGCGTCCGGGTCGCCGGCCGCCGCCGCCGCGTCGATCTCCCGCAGGTCGCCGGTGCCCGCCAGCGCGGTGAGGCCGGACTCCTCCTCCAAGGCGGTCGCCACCTCGTGCGGCGACAGCTCCTCGTGCTCCTCCAGCCACAGCACCAGGCCGGGGTCGACCGTGCCGGACCTGGTCGCCATCACCAGGCCCTCCAAGGGGGTGAAGCCCATGGTGGTGTCGACGCTGCGGCCGTCCGCGATCGCCGTCAGGGACGCGCCCGCGCCCAGGTGGCAGCTGACCAGCCGCACGCCGGGCGACACCAGGTCGGCCACCCGCCGCGCGCAGTAGGCGTGGGACAGGCCGTGGAAGCCGTAACGGCGGATCGCGTACCGCTCCCGCCACTGCCGCGGCACGGCGTAGGTGGACGCCGCCGCCGGGATGGTGGTGTGGAACGCGGTGTCGAAGCACGCGACGGCGGGCACGTGCGGCAGCAGCCGGTGCACCGCGTCCAGCCCCGCCAACGACTTCGGCTGGTGCAGCGGCGCGAGCGAGGTCAGGTCGACCAGCGCCTGCCGCACGAGGTCGTCGAGCACGACGGGCTCGGTGAACCGGGTGCCGCCGTGCACCACGCGGTGGCCGACGGCGTCCGGGGTCGGCCAGTCCTCCAGCACCTCGCCGAGCCGCTCCGGGTCCGGCTCCACGTCGGCGGTGCGCTCCACCTCGTCGTCGGCCGCGAGCAGCCGCAGCTTCAGGCTGGACGAGCCGGCGTTGACCACCAGGACCCGCACGTCAGCTCCACGTCCAGCCGGCGATCGCCGGGTCGTCCTCGCCGTGCTCGCGGGTGTACCGGACGGCGGCGAGCCGGGCGTCCGCCATGCGCTGCCGCAACGACGCCGCCGCGCCGCCCAGCGCCGGCACCCGGTCGATCACGTCCATGACCAGGTGGAACCGGTCCAGGTCGTTGAGCATCACCATGTCGAACGGCGTGGTCGTCGTGCCCTCCTCCTTGTAGCCGCGCACGTGCAGGTTCTCGTGGTTCGCGCGGCGGTAGGTGAGGCGGTGGATGAGCCACGGGTAGCCGTGGAACGCGAAGACCACCGGCTTGTCCGTGGTGAACAGCGCGTCGAAGTCCCGGTCCGACAGGCCGTGCGGGTGCTCGGTGTCCGGTTGCAGGCGCATGAGGTCGACCACGTTGACCACCCGCACCTTCAGGTCGGGCAGGTGCTCGCGCAGCAGCTTGGCGGCGGCCAGGGTCTCCAGGGTCGGGATGTCGCCGGCGCACGCCAGCACCACGTCCGGCTCGCCCTCGGTGGTGCCGGCCCAGTCCCAGATGCCCAGGCCGCGGGTGCAGTGCGCGATCGCGTCCGGCATGTCCAGGTAGGTCAGCGCGGGCTGCTTGCCGGCCACGATCACGTTCACGTAGTGCCGGCTGCGCAGGCAGTGGTCCGCGACCGACAGCAGCGTGTTGGTGTCCGGCGGCAGGTAGACGCGGACGATCTCGGCCTTCTTGTTCACCACGTGGTCGAGGAATCCGGGGTCCTGGTGGCTGAACCCGTTGTGGTCCTGCCGCCACACGTGCGAGGACAGCAGGTAGTTCAGCGAGGCCAGCGGCGCGCGCCACGGGATCTTGCGGGTGGTCTTGAGCCACTTGGCGTGCTGGTTGAGCATCGAGTCCACGATGTGGATGAACGCCTCGTAGCTGGTGAACAGGCCGTGCCTGCCGGTGAGGAGGTAGCCCTCAAGCCAGCCCTGGCACAGGTGCTCGGACAGCACCTCCAGCACCCGGCCGTCGGGCGCGAGGTGGTCGTCGCCGGTCGCGGTGTCGGCGTGCCACTTGCGGCCGGTCACCTCGAACAGCGCCGACAGCCGGTTGGACGCCACCTCGTCCGGGCCCATGACCAGGAAGTTGTCCGGGTTGCGGCGCACGACGTCGCGCAGGAACGCGCCGAGCGCCTTGGTGGCCTCGCTGCTCTCGACGGCGGGCCGCTCGACCGGCACGGCGTGGTCGCGGAAGTCCGGCATCCGCAGGTCGCGCAGCAGCCGGCCGCCGTTGGCGTGGGGGTTGGCGCTCATCCGCCGGTCGCCGGTCGGCGCGAGGGCGCGCAGTTCGGGCACGAGCCTGCCGCTGTCGTCGAACAGCTCCTCGGGCCGGTAGCCGCGCAGCCACTCCTCCAACTGCGCCCGGTGGCCGGCGTCGGTGCGGGTGGCGGCGAGCGGGACCTGGTGCGCGCGGAACGTGCCCTCGACCTGGTGACCGTCCACTTCGCGCGGTCCGGTCCAGCCCTTCGGGGTGCGCAGCACGATCATCGGCCACGGCGGGCGGCGGGTCGACCGCTTCATCTCGGCGATGTCGTCCAGCACGGTGTCCATTGTGGACGCGAGCTGCTCGTGCACGGCCTTGGGCTCGTCGCCGACGACGAAGTGCGGCGTGTGGCCGTAGCCGCGCAGCAGGGAGGCCAGCTCGTCGTCCGGGATGCGGGCCAGCACGGTCGGGTTGGCGATCTTGTAGCCGTTGAGGTGCAGCACGGGCAGCACCACGCCGTCCCGGGCGGGGTCGAGGAACTTGTTCGAGTGCCAGCTCGCGGCCAGCGGCCCGGTCTCCGCCTCGCCGTCGCCGACCACGCACAGCGCCAGCAGGTCGGGGTTGTCGAACACCGCGCCGTACGCGTGCAGCAGGGCGTACCCGAGCTCCCCGCCCTCGTGGATCGAGCCGGGGGTCTCCGGCGCGACGTGGCTGGGGATGCCGCCGGGGAAGGAGAACTGGCGGAACAAGGCGCGCAGGCCGTCCAGGTCCTCGCCGACGCCCGAGTAGACCTCGCTGTAGGTGCCTTCGAGGTAGGCGTTCGCGACGAGCCCCGGCCCGCCGTGACCGGGGCCGGTGACGTAGAGGACGTTCAGGTCGCGCTGCCGGATCGCGCGGTTCATGTGCGCGTACAGCAGGTTGAGGCCGGGGGTCGTGCCCCAGTGGCCGAGCAGGCGCGGCTTGACGTGCTCGGGGCGCAGGGGTTCGCGCAGCAGCGGGTTGTCGAGCAGGTAGATCTGCCCGACGGAGAGGTAGTTGGCCGCACGCCAGTAGGCGTCCAGCAGGTCCAGGTCGTCCGCGGGGTGCTCGGTCGACGGCATGGCACCGACGCTAGCCGTGATCACCGGGGTCCGAAACTCGAACGACCCGGGCGGTGGCCACGGCCGGTGCTCGCCGGTGGTGGCGGGGTGCTTGGAGGCGGCCCCGGAGGCGAGCAGCCGGAGCGCGTCCTCCGAGGCGGAACCGGGTTCGGCGGTGTAGACGGTGAGCGTGAGGCCAGTACTCGACGCTCACCCCGGCGCGAGACGAGGAACTCGCGGACCTCCTGGCGATTGTCCACGCCACCGCGGTAGGCCGCGCGACCCGGCCGAGGGGTGCCCTGCCGGTACACCCCTCGGCAGGGAATCCCCCGGTCACCGGGCCGGTGGTGTCCTGGTCACCGCTGGACCGACCGCCCGCCACCGGACCACGTCCGGGTGACGCCCCGTTCCCGGATCGCCCGGATCGACGTCACGGCCTGTACTGGTGGGCGGTCTGCCGAACTTCGTGAGGAGAGCTGTCGTGCGTGGTGTCGTGCTGCACGCCCCCGGTGACGTCCGGGTCGAGGAACGCGAGGACCCGAAGATCGTCGCGCCCACCGACGCGGTGATCCGGCTGTCGGCGACCTGCGTCTGCGGGTCCGACCTGTGGCCCTACCGCGGGGTCGAGGCCGTCGACGGCCCGACGCCCATGGGGCACGAGTACGTCGGCGTGGTCGAGGAGGTGGGCGACGAGGTGCGGACCGTGCGGCCCGGCCAGTTCGTGGTCGGCTCGTTCTTCGCCTCGGACGACACCTGCGAGATCTGCCGGGCCGGCTACCAGTCGTCGTGCGTGCACCGCGTGCCGATGGGCGGCCTCGGCTCGCAGGCCGAGCTGCTGCGGGTGCCGCTGGCCGACGGCACCCTGGTCGCCACGCCGGACCTGCCGCCCGCCGACCTCGTGCCGAGCCTGCTGGCCGCCTCCGACGTGCTGGGCACCGGCTGGTTCGCCGCCGCGGCCGCCGAGGTCGGGCCGGGCAAGACCGTCGCCGTGGTCGGTGACGGCGCGGTCGGCCTGTTGGGCGTGCTGGCGGCCCGGCAGCTCGGCGCCGAGCGGATCATCGCGATGAGCAGGCACGAATCCCGCCAGCGGCTCGCGGTCGAGTACGGGGCGACCGACATCGTCACCGAGCGCGGCGCCGACGGCGTGGCCCGGATCAAGGACCTCACCGGCGGGCTCGGCGCGCACTCGGTCATCGAGGCGGTCGGCACCCAGGAGTCGATGATGCAGGCCATCGGGTCCACCCGCCCCGGCGGGCACGTCGGCTTCGTCGGCGTCACGCACGACGTCGCCCTGCCCGGCCTGGAGCTGTTCTTCTCCCACGTGCACCTGCACGGCGGCCCGGCACCGGTGCGCCGCTTCCTGCCCGAGCTGATCGACCTGATCTGGGACCGGCGCATCGACCCGGGCAAGGTCTTCGACCTCGCACTGCCCCTCGACGAGGCGGCCGAGGGCTACCGCGCGATGGACGAGCGCCGGGCCGTCAAGACGCTGCTCACGTTCTGAACGGCGGCCGGACCACCTGAACACCCCCGGACGCGCGCGAACCCGCGCCTCGGGCGAGGATGGTGCCGGGAGGCGGGATGTCCGAGGTCGGCGTGCGCGCGGCCGGGTTGAGCGCGGCGGAGGTCGCGGAGCGCGTCGCCGACGGGCGGACCAACGCGGTGCGGTCCCGCACGAGCCGCAGCACCGGCCAGATCGTCCGGGCGAACGTCTTCACGCCGTTCAACGGGCTGCTGACCGCGTTGTTCCTGGTCATCCTGGCCACCGGGCGCTGGCAGAACGGCCTGTTCGGGCTGGTCGTCGTGGCCAACACGGCGATCGGCGTGGTCCAGGAGCTGCGCGCCAAGCGCACCCTCGACCGGCTGGCGGTGCTCAACGCGCCACGCGCCCGGGTGACGCGCGACGGCGCGACGTCGGAGGTCGAGGTCGGCGAGGTGGTGGCCGACGACCTGATCGGCCTGCGCACCGGCGACCAGGTCGTGGCCGACGGCGTGGTCACCGAGGCGGACGGCCTGGAGGTGGACGAGTCCCTGCTCACCGGCGAGTCCGACCCGGTGCACAAGGCCGTGGGCGACGACGTGCGGTCCGGGTCGATCGTGGTCGCGGGCTCCGGCCGGTTCCAGGCGACGGCGGTCGGCGAGGACGCCTACGCGACCCGGCTCGCGGCCGAGGCTCGCCGGTTCACGCAGGTGCGGTCGGAGCTGGTCGCGGGCACCAACAAGCTGCTGCGGTGGATCTCGCTGATGATGCTGGTGGTCGGACCGCTGCTGCTGTGGAGCCAGTTGCGCAGCCCCGACACCGACGACTGGCAGCAGGCGATGACCGGCGCGGTCGCGGCGCTGGTCGGCATGGTGCCCGAAGGGCTGGTGCTGCTCACCAGCCTGGCGTTCATGGTGGCCGCGGTGACCTTGGCCCGCAGGCAGACCCTGGTGCAGGAGCTCCCGGCGGTGGAGGTGCTGGCCCGGGTCGACGTCGTCTGCCTGGACAAGACGGGCACGCTCACGGACGGCGACATCGTGTTCGACCGGCTGGTCGAGGACGGTCCGGCGGATGGGGTCCGGGACGCGCTCGCGCTGCTGGCCACGGCGCCGGACGCGAACGCCACCGCCGCCGCGCTGGCCGACGAGTTCACCTCCACCGGTTGGCGGCGCACGGGCGGCGTGCCGTTCTCGTCGGCCCGGAAGTGGTCCTCCGTGGACACCGACGGTCACGGCACGTGGGTGCTCGGCGCGCCGGAGATGGTGTTCCCCGACGGTGGGCCTGCGGCCGAACGCGCCGCCGACCTCGCCGCGCAGGGCAAGCGCGTGCTGGTGCTTGCTTCCTCCCGCTCCTCCGCCGGCGGCACGTCGCTGCCCGCCGGCCTCACCGCACGGGCGCTGGTCGTGCTGGCCGAGCGGGTCCGCGACGACGCCGCCGACACGCTCCGGTACTTCGCCGAGCAGGGCGTGACGCTGCGGGTGATCTCCGGTGACAACCCGCGCACGGTCGGCGCGGTCGCGGTGTCGGTCGGCGTGCCCGGCATCTCGGCGGCGGACGAGGCGGTGGACGCGCGCACGTTGCCCGACGACCCGGACGCGCTAGCCGACGTGCTGGAGAGGTCGGCGGTGTACGGGCGGGTCACGCCGCAGCAGAAACGGGCGATGGTGGGCGCGTTGCAGCGGCGCGGGCACGTGGTGGCGATGACCGGCGACGGGGTGAACGACGCGATGGCGTTGAAGGACGCCGACATCGGCGTGGCGATGGGCAACGGTGCCGCCGCGACCAGGGCGGTAGCGCAGCTCGTGCTGCTGGACAGCCGGTTCGCGCACCTGCCGGACGTGGTCGCGGAGGGTCGGCGGGTGATCGCGAACATCGAGCGGGCGGCGAACCTGTTCCTGGTGAAGAACGTGTACTCGCTGGTGCTGGCGCTGGTCGTGCTGGCGAGCGGGGTCGCCTACCCGCTGGCGCCGATCCAGTTGACCATGATCTCGACGTTGACGATCGGCGTCCCCGGTTTCGTGCTCGCCCTGGGCCCGAACCGGCGTCGTTACGTACCGGGTTTCCTGGGTCGCGTGCTGCGGCTGGCCGTGCCGACGGGCGTGGTGATCGGCCTGGCCGCGTTCGGGGGCGACCTGGCGATCCGCTCGCTCGACCCGTCGGGCGGACGGGCGGCCGGCCAGACGGTGGCGGCGGTCGTGGTGCTGGTGGCGTCGTTGTGGACGCTGTCGCTGCTCGCGCGGCCGTTGACGGGGTGGAAGGTGGCACTGCTGGCGGGCCTGGCCACGGCCGCCGCGGTGGTCCTGGCCGTGCCGGTGCTGGGCGCGGACGTGTTCCTGCTGGCCGTGACGCCGCAGCGGCTGCTGGTGGGGCTGGCGATCGGCGGCGTGGCGGCCGTGCTGGTGGAGGTCGTCGGCCGGTTCGCGCTGGTGCGCGACGCCTGATCAGCCCAGCCGTCGGCGGACTTCCCCGGCCTCCGGGCTGCCGATCCGGTCGTAGATCAGCAAGGCGCGCTCCCACGCAGCTCGGGCCGCCATCGGGTGCCCGGTCCGGTACAGCAACTTGCCGAGGCAATCCGACCCTTGTGCCTCCCCCGAGAGGTCGCCGACCTCGTGGTGCGCTCCGATGGCCTGCCAGTAGTGCGCCACGGCGGTGTCCGACCACCCTAGTTCCTCGTGGGTCACCGCGAGGCTGTGGAAGGCGAAGCCCTGGCCGTGCCTGTCCCCGATGTGCACGCGCAGTTCGAGCGAGCGGGTCAGGTGGGTGAGAGAGTCGTCCAACCGCCCGAGGTCCCGGCAGACCGCACCGATCTTGCCCAGGGCCGCGGCCTGTCCTCCCAGGTCATGGAGCTCCTGGCGGATGTCGAGTGCGAGGTGGAGGCACCTGAGGGCATCGCCGAACCGTCGTCGACGCCTGAGCACGGAGGCCAAGTTGATCAGCGTGCTGGCTTCTCCCCATCGATCGCGGATTTCCCTCCGCACGGCCAACGCCTCCCGCGAGAGGTCGATCGCACGGTCGTACCGACCGATGTCGTAGTGCGCGACACCGAGGCCGCTCAGCGCGAAGGCCTCGTGGTGCCGGTCGCCGATGAACCGCGCGCTCGTCAGACCGATCTCGAATGCGGTGATCCAGTCCGCCCAGTGCTTGCGGAGGTCGAAGAAGCTCCTGACCGCACTCGGGAAGCGACACGCGATGTCGTGGTGGCCCAGGTCGGCGGCCGATCGGACCGAGCTGACCAGGTTGATCCGCTCGGTCTCGCACCACCGCATCGCGGCGGCACGATCGGCGAACCCCAGCGGCACGACGCTCGCGGCGGGCAACGGGGTCCGGCGGTACAGCGGCAGCAGGGCCCGGTCGGCGGCGTCGGCGGTGTGCAGGTACCAGGTGAGCACGCGGCGGGTCGCGCTCGCGCGGTCGTCTTCGGCGAGTTCGGCCTTGGCGCGTTCCACGGCGTAGGCGCGCAGGAGGTCGTGCAGGCGATAGCGGTAGCGGTCGGTCTGCTCGACCAGGTGGGCGGCGACGAGGTGGTCGACCACGCGGCGGGCGCTCGCGGTCGGCACGTCCAGCAGCACGGCCACCGCGTCGAGCGAGGCCTCCGACGTCACATGCAGGCCGAACGCGCGGAACGCGGCGGCGGCGTCCGGCGGCAGCGCGCGGTACGACCAGGACAGCACCGCGCGCACCGCCGCACTCGGGTCGTCACCGGACGACAGCAGGTCGAGGCGGTCCTGTTCGGCGGCGAGTTCGGCGGTGAGGTCGGCCAGCGTGGTGAACGTGGCGTCGGCGCAGCGCTCGGCGGCGATCCGCAGTGCCAGCGGCAGGCGGGCGCACCGGTCGGCGAGGCGTGCGGCGGCGGCCAGGTCGGCGTCGACCCGGCCCGCGCCCGCCGTGGCCCTCAGGAGGCTGATCGACTCGTCCCGCGACAGCACGTCCAGGCCGAGCCGGCCGACGCCGTCGCGCGACACCAGGCCCGGCAACCGGTTCCGGCTGGTCACGAGCACCGTGACGGTCTCGGACGCGGCGAGCAGCGGGCGGACCTGGTCGGCGTCGGACGCGTTGTCCACCAGCACGAGCAGCCTGCGTCCGTCCGTCACCGACCGGTACAGCGCGGCCTTGTCCTCCGTGCCGACGGGCACGAGTTCCGGGTCGACGTCCAGGGCGTGCAGGAAGCCCTCCAGCGCCTGCCCGGCGGTCAGCGGGCCGCGGGGCGAGTACCCGCGCATGTCCACGTAGAGCTGCCCGTCGGGGAACCGGTCGCGGCGGCGGTGCGCCCAGCGGACGGCCAGGGCGGTCTTGCCGACGCCCGCGGTGCCGGTGATCAGGGTGGGCGTGCCGGCCCGGGCGTCCAGGCCGGTCAGCTCGTCCGCGCGGCCGGTGAACCGGGAGGTGTCCGGTGGGAGCTGGCGGGGCACCGGGCGCTCGGGCCGCCGCCCGTGGTGCACGTGCACGCCGCCGTGGACGGTGCCCGCCTGCACCGCCGATCCACCTACTCGGCCCGAGACGACGTTCGGGTTCGGGGCGTCCACCCGTCCATCCACCCCCGCACGCCGCTCGCGCGCACCGCACTTCGGCGGAGAAGCGGTGTCACGCGCCGACCGTGCCGTCGATGCCCTCGCGCAGGAAGTCGGCGTGGCCGTTGTGCCGGGCGTACTCGTGGATCAGGTGCAGCATGACCAGGCGCAGCGACACGTCCTCGCCCCAGCGCTCGTGGTAGCCGGTGACGTCGAGCGATTCGGCCTCGCGCTCGATGCGGCGGGCGTGCTCGACCTCGGCCTGCCAGGCCTCGAACGCCTCGGACCTGGTCGCGGTGGAGGCGTCGTAGGCGACCTGGAAGTCGCCGTCGGCCGACCACACCAGCGGGACGTCCTCGTGCGCGATCACCCGGCGGAACCAGGTGCGCTCCACCTCGGCCATGTGCCGGACCAGGCCGAGCAGGGACAGCGTGGACGGCGGCATGGAGCGGCGGCGCAGGTCCTCGGTCGACAGGCCGTCGCACTTCATGGCGAGGGTGGCGCGGTGGTAGTCGAGGAACGCGCGCAGCGTCTCGCGTTCGCCGGCGCGCAGGGGCGGGCCGACGCGTTCGGTGGTGGCAGGTGGTCCGGAGGTCATGGGGACATCGTCTCCCCCGCGCTAGGGTCGGCTGCCATGGACCCGCTCGTGCCCCGGTACGGGGGCGGATCGCTTGCCGACGTCGTGCCGTCGCTGCTGGCAGGCCTGGGCGTGCCGGGGATGGTGGACGTGCTCGGCATCTCCGGTCCGTCTCGGGTGTGCGTGCTGCTCGTGGACGGTCTCGGGTGGCGGTTGTTGAGGGAGCACGAGGCGGACGCGCCGTTCCTGGCGTCGTTGGCGGGGTCGGCGGTCTCGGCCGGGTTCCCGGCGACCACGGCGGCCGGCGTGGCCGCGGTGGGCACCGGTGTGCCGACCGGCGAGCACGGGTTCGTGGGGTTCACGTTCGCCGAGGGCGGCGAGGTGCTGGACGCGTTGCGGTGGTCGCGGTACGGGTCGGCTTCGCACGTCGACCTGCGGGACCTGCTGGTGCCGGAGGAGGTGCAGCCGCGGCGGACGGCGTTCGAGGTGGCGGCGGACGCCGGGGTGGCGGTGCGGCTCGTGCTGCCGCGCGACCAGAAGGGCAGCGGGCTGACGCGGGCGGTGCTGCGGGGTGGGCGCTTCCAGGGCGTGCTCGGGTTCGGCGACCTGGTGGCACGGGTCGGGGAGGCGTTGCGGTCGGAGGACCGGGTGCTCTGCTACGCCTACCACGCCGACCTGGACACGCTCGGGCACGTGCACGGGCCGGGCAGCGAGCCGTGGCGGTGGCAGTTGCGGTTCGTGGACCGGTTGGCGGCGGCGGTGGCCGACGCGCTGCCGGTCGGTGGGGCGCTGGTCGTGACGGCCGACCACGGGATGGTGACGGCGGACGACCTGGTCGACTTCGACACCGATGACGTGCTGCGGGACGGGGTGCGGCTGCTCGGTGGCGAGACCCGGGTGCGGCACGTCTACACGTCGTCGGCGGAGGCCGTGCGCGCCAGGTGGGCGGAGCGGTTGGGTGAGCGGGCGTGGATCGCGTCGCGTGCGGAGGCCGTGGCGGCGGGGTGGTTCGGGCCTCGGGTGGAGGACCGTGTGCTGCCGCGGATCGGCGACCTGGTGGTGGCGGCGAAGGGGTCGCTGGCGGTGGTGCGTTCGACGGTGGAGCCCGGGATCGCTACCTTGATCGGGCACCACGGCTCGTTGACGGAGGAGGAGCAGGACATCCCGGTGCTGAACACGATCGGGTGATCATGGCCCGGACATGTACGGAAACACTGTTCCCGTACCTCGGTTGAACAATCCGAGCGCCGACCACCCCCACTCCGTCACCGCCGAGCCCACCCGGCCGCCGCCCGGCATAGCATCACGTCGGCCGAACGTGCCCGCTCGGCCGCCAGGGAGGTGCCGACGACCGGCGGCCACGACGGGAGGCGACGAGTGCAGAACCGGCCGCCCGCCGTGGACACATCGGTCGCCGGCGTCGTGGAGGCCAGGTGGGGCGTCCGCCCGGAACCCGCGATCGCCCGCTACGCCGAACCGGGTTGGCAACTGTCCCCCGTCCCCGTCGACCGCCGGTGCCCGACCTGCGAAGGCGAACTCCACGGCCTCTACCGCGCCCACCCGGACCGCGGCAGGCAACAACTCCAGGCCGCCGTCGTCTGCCCCACGTGCCCGGCGTCGTTCACGCTGCGGGAGCTGAAGCTCGCCCAACGCTCCGTGCTCGGCGACCTGCGCCCCGACGCCGTCTCCCGCCGCCTCGCCGAAGACGCCCAACTGGAAGCCCTGGCCCGCACCTCCCGCACCACCCGCACGACGCCACCCACCCCCGCCACGCCGGGCGGAGAGACCGGCGCGCCCGAGATCGGGCTGGACTTGCCGCGGGAGCCGGGCTCGCGGCGGACGGCATCGGATTCCGGCCGGCCTGCGTCGGGTTCCGGCGGGTCCGCGCCGGGTTCCGGCAAGCCTGCGGGAAGTTCCGGTGAGCCTGCGGGAAGTTCCGGTGAGCCTGCGGGAAGTTCCGGTGAGCCTGCGGGAAGTTCCGGTGGCGCGGGAAGTTCCCGGGCGACGGCGAGCAGTTCCGGGGCGACGGGGCGCGGTTCGCGGCGGCCGGGACCGGCGGTGGAGGCGGATTCGGCGCGACGGCAGCCGGCGGACCGGCCAGGCACGGATGCCGGGCGGCAGCGGGCGGCCGGCGAGACCGGCGCGGAAGCGGAGCGGCGGCGGCGCGAAGGGCCGCGCGCGGGCGCATCGGCGGCGGTCGGCACGGAGTCGGGCGCGACGTCCCAGTCTGGGGCGGCGTCCGAGTCCGGCACGGGGCCCGAGTCTGGCGCGGCAGGCGGCGTGGAGTCGGGACCGGCAGCGGGGTCGGTGGTGGGGCCGGCAGGCGCGGGGCGGGTGGCGCGGCGGGTTTCCACGGTGGCGATGGCGGCCCGGATCCGGTCCATCCTCAGCGGTTCGGAGGTTGCGCCGGCGGCACGGGTGGCCGGGGTGCCCGTGTTGCCGCCGGCGTTGGCGGCGCTCGAGTCGCGGCCCGTGTGGTGGTGCAAGACCGTCGACCCCGGGTTGGCGGTGCCCGACATCCCCGAGGGCGTGGACGCGCGGGTAATTTTGCCCGATTTGTCCGAATTTGACGAGCTCAAGGCCCGACTCCGCACCGCCGACGTCCCGTTCAGGGCCATCCGCCACTGGCTGGAGCAGGAAGAACTCTCCGCGACCGCCGCCACCGCCTGGCTCTCCGATGTCGGCGGCGTGGTGCCGGAGCGGTGCGAGTCGGTGGTCGGCGACGGCGCGCGGGCGGCCCGGCTGGCCTTCGAGATGGTGTGGGACCTGCACGAACCGGCCACCACCGACGACGTCCCCGACCCCGTCCCGGTCAGCCGGTTCATCCCGGCGGACTGGACCCGGTTCCTGCCCTTCCCCGTCCTCAACCCCGCCCAGGCCCAGGCCGCACCCCACCTGGTGGACGGCGACTCCCACCTGTTGATCACCGCACCCACCGGCGCGGGCAAGACGGCGATGGGCATGCTTGCCGCGCTCAAAGCAATCTTGCACGAAGGACGGAAAGCCGCCTGGCTCGTCCCCCAACGCTCCCTCACCGACGAGCTCGACCGCGAACTGGAGGCGTGGCGCGACGAAGGCCTGCGCGTCGAACGCCTCTCCGGCGAGTACGCCGTGGACGTCGAAGCCGTCAAAGCCGCCGACCTCTGGGTCGCCACCACCGAGAAGTTCGAGTCGATCTGCCGCGCCGCCTCCCTCCAAGCCGCCCTGGGCGAGGTCGGCTGCCTGGTCGTGGACGAAATCCACCTGCTCGGCAGCCCCAACCGCGGTGCGCTGCTGGAAGCGCTGCTGGCCCGCGTCCGCGGCACCGACTCGCCGGTCCGGATCGTCGGGCTCTCGGCGACCGTGTCCAACGCCGCCGAAGTCGCCGAATGGCTCCAGGCCGACCTCGTCGCCACGACCTGGCGCCCGTCCAAGGTCACCTGGCAGCTGCCCACGATCCCGGCCGCCTCCGGCTTCACCGCCAACAACCGGCTGCGCGAGCAGGTCGTGCTCGACCTCACCCACCGCCACACCGCCGAGGGCGGCAGCGTGCTGGTCTTCTGCGGCTCCAAGCGCAACGTCCGCTCCACCGCGATGGCGATCGCCGCCGACCGCGGCGCGCCCGTGCACACCGTCGCCGCCGACGACGTCGATGGCCTCACCAAGGTCTGCGCGGAGGTCGGCGTCCGCCTCCACTACGCCGACTACGAGCACAAGCACGCCGCCGAACGAGCCTTCCGCGCACGCGATGCGGACGTCCTCGTCGCCACCTCGACCGTCGCCGCGGGCGTGAACCTGCCCGCCCGGGCCGTGATCGTCCGGGACGTGTCCATCGGCGGCGAACCGATCGACACGTCCACCGTGCTGCAGATGTTCGGCCGGGCCGGGCGCATCGGCGCGGGCGAGACCGAGGGCTGGTCCTACCTGATCGTCGACGAGACGCAGCGCGCCGACTGGCAGACCAGGCTGGTGGCCGGCTACTCGGTCTACTCGCGCATCCGCGACTCGCTGCCCGACCACGTGCTGGCCGAAGTGCTCCAGGGCCGGATCGGCACGATGGACGACGCGCAGGCGTGGTGGGTCGAGACGCTGGCCCACGCGCAGGGCGACGACGACTTGGAGCCGGTGCAGGAAGCGATCACGTTCCTGGTGGACGAGGGCCACCTGACCGCCGTCGACGGCCGGCTCGCCATCACCGAACTGGGCCGGCTGACCGCGCGGATGATGGTGTCGACCCACACCGGGCACCGGTTGCGCCGCACGCTCGGCCTGCTGCCCGTCCCGCATGACCCGGACGAGGCGGAGAACGCGCTCAGCCTCGTGCTGTCGGTCGCGGTGCGCGACCTGGCGGGCATCCCGGTGCCGGAACCGGTGCGGCCCGCCGTGGCGACGGTGATCAAGGCGGGCGGCAGGACGTCGCAGATCACGCACACGACGTCGGTCAAGGGCCTCGGCTCGCAGACGACCACCGCGCCCGGCGACCTGGCCTGGGCTGCGCTGCTCCTCGCCGCGCGCTCACCGCACCTGTTCGACTCGCCGAAGCGGCGGGTGGCCGGCGGCATCCCGCTGGCGACCCTGCACCCGGTGTACGAGCAGGCGCCGAGGTTCCTGGCCTGGCTGGCGGCGCAGGGCGTGCTGGGCACCGTGCACCCGTGGATCGCCGTGGTGGCCGCCGACCTGGACCACCGCGTCCGCTGGCGCTCCCTCGCGCCGGGCCGGGGCGCGGGCCGGTTGCTGTGGATGTGCGAGGAGATGGCCACCCGCGCGCACCTCAGGGACGTCGTGCCGGAGCTGTGGCGCTCGGCGGTCGCCCGGGGTGTCCGGGCACCCGACTGGTCACCGGGACGTGCGCCGGCGGGCTGCCTGCTCGACCACGCCGGCTACACCGCGTTGCTGCGCGAGCGGACCACCAACCACACCCTCGCCGCGCACGCCGACAACGCCACCGCCACCGGCGGCACGGGCGCGTCCGCGATCGCCTGGCGGGGCCGGTCCTGGACCGCGCCGACGACCTCCGCGACCATCTCGTACCCGCCTCCGGAGGACGACGACCCGGCCGAAACGGGGGTGGCGGTGTTCACCCGCCGCGGCGACTACCGCGCCACGGGCTGGCTCGACGCCTACACCGGCCTTGGCACGACCACCGAGGACACCGCCCCACCACCACCGAACCGGGTCCGGCGCGGGCTCGGCAGGTGACCGCTCGAAACGGGAGCGCCTACCGTGGGGTGGTGACCTACCCACCGGAGCCGTGGCACCTGCACGGCCGCGCGTGCGTGTCGGTGTGGCTGGTGCGGTCGACGGCCCTGCCACCGCTGCCCGTGCGCCCGGTGACGGTGTTCGGGCGCGCCGTGGTCGGCACGGCGTTCGTGCGCTACCGCCCGCCCGGCCTGGCCTACCACGAGGTGCTGGCCGCAGTGCTGGTGCGCCGCGGCCTCCGGTTCGGGGTGTCGATCACGCGCATCTGGGTGGACAGCCCGGCGTCACGGGCGGGTGGCCGCGAGCTGTGGGGCATTCCCAAGGAACTGGCCGAGTTCGGGTGGGACGCGGACCTCACCGCGTCGGCCCGCGACGAGCACGGTCCCATCGCCTCGGTCCGGGCGCGGTCGCCGCGGTTCGGCGTGAGGCTGCCGGCGGCGGTGTCGACGTGGCAGGCGTTCGGCGACGGCCTGGCCCGCACACCGTTGCGCGCCACGGGTCGCGTGACGCCGGTCCGGGCGCGCTGGCACGTCGACCCCTCGGGCCCGCTGGCGTGGCTGCTCCCCCACCGCCCGCTGGTCAGCGTCGCCGTCGACCGGCTGCGGATGACGTTCGGGCGGAGGTAGCCGGTCCGGGCGCACACCCGGACCGGCCCTTTCACGCGAGGTCGCTAGGCCGAACGCAGGAACGCGGCCAGCCCGTCGAGCAGCCGGTCCACCTCGGCCTCCGTCGAGTACGGCGCGAGCCCCACCCGCAGCCCGCCCGTGTCGCCGAGCCCCAGCCACCGGGACGTCTCGATCGCGTAGAACGAGCTCGCCGGCGCGTTCACGCCCAGCTCGGCCAGGTACCGGTACGCGTCCGCCGCGGCGTGGTCGGCGAACGTCACCAGCACGGTCGGCGTCCTCTCCCTGGCCCGCGACCACACGACCACGCCGGGCAGCTCCGCCAACCCCGCCTCGACCCTCTCCCGCAACCGGTCCTCGTGCGCGCCCACCGCCGCCAACGACGCCTCGATCCGCTCGCGACGCGTGCCGCGCGAGGGGACCAGGTCGGCGATGAAGCCCACCGCCGCCGTGCAGCCGGCCAGCAGCTCGTACGGCAGCGTGCCCAGCTCGAACCGCTCCGGCACCGCGTCCGACGACGGCAGCAGCTTGTCCGGCCGCAGGTCCGCCAGCAGCTCCGGCCGCGCGGCCACCACACCGCAGTGCGGCCCGAAGAACTTGTACGGCGAGCACGCGAAGAAGTCCGCGCCCAACGCCTCCACGTCCACCGGGTGGTGCGCGGTCAGGTGCACCCCGTCCACGTAGAACAGGGCACCTCGCTCGTGGACCGCCGACGCGATCCCCGCCAACGCCGGACGCGTGCCGATCAGGTTCGACGCCGCCGTGACGGCCACCAGCCTGGTCCGCTCCGAGAGCGCGGCGGCGACGTCGTCCAGCTCGCCGGTCGCCGGGTCGAACCCGACCCACCGCACCACCGCGCCCACCGCCTCGGCCGCCTGCACCCACGGCCGCACGTTCGCGTCGTGGTCCAGCCTGGTCACCACCACCTCGTCGCCGGGAGCCCAGGTGCGCGCCAGCGTGCGGGCGAAGTCGTAGGTCAGCTGGGTCATGCTGCGCCCGAACACCACGCCCTCCGGTGACGCGCCGAGCAGGTCGGCCACCGCGCGCCGGGCGTCGAGCACGATCGCGTCGGCCGCGCGTTCGGCGGCGGTGACGACACCCCGGTTGGCCAGGGAAGAGGTCATCGCGTCACGGACGGCGTCCGCGACGGCGGCGGGCACCTGCGAGCCGCCCGGGCCGTCGAAGTGGGCGGTGCCGGTGGCCAGGGACGGGAAGCGGGCGCGGACGGACTCGACGTCGTAGGTCATGCCCCCACTCTGGTCGGCATCCACATCGGACTCCAGTGGCCGCCGTCACGTTCCGGTCTTGACAATGGTTCAACCATCGCACAACCCTATGGAAGCGCTCTCACGGACTCGTCCGGGTCGGCGCTCGCCGTTCCGGCCGCCCTGAAACCGGCCGGGAGGGCGGAACAACCCCTGCACCGAGGAGTCGCCACCATGCGCACCCTGACGAAGTGGCTGAGCGCGTTCGCCGCGCTCGCCGTCTCCGGGTCACTGGCCGCCGCCACACCGGCCGCCGCCGTCGGACCCGACCTGCTGCCGCTCACCGTGACCAACAACAGCGGCCGGTCGGAGGCCGTCCACCTGTACGTCCTGGGCACCGACATCCGGCCCGGCGGCCGGCTCGGCTACGTCAGCCAGTCGGGCGCGTTCACCCCGTGGCCGGCCGGGTCGAACCCACCCGTGCCCGCGCCGGACGTGTCGATCGCCGGTCCGGCCAACGGCGGCAGCGTCACCCTGCGCGTGCCGCGGTTCATCTCGGGCCGCGTGTACATGTCGTTCGGGGAGAAGCTGAAGTTCTCCCTCACTCCGGACGGCCTGGTGCAGCCCGCGCCGTGGTCGCCGAGCGACCCGAACCGGGACATCCTGTTCGACTGGAGCGAGTTCACCTACAACGACGCGGGCCTGTGGCTGAACAGCTCGCAGGTCGACCAGTTCGCCGTGCCGCACGCGGTCACCGTGACGGGCGCGAGCGGCGTGACCAAGAAGACCGGCGAGCTGGTCGCGAACGGCCGCGACAACGTGATCAACGGCCTGCGCAACCAGCCCGGCTGGGCCGGCACCGTCCGCACCCGCGCCGACGGCACGGTGGTGCGGGTGCTGGCGCCCGGCAAGGCGGCCGACGCGGGCCTGTTCGACCGCAACTACCTCGACCCGTACATCACGCAGGCGTGGAACGCCTACACCACCAAGACGCTGACCGTGGTCCCGTTCGGCGACCGGCCGGACGTCCGCTACTTCGGCCGCACGTCCGGCACGACCATGACGTTCACCGACTCGTCGGGACGGCAGGTGACGTCGTTCGCCAAGCCGTCCACGGCGAACGTGTGGGGCTGCGACGGCGCCCTGCAGGCGCCGAACGACCAGGTCGTCGGCCCGATCGCGCGGACCCTGTGCGCCGCGCTGCACCGCTCCACGCTCGGCCGGATCGACACCCAGCCCGGCGGCGGGGCCGCCGACTTCTACCAGGGCTCGATCACCAACCACTACTCGCGGCTGGTGCACCAGAACATGGTGGACGGCAAGGCCTACGGGTTCGCGTTCGACGACGTGCAGGCGCAGGAGTCGTTGGTGCACGACGGCGACCCGCGTTCGGCCGGGATCGTGCTGACCCCGTTCACGGGCGGCGGCGGCACTCCCCCGCCCGGGACGGTGGGCAGCATCGTCAGCGCGTGGCACGGCAAGTGCGTCGACGTGCCGAACTGGAACTTCGCCGACGGGCAGCGCCTGATCGTCTGGGACTGCACCGGCGGCACGAACCAGAAGTGGGAGTCGACCGGCGGGACGTTCCGCACGCAGAACAACATGTGCATGGACGTGGCCTGGGGCTCGACCGCGAATGGCACCGCGATCCAGGTCGCGACGTGCAGCGGGAACCCGGCCCAGCAGTTCGTCCTGACGTCGGCGGGTGACCTGGTGAACCCGCAGGCGAACAAGTGCGTGGACATCGCCGACTGGAACCCGGGCAACGACGCGGTGCTGCAGTTGTGGGACTGCGCGGGCACCGCGAACCAGAAGTGGCGTCGCGGCTGAGGCGGTGAAGGCGGGCGAGGCGACCGCGCGGGCTGTGCCGACTGCGCGTCCGCCTCGCCCACTCACTCAATCTGCTGCGCGCTCGGCGACGATTTTCCATTGCCGTGGCATAATGATCAGACCTACCGCCCGCGCCCTCTCCCCCTCGGAGCCGCGTAACCCAATCGAGTGATCTCCAAAATCCCATCAATCAAAACGCCGTTATCCCGAACCTCAAACGTCGGTTGAAACAACGAGGCCGGCAACCAACCGCCCCACCGCCACCACCGCGGTCCACGGTGGACGGGTCATGGCCTTGCCACGGTCACAGGGGCCTGGCCATGGTCACAGGAAGTCGCGGAACCACGAGCCCGCCAAGTGGGCGACCTCGTCCAACGCCCCGGGCTCCTCGAACAGGTGCGTCGCACCCTCGACCACCTCGAGCCGCCACAACGCCGGCAACTGCTCGGCCGCCGCGCGGTTCAGGGCCAGCACCTCCTCGTCACGGCTGCCCACCACCAGCAACGTCGGCGCCTGCACCCGCGCCAGCGCCCGCCCCGCCAGGTCCGGCCGCCCGCCGCGCGACACCACCGCCCGCACCAGGTACGTCCCGGCCGCCGCCACCAACGCCGCCGCCGCACCCGTGCTCGCGCCGAACAACCCGATCGGCAACCCGCGTGTCACCGGCGCGCGCGACGTCCACTCCACCGACGCGGCCACCCGCTCGGCCAGCAGCCCGATGTCGAACCGCAGCCGACCGGTGACGCGGTCCTCGCGGTCCTCGCGCTCGGTCAGGAGGTCGAGCAGCAAGGTCGCGAAGCCGTCGCGCCGCAGCGACTCGGCCACGGCCTGGTTGCGGCCGCTGTGCCGTGAGCTGCCCGATCCGTGCGCGAACACGACCACGCCGGCCGGGTCGGGCGGGACGCCGAGGTCGGCGGGCAGGTCGACGCCCCAGGCGTCGACCGACACCGCCATCGTGCCGCTCCTCGTCATGTCCCCTGGGGTTCACCACGTCGTGCGTGGACAAACGGGTCGTGTCCCGAACGGGTGTCGCGGGTAGCCGGTGGGTAACTCGTCGGTCGTAACTCGTCGGTGGGTAACCGTCGGTGAGTTCGGCAGGCGATGTGCCGCGCGGGCAGTGCCTCGAAGGTGGCGCGGCGCGGGCGGTCCGGCACGGGTGGCGCGGGCGGTCCGGCGCGGATGGCGCTGGCGGTCCGGCGCGGGCGGCGCGGGCGGCGCGGGCGGCGCGGCGAGCAAGGAAGGAAGGAAGGCGAGGAGGGAAGGCGAGCGGCGAGAGAGGAGTGACCATGACCGAACGTGGACCCATGTCCGAGCAGCAGGAGGAGTTGGAGCCGCGATGGGGTACGCGCGAGGGCTACAGCATGCGACGGGACCCAGAGACGGCAGGTCCGCAGTTCACGTCGGCCGACGACGACGGTGACTTCGTCGACGAAGAGCCCACGGCGATCGCCGACCGGGCCGGGTCGAACTACCCTATCGGGCCCGAGGACGCGGCCATGCACATCGAGGACGAGGAAGGGCGGCCCAGTGAATGAGCCGGCGAATGAGCCGGTGAACAAATAAGAACCTGATCAGGTGAACGTTTCCCGGTCAGGGGATCCTCGATCGGGCATCAAGTGGCCTGCCTAGCCTCCCGTCCGTGCGAGAGAAGCCCGAGAAGGCGCCAGACCCGGACAACCCGGAGCACCACGAGATCACCAAGCCCGACACCGCGGTCACCCTCACGCACCGGGCCCTCGCCCTGCGCGCCACGGACCCCGCGGCGGCACGCGCACTGCTCGGCGTGGCACTGGCCGACGACGCCGAGTACGAACCCGCCTGGCGCTGGCTCGCCGAACTCGTCACCGACGACGCCGAACGCCTCTTCTGCCTTAACCGCGCCTACGCCGTCAAAGCCGACCCGGCCACCGACCGGGCCCGGCGCGCGCTCCGGGGCCTCCAGCCCAAGCCGCCGCGCGAAGCACAAGACGTGATCGAGCCCCCGCGCCCCGACCCGGTCGGCCTCACCCCGCACCGCCGCCGCACACCCAGGCCGCTGCTCACCGCCGCCGTCGCGACGCTGGTCGCCCTGACCGCCGTCGGCGTGTGGACCGCGACCGGCCAAGCCACGAACACCCCCGTGCACGTCGCCCTCGTCGCGGGCCTGACCGGACGCGACCCGGCCGCCGCCGTCGCCCTCGAACGCGGCGTGCGGATGCGCTTGGACGAGGTCAACGCGGACGGCGGCGTCGACGGTCACCCGGTGGAGCTGCTCGTCTACGACGACGCCGACCAGCCCGACCAGGCCCTCCGGATCGCCGAGGAGATCGTCCGCGACGACAAGGCGCTGTACGTGATCGGCCACGGCGTCACGGCCACCTCCCTCGCCGCCGCCCCGGTCTACCGCGCCGCCGGCATCCCCGCGATCACCCCGTCGGCCAGCGGGTCGAGCGTCACCGACGGCAGCGACTGGTACTTCCGCAGCATGTTCGGCGACCGCACCCAGGGCGACTTCCTCGCCGTCTACGCCGCCGAGGTGCTGCACGCCGACAAGGTCGTGGTCGTCCACGACGACAACGACTCCGGCCGGTCCGCGCAGGCCGCGTTCGCCGAGTCGTACCGCCGGTTCGGCGAGGTCGTCGCGACCGTGCCCGTGACCGACGACCCGCAGGCCGCCGTCGACCGGGTGAAGGCGCTCGCCCCCGGCACGCCGGTGCTGCTGGCCACCGAGGAGCGCAACGGCGTGCCGCTGGTGAAGGGCCTGCGCGCGGCGGGCGTCGGCGCGCCGATCCTGGGCACCGCCACCCTGGGCACGAAGTCGTTCCACGACGCCCTCGACGGCGTCACGCGCGACCTGCACCTGGCCACGCCGATGGCGCACGACTCGCTGTCCGGTCCCGCCCTGAAGTGGGCCGAGGACTACCAGGAGCGGTACGGCGAGCGGCCCCGCTGGCACGCCGCCACGGCACGGCAGGCGCTCAACGTCGGCCTGCACGTCGTCACCAAGGACCGCATCAGCCTCGACCCGGCGGCCATCGCCGAGGACCGCAAGCGGTTGCGGGACGGCCTGGCCTCGTTGAAGGACGAGAAGAACGCGTTCCCGGCCCTGCTCGGCCCGCTCTACTTCACGCCCAGCGGCTCGGCGCAGATGCCGGTGTCGTTCGTGGTCAGCGACGGCACGCGGCTGGTGTCCGCGCCCGTGCAGCTGACGTTCTACGAGCCTCCGTCGCCGCAGGCGTTGAGCGCGAACCTGGCCAACGGCACGGTGATCGCGATCGGCGACCGGTACCTGACCCGCCGGCAGGTCGTGGCCACGGGCATCAACCTCAACGAGGTGCGCGACCTGGACACCCGCGACGGCACGTACTTCATGGACTTCTTCCTGTGGTTGAAGTACACCGGCCCGCACACGGCGGCGGACGTGCAGTTCGTCAACGCGGTGAAGCCGGACCTGAAGCTGGGCGAGCCGCTGCGCGACGTGACGGGCGACGACGGCACCTACCGGCTGTACCGGGTGGCCGACCGGTTCAAGAACGGCTTCGAGTTCCGCAGCTTCCCGTTCGACCGCCAGCACCTGAAGGTGGTGCTGCAGAACCGGACGCGGACCGCCGACGAGGTCGTGTACGTGACCGACAAGGAGATCCTGGACCAGCCCGCCGACCACCACCTGCGCAGCGGCGCGGACGCGGACGCGTCGATCAACGACATCCCGAACTGGCTGACCACGTCGACCCGGTTCTTCCAGCGGACGGTCGGCAGCAGCGACGCGCTGGGCGACGGGTCGGCGGCCGGCACCGCCGAGGGCATCTACTACAGCCAGTACACCGGCGAGGTGGAGATCGTCCGCGACACGCTGCCGTTCCTGCTGAAGAACCTGCTGCCGCTGCTGCTGCTGATCTGCGTCACGTACCTGTCGCTGTTCTTCAAGGGTTCCGATGGCGCCGCGCCGGTGTCGATGGGTGTCACGGCGATCCTGAGCACGGCCGTGCTGCTGAACAACGTGACGTCGCAACTGCCGTCGGTGAGCTACACGGTGGCGCTGGAGTGGGGCTACTACGCGTTCATCCTGCTGGCGGTCGGGTGCGTGCTGGTGGCCATGCTGCGCAAGCGGTTGGCGTCGGTGCGGCGTGACGACTCGGAACGGCGGCTGGCCCGGGCGGCACGGGTCGGTTACCCGGTGTACCTGCTCGCGGTGCTGGCGACGTACCTGGTGGCGTTCGCCTAGCACCCGCCCGCGAGGGACCGCTATGGCTGGGCGTCCCACCAGTCGAGCACGCGGGTTCCGTGCAGGGTCAGCCACTTGGACGGCTCGCCCGCCGGCACGTCGACCTCGAACCACACGCGGCCGGGGTGGCGGCGGGCCTGGAGCCAGGTGCCGTCGGGTTGCCGCTGGGCGCGGATCAGCTCGATCGCGTCGGCCAGGCGCGGGTCCGGTGGCGTGCCGTCGAGCAGGGACGCCTGGCGGAAGTAGTCGGCGGCGTTGAGCACGGAGTAGAACCAGCGGAACGGGTAGGCGAAGCGGGTCACCCACGGCGCGACCGGCTCGCCCGTGGACAGGCGGCGGAACAGGCCGCGTTCCAGCAGGTACTCCTCGCCGGCGCGGCGGGCGGCACGGGTCGCGTCCGTGCCGCCGGTCTCGGCGTCGTAGGAGAGGAGTCCTTTGAGGGAGTTCAGCGTGGAGTGGAACGACGACCGGGTCGACCCTTCCACCCACTCGCAGTTCCAGCCGCCGTCGGGCAGGCGGTGCTCCACGAACCAGTCCACGATGCCGGTGACGTCCGCGCCGAGCCACAGGCCGTTCTGGACGGTCCACGCGTTGATGCAGCAGTCGACCTCGCCGCCCCAGTACGGCAGGTCGTCGTACTCCCAGCGGCAGTGGCGGTCCAGCAGCTCGGCCGTGCCGCGGTCGCGCAGGACGGTCGGGTCCATGCCCCACTCCCGCAACGAGTTCAGCGTCCACGTGGTCGCCGTCCACGGCTGCCCGGCGCCCTCGGCCGCTTCGGGGCCGTGGAAGTCGAAGCCCGCGGGGAAGAACGCGCCGCCCGCCCACCGGCCGTCCGGGTCCTGGAGCGCGAGGAGGCGGGCGCCGAAGCCCTCGGTGGCGATCCTGGCCCGGGTCGCTTCCCACACGTCGGCCGGTTCGTGGAGGAGGTCGCGCTCGACCTGCCAGCGCAGCGCCGGATCGGAGTCGAGGAGCCAAGAGACCCTGGTCGCCATGGCGCGACTCTAGTCGACCTGCTCGTCCTCGGGGCTGCCTCCGGCGAGCGCGGCGAGGGCGTCCAGCGCGGCGGCCAGCGTCGGGGTGGGCGTGGAGGCGAGGGCGAGGCGGACGGCGTTCGGCGCGTGGCCGGGGACGACCGCGAACGCGGCGGCGGGGGTGACGGCGATGCCACGGCGGGCCGCGGCGGCCACGAACGTCTCCGCGCGCCACCGGTGCGGCAGCCGCCACCAGCAGTGGTAGGAGCCGGGGTCGGCGGTGATGTCGAAGCCGGCCAGGCGGTCGCGGACGAGCCGCTGCCGGTCCAGGGCGAGGGCGCGCTTGCGCTCCACGATGGAGTCGACGGTGCCGTCGGTGAGCCAGCCGGTGGCGGCGGCGAGCGCGAAGTGGCCCGCGACCCAGCCGCCGGAGCGCGTGGCGGCGGCGACCCGGTCGACCAGGTGCGCGGGTGGGACGGCGAAGCCGACGGTGAGGCCGGGTGCGAGGCGTTTGGACAGGCTGTCCACGACGGTGGTGCGCTCGGGTGCGAGCGGGGGCAGGTCGGGGCCGAGGAACGCGTAGATGGCGTCCTCGATCACCTGGACGTCCAGGTCGCGCACGGTGTCGGCGAGGTCGGCGCGGCGTTGTTCGGGCATGGTGGTGCCGAGGGGGTTGTGCAGGGTCGGCTGGAGGTAGACCGCGCGCACGTCGGCGGCGCGGATCGCGTGCGGCAGCACGCCCGCGTCGTCCACGGGCAGCGGCACGAGGGTGATGCCCAGCCGGGCCGCGATGGCCTTGACCACCGGGTAGGTGACGGCTTCGACGCCGAGCCGCCCGCTGACCGGCACCAGCGCCGACACCGCGGCCGCGATGGCCTGCCTGCCGTTGCCGGTGAACAGGATCCGGTGCTCGTCCGGGGTCCAGCCGCCGCGGGCCAGCACGCGGGCGGTCGCGGTGCGGGCGGCGGGCGTGCCGCGGACGCCGATCGGGGTGAGCGCGTCGCCCAGGCCGTGCCGGACGAGGCGGTCCAGGCCCGGCGCCAGCAGGTCGGGTTGGTCGGGCAGCACGCAGAAGTTGAGCTCCAGGTCGACCCGCGCGCCGCCCGGTTCGGCCGGCACGGGCTCCACCGGGGGACGTGCGGTCCGCACGAACGTGCCGCGCCCGACTTCGCCGACCGCGAGGCCGCGCCGGATCAGCTCGCCGTAGACGCGGGCCGCGGTGGAGCCGGCGATGCCGTGCCGGCGGGCGAACCTCCGCTGCGGCGGGAGGCGGTCGCCCGGCTTGAGCCTGCCCGCGGCGATGTCGGCGGCGAGCCGGTCGGCGATCAGGCGGTAGTCCGCCACGCGTGCACCCCACATTGCACCGAGAGCATTGCTTTCATTGCACCGAGCATGGTGGCGTTCCTACGCTGCGGGTGTCAACGGAAGCAGGGGAACCATGCGGGTGAACGACATCGACATCGCTTACGACGACGAGGGTGAGGGCGTCCCGGTCTTGCTGGTGCACGGCCACCCGTTCGACCGCACGATGTGGCGGCCACAGCTTGAACGGCTCCGGTCCCGTTACCGGATCATCGCACCTGACCTGCGGGGATATGGTGAGACGACGGTGGTTCCCGGCAAGACGCCGTGGGCCGCGTTCGCCGACGACCTGATCGGGCTGCTCGACGGCCTCGGCCTGGACCGGGTGGTGGTGTGCGGGCTGTCGATGGGCGGCCAGATCGCCATGGAATTGCACCGCGCGCACCCGTCACGGGTCCGTGCGCTCGTGCTGGCGGACACGTTCCCCGAGGCGGACGCCGCGGCGGGCCGCGACCTGCGGCGCGAGCTGGCCGACCGGGTGCTGCGCGAGGGCATGGGCCCCTACGCCGACGAGGTGCTGGACAAGATGATCTCGCCGGACAACGTGGTGGCGCTGCCTGCCGTGGCCGGGCACGTGCTGCGGATGATGCGCGGGACGTCACCGGAGGGCGCGGCGGCGGGGTGGCGGGGCCGGGCGGAACGGCCGGACTACCTGGACTCGCTGGCCGGCGTCACCGTGCCCGCGCTCGTGGTCGTCGGCGAGCGGGACGAGTACACGCCGGTCGCGGTGGCCGAGCGGATGCACGCGGCCATCCCGAGGTCGACGCTCGCGGTGATCCCCGGCGCGGGCCACCTGCCGAACCTGGAACGGCCGGACGAGTTCACCGACGCGCTGGAGCGGTTCCTGGCGACGGTCTGGGTGTGGGCTCGGGGTCGAGCCGCGAAGGCCCTTCAGGCGGGGCGGGCGGACGTCCGGACGCCGCACAGGAGCCGGTCGCGCGGCAGGGCGGCCGGTGCGGGGCGGAGTTCGTCGGCGATCCGGTCGGCCGACGGGCGGCGGTCGGCGGACCGCGAGGTCATCGCGGCGAGCAGGCGGGCCAGGCCGGCGGGCACGTGGTCGGGGATCACGGGCGGGCGGTGCAGGCGGGCCACGGCGGCCTCGACCCGGTCGCCCGGGTACTCGCGGTAGCCCGTCAGGCACTCCAGCAGGACCAGGCCGAGCGCGTAGACGTCCGCGGCCGGGCCGACCTCGTCGCCGCGCACCTGCTCGGGCGCGAGGTAGGCGGCGGTGCCGACGACGATCCCGCGGGTCGTGGCCGAGCCGGGTGGGCGGGCCAGGCCGAAGTCAGCCAGGTAGGCGGTGTCGGAGCCGTCGAGCAGGATGTTGGACGGCTTCACGTCCCGGTGCACGACGTGCTGCCCGTGCACGTGGGCGAGGGTGTCGGCGACCTGGTGGCCGAGCGCGCGGACCTGCGCCGGCGTGAACGTGCCCGCCACCAGCCGGTCGCGCAGCGTCGTGCCCTCGACCAGCTGCATGACCACGAACGACGTCCCGCCGCACGTGCCGGCGTCGTACACCGACAGCAGCCCGGGGTGCGACAGCCCGGCCAGCGTGCGGACCTCGTTGTCGAACCGGCGCTCGTCCACCTCGCCGCCGCCCGACACCTTGACCGCGACGTACCGCCGGAGCAGCACGTCCCAGCCCCGGTGCACCTCGGCCGCCCCGCCGGCGCCGATCTTGCCCGTCAACCGGTAGCGACCTGCGAGCACGCGGTCCTCGGTGGCCAACGACATGGCCCCACCCTTCGGGTCGCCGAACCGGACGTCCCCGAATTCCCGCGCCACCGCCGCGCCAAACGCCGTGTCGGAGGACGTCCAGCCGAGGCGCGGCGGACGCGGCTCGTGTCGTCGGCTTGGTGCCGTGGACGGCGAAGACCTCGAGGAACTGCCGGCGCACCACGCCGACCAAGAGGAACGGCCGGTCCACCCGGACCGCGGCCCGCGCAGCCCGGCGACCTCCGCGCGGGCCGCGTCGCCGAACCGTCACCGTGGCTCACCTGCGTCGACGGCCCGCACCCCGCCGGCGTCACCCGCGCGGGGCGCAGCGGTCGGTGCCGGGGCAGTTGCGCACCAGCCGCACCTCCGGCGGGCGGGTGATCGTGGTCGGCGGGGTGGTGGCGTCGTCCGGCCAGCGGATGGACACGGCCATGGACGAGGTGTTGTTCGCGTACGACTTCTCGGCCAGGGCGCGGTCGCCGTTGACGATGTTCACCACGTCGTACACGCCGGACGGCACCGCGGTGATGTCGAGCCACTGGAAGTCGACCGTGCGGAGGTAGTCGTCGCCGTACCCGACCGAGATGCCCTGCGCCACGCCCAGTGCCCCGGGCGCGTGGTGGCCGCACCGGTTCTCCCGCAGGAACGCCGCCAGCCGGCCTTGCGGACCGGCGTCACCGGCCGGGCGGTTCGGCAGGCGGTCGGCGGTCTCGTAGCGGTCGCCCAGGCAGAAGCCGGTCTTCCGGTCCGTCACCACCGCGTCACCCGACCGGGCGCGCAGCTCGAAGCGCTCGAAGCCCGACAGGTGCCAGTGCTCGTGCGAGGCGGCCGGCTCGTAGTACAGGGTGGCCTGGAGCGGGCGCTGCGCCTGCTCGTACGTCATCGGGATCGAACCGTCCACAGCGGACTGGAACGCCTGCCGCGCGGCCATCCGGGCCTGCCCCGCGTCCGGGCGGCTGCCGTGGATGAGCAGCGGGCCGTCGCCGACGTTGTCCGCCGAAGTGGTGAACCGCAACCGGACCGCCCGGATGGGGCCTGCCCGCAGGCACTCGCCGTTCGGCGCGGCCGGGTCCGCGACCGCGCACACGTCCCAGTCGGCGCACCGCGCCGGGTCGCCGGAGAAACCGCCCGCGCACCCCACCGGCGCCTGCCTCAGGTCGGGCAGCAGCACCGACGCGTCCGCCCGCGCCGCGGAGGGCCCCGCCGACACCGCCGCCAGCACCGCCGCGGCCACCAGCGCCGCGTGTCTTCGCACCATCGCCAAATCCGTCCAATCCGGAGTGATCCACTCGTCAACCTACTGAGCCGCACCGACAACTCGGGCCCTACCACGGCCAAGTTCACTCGATCGACTGAGCCACAAGGGAATTCTCCCGCCGGGACTCTAACCTTCACCGCGATCGCGTCCCCGGGCGCGCGTCGTCCGCGACTGGAGGTGGGTCCGATCGACCAGGGAATCCCCGGCACCGTCACGATGGTGTGCGGCACCAGGCCGGAGCTGATCAAGCTGGCGCCGCTGATCCGCGTGCTGGGCGCCGACGCCACCGTCGTCTACACCGGACAGCACTACGACACCGCGATGTACCACCGGATCCGGCAGGACATCGGCCGCCCTGGCCGGTTCCACGAGCTCGCCGTGGGCGGCGGCACGCGCGGCGGCCAGCTCGGCGCGGCCATCGCCGCCGTGGACGAGGTGCTGGCCCAGCACCCCGCGAAGGTGGTCATCGTGCAGGGCGACACGACGTCCGCGCTCGCGGGCGCGCTGGCCGCCAACGCCAACGACGTGCCGCTGGTGCACGTCGAAGCGGGCCTGCGCAGCTTCGACCGGGCGATGCCCGAGGAGCACAACCGGGTGGCCATCGACCACCTCGCCGACCTGTGCTGCGCGCCGACGCCGCTCAACCGCACCAACCTGCTGGCCGAGAGCGTGCCCGAGGAGCGCATCGCGATCACCGGCAACACCGTGGTCGAGGCCCTGGTGACGGCGCTGCCCGGGCGGGACGAGGAGGCCGTCGTGCTGGCCGCGCACGAGCTCGAGCGCGACGGCTACGTGCTCGCGACCGTGCACCGGCCGGAGAACGTGGACGACCCGGTCAACCTGGAGACGATCCTGCGCGAGCTGAACCGCCTCCCGCTGCCGGTGGTGCTGCCGCTGCACCCGCGCACGGCCAAGCGGGTCGAGGCGTTCGGCCTGACCGCCCTGCTGGGCCGGCTGAAGGTGGTTGAGCCCCAGGCGTACCCGGCGTTCCTGGCGCTGGCCCGGTGCGCCGCCGTGGTCGTGTCCGACTCCGGCGGCATCCAGGAGGAGGTCAGCGTGCTCAAGCGGCCGGTGGTCGTGGTGCGGCGCAGCACCGAGCGCCCCGAGATCGAGGGCACGTTCGGCACCCTCGTGCCGCCGGGGCCGCGGGTGTGCGCGGAGGTGCTGCGCTGGCTGGACGACGTGCCGGGCCACCGGGAGCGCCTGGAGCACATCCCGTCGCCGTACGGCACCGGCTCGCCGTCGGCCCGGATCGCCGCCGCGCTCCGGCAGCTGGTCCGCGACGAGCCGGTGCACGCCCGGCAGCTCAGCCCGGAACAGGTTGTGGTGCCCCCGCCAGCGTCGCGGCGACCCGTCCTGCCAGTCCCGCACTCGAATTCCAGCTCGTGACGTCCGGGTAGACGTGCGCGGTGGTCGCCAGCAGCAGCGGGGTGCCGGCGACCACCACGGGCGGTCGCCGTGCCAGGTACCCGAGCGGGTACACCGGTTCCACGAACGGCGCCTTGAACACGCGCACGTCCTCCACGTCCTCGCGGCGCAGCCCGGGGTGCAGCGCCAGCAGCTGCGAGGTCCACCGCTCCGCGACGGCCGCGTCGTCCTCGTGGAACAGCGCGGACTCCCGGTCGGTGTACCGCATCGCGTAGACCAGGTGCCGCCCGTCGTAGGGCTCGACGCCCGCCAGCGGGGTCATCTGGATCAGGCCGTCGAACTCCGTGCCCGACCGCACCACCGGCGTCCAGTAGTGCCCCGACAGGGGTCGGCGCAGGAAGAACAGCGCGTTCACCACGCCCTGGTACGGCAGCCGCACCTCGGGCAGCCGGGCGGCGAGGTCGTCGTCGGCGAGCTGCCGGAGCTGCGGCAGCGGCAGCGTCGACACCACCCGGTCCGCCCACACGGTCTCGTCGCCGTCCAGGGTGATCCGCGCGCGGCCGCCGGTCACGGCCATCCGCCGCACCGGCGCGTCGAGCCGCACCACCCCGCCCGCGGCCTCGATCGAGGCCCTGAGCGCGTCGATGACGGCCCGGTAGCCGCCGTCCGGGTAGCCGCGCACCGACACCGCGCCCTCGCGGCCCAGGCGCTGCCACAGGTACAGCGCGGGCACGTCGCCGAACCGCGCGCCGAACTTCGCCCCGAACAGCGGCGCGAGCAGCAGCTCCCACACCCGGTCGCCGTACAGGCCCCGCAGCCAGTCCTCGGTGCGGGTGCGATCGAGGTCCCTGCCCCGGCCCAGCCGGCGCAGCAGCACCGAGACCACGCCGAACCTGAGCCGGTCGAGCACACCCAACGGGGTGAACTTGAGCAGGTCCAGCGCCGTGTTGAACGGGAACGCCCTGCCGTCCACGACCATGCCCATCCGGGTGGGGCGCCACCTGATCGAGTCACGCAGGCCGAGCTCGCCGAGCAGCTCGAGCAGGTGGTCGTCGCTGGGCATGACGCAGTGGTAGAACCGCTCCACCCAGCGGTCGCGCCAGGCGAAGAACGTGCCCAGCCCGCCGAGCTGGTCGCTGCCCTCCAGCAACGTCACCCGCGTGCCCGCCCGCGCCAGCCGGTGCGCGGTGGCCAGGCCGCAGATCCCGCCGCCGACCACGACCACGTGCCCGTCCGCCGGCCGCATCACAGCGCCCGGTACGGCGCGGGCGTGAGCCGGTCGCGGACCAGCAGCTTCCCGTACTGCCAGACGGTCCGGGCGATCCGGATCTTGCTCGGGCCGCGCTTGCGGTCGTAGCGCAGCGCCAGCGGCACCTCGGCGACCACCGGTCGGCAGTGCCGCAGCTTGAGCAGCAGCTCGACCATGCACGCGAAGCCGCGCTCCTCGATCAGCCGCTCGCCCCAGTGCTGCTCGGCGCGGGAGAGCAGGCTGACCCGGTAGGCGCGGAAGCCGCTGGTGAAGTCGCGGACGCCGTCCACCCGCAGCGCGAGGCGGAACAGCACGGCCGCGCCGCGCGACAGCAGCCGGCGCAGCGGGGGCGCGGTCCCGTCGTCGCCGCCCGCCACGAACCGGGAGCAGATCACCACGTCCGCGCCCGCCGCGATCTCGTCCTGCAGGCGGCGGATCAGCGCCGGGTCGTGGGTGTCGTCGGCGTCCATGACCACGACGACGTCCTCGTCGCCCGCCTCGTCCAGGACGGCCCGCAGTCCTGATCGGACGGCCTGGCCGAGGCCGAGGTTGACCGGGTGGCCGACCAGCCGCACGTCCAGGTCGGGCCAGCCCCGGGCGGCGACGTCGGCGGTGCCGTCGGACGAGCCGTCGTCCACGACCCAGGCGGTGAGCTTCTCGGCGCGGGCGACCTCGGCGAGCCGGGTGAGCAGCGGCGGCAGCGAGGCCGCCTCGTTGTAGGCGGGCAGCACGACATGGACACGGGCGTGGGCGCGCGCTCCGCCGGAAAGGGCCGGTCCGCCCTGTTCCGACGCGGTGCGCACGTCGCGTTCGTCGACGCTCAATGGGCCCCATTTCACTGGATGGCGGATGACGGTCCAGAATTATTCGCCTCCGGACCGCGAGGGGATTCGACGAACCCGCCGGCATCTCGTCGCACGTCTGGGTGAATTACTGCCGGCCCGGGCCACGCGTGCGGCTGGAAAGGGGAATAGTGGTCACCGAAAGAGTGAATTAGCACCTATGAATCACGCTTGATGCACACCGAGTGAGCAGAGAGTCCCGTTCGGATGTTCTCGAACGGGTGACCAACTAATCGGGTTCATGGTGGGAAGGACGTCGTCCGAATGTGGTGTGGCGTGGACGGGACGCGCTCGGTCCCTGGCAAGGGCGGTCCGCGGTGAACGGGGTCGACTCGGCGACCAGCCCGACCCTGGTGTCGCGGTGGTGGCACCCGAGGCCGCGCGAGGCCTCGGGGTCGGACCTGCTGCGGCGGGTGAACGCGGTGGCGGTGCTGCTGGTCGCGGTGGACGTGACGGCGGTGGCCGCGGTGGCGGTCCGGTACTCGCCGGGCGCGCGGTGGACGGCGGTCGTGGCGGTGTCGCTGCTGGGCGTGCGGGCCGCGTGCCGGCTGTACCGGCGGCGGCTGTGGCTGTCCTGGTTCCACGACCTGCCGCGCTCGGCCGGCGCGACCGCCGTGGCGTTCGCCCTGGTCACGCTGGCGGGCATGGCCGCGGGCGCGCCGCCGGAGACCGCGGTGGCCACCCAGTGGGCGGTGCTGGCGTTCGCCGCGCTCACCGAACCGGCCCGGCTCCTGGTGTTCGCGTTCGGCCGCTGGTGCCGGCGCAGGTTCCACCGGTGCGACCGCACGATCGTGGTCGGCGCGGGCAAGGTCGGGGTCGACCTGGTGGGCGCGATGCTGGCGCACCCCGAGTTCGGCCTGCGCCCGGTCGGCTTCGTCGACCCGGAGCCCGCGCAGGCACCCTCGACCCTGCCGGTCGAGCTGGTGGACGAGGACCTCGCCGACGCGATCACCCGGCGCGGGGTCGGCACGGTCGTGTTGGCGTTCTCCCACGCCCGCGAGTCGTCGGTGGTCGACTCGGCCATCACCGCGCACCGGCTGGGCTGCACCACCCTGGTCGTGCCGCGGATGTTCGAGCTCTACCAGGACGGGCCGGACATCGAGCGGCTGCGCAGCTACCCGCTGATGCGGCTGGGCACCGCGCCGACCAGCAGGCCGAGCTGGTGGGTCAAGCGCGGCGCGGACGTGCTGCTGGCCGCCGTGGCGCTGGTCGTGCTCGCGCCGGTGATCGCGCTGTGCGCGCTGGCCGTGCTGCTGGAGAGCGGCCGGCCGGTGATCTTCCGCCAGGTCCGGGTCGGGATGGATGATCAGCCGTTCGTGCTATACAAACTGCGCAGCGTGAGAATGAACGGCGAAGACGATTCCCAAGTCACCTGGTCGGTGGCCGGGGATCGCCGGGTCGGGCCAGTCGGCCGATTCCTCCGACGCACTTCGCTGGACGAACTGCCCCAGTTGTGGAACATCATCCGGGGTGACATGTCCATCGTCGGGCCGCGCCCCGAGCGACCGGGTTTCGTCCGCGAATTCTCGGCCATCCACGAGCTATACTGGGCCCGCCACCGGGTACCGACGGGACTCACCGGGCTCGCGCAGGTGCACGGGCTGCGCGGTGACACGTCGATTGTCGACCGGTCCCGATACGACAACTACTACATAGCCAACTGGTCGTTGTGGCTGGACGTGAAAATCCTGTTGCAGACGGTGGGTGAGCTGTTGTGCCGAAGGAACCGCTGAACCGACGACCGCGCCGCGTCCTGGGCCTGCTGTGCGCCGCGGCGCTGCTGCTGGCGAGCGCGGCGTGCACGGTGGGCACCGCCGCGGAGAGGCCGAAGCCGCCCCACGACCCGTTCGGCCCCCTGCCGAAGCCGCTCGCGCCGTGCGGCTGGTGGTACGGCATCGGCGAGCCGCCGACCAACCGGGACATCGTGTTCGCCGCCCAGCACTACAGCCTCGTGGTGCTCAACGCGACCGAGACGGCGGCGCTGCGCAAGCTCAAGCAGCTCAACCCGAAGGTCAAGGTGCTGGTGTACAAGGACTTCGCCAGCGTGCGCAACTACCCCGGCGCGGTCGACGGCAACGTGGACGCGCCGCTGCTGCCCACCGGCATCGGCTACTTCAAGGCGCAGCGCGAGAGCCCGCAGTGGTTCGCGGTCGACACCCACAGCCACCGGATCGAGTGGCAGGCCTACCCGAAGCACTGGCAGATGACCGTGTGGGACCCGGCGTACCAGAAGGCGTGGAGCGACGCGGTCACGGCCGAGGTGGTGCGCGAGGGGTGGGACGGAGTGCTGGCGGACAACGACTTCAGCTCGCTGAGGTACTACTCGCCGGCCGTGCTCAAGGGCACCGCGGACGCGGCCGAGTCCGACCGGCTGATCCGCGAGGGCATGGACACCTTCCTCACCACGGCCGGTGACACGCTGCACAAGGCCGGGAAGATGCTCATCCCGAACGTGTCGGAATCCCACCTGACCGCAGGACGGTGGGCGGCGCACTCGCGGTACGACGGCGCGATGGAGGAGAACTTCGGCCTCCGTGACACCGGAACGGGTGAACTGCTGACGTTCAAGGGCAACGAGTGGAAGGAACTGCGGTCGCAGGCCGCGCTCGGCGAGACCTGGCTGCTGCTGATCACCCACACCAAGGGCGCGCGGGAGGAGCGGGTCGGGTACGCCACGGCCGCGTTGCTGGCGAGCCCGTACACCTGCTGGTCGGGCGCCACCACGAAGGACTACCGCAACCCCGACTGGTCGCGCTACCAGGAGGCCGACCTGGGTGAGGCGACGGAGACCGCCAACCGCCTGCCGTCCGGCGTCTGGGACCGCCGCTTCACCGGTGGTTACGTGGCCGTGAACCCGACCGGCAAGGCGGCCCGGGTGACCCCTCCCCCGGGCCTGGTGAACGTGGACGGCGGCACCGCCGTCCCGGCCGCGCTCGAACTGGCCGCCGGTGACGCCGTCGTCCTCGTCACCCCTTCGAGCACCCCCACCACGGTCACCACCGCCACCACCACGACAACGGCTCCCACCACCACGGACCCGACGACCACCACCACCGAGCCGACCACGACGACCACCACGACGTCGGATCCGGCCACCACCGACCCGACCACCACCGACCCGACGACGACCGAGCCGACCACCACCGAGCCGACGACCACCACCACGGCACCGGCTCCGGCCACCTGAGCACGCGTCCGCGTCACGGCTGCGCGTTCGGGCCGGCGAGCCCCATGACTTCCCGGTAGAGGTCGAGGTGGCGGCGCGCGCACACGTGCGGCGCGAACCGCTCCCGGGCCCGTTCCGCGAGCGCCAACCCGATCCGGCCCGGATCGGGTTCGGCGAACAACGCCCGCAACCGAGCCGCCAACCCCTCCACGTCACCCGGTGCCACCAACGCCCCACCGGAACCCGGCCCGATCGCACCCGCCCCAGCCAGACCCACTTCAGCCGAACCGAGCCCGGTCGACCCCGCCCCGGTCGATCCCGCCCGACCCGAACCCGCCCGACCCGAACCCGCCTGTCCCGAACCCGCCTGCCCCGCATCCACCTGTCCCGAACCCGCCCCACCCGCAGCCCCCTGCCCCGCAGCCGAACGACCCGGAACCAGCCCGCCCGATCCCACCTCCCCAAGCATGTCCGCCACCCCACCGGTATCCGTCGCCACCACGGGCTTGCCCGCCGCCATCGCCTCCGCCACCACCAACGGCTGTTGCTCCATCGTGGACGGCAGCACCAAGGCGTCGTGGTGCCGCAACAGGTCCGGCACGTCGGCCCGGAACCCCAGGAACTCCACCCTCCCGCCCAACGCCCGCGCCAACGCCTCGGCCCTCACCCGCTCCGGCCCGTCCCCGACCACGGTCAGCGTGGCGTCCGCAGGCATCACACCCGGCAGCGCCAACGCCTCCAGCAGCGTCACCAACCCCTTGCGCTCCACCAGCAACCCCACGAACACGAGCCGCCGCACCGGTCCGACCGGCGGGTGGACGTGCGCCGGTTCCACGCAGTTGTCGATGTGCGCCAACCGCCCCACCGGCACCTTCAGCCGGGACGCCAGGAACCGCCCCATGGCCTGCGCGGGCACGACGGTGCGGTGCACGGTCCGCGCCACCACCGCGTCCGCCGCGAGCACGGTCCGCGTGTACAGCGACGGCCCGGCCGCCCGCCGCACACCCCGGAACCACTGCTCCCCCACGTCGTCCGGAACCCCGTGGTAGGTCTGGATCACCTTGTGCCGCCGGCGCAACCCGGCGGTGACCAACCCGGCCCGCCGGTCCTGCGCGTGCACCACGTCCGGCCGCCACGCCCGCACCACCGCCCTGGCCCGACGTCCGGCCAGCACGTCGGCCTTGTCGCCCACCTCGACCACCTCGTGGTGCCCGGCCACCACCTCCGCCCCGCGTCGGGGCACGGGCCCGAACACCCGCACGTCCACCTCACCGCTCGCGATCAGCGCCCGCGCCAACCGGACCGTGACGTCCACCGGGCCGCCGCTGTCCTGGGTCAGCACGAACGCCACCCGCAGCCGTCCACTCACCGCACACCACCCCGAGGTTCGTCCACCGAGCCCACCATCCGATCCGATCCGATCCGGTCCAGCCACGTGGCCAGGTCACCTGGCCGCGCGAACCGCGCGACCACGACGCGCGCAACCGCGTCCCGTGCCACGGCAACGCGCCACCCGCGAGCGCAACCCGCCACCCCCGAACCGCGAGCAGCCACACACCGCCCGTGACGCTGTGGTCGCCCTGCCCACGCCGTGACCGCCGTGCCGGGCCGATTCATCCGGCTAACGTGAGTAATGCGATCCAGGTTGTCCCAGGTTGCACGCTTCCCCCGGTCGAGTGATCACGGTCGGGCCACCCAGGCGTGGTGGTCACCGGGCGCCCACCAGCAGCTTGTCCACCAGGGTCGCGATCTGATCAGCCACCTGCCGCCGGTCGAACAGCAGTTCCACCCGACGCCGGCCGTGCGCTCCCTCCAGGTCCGCGGCCGACGGATCGGCGAGCCGCACCGCTACCGCCTCCGCCAACCCGGCCACGTCACCCGCCGGCAGCACGGCACCCGCCTCGCCGACGCTCTGCCGCACCCCGCTGACGTCGAACGCCACCACGGACCGCCCGCACGCCATCGCCTCCAACGGCACCAGGGCCATGCCCTCCTCCCGCGACGGCAGCACGACCACGTCGGCGGCGGCGTAGAAGTCGGTGACGTGGTCGTCGTGGCCCCACCAGCACACGGACTCGTCGTCCCGCGCGGCCGCGCGCCAGCGGTCCTCCATCGGGCCGTCGCCGACCAGCACGAGCCGGGCCTCCGGCACCTGGGCCCGCACCGCAGGCCACGCGGCCAGGAGCTGGTCCTGCCCCTTGTACGGCACGAGCCGGCCGACGCACACCGCCGTGGGCACGTCCGCCAGTCCCAGTCGCGCCCGCGCCGCCGCACGGTCGTCGGGCCGGAACCTCTCGACGTCCACGCCGTTGCACACGACTTCGGCGGGTCCGCGCACGCCGGCCGCGCGTCCGGCGGCCAGTTCGTCGTCGCTCACGCACACGAGCTGGTGCGTCCACCGCGCCGCGACGCGTTCCCAGACGCGGGCCGCGCGTGGCACGAGCCCGCCGGTGCTCTGGAACGACCACATGTGCGGCTGGAACAGCGTCGGCCTGCGGCCGCGCACCACGAGCCTGCCCACCAGCCCGGCTTTGGAGCTGTGCAGGTGCACGACGTCGGGTGCGAGGTCGCGCAGCACACGACGCAGCCGGACGACTTCCGCGACGGTGCCGGGCCCGGGATGTCGACGGGCCTGCCAGTCCCGCACCGCGAGTCCCGCGTCACGGGCTCGTTCCGCGAGCGGCCCGGGTGGGCACACCACGGTCACCCTCCACCCGAGGTCCCGTTGGGCGCGGGCGAGTTCGAGCACCACCGCCGCCACTCCCGCCGTGACGGGCTGGCTCACGTGCACCACCTTCACCGGCGCACCACCTCCCGGTTCGCCGCCAGCACGACCACGCCGCACACCACCGCCAACACGACCCCTTCACCGAGTGCGGCCACCACCGATCCGGGTGGCCCGAACACGTCTCCGACCAGGAACCCGATCGCCGCGCAGCACCCCGCCGCCGCGAGCACGCCGACGACCCCGCGCACCACGGCCGGGAGTGGCGGGCCGATGCCGCGTCGCGCCAGCGCCCGCCAGGTGCACGGCACGAGCAGCCAGGCCGCCGCGACTTGGACGACCGCGACCGCGACCACGCCGTGCCGGGTGAACAGCAGCAGCCCGCCGGCCAGCAGCACGAGGTGGGTCACTTCGAGCGCGAGGTAGCGGCGGGCGTGGCCGGCGGCTTTGAGGACCTGGTACCAGACGTGCAGGAGGCTGATCCCGAGGCCGTACAGGCAGAGCAGGGCCAGTGGCACGGCCGCGTCGGTCCACCGCGCGCCGAACACCACGACCCGGTCGGCCACCGCGGCCGTCACCGCGTACAGGCCGCCGGTCACCACGAGCACGGCTGCGGTGGCGCGTCCGACCACTGTGGACAGGTCTTGTCCGTCGCGGATCAGCTCGGCGCACAGCGGCAGGACGACGCCGCCGATCACGACCGCGACGAGGATGTACGGCACCCAGGCGATCCGGTAGGCCAGGGAGTAGACGCCGACCGCTTCCGGTCCGTGCACGCGGGCGATGGCCAGGTAGTCGATGTTGATCAGCAGCACGGCGACGAGCGCGCCCGGTCCGACGACCGCGATCCACCGCAGCGCTTCGCCGGCCGCTTCGCCGTCCCACACGGGGCGCACCCGCACGCCGACCACGACGCCGAGCACGGGTTGCGCCACCGCCGTGCAGAGCAGGCCGATGACCAGGGAGTACGGTCCGGCGCCTGTCACCGCGAGGGTGATCGTGGCGGCTGCGCCGAGCAGCGCGCCGCCCGCGTCGGGCAGCAGTCGTCGCCGGAAGTCGAGGTCGCGGTGCAGCAGTCCCATCTGCACGCCGGCGACGGCCGAGAACGGGAGGCTGAGCGCCGCCAGCCGCACCAGCGGCGCGACCGAAGGGGCGTCCAGGGCGTGTGCGATCCCGTCGGCGGCGAGTGCCAGGACGCCGGCCAGCACGGCGCCGGTGCCGGCGCTGAGGACGAGCAGGGTGCCCGCCATGCGGCGCGGGTCGCGTTCGGTTCGGCTGACGATGTCGTAGACGCCCATGGACTGGACGACCTGGCCGATGTTGACCAGCGCCACGGCCAGCGCGACGAGTCCGAGTCCTTCTTCGGTGAGGAACGCGGCCAGCACGAGCGTGACGGCCATCTGGCTGCCCTTGCCGACCAGGTTGACCAGGAACAGCCACAGCGAGCCGCGCACGGCCCGCCGGCCGACCGGGTTCGCGTCCGGCCCGTGCCGGCCGACCGGTGTCACGTCCGGACCGTGCCGACGGCCGAGCAGCGGCGGGTGGCGGCGAACGCCACGGCCAGCGCCCAGGCCGCCGCGACGGCGACGCCGTCGACCGTGACGTCGACCCGCGCGCCCGTCACCGCCCGGATCGCGAGACCGGCGAAGTGCAGGTGCGCGAACGGCACCAGGAGCAGCAGCAGGGACACCCCGAGCCGCCAGTCGCGCTCGCACCGGCGTTGCCACCACACCACGCCCACCGCGACCAGGGACGGCACGGCGATGAGCACGTCTCCGGGCTGGTGCACGATCGCCGCCACCACGGCGAGGCAGGTGAGCAGGTCGGCGGCGGCGGGCTGGCCCATCCGGTCGAGTCGCCGCACGAGCACCGCGCTGGCCACGAGCACGCCGATCAGCACGGCGGCTTCCGCGCCGTCCGGCAGCCAGCCGGTGACGCGGTAGAACACGGCCGCGATGTCGATCCGCTGCGCGGTCATGGAGTCCACCGCGCCGTAGGCGGTCTCGCCGGCGTGGGCGAGGTTGGCGGCGATGACGTCCAGGAACGGTCCGATGCCGCCGCCGCGCACGATCAGCGGCACGACGACGACGGTGCTGGCCGCGGCGGCGATCGCGGTGCCCGTCAGGGCCACGCGCTGTGATCCGCGCACGAACAGCAGCACCGCCAGCGGCAGGCCGAACTGGGGTTTGAGCCAGGCGAGGGCGAGTGCGACGGCGGCCCACTTCGGGGCGTCGCGGCGGGCGAGCAGCGCGCCCGCGGCGCCGACCGCGATCAGGGGGTTGACCTGGCCGACGTACAGCTGGGCCTTGCCGACCTGGCTGAGCACGAGCAGGGTCGCGATCACCGCGGTGCCGAGAGCCAGGGGCACGTGCGGGCGCAGTCGGCCGGCCGCGAGCACCGCCAGGGCGATCAGCAGGACGAGGGACGCGAGGGTGAACGCCACCGCGCCGGTCCGGTAGCCGGGCAGCGCGAACGGGGCGTGCAGCAGCAGGTGGTAGGGCTGGTAGAGGTTGAACGCCTGACGCACGGGCCAGTGGTCGAACATCGTGGCGGGGTGGTAGGGGTTGCCGCCGGCGAGGAACTCGCGGATCGGGAAGTAGAGGGCGTCCCGGAAGTCCTGGAGGCGTTCTTCGGGGAGGTTGGCCCAGGTCGGGGTGGGCGCCTGCCACGACGGCCGCACGGCGCGCCAGGCGGCGACCGCGCCGATCACCGTCACCAGCGCGGTGAGCAGCCGCACCTTGTCCTTGGTCGCGACGGTCTTCAGCACGTCACCACCGCCACGAGGGTCGCGGTGGCGGGCAGCGCGCCGACCACGGTCGCGAGTTCGTCCTGGGGTCCGCCGTCCGGGACGACGGCGATCACCGCGTCGCCGTCGGCGGGTTCGCCGGTCTTGTCGGGCAGTTCGGCGGCGAGGTCCTCGGCGCGGTCGGTCAGGCCGGGGACCACCGCGACGACGCGCGCGGGTCGTGCGGAGGCCTCGCACAGCAGGGTGAGGCGTTCGGTCAGGTGGGGGTCGTCGTCGGGCAGGACGGCGACGGGGTGCCGCACGCCGGCGGCGGTGAGGGCGGCGCGGACGAGGTCGCGGGGGCGGGTGCGGCGCAGGTGGCCGACCGCGTGGGCGGTCAGTCCGGCGAGGAGGCCGGCGAGGAGCGCGAGGCCGTAGGCGAGCGGCCGGTCGGGTGCGACCCGGGTGGTCTCGGGCCGGTCGAGCAGGCGCAGGTGGGCGACGGGCGCGAACAGGTCGGCTTCGACGACGGTCTGCGCGATGCGGGTCGCGGCCTGGGCGGCGCGGTCGGCGGTCTCGGCGCGCACCGACAGCCGGGCCAGGCCGGACGCGGGGACGAGTTCCACGGACACGCGGCGGGCCAGTTCGTCGGTCGTGGTGCCGAGTTCGGCGGCGGTGGCGCGCAGCACGGTCGGGGTGCGGGCGAGTTCGACCAGGGCGGGCAGGGACAGGGCGACGACTTCGCCGAAGCTCGCCTCGGGTGGCTGGTCGGGGGTGCCTGCGGTGGGGACGGCGAGCACGCCGACGCGGCTCTCGTACTCCTTGCCCGCCACCTCGACGGCGACGACCACGGCGGCCGCGACGAGCAGCGCGATGCCGAGGCTGAGGGCGAGCGGGCGCTTCAGGGCCGCGGGGACGCGCAGGTCCCGCAGCACGCTCAGGTCGATCATGACGCTCCGATCGCGGTGCGCAGCAGTTCGTCGTAGGACCGCATCAGCAGACGCGGGTCGTGCTCGCGGGAGACGGCCGCGCGGCCGGTCTCGGCCAGGTCGGCGCGGGCGCGGGGGTCGAACAGCAGGGATCGCAGGGCTTCGGCGGTCGCGGCGGGGTCGCGGCGGGGCACCACGAGGCCACCGCCGCCGGCCAGTGCCTGCCGCACACCGTCCACGTCGGTCGCGACGACGGGGCGTCCGGCGGCCAGCGACTCCAGCACGGCGACGGGCATGCCCTCCCAGTCGCTGGTGAGGACGGTGACGTCGGCGGCGGCGAGGAGGTCGGGCACGTCGCAGCGGTTGCCGAGGAACCGGACCCGGTCGGCGATGCCGAGTTCGGCGGCGCGCAGCCGCAGCACGTCGCGGAGGCTGCCGTCGCCCGCGAGCCACAGCACGGCGTCGCCGTCGAGCTTCGCCCAGGCGTCGAGCAGCACGTCGTGGCGCTTCTGCGGTTCGAGTCGGGCCGGGCACAGGGCGACCGGCACGTCGCGGGTGACGCCGTGGACCGCGCGGACGGCGTCGCGGTCCACCCGTTCGGGTTGCGGGAAGACCGCGTTGGGGATCACGACGGGGTCGGGGACGCCTGCCGCGCGCAGCCGGTCGGCGGTGGCGTCGGCGACCGCGACGACGGTGCGCGAGGTGTGCTTGAGGATGCGGGCCGCGCCGGTGTAGTCGGTGTCGGCGACGCCGTGGAACACGGTCAGCAGCGGCAGCCGGCGCGGCAGCACGGCCAGGCGGGCGACGAGGCTGGCGGACACGTTGTGCGCGAGCACGACCTGGGGGCGGAAGCTGCGGATCGCGGCCTTGGTGGCGGTGGTGGCGCGCAGCACGCCGGTGGCCTTGCGCCGGGCGACGGGGACGGTGAACGTCGGCACGCCGCACGCGCGCAACGCCTCGGCCCGGTGGCCGCCGCCGCTGGCCACGGCCGACTGCCAGCCGTACTGCTCGCCGGACCTGGCCATGCCGGCGACGAGCGCTTCGGCGCCGCCGGTTCCCATCTCACTGATCACGTGGAGCACACGCAACGTCGCTCGCTCTCCTCAGACGCAGGTCGGCCGCGGTGACGACCGCGACCAGCGACCACAACGGCAGGTAGTACTGCTGGGACAGGAAGGTGGAGGCGACCACGACGGCGATCAGCGACGCCTGGGCGGCGACGATCGGCTGCGGGTCGGGGCTGGTGCGGCGGACGCGTTCGCTGACGACGGCGGTGAGGGCCAGGAGGGCGGCGAACAGCGCGAAGCCGGGCACGCCGAGTTCGGCGGCGACCTCCAGGTACATGTTGTGCGCGACGGGGGTCTGCTCGTCGATCTCGGCGTTGTGGGAGGCGGCGGGGTAGCCCTCGCGGAACCCGCCTGGTCCGACGCCGAGCGCGGGGTGGTGGGCGACCATGCGGGCGGCGGCCTGCCAGCGCAGCTCGCGGGTGTCGACGTTGGTCTCGGCGACGAAGGTCTTCTCCCGCACGGCGCGGTCGAGTTCGGGTCCGGCGAACAGGGCGGTGGCCACGCCGAGCACGGCCAGCGCCACCACCCCGCCTGCCAGCGCGCGCAGCGGCAGCGCCCGGCGGGCCTGCAGCCACGCCACGGCGGCGGTGAGGGCGAGGGCGCCGCCCCGGGAGAACGTGGCCGCGGCGCCCGCGGCGAGGACGACGGCGGCCGCGGCGGTCAGGACGCCGCGGCGCAGCGCGGCGAGCAGCGGCAGCGCGGCGACGAGGAAGTAGGCCAGGTCGTTCGGGTCCTCCAGGGGTCCGGCGGCGCGCGGCTGGCCCTCCAGGACCATGCCGAGCAGCGCGCCGAGGGCGGCCGTGACGGCGCCGGCGACGGTCGCGACCAGCACCGCGCGGACGGGCACCTCGCGGGCGACGACGTCGATCAGCACCACCGTGACCAGCAGGAACGGCAGCCAGCGCAGGGCGTACCCGGTGGCGTACGGGCCGCCCGCGTGCACCGCCCAGGACGCCAGCAGCACGACGGCGAGCGCGGCGAGGACGACGTGCGCGGGGTGCGGCTCGGGTGGCCGCCGTTGGCGCAGCCGCAGGGCGGCCCAGGTGACGACGAGCAGCGCGGGCGGCACCTTGGCCAGGTGGCCGTGTACCTGGAGGAGGTAGCCCTCCAGCGGCGCGACGAACACCGTCGCGCACGCCAGGGCCCGCACCAGCCAGGTCATCCGCCGCACCGCGCCAGCAGCCCGGTGTCGTGCTCGCGCAGGCCCGCGTCGAGCCGGTCGACGTGCGCGCCGGTGCCGATCACCTCGAAGTGGTGGGCGCGCAGCGCGCCGAGGACCCAGCCCAGGAACTCGACCTTCCGCGCGCCGGGCACGGCCATGCCGGGGAAGAACTCCAGGCCGGGTGCCTCGGCGGCGCCGAGCACGTCGGTGGGGTGCAGCAGCAGCGACGGCTGCACGCCCAGTGCCCGGCACAGGCGCAGTGCGGCGGTGAAGTAGGCGCGGGCCAGGCGTGCCGAGGCCTGGTGCAGTTGCAGCAGGTAGGAACCGTGGATGGGGACGCGCAGCAGCGGCATGGTGGTGACCGGGAGCTCGACCAGGCCCGCGCCGACGCGCCAGCGGTAGGCGGCGTTGGGCGCGCGGACGCGGGCGAAGCCGCCGAACAGGTCGCGTTCGCCGCCGTCGGGGGCGGTGCGGTTGTGGTAGGCGCGGGCGAGCGGCCCGATCCAGGTGGGCAGGGTGCTGGCGTCGTAGCGGTAGCCGCGTTCGGCGAGGAGTTCGAGCAGGTCGCGGGTGACGCTGTAGCCGGGGCCGCGGAAGCCGGTCGGCCGGGGTGCGCCGGCGGCGGTGATGGCGTCCTCGGTGCGGGCGAGTTCGGCGTCGAGGCGGTCGCGGGTGTAGCGGTGCAGCCAGGGTTCGTGGCCGTAGGAGTGGTTGCCGATCTCGTGGCCGGCGGCGGCGATGTCGGCCACGGCCCGGGCGCCGTCGTCGCGTTCGGCGTCGGCGCCGACGACGAACACGGTGGTGGTGAGGCCGTGGGTGCCGAAGGCGTCGAGCAGGCGGGGCACGGCGGTGGGCAGGAAGCTCGGGCGGCGTTCCCACTCGGGATCGCCGTGGGTCTTGAGGTAGGCCCAGAGGTTGTCGAGGTCGAGGGAGACGCTGGCGGTGTTCACCCGGCCACCTCCGCGGCGGTCTTGGTGAAGCGGTCGGCGTAGCCGAGCAGGAGGACGCCGGACACGACGAGCGCGACGCCGAGCGCCACCCACCACTCGCGGCCGGGGCTGATCCGGTCGCCGAGGAACGCGATGCCGATGACCGAGGTGAGCACGACGGTGGTGGCGTCCATGGTGGCGACGGTGGAGGTGGCGGAGCCGCGGCGCAGGGCGAGCGCGAGGTAGGACTGGCCGACCAGGGCGGTGCCGATCATCAGCCACGCCAGCGGGTACAGCGGGAGGGTGGGCAGCGGCTCGTCGGCCAGGGTGCGGCTGGTCATGGCGACCACGGCGAACGCCAGGCCGGCGGCGGCGGCCAGCGGCACGACGCCGCCGACCCGTCGCTGGGCCAGGACGAGCGCGACCACGGGGAGTCCGAACAGGACGATGCCGAGGCCCTGGGGCAGGTCGTGCGCGGCCGAGGGGCTGGCCGCCGCGACGAGCAGCACGAGGCCGCCTGCCATCACCACGAGCACGACGACCTCGACCGCGCGGACCCGCCAGCCGAGCACCGCGATGCCGAACAGGGTGGCCAGTCCGACCGCGCACGAGGACCCGGCCTGGACGAGGTAGAGCGGCAGCCGGGCGCGGGCCAGGAACGCCAGCGCGAAGCCGCCCACCTGGCCCGCGAAGCCGAGCAGGTAGAGCCGGTCGCGGGCGAGGCGGGCGAGCAGGCCGAGGCCGCCGGTCGCGTCGCCGGCGCGCCGCGAGGCAGTCGACTGGGCGACGACGCCCAGCGCGTACAGCACCGCGGACGCGGCGAGTTCGAGGTAACCAGTCACGCGACCCTTCCCAGGGAGACAACAGCCCGTGGAGACAGCCGGCGCGCGGGTAGCGGTCGGTGTGATCCCGATATCGGAACGGCAGCGTAGAACCCGTAAGACCTCGACTCGTTCGAGCGATAGGCGACCACACGATCGAGCGATCTTGTCGACTACACAAGGGGAATCCGCGGGCCGGTGGTCCCGGCGGTGGCGACCTGCGAGTTGCTGTTCCGGCAACTTTCTTTGCCGTTCTCCCCCTCCGGTCCGCACGATCGACGCATGGACGCAACCGAGGAGTACTGGGAGACCTTCTACCGCGACCGGGACCAGGTGTGGACCGGCAAGGCCAACGAGCTGCTGGTCCGGGAGGTCGCGCACCTGACCCCGGGCACCGCGCTGGACCTGGGCTGCGGCGAGGGCGGTGACGCGTTGTGGCTGGCCGGGCAGGGCTGGCTGGTGACCGCGGTCGACGTGTCGTCCGTCGCCCTGGCCCGGGGCGCGGCGCGGGCGGTCGAGCTGGGTGTCGCCGCGCGGGTCGACTGGCAGCGGCACGACCTGGCGCGCTCGTTCCCGTCCGGGACCTTCGACCTGGTGTCGGCGCAGTTCCTGCACTCGTCGGTGGCGGTGGAGGGCGAGCGGGAGGGCATCCTGGCGCGGGCGGCCGGCGCGGTGGCGCGGGGCGGGGTGCTGCTGGTCGTGGGGCACGCGGAGTGGCCGACGTGGTTGCGGGACAACCCGCCGGTGGACTACCGGTTCCCGACCAACGCCGACGTGCTGGCGTCGCTGGACCTCGGTCCGGAGTGGGTCGTGGAGGTGGACGAGTCGGTCGAGCGGGAGATCGTCGGCCCCGAGGGGCAGCAGGGGACGCGTGCGGACGTCGTGCTGCGGCTGCGGCGTGGTTAGCGTGCGGCTCGGGCGCGGGTAGCGCAGGCGCGGGCGCGGGTAGCGCGGGCGCGGGCGCGGGTGGCGTCAGGCGACGGCGCCGCGTTCGCCCGGCGCGGGCAGGCCGAGTCGGTCGCGGGTGTCCTCGTCGAAGTCGTCGAGGAAGTCGTGCAGCGCTTCGGCGACGTGGTCCAGCGAGCGTGCCGCGTACAGCACCGGCTGGTACCCGGCGGCGACGTACGGGGTGCCCACGACGCGTTCGACGTCCCACGGCCGGATGTCGGCGCGGTGCAGTTGTCCGAGTTCGCCGTACGAGGACAGCAGCGCCGCCCCGTACGCCTTCACCCCGCCGTCCTCGAACGCGACGCCGTACTCCAGGGTGAACCAGTACACGTGGCTGATCAGGTGGAGGGCGTCCGCGCTGTCCACCCGGGACGCGACGTCACCGAACAGTCGGTAGAGGTCGGCGAACCACGGCGAGGACAGGTGCGTGCCGTGGCCGTACACGTCGTGCACGACGTCGGGTTCGGGCGTGTAGAGGGGCATCGCCGGGTGCCGCACGTACTGCACCGCGTGGAAGTACCCGCGGGCCATGGCACCCAGGAACCGCTTGTCCGGCACCAGCCCGCCGGCGAGGGTGAACCGGAAGCCGGTCAGCTCGTGCAGGCGGTCGCCGACCTCGGCGTGCTGCGGCACGTGGTCGGCGGGGATGGGCGCGGTGTCCCGGGCGCGCAGCACCGCCCGGCACACCGTGTCCCGCTGGACCGCCGTCAGCGCGGCGTGGACCCGCCGCCAGGTCTCGTGCTCCCGCTCGGTGTAGGTGATCGGCGGTGAGGGCGCGCCGACCTCGTGGCCGTCGGCCAGGGCCACGATGGCGTCACGACGGCGGACGTAGGCGGGGTCGCTCAGGCCGGGGTGCCGCCGGGCGGCGCCCAACGTGCCGTCCGGCGCCACCGGCGTCCGTGCGGGCACGTCGGTGGTTTCGTTCGTCATGCCCTGGGCGTACCCGGGCCGGCACGTCGGCACGCAACCGGCGGACGGGGCTCACCCGTCCGTGAGACACCGCGAGCGCGCAGCGCTAGAGGCGGTCGAGCAGGGAGGTGAGGGCGTGACCCAGGGGCAGGTCGACGCGGACGGTCGCGTGGACGTCGCCCCTGGTCTCGCCCTTGTTGACGATGAGGACGGGCTTGCCGGCGGCTGCGGCGTGCCGGACGAACCGCAGGCCGGACATGACGGTCAGCGAGGAGCCGAGGACGAGCAGCGCGTCGGCGGAGTCCACCAGCGCGTAGCACTGCTCGACGCGCGGCCGGGGCACGTTCTCGCCGAAGAACACCACGTCGGGCTTCAGCACGCCGTCGCCGCAGCCGGCGCAGCCGACCAGCCGGAACGACCGCACCTCGTGGTCGGGCAGGTCCACGTCGCCGTCGGGGTTGATCCGGGTGGCGGTGGCCTCGAACGCGGGGTTGGCGGCGCGGAACCGGCGGTCGAGGTCCTCGCGGGCGCTCACCGCGCGGCAGTCCAGGCAGATCACCCGGTCGAGGCTGCCGTGCAGCTCGACCACGTCGGGGGTGCCGGCGGCCTGGTGCAGGCCGTCGACGTTCTGCGTGATGACGCCGGACAGGTGGCCGCGGGCGTGCAGCTCGGCCACGGCGCGGTGCCCGGTGTTGGGTGCGGCGCGGGCGATGGTGCGCCAGCCGAGGTGGCTGCGCGCCCAGTAGCGGCGCCTGCCCTCGGCGCTGCCGACGAACTCGTCGTAGGTCATCGGGGTGTGCTTGCGCAGGCTGCCGGACGCGCCCCGGTAGTCCGGGATACCGGACTCGGTGGACAGGCCCGCGCCGCTGAGCACCAGCACCCGGCCCTCGGCGACCACGCGCACGACCTCGTCCAGGCTGGTGGTGCGCGGCAGCGGCGCGCCGGTCGGCGTCCAGCTCAGCGTCGGCCGTGTGCGCATGCCGTCCACTTTACGTGCGGGCGGGCGCCGGTCCGGTGGACTCGCGGACCACCAGCTCGGGCGGGCGGACGTCGACCGGCGCGTCCCCGGTCTCCTCGAGGGACTCCAGCAGCGCGCGGGCCGCCGCCCGGCCGAGGCCGACGAGGTCCTGGCGCACGGTGGTGAGCCGCGGGTAGACCAGCTCGCCGAGCGGCAGGTCGTCGTGGCCGATCACGGACAGCTCGCCGGGGACGTCCACGCCGAGCCGGCGGGCGGCGCTCATCCCGGCCACGGCCATGGAGTCGTTGGCGAACAACACGGCGGTGGGGCGTCGGCGGTCCTCGAGGAGCCTGCCGATCGCGTCGACCGCGCCGGCGGCGGTGAAGTCGGACACGACGGAGTGGCTGGGTGCGAGGTCGTGGGCGGCCAGCGCGTCCTCGACCACGCGGCGGCGGTAGGCGGTGTGGACGCGGTCCTCGGGGCCGGACACGTAGGCGATGTGCCGGTGGCCGTGCCCGACGAGGTGCTCGACGGCCGCGCGGAGGCCGCGGTCGAGCCCGGTCGCCTGCACCGAGGGCACCGGGTCGTCGCGCCACGGCGTGCCGATCAGCACGGTGTTCACGCCGAGGGACCGCAGCAGCTCGAACCGGGTGTCGCCGATGCGGCTCTCGGTGAGCACGACGCCGTCGACCCGGCGTTCGTCGGCCAGCCTGCGGTAGGCGGCTTCCTCGGCGCTGGGTTCCTCGCCGACGATGTGCAGCAGCAGGCCGTACCCGGGCGGGGACAGCTCGCCCTCGATGCCGGAGATCAGCAGGCTGAAGTGCGGGTCGGCGCTGAGCAGGTCCGGCGTGCGCTTGGCGACCATGCCGATGGCGCGGGTCTTCGCCGAGCGCAGGGCGACGGCGGCGGCGGACGGGGTCCACCGGAGCTTGGCCGCGGCGGTCAGGACGCGGTCGCGGGTGGGCGCGGAGATGCTGCCCTTGCCGTTGACGACCTTCGACACGGCCGCGACGGACACCCCGGCGAGGGCCGCGACGTCCGCGATCGTCGGCTTGCGACTCGACACCCGGGAAACGTTACACCAGCAGCGGCTATGACCTCGACACAGTGGAGGTTAAACGATATACCTGTGCCATGCAGCGCAACTCCGCCAAGCTCCCCGGCGACGACGTCTGGATCGGGGTCAACTATTGGTCGCGGACCGGCGGCCCGCTGATGTGGCGCGGCTACGACCCGGCCGTGGTGGACGAGGAACTGCGGGTGATGCGCGACCACGGGATCGGCCTGACCCGCAGCTTCTTCCACTGGCCGGACTTCATGCCTGCCGAGGACGAGCTGGACGAGGAGTTGGTGGCGCGGTACGACGACTTCCTGGACCGGCACCGGGCGCTGGGGATGCGGACCGTCCCGACGTTCGTCGTCGGGCACATGTCCGGCCAGAACTGGGATCCCGCGTGGCGCGGCGGCCGGGACGTCTTCGCCGACGAGTGGTTCCTGGACCGGCAGCGCTGGTACGTGCGCGAGCTGGCCGGGCGGTGGCACGACCACCCGGCGGTGGCGGGGTGGTTGCTGAGCAACGAGATCCCGATCTACGCCGACTGGCGGTCGCGGGGCATCGGCACGCTGGACGCGGGCGCGGTGACGGCGTGGGCGGCGGCGCTGATCGGCGAGATCCGCGCGGCGGGCGCGACGCAGCCGGTGTCGGTGGGCGACGGCGCGTGGGGAGTGGAGGTCACCGGGCTGGACAACGGCTTCCGGGTGCGCGACCTGGCGCCGTTGATCGACTTCCACGGGCCGCACGTGTACCGGATGGACGACGACCAGGTGCGGCTGCACCTCGGCGCGGCGTTCGTGTGCGAGCTGCTCGGCATCGGCGGGAAGCCGGTGGTCGTGGAGGAGTTCGGGGTGACGTCGGACTACGTGTCGGAGGAGAACGCCGCGCACTACTACCGGCAGGTGCTGCACACGACGTTGCTGGCGGGCGCGACCGGCTGGGTGCCGTGGAACAACACCGACTACGACGACCTGGCCGACCAGGAGCCGTACCGGCACCACCCGTTCGAGATGCACTTCGGGCTGACGGACTCGTCGGGGCGACCGAAGGCGCAGCTGCGGGAGGTGCGGGAGTTCGTGGACGTGCTGCGCCGCACGGATTTCACCCGGCTGCGGCGGCCGGACACGCGGATCGCGTTGCTGGTGTCGTCGTTCCTGGAGGCGCGGTACCCGTTCACGCAGCCCGAGGACGCGACGAGCGTGGCGGACAACGCGCGGCAGGCGTACATCGCGGCGCGGGAGGCGGACCTGCCGGTGGGCGTGGCGCGCGAGCCGGACGGCGTGCCGGACGACTGCGCGCTGTACCTGGTCCCTTCGGTGAAGCAGCTCACCGCGCCGACGTGGCGGACGTTGGTGGAGCGCGCTTCGGCGGGCGCGGTGGTGTACGCGTCGTACTTCGTCGGCGAGCACCGGACGCAGCGCGGGCCGTGGTGGCCGAAGCTGGACGAGACGTTCGGCGTGGTGAAGCAGCTCCGGTACGGGTTGGTCGACCCGATCGAGGACGACGTGCTGCGGATGGTGTTCCAGCGGGGGTTCGGGGGCATCGGCGCGGGCGAGGAGCTGGTGTTCCGGGTCGGCGGGACGGCCGAGTCGCGCGCGTTCCTGCCGGTGGTGCCGGACGGGGCGGAGGTGATCGCAGTGGACGGGCACGGGCGGCCGGCGTTGCTGCGGCACCGGGTCGGCGACGGGTGGATGGTGCTGTGCACGTACCCGTTGGAGCACATGGCCGCCCGGACGCCCCGGGTGAACCCGGAGCCGACGTGGCGGCTGTACGCGGCGCTGGCCGCCGTCGCCGGCGTGCCGCCCCGGGTCCGGGTGGACGATCCGTCGGTGATGACCGGGTTGATGGAGCACTCCGACGACGGGCGGGTGTTCGCGTGGTTCGTGAGCCAGCACGCGTCGCCGGTGGTGGTGGAGCCGGTGGTGGACGGCGTGGTGGTGGGGTTGGACGGCTCGCCGTTGGACGCGGTGGAGCTGGGTGCTTTCGGCGTGCTGGTCGGGGAGGTGCTGGGGTGAGGATCGCGGCGGTGGAGGTGGTGGTGACCTGTCCGGGGCGGAACTTCGTCACGCTCCGGATCACCACCGAGGACGGGATCACCGGTCTGGGTGACGCGACGCTCAACGGGCGTGAGCTGGCGGTGGAGGCGTACCTGAGGGAGCACGTCGTGCCGCTGCTGGTGGGGCGGGACGCGTCGGCGATCGAGGACACCTGGCAGTACCTGTACCGGGGCGCGTACTGGCGGCGCGGACCGGTGACGATGGCCGCGATCGCCGCCGTGGACACGGCGTTGTGGGACATCAAGGCGCGGGCGGCGGGGATGCCGCTGTACCAGTTGCTGGGCGGGGCGTGCCGGGTGGGCGCGCTGGCGTACGGGCACGCGTCGGGGCGGGACCTGCCGGAGCTGTTCGACTCGATCCGGCTGCACCTGGAGCTGGGGTTCCGGGCGATCCGGGTGCAGACGGGCGTTCCCGGTCTGGGTTCGGTGTACGGGGTGGCGTCGTCGGCGGCCGGTGGCGGTGAGCGGTACGACTACGAGCCGGCGCGGCCCACGGCGTTGCCGGTGGAGGAGAGCTGGGACACGCGGGCGTACCTGCGGCACGTGCCGTCGGTGTTCGAGGCGGTGCGGTCGGAGTTCGGCCCGTCGTTGCCGTTGCTGCACGACGGCCACCACCGGATGGCCCCGATCGAGGCGGCGCGGTTGGGCAAGGCGCTGGAGCCGTACGACCTGTTCTGGCTGGAGGACGCGACGCCCGGCGAGGACCAGGCGGCGTTGCGGCTGATCCGGCAGCACACCACCACCCCGTTGGCGATCGGTGAGGTGTTCAACTCGATCCACGACTACACGACGTTGCTGAGCGAGAGGCTGATCGACTACGTCCGTTCGGCGGTCACCCACACCGGTGGTGTGACGGCGTTGAAGAAGGTGCTGGACTTCGCCGCGGTGTACGGGGTCAGGTCGGGGATGCACGGGCCGACGGACATCTCGCCGGTCGGCATGGCGGCGGCGCTGCACCTGGACCTGGCCGTGCACAACTTCGGCATCCAGGAGTACATGCGGCACACGGCGGAGACGTTGGAGGTGTTCCGGACGTCTTATACGTTCGTGGACGGTCTGCTGCACCCGTCCGAGGAGGTGGGGTTGGGGGTGGAACTGGATGTGGACGCCGCGGCCCGATTCCCCTACCGTGCCGCGTACCTGCCGGTGAACCGGTTGGCGGACGGGACGCTGCACGACTGGTGAGGTGATCGACGGCTCCGAACACGATCGGGTGATCATCGGCGATTCATGTACGGAAACACTGTTACCCCACCTCGGTTGAAAACCAGCGGAGCCCCGAAACCACCCCCGACCGCTCACACCCTCAGGGACGCTGCCGGGACCGTGCCGCGGAGGACGGCCGGACGAGGACTTGGCCGGAATTGCCGGGGATCGCGGGGTCGCCGGCTCGTGGTTCGCTGACGACGCCGGATCGTGGGTGCGCGGATCGCGACCGTGGTCCACCGCGGTGGTCGTCGGCCTGGCGACCGGTGACGGTCCCGCCCCGTGCGCGGTTGGGTGGCTGGGTGGCGTGGCTGTGCGTCGGGTTCGCGCCGGGCAGCCCGGTGATCGCAGGACTCGCGAGCACGCCGTCGCGTCGACCGCACCGGGCCGGGTGATCGGCGTCAGAGGCGGAACGTCGCGCGCACCACTGCGCCGTCGAACGGGCGGTTGCCGGACTGGACCGGCATCGCGTCGGGTGGGCGGGGGCCGACCAGGGACGCGGCCTCGACGGGCAGCCCGGCCCACTGGTCGGCCACGGTCACCTCCAGCGGTGTGCCGGGGTCCAGGTCGCAGGTGATGTCACGGCTGACCGGCCCGTACAGCTCCAGCGCGACACCGGGCAGGTCGGTCGAGCCGAAACGGCAGCCTCGCAGGCCCCGATCCGACAGCGTCACGTGCGTCCGCCACGCCCGCGAGTTCGGCGTGACGCGGAACGTCACGGTCCGGACGGCGGCCTCGGTGGAGGCCACCGTGACCGCGGTGGGCACGGGCAGGTCCAGGTCGGGTGCGGCGGCGCGCATCATCGGCTCGTTCGCCGTCGGGTACGGCGACGTCACCCGTTCCGGGTCCTCCCCCAGCACCCGCGAGGTCCACTCGTCGGGTGCGGGGTCGGCGGAGAGCCAGCTCGCGCCGTCACCGTCCTGGAGGTAGATCAGAGAGTTCGGGCGCGGCTGGTCCGGGGTGAAGCCGACCCGCGCGGTCCCCACGGCGATCAACGCCAGCGCGACCACCGTGACGCCGAGCGCCGGCCACCACGAGCGTGACACCAGCAACGGCAGCAGCAGGACGCCCGCCAGCGCCGCGAACACCACCGCGACCGCGCTCAGCGGCATGCCCAGCGCCACCATCATCGTGCCGACCAGCGGCGGGAAGATCGCCGCCGCCACCAGCGGCGCGAGGAACGCCAGCCGGGTCGTCGCCAGGGCGGGCAGGCCGGCGAGCAACGTCCACTGGAACAGGAACCCGGCCCCCGGCACCGCGACCGTCGCGGCGGCCAGCAGCACGGCCGTCACCACCAGCACCCCGGCGACCACCTCGGCCTGCGACCACCGCCGCACCAGCCGCGCCGCCGCGAGCAGCACCGCCGACCCCAGCACGCAGAACCCGGCCACGAACCAGCCCCGCTCGGGCGGTTCGGACAACGCCAGGAACCCCAGCCCCGGCCGCACCGCCGCCACCAGCAGCCACGCCCCGAACGTCAGCGCGCCCGCCACGACCACCGCGCCGAACGCCACCCCGGCCACCGCGACCACGCCCCGCCACCGCAACCGTCCACTCCGGACACCCAGGACCAGCAGCAACGCCAACGCGACCACCGTCACGGCGGCCAGCGCCACGGCGAGCCAGGTCGGGTAGCGGACCAGCACGCGGGAGAACAGGTCGAAGTACACCGCGTCACCGCCACCGGCCCGCAGGTCCCGGTCACCCAGCGCCCGCACCAGGCCGACCATCGTCTCCCCGTGGTGCTGGAGGCTGCCCCGGTCCAGCCGCTCCACGTCGTCGTAAGGCGAGTGGTAGTCGCGCACGTGCTCGATGAACGCGCTGTTCAGCCCTCGCGCGCCCGCCGCCTGGAACACGGTGAAGTCGCTGTAGTTCGGCATCCGCCGGTACACCTCGTAGGCGAACGAGTTCGCGATCGGCCTGCTGCTCGCCCCACTGAACGCCGTCACGAACGGCGCGTTGCCGTCCCCGGTCTGGAACATCCACACCGGCCCGCCGCTGCCGCGCGCCTCCCAGTTCAGCACCGCCCCGACCCCGTCGACGCCGTGACGCCGCACGTACGCCTCCGCGCCGAGCGTCCCGGCCTCCTCGCCGTCGGTGAACAGGAACACCACGTCGTTGCGCACACCGCCGGCGGTCAGCGCGCGCAACGCCTCCAGCATCGCCGCGACCGCCGCGCCGTCGTCCGCCGCGCCGGGACCGGTCGGCACCGAGTCGTAGTGCGCGACCAGCAGCAACGCCTTGCCGCCGCTGACCGACGGGTCCGTGCCGCGCAGGCGGGCGACGACGTTGTGCGCGGTGGCCACCCGGACCGCGCCCCGCCACCGCAGCACCACGTCGTCGGACTCCACCACCACGTCCGTGCCGAGGCCGCGGGCGGTGTCGGCGAGGTAGTCGCGGACGCGCTCGTTGTCCGCCGAGCCGATCGGGTGCGGCCGCTGGGCGACGGCCCTCAGGTGCTGCTCGGCGCGCCCGGCGGCGAACTCCGACGGCGGGGCGTCCGCCGCGGGCGAGGGCGGCCGGAACGCCAGCACGGCCACCACGCCGACGCCGGCGATCACCGTGAGCAGGACCAGCAACCGGCGGACGCCCTCGATCATCCGCAGACCCTAACCCCGCCGAAACCCGATCGACAGGCCCCGGACCGTGCCGCACCATGTCCGCCATGGACGCCCTTCCCGCCGGTCACACGGTCCGGCCGCCCCGGCCGGACGACGCCGGGCCGATCCTCGGCCTGGTGCACGCCTGCACCACGGCGGTGATCGGGTTCGCGGACTACACGCTCGAGGAGATGCGCGACGAGCTGAACCGGCCCGGCTTCGACCTGGAGCGCGACGCGTGGCTGGTGCTCGACGGGGCGGGCGTGCCGGTCGGGTACGCGACGGCGAACGGCAAGAGCGGCAGCGACGAGGTCGACGTCGAAGTGGTGACGCGGGACCGGGCGCTGGCGGACTGGCTGTTCACCAGGGTGCTGGACCGGGCCCGCGGGATCGGGCGCGAGGGCGGGCACGACGAGGTCACCGTCGACCACAGCGTCTACCGGGCCGACGTGGTGCTGCGGGAGCAGGTGGCCGCGCTCGGGTTCGAGGTCGCGACCACGTTCCACCGGATGCGGGTCGACCACGTCGGCGCCGTGCCGCCGCCCGCGCCGGTGCCGGGCCTGGTGCTGCGGCAGGCCGTGGACGACGGCGTGCGGCGGGTCGTGCACGAGGTGCGGAACGCGTCGTTCGCCGGGCACTTCGGGTTCGTGCCGTCGCCCTACGAGGAGTGGCACGAGAAGCAGGAGCGCAAGTCGACCTTCGACTGGTCGGGGCTGTGGCTGGCGGAACTGGACGGGCGGCCGGCCGGGTTCGTGGAGCGCACCGACCAGTTCGCCGACGAGAACCGCGGCTACGTCGGTCACCTGGGCGTGGTCGGGGAGGCGCGCGGTCGCGGGGTGGCGAAGCACCTGCTGCGGCACGCGTTCCACCTGGACGCGGCCGCCGGGCGGGTGGGCACGGTCCTGCACGTCGACTCGAACAACACCACGCCCGCGCTGGGCCTCTACGAGTCGGTGGGCATGCGGCCGGTGCTGGTGATCGACGTGTGGCGCGGCCGGTTCGCGTGACCCCCGCCCGCTAGGCGTTCTGCTGGCCGTCGATCATCCACTGCCCGTTCACCTTGACCAGCGTGTAGAGGTGCTGCTCGGACTCGGTGCCGCCGGACTTGAACGTGTACGACACGGTCGCCGTCACCTGCTGCGGGCCGACCGCCTGCACGTTGCCGACGCTCACCGCGCTCATCCGCCCCCAAAAGGCCTGGTAGTCGGCGAAGCTCGACGACCGCGTGGCCTTGAAGTTGTCGGTGAGGCGGGCGTAGGCGGTCTCCAGGTCGTTCGGCAGCAGGCCGTAGTAGTCGCTCAACGCCTGGTCCGGGCCGATCTCGGCGGGCGGCTGGGTCGTGGTCGGCTCGGTCGGCTGCGCCGTCGTGGTGGTCGTGGTCGGCTCGGCCTGCTCGGTGGTGGTCTGCTCCGGCTGGGTCTGCTCGGCGGGCGCCTCGGAGGTCGGCTGGGCGGTGGTCTCGCTGGTGGTGCCCGACCCGGCCGACGGCGAACCGCCCTCGCCACCCCGGTTGACCAGGTACGCCACGGCGGCGATGACGATCAGGGCCACGACGGCGAGCGCGATGAGCGCCTTGCGGTCGCCCCGCTTCTCCTCGTTCCGCGGCACCACGTCCGTGGGCGTGGACTGCGACGGCGTCGGCTGGGCGGGCGTGGGCCGGGGCGGTGTCGGCGGCGCGGGCTTGACCGGCGCCGGGGTGACCGGCGCTGGGTTGACCGGCGCTGGGTTGACCGGCGCGGGGTTGACCGGCGCGGGGTTGACCGGCGCGGGGTTGACCGGTTCCGACTTGGCCGGCTCGGGGTCGACCGGCGCGGGCTCGGCGGCGGGCTCGGCTGGTTCGGGCTCGGGTTCCGGCACGGGGGCGAGCGGAGAGGCCAGGATCGCGGTCGGCGTGGGCGCCGGCGGCACGGGCGGCGACGAGCCGTCGAACCGCACGTCGCGCAGCATGGCCGCCGCGTCGTCCATGCTCGGCCGGGTCTCGGGGTTCGGGTCGAGCAGGCGCATCAGGACCGGCGTCAGCGGACCGGCGTTGCGCGGTGGCGGGAACCGGCCGTCGGCGACCCGGTGCAGCAGGGCGATGGTGTTGCCGTCCACCCCGAACGGCGGCGTGCCCTCCAGCGCCGCGTAGAGCGTCGCGCCCAGCGCGAACACGTCGGCGGGGAACTCGCCCTTCCCGCCGCGCGCCACCTCCGGGGCCAGGTAGGCGGGGGTGCCGACGAGCATCCCGGACGCGGTGACGGTCGCCTCGTCGGTCGCGCGCGAGGTGCCGAAGTCGGTGACCTTGACCGTGCCGAACTCGGTGACCAGCACGTTGCCCGGCTTCACGTCCCGGTGCGTGACGCCCGCCCGGTGCGCGGCGGCCAGCCCGGAGGCGAGCTGCGCGCCCAGCCGGGCCACTTCCTCCGGCGGCAGGGTGCCGCGCTCGGCCATCACCGTGGCCAGGCTGCGCGACGGCAGGTACTCCATGATCAGCCACGGGTGGCCGTCGTACTCGACCACGTCGTACAGGGCGATCACGTTGGGGTGCGACAGGCGGGCCGCGATGCGCCCCTCCCGGACCGCGCGGTCGATCGACTCCTGGTCGAAGCCGGTGCGGGACAGCAGTTCCTTGACCGCGACGACGCGACGCAGCCGCTGGTCCTCGGCGCGCCACACCACCCCCATCCCACCCGTGCCGATCCTCTCGGTCAGCCGGTACCGGCCTGCGATAGTGCGGTCCTCCACCCGTGCTCCCAACGTCGCGCGCGCGTCCGGCGACCGGAGTACCCGATCGGGTTACCCCTCGAACGTGCGTTTCAGTCGTAACACTTCCAGTGGTCGTTTGTCCGCTCACCACGCGGGTGGACCACTCAGGTGAGCCGAGTGCCACTTCGGGCGACCGGCCACCCGAGTCCTCTGTGGACGGTCCGGCCGGGGTGGCGGTCGCCGCTCCCCCGCCCCGACCTGCTTCGATCGCGGGGCCGACCACGCCGAAGGAGGACCATGGACCTGCCACCGGTTCCGGACCGCGTCACCGCGCTGGTCGCCGCCGGGACGCTGCCGCCGGACTTCGCGGACGTCGCGGAGGAACGCCTCGCGGCCGGGGACGTGCCCGCCGGCCTGCGCGGGGCGTTCGCGCTCGCCGCGGCCCACGGGCGGCTGGACGCCGTGGCGGACGGCGTCGCGGACCCGGACGGCATGGACGAGGACAACGACCGGGCCCTCGAACTGCTGGAAGCCGCCGAGGCGGGCGGTGTCCGCGAGGACGAGACCCTGCCGTTGCGGTGGTACTCCGACTACCAGCGCGACCTCGCCGCCGACCTCCGGGAGCGGAACGCGGAGATGGAGGCCTACGTCGCCGAGCACGGCGCGACCCCGCGGGACCGGCTGGAGGCGAAGTTGACCCGGGCGCACGAGCTGTACGCGGCCGGCGACCGCGCCCCCGCGGTCGCGCTGTTCCGCGAGGTCGCCGGGATCGACCCGTGGGGTGACGGGTACAGCGGCTGCTTCGACCGCATCGACGTCGGCTGGTGCCGCCTGCTGCACGACGCGGCCCACGTCGACGGGCCGGACGCGGCACGGGCGGTGTGGCGGGAGGCCAGGGCGCACTACCGGGCGGTCACGTTCCCGTTCCCCGAACACGCCTGCCGGCTGATCGAGATGCTGCTGGGCACCGGCGTGCCGGACCTCCTCGCGGTGATCGCGGCCGAGCGGCTGCCGGCCGCCGAGCCGGAACGCCCGTCCGGGCTGCTGACCCGGCCGTTGGACGAGGACGAGGAGCGCGTGCTCGGGCTGGCCTTGGCCGAGGTCGACGCGGCGGCGCGCGGCTAGGACGCGCCCCGGTGGCGGCCCGAGCCCGAGGTGGCGGACCTGCGGGCCCCGACCCGGGGCGTGTACGCGGGCGTCGGCCGGATCGTGTGACCGACCGCGCGGGGAGTCGTCCGGGCCCCGGTTGTCGCGGGTGGCGGGGATAAGGTCGATCACCATGGACTACCCGATCGCACGGCGTCCCGGGTTCGACCCGCCGGCGGAGTTCGCGGCGCTGCGGGAGGGCAGGCCGGTGTGCCCGGTGTCGTTGCGGCACGGGCAGCGGGCGCACCTGGTGACGCGGTACGACGACGTGCGGGCGGTGCTGCGCGACCACGGCCGGTTCTCGTCGGACCCGGCCACGCCGGGGTTCCCGCAGCTGCGGCCGGTGGTGGACCGCAAGGCCGCGCCCGGCAGCTTCCTGGTCACCGACCCGCCGGAGCACAGCCGGTACCGGCGGATGCTGACCGGCGAGTTCACCGTGCGGCGGATGGAGGCGCTGCGGCCCGAGGTCGAGCGGATCACCCGCGAACGGCTGGCGGCGCTGCGCTCCGGGCCGCGGCCGGCGGACCTGGTGGCCGGGTTCGCGCTGCCCGTGCCGTCGGACGTGATCTGCCTGCTGCTCGGCGTGCCGGTGTCGGACCAGGAGTTCTTCTCCACCCGCAGCCGGGCCCACCTGGACCGGTCGCTGTCGGCGCGGCAGGTGCAGTCGGCGCTGGACGAGCTGCACGGGTACCTGGCCGACCTGATCCGCGCCCGCCGCGCCGAGCCGCGGGACGACCTGGTCAGCCGGTTGGTGCGGGACCCGGGGCTGACCGACGAGGAGGCCGTCGGCATGACCGTGCTGCTGCTCGTCGGCGGGCACGAGACCACGGCGAACTCGATCGCGCTGTCCGTGCCGGCGCTGCAACGCGACCGGGCGTCGTGGGAGGCGCTGGTCGCGTCACCCGGGCTGGTCGACAACGCCGTGGAGGAGCTGCTGCGGTTCCTGAGCCCCGTGCACCACGGGGTGGTGCGGGCGGTCGCGGGTGACGCGGAGGTCGGCGGCACGGCGCTCACCCGGGGCGAGGGCGTGATCGCGTCCCTGTTCGCCGCCAACCGCGACCCGGCCGCGTTCCCCGAGCCGGACCGGCTCGACGTGCGCCGGGACGCGCGGGCGCACCTCGCGTTCGGCAGCGGGGTCCACCAGTGCGTCGGGCAGCTGTTGGCGCGCCTGGAGATGCGCGTGGCGCTGCGCGCGCTGGTGACGGAGCTGCCGGACCTGCGCCTGGCCGTGCCGTTCGAGGACCTCGAGTTCAGGTTCGACGCCCCGATCTACGGCCTGCGCTCCCTGCCGGTCACCTGGTAGGCACGAGTTTCAGCAGTTGCAGGGCGCTGTGGGCCGGGCTGTCCGCGGGGGCGCTGTAGAGGACGAGGTGGTGCCCGTCCTGCAGTTCCGCGGTTTCCAGCTCCAGCTCCAGTTCGCCCACCTCGGGGTGGCGCAGGAGCCTCGGGCCGAACGCGTGGTTCGCCACCGGGTGGCTCGCCCACAACGCCGCGAACGCCTCGCTCTTCATCGTCAGCTCGCCGACCAGCTCCGCCAACGCCACGTCGTCGGGCAGCCGCGCGGCCGTGATGCGCAGTGACGCCACCGCGCACGACGCCGTCACCGGCCAGTCCGGGTGCAGCGCCGCGTAGTGCGCGTCCAGGAACAGCATCCGCGTCAGGTTCGGGCGCTCGTCCGGCCTCTCCGGCGCGGCGAAGTCCACGTGGCCGGCCAGCAGCCGGTGCCCCAGCGCGTTCCACGCCAGCACCTCCGTCCGCACCCCCACCACCACGGCCGGCACGTCGGTCAACGCCGCCAGGAGTTGCCTCGTCCCCGCGCGCGCCGCAGCGGGCTTCGCCGGCGACCGGCGCACCGGCTCCGGCCGGGCCAGGCGGTGCAGGTAGGCACGTTCGTCCGGGCTCAGGCGCAGCGCGTCGGCCAGCGCCTCGACCACCGACCACGACGCCTGGTGGCTCTGCCCCTGCTCCAACCGGGTGTAGTAGGTCGCGCTGACCCCGGCCAGCTGCGCCAGCTCCTCCCGCCGCAGACCCGGCACCCGCCGTGCGCCGTACGACGTGATCCCCGCGTCCTCCGGCCGCAGCCTGCCGCGCCTCGTGCGCAGGAAGTCCCCGAGCGTCCCCATGCGCCCGAGTCTCGCACCGCGACCGCCGGTCGTGCCTGTCCCTGCGAGTGCCAGGCAGCCGCCGCCCACCCACGCCAGGGCGTGGCACGGCACCGCCCGCGGCGGCGAAGGTCGGGTCATGCGAGTAGCGGTGTACGGGGCGAGCGGCTTCACGGGCGGGCTCGTCGTGGAGGAGTTGATCGGGCACGGCGTCGACGTGGTCGCCGTCGGACGCGGCGGGCCCGTCGTGGCCGCGCTGGACGACCCGGCGGCGCTGGTGTCGGCGTTCGCCGGGTGCGACGCGGTGATCAGCACCGTGTCGCCGTTCGCCGAGCACGGCGAACCGGTGCTGCGGGCGGCGATCGAGGCCGGCTGCCACTACGTCGACACGACCGGCGAGCAGGTGTTCGTCCGGCGCGTCTTCGACGGGTACCACGACGCGGCCACGCGGGCCGGTGTCACGGTGGTGCCCGCCGCGACGGACGACGGGGTGCCCGGCGACCTCATCGCGAGCCTGGTCGCCGAAGACCTGGACGTGGACGTGCTCACGGTGGCCGACCTGCGCAAACCGTTCGGCGCGTCCCGCGGCACGGCGCGGATGGCGTTCGCCGCGGGCCGCCTGCTCACCGACGACGCCCTGGTCTACGACGACGGCGCTTGGCGCACCGGGCTGCACCTCGAAGGGACGGACCTCGTGCGGTTCGCGCTGCCCGGCGTCGTCACTGCGCCCCGGCACGTGCGGGCGCGCCGCGTGCAGGGCGTGGTCGACCCGGCCGTGGCGGAGCTGTTCACCTCGGTCACGGCCGACGCGCTCGCGGCCATGGCGTTCGGCCCCACCCTCCCGCAGCGCGAGGCGAGCGAGTGGCGCATGGCCGCGCACGCCGTCGACCGCGAGGGACGTCAGGCGCGCGGCGAGGTGTGGGGCACGGACCCCTACGGCACGACCGCGCGGATCGCGGTGCGGCTGGTGCGCGACCTGGTCACCGCGGGCGCGGCGAGCGGTGTGCGCGCCCCGGCCGAGGTGGTCGACCCGGCCGGGTTCCTCGACCGGCTCGGCCTGCGGTGGGAGGTCACCCCTGCGCGCTGAACGCCGCGTGACGACGAACCGGTGAGCGACGGTTCCGGCTGCCGCCCCGCCGAATTCCCGCGCGCAGGGTGACGGTCGGGTGGTTGCATCCGGTCATGCCGATCGACCAGCACCTGCTCGTCCTGTTCACGCTGACCACCGTCGTCGCGATGATCACCCCCGGCCCGGACATGCTGTTCGTCCTCGGGTGCGGGATGCGCGGCGGCCCCCGTGCCGGACTCCTGGCCACCGCCGGGGTGGCGACGAGCGAGGCCGTCCACGTCGTCGTGGCCGCCGCCGGGCTGGCCGCGCTGTTCGCCGCGGTGCCGGTCGCGTTCACCGTGGTCCGCACGGTCGGCGCGGCCTATCTGGTCTACCTGGGCGTGCAGGCCATCCGCCACCGCGGGAGCGCCGTGGTCGGCGAGGCCGTGCCGGGCGGCGGCATGTCCGGCCGCCGCGCCTACCTCACCGGTGTGGCGACCAACCTGCTGAACCCCAAGATGGTCACCTTCACCATCGCGTTCCTGCCGCAGTTCGTCGACCCGGACCTCGGCCGGGTGTGGCTCCAGTTCGCCGTCCTGGGCGCCGTCCTGATCGCGCTGGAGTTCCTGGTGGACGGCGCGGTCGGTGTGCTGGCCGGTCGCATCGGCGGCTGGCTGCGGCGCAGGCACGCCGCCCGCCGCCGGATCGACGTCGCGACCGGCGGCGTGTTCATCGGCCTGGGTGTCCGGCTGGCCGTCGAGCGCTGACCGGCGCGGTTGCGGGCCGGGCCGCGCCTTGCCAGGGTGGCGGGACGATCATGCTCCGGGTGCCGGCCGCGACCCGCACCCCGGCGTGACAACCGAGGAAGGGATTTCGTGACTCAGACGGTTCGTGGCGTGGTGGCCCGGGGCAAGGGCGCCCCGGTCGAGGTGACCGACATCGTGGTGCCGGACCCCGGGCCCGGTGAGGCGGTGGTGCGGGTGCAGGCCTGCGGCGTCTGCCACACCGACCTGCACTACCGGGAGGGCGGCATCAACGACGAGTTCCCGTTCCTGCTCGGCCACGAGGCCGCCGGTGTCGTGGAGCAGGTCGGCGACGGCGTCACGGGTGTCGCGCCGGGCGACTTCGTGGTGCTGAACTGGCGCGCGGTGTGCGGCGCGTGCCGGGCGTGCCTGAAGGGCAAGCCCTGGTACTGCTTCGACACCCACAACGCCTCCCAGCCGATGACGTTGGCCGACGGGACGCCGCTGTCCCCCGCGCTGGGCATCGGCGCGTTCGCCGAGAAGACCCTCGTGCACGCCGGCCAGTGCACCAAGGTCGACCCGCAGGCCTCCCCCGCCGTCGCCGGGCTGCTCGGCTGTGGCGTGATGGCCGGGTTCGGCGCGGCGGTCAACACCGGCGGCGTCGGCCGCGGCGACAGCGTCGCGGTCATCGGCTGCGGCGGCGTCGGCGCGGCGGCCGTGGCGGGCGCGCACCTGGTCGGCGCGACCACGATCATCGCCGTCGACCTCGACCCGCGGAAGCTGGAGTGGGCCCGCGGCCTGGGCGCCACGCACACCGTGGACGCGAAGTCCGAGGACGTGGTGGCCCGCGTCCGGGAGCTGACCGGCGGGTTCGGCGCGGACGTGGTGATCGACGCGGTCGGCCGGCCCGAGACGTGGGAGCAGGCGTTCTACGCCCGCGACCTGGCCGGCACGGTCGTGCTGGTCGGCGTGCCGACCCCGGAGATGCGCGTCGACCTGCCGCTGATCGACTTCTTCTCCCGGGGCGGCGCGCTGAAGTCGTCCTGGTACGGCGACTGCCTGCCGACCCGCGACTTCCCGTACCTCATCGACCTGCATCGGCAGGGCAGGCTGGACCTGGACGCGTTCGTCAGCGAGACCATCGCGCTCGACCAGGTCGAGGAGGCGTTCGCCAAGATGCACCACGGCGACGTGCTGCGCTCGGTGGTGGTGTTCTGATGGCCCGCGTGGACCACGCCGTCACGCGGGGCACGTTCACCCTCGACGGGCAGACCTTCGCCGTGGACAACAACGTCTGGGTCCTCGGCGACGACACCGAGTGCGTGGTGATCGACGCGCCGCACGACGTGGACGCGATCCTGCGGGTCGTCGGCGGCCGGGCGGTGCGGGCGATCCTGGCCACGCACGCCCACGACGACCACGTGCGCGTCGCGCCGGACCTCGCCCGCGCGACCGGGGCGCCGGTGCTGCTGCACCCCGACGACCGCGTGCTGTGGGACCTCACGCACCCGGACGTGAAGCCGGACGGCGACCTCGCCGACGGCCAGGTGGTGGAGGTGGCGGGCACCGCGCTGCACGTGCTGCACACCCCCGGCCACGCCCCCGGCGCGTGCTGCTTCCACGTCCCCGACCTGGGCGCGGTGTTCACCGGCGACACCCTGTTCCACGGCGGGCCCGGCGCCACCGGGCGGTCGTACTCCGACTTCGACGCCATCATCGACTCGATCAGGCGGCGGCTGTTGACCCTGCCCGCCGGGACCGTCGTGCACACCGGTCACGGCGAGGACACCACGATCGGCGCGGAAGCGCCGCACCTGGGCGACTGGATGACCCGGGCGCGCTGACCCCGCGCGGGCCCGCGTCCTGCCGGGGACGCGGGTCGGGCGGGTCAGTAGATCCGGGTCGAGGTGTAGATCAGCGTGAAACCCGTGTCGACCAGCGCGCCGGCGGCGTCGAAGCAGGCGATCCGGAACGTGGCGTCGTCCGGCCCGCTGTAGTCGTTGAACTGCATGACGGCGCAGTGGTTGCCGACGCCGCTCGCGGTCACGTGCACGGTGCTGCGGATGTAGCCGTTGGCGAAGTGCGCCGCGTACTTGCCGGTGGAGGTGCGGTCCAGCGTCATCGGGGCGTTGCCCGACGCCCACCGCGCGGTGATCACGGGTGCGGGCGCGCCGGGCGAGTCGTCGCTGACGAGGTAGTCGCCGACCGGTTTGCGCGGGTCGTCCAGCAGGTTCTGGTCCACGGTGAACGCGGCGGTGAACGCGGTGTCGGCCGGTGAGCCGTCCGGTGCCGTGCAGGCCAGGTCGGCGAACTGACCCCGCCTGCCGGTCACGGCGCAGTGCCGCGGCGCCGGGCCGAACGCCGTCACCTCCACCGCACCGCCCGCCGAGCCGGGGAAGTCGGCCGTGTAGCGGCCGACGCCCGTCCTGGTGACCGCGCCCGCGTTCACGCCGTGCCGCCAGTCGGGGGTGAAGGTCGCCTCGGTGGGCTGGTCGTCCACGACGAACCCGCGCCGCCCCGAGGCGGACCCGGCCACGTACCGCAGGAAGAACGGCACGTCGTCCGGCTCGCCTGCCCGGTCGAAGCACAGCACGTCGACCACCTCGTCCGCGCCGTCCTGGAACCAGGCGGACGGCTGGCAGGACACACCGGGCCGGTAGCCGACCGTGCCGCCCCACGCGGCGTAGTCCTGGGCCGTCACCTTCACGCTGCCGCCGGGCGCGCCGACGGCGGGCAACCGGACCCGCTGCCTGCCGACGCCGACGTGCGTGGCGGTGGGGTGGCCGACGGCAGGCGTGGTCATCTCCCACGGACCATAGGTCCAGTTGGCCTCGTCGTTGTTCGGCACGGAACCCGACAGCGCATGCGTGGTCCCGATCGGCGTCTCCGCCGTCCAGACGCGGACGTGGCCCCAGGTGGCGGCGGGGATCGGCGGGTGGGACGTGGTGGTCGTCCCCGCCGGGTCCTCGGGACGGTCCGGGTCGGCGGTGCCCGGCGCCGGCGCCGGTGTGCCACCGGTCACCGCGGCCGACGTGGTGCCGTTCGGCTGGGCGGGCGTTCCCGTCGGCCGGGGCTCGTCCCGCACGGTGGTGGTGGTGGTGGTGACGTGCGGGTTGACGGGAACGCCCGGAGCCTGCCCCACCGCCGTGGCCGTCGGAGGCATGGCCGTGGCCTCCTCCCGGCTGCCGGACGCCGACATGGTGGCCAGCACCAGCCCCGCCACCGCCGCGATCGACACGATCCCGCGCACCACGGCCGGGTTCTCCTGCACCAGCCGCACCAGTTGGATGCCTCCGGGCGTGCTCGTCAGCACGTTCACGCACGCGTCCCGCACCACCTTCGCCGACGCCGCCACCGCGCGCCCCGCCTCGGCGATCCCCGCCACCACGCGGTCCACAGTGGACAGGGTCGTCCGGGCCGACAGGTGCTGGACCTCGGCGTCCAGCTCGCGCACGCGGCTCGCGAGATGCTCGTCCCCGTCGTCACGGCTCAGGCTGATGGCGCCGGCCAGCACCTCGGCGGCCTGCCTGGCGTCGCCGTCGTTGAGCCGGCACACGGCCAGCGCGTAGCGGAACGACAGCTCGTCGCGCACCGATCCCGCGCCGATCGCGGCGCGCACCCCGAGGACGAGCACGGTCGCCATCGCGCCCCAGTGCCGGGTCCACCCGAGCGCGGCGGACGCCGTGCGGGCCAACGCCAGCGCGGTCTCGTGCAGGCCCGCGTCCAGGGCCCGCTCCAGCGCCCGTTCGAGGACGTCGATCTCGCCGGCGACGGCGGCGGGCCGCGCGCCCGCCACCCACTCCGCGAGGCGGTCGACGAGCGGCACGAGGTCGGCTCCGGCGGACGGCGGCACGACGCCGCTCACGCGGTAGCCGTCGTCCTCACGGCGGGCCAAGCCCTTGCGCGCCAAGGCCGCCGCGCCCTCGGCCTCCGGCACCCCGCAGACGGCGGTGAGCAGCGACGCACCCCACCGCACGTCCCCCAGCGCGACGAGCGGGCGCAACGCGTCACGTGCCTCGTCGGTGAGCGAGTCGAGGACGATGGCGACCCCCAGCGCCAGCGCCTCGGCGCTCGACACGCCCTGCGGCACCACGCCCAGGCGGCGGGCGGAGTCCCGGACCACCACGCGCTCGAGGACGTCCAGCGGATTGCCGTCGCACGCCCGCCGGTCGGCCTCCACCTCGTCGGCGTCGACCCGGTCGCCGAGCTCGTCCCGCGCCATCGCGAGCGCGTCCTCGGCGGACAGCCCGCCCAGCGGACGACGCCGGCCCGCCTTCCACAGGTCGTCGCGCCGGGTCGACAGGACGAACACGCTGCGGGGCATGGCGGACAGGAGTTGGAGCGCTTCGCCGGGAGGCAGGTCCACGCCGTCGAGCACGACGAGCGCGCGCACGTCGCCGAGCAGCCGCCTGGCGAAGCCGTCGTCCACGACCAGGTCCGCGTCGACCTCGAAGCACTCCTGCACGAGTTCCCGGAGCGCGTCGGCGGCGGTCCCGAAGCTCCGGGACAACCACACCACGCCCACGCCGTCGCCGAGCGCGCTCCCGGACAACGCGCCGGTGTTCGCCGCGTGCTGGAGCAGCAGCGTCTTGCCCGCGCCCCTCGGTCCCGCCACCACCACGTGGGTGCCCGCGGCCACCGTTTCGCGCAGGAAGGCCAGGTCGTCCGCACGCCCCCGCAGCGGCGCGCGGGGAGTCTGCCGCACGGTCACCGGCAGCGGCCTGCGCACGAGGTCGCCGCGCCGCAGCGGCTGCCTGCGGTCGACCACCACGTGGACGTGGACGTCCCGCCCGGCCTGGATGGACTGGGAGCCTCCGGACGCCCACGCCCACTGGCCGGGCGCCCGTCGCCCGTTCCAGGGCCATCCCCGAGTACCCACCGCCCGTCATGGTCCTACGGTTCACCGAACCGATGCCCGCAACGATGCGGACCACCGCGAATCCGGACCGCGTTCCACCGAACGGGGCACCTGCCGCCCTTTCAGCGGCCCGCGCGACCGGCCGATCGGCAAGGTATGGCGAACGTTGACGTCGCGGTGGTGGGCAACGGGGTGCTCGGCCTGTCCGTGGCGGTCGAGGTGGCCCGGCGGGCGCCGGAGCTGCGGATCGCGGTGATCGGCCCGCCCGACCGGCCCGGAGCCGCCACGGCGGCGGCGGGGGCGATGCTGAACTGCTTCGGCGAGGTGACCCGGCACACCGGCGGGCACCCGGCGGCGCGGGCGAAGTTCGCGCTCGCGAGGGAAACGCTGGACCGGTGGCCGCAGTGGCTCGGGCAACTCGCCGACGAGGCCGGACCCGAGGCAGGCGGCGCGGCGCTGCGGTCGCACTCGCCGAACGCGCCGCCGCGGCCGACCGCCGGGAACGCGTCGTGCGTGCCCGACCACCTCTCGGTCAGCCAACTACCCGGCCCGGCGGCACCGCGCACGTCGTCCGCACGCCCAACGGCGGCGCGAGCTGCGGAGTGCACCTCGTGCCGCTGCCCGGGACGGGCCGCCACTACCTCGGCGCCACCAACTTCATCACCGCCCACCTCCCCGACGAACCGGCGGTCGGCTCCGCCGAGACCCTGATCCGCACCGCGCGCGAGCAGTTCGACGGCGCGGTCGCGACCAGCGGGCTCACCGCCTGGACGTGGGGCAGGCGGCCCATCGCGCTGGACTGCTTCCCGCTGATCGGCCCCTGCTCCGTGCGAGGCCTGCTGATCGCCACCGCCACCTACCGCGACGGCTTCCACGGCTCGCCCGTCATCGCCCGCCCGCGCCCACCACTCGTGACGGGTCCGCTCAGCGCGGCGTGGTCGGGCACCACGGCGCGCGGCGGAGGTCCACGTCCTGCCGGTTCGGGTAGGCGCCGCACGACGCCATCACCGTGGGCGGCTTGCCGTCGGCCACCCGCAGCACGGCCACGAACTTGTCGATCGGCACCTGGCCGCCGCCGAAGTCGATCACGCCGCTCTCGCCGGACAGCGCCCGCGCGCCGCCGATGTCGCTCATCTCCTTCCAGATGTGGCCTGGCGAGACCGGGATGTCCCCCAACTGGATCATGGCGTGCACGAACAGGTACAGCGCGTCGTAGGTGAGCGCGGCGTGGCCGTCCAGCGACGGGTTCGCGTCGCCCTCGCACTCCTGCGGCACGAGCTCGCGCAACGTCTGGTGCATCTCCGTCGCCGCCGCGCAGCCCTGCGCGCCGATCGCGAACGAGAGGTACTCGAACGGGATCTCCGGGTGCTGGCCGCGCAGCGTGTCGTCGGCGGCGTAGCGGGCGATGTCGTCACCGGCGAACAGCGCCGGCGGGTCGCTCTTGCACCCGGCGCTCACGCCGTCCATCAGCTTGCCGAAGTCGGCGGGCCTGCCGGCGAAGAACACCACCTCGTCGTCGCCGACGTCGCACAGGCCCTGACCGATCCGCCTGGCGTCCGAGCCCTGACCGACCGCCACCGGCCGGTACGGCTCCTCTCGCACCCGCAACCCCTGCTCGGAGAACCGCACCGCCACGTCCAGCCGCAGGTTGGCCGCGTAGGAGTCCTCCTCGTCGCTGGAGTGCACGATCACCACGCCCCGCTTGTCCGGGTACTCCGCGCGCACGTGCCGTGCCGCGACCCGCGCCTGGCGGTCGTTGGTCGGCGAGACCTGGAAGTACATCCGGGACGCGGTGGGCATCGCGTCGTCCGACAGCGTCGCGGCGACCACCGGCAGGCCCACCTCGCCCAGCGCGGTGATCGTGTCCCTGGTCGGCTTGCTGCTCAACGCCATGCCGAGCACGCCGATGATGCTCGTGTCCCGCTCCAGCATCGACCGCAGCATCCCCGCCACCACGCCGCCGTGCTGCATGGCCGCGCCCGCGTTGCCGAGCAGCACCCGGATCAGCGGCTCGTCGGCGTCGGTGCGGTCGAGCAGCCGCGCCTGCCGGGCCGCGACGCCGACCAGCCGCCCCGTGTTGCTGGCCAGCGCGTCGCGGGCCGCGCCCATCGCCGACACGTACACCACGGTCGCGTAGGGGCGGTTCGGGTCGCGCTCGTGCGCCTCCAGCACCCGCCGGTTCTGGTCGACCACCAACTGCTGGACCCGGTTGAACCGCTCCAGGTCGTCGGCGTCGACCTGGCCGAACAACGGCACCTGGCCCGTCGTGACGCCCACGCAGTCGTCGCCGATCCGCTGGAGCGTGTGCGCGTCCGGGTTGTCCCGGGCCAGCCCGCAGTGCTCGTGGCGCCACCGGTCGTCGGCGGCGACGACGTCGCGCACGTGCCGGTAGCCGACCGCGGCCACCGACGCGACCAGCAGCACCACCACGACCGCCAGCACCGACGTGCGCGACCAGAACGGGGGCTGCCGCACGGACAGCGTCGCCGTGGGCGGCACCTCGCCCCGCACCACGGTCACGTCCGGCACCTTCAGCGGCAGGAACCAGGCGGTGGGGCGGCGGGCCCGGCTGTCGGTGGCGAGCTTGCGGGCCCACGTCTCGTAGGCGTGGCTCGCCAGGCTCACCGGTGCGGGCTCGCGCTCGGCGGTGGTCGCCGCGTCCGGCGGCACCTTGGCGCTGCCGCTGATGATCACCAGCGGGTCGAACGCGCCGGTGTCGTTGCGCACGTCGTTGATGATCTTCAACACGGCGTAGCCGCCGTTGTCGCGGCGGATGCCGTCCAGCAGCACCACCGGGTACACCGTGCGGCGGGCCGACCGGATGCGCCACCACGACCGGCGGTACGCGCGGCGCACGTCCTCCAGGAACGCGTTGACCAGCAGCTTGGCCAGTTGGCCGGTGTCCTCGCGCGGCTCCGCGCTCTGGCCGGGCACCAGCGCGGAGGTCAGCCGCTCGGCGAAGCCGATGAACGTGCCGGGGTCGTGCGGCGCGAGGTAGGGCTGGCGCAGCAACCACCGGTACTCGCTGCCCGGCACGAGCCCGCGCAGCTTCGCCCGGAACAGGAAGGACGGCACGAGCCGCACGACCAGCCGCACCCACCACGGCGCGGTCTCGGCGGCGTCGTCCAGCACGTCCTTCAGGTCGTCACCGCTGCGCCTGCCGAGGTCCCGCTCCCGTAATCGGGTCAGCAGGGTGGCGGCCGACTCCGGGTCCGCGCCGTCCAGGCGCTGGTTCATCAGCCAGTAGACGAGCTCGAAGCGGCGGAACTCGTGCTTGCCGTGGCGGCCGTTGGCGCCGTGGGCCAGCTCGCGGGCGACGTGCACCAGCACCGCGCCGACCGCCTCCACGGTGCCGGGCTCGGGGACGCCGGCGGTCGGTTCCGGGCCGGGTTCGGGATCGGGTTCGGGGAAGCGGTGGTAGGCGTGCGGCACGCGGCCGGGGTGCGCGCCGCGCAGGTGCGCCTGGAGGGCCTGGAGCAGGCCGTCGGCGGGCTTGCCGCGCACCAGGCAGACCAGCGGGATGCCCCGGTCGCCGCCCGCCCGCGCGCCCGCCCGGCGTCCCGGCAGCTCGCCGAACCGCGGCCGCTCGGTCAGGTCCTGCAGGAGCTTCACCAGCTCGTCCACGACCTCGACCGACGAGAAACGTTCCCCTGCACCGTGTTCGGCCACCGGACTCCTCGTGCGGACCAGCCTCGTCGCACCCCCTCCGGCGTGACGCAGGAAGTCCGACTGTAGCCGTCCGGACGGTCCGATTCGGGCGGTTCCGGCGCGATCTCCCCACGTCACCGCACTCTTGCGGATCCGAGCGGCGCGCGTGCCGGGCGGGTGGCAACCCGAGTGGGGACGTCGACCGCCCGGACCGAGGGCGACGGGCGCGGCCCGCATCTGGGCCGTTCGAGGCGGGCACTTACCCGCGCCCGTGACCGTTCTGACACGATCGTGGAGCCCTAACCAACGGAGAGTAGTCACCAAGCCCAACAAACGTGACGAGCGTCACCCATTAATGCCGATACCTTGCCTCCGCAAAACACGAACGGTTACGTTCTCGGCCGCAGATCACGGTTCCATCACCGAAGGGACACGGGCCCGACATCCCCCGATACGGCCCACGTCCACCTGGATCCCCCGCCAGGTCCGGTGACGGAGTTCCCCGACCGCAGGAGGCTGCACCCTTGGCTCGGCACGTCCGTCACAAGAACAAACGTGGGCAGACCACGTTCCAGGTACCCCCACCGCCCCCCGGTTACAAGGGCTCGCACCGGGCCGAGGCGGAACGGGTCCTCCCACGCCGGATCGCCAGCGTCGCGGTGGCCGTGGGCATCGTCTCCGGCGCCGGGGCCGCGGCCACCGCGATGACCGGGACGTTCAGCCCCATGGCAGGCGGCGCGGACCTCGGCGGCGTGCCGGACGAGACGGTCCGCACCGGCAAGGTGGACACCGTCCACGCGGTCGACCTCGGCTCGGAGACCGCCCGGATCATCCGCCAGGAGCAACTGGCCGCGCTGCACACGTTCAACCAGGCCAGCGGCATCGCGCAGGACGGCTACACGGCGCGCAAGGCGGCCGAGGAGCAGGCGGCGCGGGAAGCGCGCGAGGCCGAGGAGGCCCGCAAGCCACCGAAGCAGCGGCAGGTCGAGGGCTGGATCCGCGAGGCGATCGCCATCCTGGCCGCGAACGGCACCCCGATCGACGAGAGCAGCGTCGACGAGATCTACACGATCATCATCAAGGAGTCCAACGGCAACCCCAACGCCGTGAACACCTGGGACTCCAACGCCGCCCGCGGCACACCGTCCAAGGGCCTGATGCAGTGCATCGACCCGACGTTCCAGACCTACAAGCTGCCCGGCCACGACGACATCTACGCGCCGGTCGACAACATCATCGCGGGCGTCCGCTACACCTACGCCCGCTACGGCGGCTTCGGCAGCCACCCGGGCCTGGTCGGCATCAACTCCGGCACCGGCTACGTCGGGTACTGAGCGGACCCGACCGGTCGACGTCACGCCGAACCGCCTCGCGGGGATCCCGGCGCCAGGACCCCCGCGAGGGTTCGCGATCAGCCCAGGCGGAAGTCGGCCACCCGGATCTGCGACGGCGTGGTGCCGCTGGAGCGCTGCTGGTACTGGAACGACAGGACGCCGTCCGCGGCCAGCCTGGACGTGTCCACGTTGACCTCGCCGAACGCGTTCATCGACGGCTGGTCGAACACCAGGGTCCAGTCGGTCCACCCGCTCGCCTTGCTCGCCGACACGATCCGGCCACGCGGCATCACCAGGTAGGCGTTGTCGGCCCGGTCGAAGACGAGCTTCGTGCGCTGGGTGCTGCCCGGCGGCACGGGCACCTCGCGCTTGGTCCACGTGCCGTCCGCGTTGCGCGAGACGTGGAACGTGCGGCCGTACTGCGCGCGCTGCTGCGAGTAGTTCGTGACGCACTGCGTGAACCGGCCCGGCACGTAGCTGATCACCACGTGCGGGGTGCCCGCCGAGTCCGCGGCCTGCCCCTCCTGGTTCATCAGGCCGTGGTTGGGGTCCAGCGGGTCGGCGACCAGGCCCGGCGAGCCCACCGACACCCGCGTGCCGCCGGTCGTGCCGACGACCGCGCCCGCCGCGTTGCGCCACGTCCGGCCGCGGTCGTCGCTGTAGGCGTAACCGGTGTCGTGGTTGGTCAGGCCTCCGGAGTTGCACAGCACGCCCGTGTTGCCCTCACGCCACGTGAACGCCGCGTGCAGCCGGCCCCGCCGGTCGTAGGTGAGGCCGTGCAGGTACATGTTGCGGGTCGTGGAGCTGACGCCGTTCGGGCCCCGGTACGTGCCGGTGGCGGACGACCACGCGCCCAGCCGCCGCCACGCGCCGCCGGTGTACTCGGCCAGCTCGTTCACGCCGTTGCCCGACCCGCCGGTGCGGTAGCTGAACTGCAACGCGCCCTCGGGCGTGACGACGAACTGCGGGTACGTCATGTTGCCCAGCTCCACACCGCCCAGGGTGCGCTGCACGGACCCGAAGACGGACGACGACCACGGGAACGACCCTGGCTGGGACGCCAGGCCCGCGACCGACTTCGTGTAGAACACCCGCGTGTTGTGCGTGTCCATCGCGACGTGCAGCGTGCCGTCCTGGGGCGAGATGCCCAGCGAGATCACGTTGTGCGAGTCATCGGTGCTCAACTGGTGCGGCAGCACGGCCTTCTCCCAGCTCCCGCCCAACGCCCGCCGCGCGACCACGGCGCTGCGGTCGGACGTGTACCAGGCCGCGTACTGGTGGCCGTTGTAGGTGATCAGGGCGTCCTGGAACGCGTTGTTGTTGACCAGGCCGTCGTACGACACGAAGTACAGCGCCGACTGGTCGAGCAGGGTGTCGGACAACAGCGTGACGCCCGGCGCGGCCTGCGCGACGCCGGGTTGGAGCAGGGACGCGGCCAGCACTGCGGCCGCGGCGAGCGGTGCCTTCCTCATTGAAGACCTCGGGGGGCTCGGTGGGTCGGGTACGACGGCGGACTACGACTCTGACACAGGAGTGAAACGTTTCACAGCCCGACTTCGTCAACGGGCGACGCAGGGCTGGCCCGACGTGAAGCCCGGAGTACGGCTGCGGCATGACCCTCACGTCCTTTGTGGACGGTCAGGCGGCGCGGCCGTGCCTGAGGTCGGTCCGGCGAGGCGCAGGGCTGGCCGCTGCAACGCGCGCGGTCGCGCGGGTCGAGCCGACGTCGGCCGGTGGCGCGTTCGGCCGGCGGATCGAGCGGGACCCGGTGCTGGAGGCCGTCGTCCGCTCACGCGTGGCGGGCGCGCCGATGAGCGTGCGTGCACGTGCCGTCGGACGCGCCGGTCGGAGGCTCGGGCGAACCGGCCGAGCCGGAAATCCGCGTGGTGCGGGGGGAAGATCGACCTACCCTCTCCGCCATGGACGTGGTGGAGCTGTGGCGGCCGACCGGACGTGCGGAGCTGGGCCTGGTGGCGGCGTCGGGGTGGCGTGCCTGGCCGCCCCGGCTGCCCGACCAGCCGATCTTCTACCCGGTGGCGAACCGGTGGTACGCCACGAAGATCGCGCGCGAGTGGAACGTGCCCGCCGAGGGCGTCGGCTTCGTCACGCGGTTCGGCGTGCGACGGGACTTCCTCGCCCGCTACCCGGTCCGGCAGGCCGGCGGGCGTGAGGTGCTGGAGCACTGGGTGCCCGCCGAGGACCTGGACGAGTTCAACGCCAACATCGTCGGCGCGATCGTGTGCGAGGCCGAGTACCGGGGCCCGGTCGCGGACGAGGAGTTCGACCGGGCCGAAGCCCGCCTGGGACGTCCGCTGCCGGCCGCGTGGCGGCGCTACCTCCAGGGCGGGTCCTGGTTCCGCGGCGGGTGGTCGGGCGAGGTGTTCCTCACCCTGTACCCGCCGAGCGAGACGGTGGAGGCGAACGACGCGTGGGGCGAGGCGACGGCCGCGCACCCCGGCATCGCGATCGTCGGCGACGACGGCTCCCGCGAACGACTGGCGTTCGACCTGCGGCACGACCCGGCGCCGGTGGCGCTGGTGGACGTCACGAGCGCCGGGTGGCTCGACGCCGTGCCGGTGGCGTCGGACGCGGCGTCGTTCACCGCGCGGGTGGAGGCCGGCGACCTGTCCTGGTGACCACGCGCACGAGCCGCCGATGCTGCGTTCGGGTGGCCGAACACCCCGCCAAAGGACGCTGACCGCGCGGGGACGGGGTGGCTAGCGTCGAGGCCGTTGGGGGCTTCGCCACTTCCGGTCCACCGCCACCGCGGGTCTGCGACGCCCCCGGAGTGCGCGATCCTCGCGCACCGGATCCGGGAGGTACGTGTGTTCAGACCACGAAAGCGCGGTCCAGCCCTGGGAGCGCTCCTGATGGCGTTGGGGCTGGTCGCCGCGCCGGTCGCCGGCGCCGAGCCCACCGCAGCCGGCGCCGAGCCCACCGCGGCCGGCCCCGGACCGGGAGCGGCCGACCGCCGGCCCCACACCGTCACCCTCGTGACCGGCGACCGGGTCGTGGTGACCGGTGATGCGGTCGGCTCGTTCCAGCCCGGCCCCGGCCGCGACGAGGTCACGTTCCAGTCGACCTACCGGGACGGGCGGCTCAACGTCGTCCCCGAAGACGCGGTCAGGGGCATCGCGGCGGGCCGGCTCGACCCGCGGCTGTTCGACGTCACGGGTCTGGTCGAAGCCGGCTACGACGACGCGCACAGCGACCACGTGCCGCTGATCGTCACCGGCACGCCGACCACCGGCCTGCGCTCCGCCCGCGCGCTCCCCGGCGCGTTGGCCGTGCAGGCGGCCAAGGCCGACGGCGGCGCCACGTTCCGCGACCTGCTCGCCGACCCCGGTGTGACCAGGGTGTGGCTCGACGGCGTGCTGCGCCCCACCCTCGACCGCTCCACCGCCCAGATCGGCGCGCCCACCGCGTGGCAGGCCGGGTACACCGGCAAGGGCGTGAAGGTCGCCGTGCTCGACGGCGGCGTCGACGGCGACCACCCCGATCTGAAGGGCAAGGAGGTCGCCGAGCGCAACTTCACCGACGACCCCGACAACGCCGACCTCGACGGCCACGGCACGCACGTGGCCGCCACCATCGCCAGCGGTGACCGGAGGTACCGGGGCGTCGCGCCCGACGCGCGCATCCTCGACGGCAAGGTCTGCCGCAACGGCGGCTGCCCCGAGTCCTCGATCCTGGCCGGCGTGCAGTGGGCCGTCGACGAGGGCGCCGACATCGTCAACCTCAGCCTCGGCGGCTACGACTCCCCCGGCGTCGACCCGCTGGAGGACGCGATCAACCAGATCTCGGCCAAGACCGGCACCCTGTTCGTCGTCGCGGCGGGCAACGGCGGCCGGTCCCGGTCGATCGACTCGCCCGGCAGCGCGGACGCCGCGCTCACCGTCGGCGCGGTCCGGTCCGACGACGACCTCGCGCACTTCTCCAGCCGCGGCCCCCGCAACGGTGACGACGCGGTGAAGCCCGACATCACCGCGCCCGGCGTGAACATCGTCGCCGCCAAGGCCGCGCAGGGCGTGCTCGGCACGCCGGTCGGCCGCGACCACACGGCGCTGTCCGGCACCTCGATGGCCACCCCGCACGTCGCCGGCGCGGCCGCCCTGCTCGCCCAGCAGCACCCGGACTGGACCGGCTCGCAGCTCAAGGCCGCGCTCATGGCCTCCGCCAAGCCGAACCCGGCGCTGGGCGTGTTCGAGCAGGGGACGGGCCGGGTCGACCTGACCCGCGCGATCACGGCCACCGTCGGCGCGGAGCCGGTGAGCGTCACGTTCGGGGAGCAGCCGTGGCCGCACCAGGACGATGCCCCGGTCACCAAGACCGTCACCTACCGCAACAGCGGCCCGGAGCCGGTCGCGTTCGACCTCACCGCCGAGCTCCGCGGCCCGAACGGCGCCGCGCCCGCCGGCCTGCTCACCGTGACCCCGGCGCACGTCACCGTGCCCGCCGGTGGCACGAGCACCGTGGCGGTCACCGCGGACACCAGGGTCGGCAGCCTCGACGGCGTCTTCTCCGGCGTCCTGGTGGGCGGTCCCACCCGCGTCCCGGTCAGCCTCGCCCGTGAGGTCGAGAGCTACGACATCGCGATCGAGAGCGTCGACACCGACGGCAACCCCGCGCTGGACAACTCGACCTCGCTCGTCGGCATGGACAACGACGTCTACGAGACCCTGTACGGTCCCGACGGCACGGCCAGGATCCGGGTGCCCAAGGGCGAGTACATGGCGCGCGCGGTCATCCGCTCCTGGCCCAAGGCCGCCGTGCTCGCCCGGCCCGCCCTGACCGTCGACGCCGACCACACCCGGTACACGTTCGACGCCCGGGTGGCCAAGCCGCTGACCGTCACCGCGCCCGACCCGGCGGCGACGCCGATGATCGGCGACATCAACGTCTCCCGGCTGCTCAACGGCAGGCGCGTGGTGCTCAACACCGCGTTCCTCGGCGGTTTCGGCGACATGGCGATCGGTCACGTCGGCCCGACGCTGACCGACGACGAGCTGACCGTCTCGGTCGGCGCGCAGTTCCAGGGCCCGCCCGTGGACGGCACGCCGACGCACTACCGGTTCCGCTGGATGGAGCAGGGCGCGGTGCCGACCGGTTTCACCCGCGCGCCCACCCGGGACGAGCTGACCGAGGTGCGGACGACGTTCGCGCCCGGCCCGGCCGACCGCCAGTACCTGCACAGCGGCAACGCGAGCCCGCCGGACGGCTCGGGCGGTTGGTCGGTGGGCCTGCCGGTGCCGTCGGGCGGCGCGGTGGTCGACCTGATCACGCCCGACCGGCTCACCTGGAGCTGGGGCTTCCAGCGGCTGTCGCCCCAGTACCGCACCGAGGCCGACTACTCGTCGTTCAACCGCACCTACCGGTTGGGCGAGCGCTACGGTGAGCGGTTCGTGTATCCGGTGCTCGGCCCCGGACTGTCCGGCTACTCGGCCACCTACCTGGGCGTGTACGAGGACCGCGTGACGGCGCAGGTGCCGCTGATCAACGACCGCGACGGCCACCTCGGCCGGGGCGACTACGAGTCGGCGCGCACGTCGGTGTACCGGGACGGCCGGTTGGTCGGCCAGGTCCGCGACCAGTGGGGCGAGTTCACCGTGCCGGCGGGCGAGGGCCGCTACCGGGTGGAGCACGACCTCGTCCGCGACGCGACGGCGCACGAGCTGACCACGCGGGTCAGCGGCGCCTGGACGTTCCGGATGGCGACCCTGCCGGACGGCCAGGGCAGGCGGCTGCCGCTGTCGGTGGTGCGGTTCACGCCGGACCTCGACGCCGCCGGCGCCACGCCCGCCGGACGCCTGCTGCGCGTGCCGCTGGTCGTGGAGCAGCAGGACGGCGCGGACAACGGCGAGGTCGACCAGGTCCGGGTCGACGTGTCGTTCGACGACGGCAAGTCGTGGCACCGGGTGCCGGTGGCGGGTGGCGCGGCGCTGGTGCGGCACCCCGACGCGGCCGGCTACGTGTCGCTGCGCGCGTCGGGCGCGGACAGCGACGGCAACACGTTCGAGCACACGGTGATCCGGGCTTACAAGACCACCCGGTAGTCGGGCCCGCGTGCGGGTGCTCCCGGTTCGGGGCACCCGCACGCGGGGTCGTGGCGGTTCGCGGTGTGATCAGTCGCGCGGGTGGCGGCCCAGCACGTCGGCCGCGTGCACCGCCTCCAGCGACAGCGTCTTGTACCCGACCTCCTCGAACAGCACGGTCAGCCGGTCGGCCTCGCTCTGCACGACCGTGCCGGGGCCGAACTCGGCGTGGTGGACGCGGGACTGCGCCGGGTACTCGGGGTTGGCCGACACGCCGGTGCCCGCCTCACCGCGCTCGCACGTGTCGCAATTGCCGCACGACCGCTCCAGCACCTCGCCGAAGTACCCCAGCAGGTGCTGCCGCCGGCACGCCCTGGTCTCCGCGTACGCGCGCAGCACCTCGATCCGCGACCGGTCCAGGCGTTGCAGCCGTCGCGCCTCCTCCACCGCCAGGTCGGCCGCCCGCCCCGGCTCGACCACCAGCCGGAACCGGGCCTTCGCCGCCTCGACCGCGTCGACCCGCTCCAGCAGGTTCACCCCGGAGGTGACCTTGCGGCGGGACTGCCCCAGCTCCCGCGCCAGCTCGGTGACCCGCAGCCCGGGGTGCTCGCGCACGGACTCGGCCAGCTCCACCAGCGCGTCCCGGTCGACGTGCCGCGATTGCAGGAACCGTTGCAGCCCGAGGTCCTGCGACCGGTAGAACAGCACCGCCCGAGCGGGTTCGCCGTCCCGTCCGGCGCGGCCGATCTCCTGGTAGTAGGCGTCCAGCGAACCGGGCGCGGAGGCGTGCGCGACGAACCGCACGTCCGGCTTGTCGATGCCCATGCCGAACGCCGAGGTCGCCACGACGACGTCCACCGCGCCGCGCATGAACGCGTCCTGCACGCGTTCCCGTTCGGAGGCCTTCATGCCGGCGTGGAACGGCTCGGCGCCCACCCCCGCGGCGCTCAGCTCCTCCGCGTACCGGCGGGCGTCCTTGCGCGTGGCCACGTAGACCAGGCCGGGCTTCGGCGCCTCCCGCACCCAGTCGAGCACCGCGCGCCGCTTGTCGTCGTCCTCGACGAACGCGCGCACCTCCAGCGACAGGTTGGGCCGGTCGAACCCGATGGCCACGACGACCGGGTCGCGCATCTCCAGGTGGGTGATCACGTCCTCGCGCACGGTCGTGCCGGCGGTGGCGGTGAGCGCGAGCACGGGCGGCCGGCCGACCTTCTCCACCGCCGCGGCCAGCCGCAGGTAGTCGGGCCGGAAGTCGTGGCCCCACGCGGACACGCAGTGCGCCTCGTCCACCACGAACAGGGCGGGCTCGCCCAGCCGGTCCAGCACGTCCGGCTTGGCCAGCTGCTCGGGCGAGACGAACAGGTACCGCACCTCGCCGCGACCGACCGCCTCCCAGGTGGCTTCGTTGTCCACTTCGGACTGCGCGGAGTTCACCAGCGCGGCGGGCGGAGCGCCGTTCTCCCGCAAGGCCGTCACCTGGTCGCGCTGGAGGGCGATCAACGGCGACACCACGACGACCAGGCCGTCCAGCAGCACGCCGGGCACCTGGTAGACCGCCGACTTGCCCGCCCCGGTGGGCAGCACCACGAACACGTCCCGCCCCGCGAGCACCTGCTCCATGGCGTCGATCTGCTCGTCGCGCAGCTCCGCCCACCCGAACACGTCCCGGGCGGCTTCCCGCAGCCGCCCCCGCACGCCCTTCACCGGTTCCTCCGCTCCGGTGCGATCAGCGCACCCGCGAGGACCAGCACCGCGCCCAGCGCGAGGAACCCGAGGTCGTAGGCGAGTTCGTGCGGACCGCCGCGCACGTGGTGGATGCCGAGCACCAGGTGGTCCAGCACGCCTTCGACGAGGGTGAACAGACCCCAACCGGCCACCACGCCACCCCACAGCACCCGCCCCGGCAGCGTGCCGGCGCGGTTGAGCATGCGGACGCCGGCGAGCACGAGCAGCAGGCACACCAGGTGGAACACGCCGTCGGCACGCATGTTGAGGTCGGGGTCGTGGGGGTACCAGCCGGACAGCACGTGGTGCCAGCCCAGCAACTGGTGGGCGACGATGCCGTCCACGAACCCGCCGACCCCCAGGCCGAGCACCAGCGCCGCTCGCGAGCCTCTCGTCATGGCCCGGGAGTTGCCCGCCGGGGAGGGCTCAAACTCGGGCCGGATCACACCGGCGGCACGGACCCGACCAGCGCGGTGACCGCCGGGTGCCACTCGCGCCCCGGCGGCCCGCTCGCCACCAGTCGGCGCACCACCCTCGGCCGCAGCGGCACCAGCGCCAGGCCGGGCACGAGCATCGACGCCACCAGGCCGGGCACGATCGAGATGCCGATGCCGGCCCGCACCATCGCCAGCAGCGTGCCCAGCTCGCGCACCCGGTGCAGCGGGTCGAACGGCAGGCCCGCGTGCACCTGCCGCACGTGCCGCTCGCACCCGCCGCACGACAGCAGGAACGGGTCGTCGGCCAGGTCCGCCACGTCGATCTCACCCACCCCGGCCAACGGGTGGTCGGTGCGCAGCAGGGCGTGGAACGCGTCCTCGCCCACCAGCACGCCGTCGCCGGGCGGCGGGTCGACCACCACGGCCATCTCCACCGTGCCGTTGGCCAGCCACTCGGCGACCTCGTCGTCCTCGCCCTCGAACACCCGCACCCGGACGTGCGGGAACTCCGCCTCCCAGCGGGCCATCAGGTCCGGCAGCAGCCCCTGGCACACCGTCGGCGGCGCGGCCAGCCTGATCGTGCCGCGGGCCGCGCCACCGTGCCGCGCGGCCAGGTCCGTGATCGCCACCGACGCCGCCACCGCGGCCCGCGCGTGCGCCACCAGCTCCGCGCCGAACGACGTCGGCCGAGGCTTGCCGCGCCGGACCAGCACCGGGTGGCCGAGGGTGCGTTCCAGCGCGGACACGGCGTGCGACACGGCGGACTGCGTGACGCCCAACGCCTCTGCGGCCGTGCCGAAGCCGCCCTCGTCCACCACGGCGAGGAACGCGCGGAGCTGCGCGAGGTTCAGTGCCATGAACAACTCTCATGGGTAGGCGTGGACCACTTGTTGGACTCATCCTCCCAGGTGGAGCGATCCTCGCCCAGTGCAGACGTCCGGGAAGTTCGTGCTGCTGTCCGCGATCTGGGGCGGCAGCTTCGCGTTGATCAAGGTGGCGGTGGACGCGGGCGTGCCCGCGGTGTGGGTGGCGTTCTTCCGCTGCCTGTTCGGCGCGCTCACGCTGTGGGCGATCTGCGTGGCGCAGGGCGCGGCCGTGCCGCGGGACCGGCGCACGTGGGGTCACGCGGCGGTGGTCGCGCTGCTGCTCAACGCGGTGCCGTTCACGCTGCTCGCGCACGGCGAGACGCACATCAGCTCGGTGCTGGCGGGCGTCTTCAACGCCACCACGCCGCTGACCACGCTGGTGTTCGTGCTGCTGATCGTGCCGAGCGAGCGGACGACCCCGGCGCGGGTGGCCGGGCTGCTGGTCGGCTTCACGGGCGTGCTCGTGGTGCTGGGCGCGTGGCGCGGGTCGGCGGGCGGCGTGCTCGAAGGCGGCCTCGCCTGCCTGGCCGCGACCGCGTGCTACGGCGCGGGTTTCGCCTACACCCGCCGCTTCTTCTCCGGCGGCGACCACAGCGCGAGCGCGTTGTCGGCGGTGCAGATCACCTGCGCGACGCTGCAACTGGCGGTGGTCGCGCCCGCGCTGGGCGGTGCGCCGTCGTGGCCGGGGCCGTCGGCGGCGGTGGCGCTGGTGGTGCTCGGCGCGGCGGGCACCGGCCTGGCGTACGTGCTGAACCTGGACGTGATCCGCGCGGCCGGGCCGGCGGTGGCGTCCACGGTCACCTACGTCACACCGCTGTGGTCGACGGCGGCCGGCGCGGTGCTGCTCGGCGAGCCCGTGGGGTGGAACACGCTGGTCGGGGGCGTGATCGTGATCGGCGGCGTGCTGCTGGCCCGGTCCCGGCCGAATGTGAGGATCAGTGCATGAACGCGATCTACGTCTTCGTGCCCGGTTCCAACAGCAACTCGTTCCACTGGTCGCCCCTGCTGCGCGAGCTGACCCTGCTCGGCCACCGCGCGCTCGCCGTCGACCTTCCCGGGCACGGCTTCGACGCCACGTTCACGGCGGCCTACCAGGCGCCGCAGGACCTCGCCGCGCTGGCGACCGCGCCGGCCGGGCTCGCGGGCGCGAGCCACGCCGACAACGTCGCGCACGTGATCGACGTGGTGCGGCGGGCCGGTGAGCACGGGCCGGTCGTGCTGGTCGGGCACAGCCGGGGCGGGATGACCGTGACCGGCGTGGCGAACGCGGTCCCGGAACTGCTGCACCGGGTCGTGTACCTGACCGCGTGGTGCTGCGTCGACCTGACCGCCGGCGGGTACATGCGCGAACCGGAGTGGGCGTCGAGCGTGCTCAACGACCTCGGCACCCGCCTGCTCGCGGCCGACCCGGCCCAGTCGGGCGCGCTGCGGATGAACTGGCGCACCGCCGACCCGGACCTGCTGGCCACGCTGAAGACCGCGATGCTGGCCGACGGCACCGACGCGGAGTTCCTGGCCGCGCTGAACACCCTGGAGCCGGACGAGAGCCTGGACGGCGGCGAGGACCGCGTCGACCCGGCCGCCTGGGCACGCCTGCCGCACACCTACGTCCGCGTGACCGGCGACCGCTCGATCCCGGTCGAGCTCCAGGACCGGTTCATCCGCGAGGCCGACGCGCTGCTCCCGGACAACCCGTTCGACGTCCACAGCCTCGACACCAGCCACATCGGGTTCCTGGTCCGCCCGCGGGAGGCCGCCGCGGTGCTGGCCGGGCTCGGGTAGTCCCGGTCCCCGCCGAAATCCCGGTTTGTCGTGTTATTGCGTGATACTGCTCACTTCTTGCATTCTGGTGTCGTCCCTCCAACGAAGGAGCGTGCGGTGCCCCTGTCACGCAGGACATTCCTCGGATCGGCCCTGGCCGCCTCCGCACTGGCCACCACGTCGTCCCCGGCGGTCGCGGCGAGCCCGCCGGGCGACGTGGTCGGCAAGATCACCGTCGGCTACCAGGGCTGGTTCGCCGCCCGGGGCGACAACTCGCCGATCAACGGCTGGTGGCACTGGAGCCGCGACTGGGGTCAGCCGCCCTCCCCCGCCAACCACGCGCTCACGGCGTGGCCCGACATGACCGACTACGCGCACGCGTACCCCACGGCGTTCGGCGCGCTGGGCGACGGCCGACCGGCGACCGTCTACTCCAACCACGACTACGAGACCGTGGACGTGCACTTCCGCTGGATGCGCGAGTACGGCTGCGACACCGCCGCCCTCCAGCGGTTCGACCCCACCGGCGGGGAAGGCCCGATCCGCGACGCCGTCACCGCCCACGTCCGCCGGGCCGCCGAGGCGCACGGCGTGAAGTTCTACGTCATGTACGACGTCACGAACTGGACGGACATGCAGTCGGAGATCAAGGCCGACTGGGCGGACAGGATGCGCGCCTACACGGCGTCCCCCATGTACGCCCGCCAGAACGGCAAGCCGGTCGTGTGCATCTGGGGCTTCGGGTTCGACGACCCCGGCCGGCCGTTCACCCCGCAGCAGTGCCAGGACGTGGTCGACTGGTTCAAGGGCCAGGGCGTGTACCTCATCGGCGGCGTGCCCACGCACTGGCGGCGCGAGGTCGAGGACTCGCGACCCGGGTTCGCGCAGGTCTACCGCAGCTTCCACATGATCTCGCCGTGGATGGTCGGCCGGATCGGCAGCGTCGCCGACGCCGACAACTTCTACGTCAACGTGAACTCGCCCGACCAGGCCGAGTGCAACCGGCTGGGCATCGACTACCAGCCCTGCGTGCTGCCCGGAGACCTCTCCCGGCGGCACCGGGCGCACGGCGACTTCATGTGGCGGCAGTTCTACAACGTGGTCCGGCTCGGCGCGCAGGGCATCTACATCTCGATGTTCGACGAGTACAACGAGGCCAACCAGATCGCCAAGACGCCGGAGACGCAGGCGGGCATCCCGGTCGGCTCCGGCTTCCTCGCGCTGGACGAGGACGGCACGCGGTGCTCCTCGGACTACTACCTGCGGCTCACCGGCGACGGCGGCCGGATGCTCAAGGGGCAGCTCGCGCTGACGCCGGTGCGCCCGACCAAGCCGATGCCCGACGCGCCACCGGTCGAACGCGACCTGGCCGCGGGCCGGCCGACCACGCAGAGCAGCCAGACCCAGCACTACGGCAGCCCCTACGCGGTCGACGCCGACCCGAACACCTACTGGGAGAGCGCGAACAACGCGTTCCCGCAGTGGATCGGGGTGGACCTGGGCACGGTCGCCGCGCCGCGCCGGATGGTGCTGGGCCTGCCGCCGAACCCGGCGTGGGGCCGTCGCACCCAGACCATCGCGGTGGAGGCGAGCGCGGACGGCTCGGCGTTCACGACGGTCGTGGGCCCGACCGGGCACGTGTTCGACCCGGCCACCGGCAACACCGCCACCGTCGCCCTGCCCACCGGCCTCGCCGCCCGGCACCTGCGGCTGCGGTTCACCGGCAACACCGGGTGGCCGGCCGGGCAGCTGGCCCGGTGGCAGGTCATCGGCTGAGGCGTCCGCCGACCCCGCGCCCTGGGAGCGCTCCCACGGTAGGCTCCCGCGCATGGTGAGCGTTCTGGTCACGGGGTCGGCGGACGGTATCGGCCGGGAGACGGCGGCGACGCTGGTCGCGCAGGGGCACCGGGTGGTGCTGCACGCGCGGGACGCGGCCAGGGCCGGTGAGGCGCTGGCCGCCGTGCCCGGCGCGGACGGCGTGCTGGTCGGCGACCTCGCGTCGCTGGCGCAGACCCGGGAGCTGGCGTCCGCCGCCGGCGCGTTCGACGTGGTGGTCCACAACGCGGGCCTCGGCGGCGGGCTGCCCGAGCGGCGGGTCACCGAGGACGGCCTGGAGCTGTTGTTCCAGGTCAACGTGCTGGCGCCGTACCTGCTCACGGCCCTGGCGCCCCGACCCCGGCGGTTGGTCTACCTGACCTCGGGGCTGGAGTCGCAGGGCGTGGCGGACCTCGACGACCTCCAGCACGAGCGCGGCGAGTGGAACGGCATGCAGGCGTACTCGGATTCCAAGCTGCTGGACGTGGTGCTCGCGTTCGCCGTGGCCCGCCGGTGGCCGGACGTGCTGAGCAACGCCGTCGACCCGGGCTGGATCAAGACCAAGCTGGGCGGCCCGAACGCCACCGACGAGCTCCCGAAGGGCGCGGACACCCAGGTGTGGCTGGCGACCAGCGACGAACCGGCCGCCACGGTCACCGGTCGCTACTTCAAGTGGCGCGAGGAGCTGCGCGCCAACCCCGCCGCGTACGACGTGGACGTGCAGGAACGCCTGCTCGACGCGTGCGCGGGGATCACCGGCGCCAAGCTGCCGTGACCGGTGGGGTTCAGCGGGCCAGCGTCTCCTCGGTGACCTGCCACAGCCTGGCGGCCGCCTCAGGGTCGAGCGCGTAGGCCGCGACACCGCGGACCACGTTGTCGCCCGGGTTCGGCAGGGCCTCGTTGCAGTCCTCGAAGTACCGGCCGCCGACGCCGTCCAGCAGCGGTGACGTCGCCAGCAGCACCGAGGTGGCCGCGCCCTGCTCCGGCGTCTTCCACCGGAACCCGTCCGCCGCGGCCCGCTCCCTCAGCACCCGGAACTGCTCGACGTCGACGTGGCGCTGGAGGTTGGTGTCGATCCCGCCGGGCATCGCGGCGTTCACCGTGATGCCGTCGGCCGCCCAGCGCTTGGTCGCCTCGACGGCGAACAGGATGTTCGCGGTCTTGGACTGGCCGTACGCCGTCCACGGGTCGTAGGGCCGGTCGGTGTAGTGGATGTCGTCGAACACGACCGGCGACATGAGGTGCGCGCTGGAGCTCACGGACACGACCCGTGCGCCTTCCACGGCCAGGAACCGGTGCAGGCCCTCGGTCAGCGCGAAGTGGCCCAGGTGGTTGGTGGCGAACTGGAGTTCCCAGCCCTCCGGCGTGCGGGTCTCCGGCGTCGCCATCACGCCCGCGTTGTCGACCAGGATGTGCAGCGGGCCGTCCCACCCGGCGACGAACGCCGCCACGGACGCCTGGTCCGCCAGGTCGAGCGGCGCGACCCGGACGGCGCCGCCGATCCCGTCGGCCACCCGCTGCCCGGCCGCCGTGTCGCGGACCGCGAGCGTGACCTCCGCGCCCGCCGAGGCCAGCGCCCGTGCCGTCTCGACGCCGATGCCGGACGCGCCGCCGGTGACCACGGCCCGTCGGCCGGTCAGGTCGATCCCCGCCACGACCTGCGCCGCGGTGGACTCCGCGCCGAACGGCGTGGTGATGTGCTCGGTCATGGTCGCTCCCCTGTCGTACACTTCGGACACTGAACCGGAGGTGCCTCCGTTACGTTCGACAGTAACCGGAGGCTCCTCCGCTTAGCACTGAGAGCCGCATCACACCCGTATGGAGGCACCGTGTCCCGCCCGCTGCGCGCGGACGCCCAGCGCAACCGCGACCGACTGGTCGAGACGGCGCTGCACGCGTTCACCCACGAGGGTGCGGACGTCACGCTGGAGGCGATCGCCAAGCGCGCGGGCGTCGGCATCGGCACGCTCTACCGCCACTTCCCCACCCGCGAGGCGCTGATCGAGGCCGCCTACCGCAGCGAGCTGATCAGGCTCTGCGACGCCGTGCCGGAGCTGCTGCGCACGCTGCCGCCGCACGAGGCGACCAGGGCGTGGATGGACCGGTTCGTCGACTACATGGCCACCAAGCAGGGCATGGGTGACGCGTTGCGGGCGGTGATCGCCTCCGGCGGCAACCCGTACGCGGAGAGCAAGGACCGGCTGACCGAGGCGATGGGCACGCTGCTGGCGGCGATCGACCGCCCGGACGTCGACCCGGTGCACGTGATCGCCACGGTCGCGGGCATCGCGAGCACGGTGCCCGACGTCGGCCCGCCGGGCGGGATGCTCGACCTCGTGATGGACGGCCTGCGCTACCGGCCGTGAACGGCGGACGGCGTCGTGACGGCCGCGCGTGGCGTGCCGACGAGCTGCCGGCTCAGGTCGCCGCGCAGCGTGGACAGCGCGTCGAGCACGTAGTTCTGCCGCACCCGCCACGGGCCGCGGTCGCCCTGCCGGGGGAACGCGTCGACGGCCCGCTGGACGTAGCCGGAGGCGAGGTCCAGCAGCGGGCGGCGGGCCAGCGGGCGGTCGGGGGCGGGGACGACGGACGCGTAGCCGTGCCGGTCCATGTGGTCGACCACCCGGCACACCAGGCGTGAGGTCAGGTCGGCGCGCAACGTCCAGGAGGCGTTCGTGTAGCCGATGCACACCGCGAAGTTCGGCAGCCCGGTGATCATCGCGCCGCGCCAGACGAACTGCTCGGACAGCTCCACCCGCCGCCCGTCCACGCTGGGCGTGATGCCGCCGAACGCGAGCAGCCGCAGGCCGGTGGCCGTGACGACGACGTCGGCCTGGAGCTCCCGGCCGGACCTGAGCCGGATGCCGTCGGGCGTGAACGTGTCGACGTGGTCGGTGACGACCGACGCGCGGCCCTTGCGGAGCGCCCGGAACAGGTCGGCGTCCGGCATCGCGCACAGCCGCTGGTCCCAGGGGTCGTAGGTGGGCGTGAAGTGCTCGCGGACCACGCGCTCGTCCTCGAGCACCTTCGTGGACAGCCTGGTGAGCACCTTGCGGGCGGCCTTCGGCCAGCGGCGGCAGAACTGGTAGAACGCCAGGCCGAACAGGATGTTCTTGGTGCGGATCAGGCGGTGCGCGGCGGCGGCGGGCAGGAGTTCGCGGACCTTGTCGGCGAGCTTGTCGCGGCCCGGCACGACCCCGACCCACGTCGGCGAGCGTTGGAGCATGGTGACGTGCCCGGCGGTCTCGGCCATCGCGGGCACCAGCGTCACCGCCGTCGCCCCGCTGCCGATCACCACCACCCGCTTGCCCGCGTAGTCGAGGTCGTCGGGCCAGAACTGGGGTCGCACGACGTCACCGCGGAACGACCCGACGCCGGGGAACACCGGGTCGTGGCCCTGGTCGTAGTCGTAGTAGCCGGCGCAGGAGTAGAGGAAGCCGCAGGTGATCACGCTCTCCGTGACGGCGCCGTGCTCGTCGCGGCGGCTGATCGTCAGCGTCCACCGGGCAGTGTCGGTGGAGAAGTCGGCCGCGACCACCTTGGTCCGGTAGCGCACGAGCCGGTCGATGCCGAACTCCTCGGCCGTGGCCCGGATGTAGGACAGGATCGACGGGCCGTCCGCGATCGACTTCGCCTCGCGCCACGGCTTGAACGGGTAGCCGAGCGTGAACATGTCCGAGTCGGACCGGATGCCGGGGTAGCGGAAGAGGTCCCACGTCCCGCCCATCGCGTCGCGGGCTTCGAGGATCGCGACGGACTTGCCGAGGCACTCGGCGCGGAGCCGGTAGGCCGCGCCGACACCGGACAGTCCGGCGCCCACGATCACGACGTCGAGGTGCTCGGGAGTGGTCATGCGCCCAGTGTGCTGGACCGGTCCCCGCGCCCTCCACCTCGGGCCGCGAAGCGGCTCACCACCCCCGGGCGCGTCAGCGCAACACCACCTCCACGGGTGAGCCGCTCATCTGGTCCAGCGACGTGATCACCGGCGACACGCGGTAGGCGTCGGTGTCGAAGGCCGCCCGCAGGTCGGCGTCGGGGTCCCGCATCACGTCGGCCAGCTCGTCCGCCGCCGCGACCTCCTCTTCGGACAGTTCCGCCGCGTCGCTCAACCCGCCCCACAGGTCCCAGAGGATCATCTCGTGCTTGTTCACCGACGCCAGGTCCTGCACGAGGTCGTGCCGCACCTGGGTCAGGCCGCGCGTGCCGGGGATCTCCAAGTCGGGCGAGACCGCGAACCGGTCCGCCTCGACCTCGCCCGACCGGCACGCCCGCCACGCGTCCGCGCCCACCAGGAACCGGTCCCGCGGCACGTCGGTCAGGTCCACCTCGCCCTCGGCGAACTGCGGGTCGACCAACCGCCACCGCCGCCCGTCCCACACCTCCGCCACCACGTGGTCCAGGTACCAGCCGGGCACGAGGTACCCGGCGAACCCGACCCGCGACCGCGCCGGCACGCCGTGGTGGCGTGCCATCGACACGAACAGCAGCGTGAAGTCGCGGCAGCAGCCCACGATCCGCTCGGTCGTCGCGCGTGGCTCGCCCAACGGCGCGGGGTTCAGCTCGTGCAGCCGGGCCAGCATGTCCGCCGCGTACCGCAGGTCGACCTCCGCCAGCCGCTCGGCCGGGAACCCGTGGCCGGTGATGTCACCGTTGCCCCAGTAGTGGAACACCAGCCCGCCCGCGGCCCGCCGCAGCTCCGCCAGGTCCGGCCCGACGCCGTCCAGCCACCCGGCCAGCGGACCGGGATCGGTGAACCGGCTGTGCGTGGTGTAGTCGATCACGTGGGCTCCCCCTTCGCCTGTGTGCCACCTGTCTAACGCCTGCCCCAGGGGCACGGTCAAGCGGTGACGGTGAAGAGCACGTAGCCGTAGCTCAACTCGCGCCGACCGGGGTTGGCGCGCACCCACGCGTCCACGACGTCGCCCGGGAACTCGATGCGCAGCACGGCTTCCAGCTCCGCCGCGTCACGGCACCGCCACGACGACATCACCTCGGTCCGCGCCGCGCCCCGCTCCCGCCACCACGCGTCGGTCGTCCCGGCGGTCCCCTGCGCGGACGCCCACGGCGAGGCCGCGAGCAGGTCGGCGAACTCGCCGTGCCGCCAGTCGTAGTCGATCACGACCAGCGCGCCACCGGGACGCAGCACGCGCCGCACCTCGGCGAGACCGGGCCCGCAGTCGGGAGGGAAGAAGTAAGCGAAGCGGGCGTGCACCACGTCCGCGCTCGCGTCGGGCAACGGGATGTGCTCCGCCGAACCGTGCCGCACGGTCCCCCGTTCACCCGCCCTGGCCAGCAGGTCCGGGTCCGGTTCGACGCCGATCACCTCGCCCGCGTCGGCCGCGTAGCGGGGCAGCCAGAACCCCGTGCCGCAGCCCAGGTCGACCACCGTGCGACCGGCCCAGTCGGCCTGCTCGCGCAACGCCCGCCACAACCGGCCGTCGGGGTCGATCGCCTCGTTCTCCCGCTCGTAGAGGTCCGGGTGGTCGGCGATGTTGGGCGCGCGGTGGAAGTCCGGGAACGTCACACGGCACACCGTAGACAACCCCGGCTGCTTGACAGGTCGGGAGGGAGGCGCTTGACTGCGGAGGTTTGAAACGATTCAAGACCGCAAGCAGACCGGTCCGCGCCAGCCTGTGGAGCTACCCATGCCGCCCATGTCGTCGCCGTCGCCGTCTCGGTCGTCTTCCGTCGCGAGGGTTTTCGGAGCCGTCGACATCGGCGCCTCGGGTGGGCGGGTCGTGGCCGGGGTGGTCGCCGGCGGCCGGACCACCCTGCACGTGGTGCACCGCTTCCCCAACGGCGTGGTCTCCCGGGACGGTCACCTGCGCTGGGACTTCACCGGGCTGTACCGGGAGGTGCTGACCGGCCTGCGGGCGCTGGCCGCGGCCTTCCCGGAGGTGGTGTCGATCGGCATCGACACGTGGGCCGTGGACTACGGGCTGCTGGGCGAGGACGGCACGCTGCTCGCCGAGCCGGTGGCGTACCGGGACGGGCGGACCGCCGAGGCGGTGGAGCGGGTACACGCGCGGGTGTCGCCCGAGGCCCTGTACGAGGTCAACGGCCTGCAGTTCCTGCCGTTCACCACGCTGTACCAACTGGAGGCCGAGCGGTCGTCGCCGCTGTGGGAGAAGACCGCGCACGTCGTGCTGCTGCCGGACCTGCTGGCGTACTGGCTGACCGGCGAGCTGCGGACCGAGATCACCAACGCCTCGACCACGGGCCTGCTGGACGTGCGGACGCGGACGTGGTCGCCGGAGCTGGCCGCCGACGTGCCGTTCCCGCCGTTGCAGGAGCCGGGTGAGGTGCGCGGGGCGTTGCGGCCGGAGGTGGCGGCGGCGACGGGCCTGCCGCGCACGACGCCGGTCACGTCGGTCGGCTCGCACGACACCGCGTCGGCGGTTGTGGCACTGCCCGCCGACGGGTCGCGGTTCGCCTACGTGTCCAGCGGCACGTGGTCGTTGGCGGGCGTGGAGCTGCCCGGCCCGGTCCTGACCGCGCGGGCGCGGGAGGTGAACTTCACCAACGAGGGCGGTGTGGACGGCCGGATCCGGTTCCTGCGCAACGTGGGTGGCCTGTGGCTGCTCCAGGAATCGTTGCGCGAGTGGCCCGACGAGGACCTGCCGACCCTGCTCGCCAGGGCGGAGGCCCTGCCCGCCGGCGGCCCGACCGTGGACGTGGACGACCCGGCGTTCCTCCCGCCGGGCGACATGCCGAACCGCATCGCCGCCGCCGCGACCGGCCCGCTGCGCACCCCGGCCGAGACCGTGCGCTGCGTCCTGGACTCGCTCGCCGCCGCCTACGCCCGCACCATCGACCAGGCCGCCACCCTGGCCGGCCGGGACGTGGACGTGATCCACATCGTGGGCGGCGGCTCGCGCAACGACCTGCTGTGCCGCCTGACCGCCACCCTGTCCGGCCGCCACGTCACCGCCGGCCCGGTGGAGGCGACGGCGTTGGGCAATGTCCTGGTCCAGGCCCGCGCCCACGGCGCCGCCCCGTCCACTTTGGAGGCGATCCGGGCCGACCTGGCGACCACCGAGGACGTCCGCCACTACCCTCCGGCCTGAAGCGAAGGGCCACCACCCGCGCGGCACACCGGTCGCCGCCACCACCGCAAGCGTTCAAGGACCAGCATGACCACGTCCCGTGATACCACCGCCAAGCCCGCCACCCGGCGCGTCGCCCGCCTCGCGGCCGAAGTCCTCGCACCGTGGGTGTGGGTCCTCGGTCTGCCGTTGGCGATCGGCTGGCACGCCACCAAGACCCTCGGCGGCGCGCTCCTCTGGGGTTTGATCGTCGGCATCACCGGCTCGATCATCCCCATGATCGTCATCATCCGGGGCGCGCGACGGGGCAAGTGGGACAGCCACCACGTCACCAACCGCGAAGGCCGGGTCATCCCGTTCATCGCCTGCATCACGTCACTCGGCCTCGGCATCGCCATCCTGCTCCTCGGCGACGCGCCCCGGCAGATGGTCGCCCTCGCGCTCGCCATGTTCGCGTCGCTGGTGGTCAGCGTCGCCATCACGTTCGCCCTGCCGGTCGGAGGCGTCCGAGGCTGGAAGATCTCCATGCACGCGGCCGTCGCGGCGGGGTCAGCGGTGATCCTCACCGTCGCCTACGGCCCGTGGCTCGCGCTCGTCGCCGTCGCGGTGGTCCTGGTCGCCTGGTCGCGCGTCGAACTCGGGGACCACACGACGGCTCAGGTCGTCGCGGGCAGCGTTCTGGGCGTGGTCGGCGGCGGCCTGCCCTACTGGGTGATGGCCAACGGGCTCACGTGATCATGCCTGGACCTCCGGATCAGGGCCGTGGTTACCCTGGTACGACTGCGGAGGTTGCGGAATGGACGTCACGGACAACCACATCGGCCGCCGACTCCGGGAAGTGCGCTCGTGGCGTCAGCTGTCACTGACGGCCGTCGCCGGGCTCGCGGGCATCACTCCGGCCTACCTGTCGATGCTCGAACGGGGTCTTCGACCTCTCACCAAACGCTCCGTGCTGGAAGCGCTGGCCACCGTGCTCAAGGTGGCGCCCACCGAACTGACCGGCGCACCGTTCGCACCGGCCAACGCGGTCGACGCCGAGGCGCATGCCGCGCTGCGCGAGGTCGAGACCGTGCTGTCGGCGGTCGACCTCGGTGTGGATCCGGGGGTCGAGCCGGCGCCGTGGCCGCAGCTCCGCGATCAGGTGATCCGCCTCAACACAGTCCTGCGTCCGGAGGCGGACTACGCGGCGCAGGGCCGGGTGGTGCCCGGCCTGTTGATGCAGCTGCACGCCGCCTACGTGCGATACCCCCGCCACCGCCGTGCCGTGCTCGCGGGCTTGATCCACGCCTACCACGCGGCGGCCGTGCTCACGAAGAACCTGGGCGTGCGCGGGCTGCCCGTGGTCGCGGCGCGACTGGCGCAGCAGTGCGCGGAGGAACTGGACACACCCGAGTGGCTCGGGTTCTCGGTGTGGTTGCGTGGTCATGCCGCCGGGTCCCAGGGGCGCGCGCACCAGCTCGCTGCCTCGGTCCGCGGTATCGATCGCATGGCCGGGTCGGATGACCCCAACGTCCGGCAGATGGTCGGGATGCTCCACCTCAACGCCGCGCTCGCGGCTGCCACCATGCGTGACCGCGAGACCGCTTACACCCATCTGGATGAAGCCGAGGCCCTCTCGGCACGTCTGCCGGACAAGCGTGAGAACTTCGCCGTGCTGCATTTCGGCGCGCCGAACGTCGGGGTGTGGCGGGTGTCGTTGGCGACCGAGCTCGGAGAGGGCGGCAAGGTCGCCGAGCTGGCTCGCGCGGTCGACCCGAACGCGCTGCACGCGAAGGCCCGAAGGGCGATGTACTGGACCGACTTGGGCCGCTCCCTGCTCACCGAACGATCCAAGGTGAGCGCCGGGATCCAGGCGTTGGTGACGGCCGAATCGATCGCACCGCAGCGCGTGCGCAACAACGTGTTCGTCCGCGAGGCGGTTGCCGACCTCCTGCGTCGCGCTCAACGCGACGCCGCGGGGAGGGAGCTGCGAGGGCTCGCGTGGCACATGGGCGTAACCCCGACCGGGTGAACGTCCAAGGTCGTTAACAAGCGGTTAAACCGCAGCAGTCGATCACTCTTAACGTCCTCGCATGGTCGTTGGGAATGTCACGCCGGCTGTCGTGATCGACGCCGGACATGCGCGTCGCACGTTCCCTGCGCGCTGGCGCGTCGGTACCGCGTCGTCTCATCGCACTTCGTCGTGACGGGCCTCCCGACCAGTCGGCGGACTGGACGACGCCGCCGACGAAGCAGTGATCCCACGAAACCGAAGGAGAGTTGTCCACCCATGGCACAGCCCGCAGACGCGGTCGAGCAGACGTCGTACCTCCGGATCACCAGTGAGGCGGAGTTCAAGGAGTCCATCACCGCCGATGGTGACTACGAGATCAGCTTCGGCGAGGCGGCAGTGGTCGCGCTCACGCCCGACGCGGCGGAGAAGCTCCACTGGATGCTCGGGGTGAGGATTCCGGAGCTGCGGCGGATCGCGAGCAGGGTCACCCCGACCTGATCCACGGCACGTTCGCCGGGGTCATCGAGCCACGAACCAGGAGAGGCTCCGTCAACGCTCGGCGTGCCGTGCCCACTCGCGGTGGAAGCCTTGGACGTGGCGGGTGACCCTGGTGGCAGCCAGGTCCGGGTCGCCCGCTCGGACGGCGCGCAGGATGGACCGGTGCTCGCGGCGCAGGCGGACGGCGGTGCGCGACCAGTCCGGCAGGGCTTGGACGGCGTCCAGCACGGTGTGGTGGATCGCGTCACGCAGCGCCGCCATGATCGCGGTGTTCACGGCGTTGCCCGCGGCGGCGGTGAGGGCGACGTGGAAGTCGGCGTCGAGCTGGTGGAACGCGTCCGCGCCGAGGCCGGGCGCGTCCATGCGGGTCAGCAGTTCGGCGGCACGGGCCAGTTCGGGGTGGTCGGGGTTCGACGCGGCGGCCCGCACGGAGTGGCTCTCGATCATCACGCGGGTGCCGACGAGGTCGGCCATCGGCAGCCGACGGGTGGCCAGGTGCAGGCGCAGGGCCGCGCCGAGCCCGCCGGCCGGGTCCGCGATGACGGTGGTGCCCGCGTCCGGCCCCGAGCCGACGCCGCTGCGCACCACGCCCATCGCCTGGAGCACCCGGATCGCCTCGCGCACGGTGGCGCGGCTGACGCCCAGGTCCTCGGCCAGCTTGCGCTCGGCGGGCAGCTGCTGCCCCACGCCGAGCCTGCCCGCGCTCAGCTCCGCCTCGACGTGCCGCAGCACCGCGCCGTACCCCGACAAGGGAACACCTCCGCCGACGTGTGGTCTGACCACAGCCTGGTGTGGTCAGACCACAGAGTCTAGACTCACCGCGGTGAGAGTCGCGCTGTTCGTCACGTGCCTGGTCGACGGCCTGTTCCCGGACGTCGGCAAGGCCACCGTCCGGCTGCTGGAACGGCTCGGCCACCAGGTGGTCGTCCCGTCGACCCAGACCTGCTGCGGCCAGATGCACATCAACACCGGCTACCCCGGCCAGGCGCTGCCGGTGATCCGCAACCACGTCGAGGCGTTCGAGAACGCGGACGTGATCGTCGCGCCCTCCGGCTCGTGCGCGGGCTCGGTGCGGCACCAGCACGCCCAGGTCGCCCGCGAGCACGGTGACGCGAAGCTGGCCGAGGCCGCCGCCGGCACCGCCGAGCGCACGTACGAGCTGTCGGAGTTCCTGGTGGACGTCCTGGGCGTCACCGACGTGGGCGCGTACTTCCCGCACCGGGTCACCTACCACCCGACGTGCCACTCGTTGCGCGTGCTGAAGGTGCGGGACCGGCCGTTGCGGCTGCTCAGGGCGGTCGAGGGCATCGACCTGGTCGAGCTGCCGTCGGCGGAGACGTGCTGCGGGTTCGGCGGCACGTTCGCGCTGAAGAACGCCGACACCTCCACCGCCATGCTCGGCGACAAGATGAGCGCGGTGCTGAGCACGAAGGCGGGCGTGCTCACGGCGGGCGACTCGTCGTGCCTGATGCACATCGGCGGCGGCCTGAGCAGGCTGCGCAGCGGTGTCCGGACGCTGCACCTGGCGCAGATCCTGGAGCACACGCGATGACGTTCCTGGGCATGCCCGCAGGCGGCGGGAACCTGACCGGCGAGCCGTTCCCGAAGGCCGCGCGCGAGTCGTTGGGCAACGCCCAGCTGCGCCGCAACCTCGCCAAGGCCACCGCCACGATCCGGGCCAAGCGCGCGAACGTCGTCGGCGAGCTCCCGGACTGGGAGCAGTTGCGGGCGGCCGGTGCGGCGATCAAGGACGAAGTGCTGGCCCACCTGGACGAGCACCTGGTCCGGTTCGAGGAGGCGTTGACCGCCCGCGGCACGCAGGTGCACTGGGCGCGTGACGCCGACGAGGCCAACCGGATCGTGGCGGGCCTGGTGCGGGCGACCGGGACGCGTGAGGTCATCAAGGTCAAGTCGATGGCCACGGTCGAGATCGGGCTGAACGAGGCGCTGGCCGACATCGGCGTGCACGCGGTGGAGACCGACCTGGCCGAGCTGATCGTCCAGTTGGGCAACGACAAGTCGAGCCACATCCTGGTGCCCGCGATCCACCGCAACCGGTCGGAGATCCGGGAGGTCTTCCGGCGCGAGATGCCGGGCGTGGACCCGGACCTGACCGACGACCCGCGGGCGTTGGCCGAGGCGGCGCGCACGCACCTGCGGCACAAGTTCATGACGGTGGACGTGGCGATCTCGGGCGCGAACTTCGGCGTGGCCGAGACGGGGTCGCTGGTGGTGGTGGAGTCCGAGGGCAACGGCCGGATGTGCCTGACGCTGCCGCGCACGCTGATCAGCGTGGTGGGGATCGAGAAGCTGGTGCCGCGGTGGCAGGACCTGGAGGTGTTCCTGCAGTTGCTGCCGCGGTCGTCGACCGGTGAGCGGATGAACCCGTACACGTCGGTGTGGACCGGGCCGACCGAGGGGCAGACCAGCCACGTGGTGCTGGTCGACAACGGCCGCACGGCCACGCTCGCCGACCCGGACGGGCGGGCGGCGCTGCGCTGCATCCGCTGCTCGGCGTGCCTGAACTCGTGCCCGGTGTACGAGCGCACCGGCGGCCACGCGTACGGCTCGACGTACCCCGGCCCGATCGGAGCGGTGCTGTCGCCGCAGATGACCGGGGTGGACCGCAACCCGACGCTGCCGTTCGCGTCGTCGTTGTGCGGTGTCTGCTACGACGTGTGCCCGGTGGCGATCGACATCCCGTCGATGCTGGTGCACCTGCGGGAACGGGTGGTGTCGGCGAAGCGGACCACGCCGGAGTCGACGGCGATGCGGGCGCTGGCGTGGGCGATGTCGGACGCGCGGCGGTGGCGGCGGCTGGTGCGGCTGGGCAGGTTCGGGCGGGTGGCGAGCCGGCACGTGCCGCTGCCGGGCTGGTCGACGGCCCGCGACCTGCCGCAGCCGCCGAAGGAGACGTTCCGTGACTGGTGGGAGTCCCGTGATGAGCGCTCGTGACGAGGTCCTGGCGAGGGTGCGGCGGGCGAAGGGCCCGCGTGACGTCGCGCCGGTGCCGCGTGAGTACCGGGCGGCGGGCTCGCGGGGGCCGGGCGACCTGGACCTGTTCGCCGAACGCCTCCGCGACTACCGCGCCCTGGTCCGCGTGGTGGGTGCCGACGAGGTGCCCGAGGCCGTCGCCGCGGCTTTGGCCGACCGGGGCGCGCGCCACGTCGTGACCGCACCCGGCGTTCCGGCCGAGTGGACGGCGGCGTGGGTGGGGCGATCGGGTTCGGGGTCGGCTGCGGCGGGCGAGCGGGTCGGGTCGGACGAGTCGGTGGTACCGGCCGAGCAGGCAGCGGGACGGCAGGCGGGGTCGGACGAGCAAGCGGCGTATGACACCCAGGCGGCCTCGGGCGAGCGACCGGCGGGCGAGCAGTCAACGCACCAGCAGTCACCGGACCAGCAGTCACCGGACCAGCAGACAGCGGACCAGCAGTCACCGGACCAGCAGACAGCGGCGGCCGAGCAGGCGACGGCAGGCGAGCAGACGGCGGCGGGTGCGTCCGACCGGGCGGAATTGTCGGACCCCGTCGGTAAAATCGAATCAAGGGTTCCCCTTGGCGGGGACGCTCGCGAAGCGGTGCGTGAGATCGTCGAAGCGGCCGACGCGGTGGTCACGGCCTGTCACGTCGCGGTCGCGGAAACCGGCACCATCGTGCTCGACCACGACGCACCCGACCAAGGCCCTCGGGCCCTCACCCTCGTGCCGGACTACCACCTGGTGGTCGTGCGCGCCGACCAGGTGGTGGCGGGCGTGCCGGACGCGGTCGCCGCGCTGGCCGGGGTCCGCACCCAGACGTGGATCAGCGGCCCGTCCGCGACCAGCGACATCGAACTGGAACGCGTCGAAGGCGTGCACGGCCCGCGCACCCTGGAGGTCGTCATCGTCCGCCGGACCTGACAGAGGATGTGATCGGCTTCTCACCCTTTGGACGGATCCGCCCACGAACGCGTGGTTCGCTAGGATTGGACTCCCGAGCCGAGAGGCGCTGCAACGGGCACGAGCCCGCCACGCTCGGCCGGGCTGAAGATCCGCAAGGGCGCCTCCCACAGAGGGAGGCCGCGTGTCGGAAAACGCCCTGCGAGAGCTGCTGGACCAGCGCGTCGCGGTGCTCGACGGCGCCTGGGGCACCATGCTCCAAGCCGCCGGGCTCACCCCGGCCGACTACCGCGGCGACCTGCTCGGCGACCACACGCACGACGTCACCGGCGACCCGGACCTGCTCAACCTGACCAGGCCGGACCTGATCCTCGACGTGCACCGCCGGTACCTGGCCGCCGGCGCGGACATCACCACTACGAACACGTTCACCGCGACCTCCATCGCGCAGGCCGACTACGGCCTGGAGAAGCTGGTGCGCGAGATGAACGTGCGCGGCGCGCAGCTCGCCCGCCAGGCCGCCGACGAGGCGGGCGGCCGGTTCGTCGCGGGCTCGGTGGGCCCGCTCAACGTCACCCTGTCGCTGTCGCCGCGGGTCGAGGACCCGGCGTACCGGACGGTGTCGTTCGACCAGGTCAAGAACGCCTACGCGGAGCAGATCGGCGCGCTCGCCGAGGGCGGGGTCGACCTGCTGCTCATCGAGACGATCTTCGACACGCTCAACGCCAAGGCGGCCGTGGCCGCGGCCCGCGAGGTCGCGCCCCACCTGCCGCTGTGGATCTCGGTCACGATCGTGGACCTGAGCGGGCGGACGCTGTCCGGGCAGACGGTCGAGGCGTTCTGGAACTCCATCGCGCACGCCGATCCGCTGGTGGTGGGCGTGAACTGCTCGCTGGGCGCGGCGGAGATGCGGCCGCACGTCACCGAGCTGGCCCGGATCGCGGGCACCTACACCGCGAGCCACCCCAACGCCGGCCTGCCCAACGCGTTCGGCGGCTACGACCAGACCCCGGAGGAGACCGCGGCGCTGCTGCACGGGTTCGCCGAGGAGGGCGTGGTCAACATCGTGGGCGGCTGCTGCGGCACGACGCCCGACCACATCGCGCGGATCGCGGCGGCGGTCAAGGACGTGCAGCCGCGCGCGGTGGCGGGGTTGCCCGACCGGACCCGGTTCAGCGGCCTCGAGCCGTTCGAGATCGGCGCGGACACCGGGTTCGTGATGATCGGCGAGCGCACCAACGTGACCGGGTCGGCGAAGTTCCGCCGGCTGATCGAGGGCGACAACTACCAGGCGGCGGTGGACGTCGCGCTGGAGCAGGTGCGCGGCGGGGCGAACCTGCTGGACGTGAACATGGACGCCGACCTGCTCGACAGCGAGCGGGCGATGACCACGTTCCTCAACCTGATCGCCACCGAGCCGGAGATCGCCCGCGTCCCCATCATGATCGACAGCTCGCGGTGGAGCGTGCTGGAGGCCGGGCTGAAGTGCGTGCAGGGCAAGGGCGTGGTCAACTCGATCAGCCTCAAGGAGGGCGAGGAGTCGTTCCTGGCCCAGGCCCGCCGCATCCGCGACTTCGGCGCGGGCGTGGTGGTGATGGCGTTCGACGAGCTGGGCCAGGCCGACACCGCCGAGCGCAAGGTGGAGATCTGCGGTCGCGCGTACGACCTGTTGACGCAGAAGGCGGACTTCCCGCCCGAGGACATCATCTTCGACCCGAACGTGCTGGCGGTCGCGACCGGCATCGCCGAGCACAACGGGTACGCCAAGGCGTTCCTGGACGCGATCCCGCTGATCAAGCAGCGGTGTCCGGGCGTGCGGATCAGCGGCGGCATCTCGAACCTGTCGTTCTCGTTCCGCGGCAACGACACCGTGCGCGAGGCGATGCACTCGTCGTTCCTCTACCACGGCGTGCGCGCGGGCCTGGACATGGGCATCGTCAACGCCGGCCAGCTCGCGGTCTACGAGGACATCCCGAAGGACCTGCTGGAGCTGGTCGAGGACGTGCTGTTCGACCGCCGCCCGGACGCCACGGACCGGCTGGTGTCGTTCGCGGAGACGGTGGCGAGCTCGGGCACCAAGCGGGTGGTGGACCTGGCCTGGCGCGAGGGCCCGGTGGCCAAGCGGCTGGAGCACGCCCTGGTGCACGGCATCGTGGACTTCATCATCGAGGACACCGAAGAGGCCCGGTTGGAGGCCGCGCGTCCGCTGGACGTGATCGAGGGCCCGCTGATGGACGGCATGAAGGTCGTCGGCGACCTGTTCGGCGCGGGCAAGATGTTCCTGCCGCAGGTGGTGAAGAGCGCGCGGGTGATGAAGCGCGCGGTGGCGCACCTGGAGCCGTACATGGACGCGGAGAAGGAAGCCTCCGGCTCCACCCGCGGCAACGGCAAGGTCGTGCTGGCCACGGTGAAGGGCGACGTGCACGACATCGGCAAGAACATCGTCGGCGTGGTGCTGGGCTGCAACAACTACGACGTGGTCGACCTGGGCGTGATGGTGCCCGCGGCGAAGATCCTGGACACCGCGATCGCCGAGGGCGCGGACGCGGTGGGCCTGTCCGGCCTGATCACGCCGTCGCTGGACGAGATGGTGTCGGTGGCGGCGGAGATGCAGCGGCGCGGGATGAAGCTGCCGCTGCTGATCGGCGGCGCGACGACGTCCCGGCAGCACACGGCGGTGCGGATCGCGCCCGCGTACGACCAGACCACGGTGCACGTGCTGGACGCGTCACGGGTGGCGGGCGTGGTGTCGGCGCTGCTGGACCCCGACCGCGCCGAGGAGCTGGCCGTGGCGAACCGGGTGGAGCAGCAGCGGTTGCGCGAGGAGCACGAGAACCGGCAGAGCACGCCGTTGCTGACGGTGGAGCAGGCGCGGGCGAACGCCGAGGTGGTGTCGTTCGAGGAGCTGCCGACGCCCGCGTTCACCGGGCTGCGGGTGGTGGAGCCGTCGCTGGCCGAGCTGCGCGAGATGATCGACTGGACGTTCTTCTTCCTGGCCTGGGAGCTGAAGGGCAAGTTCCCGAAGATCCTGGAGACCAACCCGGCCGCGCAGGAGCTGTTCGACGACGCGAACGCGATGCTGGACGGGATCATCGCGGACGGGTCGTTGCAGGCCAAGGGCGTGTACGGGTTCTGGCCCGCGCACTCCGAGGGCGACGACATCGTGGTGGACGGGCGGCGGCTGCCGATGCTGCGCCAGCAGACGGCCAAGCCGCAGAGCCGGCCGAACCGGTGCCTGGCCGACTACGTCGCGCCCGCCGGTGACCACCTGGGCGGGTTCGCGGTGGCGATCCACGGCGCCGAGGAGCTGGCCAAGCGGTACGAGCGGGAGCAGGACGACTACAAGTCGATCATGGTGAAGGCGTTGGCGGACCGGCTGGCGGAGGCGTTCGCCGAGTACGTCCACCTCCAGGCGCGCAAGGACTGGTTCGAGCCGGACGCCGACCCGGCGCTGGAGGACCTGCACGCCGAGCGGTTCCGCGGCATCCGGCCCGCGTTCGGCTACCCGGCGAGCCCCGACCACAGCGAGAAGCGGGACCTGTTCTCGATGCTGGAGGCCGAGCAGGTGGGGCTGGCGCTGACCGACTCGTTCGCCATGACGCCGGCGGCGGCCGTGAGCGGCGTGATCTTCGCCCACCCGGGGTCCCGCTACTTCACCGTGGGCCGCATCGGCCGCGACCAGGTGGAGGACTACGCCCGCCGGCGCGGCATGCCGGTCGAGGAGGTCGAGCGCTGGCTGCGCCCGAACCTGGCCTACGAGCCGGGCGCGTGACGCGGGGTGGCCGCCCCTGGTGACGGGAGCGGCCACCCGTCGAGCGGGTCTCAGGCGGCGGCGCGGTCCTCGGGCAGCCGGCGGCGCAGGCGTGCGTCCAGGACGGGCGGCGTGCGGTAGTCCACGTCGAGCGCCCCCACGCCGGTGCCGGGCGGCACGATGGCGTCGATGCGGTCGAGGACGTCGTCGTCCAGCACGGTGTCCGCGCCGGCGAGCAGGTCGTCCAGGTGCTCCATGGTGCGCGGGCCGATGATGGCGGACGTGACGCCGGGGTGGGCGATCGCGAACGCCATGGCCAGGTGGGTCAGCGACATCCCGGCGTCCTCGGCGACGGGGATGAGCCGCTCGACGACGTCGAGCCGGCGTTCGTCGGACATGTGCTTGAACATGCTCCGCCTGCCCTCGGTGGCCTGGCCCTTGCGGTAGCGGCCGGTGAGCATGCCCATCGCGAGCGGGCTCCAGACGAGCGTGCCCATGCCGTAGCGCTCGCAGACGGGCAGCACCTCGTTCTCGATCCGCCGGTCGAGGATCGAGTACGGCGGCTGCTCGGTGCGGAACCGGGCCAGGCCGCGCCGTTCGGCGACCCACTGCGCCTCCACGATCTCGGAGGCGGGGAACGTGGAGGTGCCGATGGCCCGGACCTTCCCGGCGCGGATCAGGTCGGTGAGCGCCGAGAGCGTCTCCTCGACGTCGGTGTCGGGCGCGGGCCGGTGGAGCTGGTACAGGTCGACGTGGTCGGTACCCAGGCGGCGCAGCGAGTCGTCCAGGGCGCGGACCAGCCAGCGCCGCGAGTTGCCCTGCCGGTTGGGGTCGTCGCCCATCGGGAGGTGCGCCTTGGTGGCCAGCACGACGTCGTCACGGCGGCCCTTGAGGGCCTTGCCGACGATCTCCTCGGACTCGCCGTGCGAGTAGATGTCCGCGGTGTCCACGAAGTTGACGCCCGCGTCCAGCGCCTTGTGGATGATGCGGGTCGCGTCGTCGTGATCGGGGTTGCCCGCGGCGCCGAACATCATCGCGCCCAGGGCGTACGGGCTGACCTTGATGCCGGTGCGGCCCAGCGTGCGGTACTTCATGGCTCTCCTCGGGGTGGCCGGCGCGTTAGACTCACGCTAACCGGAACAACGTTCGACTTCGACGATACGGAACAGCGTTCCGTTTAGCAAGGAGGGGTGGCCGCCGTGGGTGACGAGACCGGCAAGCGGGTGCGTGCCGACGCGCAGCGCAACACCGACGCGCTGCTCGCGGCGGCCGCGGAGGTCTTCGCGACCTCCGGCGTGGACGCGCCCGTGCGCCAGATCACCGCCAAGGCGGGAGTGGGCGCGGGCACCCTCTACCGCCACTTCCCGCAGCGCTCGGACCTCATCGCGGCGGTCTTCCGGCACGAGGTCGACGCGTGCGCCGACGCCGCGCCCGCCCTGGCGGCGCGGTACGAGCCGGTGGAGGCGCTGTCGCGGTGGTTGCAGCGCTTCGCGGGCTTCGTCGGCACGAAACGGGGGCTCAGCGCCGCGCTGCACTCGGGCGACCCGGCCTACGAGAGCCTGCCCGCCTACTTCGACCAGCGCTTCCTGCCGGTGCTCGGCGGGCTCCTGGAGGCCGCGGCGAAGGCCGGCGAGGTCCGCTCCGACGTCGACCCGTACGACCTGCTGCGCGCCACCGCCAACCTGACCCTGCCGGGCGACGACGACGGCCACGCGCGCCGGATGGTGGCGCTGCTGGTCGACGGGCTGCGTTACGGCGCGGAGAAGTGATCAGACGTCGAGCGGTGCGCTGATCGCCGGCCGCCGGTCGAGCGCGTCCACGAACGCGTCGGCGTGCGCGGGCGCCACGTCCAGCGCCCACCGGTGCGCCGCGCCGCCCACCGGACGCCTGCCGGACCTCCAGGTGGAACTCCCCCGGTTCGACGTCCCGGAACGGGCACTCGTCACCCCGCCGCTCGACCACCGGAATAATCGTGACCACCTGGCCACTTTGGGTCGTGCGGCCACGCGGGCGAAGCGGATCCGCCCCCGTGCGACGAAGAAGCCCCGCCACCCGGATCACCGGGCGGCGGGGCCTTCGGGCAGGCTCAGACGCCGACCGGCTCCCGCTGTTCCACGGGACGCTCGGCCTTGCGCGCCTGGCGGCGTTCCTTGCGGCCCTCGACCATCGAGTACAGGGTCGGCACGAGCACCAGGGTGAGCAGCGTCGAGCTGATCAGGCCGCCGATCACCACGATCGCCAGCGGCTTGCCGATGAACGCGCCCTCGCCGGTGATGCCCAGCGCCATCGGCAGCAGCGCGAAGATCGTGGCCGCGGCGGTCATCAGGATCGGCCGCAACCGCCGCCGACCGCCCTCGACCACGGCCTCCCGCACCGGCATCCCGTCCCGCCGGTACTGGTTGACCAGGTCGATCAGCACGATCGCGTTGGTCACCACGATCCCGACGAGCATCAGCATGCCGATCAGCGCGGGCAGGCCGAGCGGGGTGCCGGTGAGCAGCAGCAGGCCGATCGCGCCGGTCGCCGCGAACGGGATGGACACCAGCAGGATCAGCGGCTGCACCAGGCTGCGGAACGTCGCCACCATGATCAGGAACACGATCGCGATGGCCGCGAGCATGGCCAGGCCCAGGTCGGCGAACGTCTCGGCCTGGTCGGCGCTGACGCCGCCGATGCTGTGCGTCGCGCCGGCGGGCAGGTCCACGCCGTCCAGCCGGGACGTCAGCTCGGCCGTCACCGCGCCCAGGTCGGACCCGGTGGCCTTGGCCGACACGGTGGCGCTGCGCGCGCCGTCGGTGCGCCGCACCTGGACCGGGCCGTCCACCACGGCCACCTCGGCGACCTGGCCGAGCGTGACGCCGCCCGGCAGCGGCAACGCGCGCAACGCGTCCACGTCGGCCGGCGCGGCGCCCGTGCGCAGCAGGACCTGCTGGGACCGGCCGTCGATGGGCAGCTGGGCCACCGGCACGCCGCGCAGCGCCTGCGCCGCGAACTGGCCGATGGTCTGGCCGCTGAGCCCGCGCGCCGCCGCGGCGGCCTGGTTCACGGTCACCTGCACGCGCGGCGCGCTCACCGACAGGTCGTCGGTGACCTCGCCGACGCCGGGCGTCCCGGACACGGCCCGCGCGACCCGGTCGGCCGCGTCCCTCAACGTCTTCTCGTCCGGCGCGGTGACCAGCACGTCGATGGTGTCCGAGCCGAAGCCGGACGCCGCCGCGCCGAACGCCACCTCACCCGCGCCTGGCGTGTTCTTCAGCCGCTCGGTCAGCCGGTCCTGCACCGCCTCCAGGTCGGTGCCCGCGCGCACGGTGGCGCGCACCCTGGTGTCGCCGTCACCGCCGAAGCCGAACGCGGCCAGGCTGTTGTCCGTGCCAACGGTGACCTGGTAGGTCTCCACCTCCTCGGTCTCCGCGAGCACGGCTTCGAGCTTGCGCGCCGCGTCGTCCCGGGCGGTGAGGCTGCTGCCGGGCGGCAGCTTCTGGCTGCCCTGCAACGCGGTGCCGCCCGCGTTGTCGATGAAGTTGGTCTCCAGCGAACCGGCCAGGCCGAGCGTGCCGCCGAAGATCAGCACGGCGATCAGCAACGTCACCCAGCGCCGCGTGGTCGCGAACCGCAGCACGGGCACGTAAGCGCGCTGCAACGGACTGCGCTTCTCCTTCGCCACCGCCTCCTCACGGGCTCGCGCCGCCTCCTCCGGGTCGGCGGGCACGGCCGGCGGCTTGAGGAACCAGAACGCGAGCACCGGCACGATCGTCAACGACACCAGCAGCGACGCCAGCAGCGCGACGGTGACGGTGATGGAGAACGGCCCGAACAGCTCGCCCGCGATGCCGCCGACGAACGCGATCGGCAGGAACACCGCGACCGTGGTCAGGGTGGACGCGGTCACCGCGCCCGCCACCTCCCGCACGCCGTCGAGGACGGCCCGCTGCTTCTCCTCGCCGTAGCCGAGGTGCCGCTTGATGTTCTCCAGCACCACGATCGAGTCGTCCACCACCCGGCCGACCGCGATCGTCAGCGCGCCGAGGGTGAGCAGGTTCAGCGACAGGTCGCCGGTGTAGAGGGCGATCAGCGCGACCACCACCGACAGCGGGATCGACACCGCCGTCACCAGCGTGGACCGCACCGACAGCAGGAACAGCAGGATCACGACCACCGCGAACAGCAGGCCGAGCAGCCCCTCGGTGGTCAGGCCGCTGATCGCCTTCTCCACCTGCGGGCCCTGGTCGAACGCGACGGTGAGCGTGGAGTCGGCCGCCTCGCCCCACTCGCCGAGCTTGTCCCGCACCTGCCGCGAGATCTCCACCGCGTTGCCGTCGGCGGCCATGGTGACGCTGATGCCCAACGTCGCCTCGCCGTCGGTGCGGGTCAGCACGGTCGCCGCCTCGGGCGCGGACTCGACCTGCGCCACGTCGCCGAGCTTCACCGGGCCGCCGGGTGAGGCGAGGACCAGGTTGCGCAGGTCCTCCACGGTGCCGACCGGGCTGCCGACCTGCACGGTCAGCGTCTTGTCCGCCTCGGGCACGGTGCCGGCGGGCATCACCGCGCCCGCCGCCGCCAACGCGCCGGTCAACGCCTGCGGGTCGACCCGGGCCGCGCCGAGGCGGGCGTAGTCGACGGTGACGGTGACCTGCCGGTCGCGCTCACCGCTGACGGTGGCCTCCCGCACGCCGGGGATCGCCTCCAGCTCGGGCACGACCTCCGCGCGCAGCCGGGCCGCGGCGGCGATGTCGTCGTCACCGGAGGTCGCGGCGAGCGCGATCACCGGGATGTCGTCGGTGCTGCCCTGCGCGACGGTCGGCTCGACGCCCTGCGGCAGGCGCGGCTGGAGCCGGTTCACCGCCTGCTGCAACTGGGCCACGGCCGCGTCGACGTCGGTGCCGTAGGTGAACATCACCTGCACGGTGGCGGAGCTCTCGGCGGAGCGGGTGAGCACCTTCTCGACGCCGTCGACCCCGCGCACCGCCGACTGGATCGGCTCGGCGACCTGGCTGTCCACCAGGTCCGGCGACGCGCCCGGGAACGGCGCGATGACCACCGCGGCGGGCAACTCGATGGACGGGAAGAGCTGCTGCTTGATCGAGGGCAGCGAGAACGCGCCGAAACCGATCACGAGCAGGCTGAGCAGCCCGACGAGACTTCGGTTGGCCAGGCTCAGTCGAGCCAGCACGGACATCGTGGGAATCTCCTTGGTGAGCGGACCGGCCGGCAGGCGACTGCACGGGGTGCCGCGGGCGGATGTGCGAACGTTCGCACACGCCACCTGAGAACGCGCTCAGACATGGGTTGATTTCACGTCCGCGATACGGCCCCTGACCTGCACCGATGATGGTCAGGTCCGGACCGGGCACCGCCGGTGATCTTCGTCACGGAGACCGGGGGACGTGCCCCCGGCCTCCGACGCCCACGGCGACGTGCCCTGCCGGACACCGTTTGGTCTCGGCCGCCGCCGCGGATCAGGCCGCCGGGAACGGCCCGGCTGCCGACCGCACTACGAGACAGCCCTCCGCCGAGTTCAACGGTCCGCTTCGGAATGCCGAAGTCCGGTGTGGCGCAGCCACAGCAGGCCGAGCACGGGCAGCACCAGCGGGACGAACCCGTAGCCGCCGCCGAAGTCCGACCACACCGTGGCGTCCGGGAACGCGTCGGCGAACGCCAGGCTCGCCGCGCCCACCACGACCACCCCGGCCAGCTCCACCCCGCACGCCAGGTAGGCGACCCGCCGCGACACCACGCCGGCCAGCGCCAACGTCGCCACGACGTACACGACGGCCGCGAACGCCGACAGCGAGTACGCCAGCGGCGCCTGCCCGAACCGGGTGCCGATCTGCACCGCCGACCGGGCCGTGGCGGCGACGGCGAAGATCCCGTACACCGCGATCAGCATCCGGCCGGGACCGGACCGGGTCGTCTCCCTCAGCCCGTCGCGCTCAGCCATGGTGCGCCCAGAGCTGGGTGAGCCGCAGGATCATCACCGGCACGCTCAGGCACGCCACCGCCAGCACCCCCGCGCCCCACCGCGACCGGTCGCCGAGCGCCCAGAACGCGCCGACGGGCAGCACCGCGACCGTCGCGACCAGGTAGCCGAAGAACGTGGCCAGGCTCAGGTCGCCGCGATCGCCGCCCAACGCGGCGACCGCGGCGAGCACCGCCTGCACGAGCAGCCCGGCTTCGAGGAGCACCACGACCGCGGCGAGGCCGAGGGTGGGCTTGGTGGCGAGCGTGATGGGCCGGTCGGTGATGACCAGCACCAGCGACCACAGGGCCGCGACGAGCGCCACGACCGTCAACGCGGTCGCGAGGACTTGGATCATCGGATCTTCCCGGTCGAGCGGACTTACCGCGGCAACCTACCCCGCGTCACGACAGCGCCAGCTTGAAGCCCTCGTGCGACTGGGCGAAGCCGAGGCGGCGGTAGAAGCGGTGGGCGTCGCCCCTGGTCTTGTCCGACGTGAACTGCACGACGACGCAACCGCGGGCCCTCGCCTCCTCGATCGCCCACCGCATCAGCTCCTCCCCCAGCCCCTGCCGGCGCGCCGAGGCCGCGACCCGCACGCCCTCCACCTGGGCCCGTGACGCGCCCGCGCGTGACAGCCCGCGCAACACGGTGAGCTGGAGCGTGCCGACGACCTCGCCGTCGCGTTCGGCCACCACCAGCACCTCGTGCCCGGCGGCGTCGACCTCCGCGAACGCCCGCAGGTACGGCGCCAGGTCGTCCGGCGTCTCCCGTCGCGCGCCCAACTCGTCGTCGGCGAGCATGGCGACGATGGCGGGGACGTCCTCGGCGGTGGCGCGGCGGATGATCACTGGCCCGGTCCTCCCTGGTGGCTGGTCACCCCACCCCACCACACGCCCGCGAACCGGGTGGCGTCAGGACCGGGCGAGCCGGACGCCGCGCCGCCACACGTCGGCCACCGCGCCGATCGCGGTGATGTCGGTGGTCGGGTCGCCGTCCACCAGCAGCAGGTCGGCGCGCGCCCCCGGCTCGACCCGGCCCCGGTCGGCCGGCCCGAAGTGGAGCGCGGGGACGCTGGTGGCCGAGGCCAGGGCTTCCACCGGGGTCAGGCCGGCCGCGGTGAGCAGCTCCAGTTCGCGGTGCAGGGCGACCCCGTGCCGCGGTGACCACGGGTTGGCGTCCGTGCCCGCCACGATCGGCACGCCGGCCTCGTGCAGCACCCGTGCCGCGTGCAGGGCGTGCTCGAAGCTGCCGTGCGCCGCGTGGTCGACCGTGCTCGCCTGGCCGGTGATCGACTCGAAGTAGACGAGGGTGCTGACCACGAACACGCCCCGTTGCGCGACCCGGCCCACCAGGTCGTCCCCGGCGTCGCACCACACGTGCGCCAGGCCGTCGACCCCCGCGTCCACGGCGATCCCGACCTCCTGGGCGGTGATGGCGTGGGCGATGACCTTCAGGCCGTGCTCGTGCGCGGCCTCGACCAGCGCCTGCACCACGTCCGGCGCGAGGACGGGCAGGGTGGTGCCGTGCACGGCACCGTCGTCGACCACGACCTTGAGGTAGTCCACGCCCTCGGCCGCCCGTGCGGCGACGAACCCCCGCGCCCCCGCCACGTCCGCGACGGTCTCGAACGGCTCGGCCTCGTCGCCGAGGGACGCCAGGAGTTGGCTCGGGTGCCCTCCCGGCGCGGGGGCGAGCACGCCCGCGCTGCGCAGGTCGGCGACGTCGTCCCGGGACGCGGCCAGCGCCCGCTGCCGGGCCAGGTTGCGCGGCAGGCAGAACATGTCCAGCTCGGTCGTGACGCCGGCCGCCAGCGCCGCGGCGAGGCTGCCGTCGAACGCGTGGGTGTGGCCGTCGACCAGGCCGGGCAGCAGGGTCTTGCCCCGGCCGTCGACCACGACGTCGCACCGACCGCCGGGCTCGGCGATCAGCGGGCCGTCGACCAGCACGTCGGCGCGCGGCACGACGCGGTGGCCGTCGAACAGGCGCACGTCACGGATCAGGGTTCGCATGGTGTTCTCCCTCCAGCGGGTGTGGTCGCCACCCAAGAGGGAGCGCGGCCGGGTGACCGTGACGCGCTGAGGTCCACGTCACACCGCGTCACGATTCGCCGTCCACTTCGCTCTTGGGTGCGACACGAGGGAGGGGCCATGGGCGGCACGGACGCGTTCGTCGAACACCGGGAACTGCTGTTCTCCATCGTCTACGGGATGCTCGGCACGGTCGCCGACACCGAGGACGTGCTCCAGGAGACGTGGCTGTCGTGGGCGCCGAGGCAGGACGTCCACAACCCGCGCGCCTACCTGGTCCGGATCGCGGTCAACCACGCGTTGCGCCGCCGGGAGCGCGCCGGCCGCGAGACCTACCCGGGCCAGTGGCTGCCCGAACCGCTGGTGAGCGACGCGGCCGACGAGGTGGTGCGCGGCGAGGAGTTCTCCATGGCCGTGCTGGTGGTGCTGGAGACCCTCACCCCGGCCGAGCGGGCGGTGTTCGTGCTGCACGAGGTGTTCGGGTACGCGCACCCGGAGATCGCGGCCGTCCTCGGCCGCAGCCCGGCGGCGGTCCGGCAGCTCGCGCACCGGGCGCGCGAGCACGTCCAGGCCCGGCGGCCCCGGTACACCGTGGACGCGCGCACCCGGCGGCAGGTCACCGAGCGGTTCACGGCCGCCGCGCTCGGTGGCGACCTCGAAGGGCTGCTGCGCGTGCTCGCGCCGGACGTGGCGCTGTGGACCGACGGCGGCGGCAAGGGACCCGCCACCAGCCCGGACCCGGTGCACGGCCGCGACCGGGTGGCGCGGCTGCTGATCGCCGTGGCCCGGGGCGTGCCGGACACCGCGGACGTGCGGTTCCGCCGCGTGCACGGCGACCCGGCGGTGCTGCTGTTCGCCGACGGCGGCCCGTTCGCCGTGCTGGTGCTGGAGGTCCGCGGCGACAGGGTCGGCCGCATCTACTCGATCACCAACCCCGACAAGCTCACCCGCCTGGGGTGAGGTGGTCGTCAGGCGCGGTCGTGGATCGTGATGGCGTAGCCGTCGGGGTCGGCGAAGGTGAACGTCCGCCCGAACGGGCCGTCGGCGGGCGGGGACAGGATCGACACCCCCGCACCGGTCAGGTCGTCGTGCAGTTCCTGGGCGTCGTCGGCGTGCAGCCACAGGGCCACCCCCGCCCCCGGTCGCGGCGCCGTCGCGTCCAGGTCGACGCCGGGCAGCGGCGCGCGCACCGCGAAGGGCACGGGCGCGGTGGTGAACACGACCGCCCCCGGCGGGCTCACCGGGGCGCGGCGCAGGCCGAGGTGCTGCTCGTAGAACGTGGCGGCCGCGTCCACGTCGCGCACTTGGAGGGCGATGAAGTCGGGTCCGGTCACCGTGGCCATGGGGTTCTCCAATTCGCATGTCAGGAGCCTGACACGCAGACCATATGTCAAACTCCTGACATGGCGCAAACGCGAGTGGACCTGGACTCCTCCGTCGGTTACGTCCTCAAGCAGGCCGCGGCGGCCCTGCGCGCCTCGATGGAGGCGGCGCTGCGACCCCTGGGCCTCAACGTGCCGCAGTACGCCTGCCTCGAACTGCTCGGACAGCGCCCGGGCCTGTCCGCCGCCGAACTGGCCCGCGGCGCGTTCGTCACGCGGCAGTCCATGCACACCGTCCTGCAAGGGCTCCAAGACCGCGGCCTGCTCACCCGCCCGCCCACCGCACCCCAAGGACGAGCGCTGCCCACCCGGTTGACCGACCAGGGCGCCCGCCTGCTCGCCCAGGCCAGCGGCGCCGTCGCCGAGGTCGAACAGCGGATGCTCGACGGTCTGCCCGCCGACCGCGCCGAACGACTCCGCCAGGACCTCGCCGCCTGCGCCGCCGCCCTCACCGCCCGGGAAGCCGCGTCTAGTTGACCGGATCACCCGACAGCGTCAGGCCGCCGATCACCACGGTGGGGCGCGGTGCCGCCACGGCGTCCGCCACCCGCGCCACCACCTCGTCGAACACCGGGTCCTGGTAGTAGTCGCCGTGCCCGCGCAACGGCGAGGCGACCATGTCCGGGTCGGGGTCGAGGAACTCCGGGTCGCGCAGCCGCACGTCGTTCCCGCACCGCACGCCCCACAGCTTCGGGCCGGCGGACAGCCGCTCCTCCGCCGTCTCCGGCCACACCTGCAAGGGCCCGCCCAGCGGGTCGGTCGACCGGTGCACGTTCCACCACCGGTCGCCGAGGTCGTCGTGCAGGCGGACGAGTTCGGCGTGGCCGAGGTAGTGCGGGAACAGCCGCGAGTACGCCCACTGCAACTGCGAGCCGTAGGTGACCAGGCCGACCCGGCGCAGCGCGGCGGCCGCGTCCGCCTGCCTGATGTACCGCTCGCCGTCGGCCGGGTCGGGCCGCTCGCTCTCCCGGCGCAGCAACGACAACGCGGCGAAGCACACCACGCTGCCCTGGCTGTGCCCCGACAGCACGACCGCGCCCACGTCGTGGTGCACCGCCAGCCGGACCGCGCGGGAGGTCAGCTCGATGGTGGCGCGACCGCCGTAGGGCGGCGGGCAGATCGGGTGCGCCAACCGGGGCCAGAACGCCACCAGGTCCCACACGATCCCGACCACCGTGCGCATCTTCGGGCTCTGCCACGTCCGCACGCCCAACAACAACAAGACCAGCACCAACCCCGACACCACCAGGCTGCCCAACGCGCCCAGCTCCTGCGCCGGGCGCGTCGACAACCAGTCGGCCCGCCACTCCGCGCGCACGAGCCGCGCCAGCGCCAGCCCGCCGCCCGCCACCACCAGCACGCCGCCCAGCGACGCGCCCGCGCCGAGCAACCAGTGGTAGCGGTACTTCGCCGACGCCAACCGCTGCGTGAACGCCACCTTGCCGATCCCCGGCCGGTCCGGGCGTCCCGGGTAGTCCGCCACGACCCCGTCCCGCACCGCCGCGCCGATGCCGTGCCGCAGCCAGGAGACCCCGCCCACCGCGTACAAGACCACACCCGCCGCCACCCAGAGCACCCCCGGCACCGGGGTCCACCGCAGCACCACCCCCACCGCCACGACCACCGACCCGGCCGCGAACACCACCGCGCTCGACACCTGCCTCACCATCGCCGCCACGACCGGCGCCACCAGCAGCGGGAACGCGATCGCCAGCACACCCCACAGCCCCGCGCCGACCAGGTAGCCGGTGCTCAGCACCAACCCACCGCGCCCGCCGTCCACCCAGTCCACCACCCGGTACGCCAGCCCACCGCTGAACCCGACCGCCATCGTCGTCGCGACCACCGCGATCACCACCGCCGCGTACCCGTGCCACATCGGCCGGAACCGCCGGTCCGCCACCATCAGCTCGACACCGCGCGCCGAGTGCCGCATCCGCGCGCACGCCCCGAGCAGCACGACCAGCAGCACCATCGCCGCCACCGACAGGATGTCGGTCACCGCCTCGAACCCCGCCAACGGCGGCACCGACCCGACCGCACCCGTCGGCGCCCGCCACAGGAACGCCGTCGCCAACCCCGCCGCCACCAGCAGGTACCCCGCCGACACCCACTTGAGCGCCCGCGAGTTCACGTCCCGCCGATCCGGCGACATCACCACGCACCCGACCACCCACGCCAGCACCAACACCCCCACGCCGACCACCGCCCACGACAGCACGTCCGACGGCCGGCCCGGCTGCGCCGTCCGCAACGCCCCCGCGTACAACACCCCCACCACCGCGCACGCCGCCGCCACGTGCGCGTCACGCAGCACCGGCGTGCGCGGGGACGTGTGCCAGAACCCGTAGTCGCCCAGGCTGCCCGTCCGGGTCTCCCACACGTGGTGGGTCCCCTTGGGCTCGTACAGGAACGTCTGGCGGCCGAACCACCACAGCACCGTGATCACGAGCCCCGGCGGCACCATGCCGACCAGCAGCACCGCCCCGAACGGCCACCCGTCGAAGAACCCCAGGCGCTCCGCCCGGCACGCCGCCGCGCCCGCGCACTGCCGCACCAGCAACTCCAGCGACACGTACGCCGTCGCCGTCACCAACATGCACGTCAGCACCAACCCGAGCAGCCGCAACACCGCCTCCGCGAACCGACCGGCGCCCAACAACGCGTACCGCGCCAGGTTGAGGATCGCGAACGGCATCAGCACCAGCCACAACGCCCGACTGGCCCCACCCGACGTGAACCGCCCCCAGTGGAACGCCTCCACCACCCGCGCCCGCCCGCTGGACAACGCCCGCACCGGCTTCCCCGCCCGCAGGAACCGCGCCACGTCGTCGCCGGCCACCGCCGTGGGGAACGGATCACCGAGCATCTCTTCCGGCGGGGTGCCCGACACCCCGTGCACCCGCAGTTCGACGACGTCCTCGGGACGCATGCGATCACCCTGCCGTAGGTAGCCGAAGGTGTTACCTACCGGATCGCCCCCACCGATCACGCCGTTTCAGCACAACTGCCACCCGACTGCCCCCGAAACCCGACCAACGCCGGTACTCGAACCGACGGTGCCCTCTCCCCCTCCTCCCTCGGATATGCCTGTCCGGCGAGGGCGCTTCCCAGCCCTTTGAGAGCATCTCCCCGACGCCCGGTCGCCGATCGCGACCAGCGCCCTGACGCCCCGACCCGAAAGGCTGCCCACGGTGACCAAGCCCGCCCGCCGCGACCCCAGCAGGCTCGTCGACGCCTCCGGCTTCCGCGAGTTCGTCCAGCACGGCTGGGGCCCGGCCGACCGCGCCGCCCGCGTCACCCCCGGCGCCGCCCAGGCCGCCGCCGC
>JBFBCZ010000013.1:109655-233569 GCA_040689555.1 Actinosynnema sp. NPDC051121 | reverse complement strand
CGACGCGCTGGGGCGCGGCGGGGCGGCGGTCGTCGGCGGCACGGGCGCGGCCGGGCTCGCCGCCGGCCCTGGCGCGCTCACCGGTGCGCGGGGCGTTCGGGCGGGGTCGCTCGCCGGACGCGGGATCGCCCGCCGGGCGCTTCGGCCGCTCGCCGGTGGGTCGTTCGGGTCGGACGGGCACGCGGCGGTCACCCGGCGCGCGGTCCGGGGTGCCGGGCACCTGGCGCTCGGGTCCTCGACGCGGTGGCTCGAACCGCCCCCCTGGCTCGGAGCGCCGGGGCGGCTCCTGGCCACGCGGCGGTTGACCTGCGGAAGGACTCCGAGGGGGAACAGGTCGCCTGCGGAACCCATCGGGTTCGCCTGGCCTCGGCGGCCGGTTGTCCACTCCCACTCCTCCCATGTACCCGAGTTCGCACCATTGGACGCATGACGGGCCGCCCAGGTTGCCACCAGCGTCGCACAGGGCCTGCGCCGGACCTGGTGATACCGGGTCGTGGGCCGCCTGACCAGGTCGGTTACCCGATTGTGAGGTCGGCGGCCCCGCGTTCGTAGACTGCTGCCGTGCTGACCATGCAGGATGCGCTGCTCGCGCTCACCAGGTACTGGACCGAACGGGGCTGCGTCGTCGTGCAGCCGTACAACACCGAGGTCGGCGCCGGTACGTTGAACCCCGCCACCGTGCTGCGGGTGCTGGGTCCCGAGCCCTGGCGCGTGTCCTACGTCGAGCCGAGCGTGCGGCCCGACGACGCGCGGTACGGCGAGAACCCCAACCGGCTGCAGACCCACACCCAGTTCCAGGTGATCCTCAAGCCCGACCCGGGTAACCCCCAGGAGCTGTACCTGGGCAGCCTCGAAGCGCTGGGCATCGACGTCCGGGCGCACGACGTGCGGTTCGTGGAGGACAACTGGGCCTCGCCCGCGCTCGGCGCGTGGGGCCTGGGCTGGGAGGTGTGGCTGGACGGGTTGGAGATCACCCAGTTCACCTACTTCCAGCAGGCCGGCGGCATGTCGCTGGACCCGGTCTCGGTCGAGATCACGTACGGCATCGAGCGCATCATGATGGCCTTGCAGGGCGTCGGCCACTTCAAGGACATCGCCTACGCGCCGGGCATCTCCTACGGCGAGGCGTTCGGCCAGGCCGAGTACGAGATGAGCCGCTACTACCTCGACGACGCCGACGTGGAGGCGAACAAGCGGCTGTTCGAGGAGTACGCCGCCGAGGCGCGCCGGATGCTCGACGCCCGCCTGCCCGTGCCCGCGCACAACTACGTGCTCAAGTGCTCGCACGCGTTCAACGTGCTCGACGCCCGGGGCGCGATCAGCACCACCGAGCGGGCCCGCGCGTTCGGCCGGATGCGCGGCCTGGCCCGCGAGGTCGCGCAGCTGTGGGCGGCCCGCCGCGAGGAGCTGGGCCACCCGCTCGGGCTGGCCGAGGCGCCCGCCGCCGCCACGCTGCCGGACACGTTCGCCGAGGTCACGGCACCGGGCACGCTGCTGTTCGAGATCGGCACGGAGGAGCTGCCGCCCGCCGAGGTGACCCGCACCGTCGAGGCGGTCGGCAAGGCCGTCGCGGACAAGCTTGGCGCGACCAGGCTGGCGCACGGCGCGGTCGAGGTGCACGGCACGCCGCGCCGGGTCGTGGTGCTCGTGCCCGACGTCGCGCCGCGCGAGCCGGACGCGGAGAAGACCGTGCGCGGTCCCCGCGTGTCCGCCGCGTTCGACGCCGACGGCAACCCGACCAAGGCCGTGCAGGGCTTCGCCCGCGGCCAGGGCGTGGACGTCGAGGCGCTCGGCCGCGTCACCGAGAACGGCGTCGAGCACGTCGCCCTGGTGCGCACCGACCCCGGTCGCGGCGCGGTCGAGGTGCTCAGCGGGCTGCTCGGCGAGGTGGTGTCCGAGCTGCGGGCCGAGAAGAACATGAAGTGGAACGACCCGAAGCTGTCGTTCACCCGCCCGATCCGCTGGCTGCTGGCCCTGCTGGGCACGACGCCGGTGCCGGTCGCGGTGTCGTCGCTGGCCGCCGAGCCGAGGACGCGCGTGCACCGCACCGCCGCCACGCCGGTGGTCGAGGTGTCCACTGCGGACGGTTACCTGGAGTTCCTGGCCGGTCACGGCATCGACGCCTCGGCGGCACGCCGCCGTGACGCCATCGTGGCCGGGGCCGAGGAACTGGCCGCGTCCGTGGGCGGCGTGGTCGACTTCGAGGGCGTGCTGGACGAGGTCACGAACCTGGTCGAGCGGCCGACGCCGATCCTCGGCTCGTTCGAGGAGCGCTACCTGGAACTGCCCGCGCAGATCCTCACCACCGTGATGCGCAAGCACCAGCGGTACCTGCCCGTGCGCGCGCAGGACGGCTCGCTGCTGCCCCACTTCGTGGCCGTGGCCAACGGCGAGGTGGACGCCGACCTGGTCCGCGCGGGCAACGAGGCCGTGCTCCGCGCCCGGTACGAGGACGCCGCGTTCTTCTGGCGGGCCGACCTGCGCACGCCGCTGGAGGACATGAAGGCCGGGCTGGACAAGCTCACGTTCGCCGACAAGCTGGGCTCGATGGCCGACCGGGCGGGCCGGATCGCGGCGCTGGCGCGGCGGCTCTCCCAGGAAGTGAGCGCAGGCGAGGTCGGGTCCGGAGAGGTGAGCACCGCGGGCGAGACCCTGGCGCGGGCGGGCGAGCTGGCCAAGTTCGACCTGGGCTCGCAGATGGTGATCGAGCTGTCGAGCCTGGCCGGCGTGATGGCCCGCGAGTACGCCGAGCGTGCGGGGGAGACCCCGGCGGTGGCTCAGGCGCTGTACGAGATGGAGCTGCCGCGCTCGGCCGGTGACGCGCTGCCGTCGTCCACGCCCGGCGCGCTGCTGTCGCTGGCCGACCGGTTCGACCTGCTGGCGGGGCTGTTCGGCATCGGGGCCAACCCGACCGGCAGCTCCGACCCGTTCGGGCTGCGGCGGGCGGCGCTGGGCGCGGTGAGCGTGCTGCGGGCGTTCCCGGAGCTGAAGGGCATCACGCTGACCAAGGCGCTGGCGCTGGCCGCCCAGGAGCTGGAGGTGTCGGCGGAGGCGCTGGACACCGCGCGCGAGTTCGCCGTGCGGCGGTACGAGCAGCAGTTGCTGGACGCCGGGCACGACCACCGGTTCGTCAACGCCGTGCTGCCGCTGGCCGACGCGCCCGCGGTGGCCGACACGACGTTGGCCGAGCTGACCGCGCTGGCGGGTGACGGGGACTTCGCCGCGCTGGTGGCCGCGTTGCAGCGGGTGCGGCGGATCGTGCCCGCGGACACCGTCGGCGAGTACGACCCGCAGGCGCTGGTGGAGCCCGCCGAGGTGGCGTTGCACAAGGCGCTGGCCGACGTGCCCGCGGGCGTCACGGGCCTGGCCGCGTTCGCCGCCGCCGCGACCGGGCTCACCGGTCCGGTGAACACGTTCTTCGACGAGGTGCTGGTGATGGCCGAGGACGCCGACGTGCGGCGGGCCCGGCTGGGGCTGCTGGCCGCGATCCGCGACCTGGCCGCGCCGGTGCTGGACTGGCAGGCGCTGGGCACCGCGCTGGGCTGAGCCCGGACACACGAGGATCCCCGTCCGTCGGCGAACCGGAGGGCGGGGATCCTCGTGTCTGCTACATGTCGCGGTTGTCGTCCAGCACGCTGCTCTGGGCTTGCGCCAACGAGTGCGAGCTGTCGACGGCGACGGTGTGGTCCGGCGTGACCTGTTCGGCGGCGGCCGGCCCGGCGCCCAAGGCGAGCAGTGCCGCGGCAGTCGCGGCCACCAGCGCTGCGGGAACGATTCTCACGCTGCTTCTCCTCACACACCCGGCCAGGGTCTGGCACGCGACACCATCGCACAGAAATCCCCGGAACGGGAGTCCCCATTCCGTATCTTGCCGGTTCCGTGACCATTCGGGTGCGGAGCGTGATAAGTACTCACTGTAACGGTCCGACCTGCGAGTTCGATGTTCCGGGAAGGTCAACTGACCGAATGGGGCGGACCATTCGGAGCTGCGGGGTTGCTACGTCTTGACGAACCGGCGTCCGGAGGGTTGGAATTCCGCGACATTCCGTATTTACGACGTCCACGTCGATGTGGCCGCGCAAGGGGTTGGCGAATGCGAAGGCTGGTCAGAGCCGTGTCCTGCGGTCTCCTCGTCCTGTTCGTCGGTGCGTGCGGCTCGTCGGTCGACCCGCTCGCGCCGGCCACGGGCAGTCGTGCCCCGAGGCCGGTCGTGGGCGTGATCCTGCCGGACCGCTCGTCGTCGGCCCGGTGGGAGGAGCAGGACCGCCCGCTGCTGCTGCAGGCGCTGAACTTCGCCGGCATCGAAGGCTTGATCGAGAACGCGGACGGTGACGAGGCCAGGTTCGCCGGCATCGCCGACGAGATGATCGCCCGCGGGGTGAAGGTGCTGATGACGACGCCGCTGAGCCCCGAGGGCGGCGCGGCGGTCGAGAGCAAGGCCAGGGCCGCGAACATCCCGGTGATCAACTACGACCGGATCAGCCTGGGCGGCCAGGCCGAGTACTACGTCTCGTTCGACAACCTCAACGTGGGCGAGTTGCAGGCCGAGGGCCTGCTGAAGTGCCTGGGCGACAAGCCGGGCGCGCGGATCCTCGAGCTCCAGGGCGCGCCGACGGACAACAACGCCACGATGTTCTTCGACGGCCAGCGCCGCCAGCTCGGGCCGAAGTACGACAGCGGCGCGTTGCGGCTGGTGGAGAGCAAGGCCGTCGACAAGTGGGACCCGGTGATCGGCAAGGCCGCGTTCGAGCAGATGCTGTCGGCCGCCGGCGGCGCGGTGGACGGCGTGGTCGCGGCGAACGACGGGCTGGCCGGCGCGGCGATCGAGGTGCTGAAGGCCAAGGGCCTGGCCGGGCGGGTCCCGGTGACCGGTCAGGACGCCACGGTCGAGGGCCTGCGCTCGATCCTGCGCGGCGAGCAGTGCATGACGGTCTACAAGCCGATCCGCGACGAGGCCGAGGCGGCGGCGCGGCTGGCCATCGCGGTGGCCCGCGGCGACCTCAGCGGCGCGGACGACCTGGCCACCGGCAACACCCGCGACCTGGTGGCGAAGCGGGACGTGAAGTCGGTGCTGCTGGGTGCGGACCTGATCACCCGCGACAACGTGCGGGCGCTGGTGGCCGAGAGCGTGGTCAAGCCGGCGGACCTGTGCGCGGGCGACACCGCGGACGACTGCGCGGAGCTGGGCATCGTGACCGGCTAGGTGGCGCTGCCGGGACCGGGCAGCACGTCGACGTCGCCCGGTCCCATCGGCTGCCCGCACTCCGAGCAGTGCAGCTCCACGTGCGCGACGCGGCCGCACGCGTGGTGGCGGTAGAGCACCGGCGGACCGGCTTCGCCCGCCGTCCAGCGGTCGCCCCAGCGCACCATCACCATCAGCAGCTCGACCAGCTCGGTGCCCTTCGCGGTGAGCGCGTACTCGTGGCGCGGCGGCCTGGCCGAGTACTCGCGCCGCTCCAGCACGTCCTGCTCCACCAGCCACTTCAGCCGTTCGGCGAGCACCTTGCGGGAGATGCCGAGGTTGTCCTGGAGCTGGTCGAAGCGGGCGATGCCCACGAAGACGTTCCGCAGGATCAGCGGTGACCACGGCTCGCCGATGACGTCCATGGTGCGCGCGATCGAGCAGGCCATGTCGCCGAACCGGGTCCGCTGCACGTCACCGAGTCTAGCGCTTGTGGGTTCCTTCAGGGAACTATCTGCGGTACGGTCAGTTCCCTCAAGGAACTTGGAGGTGCACGATGGCACGACCGACCGTCGTCTCGCCGCGGGAGTGGCAAGCCGCCCGCGACGCCCTGCTCGTCAAGGAGAAGGAGCTCACCCACGCGCTGGACGCGCTGGCCGCCGAACGGCGCAGGCTGCCGATGGTGCGCCTGGACACGGGCCACGAGTTCACCGCGCCCGACGGCGCCGTGGTCGGCCTCGCGGACCTGTTCGAAGGCCGCCGGCAGCTCGTCGCCTACCACCACATGCTCGCGCCGGGCCAGGACTGGCTGTGCTCCGGCTGCGCCTCGTTCACCGACAACCTGGCCGACCAGGTCCACCTCAACGCCCGCGACACCAGGCTGATCCTCATGTCGCGCGCGCCGCAGGACGAGATCGCGGCCGTGCGCGAGCGGATGGGCTGGACCGTGCCGTGGTACTCGTCCGGGCAGGCGTTCTACGACGAGCTGGGCCTGGGTGGCGGCTTCGGGCTGAGCGTCTTCCTGCGCGACGGCGACGAGGTGTTCCGCACCTACTTCACCACCGGGCGCGGCGTCGACCGGCTGCGCCTGGACTTCAACCTGCTCGACCTGACCCCGTACGGCCGCCAGGAGGAGTGGGAGGACTCGCCGGAGGGCTGGCCCCAGACCCCGACCATGGCGTGGCTCCGGCTGCGCGACGAGTACGAGGTGTGATCCGCCATGAGCCGCAGCCTCACCGAAGCCGAACGTGACGAATTCCTCGCCGGCCCGCACGTCGCCGTGATCGCGGTCGCCGCCGACGACCGCCCGCCGCTGACCGTGCCGGTGTTCTACGCCTACCGGGACGGCCTGGTCACGTTCTTCACCGGCACGCAGGGCCGTGAGGCCCGCAAGACCCGGCTGCTGGAGCGGGCGGGCGCGTTCAGCCTGAACGTGCAGCAGCCGACCTACCCGTACCGGTACGTGACCGCCGAGTGCGTGGTGGAACGCGCGGACCGCGCCCCCTCGACCGACGACGTGCACGCCGTGACGAGCCGGTACCTGCCCGAACCCGACGCGCGGGGGTTCGCCGAGTCGGAGACCGCCACGCCGTCCGGCACGTTCGTGCTGTTCACCGGCCGTCCGGTGCGGTGGCTGTCCCACGACTTCGCCGAGGCGGACCAGCCAGGGGACTAACCCTCCTCGTCGTGCCGCCCGGAGATGAACTCCTGCACCCGGATCTTCACCCGGATCAGCGGCTGGCGGATGCGGGCCTCCCGGCGGTACGCCCGGCGCAGCTTGCGGGACCCCTCGGTGTACCGCCAGCGGGCCCACGGGGAGCCCGGACGGGCCAGCCGCAGCGCGCCGATCTCCGGCAGCACGGGCACCAGCAGCCCGAGCAGCCCGGTCCACACCTTGCCCTTGAGCAGCGCCACGATCGCGAACACGAGGTTCACCAGGATGATCAGCACCCGCAGGGCCACGCCCTCGCCGTAGAACTCCTCGTAGCCCAGCGGCCGGGCGCCGACCAGCAGCAGGCCGGTCATCCCGATGGCGAGGAACACCGCGTCGACCGACAGCCGGCCGTCCTTGGTCCAGTACACGTCCCGCAGGTGCAGCAGGAGCGCGAACTCGTCGAGCACCAGCGCGGCGCCCACGCCGAGCAACGCGGCTGCGGCAACCCGCACCCCGTGCAGGTCGTCCGGCACGGCCAACCCGATCACGCCGCCGAGCAGCATGAACACGGTGCCGAACACGACGTGGTGGATGTGCGTGCCACCAGGGGTGATGTTGCCCGGCCACCAGCGGACGCCCGCCCGGATCAGGCGCACGCTGATCCGGATGAAGACGAAGGTCAGCACCAGGCCGAGGAAGAAGAACAGCAACCGGGCCTGGGGCAGGTGGAGCGAGTACACCCCTCCATCTTCACCCGCCGGGGTTACTTGAACGTGATGCCGCCCTGGATGTCGCCCGCCTGCACGACGTTGCCGTGCACCGTGCCGGAGACCTGGTTGGACACCCGGCCGGTCTGGTTCACCGCGTGGTGGGCCCGAAGTTCGGCCCCGAACGCGGGATCGGCCCGCACGGCCCGGTCCAACGCCTCGCTCAACGCGGTGACCTGCGGGGAGTCCTCGGCCGCACCCTCGGCCGCGGTGAGCGCCGCGGTGGCCACCGGATCGGCGGCGAACTTCACCCGGACCAGCTCGTACAGGCCTGCGACGGCCCGCGAGGCGAGCGACGCGGCGATGGAGACCAACATCGGTTCAGGCATCGGGGACCCCCTGTGATCGCGGCCTCGCCCACCGTAGCAGTGCGACTCGCCGCATTCTTCCGCTCGACTGGCGGCGGGATCTCATGGTTGACTGTCTTCGGTCGTACCTTTCTGTGTTCGTGTTCCACCACGCTCGCGGAACGGAGTTGCGGGCGCCGAACTTTCCTCGCCAGGAAGGGCCGGGGCCCTAGCTGACCCGGTGGTCGCAAGCGCGATCCGGCACCTGTTAGAGGAGAAGTAGCAAGATGGCAGTTCAGGGCACCGTCAAGTGGTTCAACGCGGAGAAGGGCTTCGGCTTCATCTCCCCGGACAACGGTGGCGCCGACGTGTTCGTGCACTACTCGGAGATCCAGAGCAACGGCTACCGCACCCTGGAAGAGAACCAGCGGGTGGAGTTCGAGATCGGCCAGGGCCAGAAGGGCCCGCAGGCGCAGACGGTTCGACCGCTCTGACCTAATCCGGGTCACCACCAGGACCTGGATCTTTTCGGGCCGCCACCCCTCGCAGCAGCGGGGGTGGCGGCCTGAATCGTCTCGCCCGGGTCCCGCTCAGCCCGTCAGCGCGGCCGGTTGGCCGCCCTGCCCGCCGTAGACCCGCTTGCCGACCAGCCTGGCGTCGTCGAACACGAAGAACGCCGTCGTGCGCACCCGGTAGGCACGCCCGGAGGGCTCCTCGCCGCGGAGGCTGCCCAGGTGGGTGCCCTCCAGCTCCAGCTCCACGATCACCGCGTCGTCGGCGTGGTGCAGCTCCACGAGCGTGCTGCGCTGGTCCGGGAACGCGTCGCGGACGCGGGCGTAGTACCCGGCGACCTCGGCCCGGCCGTCGAACACCTGCCCGGTCGCCACGATCTCGCACCGCGGGTGGTCGAACGTGCCGACGGCGGTGTCGAACTCGCGCTCGTTCTCCGACTCCAGGTGCTCGAGGACGATCGCCTCCCGCAGGGCCCGCAGTGCCTTGGACGCGGTCATGCGCGCGATTCCCTCCGGTTCGTCGGTAGCTGACGACGAAACACGGGCGGGTGGCCACCAGTCAAGACGCCAAGGGCGTCGGATGTCGGCGTTGACCCGCCGGACGGCACGCGCCACCGTCCGGTCGGAGTAGGCCTCGATTGGTGCCGTTGCCTTGCCGTGATCGGCTCACGGGCGCATTTCGTATGCGCCGGACAGCGCCGCCACCTTGCTCCAGACGCGTTCGAAGCGGGCCTGGTCGACAATGGGCTTGCGGACCTGGTCGACCGCCCACGCCTGTTGCGCCTCGGTGGACGACGCCTTGCCGTGCAGCGCGACCGCGTAGGCCGAGAAGTCGCGCACCAGGACGTCGAACACCTGGTCCAGCACGTCGACGTCCAGGCCGGTGGTCCGGGCCTGCTCCAGCACCAGTTGGCCGTAGACGACCAGCGTGAACAGGTGGCCGAGGTTGAGTAGGAAGTCGAGGTCCTCCTGCTGCTCGGCGTCGGGCGCGGCCGTGGTGAGCAGGGTCCGCAGCGCCTGGGCCTGCTCGTGGAAGCGCGCCACGTTGGGCACGTGGGCGTGCTCGCGGTAGGCGGTCTCCCAGTCGTGGAACCTGACCTGCCCGAGGCCCCGGGCCGGGCCCTGGCGCCAGAAGAACCCGTCGTCGGCCGGGTCGTGCCTGGTCGGGACCTCGGCGTAGTCGGTGGGCCGGAACAGGTAGTTCGGCATGAACTTGAGCACGAGGGCCAGGTTGACGTGGACCGTGCCCTCCAGCTTCGGCAGGGCGCGGATGTCGCGGGCGGCCATGGAGAAGTAGGTGTCCTTCTCGAAGCCCTTGGCCGCGATCACGTCCCACAGCAGGTCGACGACCCGTTCGCCCTCGCTGGTGACCTTCATCTTCGTGATCGGGTTGAACAGCAGGTAGCGGCGGTCCTCGGGGGACGCGCTGCGGAAGTAGTCCACCGAGCGGTCGGCGAACAGCTTCATGGCGACCAGGCGCGCGTAGGCGTCCACGAAGTTCTGCCGGACGTGCGGGAAGTCGGTGACCCGCTTGCCGTACAGGACCCGGTTGTGGGCGTGCGTGATCGCCTCGTAGAACGCGTGCTCGTCGATGCCGATCGAGGCCGTGCAGAGGTTGAACTTGCCCACGTTGACCGTGTTCAGGGCGGCGCTGAAGGCCTCCGGCCCGGTGTGCAGCACGTCGTCCGCGGTGACGGGGTAGTCCTCCAGGTGGAACTCGCTGACGAACATCTGCGAGTCGACCACGTTCTTGACCAGCCGGAACTTCTCGTGCTGGGAGTCGACGGCGAAGAACACGTACCCGTCCGGGCCCTCGACGTCGGCGCGGCGGCCGAAGACCGACACCATGCCGGCCACGTTGCCGTTGCCGATGTAGTACTTCCCGCCGGTCGCGGTGAAGCCGGTGGCGGTGGGCGTGAGGACCATGTCGGTGGAGTAGACGTCCGCGCCGTGCTCCTTCTCGGACAGGCCGAACGCGAACACCGAGCCCCGGTCGAGGAGTTCGGCGGCCTTCTTGCGCGCCACCGCGTTGTCGCTCATCCAGATCGGGCCGAGGCCGAGCACGGTGACCTGCCAGGCGTACCAGTACTGCAGGCCGTAGAAGCCGAGGACCTCGCTCAGCGCGGCGTTGCGGGCGGCGTCCCAGCGCTTGTGGGGGTTGCCGTCGGCCTCGGTGGCGGGCGTGCAGAAGGTGGCGAACAGCTTCTCGCGCGCGACGAAGTCCAGGAACTCGGTGTACCAGACCTTCGCCTGGTCGTCGGCGATCAGGCGGCGCTTGCCGCGCTCCTCGAACCAGTCGACGGTCGCGCGCAGCAGGCGGCGGCTCTCGGCGTCCAGGTGTCCGAAGTCGTGGGTGTTCGGGTCGAACAGCACCGGGGTTCTCCCTTCGTCGCCGCCGCACGCTACCAGTCGGTAACTTGTTCGGCCCGCTCGCCGGGAACGCGATTGTCGGGGGTCGCGCGTAATGTGCTGCGCGTCACAACCGAGGAGTACGCCATGCACCTGCTCGCCATCGGCACCCGCAAGGGCCTGTGGCTCGCGACCAGCGCCGACCGCACGTCGTGGAGCCTCGACGGACCGCACCACCCGATGACCGAGGTCTACGCGATCGCGATCGACAACCGCCGCGAGCGGCCGCGCCTCCTGGTCGGCACGACCAGCTCCCACTTCGGCCCGACCGTCGTGACCAGCGACGACCTCGGCGCGACCTGGGACGAGCCGGACCACGCGCCGATCGCGTTCCCGGCGGACGCCTCGCTGGAGCGGGTGTGGCAGCTCGCGCCGACGCCCGACCCGGAGGTCGTGTACGCGGGCACGCAGCCGTCCGCGTTGTTCCGCTCCGAGGACGGCGGCCGGACGTACGCGCTGGTGGAGGGCTTGTGGAAGCACCCGCACCGGGAGCGGTGGGGCGCGGGGTTCGGCGGGCAGGCCGTCCACACCGTGCTGCCCGACCCGGTCGACCCGCTGCGGCTGACCGTGGCGATGTCCACCGGCGGGGTCTACCGGACGTTCGACGGCGGGTCATCGTGGGAGCCGAGCAACACCGGCATCAAGGCGTACTTCCTGCCCGACCCCTACCCGGAGTTCGGCCAGTGCGTGCACAAGGTGAGCCGGCACCCGTCCCGGCCGGAGCGGCTGTTCCTGCAGAACCACCACGGCGTGTACCGGTCGGACGACTCGGGGGAGACGTGGGCGTCCATCGCGGCCGGCCTGCCCGCCGACTTCGGCTTCGCCATGGTCAGCCACCCGCACGACCCCGACGTGATCTACAACTTCCCGCTGACCGCGGACGGCGAGCGCTTCCCTCCCGGTGGCCGGTGCGCGGTGTATCGGTCGTCGGACGGCGGGTCGTCGTGGGAGGCGTTGCGCGACGGCCTGCCGGACGGCTTCTGGACGGCCGTGATGCGTGACGCGATGTGCACCGACGCGGCGAGCCCGGCCGGCGTCTACTTCGGGTCGCGGTCGGGTGAGGTGTACGCGAGCGCCGACGAGGGCGAGAGCTGGCGGCGGATCGCCGAGCACCTGCCCGACGTGGTGTGCGTGCGCGCGGCGGAGGTGTGACGTGCGGGTGCTCGTGCTGATCCCCGGGCCGCTCCGGCAGTCGGCGGGCAACCAGGCCAGGCTGGAGGTCGACCTGCCCGAGCCCGCCACGCTGGGCGTGCTGCTGGACCACCTGGCCGCGCGCTACCCGTTGCTGGACCGGAGGTTGCGCGACGAGCGGGCCGGCCTGCGCCGTTACGTGAACGTCTACGTGGACGGCGAGGAGTGCCGCCGGCTGTCCGGCCCGGACACCTCGCTGGGCCCGGACGCGGAGGTCCGGATCCTGCCTTCGGTCGCGGGCGGCTGAACCAGGGCTTGGGCAGCCCGCTAGTGCCTGGTGCGGCCCGCTGAGTGCCTAGTGCAGCCGGCTAGGGCCTGGCAAGCCGGCGGTAGAGCGGGCGCAGCGCATCGGTCACCGAGCGGCCGTCCACGACGAGCGGTCCGAGCTGGTCGAGGAGCGCGTCCGGGCGGCGGGTGGCGGGCTCGGCGACCTCCGGCACGACCTCGGCCACCTTCGGCCGGGTCCAGAAGGTGTCGAACGAGTCGTCCGGCTGCTTCGCGGTCGCCTCGGGCTGCTCGGGCCGGACGGGCGCGCGCAGCTCCCGCAGCCGGTCCAGCAGGTCCTCGCGGGACCGCCCGCGCCAGGCCAGGATCTCGAACGGGTCGGTGTCGAACGACTCGGCGAGCAGGTAGCAGGTGGCGGCGAGGTGCTTGCACGGCACCTCCCAGTCCGGGCACGTGCAGTCCATGTGCAGCTCGCGCGTGGTGCTGGGGAACAGGGTGAGGCCGAGGTCGGCGAACACGTCCTCGATCTCCGGCGGCATCTCGCCCGCCAGCAGCTTGGCCGCGAAGATCGCCTGGTCGGCCAACGCGTGCTCGATGCGCCGCCAGTCGTCGTCGCCGAACTTCCGCACCCCGATCCGCGCCCGGTACGGCTCCGGCCGCGTCCCCGTCACCAGGGCCACCACCAGGCTGGACGACAGCGACAGGCTCATCACCTGGCCGGTGCGGGCGTAGGCGCGGCCGCGGTTGAGGCGACCGGCCATGCCGAACGACTCCAGGACTTCGAGGAACCGGCGCGACCACCACGTCTGCGCGACGTCGCCCCGCTTGCTGCGCAACGTGAGGCCGCCCTCGACCCGGATCGGCCGCGACGGCGGGCGGTAGCCGTGCCAGTCAGTCACCGACGGCCTCCCCGGACAGGGCGAACAGCTCGCGCAGCTCGCCGGTGGACATCTCGGTCAGCCAGTCCTCGCCCGCGCCGACCACGAGCTGGGCCAGCCCGCGCTTCTCCTCGATCATCCGGTCGATCCGCTCCTCCAGCGTGCCGACGCAGACGAACTTGCGCACCTGCACGTGGTTGCGCTGGCCGATGCGGAACGCCCGGTCGGTCGCCTGGTCCTCCACCGCCGGGTTCCACCACCGGTCGAGGTGGATGACGTGGTTGGCGGCGGTCAGGTTCAGCCCCGTGCCGCCCGCCTTCAGCGACAGCACGAAGATCGACGGGCCGTCCTCGTCCTGGAACCGCCGCACCATCTCGTCGCGCTGCCGCTTCGGCGTGCCGCCGTGCAGGTAGAGGATCTCGGTGTCGAACCGCGCGGCCAGGTGGGGGACGACCAGGGAGCCGAAGGCGGTGAACTGGGTGAAGCACAACGCCTTGTCGCCGTCGGCCAGCGCCTCGTCCAGGACCTCCTCCAGCCGGGCGAGCTTGCCGGAGCGGCCGGCGACGCGCGAGCCGTCACCCAGGAGCTGCGCGGGGTGGTTGCAGACCTGCTTGAGGCGCGACATCGTGGCCAGGACCAGGCCCTTGCGCTTGACGCCCTCCGCCTCGGCGATCTTGGCCAGCATGTCGTCCACCACGGCCTGGTAGAGCGTGGCCTGTTCGGCGGTCAGCGTGCACAGCTGCTTGACCTCGATCTTGTCCGGCAGGTCGGTGATGATCCGCGGGTCGGTCTTGAGGCGGCGGAGCACGAACGGGCCGGTGATGCGGCGCAGGCGGACGGCGGCGTCCTCGTCGTGGTGGCGTTCGACGGGGACGGCGAAGCGGGCGCGGAACGTGTTGATCGTGCCGAGGACGCCCGGGTTGACGAAGTCCATGATCGACCAGAGCTCGGCCAGCCGGTTCTCCACCGGGGTGCCGGTCAGCGCGACCCGGTGCCGCGCGGGCAGCGCCCGCACCACCTTGGACTGGCGGGTCGAGCTGTTCTTGATGTTCTGCGCCTCGTCCAGCACGACCCGGTCCCAGCTCGTGCCGGCGAGCTTCCCGGCGTCGCGGGCGACGACGGCGTAGGTGGTGATGACCAGGTCGCAGTTCGTGTCGAGGGCGCGGTCGGCGCCGTGGTAGACGCGGACCTCCAGGTCGGGCGTGAAGCGGGCGGCTTCCCGTTGCCAGTTGCCGACCACCGACATCGGGCAGACCAGCAGCGTGGGCAGGCGCTTGCCGTGCGCGCGGTTGTGCGCCTCCAGCGCCAGCAGTTGGACGGTCTTGCCCAGGCCCATGTCGTCGGCCAGGCACGCGCCGAGGCCCAGGCGGTCGAGGAACGCGAGCCAGGCCAGGCCGCGCTGCTGGTAGGGGCGCAGTTCCGCGACCAGGCCGTTCGGCTGCCCGACCGGCTCCAGGTGGTGCTCGACCTCGCCGGAGAGCAGGTCGCCGAGCCAGCCCGTGGCGCTGACCCCGTTGAGCGGGAGCGGCAGGTCGGCGTCCTCGGGGTGCAGGCCGGAGTGCAGCAGGACCTGGGCGGCCGTCATCTGACCGCCGCCCCGCTTGAGGAAGGCGAGCCCGGCGGCCAGGCGTGTGGGGTCGACGTGCACCCACTGGCCGCGGACCCGGACCAGCGGCACCTTGGCCTCGGCGAGCGACTGGAGCTCGGCCTCGGTCAGCCGCTCGTCGCCGACGGCCAGTTCCCACTTGTAGTCGACCAGGACCTTCAGCCCCAGTTCGCTCTCCTTCGCGACCTGCCCCGCCGTGCCGCGACTGGCCGCGGTGAGCCGCAGCCCGAGCCGGTGGGGTTGACGCCACCACGAGGGCAGCATCACGCCGAAGCCCGCCTCCGCCAGCTCGGCCGCGTGCTGGAGGAAGTCGTAAGCGCCCTCGACGTCGAGTTCCAGCTCCACCGGCCGCCGGGCCGAGAGCGCCCGATCCAGCGCCGGGTACAGCCGCCCCGCCCGACCCAGGTCGCCGAGGAGCACGTCCTCGGGCCGGCCGACCCACCGCCGCAGCACCGCGTCCTGCTTGTGCCACAACTGTTCCGCGGTCACCACCACGCTCGGCTCGTCCACGGCCTGCAACAGGAACTCGACCCGCCACCCGTCCTTCGCCATGCCGCCCTGGTCGGGTGAACTGAGCCGGAAACACGTCCGGACCGGACTCTGCTGCAACCCGTTGGCCCGCCACGCCGCCAACTTGCCCCGCAGCGCGCCCGCGTCCCCCGCGACGCGCGGCCCACCCACCAACGCGTCCAACCACCGCCCCACAACCCCGTCACCGCCCGCGTCCATACCCCGCAGCGCCGCCCGAACCTCCCGATCGACCGCCCGATCCACCACCTCTTGCACCACGTCGTCGTCGGCGTTCGCCCGGAACGACGCCGGTTCGCTCGCCCGCAACGCCGCGAAGCGCAACGAGTCCACCCCGGACGAAGCGGACCGCCACCGAGCGAACCCGTCCCCGTCGATGGCCGGCAACACCCGTCCCCGCCGCACCAGGTCGGTCGCGAAGGCCAGGACGTCGGTCAGGAACTTCCACGAAGCCCCACCCCGGCAGTCGGGCAGCGAATCGGGGAGTTCACCGTCCACCCACACCACGGGAACCAACCACTCCCGCCACCGGACCGCTCCCCGCCGCCCACCGGACGCCTCCCGGACCAACTCGGGCGACTCGACGGGCCCGCCGGCATACGACGGCAGCCGAACGGAAACCACCCCGACCCCACCCCCGACCAAGGGGCCCAACACCTCCCCGCCAACCGCGAACGGATGCCGGACCGCCCGCCGGGGCAACCGCCCACCAACCCGCGCGGGCAACGCCGAATCCTCAGCCCAAACCCCCACCCGCCCGCCACTCACGCCCAACGCGTGCAACACCAACACGCCAGCACTATGCGCCCAACCCCTCCACCCCCACCAACCCGCCCCCGCCAACCCGGCCGAGCGACCTGGCGAGCCACCGACCCCGACCCTCCCGAGCCACCCGACCAACCCCCGGACCGCCCTGCCGAACTGCGCCAGGCCGGGCCGAACCCCGCCGGGCCCAAACCCGTGAACTCAAGGCGTTGCGGTCAGGTCGGTGGGGCGGGGTTGGGTGGTGGTGGGCCGACCGGGTCGGGCGGGCGGCCCACCGGGGTGTGGTCACTGGGGTTGGTAGGACCTCCTGCGGGCCAGGGTGGTGACGCCCAGGCCGGCCAGGCCTACCTGGAGGGCCAGTTCTATCCAGTCGATGCCCGAGGTGTCCGAGACGCCGATGAGCGATGCCGCGAACGTGCCCAGCAGGGCCGCCGCGATGCCGACCAGCAGCGTCATCAGCATCGAGATCTTCTGCCTGCCCGGCACGACCAGCCGCCCCAGGCCGCCGATGATCACGCCGATGATCACTGCTGAGATGAGCCCGGTGATCTCCACGAGAGGTCCTTTCCTCGCCCTACGCGTTCACCACGAGCATCACCGGGCCACCTCCCCCTCCGAATCGGGTTTGCCCCTGACCCGCCCCTGATCCCGACCCTGAACCCGGAACACCCGCGCGCCCTCGGCCGACAGCGCCCGACCCGGCACGTCCGGGTCGCAGCCCACCCTGGCCAGCCGTGACCTGATCGAGGTGGGGGAGCGTTCGAGGCGTTTCGCGATCGAACGGATCAGGTCGGCGGTCGGGGTGTCGGTGGTCGCGGCCAGCCAGTCGGCGCGCAGGCCGTCGTCCAGCTCCTGCGTCCACGGTTGGTTGGCGTTCGCCGGGCGGTCGCGGGCCGAGGACGAGGACGGCGCGCTGAGCCTGCCCAACGCCTCCAGCACCTGCGCCAGCAACTTGCCGATCTTCGCGCCCGCGTCCGCGGGCAGGCGGATGGCGGCCTCGGCCACCAGCACGCCCGAGCCGTCCACACCGGCCACATCGACGGAGAGGTCCGGGTCGGCGGTGGCCACCACCTGGTAGGTCGTGGAGCCGATGCGGACCGCGTTCTCGTACGTGGTTGTCGTCATGGTGATGACGCTAGCGGAGGGGTCTGACAATTCCGGGGACCGCGAGGGGTCAGCGGCAGAGCGGGCAGGTCGGCGTCGTCGGCTCGGAGCCCGTCAGGTACGGCTTGAGGTGTTCGGCGATGGCCCTCGCCAACGACGGCGGCACGGCGTTGCCGATCTGCCTCGCCACCTCGATCTTCGAGCCGCACCACTCGAAAGAATCCGGGAACGACTGCAGGCGCGCCGCCTCCAGGTGCGTGATCGGGCGGTCGACGCGGTGGCCGTCCTCACCCGGCTCCCACTGCGGGTGCAGGTAGCGACCCTTCTCGGGCTTGTAGAACTCGGTGCGGATGGTCAGCGACGGCTCGTCCCACCGCATCCGGCCCATCACGTCCGTCGTGCCGGTCTTCTTCTCCCGCCAGCACCGCGGCAGCAGCTCCGGCGGCAGGTCGAACCGGCCGCCGCCCGGCGGGATGTGGCGGTACCGCTCCAACGACATCGGCGTGGGGTTGCGGCCGATGTGCAGGTCCGGGCTCTTGAACGGGCCGGGCAGCTCACGCCCGAAGAACTCCACCACCGAGTTCGGCAACGACGTCGTCACCGGCCGTTCCGGCAGGCCGCGCAGCACGTCACCGACCGTGTGCCAGCGCCCGCGCGGGTGCGTCGCGACGGGCAGCGGGATGCGGCCGATCCGCGAGCCGATCACGATCGTGCGCCGACGCCGTTGCGGCACGCCGAAATCCGCCGCGAGCAGGATGCCGTGGCTCAGCTCGTAGCCCTCGGTCTCCGCCTGGAGCAACGCGAACTCCGTCGACGCCAGGAACCGGTCGACGTTCTCGATCACGAACACCGACGGCCGCGCCTGCCGCACGAACCGCAGGTACTCGCGCCACAACGAGTTGCGCGGGTCGTTGACGTCCTTGGAGCCCAGGTTCGAGAACCCCTGGCACGGCGGGCCACCGACGATCAGGTCGACCTCGGGGATCTCGCGGTCCGGCACGGCCGCGATGTCCGACCAGCGGATGTGGTCCTCGCCGAAGTTCGCCGCGTACGTGGCCGCCGCGTGCAGGTCCCACTCGACCGCCATGACCGGCCGGTAGCCGCCCGCCGCGGCGAACCCGGAGGTCATGCCGCCACAGCCGGCGAACAGGTCGATCATGGACAGCACGGACTCAGGCTAGCCGACCGCGCCGCTGCAGCACCGTGCTCCGCACCCGACTCGCCGCGACGGCCGGGTCCTCGTGCTCCCACACCCGCACCGCGAGCCACCCCGCCTCCGCCAGCACCTGGTCGGTGTTCGCGTCACGGGCCTGGTTCGTCTCGATCTTGGTCCGCCAGAACTCGCCGTTGCGCTTGGGCCACGTGCCGTGCTCCGGGCACCCGTGCCAGAAGCACCCGTCCACGAACACCGCCACCTTGGCCGGCCCGAACACCACGTCCGCCTCGCGCCGGACCGCGCGCACCGGCCGCTGGTGCACCCGGTAGCGCAGCCCCAGCCGGTGCAGTTCGCGCCGCAACGCCACCTCGATGCCCGTGTCACGGGAACGCTGCTTGCTCATCCGGGCGCGGACGTCGTCCGTCGTCTCCAGGTTCGGCACCCGGCCATGATGACGCATCCGCGCCCGCGGCGACCAAGCTCCCTCACACCGGGTGCAGCACGTCCAGCAGCCTCCGCGCCGCGCGGTCCAGTTGCGCACGCGCAGGCAGCACCGCCGCACCGACCCGCGTGAACTCGGTGATCCCCAGGTCGGCGAAGAAGAACGGCGGCATCGCGTGCACCAGCAGCTCCTCCGACCGCTGCCCACCGCCGCGCGGGTTCAGGACCAGCCGCTCCACCCACGCGTCCACCTTGAACACGGTGTCCGCCAACGGGTGCACGCGCACGTCCAGCCCGTGCCCGCGCAGCACCGCGAGCACGTGCACGTCCCGCAGGAACCCGAGGAAGTCCGACACCACGCGGTTGCGCAGCGCCGCCCGCCCCTCCGGCCCCACCTCGGCGATCACCTCACGGGCCGGCGTCCACAGCATCGCCCGGGCCTTCTCGTCGGCCTCGCAGAACTCGCGGAACTCCGGCCAGCCGGGTAATCGCCCCAGCACCTCGACCACGTGGTGCGCCACGTGCGTGAAGGCGAAGTCCGGCCGCCAGTGGCGGATCTCCGGCACGTCGGTCGGACCCGGCCGCGGCGCGCTGCGGCACGCGGCCTCGACCTCGTCGGCGGTGATCCGGTGCACCGCCACGGCCTCGTGCGCCATCACGTGCGCCACGACGTGCTTGCGCCTGCTGTACCAGTGGTTGAAGTGGAACCGGGTCTCCTGGGTGACGTTGAACAACCTGCGCACGTCCATCGCTGTGGTCATGACGCGGAGGGTACGGACGAGCACCGACAGTTCCGGAGAAACCGCAGGTCAGGTGATCGACAGGTTGGCTCGGTCCGCCGCCGACCGACCCGCGTCCCACCCCGCCGCGCTGCGCACCGGGGTCGTCTTGGCGACGGTCCGCGTGAACATCGCGCCGAAGTACTCCTCCACCGCCTTCTTGCGCTCGGCCAGCACGGGCAGCAGCCGGTCGTCGTCGGCGGGCACCTCGTTGGCCGCACGCAGCCGCTCCCCGACCCGGTGCGCGTAGGACAGCAGGAACGACTTGCGGAACGCCGCCGACCGGGCCTCGTCGCCCTTGCGCGCCTTCTCGCCCGCCGCGACCATCGCCCGCGTCGCCTGGACCAGCAGCGACGCCGACAGCAGCTCCACGATCTCCAGGTCGAGCTCCTCGCCGACCAGCGCCACGAACCCCAGGTCGTACACCACGGCGCGGCACCGATTCGCCTCCGCGACCACGTGCACGACCTGCGCCTTGCCGTCGAAGTACCGCTTGTCCAGCCACAGCCGCCGTGACGTCGTCGTCGGCGCCTCCAGCGGCATCCGCTCCAACGCGTGCCGCGTCACCAGCTCCTGCGCCTTGGTCGACAACGCCTCGGCCTCGTCCGGGAACGCGGTCGACTCGGCCTTCGCCAGCAGCCCCCGCACCCGGTTGAGGATCTTCGGGTCCACGTGGTGGTGGTCGATCGCGGCCAGCGGCGTCCCCGGCTTCGGCACGATCACCGGCAGGCCCGGCAGCGTGATCAGCACCGCCAGCGCCCGCACCGCGGCGGCCACGGCGTCGTCGCGCAACTCGATGTGCCGGCTCGCCCACTGGTCGACGTGCGGCTGGTCGACGTCCCACCAGACCGCCGCACCGACCTCCTCCAACTGCTCCTGCCAGCGCGGGTGCAACGCGGGGTAGCGGGACGCCTCCAGCGCCAGTGAGTCGACCAGGAAGGAGAGCGCGCGCTCGTCCTCGTTACGCCTCACGACCTCGTACACGTCGTAAGGCAGCCAGCCGTGCTCCCAGAGGTGCTCGAAGGCACGCCTCAACACCGCCTGCACCGCGTCGTCCACTTCGGCCGGTGGGAGGGAGGAGGTGCGCGGCAGCCGGGCCCGGCGATTCGCCGCGGCCCGCCACAACGCCTCGCGCAGGGAGTCCACGACCGCTGATTGTCCCCTTTCGGGTGTGGTGTCGCCGCAGCCGGTGCGCGTTGCGTCCCGGCACGTGCCCCGACGTGCCAGCCTCGCGCGGTGAGCCGGAAGACGCAGGTCCCGAAACGGCGGCCGATCGTGGTGGTGCACCGTCCACAGGGGACGCCGCTGACCACGGCGCAACGCCAGGTCGTCCACCGCTGCCGCGCCCTGCCGCAACTGCTCGACCCGCTGGAGGCCGAGCTGACGGTCAGCAACGCGGTCGCCGACCTCGGGGCGGACGAGGAGTTCTGGGCCGGCCTGATCGAGCACGCCGTGTCGCTGCCCAGCCGCCGCAACCACGCCCTGCTGCGCGTCCTGGCCGCCGTCCTCACCGGCCGCCCGCGCGAGTGGGCGGCGAACGCCGTCACCCCCGCCGGACCCGCCCTGACCGTGGGCGGCGCGTGGATCTGCGACCGTTCGATCGACGCCGGCTACCTGGCCCTGATCTGCACCTACGCGTTCGCCACCGCCGAGCACGCGATGGTGTTCCTGATCGACGAGCTGTCCGGCGGCGAGGTCCGCACCGCCTTCGTGACCCGCGACGTCACCACCGCCCGCCACCGCCTGGCCGCGCAGGGCACCCTGACGCCGATAGGAGCCGAGGCCGCGCACTGGCTGCTGGCCAAGTCCTACAACCGCCTGGACCGCAACGCCGACGCCGTCCTCGACCCGGAAGTGCGGCGGACCCGGCTGCTGGCGCGCCGTCGGATCGCGCTCGCGTTCGGGTGAACACGGCATTTCACTGGCACAGCGGCCTTTCTTCGGCGGTCGGCCGGAACACCACGACGACACCCGGGAGCACCTGGCTGGTGCCATCCACCGTGAACCGGAGTTCGTCCGTCGCGACGAGCCGCATGGAACCCGGCAGTTAGCCGATGCTGCCACGGGCGAGTGGTTCTCCGGGCGGGTCGACGACCGGTTGTTCGACCTTCCACGTCCGGCCGGCGAAGACGGCGTAATTCACGCCGCAGTGAGCCAGGAGGTCGAACGGGTAGGCGACGCCGATCTCGGCTCGGGCCGGCCCGGTTCGCGGCGAGGTGGGGACCTGGTTGTCCGTGATCAAGGCCGGAGAGCTGCTGGTCGTCGGCGTCGTGGTCGGCGTCGTGATCGACGCCGCGGTGCCGGGCGACTCCGCCTGGTCCGGCGCGCTCGCGCAGGCGGACAACACCGCTGACAGCGTCACCACGATGAGCGGAACCCGCAGGGGCTTCATGGTCTCGACCCTCTCGAAGCGCGAATCCCCGGTTCACCGCGGACGAATGAGAAGAGCGCCGCCAGGCCGTGCCGGGGAAAAACAACAATGGGGCCACCGAAACGGTGGCCCCATTGTTGGGTTGTGCGCCGCCAGGGACTCGAACCCCGAACCCGCTGATTAAGAGTCAGCTGCTCTGCCAGTTGAGCTAGCGGCGCTCGGACTCTCTTGCTCTGTCCGACGCGGAGAACATTAGCACAGCGTCTCTCCGGGCTCCCAATCGCCTGGTCAGGGTGGGTGTGCCGCCCTGGTGCAGGGGGAACTTCGCCTTGGTAACGATCCAGCATCTCGGGCAACATCGTCAACCCTCCAGGCGTCACCTTGTCAGGGGACGCTGACAGGCTCCTGTTGCAGCCTGTCAAGGCGTTCTGGGGACGAAGCGGAGGACGGGGATGTACCGCAAGCGGGGGGCGCGTCGAGCGCTGGGGATGGTCGCGATCGGTTTGGTTGCGACGTTGATCACAAGTTGTTCGTCCGGCTCGGCCGCGACCGGGGACGCGGCGGGCGGCGAGACGTCCACCTCCACCTCGACCACACCGCCGCCCAAGCCCGTGACGTTGACCACCGGCCCCGCGGACGCGGCGGTCGACGTGGCGCCCGGCATGCCGGTCGTGGCCACGGCCGCCGACGGCAAGATCACCTCGGTCGCGCTGACCAACCCGGAGGGCGTGGCCGTGGCGGGCCAGTTGAGCCCCGACGGCCTGCAGTGGACCAGCACCGAGCCGCTGGGCTACCAGAAGACCTACACGCTGGCCGTGACGGGCCAGGGCGCGGACGGCAAGCCCGTCACCAAGTCCTCCACCTTCACCACCGTCAAGCCGCGCACGCTGACCTACCTCTCGGTCAACCCGCAGGACGGCACGACCGTCGGCGTCGGCCAGCCGCTGGCCTTCTACTTCGACGAGCCGATCGCGGACAAGGCCGCCGCCGAGGCCATGATCTCGATCACCACGGAACCGCGCGTCGAGGGCGCCTTCTACTGGTTCGACGAGAAGACCGTGCACTGGCGCCCGCAGAACTACTGGACGCCCGGCACCAAGATCACGATCAATGCGAAGATCTACGGCAAGCACGTGGGCAACGGCGTGTACGGCGAAGAGGACCGCGTGATCACCACCACGATCGGCGACGCCGTCATCCACGAGGCCGACGGCCAGACGCACCAGGTCGTCACCAAGGTCAACGGCCAGGTCGTGCGCACGATGCCGACCTCCATGGGCAACGCGGAGAACCCCACCCCCACGGGCACCTACGTGCTCATGGAGAAGAACGCGCACATGGTGATGGACTCCCGCACCTACGGCCTGTCCCTGGAGGCGGGCGGCTACGTCACGCCGGTCGACTGGGCCACCCGGATGTCCAACTCCGGCATCTTCTTCCACAGCGCGCCGTGGTCGGTCGGCGACCAGGGCTACCGCAACGTCAGCCACGGCTGCCTGAACCTCTCGCCCGAGAACGCCAAGTGGGTGTTCGACAACGCCAAGCAGGGCGACGTCGTCATCGTCACCAACTCCGGCGGCCCGGCGCTGGAGTCCTGGGACGGCTTCGGCGACTGGCAGATCCCGTGGGACCAGTGGGTCAAGGGCAACCGCTGAGCCGCTAGAGGTCCGTGACGCGACCCGCCGCCACCACCAGGCGGCGGGTCGTGCGCACCGCGTCCAGCATCCGCCGGTCGTGCGTGACCAGCAGCAACGTGCCGGTGTAGGAGTCGAGCGCGGACTCCAGCTGCTCGATCGCGGGCAGGTCGAGGTGGTTGGTCGGCTCGTCCAGCACGAGCAGGTTCACCCCGCGTGCCTGGAGCAGCGCCAGCGCGGCACGCGTCCGTTCACCGGGGGAGAGCGACGCCGCTGTCCGCAGCACGTGCGCCGCCTTCAGGCCGAACTTCGCCAGCAACGTCCGCACGTCGGCGGGCGGCAGGTCCGGCACGGCCGCGCCGAACGCCTCCAGCAGCGGCTCGTCGCCCAGGAACAGCCCGCGCGCCTGGTCGACCTCGCCCACGACCACGCCGGAGCCCAGGGACGACGACCCGGACGTCAGCGGCACGCGGCCGAGCAGCGCCGCCAGCAACGTCGACTTGCCCGAGCCGTTGGCCCCGGTGATGGCGATCCGGTCCGCCCAGTCCACCTGGAGGTCGACCGGCCCCAGGGTGAACGACCCCCGCGTCACCACCGCCGCCCGCAGCACCGCCACCACCGAGCCGGACCGGGGCGCGGCGGCGATCTCCATCCGCAGCTCCCACTCCTTGCGCGGCTCCTCGACCACCTCCAGCCGCTCGATCAGGCGCTCGGTCTGCCGGGCCTTCGACGCCTGCTTCTCGGTCGCCTCGCTGCGGAACTTGCGCCCGATCTTGTCGTTGTCGGTCGCCTTGCGGCGGGCGTTCTTCACGCCCTTCTCCATCCACGCCCGCTGCGCCCGGGCGCGCTCCTCCAGCGACGCGCGCGTGGACGCGAACTCCTCGTACTCCTCACGCGCGTGCCGGCGCGCGATCTCCCGCTCCTCCAGGTACGACTCGTAGCCGCCGCCGTAGGTCCGCACCTGCTGCTGCGCCAGGTCCAGCTCGACCACCCGCGTCACCGTGCGGGCCAGGAACTCGCGGTCGTGCGACACCACCACGACGCCCGCCCGCAGCCCCGTCACGAACCGCTCCAGCCGGGCCAGCCCGTCCAGGTCCAGGTCGTTGGTCGGCTCGTCGAGCAGGAACACGTCGTACCTGCTCAGCAGCAACGACGCCATGCTCGCGCGGGCCGCCTGACCGCCCGACAGGGCCGTCATCGGCAGGTCGAGCGACACGTCGAGCCCGAGGTCGGCGGCCACCTCCAGCGACCGCTCCTCCAGGTCCGCGCCGCCGAGCGCGAGCCACCGCTCCAGCGCGTCGGAGTAGCCGTCGTCACCCGTGCCTGCGGTCAACGCCTCGGTCGCGCGGTCCAGCTCCACCTGCGCCGCCGCCACGCCGGTGCGGCGGCCGAGGAACTCGCGGATCGTCTCGCCGGGACGCCGGTCCGGCTCCTGCGGCAGGTGGCCCACGGTCGCGGTCGTGGGTGAGAGGCGGATCACACCCTGCTCGGCGGGCAGCAGGCCGGCGAGCGTCCGCAGCAGCGTCGACTTGCCCGCGCCGTTGGCACCGACGAGGCCGATCACGTCACCCGGCGCGACGACCAGGTCCAACCCCGAGAACAGCACGCGGTCGCCGTGCCCGGCGGCCAGGTCTTTCGCGACGAGTGTGGCGCTCACGACGACTCCAGGGCAAAAGAAGACGCCCCTCGACAGGGCGTCGAGGGGCGTTCCGCTTGGGGTGAGTGACGGGACTTGAACCCGCGACACCTGGGATCACAACCCAGTGCTCTGCCAGCTGAGCTACACCCACCAAGACCGGCTGACCCGGCGCGTGAAGCATACAGTGCCCTACCGCCGGGTCTGAAATCGACCCTATTCCGGGCCGTCGGCGGCCAGGAGTTCGGCGGCCACGGCCTGCGCCTGCTCCGACGTCGGCCCTGGTTGCGGCACGAACGCCGTGCGCCGGTAGTAGGCCAGCTCGCGGATCGACTCCTTGATGTCGGCCAGCGCGCGGTGCGCCAGGCCCTTGCCCGGCTGCGCGTAGTAGATGCGCGGGTACCAGCGCCTGCACAGCTCCTTGATCGACGAGACGTCGACCATCCGGTAGTGCAGGTGGGCGTCGAGCTCGGGCATGTCCCGGGCGATGAACCCGCGGTCGGTGGCGATCGAGTTGCCCGCCAGGGGAGCGGTGCGCGGGTCGGGCACCCACTCCTTGATGTAGGCCAGCACCTGGGCCTCGGCGTCGGCCAGCGTCACGGTGGACCGCCGGACCTCCTCGGTGAGCCCGGACTTGGCGTGCATCTGCATGACGACGTCCGGCATCGAGTCGAGCGCGGTGTCGTCGGCGTGGATCACCACGTCGACCCCCTCGCCGAGCACGTTCAGCTCCGCGTCGGTCACCAGCGCCGCGATCTCGATCAAGGCGTCCTTGCCCAGGTCGAGGCCTGTCATCTCGCAGTCGATCCACACCAAGCGATCCATCACCCGCGCGAGCCTAGTCGCCCGGTCGCGGGAGCCCCGCGTCGCTTCGGGTGGCGGCCCCTTCCAATCTCATTACGCTCGGAGCGATGACGGCCCAGAGCGACATCGCTGCCGGTTACGCCTCCGCGGGCGCGGCCATCGAACTCGGCGCAGTGCTCGTGGACGGCACGGTCGAGCCGACCGCGCACGTGCGGCTCCCGCTGGCCACGATGAACCGGCACGGCCTGGTCGCCGGCGCCACCGGCACCGGCAAGACCAAGACGTTGCAGCTGATGGCGGAGCAGCTCTCGGCGGCGGGCGTGCCGGTGGTGATGGCGGACGTGAAGGGCGACCTGTCCGGTCTGTCACGGCCGGGCGAGGGCGGCGAGCGCGTCACCGCGCGAGCCGCCGAGACCGGTGACGACTGGCGGCCACAGGCGTGCCCGGTGCAGTTCCTGTCGCTGGGCACGGGCGGTGCGGCGGTGCCGGTGCGGGCGACCGTGACGAGCTTCGGACCGATCCTGCTGTCGAAGGTGCTCGGGCTCAACGACACCCAGGAGTCCACGCTCGGGCTGGTCTTCCACTGGGCCGACTCGCGCGGCCTGCCGTTGCTCGACATCAAGGACCTGCGGTCGGTGATCGCCCACCTCACGTCCGACGAGGGCAAGGAGGACCTGAAGGGCCTGGGCGGCGTGTCGTCGGCCACGGCGGGGGTGATCCTGCGGTCGCTGGTGAACCTGGAGGCGCAGGGCGGCGACACGTTCTTCGGCGAGCCGGAGCTGGACCCGCGCGACCTGATGCGGGTGGTCGACGGCCGGGGCGTGGTGTCGCTGCTGGAGCTGGCGGAGTTGCAGGCGAAGCCCGCGCTGTTCTCGACGTTCCTGATGTGGCTGCTGGCGGAGCTGTTCGAGGTGCTGCCCGAGGAGGGCGACCTGGACCAGCCGAAGCTGGTGTTCTTCTTCGACGAGGCGCACCTGCTGTTCGCCGACGCGTCCAAGGCGTTCCTGGAGCGGATCACGCAGACGGTGAAGCTGATCCGGTCCAAGGGCGTCGGCGTGTTCTTCTGCACGCAGCTGCCGACCGACGTGCCGAACGCCGTGCTGTCGCAGTTGGGCGCACGGGTGCAGCACGCGTTGCGGGCGTTCACGCCGGAGGACCAGGCGGCGTTGGCGAAGGCGGTGAAGACCTACCCGACCACGCCGCACTACGAGCTGGACGAGGCGTTGACGTCGCTGGGGACCGGCGAGGCGGTCGTGACGGTGCTGAGCGAGAAGGGCGCGCCGACCCCGGTCGCGTGGACGAGGCTGCGCGCGCCGCGGTCCTTGATGGACACCATCGGGTCAGAGGCGATCGGGCAGGCCGCCGAGGCGTCCGAGCTGCACGGCAAGTACGCCGAGACGGTGGACCGGGAGTCGGCGTACGAGAAGCTGACGGCGAAGGTGGCGCCTCCCGAACAGCGGCAGGAGGCGCCACCGGAGCCCGAACGCCGTGCCGAGCGCGAGGAACCGGGCGTGGTCGCCCAGGTGCTCGGGAACTCGGCCGTGAAGTCGTTCCTGCGGTCAGCCGCCGGCGCCCTGGGGCGCGAGATCACCCGTGGGCTTTTCGGGACTTCCCGCAAGCGCCGGTGAGCGCTTGACCTTCATCGACAGGAACGCGGCGCCGATGCTGAGCACGCCGGCGACGTACCAGGCCGGGGCGTAGTTGCCGAAGTGGTCGCGGGTGAGGCCCGCGGCGGTGGCGGCGATCGCGGCGCCGATCTGGTGCGAGGCGAAGACCCAGCCGAAGACGACCGGGGCGGACAGCCCGAACACCTGCCGGCACAGGGCCACGGTCGGCGGGACGGTGGCGACCCAGTCCAGGCCGTAGAAGATGATGAACACCAGCATCGACGGGTGCACCGAGTCGTGGAACAGCTGCGGCAGGACCAGCAGCGACGCGCCGCGCAAGGCGTAGTACACGGCCAGCAGGACGCGCGAGTCGACGCGGTCGGTGAGCCAGCCGGACAGGACCGTGCCGACGATGTCGAAGATGCCGACCATCGCCAACAGCCCCGCGGCCGTCGTGGTGGGCATGCCGTGGTCGTGCGCGGCGGGGATGAAGTGGGTGCCCACCAGGCCGTTCGTGGTCGCGCCGCAGATCGCGAAGCCCGCCGCCAGGAACCAGAACGGCCCGGTGCGCGCGGCGCCGGTCAACGCGCCGACGGCACGGCGGGCCGCACCGCCCGTCGACGGCGGCACGGGCACGATCTCGTCACCCCCGTACGGCGGGACGCCCAGGTCGGCGGGGTGGTCGCGGAGGAAGATCAGGACCAGCGGCACCACGGCGAGGGCCGCCACGGACACCACGATCGAGGCGGTGCGCCACCCCGACGACTCCGACAACGCCGCCACCACGGGCAGGAACACCAGTTGGCCCGTCGCACCGCCCGCCGTGAGGATGCCGGTGACCAGGCCGCGGTGCTTGACGAACCAGCGGCCGGTGATCGTGGCCACGAACGCCAGCGCCATCGACCCCGTGCCCAGGCCGACGAGCACGCCCCAGAACAGCACCAGCTGCCAGGCCGCCGTCATGAACACGGTCAGCCCGCTGCCCACCGCGACCAGCGTCAGCGCCGAGGCCACGACCTTGCGCACACCGAGCCGTTCCATCAGGGCGGCGGCGAACGGCGCGGTCAGGCCGAACAACATCAGGTTCACCGACACGGCGAAGCCGATCGTGGCGGTGGACCAGCCGAACTCGCGTTGCAGCGGTTCGATCAACGCGCCCGGGGTGGCCCGGAACGCCGCGGCGCCGACGAGCGCGATGAAACCCACGCCCGCGACCACCCATGCCCAGTTCTGCCTGCTGCGAATCACGTGAGCAAGCCTCACCGATCGGGCCCGGTCGAGGGAAGTGGCTCGATGGCCATCATGTGCAAGAATCGGGCCATGGACAGTCGCCACCTGGTCGCCGTGCTCGCGCTGGACGACGTGGTGACGTTCGACCTCGGCACGCCCACCCAGGTCTTCAACGCGGCCCGCGACGAGCAGGAACGCCGGTTCTACCGGGTGCGGGTCTGCACGCCCGGCGCACAGCCGGTGCGCAGCGCGGCGGGCTTCACCATCACCCCCGACCACGGCCTGGAGCTGCTGGAAGAGGCGGACACGGTCATCGTGGTCGGGGTGAGCTACGGCGCGCGGGTGCTGCAGGACGGCACGCTGGACGAGCAGGTGCGCGACGCCCTCCTCGCCGCCGCGGCCAGGGGCGCGCGGGTCATGTCGATCTGCACGGGCGCGTTCGTGCTGGCCGCGGCGGGCCTGCTGAACGGTCGCAAGGCCACCACTCACTGGGCGCACGCGGACAACTTCCGCCGCCTGTTCCCGGAGGTCGACCTCGACCCGGACGTGCTGTTCGTGGACGGGGGCGACGTGCTCACCTCGGCGGGCGTGGCCGCGGGCGTCGACCTGTGCCTGCACCTCGTGCGGCACGACCACGGCAGTGGGGTGGCGAACATGGCCGCACGCCGGTGCGTGGTGCCGGCGTGGCGGCCGGGCGGTCAGTCGCAGTTCATCGTCCGCCCGATCCCCGAGCACGCCGACACGTCGACCGCACAGGCCCGCGCGTGGGCCTTGGAGCACCTGGACGGGCCGCTGGACCTGCGCGCGCTGGCCGCGCACGCCCGGATGAGCGTCCGCACGTTCACCCGCCGGTTCCGCGAGGAGACCGGCGTGAGCCCCGGCAAGTGGATCACGCAGCAGCGCGTCGAACGGGCGCGGCACCTGCTGGAGACCACGGACCTGGCCGTCGACCAGGTGGCCAGGCACGCGGGCTTCGGCACGGGCGCGGCGCTGCGGCAGCAGATGAGCGCGACGCTCGGCGTGGCGCCCAGCGTGTACCGGACCACGTTCCGCTCAGTCGGCTAGCTCCAGGAACGGCCGCAGCAGGTCCGGCACCGCCTCGTCGGCCAGCGCCAGCCCGTCGGCCTCGCCGACGTCGACCACGTGGTACGCGCCGTCGCCCGCCGCGGTGGTGGCGGTGATCGTGACCAGGCCCGCGCGGCGCTGGAAGAACGAGCGGGACACGCGCCAGCCGATGATGCCGGTGCGTTGCAGCGCCACGGTTTCCCGGATCGCCGAACCGGCGCGGGCGAGCAGGTAGCGGTCGGTCAGCGCGTGGCCGAGCGAGCGGTAGCGGTCCCAGCCCAGCGCGGCGGAGAACGGCACCAGCGCCAGCACGACCTGCCACGCCCAACTCGGCGCGAACCACCCCAGGACCGCCGCGAGCACGAGCAGCGGCACGACGGCGCGCACCATCCGGCGGCGCAGCGCGGCCACCGGGTGCCGGCGCAGCGGCGTGCGCGTCGGCGACTCCCCGGTCTGCCGCAGCACCGCCGCCGACACCCGGTGCGCCTCGGCGACGGGCGCGGGCGGCAGCAGCAGGTTGCTCTCGCCCTTGCGCCCCAGACCGGTCGTCACGGTCTTGGCGTGCGCACCGCGACCGGCGCGCAGCAACAGCGGCTCGACCAGCTCGACGCCCCGAAGCCGTTGCTCGGCAACGGAAACCGACCTGGTGGTGAGCAGCCCCCGGCGCACCCGGACCGTGTCGTCCGGCTCGCGCGTGAGCCGATAACCCCAGAACTGCACCACGTACACCAGCGCCGAGCCGAGCGTGGCGACCAGCAGCGCGACACCGGCGAACAACGCGATGGTCAACCCGAGCGGCTGTTCCGCGACCCAGTGCGCGGCCTCGGTCATGGGCTCGAGGACCTCGATCTCCAGCTCCCGCGCGAAGTTCGCCACGAACCCGAACAACGCGCCGGCGGCCACCAGGCCGGACAACGTCAGCGGCGCGTACCGCAGCCACCGGTTGTCCCATTCGGACAGCACGACCCCCTGCCGCTCCTCGGCCACGGCAGGCGTCGGCGCCTTGGCGGCGGTGAGCAGCAGCACGCGCAGCCGTTCCGCCTCGGCCGACGACACCGCGTCCAGCGTCAGGCCGTCCTCGCCGGGCTGGTCGCGCTGCCCGGTGCCGACCCGGATCGCGGACAGCCCGAACAGCCGGTGCCCGAGCTTCGCGGTCAGGTCGACGGTGCGGATCCGGTCGCGGGGCACGGCCAGCCGCTTGCGGACCAGCAGGCCGGTGTGCAGCTCGACCTGGTCGGCGGTGATCCGGTACCGGGTGGTGATCCAGCGCAGCAGGCCGAACAGCACGATCGCGGCGATCACGCCCACGCTGACCAGGATCCGCCACGTCTCGCCCTTGCCCAGCACGAGCAGGCCGACGAACAGCGGGATCAGGCCCAGCAGCTCGTTCAGCGGCCGCACGACGAGCATGCGCACGTCCAGCCGGTGCCAGTCCACGACCGGCTCGGCGTACTCCGGCGCGGCGGGCAGCTCCGTGGTCACGTGGCATCACCCGGCGTGGCCTGCGTGGTGGTGGTCAGCTCGTCGGCCAACCGGACCGCGTCATCGTGCTCCAGGCCCTCGATGAGCACGGGACCGGCGGCCGAGGCGGTGGTCACGGTGACCGTGGACAGCCCGAGCAGCTGCTGGAGCGGGCCGCGCTTGGTGTCCACGGTCTGGATGCGCGAGACCGGCGCGATCCGCCACTCCTGGTTCAGCCAGCCCGCCAGCGTGTAGACCGCGTCCGGGGTGGCTTCCCAGCGGTGCACCCGGTACCGCCAGCGCGGCATGACCAGGGTGTGCGCGGTGCCGAGCACGAGGGTCGCGACGGCGACGCCGACCTGCCACGGCGACGCGGCGAAGATCAGCGCGACCAGTTGCGGCACGAGCAGCACCGACCAGCCGATCAGCGCGTGCAGGGTCCAGAGGGTGATCGACTTGCGGCTCACCTGGTGCCGCGGCGCACGCAGGCGCAACACTCCGTTGCTCACGCCGTCCACTGTGCCTCAAGGCCGAGCCCGCGTGCGCGCGAACCCGGCCTCGGGGCCGACCGGTTACGGCTGCGGTGCGTAGGGCGCCTGGAAGACCTTGGCCGTGGCGCTCTCGCCCTGGACGGCCACAGCGGCGGGCACACCGACGACGACCGCGAGACCGGCGCAGATGGCGAGCGCAGCCATGATCTTGTGCAGGGAGTGCACAACCATCGTCGAACTCCGTTCGATCGTAGCGGCTTTGTCGGCAGGGGGAGCCGGACCAGATCCGCGGGGTGACGCCCGGAAGCGTCCAAGCGGAGCATGGCACAGAGGGGTCCTCACGGTCATCACCCACTTCTGCCCCTGCCCGCTGGGCAATACCCCCGGAGCGGTCGCCCCGATCGCCCGGGACATCCCACCATTACCGTAACGAGCCGGAAAGCCGAAAGGTACTCAGTCGAGCACGGGCCGTGCCCGCGCCTCCTCGTCCAGGTCCACCCACCACACCGCCGCGCCCGCCCGGTCGCGCACCTCGATCGTCCGGTAGATGCGCTGGAGGTGGTTCTGCACGGTCTTCGGCGACAACGACAGCTCGGCCGCGATGTGCGTGGTGCTCTCACCCGCGGCGACGCGCCGCAGCACCTCGATGCCGCGCTTGGTCAGGCCCGCCCGCAGCGCCCGCGCGATCCGCCGGTTGTCCTGCTCCGCGGTGGCCGAGCTGCGCAGCGGGTCCGGCCGCGCCGACCGGCGCTCCCGGCGCAGCCCGAACGTGCGCTCGGCCAACTGGTCCACCAGCCGCGCGGACAGGTCGTGCTCCCGCATCCGCAGCAGGTCGCGGCCCTCCTGCAACTCCCACAGCCGGTACTGCTCCAGTTGGAACCGGGCGTGCCGCAACGCCGAGTCCAGCTTCCCGGCCCGCTCGTAGGCCACGCTCAGCGCACCGTGCGCCCGCACCGCGACCTCTCGCGCCAGCACGCCCATCGCCAGCTCAGCGGCCCGGGTCAGCAGGCTCACCTGGTCGTCGTGACGCCCTCGCGTCCCGCTGATCCGGGCCCGCGCCATCAGCAGCTCGGCCCGCAGCACGGGCCGGTCCTGCCCGTCCAGCAGCCGGTCCGCCCGCTGGCACGACCGCAGCGCCCGGTCCACGTCGCCCAGGTCCAGCCGGACGTGCGTGAGCAGCAGGTTCAGCCGGGCCATCCGCAACGGCTGGTCGAGGTGCTTCCACCGGTCGCGGACCTGCGCGCACAGCGCCTCCGCGCGCCGCAGCTTGCGCGTGCACGGCTCGCCGTCCGGGCTGCACCGGCTCGCCGCCGATCGCACCATGCAGTGCTCGTGGTACTGCGTGCGCAGCACGCCGGCCTGCTCGAACAGGATCGAGCCGATCAGTTCGACGTCCTTGGTCAGCTCGGCCAGGCCCAGGGCGCGCGCCAGCGAGTGCAGCGACCGCTCCCGCGAGTCCAGCCGCAGCTCCACCACGGCCTGCGCGAAGCTGCACCACGCCTGCAAACCGACGTGCCGGTTGGCCGCGGCGATCGCCTGAACCCGGTCGATGGTGTCCAGCGCGCCGGGCAGCAGCCCGCGCTTGCCCAGCGCCACGGACTGGGCCAGCACGCTGTGCGCCACGCCCTCGGCGTCGTCCAGCCACGAGAACGCGGCCACCGCCTTCTCGGCGGACTCCAGCGCGTCACCGGGGCGGCCCTCGTCCAGCGCCATCCGCGCCTCGCGCAGGTTGGACACGGCGGCCTCGCGCGGATCGGCCGCTCGCTGGACGGGAATCGTCATCGTCTGCCCCCGCCGGAGAGGGTACTCACCCCAGCTCGCGCTTGAGCACCTTCCCGGTCGCGTTGCGCGGCAGGGAGTCGAGGAAGACCACCTCCCGCGGCACGGAGAACCTCGCCAGGTTGCCGCGCACGTGCTCGCGCACCGCGTCCTCGTCCAGCACGCCCGGTTCCTCGCGCACGACGTAGGCGGCGAGCCGTTGGCCGAACTGCTCGTCCGGCACGCCGACCACGGCCACCTCGCGCACCCCGGCCAGGCCCGAGAGCAGGTCCTCGACCTCGCGCGGGTACACGTTCTCGCCGCCGGAGACGATCATCTCGTCGTCCCGCCCGGCCACGAACAGCAGGCCTTCGCCGTTGCGGTAGCCGACGTCGCCGGTCGACATCAGGCCGTCGCGGACCTCCTTGCCCGCGCCGCTGGTGTAGCCGTCGAACAGCATGTCGTTGGCCACGAAGATCCGGCCGGTCGTGCCGGCGGGCACCCGGTTGCCCTCCTCGTCCAGGACCTCCAGCCGGGTGCCGTGCGGCGGCAGGCCCGCCGTGTCCGGGTGCCGGGCCAGCTCGTCGGGCCGGGCGATGCTCACCCACGACACCTCGGTGGAGCCGTAGAGGTTGTAGAGCACCGGCCCGAAGTCCTCCAGGCACCGCCGCGCCACCGGCGGCGGCAGCGCCGAGCCGCTGGACGCGATCACCCGCAGCTTCGGCAGGTGCGGGCGGCCGGTCAGCTCCAGGACGCGTTGCAGCATCACGGGAACGACGAACAACGCGTCGCAGCCGTGCCGGCGGGCGTCGGCGAGCAGGAGCGCCGGGTCGAACTTGCGGCGCAGCACGAACGTCGCGCCCAGCACGAGCCCGAGCTGGAACGCGGCCAGGCCCCACGTGTGGAACAGCGGTGCGGGCACGGCGAACCGGTCGCCCGCCTTGAGCGGGATGCGGGACAGCACCGCGGCGGCGGGCGTGAGGCTCGCCGGCTCCGGCCTCCTGGCGCCCTTGGGCGCGCCCGTGGTGCCCGACGTCAGCACGATCATCCGGCCGCGCGGCGGTCGCTTCGGCAGCGGCGTGGCGGGGGAGCCCGCGATCAGCTGCTCCAGCGTCTTGCTCTTCGTGGCGCCTTCGACCCACGCCATCACCCGACGCACCTTGCGCGGCGCGTTGGTCAGCAGGTCGCGGAACTCGGTGTCGGCGACGACCACGGACACGTCCTGCTCGCGCAGCACCACGGCGATCTGGGCCGCGCTCAAGCCCGTGTTGAGCAGCACGGTGTGCGCGCCCAGCTTCACGCACGCCGCCGTGGTCTCCACGAAACCGCGGTGGTTGCGGCACAGCACGGCGACCTTCGAGCCCGCTCGCACGCCCAGGTCGTGCAGGCCGTGCGCGAGACGGGTGGTGCGCTCCTCCACCTCGGCGTACGTGAGCGTGCCCGCGTCGTCCACGATCGCGGGCCGGTCCGGGTGACGTGCCGCGCCGGTGGCGAACCCGAACGCGACCGTGATGTCCCACCTGAGGTAGGCGTCCACGACGCCCAGGAGCCGTCCGGGGGCCATCGGCCGCACGACACCGGCGCGCACCAGCGTCGCCAACGCGCGCAGTGCTCCGAGGGACCTGCCGATGAAACCCGCCGCGCCGGTGCCGGAGTAGGTGTTCACTCTTTCGATACTGCATTACCTACCCGCGAGTAGGAAGAGCGCGGGGTGAAGTCGGGACCGCGGTGGTCAGTTCTCCGGCGTGCCGGACGCGTTCACCACCGCGTCGCGCAGGGCCGCGCGCAGGCGGCCCACCTCCAACGGCGTCAGCACGGCCGCCTCACCCGGCGGCACGGTGACCACGACGTGGCCCTGGCTGATGAACACGGTCATGTCACGGCGACGTGACGCGATGTCGCGGCAGGAGATCTGCCACTCCTTGCCTGTACTCACGGCACCCAACCTCCAGGTGTGTCGACACGGGGTGCTCGGACCAATCCGGGCGCTCATGGGGAGGAGACGCACGAGGGTTGGTGCCATGACGGGACGTTCCGCCGGGCGACCGTGCCGAGCTGTCGCTAGCGTCGCATGAGGCTGTCGTCGCAGTCACCTGGAAGGGTGAGAAAATGGCTGAACCGCAACGGATCGTGATAATCGGGTCGGGGTTGGCCGGCGCCGCGGCGGCCGGTGCGTTGCGCGAGCGCGGTTACACCGGCGACGTCGTCGTCTTCGGTCGCGAAGGACACCGGCCGTACGAGCTGCCGGCGCTGTCGAAGCAGGTCCTGCTGGGTGACGCGGACGAGCCGGACCGCGTGCACGAGCCCGAGTTCTACGACACCCACCGGATCGAGCTGCGGCTCGGCGTCGAGATCGTCCGCGTCGACGTCGGCGGACGGGTGGTCGAGGACTCCGCCGGGGGCTCCCATTCGTACGATCGGCTGATCCTCGCGACGGGCTCGACCCCGCGCCGGCTGCCGGTGCCGGGCGGAGAGCTCCCAGGTCTGCGGACGCTGCGCACGGTGGAGGACTCGCTGGCGCTGCGGCGCGAGCTGGTCGACGGCGCCGAGGTCGTGATCGTCGGCGCGGGGTGGATCGGCTGCGAGGTCGCCGCGGCGGCCCGGCGGCACGGCGCGTCGGTGACCGTGGTCGACCCGGTCGACCTGCCGCTGCGCCGCGTGCTCGGGCCGCGGATGGGCGAGGTGTTCCGCGACCTGCACGCCGAGCACGGCGTGACGTGGCGCCTGGGCATCGGGGTGGACGGCTTCACCGAGCACGGCGTCCGGCTCGCCGACGGCGGCTCGCTGACCGGTGACGTCGTGGTGGTCGCGGTGGGCGCCGCGCCGAACCTGGGCCTGGCGCGGGACGCGGGGCTGGCGCTGGCCGAGGGCGGGGTGGCGGTGGATGCCGCGCTGCGCACGTCCGCGCCGGACGTCTTCGCCGTCGGCGACATCGCCGCGCACGACCACCCGCGCTACGGGCGACGGGTCCGGGTCGAGCACTGGGCCAACGCCAAGGGGCAGGGCGAGCACGTGGCGGGCGCGGTCCTGGGGCAGGACGCGCCGTACGAGGCGTCGCCGTACTTCTTCACCGACCAGTACGACCTGGGCATGGAGTACCGGGGACTCGCCGACGCCGAGCGGGACGAGCTGGTGGTGCGCGGCGACGTGGCCACCCGCGAATTCACCGCGTTCTGGCTGCGCGAGGGGCGGGTGCAGGCGGCGATGAACGTCAACCAGTGGGACGACGGCGAGGCGTTGCAGCTGCTGGTCGACGCACGGGCCGAGGTGACGCCGGAGCAGTTGCGCTAGGCGTCACATGCACGAGCCGCTGTCGGGCCCGTGGCCCGTCGCGATCAGGCGTTCCAGCAGCACGCGCAGGGTGTGGGCCTCCTCGGGCGCCAACCCGGCGGTGAACTCGCGCTCCACCTCGACGTGCAGCTTCTCCACCTCGCGCTGGACGGCCCGACCCCGCTCGGTGATCACCGGCACGCGCACGCGCCGGTCGTTCGGGTCCGGCTTGCGCATGATCAGGCCCGCGCGTTCCAACCGGTCCAGTTCCGCGGTCAGCGTGGTCTTGTCCACGCCGAGCGCGGTGCCGAGCGCGAGCTGGGTGCGCTGGAACTCCTCGCTGACCAACGCGGTCAGCACGATCTGACCCCGCGTGGTGATGCCGTGCCGCACCGCCGCTTCCTGCGCGACCGTGCCCAGTTTCTGCGCCGCGCGGTGCAGCAGCCAGTTCAGGCCCGCACGGCTGGTGCAGCCGAGGTCCGGGGCGAGCTCCATGCCGTCGAGCATACCTGCCGTGTGAGATAATCCCAGTTCGGAACATCTTGACTCGGAACGCATGTGCCCATATGTTCTCAACCAAGAACTTCTTAGGGGGAACAATGGCGCACCTGCTGCACATCGACACCAGCCTGCGGTTCGACGGATCGGTGTCGCGCGAAGTCGGCGGGGCTTTCGCGGAGGCGTGGCGGTCCGCGCACCCGGACGGTGAGCTCACGTACCGCGACCTGGCGGTGGACCCGTTGCCGCACGTCGACCCGGCCGCGCTCGCGACCCGCGAGGCCGACGGCGACCGGCCGCTGGAGCGGCAACTGGTCGCGGAGGTGAAGGCGGCGGACACCGTGCTGCTCGGCGTGCCGATGTACAACTTCGGCCTGCCGTCGAGCCTCAAGGCGTGGCTCGACTGGGTCCTGGTACCGGAGCTGTTCGCCGACCAGGAGACCGGTGTCGGCGTGCTGACCGGCACCCGGGTCGTGGTCGTGACCGCGCGGGGCGGCTCCTACGCGCCCGGCACGCCACGGCACCCGTTCGACTTTCAGGAGCCGTACCTGCGGGCCGTGTTCAGCATGCTCGGCGTCGAGCCGGAGTTCGTGCACGCCGAGCTGACGCTGGCCGGTGTCATGCCGCACCTGGCCCAGTTCCGCGAGCTCGCGGTGGCCTCGTTGGAGGACGCGCACCGGGTGGTGCGCAAGCTGGCCACCGCCTGAGGGAGAGCGGGTGACGGGCCGGGTCGAGGGGTCGGCCCGTCACCCGATAGTGGAAGCGGGACCGGCCTGCCACGATGTGGGCCATGTCGGAGCCGATCGCCGCGGTCGTGGTGCGTGCCGCCGAGTTGACCGCTCGCGGGTTGCCGCGCAAGGCGATCGAGCTGCTCCAACCGGCCCTCGTGGTCAACCCCCTGCACGGTGAGGCGTGGTGCCGACTGGCCGCCGCGCACCTCGACGCGGGCGAACCGGACCCGGCCCTGAACGCCGCGAAGCGCGCGCTCGTGCTCGACGGCGACCCGGCGTGGGCGCAGCGGCTGACCGCCTTGGCGTTGAGCGAGCTCGGCCGGCACCCGGAGGCGGTGGTCGCGGCACGGGAGTGCGTGCGCCGCAAGCCCGGCGACTGGCGGTGCCAGGTGGTGCTGGCCGAAGTGCTGGCGAACAGCCCCACCGGTCAACGCGAGGCCGTGGAGGTCGCACGGGAGGCCGCGCACCTCGCGCCCGCGCAGGCCCGCGCGTTCCAGGTGCTCGGTGACGCCGCGCTGCGCGTGCGCGACTGGGGCACGGCCGAACGCGCCTACCGCACCGCGTTGCGCCTGGACCCCGGCGCGGACGACGTGCGCGCGAACCTCGACACCGTGCGGCGCAAGCGCGGCGGCGCGCCCATCCCGCCGCCGTCCGGCGAGGCCCTGCACGCCGCGCACGTCCTGGCCTGGCCCGCGTTGTCCCGGCTCGCCGCGGTGCTCGTCGCGGGCGGCCTGATCCTGCTGCTGGCGGGCATGCCGAAGCCGACCCCGCTGCTCGGCTGGTTCTCCGGCCTGCTGGTCGTCGGCTGCGGCGCGATCGTGGGGCTGGTGCTGCTGAAGGCGCGGCGCGGGGTGCGGCGGGCGTTGCTGCGGCTGCCCCGGCACCGGCCCAGGATCGCGTTCACCGCGGCGATGTTCGGGTTGTCGGCGGTGATCCTGGCCGGGTGGACGGTCGCGCTCCTGCTCGGCGCGACGACGATGCAGCCGCTCGTGGTCGCCTGGCTGTGCGCGCTGGTCGGCGGAGCCGTCGTCGTCCTGGCCGGCGGTCGGTAACCTGGTCGCGGGGAGGAGGCCGATGACCCGACGCGCGCTGCTCGCGATCCTGGCGTTGATCGCGGGTCTCGTCGTGTCCGGACCAGGCCCCGGCGCGCCGCTCGACGTGGTCGCCGTCTCCTCCACCGCGGACGCCGCCCACCTGCCCGGCACGACCACCCGCGGCACGACCGCCGCGCACCCCGTGCAGGCGCACCTGGGCCAGCCGCTGGACGGCGTCCAGCCCGCCGTGCACGTCACGCCCGCGCCGCCGGTGCGGGTGGAAGTGGTCGACCCGACCCACCGCACCCCCGAGCGCAGCGGCCAGACCCCGCTCGGCGAACGCGCGCCGCCCCCGACCTCCGGTAGCTGAACCCACCCCGTTCACCTCACCCGGAGGTCCCCTCACCATGCCGCGCCCCAGCGCGCGGCGAGCGCTCCTCGTCCGTGGGCTGCTTGCCCTCGGCGTGCTCGCCGCGTCCGCGTTCACCCTGCTCACCGTCCAACCGCGCCTCGGGCTCGACCTGCGCGGCGGCACCCAGATCGTGCTCGAAACCCCGTCCGAAGCCTCCGCCGACGCCACCGACCGGGCGATGGAGGTGCTGCGCCGCCGGGTCGACGAGCTCGGCGTCGCCGAACCCGTGCTGGCCCGGTCCGGCGACCACCGCATCGTGGTCGAACTGCCGGGCGTGCAGGACCCGACCGAGGCCATCGAAGTGCTCGGCCGCACGGCCCAGCTGCGCGTGCAGCCGGTGACCGGGCTCGGTGACGTGCCCACGCCCGAGGGTGACGCGATCAGCCTCGGCGAGGTCGTGATGACCGGCGAGGGCATCGAGGACGCCCGTGCCACGCCCAACCCGCAAGGCGTCGGCTACCTGGTCAACGTCGACTTCCAGGGTGACGCGCCGCGGGCGTGGCAGCGGGTGACCGCCGAGGCCGCGTGCTCACCGCCGGGCGACCCGAAGCGGCGGGTGGCGTTCGTGCTGGACGGCTCGGTCGTGTCCGCGCCCCAGGTCGACGTGCAGACGGCGTGCGGCACCGGCATGATCGGCTCCAGCACGTCGATCACCGGGCAGTTCGGCCAGGCCGAGGCCGAGGAGCTGGCGCTGGTGATCCGGTCCGGCGCGCTGCCCGTGCCGGTGGAGGTGGTGGAGCAGCGGACCGTCGGGCCGACTCTCGGCGCCGAGGCGATCGAGGCCAGCGCGCGTGCGGCGATCATCGGCGTGGCGCTGACCGGGCTGTTCCTGGTGTTCGTGTACCGGCTGGCCGGGCTCGTGGCCGTGCTGGCGCTGGTCGGTTACGCGGCGCTGGCGTACGCGGCGATGCTGGCGATCGGCGCGACGCTCACGTTGCCGGGGTTGGCCGGGTTCGTGCTGGCCATCGGCATGGCGGTGGACGCGAACGTGCTGGTGTTCGAGCGGTCGCGGGAGGAGTACGCGCGGCGCAAACGCTTGTCGAGGTCGGTGGACGAGGGGTTCCGCGGCGCGTTGAGCGCGGTGGCGGACTCGAACGTGACCACGTTGCTGGCCGCCGGACTGCTGTTCTGGCTGGCCACAGGTCCGGTGCAGGGGTTCGGCGTCACGCTGTCGATCGGCGTGCTGGCGTCGTTGTTCAGCGCCCTGGTGCTCAGCAGGGTGCTGTTGCGGCTCGTCATGCCGTTGCTGGAGCGCCGGCCGAGGTGGAGCGGGCTGCACTCGCTGGGGCGGGTGCGCACCTGGCTCACCTCGCGCGGGATCACGTTGTTCCGCCGGCCGCGGCGCTGGCTGGTCGCCGCCGGCCTGGTGCTGCTGGCGGCCGTCGGCGGGCTGGTCCTGCGCGGGCTGGAGCTGGGCGTGGAGTTCACCGGCGGTCGGATGCTGGAGTTCACCGCGTCCTCCATGGACGCCGGTCGGGTGCGGGCCGAGCTGGCGTCCGCCGGGTTCGGTGATGCGGTGGTGGTGACGTCCGGTTCGGACGGCATCTCGGTGCGCACGGGTCCGATCGACTCCGCCGCGGCCGTGCGGCTGGGTGAGGCGGTCGATCGGGCGACCGGTGGCGCGGAGCAGGTCAGCAACGAGCTGATCGGGCCCAGCCTGGGCTCCGAGCTGCGGCGCAACGCCCTGATCGCGCTGGCCATCGCGGTGGCCGCGCAGCTCGTGTACCTGGCCGTGCGGTTCGACTGGCGGCTCGGCGTGGCCACCGTGGTCGCGCTGGTCACCGACGTGGTCGTGCTGGTCGGGGCGTTCGCGTGGCTGGGCAAGACGGCCGACGCGGTGTTCCTGGCCGCGCTGCTCACCGTGATCGGGTACTCGGTGAACGACTCGGTGGTGGTGTTCGACCGGGTGCGCGAGCTGCGGCGGACGAAGGCGCCGTTCCCCGAGGTGATGAGCTCCGCGGTGCTGCAAACCCTGCCGCGGACCGTGAACACGGGCATCGGCGTGCTGTTCGTGCTGGCCGCGCTGCTGGTGCTCGGTGACGGCTCGCTGGCCGACTTCTCCACCGCGCTGCTGATCGGGCTCGTCGCCGGCACGGTCTCGACGGTGGTGACCGCGGCGCCCGTGGCGATCGTGCTGGAGGACCGGTGAGCACGGGCCACGCGTTGCTCGCGGTCGGCGGGGCGTTCCTGGCCGCGGGCGTCATCGCGCGCGCCGGAGTCCGGATCGGACTGCCGACGATCCCGCTGTTCATGGTGGCGGGCATCGTGTTCGGGCCCAACACCCCGGGTCTGTCGCTTGTGGACGACCCCGGCGAGATGGGTGTCCTGGCCGGCCTCGGCCTGGTGTTCCTGCTGTTCTACCTCGGCCTCGAGTTCTCCGTGGACGACCTGGTGTCGGGCGGTCGGCGGCTCGCGCTGGCCGGCGCCGGGTACCTGCTGCTCAACATCGGCGGCGGGCTCGCGTTCGGCTTCGCGCTGGGGTGGGGCACGCGCGAGGCGCTCGTGATCGCCGGCGCGATCGGCATCTCGTCGTCCGCGATCGTGACGAAGCTGCTGGTGGAGGCGCACCGGTTGCGCAATCCCGAGTCACGGCTGGTGATGGGGATCATCGTGATCGAGGACGTGTTCCTGGCGCTGTACCTGGCCGTGCTGCAACCCGTGCTCAGCGGCACGTCCGGGGTGTCCGCGCTGGTGGACTTCGGCAAGGCGTTCGCGTTCCTGGTGGTGCTGGGCGCCGTCGCGCGCTGGGGCGGTCGCGTGGTGACCGGGCTGTTCCGGTCGGCGGACGACGAGCTGCTGGTCGTGTGCTTCGTCGGCGTGGCGGTGACGGGTGCGGCGGTCGCGCACGAGCTCGGCGTGTCCGACGCGATCGGCGCGTTCATGGTCGGCGCGGTGCTCGGCGGATCCGGCGTCGCGCCCCGCGTGCACAAGCTCGTGCTGCCGCTGCGGGACGCGTTCGGGGCGTTGTTCTTCTTCATCTTCGGCCTGAGCATCGACCCGGGCGCCGTGGGCACCGTCGTGCTGCCGGTCCTGGCCGCCGTCGCCGTGACGATCGTGCTGAACCTGGGCGCCGGCCTGCTGGCCGCGAAACTGCACTCGTTCGACCGTCGACAGGCCGTGGACATCGGCCTGACCGTCCTGACCCGCGGCGAGTTCTCCCTGGTCCTCGCCGCGATGGCGGTGGCAGCCGGCCTGGACTCCCGCGTCGCCCCGTTCGTGGCAGGCTACGTCCTCCTGCTGGCCGTCGTGGGCCCACTCGCCGTCCTCCGCTCGGACCGCCTCACCTGGCTCCTGCCGAAACGGCTGTTTGTGTAGCAAGGTGTCCTCATGACCGGATTCGCCGCGTACCAGAACGAGATCTTCTGAGTGTGGTTCTGGCCGACCAGTCCTCTTCGGACTCCGTACGCCTCTGACCAGCGCAGAGTCTCTCGTCAGTTCTCGGTGGTTCTTGTGACCGCCCGACGTTGTACGGCCTGGTGACGGCCTGGAAATTGATCACCACACGGGTGCTGCCCTTGATGCGAACGACGCGTCAGGGACAGCGCCCGTCGTGCATTCTGGGCCTGGTGCTCATCGTCGGTGGCCTACTCGATGGCAAGACGGCGCAGCCGTCGCGGCAGCCGATCGCCGTGCCCAGCCCGACCAAGCCGCGTGACCGCGCGATCGTCCCGGCCGGTAATGCTCCCGAGCTGCTTGTGGTTGCGGCCCTCCGTGCTGGCGCGCCGCTCCCCGGCCACGTGCACCGACTCCGCGCACGGCCGACGGGCGGAGCGGAGCGGGAGCCCGGCGTGCCGTGATGCGGGGAGTCGGTGCCAACGTGAGGTGGGGCTGGTTGCGCGTCGCCGCAGGCGGCGCGCCTTGATCCCCTAGAGCCAAGTTCTGCAACGAGTCCGTGGCGTGACTATTGGAGTAGGTCCATCGCTGTCAACTATTGGTGCGTTACTACTCCGATAAGGTGACTTGTTGAACTCTTCTGGACGATCTACAGTCAAAGACTATGACGACCGCCGCAGATCACTCAGCTGGCGGTAATGCGCTGGGTTACTTTCACCAGTGCATGTGGGGTCTAGTCGAACTGAGTCGAAGAGGTCAACAGGACACTCTCGTTCAGCTTCGCCTGGAAGCTCTGGACGATATAATGTTCGAACGTCACGGCTTGCCAACCGAGCTTCTGCAAACAAAACACCAGATAAGACCTACGGCTAATTTGACGGCAAGCAATGTTGACGTATGGCGCACGCTCAACGTGTGGATGGATGTGTGGCCACAGGTACGTGACAGCGCCCCGTTGTTGCACATGGTCACAACTGCAACAGCTCCTGTGGGTAGTCCTCTTCTTTACTTGCGCGAAGACCTGCATATTCGGGATGTCCAGAAGGCTCTTGAAGGACTAATTGATGCCGCAGGTGCATCCAGTAACAGAACTACGCAGATGTGGCGTCAGAAGTTTCTGGGAATGGATCAGGATCAGCGTCGTCAATTGCTTAGTCGTGTTGTCATCGCAGATGGCTCTGCTACTGCACGGACAATTGATGAGCCCCTTACTGAGATATTTCGGTACGCTATCAAGCGTGGACAAGAGGAGGCTTTTCTTCAGCACTTGAAGGGTTGGTGGGCTGGAGTCGCTGTTCGGCTCATGGATCGTTCGTTGCCAGCGATTACGGCAGGCGACGTGCAGTCGCAAATCGAAGTTCTGGTCGATCAGTTCCGTTCTGACACGCTGCCAGTGTCGCCCGACATCATCCAACAACGGTACGCTGCCGAGGATGTTGAGCCGTATCGCGATCGAACGTTTGTACAGCAGCTTCTCTGGATTGCGATGGAAGAACGGCGGCTGTGGAAGGCAATCCGTGACTACCACAGATCCTTTACGCAGCGCTCAGAATGGCTCCGGATGAATCTTGTTGCCGAGAGCGAACTTGACACTTTCGCATTCGCGCTCCACGATGAATGGGAGCAGATATTTGACTCGAAAGTGGCCGCGATGGCAAGCGCTGGCAACATAGCGCCAGAGATGGTCGGTCAAGACGTCCTGGCACACTTGGCTACGTCATGTAGGGCCAAGCTGCGCGAACGGTTCGACCACCCGTGGTTTACACGAGGAATGTTTCATGCTCTTGCTGAAGGATACGCTGGCTACCAAATTGGCTGGCATCCCGATTTTGAGCAGAAACTAGAAAGCCTGCTGGCGCATGTCAGCTCCTAGTCGAGAGCCTAACCGATTTCCGGAAGCGCTTGCGCTTTTCAATCCGCCTCTAGGTGCATATCTAATCTGGCAGGCCGTCCATGAGTACTCAACGCGTGCCTCGCAGGCTATGCCGTTTACGTCGGCATTCCTGATTTTACCTTTTTCGTTACACCCTCCGATTCGAGCTTCGTTGCCGAGGTCTGCTCGAACGTCGCTAACCTCGTGGGCCCTAGGAAACTCTTTTCTTCAGTCAGAGTTCGGTCGTGTTGCCGCAGTGTTGATGCCCGTTAGTAGGCGATCTCTGAGGTTTGCACTTCGTGGGCAAATGCTTACTATCAATTCTGGCTCACTCGGAGCACTAGGCAGAGTTCGGAGTGTTTCCAGAGATTTTCCGGATGAAATAACTGAATCGGTTCGTGCTGCTAAGCTTTGCGGGCGTTGGATGGCCTCGATTGACCCGGTCACAATGTACTCTGTCCTCGGCGTTAGGCCTTAGTCATGCATATAGTTGCGATTGCGGTTTATGGAAAGAACGAACAACGTCGAGAGCTTGAGTTCAGGCCGGGCAAGCTAAATATTCTCACTGGCAAGTCGAAGACTGGCAAGTCTGCTGTCCTTGACTTGGTGGAATTTTGCCTTGGGCGGGACGAAGTAACTTTGCCTGCGGGCATTATTAGTGATGTCTCAGCATGGTATGCCACGCTTGTGCAGATCGGTACGACACGACTCGTACTTGCTCGCCCTAACCCTGAAACAGCTAGCACTAATCGCGCCATGATTATGATTGGCGATCAAACGCTTCGGTTGCCGGATTATGCCGACTTGAAGGTGAATGCCGACACGACGGTAGTTCGAGAGCAACTGAGCGAGCGGTTGGGGATCGAAGCTTTCAGGGTAGAAGGCAACCCTAACAGCCTGCGGAGTACATTCAACGTATCAGTCAGGCAGGCGCTGCTGTTCTGTTTCCAGAAGCAGACCGAGATCGCCAGTCAATCGTTCCTTTTCCATCGTCAGGGTGAAGACGGAATTTCGCCTACCATTCGAGAGACGTTGCCCTACTTTTTGGGGGCCGCACGGCCAGAACAAGCACTACTCAGGCAACAGCTAATCCAGGCGCGCCGAATTCATCGCAGGGCGCTACGGGAACTCAATGATGCGCGTTCTCAGTCTGATGTACAGGACGAGAGATTGCTAGCTCTCGTACGTGAGGCGATCAGCGTGAACCTACTACCGGAAGAAATTATTGACGAGTCAGGGTTTGATGTCGAGGCTACTCTTCGACGAGCACTGGCCAGCGGAACTGAGCAGGACAATTACGGAGTCGTAGACACCGTTAGCGAAAGAGACGTACTTCTTGGCGAACGTCGTGCTATCCGCGACGAAGTGCGAGAAGTATCTGATCAAATCGCAGTCCTTGAAAGTTTGCAGCGAGAATATAGTGGTCTTACGACTGAAGTCGGTTTCCAATCCGGCAGGCTACGATCTATTGGATTGATTCCGGCCGCTGCGCAACAAGCGAATGAGGCGACTTCAATTTGCCCGCTTTGCGCACAATCGCTGCCGGTGGAGGACCCAACTATTTCACAACTGAATCAGTTGGTCGATGACCTTGAAAGAGGTCTGGCTAGTGCAAATAGTAGTCAACCAAGGAGAGATGCGGCCCTGCGCCTACTTGTGCAACGACGTGAGGAACTAGCGAGCCGTCACCGGGTGATCTCCGCTCAGTTGGATTCATCAGCGGTGACAGGCCAAGCTTTGTCAGACGAATCGGACCTTCGTGTGCGACGTGCGTTTCTTAAGGGTCGTATCACGCAGGAGTTGCACCGTGGCGTTCCGCGGGAAGATGCGATTGCCGCGCTGACTCGCGCAGAACGTGAAGCGCGAGACCGTATGGAAAGCCTGGAGAACCTAGTCGAGGACGATGATACGGATTCGACTTTTGCTAGCATGCTGCGAGAGATCGGACAGGATATAACACAGTATGCGCGTGAGCTTCGTTTGGAGAACTCGGAATATTTCGTACAGCTTGATGTAGCTCGCTTGACTGTAACGGCATCGACGCCGGGTGGTCGTCGGCCGTTGACGCGAGTTGGAAGCGCCGAGAATTGGGTTGGGTATCACCTTGCCACTCATCTGGCACTGCATCGCTGGTTCGTAGAAAACGATCGTCCGGTGCCGCGTTTTGTCATGTTTGATCAGCCGACTCAAGCCTTCTTTCCAGAGGAGGTCATCGATGCTAACGACATCGAAGATGCAGATTGGTCCGCAGTTCGTCGGCAATTTTCACTTATGAACGGTGTTGTGGAAAGCTTGGACGGACAGTTGCAGATCATTGTCTGCGATCACGCAAATCTAGCCGACGAATGGTTTCGTGACGCCGTAGTTGACAACTGGCGAGGCTCTGTTGCGTTGATCCCTGCTAACTGGTTGTCATAGGGGCGGGACATTCTCGTCAGACGTATTGATGTCGAAGTAACGCAGACTTGTAGTAACTAGGCGCGCGATATCGGAGTAGACGCCAGGGGTGGCTGCTATTATGTTCGGCGATTTTGTGCTGTACTCGTCGTTATCCGTGTCGCCAACGCGGGCTCCGGCTTCTCGTGCTATCAAGGCTCCCGGGGCAATGTCAAGAATGTTATTGGATAGAATTACTGTAGCATCGGTTTTCCCTTCTGCCATCCATACTAGGTCATGTGCCGCAGAACCAAACATGCGGATTCTTTCCACTTTTTGCGCGAGTTCCGAAGTTAGCTTGAAGCGCGGCCTATTTCGACTTTCCGAGTCGGAGCCTGTTGCATAATCGCCGATGGATACTATCGATTTCGATAGTGACGTCGTTCCACTGATGCGCATTCTCGTACCGTTTACGTACGATCCATGCCCCAGTGTGGCGATGTACCTGCTATCCATGTATGGAAGGTCGATCGCGGCTACGGTGGTCGTCTCATCGATGATTAGGGCTATCTGCACCGCGCACAGTGGGAGGCCGTGAACGTAGTTTGCGGTCCCGTCGATCGGGTCTAGCGTCCAGTATCTATTCTCATTCGAGATAGAAACGCTGCGGCCCTCTTCCTCTCCAATGAATCCGATGTCGGGTGTGGCTTCGGCCAAATATGCGCGTACTGCACGCTCTATCTGTACGTCGACGTCGGTGTAGGTGTCCCGATCGACTTTTTCTGTTACAGTCTTGGGTCGACTGCGCTTGATCAATTGTGTGCCGATTCCTACCGCTTCCTGTGCAATCTCGGCCAGTTGGTCGAGAGGTCGCTTCACTCGGTCTCCTTTGCGCGGTTCCACATGGAGTCGAACACCTGGGAGAAGGTGGCGAACAGGCCAGGTACGGCGTCATCCTTCTCGATCACGAGCGTAGGGGACTCGACGCCTCGGGCATCGGGCAAGTAGGGCTGGACCACGCACTTGGTCTGGTCGGTGATGAGGATGTTGTAGCGGAGCGGTTCGTCGTAGACGCGGATGTGGAGCTGGCCGCGCGCGTCGGGTGAGATCTTGGCTCCGACTCGGCGTAGGGCCTCGATGTTGAGGCGGGTGAGCATGGAGAGGTGGCCTTCGGGTAGGCCCTCTTCGTGTTCGCGGGCGGTGATGTTGTGGCCGTTGGGGTCGAGGAAGAGGGCCTTGATGATGGTGCCGGTCTCGATGGAATCGAGTAGGGCCTTGTCGGAGTACTGCTGGCACAGGACGTTGAGGGACAGGCCTGCGATGTCGATCGTCTTCGCGCCTTCAAAGAGGTCGCGTGGGGTGACGTTGTGCAGGAACTCGGTTCGGCTGGGGTAGACAGCGGTGACGTCGGCCAGTCGAGCCTGTTGGGGCATCTGGACCGGGCGCGGCACCGGGTGGGTGGAAGCCGCGGGGCGTTGGGGCGGCGTGATGAGGCTGTCCGTGTCACCCTCGTGTGGGGTGAGCAGCTGCTCGGCGGTCCAGCCCGGGAACATCTTTTCGAGGATGCGGCAGTGGTCGGCGTAGGGCAGGCCGAGTAGGTCGCCGGACAGCCAGCGGTAGAACTGAGCCTTGCTGGGGTAGCGGCCGATCAGGTCGGTGTCGAGTTGCTTGGCGACGCGGTCGTACTCCTTGCAGAAGGTGCGGTAGCCCTGCATGTGGCGTTGCCTGAGCAGGACTCTCAAGAGAGTGGACTCTGTGGCCATGTGGTCTCCCCCCACGTGGTTCCGTCGGCCGAGGCTAGCACCGGGACGAGACCAAGACGAGACTCTTTGAGATCGACACGCGGCCGGTACGCGGCAGGTGAGACCGCTGCGGACCTGGGACGGGACCATTGGCCAACGAATCTGAATGGGCAAGCCGCGAGAGAGCTGCACCAGTCAGAGGAGTGAAGCCGATGGCGATCAGCAAGGGGTACCGGTTCCCTGTCTCGTTCGATGACGCGTTCCCGCAGGGCCTGGTGATGGTCGGGGAGGTCATGCCGGACACCGAGTACCAGACTCGTGACGAGAGGGCGGCCGGTCGGCCGGTGCGTCAGCGGGTGGACGAGGCGACCGGTAAGCGGCAGTGGAAGGTCACGGTCACCGACCCGCACGAGCCCAACGCCAAGCGCAAGAGCTTCGAGATCACGCTCTTGGCCGATGTTCAGCCGGTGCCGACCACCGGGGAAGTGCTGCCGGGGATGCGGCCGGTCGAGTTGGACGGTCTGACGGCTGAGCCTCGCATCGCGGGCAACGGGGAGTTCAAGTACCAGTCGTTCCTGTTCCGGGCGACCGGGTTCCGGTCGGCGGGGAGGTCGGCGGGTTCGGCTCCGGCCGGTGGCAAGTCGAACGGTGGCAGCGCCGAGGCCAAGGCCGCGTGAGCCGTGTCGGATCTTCAGCAACTGACCGTGCAGTGGCAGGCGGCGTACCGGGCCTACACGCAGGCGCACGAGGCGAACCGGTACGTCGCTGCCGATGACCCGGCGGCTGCGGCTCGGATCGCGCCGACCTATCGGCGGGTGGCGTGGTTGTGGCGGCAGCTCGCGGCATTGGAGAGCACGCCGTGGTGGGCCAAGGCGGCGGCGCTGCACGCGGCCGAGACGTTCGACCACCAGGCCGACGTCAACGAGCGCGTTGCGGGTGGTGATCGGCAGGCCGGTGGTCATCGTGCTCACGCGCCGGTCGAGGGGGTGAGCGGTCGTGGCGAGGACCAAGTCTGACCGGTGGGCGGCGGCGTACGCGGTGACGTTGCTCAAGGACGCCCACGAGGCGTTGACGCACCTGATGCCCGCGCCGGATGCGCCGCCTGAGGTGTGGCGGGAGTTCTACCGGCGGTCGGCCGAGGTGTACGCGCGGGTCGCGGAAGTTGATCGAGGTCACCACCACGAGGCGCTGTATTGGGCCAAGCGTGAGGGTGCCAAGGCTGAGGGGGTTGAGTCGGATGAGCATTGATCAGGCTGTGGAGCGGACTCGTCGTCGGTCCGGTGGTGACGGTGCGGGCCTGGTCCGGGTGGTGCGTGACGGTCTGCCGTTGGAGCAGTTGTCCCATGCCGGGTACACGTCGTTCATGTTCGAGGCGGTGATGCGCCGGCTCGTCGGCTACCCGCACGAGGAGTGGTCGTTGCGCTCGTTGGCGCGGTCCGTGGAGCTGCCGTACTCGGTGGTGCGCCACATCTGCAACGACCTGGTCGAGCTGGGTCACGTGACGGTCGACCGGGAGACGTTGCAGGGAGCGCTGTCCGTACACCGGCACCGACTCTCACCGGAAGGGCTCGCCTATTGGGGCGGGCCGGTCGTGGCGCACGAGTGGTTGCGGGATGCGGACATGTGGCGTGATCCGCGGTTGGTTCCGGTGATGGGGTCGCGCCTGTCGGAGGAGGACCGGGCGAGTGGTGAGGCGGTCGGCTACTCGTTCCCGGTGCTGTACCGAGTGGCGGATGCACTGGTACTGGTGCCGTCGCGAGCGTGGACGGTTGAGGACTTGGTGACGGCGGCGGGCGCGGCTGAGGAGATGGTGCGGCTGGCCTGCCTGGACTTGGTCGCGGCCGGTCACGCCACGGCGCACGAGTGGCGGGAGGACGGCGGGGAGGAGCGCGAGGAGACGCGGTTCAAGATCACCCTGGGCGGTCTCGCGGCCTGGTTGCGCTGGATGCCTGACCCGTTGGACTACTAGCTAGCCGGTGATGCGGGCGGGCATCGGATGCGGCGGTGTCCGCCTGCACTGGCGAGTGACAACTGAAGACGATCACTGACCTGTCGGTCGTGGTCGTCGGTGAACGGACCTCAAGTCTTGGCGGGCCTGGAGCAGTTCACCGACGACGCATCGACCGGGGTTTCTCGCGCGCTTTTGTTGACATACAAGGGGTTCCGGTCATGTCAAGGCTATCGGTACGTGGGGGTCGCGCGTCAAGTCGGCGCGGTGCCCCGTCTGTGTGGAAGCTGTCCAACGGTCGCCCCTGCGGGGCGTGCAAGCGGTTCGGCGTCTACGCGCCCAACCAGCTCGTGTGCTGCTCGTGTCTGGGGTGGCTGCCGCTGATCTTCGCCCCGGTGGGGCGTGCGTGATGGGCGGCAAGTGGGTGGACCCGGCTCCGTTCGAGGGTGTGCGGCCTCGGGTGCCGTGGTGGGCACTGGTGCCCGGTAAGGCGAAGTGGCTGGCTCTGCTGGTGGTCGCGGTGTGGCTGGGCCTGGTCGGCGTCGTGCGCCTGGTGCTCGTTGTCGTCCGGTATCCGGTGGTCACGTTGGTGCCGGCGTCGGCGGCCTGGTGCTGGTGGCGGTTCGGGCTCTCGCCGCTGGTGCTGGCGTTGTTGTCGCTGGTCGCTGCCCTGACCATCTGGGCCGGATTGGATCGTGGGTCGTTCCTACGCCACGGCTGGTACCGGCTGCTGACCGAGTGGCGACGCGCCACCGTGTACGTGCCCCGGTGGCGGTCGGTGATGCGCCTTGCCGACCTGGCCAAGCGGGACCGGGGGCGTGAGTTCCGGCCGAAACTGCGGCGGGTCCGGTCGGACGGCTGGCGGGACCGGGTCCGGGTGCGGATGGTGCCTGCCCAGTCGCCGGAGGCGTGGGAGCTGCGGCGGGACGGCTTGGCGCACTCGTTCGGTGCTCGCTCATGCCGGGTCCGGGTGCTGCGGCCTCGGTTGATCGAGCTGGACTTCGTCCACCGTGACCCGCTGCTGCGCCCCCTGACCGTGCCCGCGCTGACGGATGCCGAGGTGGATCTCAAGCGGGTGGTGGTGGGCAGGACGGAGGCGGGCAAGCCGTGGCGACTGCGCCTGCTCGGGTCTCAGGTGCTCGTGGTCGGCGTGCCGGGTGCGGGCAAGGGATCGGTGCTCTGGTCGCTGGTTTGGCAGCTCGCCCCGGCCATCCGGACGGGGTTGGTGCGGCTCGTGGGGATCGACCCGAAGGGCGGGATGGAACTCGGTCAATGTCCCGACGCCTTCGACCGGGTCGTGTACGACAACGGGCCGGAAGCCGTTGCCCTGCTTGAAGAAATCGCCGCAGGGGTCAAAGAGCGGGCGACGCGATACCGGGGTGTCCGGCGGCTGTGGGCGCGGTCGACGGGGGAGCCGTTCACGGTCCTGGTGGTGGACGAGCTGGCGGACCTGATCGCCTACCAGCCGGACAAGCAGCTCCGCGAACGAGCCGTGCGGGCTATCCAGACCATCACCTCACAAGGCCGCGCACCCGGCTACGCCGTCGTGGGCCTCGTGCAGGACCCGCGTAAGGAGGTCGTCGGGTTCCGGCACTTGTTCAGCACCCGCGTGGCGCTGCGCCTGGATGAGCCGCAACAGGTGGACATGGTCCTCGGTGATGGCGTCCGGCAGCGCGGCGCGGCGGCCCATGAGATCAGCGAGAACACGCCCGGCGTCGCGTGGGTCAAGCACGACGGGCAGCGGGAACCGGAACGGGCTCGGGCCTTCCACGTCACCGACGCCGATCTTGTCGAGCTTGGCGTCTACCTGGCTAACGCGACTGTGCACGACTTCCCCAACCAACCGGGCGGCACCGAAGGGAGGACGGCGGCATGAGCGGCGAGACTCGCGCGGAGCGAATGCGTCAGCCCATCGCCCTGGACGTGGCCAAGGCTGCCGCCGAGAAGTACGGCGTCTGCGTCCGGCCCTTCACGATGGAAGTGGAGGACCGGGCCACCTTCGAAGTCCGCTACGTGGCAGTGCCCTGCGGGTCGACGGTCGAAAGCGTCTGTGCGCCGTGCGCCAAGAAGGCCAAGGCCTTGCGGATGGTCCAGTGCCGTGAGGGCTGGCACATGGCCGAGGAACCCGACTTCACCCCGACCGCGCCGACTGAAGACCAGAAGGAGCTCCTGACGTTCCGGGCGGACCTGGTCAAGGCATACCGGGAAGCGGTCGAGACCGGTGAGGCGGGCGACGCTGACGAGCTGCGGGAGGAGATCCACAGCGTCGACGCCGAACTTCGGCAACTCGGTGTCCGGGGCCGCTTTCCCTCGCCCGACGCACCTGGCAAGCGGCCGGTGAAGCGGTCGACCAAGCGTCGGCAGGACGCGCCGAACCTGCCTCGACGGCGCGTGGAGAAGCGGACCGTGGGCCGGGAGTACGCGGGAGGGTTCCGGCCCTCGATGTTCGTCACGCTCACCCTCGACACCTACGGGCGGGTGCGCGACGACGGAACGCCGGTTGACCCGGACACCTATGACTACCGGCGGGCGGCTCGGGACGCGGTGCACTTCGCGTCGCTGGTGGATCGGTGGTGGCAGAACCTGCGCCGGGTCGTCGGCTGGGACGTGCAGTACTTCGCCACGGTCGAGCCGCAGAAGCGAGCGGCGCCCCACCTCCATGCGGCAATCCGCGGTTCGATCCCGCACGAGACCATCCGACTCGTCACGGCGGCCACCTACCACCAGATCTGGTGGCCCAACCACGACGAGCGCGTGTACGGCAGTGACCACCTGCCGGTCTGGGACGCGCGGACGGAAGCGTTCGTCGACCCGGACACCCGGCAGCCGCTGACAGCATGGGCGGACGCGGTCGAGGCTGTGGACGAACCGGCCCACGTGGTGACCTTCGGCCGCCAGGTCCACTCCAAGGGCATCCTCGGCGGCTCGGAGGAGGCCGGACGCCACATCGGCTACCTGACCAAGTACCTCACCAAGTCCATCGGTGAGGTGGTCGAGCAGTCCACCGACCGGCAACGCCGGCACGCTGACCGCCTGGCGGAGGAGCTGGCCGTGACGCCCTGCTCCGACCGCTGCCCGGTCTGGCTGCTCTACGGCGTACAACCGCGTGGCGTCGGCTCTCGGACCACTCCGGGCCACTGCAAGGGACGTGCGCACCGCCGCACCACGCTCGGCCTGCCGGGTCGGCGGGTGCTGGTGTCGCGGAAGTGGTCGGGCAAGACGCTGGCCGACCATCGCGCTGACCGGAAGCGCTTCGTCATCGAGGCACTGAAAGCGGTGGGCATCGAGAAGCCGGAACCCGACACGTCACAGCTCGTCTGGCACAAGGTCCGGCCAGGCGACCCCAACGTGCCACCACGCGCGCACCAGCTCATGCACGCCATCGCAGAACGAACGCGGTGGAAGGCGGAGTACGACCGGGCAATGCTCGCGGCCGGTGAACCTCCGGATCTTTCGGCAACTTCGCTAGCAGCTTGACAACCGTGGGGGGAAGTCATGACTGAAATCGAACCGCTCTGGGGTGTGGACGAGGTATCGGCGTTCCTCGGCGTTCCGGTCAAAACCCTTTACCAGTGGAAGTGGCAGCGCATCGGGCCGCCCGTGAAGAAGGTGGGGAAGTACCTCCGATACGTCCCGGCCAAGGTGCGGGCGTGGGCTGACCAAGCGGACGAGAACGCCGCCTGATCTTCGGTAATTCGATCGACAGGAGAAGACTGTCATGGGGCACATCCAAGACCGCTGGTGGCGGCCGAAGTCGGACGAGTCCGGCAGGCCTGTGCTGGACGGCAAGGGCAAGCCGGTGCGAGAGAGAACCGAACTCCACGGTGTCGGGATGCGGTACAAGGTCCGCTACGTCGACCCGTCAGGGCAGGAGCGCAGCAAGAGCTTTCCGGACAAGCAGCGCGGTGCGGCTGAGGCGTTCCTGCTCAAGGTCGAGAACGAGAAGCGGACCGGCACGTACCTCGATCCTGAGGCGGGCAAGGTGTCATTCCGCGTCTACGCGGACGCATGGCTGCAAGATCAAGCGTTCGACGGCAGTACGCGGAACGCTGTAGAGCGGAGGCTGAAGAAGCTGGTCTATCCATACATCGGTGACAGGGAGATTGGTTCGATTCTTCCGACGCACATTCGTGGTTGGTTGCGCACCTTGCAGCAGAAGAAGCTCGCCGGTGGAACGCGTGCGGTCACGTTCGTCCATGTTTCAGCGATCTTGAACGCCGCGATTGACGACAAGAAGATCAGTGAGAACCCGTGCAAGGCCAAGAGCGTGACTCGACCGCAGCCGGACAGGCGCAAGATCGTGCCCTGGTCGGCGGGCAAGCTGGCGGCTGTCCGACTCGCGTTGACGGCCAAGTACAAGATCGTCGTTCCGCTCGCGGCTGGTTGCGGCCTGCGTCAGGGCGAGGTCTTCGGGCTCTCGATGGACGACGTCGACCGCGACGAGAAGGTGCCGCACGTCGTTCGGCAAGTGCGCGTCGTGGACAACGTGCAGGTGTTCGCGCCTCCCAAGGGCGGCAAGGAGAGGGACGTGCCCCTGCCGGACAGCGTCCTGCGGGACCTGGACGCCTACGTGGAGGAGTTCCCGCCGGTCGAGGTGACCTTGCCGTGGAAGGAGCCGGACGGGGAGCCGGAGACGGTCTCGCTGATCTTGGTCAACAAGGACGGCAACCCGATCCGGCGGGACGGGTTCAACCAGTACGTGTGGACGCCCGCCCTCGATCGGGCGAAGGTCACGCGGGTGCCACAGCAGGACGGGATGCACGCGCTGCGGCACTTCTACGCCTCGGTGCTCCTGGACGCTGGCGAGTCGATCAGGGCGCTCGCCGAGTGGCTGGGGCACTCCGACCCGGCCTTCACGATGCGGGTCTACACGCACCTCCTGCCCTCTAGCAGTGATCGCACCCGAAAGGCTGTCGATCGTGTGCTTGAGGGTTCGCTGGAGAGGTCTGGAGTGGATGGCGGCGACGGTGTTAGATGAAGCGATGTCGGAAAAACCTGAAAGCATGATTAAGCGTGTTGAATTTCTTGCTTTGGTTGCGACGGCGGTTCCCTTGTTGATTGCGACATTCAATGTCTTAGTGCTTGTTGATTATGATTCAACGGTCTTACCTGTCGTGGTCCGCAATCTAGATATCGTCAACGTAGCATTCAGTGTCTTCCTGAACTCTTTCTCGTTTCTTCCGCTTGCACTGGCCGTGTACCTGGCGGATCCGGATGTAGATCTAGGTGCTCTAATTCCTGGTCCGCATCTGCTTGCTCTGCTTGCGCACCTTATGGCGACTATCCTTTTCTTTCCGCTGTCAGCCGTTGTCGCCACGATCGTGTTCCTTGTCCAGTCAATGGGACTTGTATCTCTTGTGGCGAAGACGAGGGGTATGGTGAAAGAAGGTGTGTTGAACGGTGAAAGCGGAATCTGGCGCTGGTTCGTGCATCCTTCCGCGGGGCTTGTGGTGAGAGCTTCGGGGGGCATCATACTGGCTGCCTTTATACTCTTTGCCTCCTTCGTTGAAACGGCTCGCTGGATTCCGCTGGAGCGAGTTGAAGTCAAGGATGTTGCATACGTGGGGTGGGTTCTTCAGGCTGGAGATCATGACTTGACTTTGCTTGAGAGAGGATCGCGCAAACCGTTTATCTTCCGTCAAGACGATGTGGTGCGGCGCACTATTTGTCAAGAACCGGAAAAGTCCAGATCTAGGGATGTTTTCTCGCGAACCATCCCATCGCTGATCTTCAATGGCGTAAACCTTCCGGCCCGATTGCCTAATTGTTAGCAGTCATCGAAATTTGGTGTTGGCGACGCGTAAATATCAGAAGTCTTTGCTCGTCTTAGATTGTTGTTGTGTTTACCGGAGCAAGAGCGATCGAACCTAAAGCTTGCGGGCGACGTGGGCGAGCACGAGCATGATCCGCAGACTGACGACGCGGACGGTTCCGCAGACGGCCTGTAGACGGCCTGAGCGGGGGATGGGGCACAAAGTGACTGGTCAGTTCGCTGCCTACCAGAACGAGATCTACCTGCAAGGCCTGGCGGGGAACGTGCCGCCGTTCACCACCGACCCCGAGGCGCTGGAGGCGTCCGCCCGGGAACGGCTCGGGCCCGGGCCGTTCTGGTACGTGGCGGGCGCGGCCGGTGGGGGTGCGACGGCTCGGGCGAACCGGGAGGCGTTCGACGACTGGCGGATCGTGCCGCGGATGCTCACCAACGCCACCGAGCGGCACCTCGGGACGTCGTTGCTGGGCACCGACATGCCGGCACCGGTGTTGTTGGCGCCGGTCGGCGTGCAGTCGATCCTGCACCCGGACGGTGAACTGGCGACCGCGCGGGCTGCGGCCGAGTTGGGCGTGCCGTTCGTGCTGTCCACGGCGTCCTCGCACACGATCGAGGAGGTCGCCGAGGCGGCCGGTGACGCGGCGCGCTGGTTCCAGCTCTACTGGCCCAACGACCCGGACGTGGCGGCGAGCATCCTCGACCGGGCGCGCAAGGCCGGGTACCGCGTCCTCGTCGTCACGCTCGACACGTGGACGCTCGCGTGGCGGCCGCACGACCTCGACCGGTCCTACCTGCCGTTCCTGCGCGCGATCGGCACGGCGATCCCGTTCTCCGACCCGGCGTTCCGGGCGGGACTGGCCGCGTCACCCGAGGAGGACCTGCCGATGGCGATCCTGCGGTGGGTGCAGCTGTTCACCGGCACCGACAAGTCGTGGGACCAGTTGTCGTTCCTGCGCGAGCACTGGGACGGGCCGATCGTGCTCAAGGGCATCCAGCACGTGGACGACGCGCGCAAGGCCGTGGACGCGGGTGTGGACGGGATCGTGGTGTCCAACCACGGCGGACGGCAGGTGGACGGCGCGGTCGGGTCGCTGGAGGTGCTGCCGGAGATCGCGGACGCCGTCGGCGAGCAGGTCGAGGTGCTGTTCGACTCCGGCATCCGCGGTGGCGCGGACATCGTCAAGGCGCTGGCGCTGGGCGCGAAGGCCGTGCTGGTGGGCCGTCCGTTCGCCTACGGCCTGGCGCACGGCGGTCAGGTCGGCGTCCGGCACGTGCTGCGCGGCCTGCTCGCCGACTTCGACCTGACCCTGGGCCTGTCCGGGCACCGCAGCCCGGCCGAGCTCAACCGCGAGGTGCTGCGTCGGCGCTGAGCCGCCGCAACCGGTCCTGCACGGTGGTGAAGTCGGCCGGCTGCACGGTGATCCACGGCGTGCCGTCGCCGCCGGTCGTCTTCGCCGTCAGGTAGCGGCCGGTGATCGTGTCGAAGTAGGTCAACGGCGCCGCGCACCGCTGCTTGCGCCCGAACCGGTCACGTCGGGCGGCGTACAGCTGGCCGCCGCCCAGGCGTTGCTCGGCGAGCAGCTTGCGCACCTGCTGCACCTCGGCCACGTGCGCCCCGGTCGGCCTGCTGGCCTGCAGGAACGACCCGCCGTCCTCGTCCGGCCGGGGTTGGCGCGGCTTGTCGCTCAACGCGTCCGCGGGCAGCGAGATCACGCCGCCACGCCCCGGCTTCGCCTCCGGCAGCGCGGACACCAGCGACGGCACGACGTCCTCGGCCCGCACGGGCTCCAGCACGAAGTGCTTGTCCGCCCGCAGCACCACGCGCAGCGCGTCGTCACCGGACTGCACCACCAGGGCGCTGCGCGTCTCGTCGTCGCCCTGGTTGAAGAACGCGTAGTACTCGGCGCTCGCGTTGGCGATCAGGCGCAACGACCGGCCCAGGTCGGCGTGCACCTGCCTGCCGCGGGCGAGGCCGAGCCGTTCCAGCTCGGCCCAGCCGCGACGGGCGAGGTCGCCCAGGACCGTGACGTCACCCTCGGCGACCTGGTCGCCGTCGAAGTCGACCCGGGCCAGCAAGGCGTTGTGCAGCGTCGGCAGACCTTCGGCCTGCCAGGCGTTGTAGAGCGCGACGACCGGGATCGCCACCTTGGTGCGCAGCACGTTCCCCCCTGTCCGAGCTATTCACCGATGACCGGTGGGGCCACCATCGTGCCGTCGCCGAAGATGTCCTCGGTCTCCTGCAGGTACGAGGCGGACTTGTGCTCCTTGTCCTCGTCACCCTCGCCACGGGCACCGGCGCCGCCCATGCCACCGGCTCCGGCGCCACCACGTCCACCGGCCGCGCCACCGGGCCCGAACCCGCCCGCGCCGCCGGGCCCGAAGCCACCGCGACCCTCGCCGTGACCCAGCGCGCCGGACGTGCCGCCGGGACCGAACCCGCCGCCCATGCCACCGGGCCCGCCGCCCATGCCGGGGATCCGGCCGGCGCCCATGCCACCGGCGCCACCACCGCCGCCCCCACCACGTCCGCCGCCGCCACCGGGCATGCCGGGGCCGCCACCGGGGACGCGCGGCACGCCGGGTGGCGTGGTCGGTGGCCGGTTGCGCGGGTTGTTGGGGTTGCGCGGGTCGTTCGGGTTGCGGGGGTCGTACGGCAGCCGCGGGTCGTAGGGCAACCGGGGATCGTTCGGCAACCGCGTGTCCGACGGCAGCGGCGGCGGCCGGTACCCGATGTCGGGCTTGGGCTGGGTGGGGTCGGGCTGCACCCACGACGGCCTGGTCGTGTCCGTCGTGCCGGGCGGCGGGATGGTCGGCTCGGTCCACGTCGGCTTGGTCGTCCCCGTGCCGTTGCGGTCGACGCTGGTGTTGTTGACGTTGTTGTTGTTCTCGCCCGTGTTGTGGGGCTCTTCCTTGCCGGGTTTGGGCGGCGGGATGACGATTTCCTCTTTGTCGTCGATGCTCCCGTTCATCGCGTCCGGCTCCGGGAACCACGGCATCGAGTCACTGGCAGAGGTCGTGGAGCTGCCGTAGCGGTTCAGCACCTCGACGTTGTGCGTGTTGACCTGCTGGCTCTGCTCGACCTTGTCGTCGTAGTCGGTGTTCCACGGGATGGCGTCGTTGTACCAGGGCTTGTCCGGCACCGTGACGGGCTCCTGCACGCTGCCCCTGGCCTCGCGGAACGCGCGGCTGATCTCGCCGGTGTTGTCGCCCGCCGTCGTGGCGAGCCCGCTGGTCACGTCCGACCAACTGGCCAACGGCGTGGTGTTCGCGCGGGCCGAGTCGCCTGCGCTGCCTTCCCAAACAGCTCCGGATGCCCGGACCGCCTGGTTGATCAGCTCGCTGATCTGGGCGTGGCCGGTGGAGATCCCCACCCACGCCTCCCGGCTGGCGTCCGTGGTCTGCTCCGGCCCTTTGCCCTCTTGGAACCAGCGGTAGATCTGCTCCGGGGCGACGCACATGTTCAGGAGACCCATGCCATCGCTGTCGACATCGCCTGCCATGTCCTACCCCTTCAGGTTCCCGACCACGGTTTCCGCGATCTCGCCGGACACGGAGCACGGGTCGGTGTACCCGGGCAGCTTCTTGTCGTTCACCCGAACCTGCACCGCGAAGCCTTCACCCTTGGCCACCCCGACCGCGGTCGTGCACGCGCCGTGGGCGGCATCGGTCGTGTCGGTGTTGACGGCCGGGTACCCGGCGACCTGCGTCGGCTTGAACACCGGCAGGTCCTCCCGGTTGGCGTAGACGCCGTCCAATCCCCGGGCCTTGTCCAGCAAGGCGACGACGAAACTGGTGCCGAGCGCGCGCTCGTCCGGGTACCACTGGCAGATCGTGCCGGTCGAGTCCGTGCGTTCGGTGCCGGCCTTGGTCACGCCGCGCGCGGCGAGTTGATCGTTCTTCAGCATCGCGCAAGGGGTGTCGAACTTGGTGAGGTCCAGCTCCGGACCGGTGATGGCCGGGACCTCGCCCGCTGCCGCCGACGTCGTGGTGGCCCTTGCGGAGGTGCTCGTGGTGGCTTCCGGCGACGGGGTGCCGCCGTCCTTGGACGTGCAACCCGACGCGACCACGAGGATCGTCGCGGAGAGGATTACCGGCACTGCTCGCCTCACGACTGATCCCCTCCGCCGTTGAAGGCGTCAGTGGTTGCCTGATCCTGGTTCTTGTAGCTGTCCAGGGAAGCTTGGATGTTCTGCATCGTGGTGTTGAGGGCCTCGATCGCCCGCGAGTTGGCCCAGGCGTAGCCACCGGGGTCGGGCCCGGCGGTCTGCTGGATCGTCGTTGCCGCCGACTCGCTGTACGGGTCCTTGCCGGGCGGCCCGGTGATCACGGACCTCACGGTGGTGTCGTACAGCTCTTGAAGCCGGTCGCGCGCATCCGCCAGACCGTCGACCAGCTTCTGCACCTGAGACAGGTCGACCCTGAAGTACGTCTGGCTCGCCACCAGACCCGCACCCGCCGGGCCGGCCGACACCGTGTCCGCGACGAACCCGATCTGCGCGGCGCCCCCGCCCCCCTCGGCGTCCAACATCGTCGTGCTCCCCTCGCGCTGAACTGCCCCGAGTGATGATGGCACAGGGTCCTCGCCACGTTGGGACTATCGGGACGGTTACTCCTGCTGGGGGATGGACGCGTCCGATCCGTTCAAGACGGCGGCCCGGTGGCGGGCCTACGGTCGGGCGCATGATCGAAGCAGCTCGTTCCTTCACCTGGCTGAACGCGCGCGTCCTGGAGCAGCGGCGGTTCCGGTACCTCTTCGACGGTGGGCCCGGCGACGCGGTGGCGGTGGCCGTGCTGGCGTACCGCAACGAGGACGGCGGTTTCGGGCACGCGTTGGAGCCCGACGGGCGTGGGCCCGAGAGCCAGCCGTTGCACACCTTCACGGCGTTGTCGCTGCTCGCGGAGGTCGGGGTGACCGATCACGCCGAGCGCGCGTGCGATTTCCTCACCACGGTCACCAACGCGGACGGCGGCGTGCCGAACTGCCTGGACACCGGGCGCGACGGCCTGCGGGCACCCTGGTGGCAGCCGTCCGGCGACAGCGACCTGCTGGTCACGGGCCTGCTGGCGAGCGTCCTGCACCGGATGGGCGTCCGGCACGCGTGGCTGGACCGCGCCACGGACTTCTGCTGGCAGCGCATCGCCGAGCTGACCAAGTCGCACCCGTACGAGGCCAACGCCTGCGCGCGCTTCCTCGACCACGTGCCCGACCGACCGAGGGCGGAACGGGAGGCGGAGCGGTTGGGCGCGTTGGTGCGCGAGCAGGGGCTGGTCGACCTGGGCGACGGGCGTCAGACGGAGGGTTACGCGGCGGGGGAGACGCACACGCCGCACCACTACGCGCCGACGCCCGACAGCCTGGCCCTGCGCTGGTTCACGGACGACGAGATCGCCCGGGACCTCGACGCGCTGGCCGCGGCGCAGCAGGACGACGGCGGGTGGACGTTCCCGTGGGCCGCGTGGACCCCGGTGACGACCTACGAGTGGCGACCGATCGTGACCATCGAGGCGTTGCTGACCCTGCGCGCCTACGACCGGATCAGCTGACCCAGCGGCACGCCGGCCAGCTCGCGCACCTCGCGTGACAGGTGCGCCTGGTCCGCGTAACCGGTGCGGTGGGCGATCTCGGCGAACGGCACGCCGTCCCACGCCAGCTTGACCGCCCGGTCGAACCGCAGCACGCGGTGCAGCACCTTGGGGCCGTAGCCGAACGCGGCCAGGCTGCGCCGGTGCAGCTGCCGGGTGCTCAGGCCGAGCGACCGGGCCAGGTCGCCGACGCTCCCCGAGGACGACGCGATGACGCCCACCACGGGGTCCGGCGGCGTCTCCCTCAGCCGCGCCAAGGCGGCCGAGGCCAGCACCTCGCACGGGTCCTCCGCCGCACCGAGGGCGTCCTCCAGGCGGGCCGACGGTCCCCAGACCTCGGACAGCGGAACGCGCAGGTCACGCAGCTCCACCGCGGGCACGCCGAACGCCGACGGCCCCAGGCCGGGCCCGAACCGCACGCCGAACAGCGTGCCGGGCTCCATGGACGTCACGTGCCCGACCGTGTCCGGCCCGGCCACGAACACCCGGCCGGAAGCGGCCGAGTAGATGATGTCGGTGCACCCGTCCGGCACGACCCGCCCCACGGCGGCCGAGGACGTGGTCCGGCGCCACGCGCAGGCCAGACCGGGGAACGGGCGTTCCGCGTACACGTGACCGATGGTAGTGGCGGACCGCGCGGGAGGACGTGCGCGCGGTCCGCCACTACAGGCTCAGGTGCCGAACCGGACCCAGTTCACGCTCACGTACGGCGCGGGCTGGCCGCTGGTGAACGTGACGTAGACGTCGTGCGTTCCGGTGACGCCCGAGATGTTCGCGGGCACCGTGCGCCAGCTCTGCCAGCCGCCGGTGTCGGCGATGGCGAAGCTGCCGATCGGCGCCGCGGTCGGGCTGTCCAGCCGCACCTCGACCAGGCCGCTCACCCCGCCGGACGCGCCGGACGCGGCCCGTGCGACGAACTGGGTGGCCGTGCGCGAGCCGAACCGGACGCCGGAGAACCGCAGCGAGTCGCCGTTGCGCAACTGCGCCACGGTCTGGCCGCCGTCACCGGCTTCGAGGAAACCGCCGGACCGCGACGTGGCCTGCTCGGCCTGGATGTCGGCGAACGCGTCCCAGCCGCTGCCGCCGGGCGGGGTGGTCGTCGTGGTCGTGGGCTGCGTGCCGCCGCCCGCCGTCCACACCGCCACGTAGTCCACCACCAGCGAGTGGCCGGACTGGGTCGCCGAGGTGGGCGTGCCGGTGCCCGCGACGCCGTTGGGGAACGCGCCGCCCATGGCCAGGTTCAGCAGCAGGAAGTAGCCCGCGTGGCCGGTCATGTTGTTCCACGTGGTCGCGTCGAGCTGGCTCTGCGTGACGCTGTGGAACTGCTGGCCGTCCACGTACCAGCGCAACGCCTTGGGCGAGGAGCTCTCGTCCCACTCGAACCGGTAGGTGTGGAACGCCGACTGGCACGTGGAGCCGGGGCACGCGCGGCTCGCGCCGAGGCCGTTGGTCTCGTTGCACGGCCCGCCGGGGTTCACGCCGCAGTGCAGCACGCCCCAGACGGAGTTGATGCCGTTGACGTTCTCCATGATGTCGAACTCGCCGATGGCGGGCCAGTTCCAGTAGTTGCCGCGGTAGGGCGAGCCGAGCGCCCAGAACGCGGGCCAGTAGCCGAGCGCGGCCGAGCCGGTGACGTTGGGCATCTGGATGCGGCCCTCGATGGCGAGCTTGCCGCCCGCCGGCGGGCGGAAGTTCGACCGCTGGGTCTCGACGCGGGCGGACGTCCAGTTGCCCGAGCCGTCGCGCAGGGCGGTGATGCGCAGGTTGCCCGAGCCGTCCAGCTTGATGTTGTTCGTGCTGTTGGTGTAGTTCTGGATCTCGCCGGTGCCCCAGTTCCCGGGGCCGCCGGGGTAGCCGTGGCCGAGGTCGAAGATCCAGTTCGAGGACGACGGCAGCGTGTTCGCCGCCCCGTTGAAGTCGTCGCTCCACTGCAACGTCCAGCCCGACGGGGTGGACGGGACCGAGGCGTCGGCGATCGTGGCGACGACCGCGAGCGGCACGGCGGTGATGAGGGCGGCCGCGGCCGTGAGGACGCGTCGTCGTCTGCTCGGGCTGAACTCCATGAGCGGTGACCTCCTTGTCACTGTTCTCCAGCGTTCGGCACGTCACTTCATGAGAGCGCTCTCACGGAGATCGTTCAAGCGACCGAACGGCGCAAAAGCCGCTACTTGGCGTCCGCGTAGGAGTCCACGGGCACGGCTTTGAGCGGGAAGCGGACCGGTGTCGCGCCGAACACCAGCCGCGACGCCTCCTCGCCCGCCGCGGTCACCTCCGCGCACACCACCTCGGCCAGGTCCGCCGGGCAGTGCACGAGCACCTCGTCGTGCTGGAAGAACACCAGGTGCGCGCCGCGCGCCGACCGGTGCAGCCGCCGCCGCAGCACGCCCAGCAACGCCGCCGTCCAGTCCGCCGCGCTGGCCTGCACCACGAAGTTGCGGGTGAACCGGCCCCAGTCCCGGGCCGCCCGCCGGGACTGGCGCACCGCGTCCTCGCCGTCGTCGGTGCTGCCGGTCGCCTCGTGCCACGCGTCCGACGGCGGCGGGCTCGTGCGGCCGAGCCGCGAGCGCACCACCCGACCCTGCTCGCCCGCCAGCGCGGCGGCCTCCACGTACCCGACGGCCTCGGGGAAGCGGCGGCGCAGCACCGCCATGGCCGGAGCCGCGTTGCCGCCCGTGCCGCCGTACATCGCGGACAGCATGGCGAGCTTCGCCTTGGCCCGGTCGCCGTCGAACGCCTCCGCGGCCAGCGACGTGTAGAGGTCGTCGTCCGTGGACACCTCGGCGAACTCGTGGTCGTTCGACAGCGCCGCCAGCACCCGGGGCTCCAACTGCGCCGCGTCCGCCGCGACCAGCTTCCACCCCGGATCGGCCCGCACCGCCGTGCGCAGGGTGCGCGGGATCTGCAACGCGGCACCGCCGCGGGTGGCCCACCGCCCGGACACCACGCCGCCCACCACGTAGTCCGGCCGGAACCGGCCGTCGGCCACCCAGGCGTCCAGCCACGACCAGCCGTGCGCCACCCACAGCCGGGCCAGTTCCTTGTACTCCAGCAGCGGCCCCACGGCCGGGTGGTCGATGCCCTTGAGCACCCACGCCCGCGCCGACGGGACGTCGATGCCCTCGCGGGCGAACGCGCGCACGATGCCGGGCGGGTGGTCGGGGTTGACCTGCTTGCCGCCGAACGCCGCCGTGATGCGATCGGCCAGCTCGGCCAGCCTGGCCGGGCGGGCGCCGTTGGCCGGCCGCGGGCCCAGCGTGTCCACCAGCAGCTTCTCGTGCACGTCCGCGCGCCAGGGCAGGCCGAAGTGCGTCATCTCGGCGGCGGCCAGCGCGCTGGCGGACTCGGCTGCGAACAGCAGCCGCAGCCGGTCGGCGTGCGGCAGCGTGGCGGCCAGCCGCTGCTGCTCGGCGTGCACCGCGACCACCGCGTCGAGCGGGTCGGCGTCGCCGGGCAGCCGCTGCTGCTCGGGTTCGAACAGGGTGGGCTGGGTGTCGCGCTTGCGCGGCCCGTGGTCGTCCGGCACGGGCAGCCCGCGCAGCCGGGCGATCGCCGCACCCAGCCCGCGCGGCTCGCCGTGCCGCCCCTGGTAGGCCAGCAGCAGGTACTCGACGTGCGCCAGGTCCTGGCACCGCTCGACCCGGACACCGCGCGCCAGCAGGTCGGGGTAGACCTCCGCCGTCTCCGCCCACAGCCACCGGGGTCTGTGCCGGTCCTCCAGGTCGGACACCGCCGCCGCCAGGTCCGCCGTCCCCACCACCGGTCCCTCGGGCGCCCCGGCGTCGGAGAGCACGCGGAACCGCCCCGCGTTCCCGCCGTCCGACGCCAAGGCGATGAGCATGCCTCCGATTCTGCAAGGCACCCCCGACAATTCCGCTTCCGCCCTGGTCCGCCGGTCACCCGATCGTGGCCGAGGGCGGGGAGCAGGATGGGCCGGTGGACCGCACCCTGTCGCCCGGTGAGCTGCTGGACCCGAGGTACGAGGTGGTGCCGTTCCACGGTCGCGCGCAGGAGCTGGCCCTGCTGGAGCGGTGGCGGGATGGTGACGAGGCGCTCTCCGTCCTGCTCCTGCACGGCCCGGCGGGGGTCGGGAAGACCCGGTTGGCGCGGCACTTCGCGGTCGGCTCGGACGTCCGGGTGGTGGACGACGCCGACCTGGCACCGTGGGTCGACCTGCGGCAACGCCGCGTGCTCCTGGTCGCCCGGACCGCGGGCTGGTGGTGGTCGGCGCTGCGCCAACGCGCCGCCGACCTCGGCTACCGCACCGCGGACCTCGCCGTCACGCCCTGCCCGGACGAGCACGAGACGTCCTTCGCCACCGCGTGCGCGCACTTCGCCTACGCCCTGGGCCTGCCGCTCCCGCCCCCGTCGACCCCACCCGACGCGGCGACGTTGCACGACCTCCACCTGGCCGCCCTCGTCGCCGTGCACGGTTCACCCGACGACATCGACCTGACACCGCCCACCCGCGGCCGGCTCGCCGAGGACGTCCTGGCCGTCGCGCTCCTGGACGAGCGGATCAGCCCCGAACGCACCCCCGAGGCCCTGGAGATCCTGCTCCGCGCCGCCGACCGGTGGCCGCACGTCCGCCACCGGGCCGAGGAGCTGTTCACCGCGCACCCGGAACTGGCCGACACCGCCACCGGCGCCACGCTGCGGATCCTCGCCGAGTGGCCCGCACCGGCCCGGGCCGTCGCCCGCCGGGTCTTCGACGACCCCCGCTTCCACGGCGACCCGCTGCCCGCCATCCTCACCCGGACGCTCGCGCGCGAGGCCGCTGGGACGCTGGAACGGGCCGAGCTGCACGGCCTGCTGGCCGCCCGCGCCGCCCTGGCGTCGCTGCACGAGGAGGCCTTGGCAGCGTCACGCGAGGAGGTCGCGCTCTACCGCGAACTGGCCGAAGCGGACCCCGCCGAGCACCGTGCCGCGCTCGCGGACGCGGTGGCGGACCTGAGCCTGCGCTACATCGCCGCCCACCGGCCCGAGGACGCCCTGGCGGCCGCCGAGAAGGCCGTGGAGCTGTTCCGGGCCGTCGCCGCCGAGGACCGCGACTGCACGTCCCGGCTCGCGGGCGCGCTCGACCGGCTCAGCCGCCGCTACACCGCGCTCGGCCGCCGTGACGAGGCGCTGACCGCGGTGGAGGAGGCCGCCGACCTCTACCGCGACCTCGCGCAGGCCCACCCGAAACTGTTCCGGGTGGACCTGGCGGAGGTCACGCGCCGGCTAGCCCGTGGTGACCAGTGAGCGGAGGAAGAACGCCACGTTCGCCGGGCGCTCGGCCAGCCGCCGCATGAAGTAGCCGTACCACTCGTCGCCGTAAGGCACGTACACGCGCATCCGGTTGCCGGCGGCGGCGATGCGGCGCTGCTCGTCCGGCCGGATCCCGTACAGCATCTGGTACTCGTAGGTGTCCGGCGACCGGTCCTTCGCCAGCTCGCGCGCGATCGCGATCAGCCGCGGGTCGTGCGAGGCGACCATCGGGTAGCCCTCGCCCGCCATCAGCACCTTCAGGCACCGCACGTACGACCGGTCGACGTCCGCCTTGTCCTGGAACGCCACCGAGGCGGGCTCCTGGTACGCGCCCTTGCACAACCGCACCCGCGACCCGGCGTGGGCGAGGTCGCGGCAGTCCTGCTCGGTCCGCTTCAGGTACGCCTGGAGCACCGCGCCCACCCACGGGAAGTCGACCCGCAGCTCGCGCAGGATGCCCAGCGTCGAGTCGGTCGTGGTGTGGTCCTCCATGTCGAGCGTGACGGTGGTGCCGACCGCGCCCGCCGCCGCGCAGATGCGCCGGGCGTTCTCCAACGCGATCTTCTCGCCGTCCACGGGCAGGAACTGCCCCACCGCGGACAGCTTCACCGACACCTCGGCCCGCTCGGTGTGCCCGGCCAGTTCCAGCCGGCGCAGCAGGTCCAGGTAGGCCTCGACGGTGGCCGCGGCCTGCGCCGCGTCACGGGTGTCCTCGCCGAGGTGGTCCAGCGTGACGTACCGGCCGTCGGCCAGCACCTCTCCGGTGGTGGCGACGGCCGCGGCCACGTCGTCGCCGGAGATGAAGCGCTTGACCACGGGCCGGGTCAGCGGGGTGCGTTCGACCAGCTCGCGGATGGCGCCGGAGCGCGAGGCGGCGAGCAGCGCGGAGCGGAGCATGATCACCCCTGGTGCGGGTAGCGGTAGGAGGTCGGAGCCGCGAACGTCTCCTTGATGGAACGCGGGCTGACCCAGCGCAGCAGGTTGTGCACCGAGCCCGCCTTGTCGTTCGTGCCCGACGCCCGGCCGCCGCCGAACGGCTGCTGGCCGACGACCGCGCCGGTCGGCTTGTCGTTGACGTAGAAGTTGCCCGCGGCGAACCGCAGCTCCCGCTGGGCGTGCGCGATGGCGGCCCGGTCTTGCGCGATGATCGCGCCGGTCAGGGCGTAAGGGGCGGCGCTCTCCATCTGCTTGAGCACGGTGTCGTAGTCGGAGTCCTCGAACACGTGCACCGCCAGCACCGGGCCGAAGTACTCGGTGGTGAACACCTCGTGCTCCGGGTCGGTGCCCAGCAGCACGGTCGGCCGCACGAAGAAGCCCTCGGAGTCGTCCGCCGTGCCGCCCGCGACGACCTCCAGCCGGTCGTCCCCGTGCGCGGCCTTCAGCACGCCCGACAGCTTGTCGAACGAGCGCCGGTCGATCACCGCGCCCAGGAAGTTCGACAGGTCCGTGACGTCGCCCATGGTCATCGACTCGACGTCGGCCAGGAAGTCGTCCTTCACCCGGTTCCACACCGAGCGCGGGACGTAGGCGCGGGACGCGGCCGAGCACTTCTGGCCCTGGTACTCGAACGCGCCGCGGACCAGGGCGGTGCGCAGCACGTCCACGTCGGCCGACGGGTGCGCCAGCACGAAGTCCTTGCCGCCGGTCTCGCCGACGATCCGCGGGTACGACCGGTAGTTCGCGATGTTCGCGCCCACCTGGCCCCAGAGGTGCTGGAACGTGCGGGTGGAGCCGGTGAAGTGGATGCCCGCGAGGTCCGGGTCGGCCAGCGCCACCTCGGACACGGCCAGGCCGTCGCCGGGCAGCAGGTTGATCACGCCGGGCGGCATGCCGGCCTCTTCGAGCAGCCGCATGGTCAGGTGCGCGGCGAAGCTCTGCGTCGGCGACGGCTTCCACAGCACCACGTTGCCCATCAGCGCGGGCGCGGTCGGCAGGTTGCCCGCGATGGCGGTGAAGTTGAACGGCGTGATCGCGTAGACGAAGCCCTCCAGCGGGCGGTGGTCCGTGCGGTTCCACACGCCGGGGGAGGACTGCGGCTGCTCGGCGAGGAGCTGCCGGCCGAACGAGACGTTGAAGCGCCAGAAGTCGATCAGCTCGCACGCGGCGTCGATCTCGGCCTGGATCGCCGTCTTCGACTGGCCGAGCATGGTGGCCGCGTTGAGCGTGGCCCGCCACTTGGTCGCGAGCAGGTCGGCGGCACGCAGGAGGATCGCGGCGCGGTCGTCGTAGGACATCGCGCGCCACGCGGGCGCGGCCTCCTTGGCGGCGGCGATGGCGTCGCGGGTGTCCTGCTGCGTGGCGCCGTGCAGGGTGCCGAGGACGGCGCGGTGGTTGTGCGGCTGCACGACGTCGTAGCGCTCGCCGCCGCCGACCCGCTGCTCACCGCCGACGGTGAGGGTCAGCTCGACGGGCTCCTTGGCCAGTTCGGCCAGCTTGGCCTGGAGCTGCGCCCGTTCCGGGGTGCCGGGGGCGTAGCTCAGGACGGGCTCGTTCACCGGTGCGGGGACCGTGGTCACGGCATCCACAAGCAGCTCCTTCGCCACAGGGGTGGGGGTGTCCCAACGGTAGGACTTCCAACCATGCGTCCCGTTGTCCGCACGTCTAGGCTTGGCCACCCGTCGTTGTGGAACTGGACAAAGATGAGCTTGCGGCAGGTCCTGATCGCGCTCGGCGATCCGCTGGTCGAGGTGCAGGTCGCGCCGCACGGGCTGGAGGCCGACGTCCTCGACGTGGTCATCCTCGACCCCGACGACACGCCCGACGTGCGGCCCGGCGACCTCGCGCTGATCATCGGCGCTCGGGGACGTGCCGCGTCACCGCTGGTCAGGGCAGCTGCGGCCGGGGGAGCGGTGGCTGTCGCGGTCAAGGTCGACACGCCGTCGCCGGTGCTGCGGCAGGCGGCGGCGGACGCGGGCGTGGCGCTGCTGGCGGTGCGGCCCGAGGTCCGCTGGGAACACCTCGAGTCGCTCGCGCGCGGCGTCGTGCACAACGCCCGCGTGACGGCCGACGCGGGTGCGGGCGAAGTCCTCGGCGACCTGTTCGGCCTCGCCCAGACCATCGCCTCGCTGACCGGCGGCATCGTCAGCATCGAGGACACCGCCAGCCGCGTGCTGGCCTACTCCCGCTCCACCGACGAGGTGGACGAGCTGCGCCGGCTGTCCATCCTCGGCCGCCAGGGGCCCGAGCCGTACCTCAAGATGCTCCGCGAGTGGGGCGTCTACCAGCGCCTCCGCTCCGGCGAGGAGGTCGTCCGCATCGACGAGCGCCCCGAGCTCGGCATCCGCCGCCGCATCGCCGTCGGCATCCACGCGGGCACGCAGCCGCTCGGCACGATCTGGGTGCAGGAGGGCACCACGCCGCTGGCCGAGCAGGCCGAACGGGCCCTGCTCGGCGCGGCCCGCGTCACCGCCCTGCACCTGGTCCAGCAGCGCGAGCCGGCCGCCGCGTTCCGGGAGAACCTGCTCGCGTCCCTGCTCGACGGCCGGATGGACGCCGAGGCGATCGCCGAGCAGATCGGCGCGGACCCGGACAAGCCCGCCGCGGTCGTCGTCTTCGCGCTGCGCGGGCAGGAGCACGCCGACCGCACCCAGCACGAGCTGCGCCGTGCCGAGATGACCAGCCTGATCTCCGTGCACGCCGCCGCCTACCGGCGCAGCGCGCTGGTCAGCCAGCAGAGCGGGCGCACGTACGCGCTGCTGACCGACCTGCCGCCGAAGGCGCCGCTGCTGACGTTGACCAAGGAGATCGTGGCCGCCGCGCGCAAGCACATGGGCCTGCGGGTGCAGGGCGCGATCGGCTCCACCGTGCCCACCGTCAACGAGGTGATGATCTCCCGGGACGAGGCAGACCGGGTGCTCGACGCGATGTCGCGCGACCTCGACGCCGACGTGGCGACGCTGGAGGACGTCCGGTCCCGCGTGTTGATCAGTGAAACGCTCGCCCTTTTGGCCGAACACCCGCGCATCCGCGATCCGCGACTCGCCCGGCTCGATGGGGAACTGGCCCGTTCTCTTTTGGTCTACCTGGACGAATTCGGCGATGTGAAAAGCGCAGCCACGAAGCTGCACGTCCATCCGAACACCCTGCGATACCGCCTCCGACGTGCGGCGGAGCTGGGCGGATTCGATCTGGACGACCCGCTGCTCCGGTTGTTCGCCCAGTTGCAACTCAGGCTGGGCTGAACCGGGGTCCGCGCGCGCCGTACCCTCCGGGAGTGAGCACCCAAGCCCGCGGCAGCGACTTCGCTGAATTGTCCAGGCTGGTCAAGCAGCAGGGTCTGCTGGACCGGCGCATCGGTTTCTACATCACGTTCCTGGTCGGCGTGCTCGCCGCGTTCGGCCTCACCGGGGTTGCGATGGTGCTGATCGGCGACTCGTGGTGGCAGCTCGTGCCGGCCGTCGTGCTCGCGGTCGTCTACACCCAGATCGCCTTCCTCGGCCACGACGCGGGCCACCGGCAGGTGTTCGCCGACCACAAGGCCAACCAGACCATGGGCCTGCTGCTCGGCAACCTGGTGATCGGCGTCGGCTACGGCTGGTGGATGGGCAAGCACACCCGCCACCACGCCAACCCCAACCACGAGGACGAGGACCCGGACGTCGACATCGCCGTCCTCGCGTTCAGCGCCGAGCAGGCCGAGCGCAAGCGCGGGTTCTTCCGCTGGGTCGTCAAGCGCCAGGCGTGGCTGTTCTTCCCACTGCTGCTGCTCGAAGGCTTCAGCCTGCACATCATCAGCGCGGCCGCCGCGGTGCGCCGTGACGTCAAGAGCTGGCGGCTGGAGGTCGGGCTGCTGGCCGTGCACGCGGTGGTCTACCTGACCTCGGTGTTCCTGCTGATGTCCCCGCTGAAGGCGGTCGTGTTCATCGCGGTGCACCAGGGCCTGTTCGGCGTCTACATGGGCATCTCGTTCGCGCCCAACCACAAGGGCATGCCGGTGCTCCAGGCGGGCCACCAGCTCGACTTCCTGCGCAAGCAGGTGCTGACCTCCCGCAACGTCACCGGCGGCTGGTTCACCGACTTCCTGCTGGGCGGCCTGAACTACCAGATCGAGCACCACCTGTTCCCGAGCATGCCGCGACCGCACCTGCGCCGCGCGCAGGCGCTGGTCCGCGACTTCTGCCACGGCCAGTCGGTGTCCTACGCCGAGTGCGGCCTGTTCACGTCGTACGGCTACGTGCTGAAGTACCTGCACGAGGCGGGAGCTGAACTGCGCGGTACAGGAAAGCTCGCTCCAGCAGGGTCCAGGTAGTCGTCGTCACCAGGTAGATCCCGGCCGCCAGCGGCAGCACGGCGGCGATCAGCACGGTCCCGAACGGCAGGAGCCGCAGCAGCCGGGCGAACGGCTGCTGCGGCCCGCCGTTGCGCAGCGCGATCGCGGCCTGCCACCGCGAGGTCGCGAACGCGACACCGGCGAGCACCGCGAACAGCGCCGCGAACACCGGCGTGTGCGCCCACACCCCGAACCAGTGCGTGCCCAGCGGCACGCCGAGCAGCGTGCCGTCCAGCAGCGGGTTCGGCGTGGTGACCAGCCGGTACATGACCATGAAGAACGGTGCCTGCACCAGCGCGGGCAGGCACCCGGCCAGCATGGACGTGCCGTTGGACCGGTAGAGCTCCAGCGTCTTCTCCTGGAGCTTCACCCGGTCCTCGCCGTACTTCTCGGACAGCTCGCGGACCTCGGGCGCCAAGGCGGCGCGGGCTTTCTCGCCGCGCACGGCGGCACGGCTGAGCGGGTGCACGAGCAGCCGCACGGCGACGGTGAAGGCGACGATGGCCAACGCGGGCGTGGCGAACGCGGCCAGGGCTGAGCCCAGGGCGTGGAACAAGGGAGAACTCCGTCCTCAGAGCAAGGGGGAACTGCGGGCCTCAGGAGTGCAGGCCCAGTCCCGGAGCTCGAGGACGCGGACGGCCCGCCGCGTCGGGGTCGCGCAGCCGCAGGAACGCGGCGCGCAGTGACTTCTCGCGGATCGACAGCGACCGCACCCACGCGGGCGCGGCCTGGACCACCGGCGCGGTGGTGAGCAGCAGCACGACCAGGGCCACGGCCGTCACGGCGGCCAGCACCTCGGTGGGCGTGCCGATCAGGGTGAGGGCGTAGAGCGCGGGGAGGTACAGCGCCAACAACAGTTGCAGCCTGGCCATGCCCTCACCTCCCCCTTGATCTCAGTCCACTGTACCCACGAGAGCGGGCCGCGCGGGGTGGTCGTAGCGCACCGTCACATCGGCCTGCGGCTCGTACGACGCGTACGCGGGCAGCGTCCAGCGCCACTCGTCCGGCAGCTGCCGTTCCAACGCGCCCGACGACAGCCACAGGTGCACGGTCAGCTCCGCGGGCAGCCACTTGTCCAGCAGCATCGTGCCGTCCAGCAGCAGCACGCCACCCGCGCCGAGCGTGACGTAGTCGGCCCGGTGCGCCCGGTCCGTCGCCGCGTTCCACAACGCAGGCAGCACCCGCCCCGAGCCGCCCGGGTCGAGCGGCTCCAGCACCTCGCGCACCAACCCGCCCACGTCCAGCCACGAGTCGCGGAACGAGTCCGGGTCCTCGTGCCCGTACTCCAGGCGCACGGACGCGGGCCGCAGGTAGTCCCACGCCGACACCCGTGACACCGGACGTCCCAGCGCGCGCAGCGGCTCCACCAGGGCGTCGGCCAGCTCGCCCGGCTTCGTCGGCAGCGCGCCGTCGACCAGCACCCGGGCCCACGTCGTGCGCGGCAACGCGTCGATCCGCCCGACCAGCTCGTCCACGAGGGTCTGCGGCGAGAGGGGTACGACCTTCACGGGACCGGGTGGTCCTCCCAGCCGGCGGGCAGCACGGGCACCGGCCACGCCGGGTCCGGTTCCCACGAGCCCCAGGCCGGGTCCCACCAGGTGGCGCCGGCGGTGAGCATCGCCTCGACCTCCTTGGCGGTGCGCCGGATCCGCTCGGCCTCGGCGGCGTCGTACTTGCCGTCGGCGACCATCTCCTCGAACTCGTCGCGGTCCAGCTCGCGCCAGTCGCCCTCGACCGGGACCCAGAAGTCCAGCGCGTGGTCGAGCGTGTCGAAGCCCAGGGCGGTGCGGCGGAACGGGGCCTGGAGGTTGAGGTAGAAGCCCGCGAACCGGCGCTCGTCGCCCTCCCAGTACAGGTCGACCGAGTAGGCGTCGCCAGGGCGGTGCAGCTGGAGCTTGCCGATGCCGGTCCAGTGCGTGCGGCCCAGCTCCTGCCAGTGGTGGGTCCGCGAGTGGGGGTGGAAGCCGAACCGGGTGCCGGGCGCGGTGTAGACGACGAGCAGCTCCGGCCCGTCCTCCACCACCCGGGTCGGGGTCACGGCCCACGGTCTGCCGTGCAGCACCTCGCGGCGCAACACCACGTCCCCCGGCTGGAAGTACCCCATGGTGATCAGGTTAGTGCTGTGGTGGATTGCGCCGCCTCCGGCGTCGCGGGCTCGGTCGGACCCCTCACCCGAGCGCACGTCGCAGCCTCGTCGCCGCCACTTCACGGCGTGGGTCGGTCCGCGGCAGCAGCAGGACCAGGCGTTCCAGCACCGCGGCGTCCTCCGCCACCAGGCCGAACGCCCACAGCGCCTCGACGTCGCCCCGTTCCAGCACGCCCCGGCGCAGCGCCGCCGCCAGGTCCTCCCGCTCCTCGCACACCACCGGCGCCTCGGAGCGGGGGAGCAGCCCGCCCCGGTACGCCGCCGCGGCCGTCCCGACGTCACCGGCGCGGAGGGCGTCACGCACCGCCAGGAAGTCACCGCGCACGTCCGCCGACAGCCGGTACGGCCTGGTCAGCAGCACCCCGCCCAGCTGGGCGCGCAACCGGTGCAGCTCGGCGCGCACGGTGGTCGGGTTGCCGCGCTCGCCGTACAGGTGCAGCGCGAGCTGCTCGGCCGTCCGCCCGCGCGGGTGCAGCGCCAGCGCCGTCAGCAGCTCCGCGTGCCGCAACGACAGCGGCAGCGCGCGTCCGTCCAGCGAACCCTTCGGGTCGCCCAGGAACCGCAGCGACAGCACGGGTCTTCGGGTCCCCCGTCGTGGCACCCGCAGCAGGTAGCCCTCGTCGAGCTGCTCCAGGACCGCTTCCCGCCCGTCGGCCAGCCGCACGTTCCCGCCTGCCACGTCCACCCGCGTGGTCAGCAGGCCGTGCGGTTCGGCGGCCAGCACCCGGCCGCTCGGGCTCAGCAGCGCGCCCGGCTCCCCGCGCAGCCCGATCAGGTGCCGCATGTTCACCGACCGCAACCGCTCGTCGCGAGCCGCCAGCGCCACCTGCAACTGGTGCTCCGCCAACCGGGCCGCGGCCGACACCAGCGCCACCATCGCCGGGTGCGTGCTGCTCAACGGCCCGCTGACGTCCACCGCGCCGATCGTGCGGCCGGTGTCCGGGTCGCGCACGGGGCTCGCCGCGCAGGTCCAGCCGTGGTAGGTCCGCACCAGGTGCTCGGCCGAGTGCACGGTCACCGGCCGGCCCACCGCCAGCGCCGTGCCCATGGCGTTCGTGCCGATGGCGTCCTCGGCCCAGCACGCGCCCTCGGTCAGCCGCACCCGATCGGCCCGGCCGCGCACCGAGCTCGCGCCCTCGCACCACAGGACGGTGCCGTCCGCGTCGGTGACGATCATGACGTGCTGCGCCTCGTCGGCGATGCCCACCAACGTCTCCCGCAGCACCGGCAGGGCGGCCGCGAGCGGGTGCGCGCCGCGCCGGTCGGCGACCTCGTCCGGAGCGAGCACCACGGGCGCCTCGTGCCGGTCCGGGTCGATCCGCGCGGCCAGCGACCGCCGCCACGACTCCACGATCAGCTCACGCGCGCCGCGCGCCCGGTCCCCGCTCAGCACCACCTCGCGCGCGTGCGCGAGCTGTCGCGGGTCCGGTTGCATGGGCGCCTCCCCGCCAAGGATGACGCGCCCGCGCCGATCGCGGCAAGCCGATCGCTGATCCGTTCGGGTGCAACGCGACTGCAACGTTGTGCGTCCGACGCTGCTACCCACGACCAACGCGAGGGAGGCGGGCATGGCGAGGTACGCGGCGCCGGGCGCACGGGGCAGCGTGGTGTCGTACCGCGACCGGTACGACCACTTCATCGGCGGCGAGTACGTGCCGCCCGCCAGGGGCGGCTACTTCGCGAACCCCACCCCGGTCACCGGCGAGGTGTTCACCGAGGTCGCCCGGGGCACCGCCGAGGACGTGGACCGGGCGGTGGACGCGGCGCACGGCGCGGCACGCCGGTGGGGTCGCACGTCACCCGCCGAACGCGCGACCGTGCTCAACGAGATCGCCGACCGGGTCGAGGACCACCTCGAAGCCCTCGCCGTGGCCGAGACCTGGGAGAACGGCAAGCCCATCCGCGAGACGCTGGGCACCGACCTGCCGCTGGCGGTGGACCACTTCCGCCACTTCGCGGCCGTGGTCCGGGCACAGGAGGGCGGCATCTCGCAGCTCGGCGAGGACCTGGTCGCCTACCGCTTCCCGGAGCCGCTCGGCGTGGTCGGCCAGCTCGTCCCGTGGAACTTCCCGCTGCTCATGGCCGCCTGGAAGCTCGCGCCCGCGTTGGCGGCGGGCAACGCCGTGGTGCTCAAGCCGGCCGAGCAGACCCCCGCGTCGATCCACGTGCTGATGGGCCTGATCGCCGACCTGCTGCCGCCCGGCGTGGTCAACGTCGTGAACGGCTTCGGCGCGGAGGCGGGCATGCTGCTGGCCGCGAGCCGCCGGGTCGCGAAGACCCCGGCCGCGCCGCGACCGGGCGGCAAGAGCGCGATCGTGCTGTTCGCCGACGTGGCCGCGCGGCGTGACGCGTTCTACGACAAGGCGCTCGACGGCTTCACCGCGTTCACGCTCAACCAGGGCGAGGGCTCCGCGTCCCCGTCCCGCGGCCTGGTCCAGAGCCCGATCTACGACGAGTTCCTCGCCGACGCCACCGAGCGCGCCACGGCGGTCAGGCTGGGCCACCCGCTCGACCCGGAGACCGAGGTCGGCGCGCAGACCAGCCGCGAGCAGCTCGACAAGGTCCTGGCCCACCTCGAACTGGGCCGGAGCGAGGGCGCGCGCGTGGCGTGCGGAGGTGAGCGCGCCGACCTCGGCGGCGAGTTGTCCGGCGGGTACTACCTCACGCCGACGATCCTCGAGGGCGACCACAAGATGCGGGTCTTCCGGGAGGAGGTCTTCGGGCCGGTGGTGTCGGTGACCCGGTTCGACGACTTCGACGACGCGGTGAAGACCGTCAACGACGCGCCGTGCGGCGTCGGCGCGGCGGTGTGGTCGCGTGACGGCGGCGTCGCCTTCCGCGCCGGCCGCGAGATCCAGGCGTCCCGGGTGTGGGTGAACAACCACCACGCCTACCCGCGGGAGGACCACCGGGTCCTGCTCGACCACTACCAGCAGACCAAGAGCCTGCTGGTCGGCTTCTGAGCCAAGAAGGGGGAGCCGGTGCCGCGGCTCCCCCTTCCCGCCGTCACCTCCGCCAGGGCACCTGCGGCGAGGCGTAGTAGTTCACGCCCATCACGTCCCACCGGTCGGCCTGCGCCGCCAGCCGGACCTTGAACTTCTCCCAGTCGTGCGTCGACCACGGCGACCAGCCCAGCTCCGCGATCGCGGGCAGGCGCGGGAACGCCAACTGCTCCAGGTCGGCCGAGTCGGTGATCGTCTCGCTCCACAACGGCGCCTCGACCCCGCGCACCGCCTCCGCCGGCAGGCCTTCGACGTACGCGCCGGGGTTCCAGTCGTAGGAGTCCTGCACGTCGGTGTACCCGGCCCAGCTCAACCCGAGCTCGGTGTTGGCGTCGTACTTCATGTCCAGGTACGCCTTGGTGGCGGGCGACAGCACGATCTCGCTGCCCCGCGCGGCGGCCTCGACCATGTCCGGCGCGACCGTCTTCGTGCCCCAGAACTGCGGCACCGCCGACGCGGGCGGACCGGCCTTCACGAACTCGTGCCAGCCGGTCGCGGTCTTGCCGTGCTTGGCCACCAGCGGCAGGACCTTGTCCATGAACGAGTTGAAGTCCGGGTCGGTGGTGGCGTGCGCCTCGTCGCCGCCGATGTGGAGGTACTCGCCCGGCGTCAACGCGGCCACCTCGCGCAGCACGTCGTCCACGAACCGGTAGGTGATGTCCTTGTCGATGCACAGCGAGCTGAAGCCGACCTCGATGCCGGTGTAGAGCGGCGGCGCGACGCCGTCGCAGTTCAGCTCCGGGTACGACGACAGCGCGGCGTTGGTGTGGCCCGGCATGTCGATCTCCGGGATCACCGTGATGTGCCGTGCGGCGGCGTAGGCCACGAGGTCCTTGTACTGCTCCTGCGTGTAGTGGCCGCCGGGACCGCCGCCGACCTCGGTGCTGCCGCCGTGCGCGGTCAGGTTGGGCCAGCTCTTGATCTCCAGCCGCCAGCCCTGGTCGTCGGTCAGGTGCAGGTGCAGCCGGTTGACCTTGTAGAGCGCGATCTGGTCGATGTACCGCTTGACCTCGTCGACGGTGAAGAAGTGCCGGGCCACGTCGAGCATCGCGCCGCGGTGGGCGTAGCGCGGGAAGTCCAGCACCCGGCCGCCGGGCGCGGTCCACGGCCCGCGCTGACGGGTCTTCGCCTCGACCTTCGCGGGCAGGATCTGGCGGAACGTCTGCACGCCCGCGAACAGCCCCGCCGCCGTGCGCGCCCGGATCAGCACGCCCCGCCTGGTGACGTCGAGCTGGTAGCCCTCCTCGCCGACGCGGGCGTCCGCGCCGACGAGCAGCAGCGAGATGTGCCGACCGGACGCGCCCGGCACGACCGGCAGCCGGAAGCCCGTGGACGGGCGCAGGACGCCCGCCAGGAACTCGCCGACCTGCCTGGCGGCGTCCGAGCCGGGGTGGGTGTAGATCCTGGTGTCCGCGCTGAGCGTGAACGTCACGCCGGGCCGCGGGGTGACTGTGACGGGAGCGGGCACGATGTGCTGCAACGGCGTCTCCGGGGCTGCTTGGGCGGGAACCGCCGACCCCACCGCGCCGACGAGCAGCAACGCGGCGAGCGCCCGACCGAACCCGCGCCGTCCGGCGCCTTCCTTGAGAAGCACTGACGTCCTCCTGGTCAGCGTGGATCACCGAGCGGCGGCACCGCCACCGTTTCAGCCGCACCAGGAGGTGTCAAGGTCCAGACCAATCACCGCAGCTTCGGCTTGCCCAGCCGGCGCCACACCTCGGGGAACCGGTCCTCCACCCGTTGCGCCGCCGCGGTCTCCAGGCCGTGCAGCAGGCCGAACGTGAAGCCGTTCTCCCCGTCGAGCTGCGCCTTCGCGCCGAGCTCGCGCAGCACCGGCCGCGCCACCACGCCGTCCTGGTGCTCGCCCAGCAGCTCCTGCACCGCCTTCACCTTCTTGCGGTACTTCGCGGCCCGCTTCCCGAACCGCGGCTCGGACACCTCCACCGCGTACCGCAACCGCTTCGCGGCCTTGCGCGCCTCGTGCAGCCCGACGTCGTCACCCGCGCCCTCGGCCCGTTTCGCCAACCTGCGGTAGGTCTTGTCGACCAGGGCCGGCAGCACGTCCGCGGCCTTCCCGCCTGCCGACGGCGTGAACGGCGGGTCGGCGATCAGCGCGTCGACCGCGTCCAGCAGGGCGAAGTACCGCCCGCTGTCCAACGCCGCCACGGCGGCCTCGTGCGCGGCGGCCTCCAGCGGCGCGAAGTGCCGGGTGAGCTGGGCCTGCACCGGGCCGAGCACCAGCTCCTGGTCGAGCGCCCCGACCGCGTGGGCGAACCGCGCGCGCAGCACCTCCAGGTCGCGGGCCTCGCCCAGCACGCCCGCGAGCCACTTCAGCTCGTCGGTCAGCTCACGGGTGTCGTCGCGTTCCACGACCGCTCCGAACGCCTGCAGCGCGCTGCGCATCCGCCGCGTCGCGACCCGCATCTGGTGCACGGCGTCGTCCTCGCCCCGCCGCACGCGCGGGTCCTGGTGCTTCAACGCGTCGGCCTGCTCGCGAAGGTAGGCCAGCACCACGGCACCGGCGGACCTGCCCGACGTCCTCGGCGGCGCGGTCGTGGCCATCCGGTCGGCCAGCAACCGCGTCAGCTTCGCCGACGACGTCGACCGCGTGATGCCCGAGCCGGCCAGCCGTTCCTCCACCCGGTCCAGCAGCGCGACGTCACCGCGCTCGCCCAGCTCCACCTCGATCTCGCGCCAGGAGTCGACCGGCGAGTCGTCCGCCGGCGCCTGGCCCGACACCAGGTCCTCGACCACTTCGGCGAGCAGGCGGCCCTTGTCGTCCACGAGTTGCCAACGCTGCCGGGTGGTCCGGATCCGCGCGACCGGCGCCAGCTCGTGGCCGCGCGCGTGCACCTGGACCAGCGAGCCCAGCTCGCGGGGTGGGTGCTTGGCCGCGCGACCGGGCGGCAACCGCACCTCTTCGCGGGTGTCCACGCCGGCGGGCAGCTTCAGGTGCCAGCCCGCGTCGTCGCCACCCGTGCGGCGGCGCAACGTCAACCCGGCCCGTGCGAGCCTCAGGTCCGCGGTGTCGTAGTAGACCGCCTCCAGGCGTTGTTCCTCCGGTCCCGCCACGGCGGTGACGCCGGGCAGGTCGGCCAGGTCCGGCAGCGCGGTGCCGCCGGGGGCCTCGTACTTGCGTTCCGTCTCGTGCACCGACCTCGACATGTAGAAGAGGTACACCGTTCGGGCGAAGTTCAGGCACGTCACCGTGCGTGATCGAGCGTTAACCAGGCCGGGGGTTTGTGTCGGCCCGTACGCGTGGTTTTCCGGTTTCATCCCTGGACGGGCCGCTCCGGTGCGGTTGGCTGGTCGGGTGCCCACTGAGAAGGAGCGGCTCGACGAGGTCGAGCCGACCGTCGCTGATCTCGTCGCCACCACCCAGGCGCTGACGGCCGAGCTCAACCGGGTGAGCGCCCGCCTGCTCGTGCTCGAACGCAGGCTGTCCGGCGCCGGGTCGGGCCCGGACGAGGACCTCGACTCGACCGAGGGCATCGTCGAGACGGTGGCCGCGCTGCGCGCCGCGTGGGACGCCGAGCAGGAGCTGCTGGCCGACTCCGTGCGCGCCGAGCTGCGGGCCGAGGTCGCCGAGTACGAGTCGCTCAAGCAGCAGCGCGACGCGGGCCTGGCCAAGCTCTCGGCCGGCCGGATGCCGCGCTTCGAGCGCGACGCGTTGCAGCACGAGGTGCAGAACCTGGAGTGGCGGGTCACCGCGCAGGAATCGGGCGCGATGGCCGCCGCCCACCGGCTGGCCGCCGACCAGCTCGCCGCCGAGGAGCCGTGGCGCGCGGACGCCGTGGTGGCGGGGGACAAGGCGCGCCAGGAGGTCCTGGACATCGCCCGCCGCCGCCTGGACCGCGCGCTGGCCGCCGACACCCGCCTGCCGCTGTGGTTCCGCGTCGGGCTGGGCGAGATCACCACCCCGGACCCGTCCCGCTGGGTCGAAGCCGCCGTGGCGCTGGTGGCCTACCGCCTGGAGTACGGCGTGACGGACCCGATCTCACCGCTGGGCGAGGTCCCGTCCGCCACGTCCGGTTTCGCGGCCTGGGTGCGTCGGGCCGAAGCGCACACCGACATCGTGGACCAGCTCGAATCCCTGCGCCCCTAGCAGGTCTTGAGCATCGCGCCCAGCGCGTCGCGCTCCGCCTCGTCCACGGTCAGCGCGTACAGCGTCTTCACCGACACCACCGATCGCGCGTACGTGCACCAGTACGACTGCAACGGCGGCTTCCACTTGGCCGCGTCCTGGTCGCCCTTGGCCCGGTTGCTGCTCGCCGTCACCGCGATCAGCTGCAACCCGCCGAGGTCGTTGGCGAACTTCTCCCGCTGCTCGTCGGTCCACTTGTCCGCGCCCGAGCGCCAGGCCTCGGCCAACGCCACCGTGTGGTCGATGTCCAGCTTGCCCGGGTCGGTCACGACGACGCCGTCGTACGCGCTCGTCCACGACCCCGAGAGGATCTTGCAGCCGTCGCCGGTCCGCACGTCCGCGCCCTGCCGCTGCAACACCACGTCCCGCGTGTCGCAGCCCTCGCCCTGGCCGCTCCAGTGCGGGAAGCGGTCCCGGCTGTAGCCCGTCATCTTGCCCTCGGGCGCCACGGTCAGCGCCGCCAACTGGGCCGCCGGGTCGTCGCCGGGCGCGGCCGGACCCGTCGGCGCACCTGCGGTCGAGGTGGGTCCGGGTTGGAGGACGTCGGTGCCGCAACCCCCGATGATCATGAGGATCACCAGGACACCGCTGACAACCGCCGCCGACCGCTTGCCGCTCATGTCCCCATGATCAGCGATGATCGCCTCGACCGGAACACCGGGGTCCGAAACAATCTCGCATCCGGTCGCCGCCGCGGTGCTCACGGACGGCTGGTGAGGTACCCGCCCATGTGCGTGAAGTACTCCCTTGCGCCCAACTCCGTGCCGTCCTCTGTACGCACCCGCTTGACCAGCAAGGCGTGGTCGCGGCCACGGCGTGCCAACGCCCCCGCGACGATCGCGACGCCGTCGCCCTCGCGGTAGAAGATCCGGCCGGGCGTGCCGCCGTAGCGCTCCTTTGACACCTCGGCCTCCAGGATCTCCAGCCGCTTGCCCCGGTGGAACGCGAACGCGCTCGGGTACGGCGGGCACTGCGCGCGGATCAACCGGTCCAGCTCCTCCGCCTGCCAGGTCCAGTCGATGCGCAGGTCCTCCTCCGCGCGCTTGTGGAAGAAGCTGGCCTTCGACCGGTCCTGCTTGGTGAAGTCCTTGCGGCCCTTGGCGATTTCGGCCAGGCCGTCCACCGTGATCGGCCCGAACAGCTCGATCGTCTTGCGGAACAGGTCCGCCGTCGTGTCCCGCGGGCCGACCGGGACGGCACGCTGGAGCACGATGTCGCCCGCGTCCAGCGTCTCGTCCATCATGTGCGCGGTGACGCCGACCTCCTTCTCGTCGTTGATCAAGGCCCAGATCAACGGCGAGAAACCCGCGTAGGCCGGGAGCAGCGAGTCGTGCACGTTCAGCGTGCCGTACTTGGGGAGGGTGAAGACGTGCGGCGGGATCCACGTGCGCCAGTTGGTGGCCACGATGACGTCCGGCTCGACTTCCTTGAGGCGCTGGAACAACTCGTCGTCGTCCGGGCGGTTGCGGATGATCGTCTCGACGCCGTGCTCGGCGGCCAGGTCCGCGACGGAGTCGCTCCAGATGCGCTCGTAGGCGTGGTCGCTCTTGGGGTGCGTGACGACGAGCGCCACGTCGTGCTCGGAGTCCAGCAGCGCCTGGAGCGTGCGATGACCCCAGGTCTGGTAGCCGAACATGACGACCCGCATGGGAGCTCCTCCTTGGATAGGCTCGCCTAAGTTATCCAACCCTAACCTAAGTGTCGTGGGCTAGCCTTCGCGGGTGATCCTCGACCTCAAGGTGGTGGGCGGCCGGGTCGTGACCATGGACCCGGCCCGGCCGACGGCGTCCGTGATCGGTGTCTGGGCGGGGCGGGTCGTCGGGTTGGACGACGACGTCGCCGACCTGCCCGCGCGCCGCGTGGTCGACCTGGACGGCGCCGTCGTGCTGCCCGGTTTCCTGGACGCCCACAACCACCTCGCGTGGGCCGGGCGAGCCGCGCGCATCCCGGACGTCTCGTCGTGCCGGACCGTCGCCCAGGTCCTGGACGTCCTGCGCGCCGCGCCGCGCTCGTCCGGCTGGGTCGAGGTGGCCGGCTACGACCACCGCGCCCTGGACCGCCCGCTGACCGCGCGCGACCTCGACCTGATCGGGCCGCGGATCTACGTGCAGGACCTCTCCGGGCACGCCTGCGTGGTCAGCGGGGACGTGCTGGCCGTCCTGCCCGCGTCGGCCCTGCGTGACGCTCAACGTGACGCGATCGGCACCCCGACGGGCTTCCTCGCCGAAGCCGCGCAGACCGCCGTCCGCGCCCTCCGCCTGCCGTACTCGTTGGACGACATCGCGGCGGACGTCGAGTCGGGCGCGCACCAGTGCCTGCGCGAGGGCATCGTGTTCGCGGCGGAAGCCGGCGTGGGCGGCGGCCTGATCGGCAGCAGCCCGTTGGAGGTCGAGGCCTACCAACGGGCCACCCTCCCGATCCGCGTCCAGCTCATGGTCTCCGCCGACCGCCTCGAACCGGTCGCCGCCCACGCCGCCGACGGCATCCGCCGCGCCGTGCCCCTGGGCCTGCGCACCGGCCTGGGCGGCGACCGCCTCTCCATCGGCCCGCTCAAGCTGTGGACCGACGGCGGCATGATCGCCCGCACGGCGGCGTTGACCTGGCCGTACGAGGGCATGGACACGGCGGGCCGGTTGCAGGACGACCCGGACGTGATGCGTGCCGCGATCCTCGACGGTCACGCTGCCGGCTGGCAGTTGGCCGTGCACGCGATCGGCGACCGCGCCGTGGACTTCGCGTTGGACGCCCTGGCCGAAGCCCAGCGGGCCGTCCCGCGCCTGGACGCCCGGCACCGCATCGAGCACTGCGGCCTGGTCCGGCCGGAACAACTCGACCGCATCGCCGAGCTGAACGTCATCCCGGTGGTCCAGCCGACGTTCCTCTGGGCCTACGGTGACGACTACGCCGAGATCATGGGTCCCGAACGGGCGCCGTGGCTGTACCGCGGCAAGGCGTTCCTCGACCGGGGCATCCCCCTGGCGGGCAGTTCCGACCGCCCCGTGGCCGACGGCAACCCGTTGCGGGCCATCCAGTTCATGGTCGAACGGCGTTCCCGCGAGGGCAACGCCATCGGCCCGGACGAGGCCGTCACCGTCCACGAGGCCATTGCCGCGTACACGCTCGGCGCCGCCTACGCGTGCCGCCGAGAACACGCGCTGGGCAGCATCACCCCCGGCAAACTGGCCGATTTCGCCATTCTGGAAGCCGATCCCACGACCGCCGCGGTCCCGGAGATCGGCGACATCCCGCTCGCCGCCACGGTCGTGGGAGGCGACTTCATCCACAACCCCGCGGATTTCTCCGCCTGACCCACGACGGCGGCGCCGGTCGACGGCTCATGCGCTCATCCTCCAGTGCACCACGTAGCCCGCCGCCTCGGCCGCGATCAACGCGTCCAGCTTGGCCAGGTTCGTCCGCCGTGACATCCGGAACGCCCGCCCCCGCCGTGCGTCGAGCACCAGCGGCACCGCACCCGGCAACGTGTCCGGCACCGTCTGCTGCAGGATCCGCAACCCCACGTTCGCGGCTTCCTGCGTCATCGGCGCCTCCTTCACGTACACCAGCACCGCCGCCCGCGACCCATCCGGCAGCCGCAACCCCAGGTGCGGCCGAACGCGCAACGCCAGGTCACCCGCCTGCCACTGGGCCGCCGCCGTGGGCACGCCGGTCGCCTTCGTCGCCCGCAACCACGGCAGGAACCCCTCCCGCAGCTCCTCGAACGCCCGCGGCTGCCCGGCCCGCGGCTGCCGGTGGGCCGCCTCCACGGCCTTGTCCAGCTCCGCGGCCGGGTCCGGCGAGTTCGCCGCCCGCCGCATCGCGTCCCGCATCGGGTTGTAGAACCCGGCCACCCACTGCTCCGACGACAGGTAGATGCGCCGCTGCTCGGACACGATGCTGATCCGGCCACGCTGACCGCTCATGACGTACTCGGTGAAGGACAGGGCGGTGACGCTGATCGGCTCCACGACAAGCTCCCCTCGCGCGCGCTCGAACTCGTGTTCGATTCTACCGAGGGGGTCCGACAATCCGAGGGGCGCGAACGGGGTATCCGCAGGTAGCACGCGATCGGCCTAACCTCCGGTCGGGCCGGGGCAACGCCTAAGCTGCCAGCCTTGGGGGAAGGAGCAAGCCGTGGGTGAACGACCGGACATCGACCTGACCAGGCCGAGCGCCGCCCGGGTGTACGACTACTACCTCGGCGGCGCGCACAACTTCGCCGTCGACCGGGAGATGGCCGAGCAGGCGATCGCGATGTGGCCGGAGCTGCCGCTGATCATGCAGGCCAACCGGGCGTTCCTGCGCCGGGCCGTGCAGTTCTGCGTGCGCGAGGGCGTGACCCAGTTCCTCGACCTGGGCTCGGGCATCCCGACCGTGGGCAACGTCCACGAGGTGGCCCGCGAGGCCGACCCGGGCTCGCGCGTGATCTACGTCGACAACGACCCGATCGCCGTGACGTACAGCCGCACGATCCTCGGCGACGATCCGCGGACCAACGTCGTCCAGGAGGACCTGCGCCACCCCGACCAGGTGCTGGCCGCACCAGAGATCAGCGACCTGCTCGACTTCGACCGGCCGATCGCGGTGATGATGGTCGCGGTGCTGCACTTCGTCCAGGACGACCCGGCGAAGATCATCGCCGCCTACCGCGACGCCGTGCCGCCCGGCAGCTACCTGGTGATCTCGCACGCCACCCACGACGGCCAGGACACCCAGGCCGACGAGCACACCGACCTGTACCGGCGCCGCACCGCGACCCCGATGACCATGCGCTCCAAGCCCGAGGTCGAGTCGCTGTTCGAGGGCTACGAGCTGGTGGAGCCCGGTGTCGTGCACCTGCCGTTGTGGCGTCCCGCGTCCCTGGAAGACGTGGACGAGCACCCGGAGCGGTTCGCCGGCCTCGCCGCCGTGGGCCGCAAGCTCTGACACCTGTCGGCCGAAACCGAGGATTTCGCACCTTCGAGTGATCGGCCCCCGCCGGCCACGGTCGCTGTTGTAGTTTTGTGACCTGGCAGGTGCGGCTGCCACCGAGGCTCCTCCTGACCCGGATGGAGTGGGTGCCTCCAGAGTGCGCTCGAGCGAGCGTGCCCCGCATGTCCGCCCTTCCCGGGGTTCGTGCCTTCGCGGGTGTGCGAACCCGGTGGCGTCGACCGGGTGGCGTCCGCGGAGGTTCCTCGTGTCGACAAGCTCTCTGGTCAAGCGGTACTGGTGCACCGGCGAGACACCGAACATGGTGCGCAGGCAACTCGGCGACGCGGAGCCGGGCACCCTCGTGCCCGCCGCCCGCACCCCCGGTCAACGCCGGCTGGAAGCCGCGTTCCTGGTCGCGGCCACCCGCGCGATGGCGGGCATGCGCCGACACGGCCACCCGTTGCGCCCGACGTCCCTGATAACCCGCGTGCGGCCGGGCGGCAAGGTGCTCGGCCTGCGGGTCCACGACGCGGCGCTGGACGACCTCCTGGCCCAACTCCTGCCGGTGGTCGTGGGCGACCGGGTCCGCGGCGTGCCAGGCCTGCGCGCCCACCCCCGCCGCGACCACCTGGAGCTGCGTCGCGCCGACGGCGAAGTGCGCCTGCTGGGCGTGACGCGGGAACGCTGGCGGCAGGCCGTGGCCGCCGGCCTCCCGGTGGACCTGGCCCAGGCCAAGCGCCTCGACCCCCGGGAAGTCCCCGAGACGCCCGTGGTCGCCGACCTGATGAGCGGCGTGCTGCGGCGGCTGCCGCTGTGGCGCGGCGCCGACTGGATGGACGGCGTGGTCGTCAACGACGTGCTGGAGCTGTACTGGCGGGGCGGCCCGCCGAGCGACTCGGTGTCCGCGATCCTCACCGCCTCCACCTGCGCCATCCCCGGTGTCGCAGCCGTCCCGCACCGCCTGGCCAACGCGGTCCGCGGCACGGCCCTGTCCGCGGCGACGCCACGACCCGCGCCGGAACCCGAGTGGGCGTGGGTCGACTGGCTGGCCACCACCGCACCCGGTCCGGCCCTGGCCGAACGCGCCGTCCGCCCCCTCCGCCCCGGTCCCGACCTGCCCGACGTCTGGGACCAGCACGAGATGCGCGCCGCGCTGGCGTTGCGCGACATTCCCACCGTCTACCGGCTGCTGACCAACCACGGCGTGCCCCGCGACCGGATCGCCACGCTGACCGGCCAGTCAACCCCCGACGTCGACCGGATCCTCACCGGGGCCAACGTCGAGTCCTACGACATCCTCACCACCATCGCCAAGGGCCTGGGCGTACCGCCGGGCTACATGGGCCTGGCCCACGACGAACCACCGTCACCGGACACCCAATGCGACTGCGCCACCCTCGACGAACGCACCAAACGCGACCGCTTCCTCGCCCACGCCGCCCTCGTCATCGTGGGAACCACCACCGCGCCCTGGGGCTGCCAATCCAAATCCTGCCGCACCGCCCGCCCGGTCTGACCCTCCACGACGACCACCGCCGACCGAAACGGATCACCCAGCTCCAGTGTGGGCCGATCCTGACCAAAGACCGGCCACACCACTAGCAGCGCTTGCGCGCCCCCGGCAGGATTCGAACCTGCGACCTCGGGATTAGAAGTCCCTCGCTCTCTCCACTGAGCTACGGAGGCTGGAGGGGCTGTTGACCACGCGCTGTAGCAGCGTAGCCGCCCCACCGGACACATCGTCCGGAAGACTCGTCGCGTTTCCGTCCGGGCACCCGAAGGGGGATCAAGATGGCCAAAAAGTGATGTGGATCACTTTTGAGGGGCCGTCGAGTCGCGCGAGACGAGGGAAACCGGCAGTCTTGTCGGCTCGCCTGGTCTGCCGCCGTCGAGCAGTCGGAGGGCCAGTTCGCCCGCGTGGCGACCCTTCTCGGCCAAGGGCTGACGCACCGTAGTCAAAGGTGGGTCTGAGTGTTCGGCGGCGGGCACGTCGTCGAAGCCCACGACCGACACGTCGGCGGGGACGCGCAGGCCCAGGTCGCGCACGGCCTGGAGCGCGCCGAACGCCAGTTCGTCCGAGGCGCACAGCAGGGCGGTCGGGCGTGGGGTTTCCGAGAGCAGCGCGCGGGCGCCCGCACGGCCCAGTTCGCGGCTGCTCCGCGCGCACTCCCACACGGGGGTGTCCGCACCCGTCACGTCGAGGTAGCCGTGCAGCCGGTCCCGCGTCACGCGGAACGACGTCGAAGCCAGCCGCTCGGGCGTCACGGGGCCGTTGTGCCCATCCGGGTGCAATGCGAACGTCACCACGCCGAACCGCCGGTGCCCCAAGCCCCACAGTGACGACGCCGCCAGCCGCGCCCCGCCGAAGTCGTCGACCTCGACCCGCGCGGTGTCCGGCAGCACGGGTTGGTCGATCACCACCATCGGCAGTCCGCGCGCCCGCACGGCCGCCAACGCCGGCGCGTCGTCCGGCAGCGAGTAGGCCACCACGACGTCCGCCTGGGCCCGCGCCACGGTCTCCGGCCGCGGCCCGCCGCGCTCACGTCCGGGCATCAGCACCAGGCAGTGGTCGTGCCCGTCCACGGTCGAGGCCAGCCCGTCCAGCACGATCGACAGTGCCGCATCGGCGAACGACGCCGACAGCCCCTGCCCGAGCATGAACCCCACGGCCGCGCTGTGCCGGGTCGCCAGGCTGCGCGCCACCGGGTCGGGTCCCGCGTAACCGATGGCCGCCGCGGTCTCCAGGATCCGCTCGCGCAACGCGGCGGACAGCTGGTCCGGCCGGTTGTAGGCGTTGGACACCGTGGCGCGCGACACACCGACCGCGCTGGCCACCGTGTCGAGCGTCGGCTTGCGAGGGCGGTCCACGTGATGAGCGTAACCAGGTAATCGGTTGGACGTTCTGAAGCGCTCTAGTTCACACTCGGAGGCATGCCCACGCCACGTCTCGCCGTCTTCGCGGTGTTCCTGTTCAACGGGGCGCTCTTCCTGTCCTGGGCCGCGCGCATGCCCGCGCTGGCGGCGCAGGTGGGCGCGACCGAGGCCACGCTCGGCCTGGCGCTGTTCGGCGCCAGCGTCGGCCTGGCGTCGACGGCGCCGTTCGCGGCCAGGATCTGCGCGCGGGTGGGCGCCCGGAGGCTGATCGTCGCGGGCGCGTCGGTCACGGTCCTGGCCGTGCCCGCTCTCACGCTCGCCGACACGCCGTTCCAACTGGGTCTGGTGCTGTTCGTGCTCGGTGCGTGCGGCGCGTCGCTGGACGTGGGCATGAACGTCGCCGCGGTGGCCGTGACGCGCAGCCTGGACCGGCCGCTGATGCCGCAGTTCCACGCGGGGTTCAGCGTCGGCGGCCTGGTGGGCTCGCTGGGCGCGGCGGCCGCGGCGGCGGTGGGCTGGGGCCTGACCCGTCACCTGGTGTTCGTCGCGGTGATCGGCGCGGTGGTGATCGCGTGGGTGATCAGGGCCGTGCCGAACACGACCGGTGACGCCACCGAGGCGGTCGAGGCCGACCGGCCGGTGCTGAAGCGCCCGTTGCTGTGGCTGCTCGCGACGATCACGTTGTTCTCGGCGATCGCGGAGGGCGCCGCGTCGGACTGGTCCGCGCTCTTCTTCGTCAACGAGCGGAACGTGAGCGAGGCCGCGGCCGCGGCGGCGTACGCCGGCTTCTCCATCGCGATGGCCACCGCCCGCCTGCTCGGCGAACCCGCGCAACGGCGGGTCGGCCCGTACCGGCTGCTCGCGTCGGGTGCGGTGGTGGCCGCGGTGGGGTTGGCGCTGGCCGTGCTGGTGCCGCTGCCCGCGCTCGGGTACGTCGGGTTCGCGCTGGCGGGCCTCGGCCTGGCGTTCGCGTTCCCGGTGATCATGGACCTGGCCGGTGACGCGGGCAAGCGCGCCGACGGCACGGGTGGCGAACGCGAGATCGGCCTGGTGACGACGGTCGCCTACACCGGTTTCCTGCTCGGCCCACCGCTCGTCGGCGGCATCGCGCACGCGAGCAACCTGTCGATCTCGCTGGGTTTCGTGGCGTGCGTGATCGCCCTGATGGTGCCCGCGGTGCTGCTGGCGCGCCGGTCGCGCGCCCGTGAGCTCACGCGATCGGGAGCCGGTTCAACGCGGCCTTGAGCAGGGGCTGCATCGCGGCCAGCATCTGGTCGGGCACGCCGCCCGCCTGGGCCATCGCCACCAGGACGGTGCGGTTGGCGTTCACCACCAGGGTCGCGGTGCAGGCCATCTCACCGCCGCTCAGCTCGCACAGCTCCCACGTCGAGTGCCCTTCCACGACCACCTCGTGGCCCTTGGACTGCCGCACCTGCACCTGCTCGTACTTCTGGTAGAGCGCGACGACCACGGTCCGGCCGGACGGCGTGCCGTCGTCCAGCACGTACTGGCACGACTCCTGGATCACGTCGTCCTTGCGCGCGGGCTCCTTCTTGAACGGCCCGATGGACTTCAGGTCGGCCGCGGTGAGCAGGGAGCACGGCTCGACACCCACGACCGTGCGCGGCTTGGCGATCCTCGGCGCGGCCGAAGGCGTCACCGAAGTGGTGGGCGTGACCCCGGCCTCGGGCAACGCGTCCCCGTTGACGGAGTAGCTGCACCCCGCCGACAGGAGCAAGGCGAGTGCCATCACGAGCGCCGTGCGAGAACTGGTCACGTCCGGCAACGATAGTGGGTGTGATCTGCGCACGTCCGGCGGTTGGTGGCGGCGCGGCAGGGCCGCCTACGCTCGTGGCGTGCCCACTGACGCGCCCTCTCGCACCCGGCGGACCGGTCTCATCCCCCTGCTGATCGTCGGCACGGCGATAGCCGCACTCGTGGCGGCCGGGCTGCTGGTCCTCACCGGCGGTGACGCGTCCGCGCTGATCGTCGTGCGCGTGCTCACCGAGGCCGCGGGCGTGGTGGCGGTCGGGTCGCTGCTGCTGGCGGCGTTCCTGGTGCCGCCGCAGGAGAGCGGCACGCTGGCCGCGGACGGTTACGCGGCCGTGCGCACGGCGGGCTGGGCGGCGTTGGTGTGGACGGTGGGAGCGGTGCTCTCGGTGCCGTTCACGGTGGCCGACGCGCTGGGCCAGCCGGTGACGGCGATGCTGGAGCCGTCGGTGCTGGTGCAGGTGGCCGGGCTGGTGGAGCAGTCGAAGGCGTGGATGATCACGGCGGTGCTCGTGGCGCTGCTGGCCCTGGGCTGCCGGCTGGTGCTGTCGTGGGGCTGGACCGTGCCGCTGTTCTTCCTGTCGGTGTTCGCCCTGATCCCGGTGGCGGTGACGGGGCACTCCTCCGGCGGCGGCTCGCACGACGTGGCCACGAACAGCCTGCTGTTCCACCTGATCGCGGCGGCCTTGTGGGTCGGCGGCCTGATCGCGCTGCTGGCGCACGGTCGGCGGGGCGGCGACCACCTGGGGCTGGCGACGGCGCGGTTCTCCAGGCTGGCGCTCGTCTGCTGGGTCCTGATGGCGGTGTCCGGCGTGATCAACGCCTGGGTGCGGTTGCCGGTGAGCGAGCTGTTCTCCAGCGACTACGGCCTGCTGGTGCTCGGCAAGGCGGTCGCGCTGGTCGCGCTGGGGGTCGTGGGGTACTTCCAGCGCGAGAAGAGCGTGAAGCAGGTCGTCGCCACGGGCTCCGGGCGGTCGCTGGTGCGGCTCGCGGGCGTCGAGGTGCTGCTGATGTTCCTCACGCTCGGCCTGGCCGCCGCGTTGAGCCGCACGCCTCCGCCGATCGAGGGCCGGGTGCTGCCGAGCACGGTGGAGCTGCGCATCGGCTACGACCTGTTCGGCGCGCCGACGGTGTCGCGGCTGCTGTTCGACTGGCGGTTCGACCTGGTCTTCGGCTCGATCTTCGTCGCGTTGGGCGTGCTGTACCTGCTGGGGGTGCGGCGGCTGCGCAAGCGTGGTGACGCGTGGCCGGTCGGCCGCACGGTCGCGTGGGTGGCGGGCTGCCTGACCGTGGTGTTCGCCACCTCGTCGGGCGTGGGCCGGTACGCGCCCGCGATGTTCAGCGTCCACATGGAGGCGCACATGCTGCTGTCCATGCTGGCGCCGATCCTGCTGGTGCTGGGCGGCCCGGTGACGTTGGCGATGCGCGCCCTGCCGACCGCGGGCAAGGGCAACTCGCCGGGGCCGCGGGAGTGGCTGCTGGCGTTCGTGCACTCGCCGGTGGCGAAGCTGCTGACGAACCCGTTCGTGGCGCTGGCGCTGTTCGTGGGGTCGTTCTACGGCCTGTACTTCTCCGGCCTGTTCGACAGCGCGCTGGACTACCACTGGGCGCACCTGGCGATGAACGCCCACTTCATCCTGGTCGGGTACGTCTTCTACTGGCCCGTGATCGGCATCGACCCCGCGCCGAACCGGCTGCCGCCGCTGGGCCGGCTCGGGCTGCTGTTCGCCTCGATCCCGTTCCACGCGTTCTTCGGCATCGTGCTGATGAGCTCGCAGACCGTGATCGGCGACAACTTCTACCGGTCGCTCGGCCTGCCGTGGGTGACGTCGCAGCTGGAGGACCAGCGGCTCGGCGGCGGCATCGCGTGGGCGGCGGGCGAGCTGCCGCTGATCGTGGTGATGGTGGCGCTGCTGGTGCAGTGGGCCAGGTCGGACAGCCGTGACGCCCGCCGGGCGGACCGGCGGGCGGACGCGGACGGTGACGCGGACCTGGCCGCGTACAACGCGATGCTGCGCAAGATGTCGGGCAAGGACTAGAGCGGGCGCTTGAACCCGCGCACGGCAGCGAACCACCCGACGACCGCCAGCACGGCGCTCGTGACCAGCGCCCCGACCACACCGCTCACGGGTTGGGCGAGCGCCAGCGAACGGGCCGCGTCCACCGCGAACGTCAACGGGTTGACGTTCGCGATCGCCTGGAGCCACCCGGGCAGCCCGGTGATCGGCACGTACGCGCTGGACGCGAACATCAGCGGGAAGATCGCCAGGAAGCCGACGGTCTGCATCAGCTCGGCGTTGCGCAGCCACGCGGCGATGGCCAGGAAGATCCAGCCGAGGCCCCAGCCGACGGCCAGCGCCAGCGCGAGCGCCGCGACCGTGCCGACCACGCCTCCCGCGGGGGAGTAGCCGAACACCACCACCGCGAACACCAGCATCAGCGTGAGCTGCGCGGCGCTGCGGACCAGGTCGGACAGGCTGCGCGCGAGCAGGACCGAGCCGGACCGGATGGGCAGCGAGCGGAACCGGGCCAGCACGCCGTTCTTCATGTCCGTGACCAGCCCGACGCCTGCCTGCAACGCGGACTGCATGGCGGTGTTGACCAGGATCGCGGGCATCAGGAAGTCGATGTAGGCCACGCCCTGCGGGAAGCCGGGCGTGTTGGCGATGCCGGCGAAAATCTGGCTGAACAGGGTCAGCATGATCAGCGGCTGGAGGATGCTGAACACGATCATGCGCGGGTCGCTGACCAGCGTGCGCAGCGATCGTTGGGTCAGCACCAGCACCTGGGTGGGGAAGTCGGTGCCGCGCCAGCGCGGTGCGGCGGTGAGGGTGGTCATCCGGGGGCTCCTGTCAGGCCGCGTGCTGCGCGAGGGTGAGGTAGACGTCGTCCAGGGTCGGCTCGCCGAGGGCCAGTTCGGTGGCCTCCAGGCCGACCTCGTCCAGCGCGCGGACCACCTTGGCGATCTCGCGGGACGACGTGACGGGCGCGGTCAGCGTGTTCTGCGCCGTCACGGGCTGGAGGCCGGCCCGTTCCAGGGCTCCGCTGGCCTTGGGCACGTCCGAGACGTCCGCCAGGGTCACGGTGACCGTGCGCCGGCCGACCTGGGCCTTCAGTTCGGCACTGGTGCCGGAGGCGACGACCCTGCCCTTCGAGAGGACCGTGATCGAATCGGCCAGGCGGTCGGCCTCGTCCAGGTACTGGGTGGTCAGCAGGACCGTGGTGCCGTCGGTGACCAGGCCTTCCACGATCTCCCAGAGGCCGAGCCTGCCGGCCGGGTCCAGGCCCGTGGTCGGCTCGTCCAGGAAGATCACTTCCGGGTGCCCGACCAGGCTCGCGGCCAGGTCGAGGCGGCGCCGCATGCCGCCCGAGTAGGTGCGGGACGGCCGCTTCGCCGCGTCCGCCAGCCCGAACAGCTCCAGCAGCTCGGTGGCCCTGGTCCGCGCCTCGCGTGGCGTCGCGCCGAGCAGCCGGGCGATCAGGACCAGGTTGGCCAGGCCGGACAGCTGCTCGTCCACGGCGGCGAACTGGCCGGTCAGGCCGATCCGGCTGCGCACCTGGTGCGCTTGCGCGACGACGTCGAAGCCGGCCACCTTCGCGTGCCCGGAGTCGGGCGGCAGCATGGTCGTGAGCACGTTGACCAGCGTCGTCTTGCCGGCCCCGTTGTGGCCGAGCAGGCCGAGCACGGTGCCCCTCGGCACGGCGACGCTCACCGCGTCCAGGGCCTTCTGCGCGCCGAACGCCTTGCCGACGTCGGTCGCCTCGATCATCAGGTCTTCCACTGGTTCCCCCTCAGTCCTGCTTCAGCACGCCGTGCAGGAACAGCTCCACGAGCTGGTCGGCGTCGGCGGTGGAGTCGCCGAAGCCCTCGCCGTGCATGCGGTTGGTGAACACGAGCCCGAGCAGCAGTCGTGCGGCCAGGGACGGGTCGACGCGCAAGTCGTCGTCCGGGTCGAACAGCGACGCGACGTGCTCGGTGATGCGCTGCATCTCGATCGGCGGTCCCTTGTGCTCGCGCTCCTTGGCGTGCCCGTCGTGCGGGTCGTAGCCGGAGTCGCGCAGGACGCTCATCAGCTTCCACAGCCGGTCCAGGTAGCCGGAGACGGCGTTGATGCCCAGGGAGAGGCGTTCGGCGAGGGTGCCCGCCTGCCTCGCCCGCTCGATCAGCTCCAGTTCGGAGTCGGCCGCCAGCACGCTCTGCACGCACGTGCGGATGAGCTCCTGCTTGTCCTTGAACGCCCGGAAGACCGTGCCCTCCGCGATACCGGCCGCTTTGGCGATCTGGCTGGTCGTGACGTTGGCGCCGTGCGCGAACAGGAGCGGGACGGTGGCGGCGACGATCGCCTCACGGCGGTCCTCGGGGCTCATCGCGGGGGCGCGCCGACGGCGTTGGGTGCTGTCCTCGGGCATGGGAGCAGCTTATGAGTGAGTTCTCACTCATGTCAACGAGTGAGTGCTCACTCATGGCGATTATCCATGCTTCAGGCACTTGTCCACAGATCCCGAACCGCCCCTGTCCACCCACCCCGACCACCGGCAACCTGGTCCCAACCGACCGACAACAGGAGGCAGACATGGCGTACAACGAGACCCGGGTCACCATCTGCGGCAGCGTCGCCAGCCCGGTCACCCACACCAAGGTGGGCACCGGCTTCAGCCGGGCGAAGTTCCGCCTGTTCACCGCCGAGCGCGTCTGGGACCAGGAGCAGCGCACCTGGGAGGACGGCGCGCGGATGTTCCTGTCGGTGTCGTGCTGGCGGATGCTCGCGGACAACGCGCAGGCATCGCTGAACAAGGGCGACCCGGTGGTGGTCACCGGCCGGTTGACGATCAAGGAGGTCGAATACGAGGGCACCACGCGCCCGCTGGTGGAGATCGAGGCCACCGCGATCGGGCCCAACCTGGCCATGTGCACCGCCATGCCGACGCGGACCAGGTTCGCGCCGGACGCCGTCGAGGCGAGGGCCGCGCCCGAGATCGCCACGCCACGGCCCGCTGCGCCCCGGCAGGCCGCGCTCCAGTTCGTCGAGCCGCAGTTCATCGCGCCTGAGCGGGCTGGGCCGCAGCCGGCCGAACCCGAAGTGGTCGGGTCGCAGAAGGCCGAGTCGCAGAAGGCCGAGTCGCGGAAGGCGGGACCGCGGATGGCCGGGTCGCAGGTCGCCACTCCCGAGATCGCCGGACCTCAGCCGCCCGACTCTCAGCCGCCCGGATCCCCTCAGCCCGGATCTCAGCAGCCCGGACCTCAGCAGCCCGGACCTCAGCAGCCCGGATCCCAGAAGCCTGAATCCCAGAAGCCCGGACCCCGGAAGGCCCCGCCGCAGAAGGCCGCGCCGCAGGTCACCGTTCCCGATGTCGCAGCACCCGAGGAGACCTCGCCCGAGAAGCCCCCGTCCCAGAGGTCTTCGTCCCGGACGATCTCGCCCCAGGCGGTCGTGCCCGAGATCGTCGCGCCCCGCGAACCGGACGAGTCGGCGCTGGTCCGCACGGGTGAGGCGGAGCGCCCGAAGGAGGTGGCCGAAGTGCCGTTCTGAGCCAATCGAGCTACAAGGGCTTCCGTCGGCCCGCTCCGGGCGGAGAATGCGCGAGCAGTCGTCGCCGTTGCGAGCGTGGAGGGGGGAGGTCGTCGGGCTGGCGCCAGGGCCGGGTCCGCACGCAGGCACGGGGGTTGACAGCGCACCGAGTTCGCGCATCCGGCCGGAGTCGCTGGTCGCAGGGCCGCGCCAGGCGGGGCCGGGGGTCCTGTTACGTCAGTGGGTGACCCACGTTCGCGTTAACTCTGCGTTGTGCCCGGTCCGTTGCCGGCGTCCGAGGTTCGGGCCCGATCGGCACCGCTCTACGATCGCGGGCATGGCCGAGTACGTCTACACCATGAAGAAGGTGCGCAAGGCGCACGGGGACAAAGTCATCCTGGATGACGTCACCATCATGTTCCTCCCCGGTGCGAAGATCGGCGTTGTCGGTCCGAACGGCGCCGGCAAGTCGAGCGTGCTGAAGATCATGGCCGGCCTGGACACCCCGGGCAACGGCGAGGCCTTCCTCTCGCCCGGCTACACGGTGGGGATCCTGCAGCAGGAGCCGCCGCTCAACGAGGAGAAGACCGTCCTGGGCAACGTCCAGGAAGGCCTCGGCGAGATCAAGGTGAAGCTCGACCGCTTCAACGAGATCGCCGAGAAGATGGCCGTCGACTACTCCGACGAGCTGATGGAGGAGATGGGCCAGCTCCAGGAGGAGCTGGACCACGCGAACGCGTGGGACCTCGACTCCCAGCTGGAGCAGGCGATGGACGCGCTCCGCTGCCCGCCGCCCGACGCCGACGTCAAGACGCTCTCCGGTGGCGAGCGCCGCCGGGTCGCCCTGTGCAAGCTGCTGCTGAGCAAGCCGGACCTGCTGCTGCTCGACGAGCCCACCAACCACCTGGACGCGGAGAGCGTGCTGTGGCTTGAGCAGCACCTGGCGCAGTACGCGGGCGCAGTCCTGGCCGTCACCCACGACCGGTACTTCCTGGACAACCTCGCCGAGTGGATCCTGGAGCTCGACCGCGGCCGGGCCCACCCGTACGAGGGCAACTACTCCACCTACCTGGAGAAGAAGGCCGAGCGGCTGGCCGTCCAGGGCAAGAAGGACCAGAAGCTGCAGAAGCGGCTCAAGGACGAGCTGGACTGGGTCCGGTCGGGCGCCAAGGCCCGCCAGGCCAAGTCCAAGGCCCGCCTCGGTCGCTACGAGGAGATGGCCGCGGAGGCGGAGAAGACCCGCAAGCTCGACTTCGAGGAGATCCAGATCCCGCCGGGCCCGCGTCTGGGCAACGTCGTGGTCGAGGTGGAGAACCTCAAGAAGGGCTTCGGCGACCGGGTGCTGATCGACGGCCTGTCGTTCAGCCTGCCGCGCAACGGCATCGTCGGCGTCATCGGTCCGAACGGCGTCGGCAAGACGACGCTGTTCAAGACCATCGTCGGCCTGGAGGAGCCCGACGTGGGCGTCGTCCGGATCGGCGAGACGGTGAAGCTGTCCTACGTCGACCAGAACCGCGCGGGCATCGACCCGAAGAAGAACGTGTGGGAGACCGTCTCCGACGGCCTCGACTACATCCACGTCGGCAACGTCGAGATGCCGTCGCGGGCGTACGTCAGCGCGTTCGGCTTCAAGGGCCCGGACCAGCAGAAGCCGGCGGGCGTGCTCTCCGGCGGTGAGCGCAACCGGCTCAACCTGGCGCTGACGCTCAAGCAGGGTGGCAACCTGATCCTGCTGGACGAGCCGACGAACGACCTGGACGTCGAGACCCTGGGCTCGCTGGAGAACGCGCTGGAGCAGTTCCCCGGCTGCGCCGTGGTCATCTCGCACGACCGGTGGTTCCTCGACCGCGTCGCCACGCACATCCTGGCGTGGGAGGGCACGGACGACAACCCGTCGAAGTGGTACTGGTTCGAGGGCAACTTCGAGGGCTACGAGAAGAACAAGGTCGAGCGCCTCGGTGCGGAGGCGGCGAGGCCGCACCGCGTCACCTACCGCAAGCTCACTCGGGACTGAGAGCCGGGTACCTACATCGTGGCGGCGAGGGGCGAGGCGCAGCAGGCGGACGTCGAGGTGAGCACGCTGGTCGTGCCCGCCTGGCGGTTGCGTTGGCGGGCACCGGAGCTTGCTCTGGTGCTGGGCGAACGCGCGGTCGCGCTCGCCTCCACCCGCCGTGACGAGGTCGACCGGTTGCGCGCGGAGGCCCTCGTGGTCTTCGCGAGCAACCGGATGGGCCGGGGTGTCCGGATCGCGGACCGGGCCTTGGACGCCCTCAAGGCGGCCGAGGCCGCGTCGGAGCGGGAAACGGCGTGGCGGCTGCGGGTCGAGCTGGCCGACAGCGCCAGGTCGGTCGGGGCGCCCCTCACGGGGTTCGCCGCCGTCCGCCCGGTCCTGGAAGCCGACGACGTGCCGCCCGGCCTGCGGGCCACGGCGCTCGTCCAGGCCAGCGAGTGCCTGGTCTCGGTGGGGCGGGGCGCGGCGCTGGCCCAGGCGTTGGACGAGGCGGACCACCTCTACCAGGCGGATCCGCTGCTGGACCACGACACGACCCTGCTGCACCGCGGCCTGCTCCGCGCGTCCGCCGCGGGCCAGCACCGCCGTTGGGGCGACCTCCAGGCGGCGGTCGCGGCCGCCCGCGACGGCTTGGCCGTGCTGGACCGGCTCAAGGAGGCCGACTCCGACAACGGGCAGGTCAGAGGCAGGCTCACGGTCGAGTTGGTCTGCGCCCTGATGGACCTGAACAAGCTGGGCGAGGCCTCCGAGATCGGCACCCCGCTGCTGGAACTCCCCGTCCGAGCGCCGTCCGCCTCCACCACGGGCTGGCTGAGGTTGGCCCTGGCGACCAGGGTCCACCTGCCCGCCGGTCGGGTCGACCAGGCTCGCGACCTGCTGCGCGACGCCGCGGACAGCGCGGAACGCCACCAGCTGGACACCCTCCTGGCCGAAAGCCTCCTGGCGTTGGCGCACGTCCACGAGGTGGCAGGCGACCTGGCCGAAGCCCTGGCCAACCTCCGCTCCGCGCACGCCGCCGAACGCCGGCGGGCCCGGGCGGTCTACGCGGTGCGGGCCAGGCTCGCCGCCGAGTTCGCCGGAGTCCACCGCCAGCCGGCGGGCGGCCTGCACGACGAACTGGCCGCCCTGCTGCGCACCGGAACGCCCGCCGTCGCACCACCGACCGACCCCAACCTGGCACCCGAGGTCAAGCAGCAGCTCCGCCAGTGGCGTCCGGTCCAGATGCACCGCAACGAGGGCGTCCGCGTCAAGCGCTCGCGCCGTGCCGCGGAGGACATGACGGTGGACGGCCTGTCCGCCGCGAGGGCCCACGCCGCCGACCGCTGGCGCTTGGTCCAGCCGTTCGGCGAAACGGAAGGCGACCCCCAACCGGGAGGCCGCCGCCGAGCCCCCGAACCGGAATCGCGCCCGACCCAGGGCCGCCCGGAACACGCCAGGAGTGGCCAGGCGCGCCCCACGACGCCTCCGTCGGCCACCCCCGCCGCACACCAAGCCGCCGCCCACGCGACCAACGCACCTGCGGACACCCACCAGCCATCCGGTGCCCACGCCGGTGGTGCCGCCGCGAACCACCCTGGCGGCACCACCAGCTCCGGCACCGCGCCGGCCGGCGGTCACTCGGGTGACGGTCCGACCGAGGTCGCGTCCGGTGCTGCCGGGCTCGGCGTCACGCGGGCCGGCAGCCACACGGGCGGCGGTTCCGAGGAGGCGGCGGTGTCCGGCTTCGGCAGCGTGGCGGCCGGTGGTCAGCCGGGCGGCGGTTCGGATGACGCGGCGGTCTCGGGCTTCGGCAGCGTGGCGGCCGGCGGTCAGTCGGGCAGTGGTTCGGATGACGCGGCGGTGTCCGGCTTCGGCAGCGCGGCGGCCGGCGGTCAGTCGAGCAGTGGTCCGGATGAGGCTGCGGTCGTCGGCTTCGGTGGCACGCCGATCGGTGGTCACGCCGGTGGTGGTCGGGACGAGAACGCGGTGACCGGCCTTGGTGGTGGCTCCGGCAGTGAGGATGCCGGCCGCCCTGCGGTGGGCGCTGGGCCGGCCGGGGGTGCTGAGCCGGGCAGCTCTGCCGGTGCGGAACGCTGGCCTGCCGCGTCGGACGGTGCCCAGGGTGACGGCGTTGACTCCGGTGGTGTTGCCGCTGGTGAGGGTGCGGTCGGGTCGCAGGGTGTCGGTGGACAGGGTGTGCGGCGTCCGATGGGTGGTGCCGGGTTCGGCGGGGGTGGGTTCGGCATCGTGCAGCGGGATGTTGAGGCGTCCGGTGGGGGAGAGGCTCCGGCTGCCGGGACCGAGGGTGGCGAGCGGAGTGTGCCCGCGGCCGGTCTGATCGCGGCTGCCGGCGCGGTGCGCAGTGGGCGGCGGAGGGCTGCTCGCGAGGCCGCGGACGACGAGCGGGCCACCGGTGACTCGGACTCCAACGTGCTGGACACGCTGAAGGCCGCTGGGCTCCTCGACCCGCAGCGGGCCGGTGGGCGGCGACGGGCTCCCGACGCCGACGCGGGCGCGGGTCCCGGTGTCGATGAGGGAGCCAGTGCTCCCGAGCCGGTGCGGCAGCCTGCGGTCGAGGCCGAGCCGGTGCGGCAGGTGACGGCCGAGACCGTGCAGCAAGCAGCGCAGCAGGCAGCGCACGAGTCCGAACCCGTGCGGCAGGCTGCGACTGAACCCGAGCCGGTGCAGTGGCGGGTCGAGCCGCCGCCCCGGTTGCGGAGCGAGGTGCCACCGCCGCCGGTTGACATGTTCGACTCGCCGACGATGGTCCAGCCCGCCATTCGCGACGACGTGCCGCCCGTCGGGCTTGGCGCTGCCTTCGTCAAGGGGCCGCTCATCCCGACCGCCAGGGTGCCCGACCCGCCCGACTTCCCGTTGCCGCCGGTGCCCGACTTCGGGATCTCCGCGGTGGGGAAGGACCTGCCGGAGCGGGCGACGAGCGTGGCAGGACCGCAGACGACCGACGACGTCGAAGTGCGGCCCGTCTTCCCCTCGACGGATGTCGATGCGGCGGCACCCCAGTCGCCGCAGCCGCAACCGCCGCTTCAGCCGGCCCAGGTCCCGCTCCAGCCGGTTCAGCCGCAGCCGGAGCCGGATCAGGTGCCGGGTGTCCCGGAGCCCGACCAGGTTCCGCCGGTGCCCGTGCCCGAACCCGTGCCCTCCGAGCCGTCGCCCGAATCCGCGCTGCTCGACACCCCCCTGCTCGACACCCCCCTGCTCGACACCCCCCTGCTCGACACCCCCCTGCTCGACACCCCGCTGCCCGAAACCGCGCAGCCCGAAAACGCAGAGCCCGAAACCACCGAGCCCGGCTCGACCCAGCCCGATCCCGCGCAGCCGGAAGCCGTCGAGCCAGAACCCGCGCAGGCCCCGGCGCAGTTCGGCCCGACCGGGTTCCTCAGCGCCGCCGATGTCGAGCACGACGACACGCCGACCACCGGCCACGAGCCCGAGCCGGTGGTCGGGGAAGTGCCGAAGGAGCCCTTCGTCACCGCCGTGGTGGTCGGCGGGAAGACGATCGACCTGCCCGCCATCGTCGAGCCGACGCCGCCCGTGTCCGACTCGCCCAGCGCCACCCGCGCCTCGCGCCGCCACAAGAGCGACCTGAGCCTGGCCGAACTCCTCGCCGAAGCCCTCGTCGCGTACGAGGATGCCCGGCGCGAGGACGAGGCCGCGGGCCGCACCGAGGTGGACGAGGACACCGTGCCGATCTCACCTGTCGGGAATCCGACGCCTCCGTCCGACAACGAGACCACGGCCCCGATCCAGCGCGTGGACGCGCCACGCCGCTTCGACACGTGGACACTTCCCGAATCGTGAAATGATTTGAGGTTCTAATAAGGTTTCCCGCTGGTAACAAAGCGGGAAATAAGCCATGCCACAAGTGAATTTCGCACTTTCCGGCAAGTTGTTCGATTCAGTGAGAGGGTTGCGGCGAACGGGTTCGCGCGCGTCTGGTTAAGTGGTGCGCGGACCCGGTACACAGAGGTGCCGGATAGCGTGGAGTCGCCTGAACATGACCTCGACTGGAGCCCCGTCCCGATCTGAGCACGCCGCCCGCGACGTCGGCGCGGCTCGCCCGGCCAGTCCCGAACAGGCACGTGACGAATTGATCGAACGTGCCGCTGCCAACGCCCCCGAACTGGCCGACCTGATCCGCCTGTACTACCGCCACGTCCCCGCCGAGGAAGTCAACGACGACGACCCGGTGGACCTGGTGGGCGCGGTGCGGTCGAACTACCAGCTCGCCGAGACACGCGTGCCCGGCCGCCCGGTGGTGCGGATCCTCAACCCCACCCGCGCGCACGACGGCTGGACGTGCCCCGCCACGGTGGTGCAGGTCGTCACCGACGACATGCCGTACCTGGTCGACTCGGTGGCCTCCGAGCTGACCCGCGGCGGCGTGCAGGTGCAACGGGTGGTGCACCCGATCGTCGTGGTGCGCCGGGACCTGGTGACGGGCGCGCTCCAAGAGGTCCTGCCGACCGCCGACCCGGCCGACCCGCCGGGCGACGCGCTGGCCGAGTCGTGGATGTACATCGAGGTCGACCTGCTGACCGACCCGGACCGGGCGCGTGAGCTGGAGACCAAGCTGCACACCGTGCTCAACGACGTCCGCGAGGTCGTCGAGGACACCGACAAGATGACCGGCACGGCGCTGGGCCTGGCCGCGCTGCTGGAGTCCGACCCGCCGCCGCTGCCCAGCCACGAGGTGTCCGACGGCGCGAACCTGCTGCGCTGGCTGGCCGACGACCACTTCACGTTCCTCGGCTACCGCCAGTACGAGCTGGTCCGCGACGACCCCGCCACCGACGGCGAACCCGCTCTGCGGGCGGTCCTGGCGAGCGGTCTGGGTGTGCTCAGACAGGACAGCCTGGCGGCGCGCAGCCTCACCGCGGGCCCGGACGCGGGCGCCCAGGCACTGTCACCCGAACTGCTGGTCCTCACGCAGGCCAGCGCCCAGTCGAGCGTCCACCGGTCGGTGTACCCGTACTACGTCGGCGTGAAGACCTTCGACGCCGACGGCAACGTGACCGGCGAGCACCGGTTCCTCGGCGTCTTCTCGACCACCGCCCTGCACGAGGACGTGCTGGACATCCCGGCCATCGAGCGCCGGGTCCGCGACGTGATCCACCGCGCCGGCTTCCCGCTGCACTCGTACTCGGGCCAGCGGATGCTGGAGGTGATCCAGAACTACCCGCGCACGGAGCTGTTCTCGGTCGACACGGACACGCTCTACCAGACCGTCACGGGCGTGATCGCGCTGGCCGAACGCCGCCGGCTGCGGCTGTTCCTGCGCCGCGACCCGTACGGCCGCTTCTACTCGTGCCTGGTCTACCTGCCGCGCGACCGCTACACCACGACCTCGCGGCTGGCCATGCAGGAAGTGCTGATCGACCAGCTCGGCGGCGTGAACCTGGAGTACAGCGCCCGCGTCGGCGAGTCCGCGCTGGCCCGCGTGCACTTCACCGTGCACACCGACCCGTCGCGCCACGCCGAGCCGGACACCGCCCAGATCCAGCAGCTGCTGGCCGAGGCGGTGCGCTCCTGGGACGACCGCATGGTCGAGGCGGTGCTGGACGACCAGGGCACCGCGCTGGGCGCGGAGTCGTCCTCCGAGCAGGGCCAGCGGATCGCGGCGGCGTTCCCCGAGGCCTACAAGGAGGACTTCACCGCGCCCGAGGGCCTGGCGGACTTCCGGCGCATCGAAGCGCTCCGGCCCGGGGACCTGGACCTGGTGTTCTACGTGCCGCGCGACGCCGAGCCGGGTGAGCGGCGGTTCAAGCTGTTCCTCGTCGGCGCCCGACTGACGCTGTCCGACGTGCTGCCGATGTTGCAGCGCATGGGCGTGGTCGTGGTGGACGAGCGCCCGTACGAGCTGTCGCGCGACGACGGCGTCGAGTGCTGGATCTACGACTTCGGCCTGCGCATCGAGCAGCTCACGCTGGACAAGCTGTCCGGCGAGGACCTGGAGTCGGTGCGCACCCGGTTCCAGGACGCGTTCGCCGCCGCGTGGCGGGGCGAGGCCGAGGTGGACGGCTTCAACACGCTCGTGCTCAAGGCCGGCGTCACGTGGCAGCAGGCGGCGATGCTGCGCGCCTACGCCAAGTACCTGCGCCAGGCGGGCACGCCGTACAGCCAGGACTACATCGAGGACGCCGTGCTGGGGCACACCGAGGTCGCCACGGCCCTGGTGCGGCTGTTCGAGGCGCGGTTCGACCCGGCCGTGTCCGACGAGCAGCGCGCCGACCGCACCGAGCACCTGGTCGCCGAGATCACCGGGATGATCGACGACGTCACCAGCCTGGACGCCGACCGCATCCTGCGCAGCCTGCTCACGCTGGTGCAGGCCACGTTGCGCACGAACTACTTCGTCCGCGACGTGGACGGCAACCCGCGCCCGTACCTGGCGGTGAAGCTGAACCCGCGCGCGATCCCGGACCTGCCGCAGCCGCGCCCGCGGTTCGAGATCTTCGTGTACTCGCCGCGCTTGGAGGGCGTGCACCTGAGGTTCGGTCCGGTGGCACGCGGCGGCCTGCGCTGGTCCGACCGGCGCGAGGACTTCCGCACCGAGATCCTGGGCCTGGTGAAGGCGCAGGCGGTGAAGAACGCCGTGATCGTGCCGGTCGGCGCGAAGGGCGGGTTCGTGCTCAAGCGCCCGCCCGCACCGACCGGTGACGCGGGCTACGACCGCGAGCAGCTGATGGCCGAGGGCATCGCCTGCTACCGGCAGTTCATCTCCGGCCTGCTGGACCTGACCGACAACCTCAACTCCGGCACCGTCCTGCCCGCGCCGCAGGTCGTCCGGCACGACGGCGACGACACGTACCTGGTGGTCGCGGCGGACAAGGGCACGGCGTCGTTCTCCGACATCGCCAACGAGGTGTCGAAGTCCTACGGCTTCTGGCTGGGTGACGCGTTCGCGTCCGGCGGGTCCGTGGGCTACGACCACAAGGCCATGGGCATCACGGCCAAGGGCGCGTGGGAGAGCGTGAAGCGGCACTTCCGCGAGCTGGGCACGGACACGCAGTCGGAGGAGTTCACGGTCGTCGGCGTCGGCGACATGTCCGGTGACGTGTTCGGCAACGGGATGCTGCTGTCCGAGCACATCCGGCTGGTGGCCGCGTTCGACCACCGGCACGTCTTCATCGACCCGGACCCGACCGCGGCGACGAGCTTCGCCGAGCGCAAGCGGCTGTTCGAGCTGCCCCGCTCGTCGTGGGACGACTACGACCGCTCGCTGATCAGCGAGGGCGGCGGCGTCTGGCCGCGCACGGCCAAGTCGATCCCGGTCAGCGAACAGGCCCGGGTGGCCCTGGGCCTGCCCGAGGGCGTGGTGAAGCTGTCGCCGCCGGAGCTGATGAAGGCGATCCTGCTCGCGCCGGTCGACCTGCTCTGGAACGGCGGCATCGGCACGTACGTGAAGTCGGCCGCGGAGTCGCACGCCGAGGTCGGCGACAAGGCCAACGACGCGATCCGGGTCAACGGCGCGGACCTGCGGGTCAAGGTCGTCGGCGAGGGCGGCAACCTGGGCCTGACCCAGCGTGGCCGGATCGAGTTCGCCCGCGCGGGCGGCAAGGTCAACACCGACGCGCTGGACAACTCGGCCGGTGTCGACTGCTCCGACCACGAGGTCAACATCAAGATCCTGCTGGACGAGCTGGTGCGGGACGGCAAGCTCGACCAGGACCAGCGCAACGAGCTGCTGGGCCAGATGACCGACGAGGTCGGCGAGCTGGTGCTGGCCGACAACTACTCGCAGAACGCCGTGCTCGGCGTCTCCCGGGCCCACGCCGCGCCGATGCTGTCGGTGCACGCCCGGCTGGTCGCCGACCTGGAGCAGCGGGGGGTGCTCGACCGCGCGCTGGAGGCGCTGCCGAGCCCGGCGGAGTTCAAGGCGCTGGAGAAGGCGGGCGACGGCCTCACCTCACCGGAGCTGGCCACGCTGCTCGCGCACGTGAAGCTGGCGTTGAAGGAAGAGGTGCTGGCCAGCGACCTGCCGACGATCGACGTGCTCGCGCGCAGGCTGCCCGACTACTTCCCGAGCGAGCTGCGGGAACGGTTCGCCGACGCGATCGGCAGCCACCCGCTGTCCCGCGAGATCATCACGACAGTGCTGGTCAACGAGGTCGTGGACGGCGGCGGCGTGTCGTACGCGTTCCGGCTGGCCGAGGAGATCAGCGCCTCGGCGACGGACGCGGTGCGCGCCTACACCGTGGTGACGGCGATCTACGACCTGCCGTCGATCTGGCGGGAGATCCGGGCGCTGGACACCGCAGTGGCGACCGAGGTGCAGGACGACATGGTGCTGGAGACGCGCCGCCTGCTGGACCGCGCGTCGCGCTGGCTGCTCACCAACCGGCCCCAGCCGCTGGCGGTGGGCTCCACGATCAGCCGGTTCGCGCCGGTGGTCGCGGAACTCGCGCCGCGCACGATCGACCTGCTCCAGGGGCACGAGAAGGAGTCCGTGATCGAGCACGTCGAGCGGCTGGTGTCGCGGAACGTGCCGGTGGAGCTGGCGCGCCGGATCGCCGGGCTGCTGTTCACCTACGGCCTGCTGGACGTGACCGAGGTGGCCGAGCTCGCCGAGCGCGAGGAGGGCGAGGGCGCGACCGGGCAGGAGCGGACGCACGAGGAGACCGCGGAGCTGTACTTCGCGCTGTCGGACCACCTGGACATCGACCGGATGCTCAGCTCGGTGTCGGGGCTGGAACGGCTGAACCGCTGGCACTCGCTGGCGCGCCTGGCGTTGCGGGACGACTTCTACTCGTCGCTGCGGGCGATCACGATCGACGTGCTGCGGTCGGCGGAACCGGGTGACACCCCGGAGGAGAAGATCGCCACCTGGGAGCAGGCGAACTCCTCGCGCCTGGGCCGCGCCCGGGCCGCCCTCGCCGAGATCAACCGGGTCAGCAAGCTGGACCTGGCCACGCTGTCCGTGGCCGCGCGGCAGGTCCGCAGCATGATCCGCTGACGTGCCCCGACGGCGGTCCGGCAGGTCGACGACCTGCTCGGCCGGCCGGTCGCCGTCGGCAGCCGCGCGCAGTGCCCCGCGATGGACCGCGTTGTCGAGGGGAATCCGGATCCGCCCGGTGTTCCCCTTCGACAACGCGGTCGCGGCCTTCCGCCACTACGCCTCCGGCGAGGCGTTCGGCGAGGTCGTCATCGCGGTTTGGCCGGCGCTACGCGCGCCAGGTGTCCGACAGCGTCGCCGGTGACGTGGCGGTGCGGTTGCCGCCGCTCTCCCACGTCACCGCGCCGTTGGCCTCCTTGCGGATGTACTTGTACTGGAACGCGGTCCCGGCGGGCAGCGACACCGAGGCCCGCCAGGTCGGGTAGGTCGCCGACGACAGCGGCACCGCGTTCGCCGGGTTCCACGCGCCCAGCGACGGGTGGTCGCCGACCACGAAGATGTTCTGCCCCAACGACGTGGTGGCGTTCACCGCGAACGACGTCGTCCCGGCGGGCGGGTTGCCGATCCCGGTCGCGCCGACGTGCAGCGCCAACGCCTCACCCGCGCCCAGCGTCGCGGTGAACTGGCCGTTCGACCCGACGGTGTACGCCACGCACCCGTCCCGCTGCACGTCGCAGTACGACCCGGCGGGCAGCGAGGTCTGGAACGTCCGCGTCAGCGACGACGACTCGCGGTTGATCGCGACGAAGCCCTTGCTGCCCCGCCCGAACGCGATCGCGTCGCCGCCGTTGTCCCACCAGTTCACCACCGACGTGCCGGCGACCGCGTTGCGGAACCCGACCATCGACGCGATCTGCGTCCACCGGTGCTGGCACTTCCACCCGGACGTGTAGCACTCCGACCCGGACGGCGGACCGGCGTCGTGGTCGGAGAACTCGTAGCCGGAGTACACGTTCGGCGAACCGTAGGGCCAGGCCAGCATGAACACGTTCGCCAACGTGTAGGTCGAGCCGTCCTTGTAGTTCAGCGTCGACCCGTTGCGCTCGGTGTCCCAGTTGTCCACGAACGCCCGTGCCTGGCCGCTCGCCAGGTAACCCCACGACTGCCCGAACGTGCTCAGGTAGGCCAGGTTCTCGTTGGTGAAGATCCGCTTGAGGTCGTAGGCGTAGCGGAACTCGTCCACGTCACCCGACCCGGTGTACTCGCCGGGCTGCACGGCCTCGCCCGCGCCGTAGATCACCTCGTGCACCCAGTACACGTTCGGGTTGCTCAGGCGGGACTTGATCGCGGCCAGGTCGGCCGCCGCCACGTGCTTGGCCGCGTCGATCCGGAACCCGTCGACGCCCATGGCGATCAGGGAGTTCAGGTACGACGCGATCTTCCCGCGCACGTAGTCGCTGCCCGTGTTCAGGTCGGACAGGTTGACCAGCTCGCAGTTCTGCACGTTGTCGCGGTTGCGGTAGTCGCTGATCGCGGTGCGGCACGAGTGGAAGTCCGGGTCGCTGTAGACGCCGGGGTAGTTGTACTTCGAGTAGGAGGAGCCGCCGGTGCCCGTGCCCGACCCGGCGCTCATGTGGTTGATCACCGCGTCCGCGATGACCTTCACGCCCGCCGCGTGGCAGGTGTTGACCATGTTCCGGAACGCGGCCTCGTCACCGAGGCGTCCGGCGATGCGGTAGCTGACGGGCTGGTACGAGGTCCACCACTGGGAGCCCTGGATGTGCTCGGTGGCGGGCGAGACCTCCACGAACCCGTAGCCGCGCGGCCCGAGCACGGTCGTGCACTCGGTGGCGACCCGCGCGAACGGCCACTGGAACAGGGTCGCGGTCACGTCCTTCGCGGACGGCGGCGTTGCAAAACTTTGCGGGACGGCCAAAAGGCTGAACAGCAGTACGGCTATCGCGCCCAAGGTGCGTCGACTAGCGGAAACCACGTTGTCTCCTCTGGCAGGGGTGTGCTCTAGGTCATACCAGCTACCAGACTTGCTGAAAACACTTGCAAAGTATTTCATTGCCCTCCGGCGGAACCGATCCGGAAGGACACCCCATGACGCAGGACTGGTGGCGCGAGGCCGTCATCTACCAGGTCTACGTGCGCAGCTTCGCCGACTCGGACGGCGACGGCGTCGGTGACCTGCCCGGCATCCGCTCCCGGCTGCCCTACCTGGCCGACCTCGGCGTCGACGCCGTCTGGATCACGCCGTTCTACACCTCCCCGATGGCCGACGGCGGCTACGACGTCGCCGACTACCGCACCGTCGACCCGCTGTTCGGCACCAACGACGACGCCAGGGCGCTGGTCGAGGACGCGCACGCGCTGGGCATCCGGGTGATCGTGGACCTGGTCCCGAACCACACCAGCGACCGGCACCGGTGGTTCCAGCAGGCGCTCGAAGCGGCCCCCGGCTCCCCGGAACGCGCCCGCTACCACTTCCGCGACGGCCGCGGCGACCAGCCGCCGAACGACTGGGAGTCCGTCTTCGGCGGCCCGGCGTGGACCCGCGTGCCCGACGGCCAGTGGTACCTGCACCTGTTCGCGCCCGAGCAGCCGGACCTGAACTGGGACCAGCCGGAGGTGCGCGACGAGTTCCTCGACGTGCTGCGCTTCTGGCTCGACCTCGGCGTGGACGGCTTCCGCATCGACGTCGCGCACGGCATGGTCAAGGCCGACGGCCTGCCCGACGTCGGCACGCCCGGCCACCTCAAGCTCCTGGGCACGGAGGCGCTGCCGTTCTTCGACCAGGACGGCGTGCACGAGATCTACCGCGACTGGCGCAAGGTGCTCGACTCCTACCCCGGCAACCGGATCGGCGTGGCCGAGGCGTGGACGCCCAGCCCTGAGCGCACCGCCCGCTACCTGCGCGCCGACGAGCTGCACCAGGCGTTCAACTTCCACTACCTGACCACCGAGTGGAACGCCGCCGACGTCAAGCGGGTCGTGGACGACTCGCTGGCCGCGATGAGGCCGGTGACCGCGCCGACGACGTGGGTGCTGTCCAACCACGACGTGCAGCGGCACGTGACGCGGTACGGGAGCGTGGCGCGGGCGCGTGCCGCCGCACTGCTGATGCTGGCCCTGCCCGGCAGCGCGTACGTCTACCAGGGCGAGGAACTGGGCCTGCCCGAGGTGCTCGACCTGCCCGAGGACGTGCTCCAGGACCCGGTGTGGGAACGGTCCGGCCGCACCGACCGGGGCCGTGACGGTTGTCGCGTGCCGATCCCGTGGACGCCGGACGGCCCGTCGTTCGGCTTCGGCGACGGTGGCTCGTGGCTGCCGCAGCCCGCGGACTGGGCGGGGTTGAGCGTCGCGCGCCAGCTCGGAGACCCGAACTCGGTGCTGGAGCTGTACCGCGGCGCGCTGCGCGTGCGGCGGGAGCACCCGGACCTCGGCGCGGGTTCCGACGTGGAGTGGTTGGACGCGCCGGAGGGCGTGCTGTCGTTCCGCCGCGGCGCGTTCACCTGCGTGGTGAACTTCGGCCCGGACGTGGCACGACTGCCTGCCGACGGCGAGATCGTGCTCGCCTCGGGTGGTTGCGCGACCGAAGACGCGGACGTCCTCGTGCCGCCGGACACGACCGTGTGGCTCTCGCGCCCGTAGAGTCACCCGGTGTGACAGCGCGGCTCAGTGACATCGCGACCCAGGCAGGCGTGAGCGAGGCGACGGTCAGCCGGGTGGTCAACGGCAAGCCAGGCGTCTCGGCGGCCACCCGCCAGGCCGTGGTCGCCGCGATGGACGTGCTCGGCTACGAGCGCCCGCCCAGGCTCCGCCAGCGCAGCGCCGGGTTGATCGGGTTGATCACCCCCGAGTTGAACAACCCGATCTTCCCGGCGTTCGCGCAGGTCATAGAGCAGGTGCTGACGCGTGACGGCTACACGCCGGTGCTGTGCACGCAGACGCCGGGCGGCTCGACCGAGGACCAGTTGACCGAGATGCTGGTCGACCGCGGCGTCACCGGGATCGTGTTCGTGTCCGGCCTGCACGCCGACACGACCGCCGACAAGGACCGGTACGTCAAGCTGGCCGGGCGCGGCGTGCCGTTCGTGATGATCAACGGCTACACCGATCAGGTGTCGGCGCCGTTCGTCTCGGTGGACAACCGGGCCGCCGTCCGGTTGGCGGTCACCCACCTGGTCGAACTCGGGCACGAGGTGATCGGCCTGGCGGTCGGGCCGCCGCGGTTCGTGCCCGCGCAGCGGATGGTGGAGGGCTTCACGCTCGTCCGCCCGCACGCCTCCGACCTGGTCGAGCATTCCCTGTTCACGGTCGAGGGCGGCCAGGCGGCGGCCAACGCCCTGCTGGACCGCGGCTGCACGGCGATCGTGTGCGGCAGCGACCTGATGGCGTTCGGCGCGATCCGCGCGGCCCGTCAGCGCGGCCTCGCCGTGCCGCGCGACGTCTCCGTGGTCGGTTTCGACGACTCGCCGCTGATCGTGTTCGCCGACCCGCCGCTGACCACGATCCGCCAGCCGGTCGAGGCGATGGGGCAGGCCGCCGTGCACGCGCTGCTGGAGGAGATCGGCGGCACGTCGGTGAGCTCGTTCTCGGGCACGCACGCCGAGTTCGTGTTCCAGCCGGAACTGGTGGTGCGCGGCTCGACGGGCGCCCGTCCCCGATGACCGTGCCCGCGCAGCGGATGCAGGCCCAGCGGCTCTCGCACCCCGCCGCCGACGTCACGGACCTGTTCGCGTCGGTCTTCGCCCTGCAAGCCCAGGACGTCCCGGCGGCACGGCTCGCAGCGCGCGCCCGGGGCGTGCGATCCCTCGACGGTCCCCTGGTGCGCACGTGGGCCATGCGCGGCACGCTGCACCTGCTCCACGAGGACGACCTGTGGGCCGTGCGCCTCCTCGGTCCGACGTTCATCGCCGCCGGACGCCGTCGTCGCGCGCAGCTCGGCCTCACCGACGAGCTGTGCGAGCGCGCGCTACCCGCGCTCCGCGAAGTGCTGACCGAGCCGCTGGACCGCGCCGGACTCGTGCGCCGGCTCGCCGAGGTCGGCATCGCGCTCGACCCGAAGTCGCAGGCGCCCGCGCACCTGCTGGCGTTCGCCGCGCACTCCGGCGTGCTGTGCCGGGGCCTGGACGACACCTACCGGCTCCTGCGGATCGACGGCGAACCGCGTGGCGTGGACGAGCTGTGGCGGCGCTACCGGCGTGCCTACGGACCGGCGACGCCCGACGACTTCGCCGCGTGGAGCGGCCTGCCCAAGCGGCAGGTGCAGGATCTCCCCGAGGTGGCCGACGAGCCCGCCGAGCCGGACGGCGCGGTCCGGATGCTCGGCCACTTCGACCCCTACCTGCTCGGCTACCGCGACCGCTCGGCGGCGTTGGCGCCCGAGCACGCGCCGCTGGTGCAGACCGGCGGCGGTTTCCTCACCCCGCACGTCGTGGTGGACGGACGGGTGGTCGCGGTCTGGCGCCGGGACGGCGCGCGGATCACCGTGCGGCCGTTCGGTGAACGCCCCGACATCGCCGACGAGGTCGCCGACCTGGGCCGATTCCTGGACGTGGACGCCCGCTTAACCTGGGCGTAGCACGTGGATAAGGTCACTGCCACGCATCGACCGCGGGAGGCGCGTTCAACTTGGGTGTGTTCGTCACGGGCGTCCGCCCGCGCTGGTCGGACATGGACGTGTTCGGCCACGTCAACCACGCCAACACGGTGACCTTGCTGGAAGAGGCGCGCATCGACCTGCTGTTCACCGAGGCCGCCAGGCACGGAGTGCCCGAGCTGTCGCGCGGCATGGTCGTGGCCCGGCTCGTGGTGGACTACCTCGCGCCGCTGGTGTTCACCGGTGACGAGGTCGTGGTGGAGATGTCGGTGCGGGAACTGAAGTCCGCCTCGTTCACGTTGGACTACACGGTCCGCGGCAGCCGCCAGGAGGGCAGTGCCGTCGTCACGACGGCCGAGACCCTCATGGTGCCGTACAACCTGACGGCCGGACGTCCGCGCCGTCTTCTCGAAGCCGAGCGCGACTTCCTCGCGGGCTGGCGTGCCGGAGGTAATGGTGCCTGAGTTGGTCCTCGCCGATTCCGCCGAGAGGGACGACCTCGGCGCGTTCGTCGCCCGTGCCGTCCGCCTGGACGCCCAGGCTGTGGTGCGGCTGCGCAACCGCGAGTCCGGCGACCTGGTGGACGCGTGGGTCGCGACCCCGTTCGACACCCTGGCCACCCGCACCGTGGCCGGGCGGATCACGCCCGGCGACGTGACGGTGTCCGGCACCGACCTGCTCACCGGCCTGGCCGTGGTGCGCAGCGAGACCGTCGACCCCGGCCCGGCGAAGGACATGATGTGGCGCTCGGCGCTGCCGCCGTCGGCGGGCTGGCTGCCCGTGGACCGGCTGCCCGGCAGCGTCGTGTCGGAGCTGGCGGAGAAGGGCGTGGAGGTGGCGCGCGAGAACGCGGGCCCGCGCGGCACGCCGCCCGCCTCGCTGCTGGACCAGACCGTGATCACGGTGAGCGGTTCGGGCCTGGACGTGAAGGTGCCGATGCGGTGCCTGTTCGCGTTGTCCGGCATGGGTTTCCTGGGCGGTGACGACGTGCGCATCACCGCCACCGACTCGTGGCTGCGCATCGACGCCCGCTTCGGCGCGGTGGTCCGCCGCCGGCACTCCATGCTGCCCCTGCTGGTCTGACGTGCGGCTGCCCCCGCCCGGAGGTCCGGACGGGGGCAGCGGCGCGTCGTCAGACCAGCCAGACCGCCGTGTCCGGTGGCAGCTGGTTGCCGTCCATCGGGCCGCTGGCCAGCAGGATCTCGCCGGGCGGCAGCGGCACGGGGCCGCCGGAGGTGTTCAGGGCGCAGATCAGGCCGCCGCCCTTGCGCCGGAACGCGAAGCAGCCGGGCGGCGCGCCGTACCACTCCAGCTCGTCGCCGTTGAACGCGCCGTGCGACTTCCGCAGCTCCAGCGCCTGCCGGTAGAACGACAGCATCGACTCGGGGTCTTCCAGCTGCGACTCGGCGGTCAGGCCCGCCCACTCGTTCGGCTGCGGCAGCCAGGTGGTCACGCCCCGGGTGAAGCCGAACGGCGGGGTGTCGCCCTCCCACGGCAGCGGCACGCGGCACCCGTCCCGACCGCGCTTGGTGTGCCCGGAGCGCAGCCAGATCGGGTCCTGCAACGCCCACTCGGGCAGCTCCACGTCCGGCAGGCCCAGCTCTTCGCCGTTGTACAGGTAGACCACGCCGGGCAGCGCCAGCTCCACCAGCGTCATCGCCCTGGCCCGCTGCGCGCCGATCGCGCCACCGCCGTACCGCGTCACGTGCCGCGGCACGTCGTGGTTGGACAGCGTCCAGGTCGGCGGCGTGTCCAGCCCGCGCAGCGCGCCCAGCGAGTGCTCGATCGCGGCACGCACGCCGTCCGCGTCGAACGGCGCCTGGACCAGCCGGAAGTTGAACCCCAGGTGCAGCTCGTCGGGCCGCACGTACCGGGCGAACCGCTCGTCGTCCTTCACCCAGATCTCGCCGACGGCCATCCGGCCCGGGTACTCGTCGATGACCTTGCGGATCATCCGGTGCACCTCGTGCACGCCGTCGTCGTCGAACCGTGGGTCCAGCGAGTTGTCGTGCATGTCGGCCGCGTCCAGGTCGACCCGCGGGTCGATGTTCGGCAACCCGTAGGGCTTGGCCATGCCGTGCGCGACGTCGATGCGGAACCCGTCCACCCCGCGGTCCAGCCAGAACCGCAGCGTGCGCGCGAGGTCGGCGGCGACCTCGGGGTTGTCCCAGTTCAGGTCGGGTTGCTCGGGCGCGAACAGGTGCAGGTACCACTGCCCGTCGGGCACCCGGGTCCACGCCGGCCCGCCGAACTGGCTCGGCCAGTTGTTCGGCGGCACGGAGCCGTCGAACCCGCCGCCGTCGCGGAAGACGAACCGGTCCCGCTCGACCGAGCCCGGCCCGGCCCGCAGCGCGGCCTGGAACCAGGCGTGCCGGTCGCTGGTGTGGTTGGGCACCAGGTCGATGGTGACCTTGAGGTTGTGCGCGTGCGCCTCGGTGACCAGCCGGTCGAACGCGGCCAGGTCGCCGAACAGCGGGTCGACGTCACGCGGGTCGGCCACGTCGTAGCCGTGGTCGGCCATGGGCGAGGTGAAGAACGGTGTCAGCCAGAGGGCGTCCACACCGAGCAGTTCGAGGTAGCCGAGCCGGGAGCGGATACCGTCGAGGTCGCCCACGCCGTCACCGTTCGCGTCGGCGAAGGATCGGACGTAGACCTGGTAGAAGACGGCGTCACGCCACCAGGCGGACTCGTCGGCGATCTCTGGTTGTAGATCGGAGGATCGTCGCACGAGGAGTCATCCTGCCATTCGCGACCGACACCACGACCCCGTTCGTGTGATCACGAATCACACCCAGGCGTTCATCATGCTGTTTGCGGCCATCTCCAGGTACGCCCAGAGCTGCTTGCGGTGCTCGGGCGCGAGGTCGACCGAGTCGACGCCGACCTTGATGCAGCGCAACCAGGCGTCCCGCTCCACGGGACCGATCACGAACGGAGCGTGACGCATCCGCAACCGTGGATGACCGCGGTTGTCGGAGTACGTGTGCGGACCGCCCCAGTACTGCATCAGGAACAGCCGGAAGCGCTCCTCGGCGGGGCCGAGGTCCTCTTCGGGGTACATCGGACGCAGGACGGGATCGTTGGCCACTTCCTCGTAGAAGCGCGCGACGATCTTGTGGAACGTCTCGTACCCGCCCACTGCTTCGTAGAAGTTCTCCGGAGGAGTGGTCACCCCTCCATCCTGCCTCAGCACCCGGGGAGCGGCCCACGCCGACCCCGCCGGAACGAGGTCGGCGGCCGGGGTTGGCGAACCGCCGGCGCATCCCGGTGATCGCTGGTGGCCGCGCCGGCCGCCGGCCCATCCTGGGCCGGACACCCCGGCCACGAGGGAGGGCACACCGGATGGGCGGCTCCAACGAGGCGTTGCGGCACTGGTTCCGGCAGGGCGGCTGGACCCAGCTCGAGCTCGCGCGCGCCGTCGGGCGGCTCGGCCGGGCCCGGGGCTACAACGTCGCGCCGGACAGCTCCCGGGTGCGGCGCTGGCTGGAGGGCGAACGGCCCCGCCACCCCGTCCCGGAGCTGGTGGCGGCGCTGTTCACCGAGCGGGTGGGCAGGCCGCTGACGCCCGCGGACCTCGGGCTGGCCGCCGCGCCCACCGCCGACCACGTGCCGTGGGACCACCGGGCGCTGGTCACGACGTTGCAGGACTTCACCAGGAGCGATCTGATGATCAAACGCAGGGATGTGCTCGGCGCGACCGCGGCCCTGGCCACCGGCGTCGTGCTGGAGGGCCGGCTGGCCGGGTGGCTCGACCACGCCGACCACGCCGACCACCGCCACCACGCCGACGCACCGCCGTCGGCGCTCGGGCCGGGACGCATCGGCACGGCCGAGATCGCCGAGATCGAGGCGGCGACCAGGACGTTCTGGGCCTGGGACGCCAAGCGCGGCGGCGGCCTCTACCGCGAGGCGGTGGTGGGGCAGCTCAAGGCGATGACCGACCTGCTCGACCACGGCTACCCCGACGCGATCTCCCGCCGCCTGTTCCGCTCGACCGCGGACCTCGCCCGCCTGGCGGGCTGGATGTCCCACGACGTGGGGCTCCAGGCGACCGCGCAGCGGTACTTCACCCTGGCGCTGCACTGCGCCAAGCGGGCCGGCGACACCGGGCTGGGCGTCGAGGTGCTCTCCCGGATGGCACGCCAGATGGTGCACGTGGGCAAGCCGCGCGAGGCGCTGTCCCTGGTCGCGCTGGCCCGCCGGGGCGCGGGCGGCCGGCTCGCGCCGATGGCCTCGGCCATGCTCGCCACCTGCGAGTCGTGGGCGCACGCGACCCTGGGCGACGTCCGGGCGGTGGACCGGGCCGTCGGCGTCGCGGAGGCGCACTTCTCGCGCGCCGACCCGGCCGAGACGCCCGGCTGGCTGTCCTACTTCGACCGGGCCGGCCTGGAGGGGATGGCGGCCCTGTCGTACCGGACGGCGGCCGAGCACCGGCCGGGCGTCGAGCTCAGGGCCGAACCGCACCTCGCCGAGGCGTTGCGCCTGCGCCGCGACACCTACCAGCGGTCGAACCTGTTCGACGTGATCTCGCTGGTGGGCGTGCGGGTGCTGCAGGGCGAGCACGCGGAGGCGAACCGCCTGGCGGCCGAGCGGCTGACCCCGGCGGGCCGGATCAGCTCGACCAGGACGTTCGACCGGATCGAGGCACTCCGGGACCGGGCGGTGGCCGACGCCACCCGCTCGAAGGACGCCCGGCTGCTGGCCGACACGCTCGCCGCGCTCGTCGCGGCCTGACGGGGGGTGGCCGGGCCGGGTCGCGCACCCGGTCCGGCCACGCGGCTCAGGAGGACTTCAGCGAGATGCCCGCGTCGTCCAGGGCGGGCATCAGCTTCGCTCTCAACGCCCGCTGGACGGCCCACTGGCGGCCCGGCCGGACCTTCACCGTCACCCGCATGGTGATGCCCTCGGGCGTGACCTTCTCCACGCCGAGCACCTGCGGCTTGTCGATGACGTCCTTGGCCAGCAGCTCCTCGTCCGTGGCGTCCACCACGGCCTTGTTCAGCACCTCGGTGGCCGACGCCAGGTTCGCGCCGTACCCGAGCGGCAGGTCGACCACCGCCACCGCGAAGCCCTGCGACGAGTTGCCGACCCGCAGGATCTCGCCGTTGCGGACGTACCAGACGGTGCCGTTCGTGTCGCGGATCGTGGTGATCCGCAGGCCCACGGTCTCCACCGTGCCCGTCGCCGGGCCCAGGTCGACCACGTCGCCGACGCCGTACTGGTCCTCCAGCATCATGAACATGCCGGACAGGAAGTCCTTGACCAGGTTCTGCGCGCCGAAACCGATGGCGACGCCGAGGATCCCGGCCGAGGTGAGTATCGGCGCGACGTTCATGCCCAGCTCGGTGAGGATCTGGATGAACGCCACGCCGAACACCATGATCGTGACGACGGACTTGAGCACCGAGCCGATCGTCTTGGCCCGCTGCTCGCGCCGTTCGGAGACCAGCGCGCCCAGCGCCTGGGGCGCGCGCTCCCGCAACGGCTTGAGCAGCTTCGGCTTGCGACCCCCGTTGCCGCGGGTCAGCCGGTCGATCAGCCTGCGGAGCAGGAAGCGGACCACGACGGCGATGATCAGCGTCAACGCGATCCGCAACGCGCCCTCGGCGATCTTGGGCCCGTTGGCCACCCACCACTCGACGGCAAGGGTCGATTGCACGTCGAACGCCGGTGTCGGCGACGGCTCCACGTCCAGCACCTGCTCAGTCCTCCACTCACAACTCGAGGCCGGTAGCCCAGGCCAGGAAGGTCAACTGGTCCACGGCCAGGCCGACCGACCGGCTCACCGACCGGCCCGCGTGCCCCACCTCGGTCTCGCGGCGGAGCAGCACCGGGTGCTTGGTCGGATCACTCGACGTCGCGTGCTGCAGCGCCGCGCACATCTTCCGGGCGTGGTTGGGGTCCACGCGGCTGTCCGACTCGAAGACCGTGAACAGCACCGAAGGGTACTCAACTCCCGGCCGCACCCGGTGGTACGGGGAGTAGGCCAGCAGCCAGGACAGCTCTTCGGGCACGGCCGCCGAGCCGTACTCCTCCGCCCACAGCCGCCCCAGCAGGAAGTTCTCGTACCGCACCATGTCCAGCAGTGGTGCCGAGCACACCACCGCCGCGTAGAGCTCCGGCCGCTGCGTCAACGCCGCGCCGACGAGCAGCCCGCCGTTCGACCCGCCCATGATCGAAAGCTGCTGCGGCGTGGTCCACCCGTCGCGGATCAACCGCTCGGCCGCCGCGTGGAAGTCGTCGAACACGTTCTGCTTGCGCTCCCGCATCCCCGCCCGGTGCCATTCCTCACCCTCCTCGTCGCCGCCGCGCAACGACGCGTGCGCCCACACGCCGCCCGCCTCGACCCACGCCAGCGTGGTCGCGCTGTACCCCGGCCCTCGGCCCACCGCGAACCCGCCGTACCCGGTGAGCAACGTCGGCCGGGGCAGGTCCGGGTGCTGCGCGCCGGACACCACGAACATTCGCACGACCGTGCCGTCGGACGACGTGTACGAGAGCTGTTGTGTGGACAACTCCGGCAGCGCCACTGTTCCGGGCGCGGCCGCGTCCAGCTCGGTCCGGCCGGTGGAGAGGGAGTACCGGAACACCGACAAGGGCGTGGTGAAGTCCGACCAGCCGAACCACAGCACGTCCCGGTCCGCAACGGTGAGGTCGTCGACTGTGGACAACCCGTGCAGCGACCCCGTCCCGGGCAGCGGCACCTCGCCCAGGTGCCCGCCGGTGGCGGGGGAGTGCAGGTGCAGTTCCGAGACCGCGTGCCGGGTCCGCAGCAGCACCAGCGACCCGTCCAGCCACGTCACCGCGTCCAGCACCGAGTCCGGCTGCTCCGGCACCAGCTCGGCCCAGTCGGTCGGGGCGGCGGGGTCGGCCACGCACAGCCGGAACCGGGGCGCGTCCAGGCTCGTCCGCAGGTAGAGCCGCCCGTCCGGCGCGACCCACGCCGAGCACTGCACCGCGTCGGAGTCCCGCACGACCGGCGTCAGCTCGCCCGAGCCGTGCAGGTCGGCGATCCACACCGAGTCGCGCCGCACGGTGCCGGGCGCGCCGTTGACGATCAGCCACCGACCGTCCTCCGACAGCGACAGCCCGTAGTAGTAGGTGTGGTCGAGCCCGTCGCCGTGCACGTTCACGTCCTCGGACGCGGGCGTGCCCACCCGGTGCCGCCACACCCGCCGGTGGAACTGCCGCTCGTCCTCGGGCACCAGCGCGGGGTCGACCCGCCGCACGTAGAAGAACTCCTCGCCGCCGGGCAGCCAGCCCACCGGCGAGTACCGGCAGCGGTCGATCGGCCCGTCCAGCAGCTCGCCCGTGTCGACGTCCACGACGTGCAGCAACGAGTGCTCGTCACCGCCGACCGACACCTGGTAGGCCAGCCGCGTGCCCTCGCGGGAGGGCGACCACCGGTCGAGCGTGGTCCGCCCCGACGGGTCGAGCTCGGACACGTCCACCAGCACCCGCTCCACGCCGTCCACCCGCACGTACAGCACCGGGTGGTCCTGCTCCGGCCCGCGGCGGGTGTAGAACGCCCGACCGGACCGCCACACCGGCGTGCCCACGGACCCGGTCCGCATCAGCTCACCCAACCGGGCGGCCAGCGCGTCCCGGCCCGGCATGGCGTCCAGCCACGACCGCGCCACCCCGTCCTGCTCGGCCGACCAGGCGGCGGTGCGGGGGTCCGCAGGGTCTTCGAGCCAGCGGTACGGATCGGGCACGGCGTGTCCGTGCAGGTCCTCGACGAGGTCGAGCCGCGGCGCGGCGGGATAGGTGATCGTCGCAGGCAGTGCTGCGGGGGAGGCTTCGGTCACCTCGCCGAGCGTAGCGCGGGTGATGAAAACCATGTCCGATAGGGGTGCGTTCACCCAAGTTTTGGTCCCGGCTTCGTGACACGTCACATATCACAGGTGATTTTTGGGGTCGATCTGTGGTCTGCTAGTCACTGAACCGGTGGAGGTGGTCGCGTGCCAGACCGACAACCCACCCCGATCGGCGCCCTGGTGAACGCCGGGATCGCGTCGTCGGTCCCGTCCGGCCAAAAGCAGTTCGCGGCGACCGCCGTGCACGCCGTGGCCGACGGGCGGGGAGCCGGTCAGGCGCCCCTGGTGCTGCCCTGGGGAAGACGCAAGGTCCTGCTGCTCAACGCCACGTTCGAACCGCTCACCGCGCTGCCGCTGCGGCGCGCGGTGGTGCTCGTGGTGTGCGGGAAGGCCGAGGTCGTGCACGGTGACCCCGCCGGGGCCGTGGTCCACTCCTCGACGTCCGAGGTGGTCGTCCCGTCGGTGATCCGGCTGGCGAACTACGTGCGGGTGCCCTACCGCGGCCGGGTGCCGCTCACCCGGGCCGGGTTGATGCACCGCGACCGGTACCGCTGCGCGTACTGCGGGGGGCGCGCCGAGACGATCGACCACGTCGTCCCGCGCAGCCGTGGCGGCCCCCACTCGTGGACCAACTGCGTGGCCTGTTGCGCGAAGTGCAACCACCGCAAGGCCGACAAGCTCCTCTCGGAGCTCGGCTGGCGCTTGCGCGTGGTCCCGAACGCGCCCCGCGGGCCGCACTGGCGGCTGCTGGCCGGCGTCACCGAGGCCGACCCGCTCTGGCTGCCCTACCTGGGCGAGCCCGCGGCTTAGCGAGCGCCCTTCACGCCGCCAGGACGTAACCGTCCTCGCGGTCGTCGGTGATGCGCACGGAACCCGACGTGATGCGGACCGAGCCCGACGTGATGCGCACCGAGCCGGCCGTCGTGATGCGCACCGAATCCTGGTCTGCCCCGGTGATGCGGACGGAATCGGCCTCCGACGCCGTGATGCGGACCGAACCGTCGGTCGCGGACGTGATGCGAACCGAGCCCTCGGTCGCCGAAGTGATGCGGACGGAGTCCCGGGAGGTGATCCGGACGGAGTCGTCAGCGGTGATCCGCACCGAGTCGGCGAGCGCCGCCTGAGGCTGAACAGTGGTAACGCTCTGCTCCGATTGGGTGTACGGCGAAAGGGTGAGGGCGGCGACCAGAACAAGGTTCATGGTGTACATGTCGTGTCCTCCGAGGCTCATCGGGCCGGAATTGGCATCCGGAATCGGATGCGCAAGACCCGTACAGGTGAAAAGCTAGAAGCCGAGTGGGCCCAGTACAAGACGCCAAACCGGCCGCCATTCGCCTCCGTCCGGGCGAAGACCATCCGGGTGTACGCACTGCGACGATCGAGCGCCGGAGCTGGTGCATCCGGCACCGATGGACACTGACGGTGACGTCGTCGCAGGTAGGGGTCGGGCAGATCACAACGGGGCCATGCCACGTGCCCAGGCCCGCGACGGGCGCGGACGCGCGTTCGCGGTCGGGCTAGTCGTCCCGGTGCGCCGTCACCGCCGTACGCGTGGTCGCCGGCGGCCCCGTCGGGCCCTCGTTCACAGTTGGATCCGGCCCCGGCCGGGGCGGCCTCACCGCGCCGGACCCGCGCCGGTGCGCAACGGGTGCCCTCGCACGGACCTGACCTGGACGATCGGTTACCGTAGCCGGCGTGACCATCGTGGAGACCGTGCTCGTCTTCGCGCTGATCCCGCTGGCCATCTACGGCGTGATCACGCTACTGACGCTGAGGCCGAAGGCCACCCGCATTCAGCGGTACCGGCCCGGCCAGGAGTGGAACTACGCCCCCGTCTGGTGGACGGCGAACCCCGGCGGCTTGCCCGGCGGCGCCCACCAGGCCGTCACGGCGCCGGCCGAGGGCCGGACCGCCAAGGGAGGTGCCCGTGGCAACTGGTGAGCTGACGAGGGTGGAGGTGGACCCGTCGACCCTCCCGGTCGGCGCGGCCGTCACCAACAGCGGCCGGATCTCCACCGCGAAGATGTACGAGCCGCACGCGCCGAGCCTGCCGTTCACGCCGGTGCAGCTGTCGAGCCTGGACGAGGCGCTGACGCTGGCCAGCCGCACCACCGGGCTGGACTTCAGCGTGTACCTGGGCGAGCTGGGCGCGGACTCGCGCGCGAAGGCCGAGGAGCTGCACGCGAGCACCACGCGCCCGACGCACGCGGTGCTGATCGCCGTGTCGCCCGGTGAGCGCCGGGTCGAGGTGGTGACGGGCGAGGAGTCCCACCGCCGCCTCGCCGACCGCGGCGCGAAGCTGGCCGTGATGAGCATGGTCGCGTCCTTCAAGGAGGGCGACCTCGCCGGCGGCCTGGTGAGCGGCCTGCGGATGCTGACCGACCAGGCGGGCCCGGCACCGAAGCACGTCTGACGCACGACGACCTGAAGGCCCCGGCGCACGTCGCCGGGGCCTTCACGCGTCACCTGGACTTGAGCGCGTCCACGAACGCCTTCAGCCGTGCCGGGCTGACACCCAGCACGACACCGGGGTTCTTGCTGTCCCGCACCGCGGGGGGGGGGGGGGGGGCCGGCGGGCGCCCCCCCCCGCCGGCGCGGGCGGGGGGGGGGGGACCCAGGGGGCGGGGGCGGGCGGCGGCGGGGGGGACCCCGGGCCCGGGACCG
>JBFBCZ010000013.1:0-109645 GCA_040689555.1 Actinosynnema sp. NPDC051121 | reverse complement strand
CCGGCACTTGCCCGCGCCCACCACCGCCTTCAGCCGGGCCGGCCTCACACCCCCCACGACACGGGGTTTCTGGCTGCCCCCCCCCGCGTCGTGGGGGCCGCCCACCTCGACGCAATCCCCGCTCAGGCTGCGGCTGGACTTCTTCCACCGAAGTGTCATGCGACTCCCGTCGTCCGCTGCACCTCCTTCGCGATGACCTCGAAGGACCGTTCCGGGCTCATCGCGACGTCCAACAACTCTGGCACGGTCTGCGCGAAGCCGGCTACCGCCTCGTCGTCCTGGACGAAGACGGCACTGACCTGGTTCTCCAGGTGCACGAACGAGGTGCCGTCGCACTTGACGAGCTGGAACGCGCCGCACAGCCCGAGGTGCCAGCCGGTGGCCGAGGGCACGATCCTCAGGTCGACGTTCTCGTGCGCGCTCATCATCAGCAGGTGGTCGAACTGCTCGGCCATGACCTCGGAGCCGCCCACGGTCTGGCTGAGCACCGCTTCGCCGATCAGCGCGGTGTAGCGGACCGGGTTTCGGCGGGTGAGGATGTCGCGCCGGCCCATCCGGACCGCCACGCGGGTGGCGATCTCCTCGTGCGGGATCCGGCCGGTCTCCATGATCGTGCGGCTGTACGAGCTGACCTGGAGCAGGCCGGGGATGATCAGCGGCGACCAGCTCACGATCTCGCGGGCCATCTGTTCGACCTCGACCAGCGCGGCGATCTGGCTGCGCCGCTCGGGCAAGTCGATCACCGCAAGGGGTGAACCTGTCGGGTCTTCGGTCATCTCCATGATTTTTTCGCGATCCCGATCGGCGATGTCGAGCGGTTCGAGGATGCGGAGGACTTCGGTCCGGGTCGGCATGCGCTGGCCGCTTTCGTTGCGCGAGAGCAACGAATGGACGACGCCGATTTTCTTCCCGAGTGCGCGTTGGCTGAGTTTATTGGCCACACGTGCGTTGCGCAGGAGCGCGCCCAGCTCGATGGATTTCGCCGTATTGCGGTTCATGGATAGGCATACTAAATCGGGACCAGTGGTCAAGTCTCTCGCTCGAAAAGGGGATTGACCGGGTGTTGTGGGCCGGACAAAGTGTTGTGCAACAGGCCACCGGCCAGCCCGCACACTGGTCGGACATGCGCGGCGGGTGGTGGAGCTCGCGAGGGACCGCGCAGCTCCCCGCCCGCCGCGACCCATTGCCGAAATGTGCGTTCCGAAGGGTGTCATGGAGCCAGAAGAAAGGCCGGCTGCCCGCTTGAGCACCGCCCGCAGCCGCGAATTGGGTGAGGAACTGCGTCGGGTTCGGCACCAGGCCCGGATGTCGTCCGGGTTCGTCGCCGAGGCCCTGGGCTGGTCACTGGGCAAGCTGTCGAAACTCGAAACCGGGACCCGCGGCACGAGCCCGTGGGAAATCGGGACGCTGCTCGGCCGCTGCGGCGCGGACAAAGCGACCCGCGACCGCATCATGGCCATCGCCGGCGAGTCCGACTCGGGCAACTTCCTGCGCCCGCACGAGCCGTGGCCGGACACGATCACGGCGGTGTCCGTGCACGAGCACGCGGCCAACACCCTGAAGACCTACGAGCCGCTGGTGATCCCGAGCCTGGCGCAGACCGAGGACTACGCGTACGCGTTGACCAAGGACCAGGGCCTGGTGGACGCCCGGATGGCGCGCCAGGAGACGCTGCGCAGGCCGGGCGGCCCGGAGGCGGTGCTCTACATCCACGAGGCCGCGCTGCGGGTCGTGGTCGGCGACTCGAAGGTCATGCGCGACCAGTTGCTGCGCCTGACGCTGATGTGCGGCTGGGAGCGGATCAGCCCGCGCATCATCCCGATGAGCGCGTCGACCTCCGCGGCCCTGCGGCACTCCGCGACCCTGCTGACGTTCGCGTCACCCCACAAGCCGCTGGCCTACGCCGAGACCGAGGCCGCCACCGTGTTCCACGACGACCCGGCCACCGTCACGGCCTACCAGGCCAAGATGCGGCAGCTCGAACGCCTGGTCCTCACCCCGGCCCAGTCACGCGACGTCTTCGCCCGCTGGGCCGACGCCTACGACCGCGACCACCGCTCCGCCCCGGACGCGAAACGGGACGACGCCTGAAGCGCCGCCCCGTTCAGCCGCCGAAGCCGCGAGCTCCGCGTGCTTCCGCCGATGCCCAGCTCAGGACCGGTCGAACTCCTGGGCCGCCAGGGCGCGCACGATGCCCGCGCGGCCTTCCGACACCAGCCGCCGCAGGGCCGGCGGGCGCTCCTCGGCCAGCCACTCGTCCGCCGCCGTGACCGTCTCCTTCGAGATGGACCACGACGGGAACAGGCCGACCACGACCGACTGCGCCCGCTCGCTCGACCGCCGCTCCCACACGTCCGCGACGTCGGCGAAGTACCGCGCCACGAACGGCTGGAGCAGTGCCTTCTGGCCGGGGTGCTGGATGCCCGCGATGACCGCCTCCGACACCGCGTTCGGCAGGTCGTCGTCGTTCACCGCGCGGTCCCACGCCTCGTTCTTCGCGTCGATCGTGGGCCGCAGCGCCCGCGCCGACTCGGCCTTGCGGCGGCCGGTGGCGGTCGGGTCGCGCTCCTCCTCGGCCCCGATCTCGTCCAGTCCGGCCACGCCGTGCGCGACCAGCGCGTGCAGCAGCCGCCAGCGCAGGTCGGTGTCCACGTCGAGGCCTTCGAGCACGTCCGTGCCGTCCAGCCAACCCCGCACGACGGCCAACGCACCCTCGTCCAGCACGGAACCGGCCAGCGAGTTCACGAACGCCAACTGGTGGTCCGAGCCCGGCTCGGCGGCACGCGCCAGTTCCAGGACGCGGGTGGTGAACCGCCGCCAGCCCTCGTCGCGCCACGACGCGTCCGCGTACGACGACAGCGCCGTCTGCGCCTGGAGCAGCAGCCGCTGCACCACGCCGACCTCGGTCTCGGAGTGCAGCCCGCCGAGCACCAGGTTGACGAAGTCGCGGGCCTTCAGCTCCGCCTCGCGCGTCATCTCCCACGCCGCCGACCAGCACAGCGTGCGCGGCAGCGGCTCGGCGATGTCGGCGATGTGGTCGATCAGCGACGCCAGCGAGTCGGCGTCCAGCCGCATGGTGCAGTAGGTGAGGTCGTCGTCGTTGACCAGCACCAGCTTGCCGCGCGGCACGCCGACCAGCTCGGGCACCTCGGTGCGCTCGCCGGACACGTCCAGCTCCACCCGGTGGGTGCGCACGAGCTTGCCGTCCGCGTCCGCGTCGTACACGCCGATCGCCAGCCGGTGCGTGCGCAGCTCGCCCGCGCCCGGACGCGCGCCGCCCTGCAACACGGCGAACTCGGTGAACCGGCCCTCCGCGTCGACGGCGTACTTGGGCCGCAGCAGGTTCAGGCCGGTGGTCTCCAGCCACTGCGCGCTCCACCACGACAGGTCGCGGCCGGACGCCTCCTCCAGCGCGCCGAGCAGGTCGGCCAGCGTGGCGTTGCCCCACGCGTGCTTGCCGAAGTACACCCGCAGGCCGGCCAGGAAGTTCTCCAGGCCGACGTAGGCCACCAGCTGCTTGAGCACCGAAGCGCCCTTGGCGTAGGTGATGCCGTCGAAGTTGACCTCGACCGCCTGGAGGTCGGGGATGTCGGACGCCACGGGGTGCGTGGACGGCAGCTGGTCCTGCCGGTACGCCCACGACTTCTCGATCTTGGCGAACGTCGTCCACGCCTGCCGGTACTCGGTCGCCTCGGCCTGCGCCAGCACCGACGCCCAGGTGGCGAACGACTCGTTCAGCCACAGGTCGTCCCACCAGCGCATGGTGACCAGGTCGCCGAACCACATGTGCGCCATCTCGTGCAGCACGGTCTCGGCGCGGCGCTCGTAGAGGTAGCGGGTCACGCGGCTGCGGAAGACGTAGTCCTCCAGGAACGTGACGCAGCCCGCGTTCTCCATCGCGCCCGCGTTGAACTCCGGCACGAAGCACTGGTCGTACTTGCCGAACGGGTAGGTGACCCCGAACGCCTTGTGGTAGAAGCCGAAACCCTGCTTGGTCTCGGTGAACAGCCGCTCGGCGTCCATGTGCGGCGCGAGCGAGGCGCGGCAGTAGATGCCCAGCGGGATCGTGGTGTCGCCGTCGCGGAACTCGTCGCGCCACTCCGCGTACGGGCCCGCGACCAGCGCGACCAGGTACGTGGACATGGGCTTGGTGGTGGCGAAGACGTGCCGGTCCGCGCCACCCGTGCCGTCCACAGTGGACTCGATCGCCGAGTTGGAGACGACCTTCCAGTGGTGCGGCGCGGTCACGGTGAGGTCGTAGACGGCCTTGAGGTCGGGCTGGTCGAAGCAGGCGAACATGCGCTTGGCGTCCGCCGTCTCGAACTGCGAGTACAGGTAGACCTCGCCGTCGACCGGGTCGACGAAGCGGTGCAGGCCCTCGCCGGTGTTCATGTACCGGCAGTCGGCGTCGACCGTCAGCTCGTTGACCTCGGCCAGGTCGGGCAGGTGGAGGCCGTCCTCCTCGCGGTAGGAGGAGACGTCCAGCTCGTGGCCGTTGAGCACGGCGCGGTGGACATTGGCGGCCACGATGTCGACCCACGAGGACGCGCCGGGCGTCCGGCTGCGGAACGCGACCGTCGTGGTCGAGCGGAACGTGTCCGAGCCGGGCTTGCCGCCACCGTCGGTCAGGTCCAGCTCGATCCGGTAGGAGTCGACCTCCAGCAGCGCGGCCCGCTGCTGCGCCTGGTCGCGGGTGAGGTTGGGTGCCGCCACTGGTCACCTCGTCTGCCGGCGCCACGGGTCCTCGGCGCCGACGTCGTCGGAACGGGAAAGGGTGTCGAGTCGGTGAACACGACAGTCGCATCCAATCACGTGGGACGCCCGCAAGTGGACTGGCGTCCGAGGGAAGACTGCGTGCGGTCGGCTGGTTGAGCACCATGGGAGTGCCGTACCTGGTAAACCCGCTCACGAACAGCCACGGAGGGAACACCGCATGTCGACAGAGGGACGCACGAAGGTCGACTTCTACTTCGACCCGATCTGCCCGTTCGCGTGGATCTCGTCCCGGTGGATCCTCGAAGTCGAGAAGCAGCGCGACCTGGACCTGAACTTCCGGGTGATGAGCCTGTCCGTGCTCAACGAGGGCCGCGACCTGCCCGCCGACTACCGCGAGATGCTCGACCGGGGCTGGGGTCCGGTGCGGGTGGCCATCGCCGCCGCCAAGGCGCACGGCGACGAGGTGCTGCGCGACCTCTACACCGCGCTCGGCACCAGGATCCACAACGAGGGGTTGGGTCGTGAGCGCGACTACGACCAGGCCATCAAGCTGGCGCTGGAGGACGTGAACCTGCCCGCGGAGCTGGCGCAGGCCGCGCACACCGACGAGCACGACGAGGAGCTGCGGGCCAGCCACCACCGCGGCATGGACCCGGTCGGCATGGACGTGGGCACGCCCACGATCCACATCGACGGCGTGGCGTTCTTCGGGCCCGTGCTCACCAAGATCCCGCGTGGCGAGGACGCGGTGAAGGTGTTCGACGGCGCGCGGGCGCTGGCGAGCTTCCCGTACTTCTTCGAGCTCAAGCGCACCCGGACCGGCGGCCTGGACTTCTCCTGACGCCCGCGGTGTGACACTCTGAGGCACGTTTCGTCTTGGAGTGTCACACCGTTCCCGGGGAGTCCGCAGTGATCGAGGTCGTCAACCCGGCCACCGAAGAGGTCGTCGGCACGGTCCGCTTGGGCACGGCCGGTGACGTGGACGCGGCCGTGACCAGGGCGGTCGCCGCGTTCCCGACCTGGTCGCGGACGTCGGTGGAGTCCCGGGTGGCCCTCGTGCGCGCGGTCGCCGACGCGCTGGAGGCGAGGGCCGACGAGTTCGCCGCGACCATGACGACCGAGATGGGCACGCCCATCACGTTCGCGTCCCGGGTGCAGGTGCCGAACCCGGTGGGCATCGCGCGGGGCGTGGCCGACGCGGTCGCGGCGGGGTACTTCGACGGCGCGGAGATCGGGAACTCGCTCGTGCTGCGGGAACCGGTCGGCGTGGTCGCGGCCATCACCCCGTGGAACTTCCCGTTGCAGCAGATGGTGGCGAAGGTCGTGCCCGCGCTGGCGGCGGGCAACGCGGTGGTGCTCAAGCCGAGCGAACTGGCTCCTCTCACGGCGGACCTGCTGGCCGCCGTGCTCCACGACGTCGGCGTGCCCGAAGGCGTGTTCTCGCTCGTCCACGGCACCGGCCCGGTGGTCGGCGAGGCGTTGGCGAGTCACCCGATGGTGGACATGGTGTCGTTCACCGGTTCGACGCGGGCCGGTCGGCGGGTGTCCGCGCTGGCCGCCGAGACGGTGAAGCGCGTGGCGTTGGAACTGGGCGGGAAGTCCGCCAACGTCGTGCTGGACGACGCCGACCTGACCCGTGCGGTGAAGATCGGCGTCGGCAACGCGTTCATGAACAACGGCCAGGCGTGCAGCGCGTGGACCCGCCTGCTGGTGCCCGCTTCCCGGCACGACGAGGCCCTGGAGATCGCGGTCGCCGCCGCGGCCAAGTACGAGCCGGGTGACCCCGCGCTCCCGTCCACCCGCCTGGGTCCTGCGGTGACGGCCGCCCAGCGCGACCGGGTCGTCGGCTACATCGAGCGCGGCGTCTCCGAAGGGGCGAAGCTCGCCCTGGGCGGCACCTCCCGCCCCCGGGACCGCGGCTTCTTCGTCACGCCGACCGTCTTCGGCCACGTCGCACCGGACATGGTGATCGCGCAGGAGGAGATCTTCGGCCCGGTGCTGTCCGTGATGCCGTACGCGGACGAGGACGACGCCGTGAGGATCGCGAACTCCACCATCTACGGCCTCGGCGGCGCCGTCTTCTCCGCCGACGCCGATCGCGCCCTCGCCGTCGCCAAGCGCCTGCGCACCGGCCAGGTCGACATCAACGGCGCGGCGTTCAACACCAGCGCCCCGTTCGGCGGCTACCGCCAGTCCGGCAACGGCCGTGAGTTCGGCGCGCACGGCCTGGACGAGTTCACCGAACTGAAGTCCATCCAGCGCTGATGCATTCCTGCGCCTACCGCGCTTCATGCTTCCGGCCTATCGCGAATATCGGCCATTCGGTCGTACGCTGAGGGCTGTACGGGGCAAATGGAGGGATCGGAAATTCGGTCCCGGCTGCCCTGGCACCGGTCGGAGGAATTATTCCAACAAGGAGTGGAAAATGAAGCGCTTCCGCACGTCCTTGGCCGTTCTCGGCGTCGTCGCCGCAGTCGCCGCGACCGCTGTCCTCATCCAGGCCGACGTCGGGTCGGCCCAGGCCGCAGCCCCGGCCGACCAGGGCATCGCCCACCTGCAGACGCAGGTCAGCCTGCCGGCGGGCGTCTGGACGGCCACGCCGCTCGTGGTGACGTTGCCGTGGGCCGGCACGTACGAACTCGACGCCGACGTGCGCGGGCGCATCTCGGGCGCGCCCTCGTTCAATTCCTACATCACCGCGAGATTGTGGAACGACACCGCGGCCGCGGCCGTGCCGCAAAGCGAACGTCTGGTGAACCAGATCATCGACCTCAACGCGGGTGACGCCACCGCCGGCAGCAACATGACCGCGCCGATCAGCGAACTGGTCCACGTCGAGGGCCCGACGGTCATCCGCCTCCAGGCCAGGCGCATCGACGCCACCGGCACGGCCTCCATCTCCCAGATCTACTCCGACGACACCGGCTACACCTCCCTCCGCTACACCCGCGTCGGCGACTGACCCTCGCGAGAGTCCAACGCTCACGCCGCGAGAGTCCTACGCTCAGGGCACGTGAGTTCGACATTCGACCGACCGAACGGTATGGCCGAGCGTTGAACTCAGGGTGCGCGAACGTAGGACTCTCGCGTGCTCGACGTAGGACTCACGCGGACAGGAGGCCGTTGGTCAGGCGCGGGACGGCGGTGCTGACGTTCACCTGCGAGGCCAGGGCCACGTCGCCGGCGTGGCCCGCGGCGATGAGCTCACGACCGGAGACGCAGCCGTTGAGGACGTCTTCCACCGTCGCCCACGCGTACGTCTCCGCGGCCAGTGCCGCCTCCACCGAAGCCGTGCCGTAACCCAGCAGGGCCGACATGATCGCGCCAGCGCCGAGCAGGTCCTCCACCGCCGGCCGCAACGGTCCCGCCTCCGCGTGGTCGGTCATGTTCACGCCCCAGCGCTCACCGGCGGGCACGACGCCGATCGGCCCGCCCGCGGCCAGCTCCCGGGCCGCCGAAGCGACCGCCTGGGCGTTGCGCAGGCACCCCGCCAGCACGATCGCCCCGGTCGACGCGGCCAGTGAGCACAACGTCGCGCCGTTCGCCGACGCCAGGTCCAGCTCCGCCCCCTCCGGCACCGACACCAGCGACGACGGCCGCAACGTCCACGACGGGTCGGCCGGCGGCGCCGCCGTCGCCCGGTCCGCCCAGTGCACCGGTCGCACGGCCCCACCGCGTGCCACGACGACGTCCACCGCCGTGGAGAACGACAGCACGTCCACGATCACGAGCACCGCGCACTGCTCCCCGAGCGCGGCGACGCCCTCCGGACCCCACTCCAACCGAAGCCGGTAACCCTCTTGTCCGAACACCCGACCAAGGATGGCAGACTTGCTGACGTGCGCGTTTACCTGGGATCGGACCACGCGGGCTTCGAGCTGAAGACCCACCTCGTCAAGCACCTGACCGACGCGGGCCACGAGGTGGTCGACGTCGGGCCGGCCGTGTACGACGCGGAGGACGACTACCCGCCGTTCTGCATCGAGGCCGCCCGCCGCGTGGTCGCGGACGAGGGCAGCCTGGGCATCGTCATCGGCGGCTCCGGCAACGGCGAGCAGATCGCCGCGAACAAGGTGCCCGGTGCCCGTGCCGCGCTCGCCTACAGCGTCGAGACCGCGAAGCTCGCCCGCGAGCACAACGACGCCCAGCTCATCGGCATCGGCGGCCGGATGCACACCACCGAGGAGGCGTTCGCGATCGTCGAGGCGTTCCTCGCCACCCCGTTCTCCGGCCAGGAGCGGCACGCGCGCCGCATCGACATCCTCCGCGAGTACGAGCGCACCGGCGAGGCGCCGGCCCTGCCGTAATGCCCGAGGGCCACACGCTGCACCGCCTGGCGAAGCTGCACCAACGCCGTTACGCGGGCTCGACCGTCCGGGTGTCGAGCCCGCAGGGCAGGTTCTCGGCGTCCCTTGTGGACGGTCGGCTGTTCGAGCGCGCCGAGGCGCACGGCAAGCACCTGTTCCACGTCTACGGGCCGGACGCGACCGTGCACGTCCACCTGGGCCTGTACGGCACGTTCACCGAGTCGCCGCACCCGCTCACCGCGCCGGTGGGCCAGGTCCGGATGCGGCTGGCCGGACCGACGCACTGGACGGACCTGCGCGGCCCGACCCGGTGCGAGGTCCTGACCGACGTCGAGGTGGCCGCGCTGCGCGCCCGCCTCGGCCCGGACCCGCTGCGCCGTGACGCGAAACCCGACGTCGCGTACGCGCGCGTGTCCCGTTCCCGCCAGTCGATCGCCGTGCTGCTGATGGACCAGGCCGTGCTCGCGGGCGTCGGCAACGTCTACCGCGCCGAGGTGCTGTTCCGGCACGGCGTGCACCCGCTCGTGCCCGGCAACCGGGTCGACCGGGCGTTGTGGGACGACCTGTGGCGCGACCTCGTCGTGCTCATGCGCGCCGGGGTGAAGGCCGGTCGCATCGACACCGTGCGGCCCGAGCACCTGCCCGAGGTCACCGGCCGCGCGCCGCGTCGGGACCGGCACGGCGGCGAGGTCTACGTCTACCGCCGCACCGGTCAGCCGTGCCTGGTCTGCGGCACGCCCGTGGCCGCCGCCGAACTGGCCGGTCGCAACCTCTACTGGTGCCCGACCTGCCAGCCGGCCTGATCAGAAGTCGAACCCGCCGCCGAAGTCCCCGCCGAAGTCGCCGCCGCCGAAGTCCCCGCCGCCGTAATCGCCGCCGTAGTCGGCACCGGCGTCACCGCCCATGTCGCCGCCGTCACCACCGTCGCCGCCATCGCCGTAGTCGCCGTCGTCGCCGCCCATGTCACCCGGGTCCTCGGCTGCCACCGCGGCCGGCACGCCGACCATGCCCGAGAACATCGCGCTGAACAGCAGCACCGAGCCGAAGCCCCACGCGCCCGCCACCAGCGCGGGCTTCCACCACGGCTCGGAGTACCAGCCCTGCGGCACCGGGCGTCCCGCCACCACGCCACCGGGGTAGTAGTGCGGCGTGTGCGAGCCCGGCCGCGGCGAGGCGGCGTAGCGGTGGCCCTCCACCGTGACGTCACGCTCCTCCGACACCTTGCCCGCCCGGCCCTGGCCGGTGAGGTCGGGCAGCTCGGGACCGGGGTCGAGGTCCATCGCGACCCGTGCGGCCCGCACGTAGTACAGGCCCTCCATCGCGGTCTGCGTGACCAGCCGGCACTGCTCCACCGTGCGCGCCTGCTCCATCTGCGACCCGGCCGCGGTGAACCGCTCCGACGCGTCCGCCATCGCCTGCTGCGACGCGACGTCCGTGCCGGTCAGGTTCATCACCTGGCCGCCGAGCCGCTCCACCCAGCGGCGTGCCTCGGCTTGGGCGTCCTCCAGCTCACGGCGGCGCTTCTCGGCGGCGGAGCGGGCGGAATACCAGACCGCACCCGCCAGGACCAGCAGCACGAGCAACACGATCGTGGTGGTCATCGACCCTCCCGGTGCTTGTTGCCCGGGAAACGCCGCACGGTGGGCGGAGGTTCCCGAAACGGTCAGAACACCTCCGGGCAATGAGGCTCCCGATCACCCAGAAGTGCATGTGACACGGCGTTCAGCGCACCGTCGGTGACCTCACTCACCCGCTGGGCCCGTGCCAGCGTCGTCAGCCTCGTCCCACCGAGGTACGCCGCGCCCAACGCCTGCACGTCCAGTCGCACGTCCGGGGCGTCGTCCACCCGCTGCACGGTCGCCGTGCCGTCCTTGACGGTGAACCGCCACCGGCCCGCGTTCCAGGGGCAGAACTCGTCCGACACCTCCAGCACCGCGTCCACGTCGGAGGCGTAGCGGCGCCGGGTGAGCGCGCGGTCGACGTCCACGACCCGCACCCACAGCGAGTCCGACCGGCCGCGCAGCGCGAGCCGCGTGTCCTCCAGCAGGTGGGTGATCGGGTCGTCGGAGGCGGTGTAGAACTTCAGCTCGCCGACCATGTCGAGGTCCAGCAGGTAGCGGTAGAGCGCCGCGTACGCCTCGTCGGTCCGCGCCGCTATCTCCCGCACGTGCAGCTCGTTGCGCGGGCCGCGCTCCCGCCAGTCGTGCTTGATCCGGTAGGCCGCGTAGCCCTGCGGGTGCAGCACGTAGCGGTAGGCGGTCAGCCCTTCGCGGTCGCGCTCGGTGTCGGCGAAGTGGTGCTCCCAGGAGGCGTCCGTGCGGCTCAGCCACCCCGTGCGACCCGGCCGCAGGTCCTCGTACACGGCCTTCATGACCGGCATGGCCTCGTCCCGCGACACCTCGCGCAGCCGTTCACCGTCGAGCGCCACCTCCGGCCGGAACTTCGCGCCGCGCGGCACCTCCAACCGGGTGAATTCCGCCGCGAGCCCGTAGCCGAACCGGGGGTAGATCGCCGCTTCCGACGCCCACAGCGCGGCGATCGCCTCACGTCCCTCGTCGTGCAGGCCGTGCAGCTGCGCGCGCATGACGCGGGTGAGCACGCCCCGGCGGCGGTGGCCCGGCTTCACGCCCACCGACGTGACCGCCGCGACCGGTTGCGGGCCCGCGCCGGGCACCGTGATCTCCCGGCTCTGGATACCGCCGCCACCGATGAGCTCGTCGCCGTCGAACACGGCGTGGTGCCGTTCCGGCTCGAACAGGCCACGCCACCGTTCCAGCTGGTCTTCCGCGCTGTCCATCAGGAAGGAGGAGTTGAAGACCCGCTGGAACTCTGCGAGTTCGTCCGCGTCGAGGGTGCGGAGTGTGAGCGCCATGACACCGTTCATACGCCGGTCGGCGGTCCGGCGCGATCCAATTGAGGGTCGCACTCGGGCGGCAGGTTCGGCGATGCTGCGCTGATGGATGCCCACTCGTTGGCGAGCGCGCTCCGCGTCGAAGCGGAGGCCCTGGCGGTCGCAGCAGCTCTGGCCCCACCCGATCGTGACGTGCCCGCGTGCCCCGGTATGACGGTCGGTGACCTGATCGTGCACCTCGGCTCGATCCACCGGATGGTGGCGGAGTGGATCACCCGCAGTGCCCGTCCGTCGGGGTGGGTGTGCTCGCCGGGTGACGCCGACCTGGTCGACTGGTACCGGATCGGCGCGGCGTCCCTGATCACCGTGCTCGACCCGGACCATGCCGCTTCACCTGCGGCGACGTGGTGCCCGTGGGACCGGACGCTGGGGTTCTGGCTGCGGCGGATGGCGCACGAGACGGCCGTGCACCGGGTCGACGCGCAGGCCGCGAACGGTTCGGCGGAACCGTTGGAGGCCGGGTTGGCGGCCGACGGCATCGACGAGGTGCTGACCCTGTGGCTGGGCTGCCATCAGCCGCCCGGGGTACACACGTCCGGGAAGCCGTGACGCTGCGCGTACCGGGCCGGGAGTGGACCGTGGCGCTGCACGAGGGGATCGTGGACTACTGCCCCGAGGCCGAACCGGCGGCCGTCGTCAGCGGCTCGCCGTCCGCCGTGGACCTGTGGTTGTGGGGCCGGGTGGGCGAGGAGCAGGTGTCCATCGAGGGCGATGTCCCGGTCGTGCGCGCTTTGCGTGCCGCCGTCGCTGCCGCAACGGGCTGATTCCCGGCCGTTCGGGGGGCAGACTGTGCGGGTGACGAACCTGCGCCTGATCGTGAGATGCCTGGTGACCTTCACCATCGGCTGCCTCATGGTGGTGCTGGCCGTCCGGCTGGGCGAGGAGCTGTGGCACGCCGTGACGTCCTAGTGGGAGGTCACGACCGTGCCTTGACGAAGCAGAACTCGTTGCCCGCCGGATCCAGCATCACCTGGAAGCTGCCCTGCTCGTCGGTCCGCACACCACCCCGCGGCGACGCCCCGAGCTGCACCGCCTTCTCCGCCGCCGCCGCGATGTCGTCCACGCCGATGTCGAGGTGCAACCGATTCTTCACCGCCTTCACCTCACTTACAGGCTGAAACGACATCCGCGGCCACCCGGGCGGAACGACGTGCGCCCACCCGTGCTCCCGTTCCACGGCGACACCCCCGAGCAACCCCGCCCAGAACCGCACGAGCCGTGCGGGGTCGAGACAATCCACCACGATCTGGTCCAGTCGCATGGTTCCATCATGCTGGACAGTTATTGCGGACGCGAAACCCGATGATCCTCATATGGTCGACCAACCGACATCCCGCCCTCGCGTCGAGGGTCGCGTCCCCCTGGCAAGCCCACCACCTGCTCATACGGGCCACCGGAGGCCGACCGCGCCAAGCACGCCAAACCTCCGCAGCAAAGCACTCCCGCTTTTCCCGAACCTCTACCGAGTGCGGGTTGCGGGAAGCTCATGGAGTCGTAACAGCTTCCCGCAACCACACGACGAGCCCGCACTTGCCGGGGTGTCGGCAACAACTCGTCCCAACGATCATAAAGCCAAACCGCGATAACCCGTCAAGCCAAACCCCCACCCCAACAGCATGAACAATTCCGCTTCCCACCCCACCGGCACCAGAATTAACCGCAACCCCACCCCAAAACCGCACCTCACCGCCGCCACCCCACCCCAACCCCCCGCCCCAGATGTCTCACCCCACGTCGACGCCGGCCCGACTATCCACATAGGATGATGCGCACGGCCTTCGTCAACCGAGCGCACGGCTCATCTACCGGTACGCGACCAGCGATCCGGATCAAGAACGCTTGCCCTCGCCTTCACGCAGCGCGGAGAGCCACTCGGCTACCTGCTTGAGGTCGTGCAAGTACCCCTCGCCGGGGGCATGGCGAAGATCAATTCCGTGCAGACGGCCGAGGGCATCCCAAACGGCCGGGTCCGTCACATCGACGTCCTCCGCGTAGTACCGACCCGCCCACCGATCGACCTCGTCCCGGGTGGCTTCGCCCCTGAGGAGCCTCTCGAACTGCTCCTCGACCTCAGCACGGGACGGCGGGCTCAAACTCATGGCGGACCAGTCTGAAGGGTCGAATCTGCCGCGAGCAAGACCGCGGGCATGCCGGACTTCCACCGGCACAACCTCCTGCGCACGGGCAACACCCTGGCGGGGAGGTCGGGGCGATGCTCTGCGAGTTCCATGGACCGGATGGGGGCACGCGACGAGCACGGAAGTTCCGCAGAAAGCAAAAGACCGTCCACGTGGGACGGTCCGTGAGGGCTCTACCAGCAAGAAGAGGCTGGAGCGGGTGACGGGAATCGAACCCGCATGACCAGCTTGGAAGTGCGGCGTCAACCCCAGCTCGCTGCCCCTGGCCAGCGCGAGCCATGGTCCTCGTTGACCGCTGTTGGCCCTCATTGACCTGGGCTAATAGCACGCTAATCGCACGATCTAGGAGGCTGGCACGACATAGTCCGTATAGATCATGAACGGCTGTCCGCTGGTGTAACCGCGCGCACGTGCTCGGGTATCGAAGTGGCGTTTCGCTAGCCATCAAACCAGCCGTAGGAGTCGGCCTCGGTCGCGCTGTCTCGACCAAGGATGGATCGGTACAGCGGTAGCCCGGCGTGTCGCTTTCGTGCGCAATTGGTCGCATCTTATGGTGCACATACTTAGTGGCGGATATTGAAGAAGGCGACCGGAAGGGAAGGTTACATGCGAGGGAGTGCACGCTGGACGGTGGCTCGGTTCCCTACCTGGATTTGGGGAGGGTCGGTCGAGGGTCTAGCAACGGCGTGTGGATGGGCCTTGCAGTCTACAGATAAGCCGGACACTGTAATGATCAAGGCGCATAGGCGCGGCTCTTCTCGACCGTTCAAGCTTGTGGAAGCGCATCGAATTGCTAATAAGAGTTCTGTTGATGAGATCGGCAGTTACTCCCGTCTTCGGCAACTTCCTCCACATTCCAGATACTTGGGCAATAAGATAGGCGATTTTCAAGACAAGGTTGATCGTATCGGTGCAGGGGGTGACGCCGAATCTATCTTGAATCATGCAGTGCTCCGAACGATGGCATGCCATGAAAACGAACTGCCCGCATTCGTGAGAAACGTAATGAAGAATGGGGTTCTGCCGAACTATCCTTACGGAACGGCATTTATGATTCGAATGCCCGAAGTCGTGTTGCAAACCCGCTACGCGGCCGTGCGGGTTCTGCTTGCAGCCGAAGAAGACAAAAGTCTTTACATTCAGAAGCCTGAAGAGTTTCGAGGGTTTCGGTCGGCTTCGGGGTTGACCATGGATATAAACAGCGGGCTGCTTTGTTACTTTGCGCCTCTCCTTGCATCTCTTGCGCCATACGTTTGGGGGGTGCACGGTACAAGGGCGGGTGGAGCGATTATCTACTCGCTGGGGGCTCCACTGCCTGGCCTTTCTCAAACTTCGCGTGATCTGATTCGTCAGTTTGAGCACTCTGATTCGAATGGATCTACGATCCAGGCCCCTTCATCTGGTGGAGCCTATGAGATGGCGATCGTATGGTGGGTTGAGCGCTTGAATGAACTTTTCAATGAGGTCACCGATCCATATAACTTCGCTGACTATGACAGCGGCCTCTGGAACATTCGTCGGCACTTCGAACATCTCCTCAACGTGGGTCAAATATTTTCAAGTGTTCAAGCGCTTGCGACGGTGACCGGTAATGATGTGGCGGGGAGAAGCCTACTTTACGATGTGCTCGATGCATTGGGGGATGGCCTAAAACTGCTATCGTTTGACTCGATGGTAAGGTACGCTACTGCTCAGAAAACCCTCGATGAACTACGGGTCAAACTGCCTGTTGACGTAGCAAGCGTTCTTCTTCCGCGTTGCGAGAGTGCCGTTGCGGCGCTAAAGCGAGTGCAGGATGGCTTCTTTTTGCCATCGCGCCTTTCCGGTGATCTAATCCGATACCCTAGCGGAAAGCGAGTAAAGGAGTCCCTTCATTCAAAGGAGGATGCTGCTGCCGCCTACCTGCGAGAGATGCGAAATGCGAAGCATGGGTTTTCTGGGAATAATGATGCTGGCCGCCTGCGCGCCGATGCGCTAATCGCATCTCATGACGGTTACCTGCCTGCGCATTTGCCCGATCTGGCGTACTTGTATCTTCTCCGTCTGATGGCATCTCCAGAGCTAGTTAGACGACGAGTATGAGTGCTTATCGTTGGCAAGGCGGCGGAGCCGTCGCGGCAGTCGATCGCCGTGCCCAGCGCTGGCAGCTGTGTGACCGCGCGATCGTCCCGACTCTGAGGGCTGGAAGTGGCTTGGTGGCAAGCTCCGACTGGGTGGCGCGCCGCCTTCCCCGCCACGTGCACCGACTCCGCGCGCGGCCGACGGGCGGAGCGGAGCGGGAGCCCGGCGTGCCGCGATGCGGGGAGTCGGTGCAAACGTGAGGCGGGACTGGCCGCGCGTGGCCGCAGGCGGCGCGCCTTGATCCCGTAGAGCGGAATTCGGCAACGCAGCAGGTTAGATGCGGTTGCGGTGTTGCGGCGCGAGTGGTCTGCCTAGGGTGTAGGCGTGGATCTGGTCGCACGAGCCTACTTGGTGGCTGAAGGACGGCTTGCCTCGTCGTTGCCTCGTCGGTGGGCGCATGTGCAGGGCGTCGCGGAGCGGGCTGGGCTGGCGGCTGAGGTCATCGCGGAAGCGGAGCGGGAGCTGTTGATGGCTGCGGCTGTTCTTCACGATGTGGGGTACGCGCCGGAGATTGCGGAGACTGGGTTCCATCCGCTTGATGGGGCACGGTACCTCGAACAGCAGGGATTTCCAGACCGGCTGTGTGCGCTTGTGGCTCATCACTCCTGTGCCTACCGGGAGGCGGAGTTGAGAGGGCGCTCGGCTGAGCTGGCGCGTTGGGTGGATGAGCAGACGTCGTTACGGGATGCGCTCTGGTGGGCTGACATGACGACTGGGCCGGATGGGGACACGACTGGGGTTCGTGAGCGGATCGCGGAGGTTCAGGCGCGGTATGGGCCGGAAGACCTGGTGACGGTCTTCATTCACCGGGCGGAGCCTGAGTTGGTTGCTGCGGTGGAGCGTACGGAGGCTCGGCTGAGGGCTGCTGGGGTTGAGATCAGGTGAAGTAGGGCTCGGCGCGGTTGCTGAGGCCGTGCTTGATGCGTAGGCGGATCGACGGGTGGATGTCGAGGTCGGATAGGTGGTCGGGTTCTACCCAGTCGACTTCCTTGGATTCGCTGCTTGTGCGCAGCTCGCCTCCGATGGGTTGAGCGCGGAAGCAGATGGAGAACTCTTGGCGGACTTCGCCGTTGTCGTAGGCGATGACGTGGTTGGGGTTGGAGTAGAGGCCGACCAGGCCGGTGACTTCGACGTGGATGCCGGTTTCCTCTTCGACCTCGCGGACGACGGCTTGGGTGAGGGTTTCGCCGACGTCTTGGCCGCCGCCGGGGATGGCGTACTTGTCGTTGTCGGTACGCCGGATCATCAGGAGACGGCCGGTGGAGTCCTGGACGATGGCGCTGACGGCTACCCGGATGCTGTTGGGCTTCGGGGCGTTGGGGTCGTTGAGGTAGTCGGTCCGGGTCATGGTTCGACCTTGTCAGAAGGTGGCGCGCTTCGCGCTGGCCCAGACGGTCTCCAGGCTCTCGGAGTAGGTCTCGAAGAGGTCGCCTGCGGAGAGTCGGCGTAGGTGGAGGGCGGGGGCGTGGGCTCCGGGGAAGCCGTAGACGTGGGTGTTGACGATCATCTCGTCGTCGAAGCGGAAGACGGAGTTGTAGAGGGTCGTCTTGTGGAGGCGGACCTCGATGCCGGGGACGTCGACCAGTGGGCGCACGAAGGCCAAGGCGTTGCGGATGCGGGCGGCGACGGTGCCCTTGCCCAGTTGTTCTTCTTCGCTGCGGCGGGTTGCTTCGCGGGCGGTGGGGTCGCCGAACAGTAGGCGGATGCGGGTTCCGTTCTCGGCCTTGTGGCGCAGTTCCTTGGCGAAGGTGGGGCGTTCGACCAGGAAGAGGGCGGCCAGGGACAGGACCTCGATGTGCTTGGTGGCGTCGTTGAGGAGTCGGTCCCAGAGATCCGCGGGGATGTTGTTGCGGTGGGGGTAGACCTTGACCACCTCGGACTCGGCGATCTCGGCTTTGCGGTCGGCGGCTACGGCGTCGGGCCAGAGGTAGTTCTCGGTCTCGCGGACCATCGAGGCGATGGCGTGGCGGTGACGGGGGTAGGGGATCCGGCCTTTGGTGATCCAGCGTTCGACGGTCTTGGGGTCGACGCCGGTGGCTCGGGCGACGTGGTCGAGGTCCAGGCCGTTGCGGAGCAGGGCTTCGCGTAGGCGTTCGTTGGCCATGTGTACCCCCCGTGGTGACGACTTGGGACGTCTTCAAGCTAGCAGGGACGTCCTTAGAAGTCCCGCTATGCGGTGCTTGCGTCCCGCTGATCGGCCGAAAGTGGTTGGTGTCAAGGTGCTGGACCGACGGTCCAGCCGACGCTGATGACAGGAGATCGGCTGTGGCGATCAGTGGTGGGAGCAGGCTCCCGGCGACGCACGACTTCGTCTTTCCCCGTGGCGCGCTGGTGATGGGTGTCGAGCCGGTGCTCAGGTTCCAGTCGGCCGAGGAGCGGGCGAAGGGGTTGCCGGTTCAGCAGGAGACGGACAAGGAGACCGGGCTGTTGGTGTGGTCGGTCCTGGTGATCGACCAGGCGGCGGAGCGCAAGACGGACGCCGTGGTCACGGTGAAGATCGCGGCTCCGCACCAGCCGGTGCCGCCGGAGGCGATTCCGGGCACCGATGTGCGGCCGGTGGTCTTCGAGGGCTTGACGGTGACGCCGTGGATTGACGACAAGGCATGCCGGGGCAGTCACGGGGGTGAGCGGCACCGGTGTCGGGCGAAGCTCGGGTACAGCCTGCGGGCTTCGGGCATGAAACCGGTGGTCGTCAAGGCCGCTGCCAAGGCGGCGTGACCGATGAGCAACGCCATGGTTCGACTTCACGTGACCGATGACCTGCCCATCCGGGCCTACCCGCAGACGTTCGCCGACCGGGTGGAGATTCGTTTCGGCAAGGCGTTCCCTGTCGTCCTGGTGGTCGACAGGGACTCGATCAACCGGCTGCGCTCGGCGTTGCAGGACGGAGGGATCGCCCTGGGCGTCGAGGGGGACGAGTGGGAGTGACGTCGCTGGAGGAGTTGTGGTCGGCCGTGCAGTCGGCGGCGACGCTCCGGCAGGCTCATGACGCTCTGCTTGAGGTGGTGCCGTCACGGGAGGCCACGCGGGTGGAGTGGCGGGACTTCCACCTGCGGGCGGCCGAGGTGTATCGGCGGGTCGCGGAGACTGATCGTGGGCGGCAGAGGGAGGCTCTGTTCCTCGCGGAGCAGCAGCGGGAGAAGGCCGAGAAGCTCGCCTATGCCCTCGCTGCTGATGCGGGCGCTCGCCGCAAGCGTCGGCGATCCGAATCGCACGGGCCAGAGGGCACGACGGAACAGGCGGCTCGGGTGCCTCATCGGATCGGTGACCCGAGGTATGCGGTGCGGCTGCGTGATGACGCGTTCACCAAGGCTGTGCGGTTGGCGGGGTTCCACTCGGACTACGCGTTGGCCAAGGCGATGGGGCTCAACCGGTCGACGGTGAAGCGTGCCCGTGATGGCGAGCTGCGGCCTGGTGCGCGGTTCATCAGTGGGGCGTTGAAGGCGCTCGCGCCGTTCGAGTTCGAGGACCTGTTCGAGGTCGAGACGAGCGAGTGACCGCGCGGGCGGTCTCGTTCGGCAAGTGATCTGAATTGCTGGTTGGTGGGGTCGCGGGGAAACAGGTTCGAGTCTTGGCGGGCTGAAGCTGTTTCCCTGCGACGCACCGACCGGAACTTTCGCGTGCTTTCGTTACCACACAAGGGATTCCGGTCATGTCGAGGCTATCGGTACGTGGGGTGCGCGCGTCAAGTCGGCGCGGTGCCCCGACAGTGTGGAAGTTGTCCAACGGTCGCCCCTGTGGGGCGTGCAAGCGGTTCGGTGTCTGCGCCCCGAACCAGCTCGTTTGTTGTGGCTGCCTGGGTTGGCTGCCGCTGATTTTCGCCCCCGTGGGGCGTGGGCGATGAACGGCGGAAAGTGGGTCGACCCGGCTCCCTTCGAGGGGGTCCGGCCTCGGGTGCCGTGGTGGGTGCTCGTCCCCGGCAAGGCCAAGTGGATCGCGGCACTGGTGGCGCTGGTGTGGCTGGTGGTCGTCGGGGCAGTGCGTCTGGTGCTCGTTGTCATTCGGTATCCGGTGGTGACGTTGGTGCCGGTGTCGGCGGCCTGGTGCTGGTGGCGGTTCGGACTTTCGCCGCTGGTGCTGGCGCTGTTGTCTCTGGTCGCGGCCGTGAGCATCTGGGCCGGTCTCGATCGTGGGTCGTTCCTGCGCCACGGCTGGTACCGGCTGGTGACCGAGTGGCGGCGGGCGACGGTCTACGTCCCGAAGTGGCGCTCGGTGATGCGGTTGGCTGACCTCGCCAAGCGGGACCGGGGGCGCGAGTATCGGCCCAGGCTTCGGCGGGTGCGGTCCGAGGGATGGCGAGACCGGGTCCGGGTGCGCATGGTTCCGGCACAGTCGCCCGAGGCATGGGAACTGCGGCGCGATGGGCTGGCGCACTCGTTCGGCGCTCGGTCGTGCCGGGTTCGGGTGCTGCGTCCGAGGGTGATCGAGTTGGACTTCGTCCACCGTGACCCGCTGCTGCGCCCCCTGCCTGTCCCGGCGTTGACGGATGCCGAGGTGGATCTCAAGCGGGTGGTGGTCGGGCGGACCGAGACGGGAAAGCCGTGGCGGTTGCGGCTGCTCGGGTCGCAGGTGCTCGTGGTTGGTGTGCCCGGTGCGGGTAAGGGCTCGGTGCTCTGGTCGCTGGTGTGGCAGCTCGCCCCTGCCGTACGCGCGGGCTTGGTCCGGCTGGTCGGGATTGACCCGAAGGGCGGGATGGAACTCGGTCAGTGTCCGGACGCCTTCGACCGGGTCGTGTATGACAACGGGCCGGAAGCCGTTGCCCTGCTTGAGGAAATCGCCGCAGAGGTCAAGGAGCGGGCGACGCGGTACAGGGGTGTGCGGCGGCTGTGGGCGCGGTCGACGGGGGAGCCGTTCACGGTCCTGGTGGTCGATGAGCTCGCGGACCTGATCGCCTACCAGCCCGACAAGCAACTCCGCGAACGCGCGGTGCGGGCTATCCAGACGATCACTTCACAAGGGCGTGCGCCGGGGTACGCGGTCGTCGGCCTGGTTCAGGACCCGCGTAAGGAGGTCGTGTCCTTCCGGCACCTGTTCAGCACCCGTGTGGCGCTGCGCCTGGACGAGCCGCAACAGGTGGACATGGTGCTTGGTGACGGTGTCCGCCAGCGGGGCGCGGCGGCACACGAGATCAGCGAGAACACGCCCGGGGTCGCCTGGGTCAAGGAGGACGGGCAACGGGAGCCGGAACGGGCTCGGGCCTTCCACGTCACCGACACCGACCTGGTCGAGCTGGCCGCGTTCCTGGCTGACGCGGAGCTGCACGAGTTCCCGACTCGGCCGGACGGCTCGGGGGAGGTCGCGGCGTGAGCGAGTACCTGACTCGGGCCGACCGGATGAAGCAGCCGGCGGCGCTCGATGTGGCTCGGGCCGTGGCTGAGGAGCACGGCGTCTGCGTCCGGCCGCTGGCCAAGGAGCGGGTCGACCTGGACACCGGACGGGTCGAGATCGTGCCCGTGGCGTGCGGCTCAACCGTGGCGAGTGTGTGCCACACCTGTGCGGAGAAGAACCGCAGGTTGCGCATGGCGCAGTGCCGCGAGGGATGGCACCTGACCGAGGAACCCGACTTCACCCCGGACCCTCCCAGCGACGATCAGCGGGCGCTGACCGCGTACCGGGCCGACCTGGTGAAGGTGTACCGGCAGGCGGTTAAGGAGGGCGACGAGATCGGCGCTGAGGAGGTTCGGGAGGAGGTCGCGGGGGTCGACGCCGAACTTCGGCAGCTCGGAATCCGCGGTTCACTCCCCGCCCTGGAAGCACGTCCACGGATCACCCGAAAGCGGTCCACCCGGCGGCGGCAGGATGCGCCGAACCTCCCCCGGCGGCCGGTCCAGAAGCGCACGGTCGGGCGGGTGTTCGGCGGCAAGTACCAGCCCTCGACCTTTCTGACACTGACGCTCGACAGCTACGGCAAGGTCCGTAGCGATGGCACGCCGGTTGACCCGGACACCTACGACTACCGGCGCGCGGCTCGGGACGCGGTGCACTTCGCGGCACTGCTCGATCGGTTCGTGCAGAACCTGCGGCGCTGCGTCGGCTGGGATGTGCAGTACTTCTCCACCGTCGAACCACAGCGGCGACTGGCGCCACACTGGCACGCGGCCATCCGGGGTTCAATCTCGCGGGCGGAGCTGCGGGCGGTCGCGGAGGCCACCTACCACCAGGTGTGGTGGCCCAACCACGACGAGATCAAGTACGGCGGCGACAACCGGCCGGTGTGGGACTCGCGGGCGAAGGGGTTCGTTGACCCGACCACCCGAGAACCGCTGCCGACCTGGGAGGAAGCCCTCGACCAGGTGGAGCGTCCGGCCCACGTGGCGCGTTTCGGGGTGCAAGTCCACTCCAAGGGCATCCTCGGCGGCACGGAGGAGGCCGGTCGACACATCGGCTACCTGACGAAGTACCTGACCAAGAGCATCGGCGAGTGCTTCGACGCCCAGACCAGCCGCCAGGAGGACCACGCCGAACGGCTGTGCGCGGAGCTGGCCGTGACGCCCTGCTCACCGCAGTGCCCGGTCTGGCTGCTCTACGGCGTGCAACCCAAGGGCGCTCGGCTGTCGATGGAGCCCGGCCGGTGCAAGGGCAAGGCGCACAAGCGCTCAACCCTCGGCGTCGCCGGTCGGCGAGTGCTGGTGTCGCGGAAGTGGTCCGGGAAGTCGCTCGCCGACCACAAGCACGACCGCAAGGAATTCGTTCGGCAGCTGCTTGCCGACGTGGGGATCACCGGGGACGACCAGCCGAAACGGGTCGTCTGGAACAACGTGCGGCCCGGTGACCCGAACGTGCCCCCTAGACCACACCTGCTGCTGCGGGCGGTCGCGGAGCGGCGTCGATGGAAGGCCGAGTACACGGCGGCGTTGCTCGCCTCGGCCAGTCCGCCAAACCGTTCGGCAACGTCTCAAGCTGCGTAAACGGGGGAGAAGACGATGAAGGAGCACTTCACGGTTCAAGAAGCGGCGGACTACATGAACACGACCGTCCGCTTCGTCCGGCGGCTCATCGCTGAACGTCGGATCGCGTTCCACCACCTCGGGCGGCACGTCCGGCTCAAGCGGGCCGACGTGGACGAGTTCATCAACGCCGGTCGGGTCGAGCCGGTCTGGAGGGCTGCCTGATGGCGAACAAGAAGAACCACCGCCAGTTCGGCCACGTCCGCAAGCTGCCGTCCGGTCGGCACCAGGCGAGCTACCTCGGGCCTGACGGCCTCCGCCGGAACGCGCCGGAGACGTTCCCGACCAAGACCGATGCCAACGCCTGGTTGTCCACGGTCGAGGCTGACCTCCTCCGTGGCGAGTGGGTCGACCCACTGCTCGGCAAGGTCACGCTCAAGGAGTACGGGGAGCGGTGGATCAAGGAACGGCAGCTCGGCGTCCGCACTCGCGAGGAGTACGAGCGGCAGTTCCGGCTACACGTCGTGCCGTTCCTTGGGGAGAAGCTGCTCAACTCGATCACCACGGAGACCGTGCGCACCTGGCGGCGGTACCTGCTCGACAACGGTCGTTCGGACACCACGACCGCCAAGGCATACCGGCTGCTGCGGGCGATCATGAACACCGCACTGGACGACAACCGCATCAAGCGGAACCCGTGCCGCATCAAGGGAGCGGACCAGGAGAAGGCTCCCGAACGGCCGGTGGCGTCCCTGGAGCAGGTCTTCACCCTGTCGGAGACCGTGCCGCCACGCTTCCGGGTGTTGATCCTGGCCGCTGCCTTCACCGGCCTGCGGTGGGGCGAGCTGATCGCCCTCCGAAGGTGTGATGTCGACCTGGACTCGCCATCGGTCCGCGTGCCGAGGAGGCTGGCCCAGCTCAACTCGGGGAAGCTCGTGGAAGGGCCGCCGAAGTCAGCGGCGGGCTTCCGGACAGTCGCCATGCCGGAGATCCTCGTGGACGACTTCCGACGTCATCTGATGGCGTTCGTCAAGGCCGGTCTGGAGGAGCTGATCTTCACCGGGGAGAAGGGCGCGGCGCTCAAGCGGGGCAACTGGCACCGGTCGGTGAAGTGGATCAAGACTGTGGCCAAGGTCGGTCTCCCGAAGGGCTTCCACTTCCACGACCTGAGACACACGGGCAACAACCTGGCTGCGGCGGCGGGAGCCAGCACGCGGGAGCTGATGCACCGGATGGGCCACGGAAGCATGAGGGCGGCGCTCATCTACCAGCACGCGACCAGTGAGCGTGACCGGGAGATCGCCGACAAGCTCAGCGAGCGGGTGAAGCAGAGCCAATCGCACGTCAATCGCACGACGTGATCAAGAGGCACGACAGCGGTGCTGCCCTGGGATGGGTGGCACCGCTGTTGACCTGCAAGGGAAGGAAGAGAGCGGGTGACGGGAATCGAACCCGCATGACCAGCTTGGAAGGCTGGGGCTCTACCATTGAGCTACACCCGCATCGCGCCTACCGGGGTCGGCGCGTGGTCAGCTTAGCCGGTCGCGATAGGCTGGGGTGGACCGGGGCGTGGCGCAGCTTGGTAGCGCACCCGCTTTGGGAGCGGGGGGTCGCAGGTTCAAATCCTGTCGCCCCGACGGTTGCCCTGGCCGGCCTTCGGTTGGTCAGGGCTCTTCCGGGCGCAGCTAGCCGCCCAGTTCGTCCACGGCGGTGGAGATCGTGGCCGCTTGGCGTTCCAGCTCCCCGTCCGGCGAGTCCTCGTCCACGCCCCGCGCCAGGAGCTCGTCCCTCGACAGCAGCAGCATGGCGCCGCGGAGGCGGTCCGTGTCGAGGTCGTCCTCCTGGACCACTTCCAGCCGACCCTCGATCAGGACCAGGTTGGGGTCCGGCAGGTCGGAGGTCAGCAGCGCCCGCAGGTCCCTCGCCTTGACGGTCATGCGTCCGTTCTACCCGGCACTCGTCCCGCGCGAAACGCGGGCCGTTCTTGAGCACACCCGCGCCCGGGTGCTCAAGAACGGCTCCCCAGTGTCATGCCGGAGTCGCCACCTGCTCGCTGACCACCTGCGCCGCCGCCGACACGAGTGCCGTCACGGACGGGTTGGTGGAGTTGTCCTGGCGCCACGCGAACTGCGTGTACACCCGGAAGGGTGGCACCCATGGCAGTCGGCACAGCCTGCCGTCGGCGAGCTCCGCGGCGACCGTCACCTCGGGGACAAGTGAGATCCCCAGACCCGAGGCGACCGCCCGCTTGGCGGCGTCGATCGAGTCGAGCGCCAGCACCGGCGACTTCGACTCGGCTTCCTGCAGGCCCAGCGCCTGCTCGAACTGCTCGTAGTAACTGGCGCCGTTCTCGGCCCGGATGAGCGTGCTGCCGCGCAGCTCGTCCTCGGTGATCACCGAACGCCTGGTCAGGGCGTGGGTCGGACCGGCAACCATGACCAGCGGCTCGGGGCACAGCACCGTCGTCTCCAGCCCCTCGCGGGGCTCGACGGAGCCGATGAAGAAGGTGCAGTCGAGCCGCCCCTCACGCACCGCGGTCAGGTTGGACTGGGTGTTGCGCGAGTGGAGTGAGATCTGGACGCTCGGGTAGCGCCAGCACATGTACTCGATCAGTGGTAGCAGACGGTAGTCGGTCAGACTCTGTGCGCTGCCGATGACCAGCTTGCCGTGCGGCTCGCCGTTCATCGTGATGGCTTTTCTGGCCTTGTCGGTCAGGGTGATGATGTTCCGTGCGAAAGGCAATAGCTCGACACCGGCAGAGGTCATCTGGATGCCGCGCGGAAGTCGACGGAACAACGGCACGCCGAGGGTCTCTTCGAGTGCCTTGATCCGAGTGGTTATAGTGGGTTGCGAGCAATTCAGCGTGGCGGCTGCCTTGGTGAAGCTGCCCGTTTGAACCACAGTTGTGAACGCCAAAAGCTGACGCGTCTCCATGGAGCTCCCCAACGGTGCGTGTAAGTGGTCCACGATGAGGCCGGTGCGGGACGGCATCGTGATCTCTTGTGCGTGGCGGCAGTTGATCTGGCTGCGCTTCTGCGTCTGCGCGGCCGGAGTTCGATCAACATCGCCGCGCTACCGCGAGGGGTGGTACGCGGTGGCCGGAGGGTGGCGTCGAGGCCCGTCGGACCCCGAAGTCACCGCCGGCGCCCAGCGGTGGTCCTGGGATAGTGTTCGGCAGCGGCGGAATGGATCTCATCGGGTCATCGGCACCTTGTCTGGTAGGTGGTTAAAGAGCTCGATGACATTGTCTCGCTCGTTCCTGTCGGTCCCGGTTGCCGGTTGCGTCCGCTGCTGACCCCCCAGAACGTCCGGCAACGTCAATTATTGCTGGTCCAACATGTGGATCCGGGCGTCACGCTACCTGAAACCCACACTAATGGACTACGGCGGTTGGAGTCATCTCGACAAGTGAAAACTTTCTGCCGGGCACTACTCCAAACGGCCTCAATTCACTCTTTCTGCCGAACCTCCCCTCGCCGACGGTCGCCGACTGTTAGTCGGCTCTACGACATACGTGTTACACGAGTCCGTGGTGGCCCCGCTCGGTGATGACGCGCTCTGCCGTGCTCGCGGCTCCCAGTGCCACTCGAACGGCCTAACGGATCACCCTGTCGATCGACCGTTGGGCCGCATAGGTACCGCCGATCCGCCTCTGGCGAAACCGCGAAAATGCGGTCTCGCGATACCGGTCACGGCGGGGCGAGGCGGCGGCGGCGACCGCGCGAGGCCGGAACCGGCCCCCGGCGGCGGGACGGTGGCGGGACAGTCGTGGGCCGGCCGTGCGACGGTGTCCCGAACCCAGGTTAAGAACCGCTGTTGTGATTTTCACCGCCTTGACGGACGGTCCGCGAGGGCACCGGGGACTGCCCCCGAGACCGCACCGGAAGACCGCCCGAACGGGCGTAATTCCACCGATGTCACGAATTCCGGACGCACCACCGCAAAGCGATTCCCGTCGAACCGGTATTGCCGCGACAATGACCGGACAGCCCCGGCGGGACCGGTTGCGGCGCCCGGAGGCGGGGTGCTAGCGCCACGCGGTCGGCCGACCGCCTAGACTCAGGCGGAATCCCGGCGCGCCCAGACGCGTTACCGGGGTGTTCCGCACGTCATGCCCGTTACGAGGAGACCACGTTGAAGAGCACCGTCGAGCACCTGAGCCCGACGCGGGTCCGGATCAACGTCGAGGTGCCGTTCGACGAGCTCAAGTCGGACTTCGACCGCGCGTACCGCAAGCTGGCCAAGCAGGTCCGCATCCCCGGCTTCCGCCCCGGCAAGGCCCCCGCCCGCGTGCTGGAGAGCCGCATCGGCCGCGCGCCCGTGCTGGACGAGGTCGTCCAGGAGGCCATCCCGGCCAAGTACCTGGAGGCCGTCACCTCCGGTGAGCTGCGCACCCTGGGCCGCCCCGACTTCGAGGTGACCAAGATCGAGGACGGCGAGTCCCTGGCGTTCACCGCCGAGGTCGACGTCCGCCCCGAGATCACCGTGCCCGCCTTCGGCGAGCTGACCGTCAGCGTCGACGACCAGGAGGTCACCGACGAGGACGTCGACACCCAGCTGGACGAGCTGCGTGCCCGCTTCGCCACCCTCACCGGCGTCAAGCGCCCGGCCCAGACCGGCGACTTCGTCGTGGTCGACCTGTCGGCGACCGTGGACGGCGAGGAGGTCGAGGAGGCCAAGACCGCCGGCCTGTCCTACGAGATCGGCTCCGGCCAGCTCGTGGAGGGCATCGACGAGGCCCTGGTCGGCGCATCCGAGGGCGAGTCGAAGAACTTCACCACGACGCTGGTCGCCGGCGAGCACGCGGGCCGCGACGCCGAGGTCACCGTGGTGCTGAACTCGGTCAAGGAGCGCCAGCTCCCCGAGCTCGACGACGAGTTCGCCCAGCTGGCCAGCGAGTTCGACACGCTGGAGGAGCTCAAGGCCGACCTGCGCACCCGCCTGGGCCGCGTGAAGAAGATGCAGCAGGGCGTCCAGGCGCGGGACAAGGTGCTGGAGGCGCTGCTGGCCAGCGTCGAGGTGCCGCTGCCCGAGGCCGTCGTCCAGGGCGAGGTCGAGGCGCGGGCGCACGACGCCATCCACGCCCTCGACCACGACGAGGCGCGCTTCGCCGAGTGGCTGGCCGAGCAGGGCCAGACCAAGGAGCAGTTCGACACCGAGGTCCGCGAGGCCTCCGAGCAGGCGGTGAAGACCCAGCTCGTGCTGGACGCCATCGCCGACGCCGAGCAGCTCAACGTGACCGACGCCGAGCTGACCGAGCGGATCATCTACCAGGCGCAGCGGTTCGGCATCAGCCCGGACGAGTACGTCAAGCGGGCCCAGCAGTCGGGACAGCTGGGCGCCATCTTCGCCGACGTGCGCCGCGGCAAGGCGCTGGCCTCGGTCGTGCGCCAGGCCACCGTGACCGACTCCGCGGGCAACGCCCTCGACCTGGACGAGCTCTTCGGCGAGACCAGGTCCACTGAGGAGCAGGAACCCGCGAACGCGGAGTGAAGCCCTGAGCGAACGCGGGCGGTGTCGGGACGTCGACGCCGCCCGCCTTCGTTAAGGTCGTTGTTACGAGACTCTTTTCGGCACAGCTAGTAGGCAAAGTTAGGCAGGCAGACGTGACGCAGCATTCCTTCCCGACGCCCGAGATGCGAGCGGCCACGGGGATGAACCTCAACGACTCGGTCTACGAGCGCCTGCTCCGCGAGCGGATCATCGTGCTGGGGTCGCAGGTCGAAGAGGGCATCGCCAACCAGATCACCGCCCAGCTCCTCCTCCTCGCCGCGGAGGACCCGGAGAAGGACATCACGCTCTACATCAACTCGCCCGGCGGCTCGGTGACCGCGGGCATGGCGATCTTCGACACGATGCAGCTCATCGAGCCCGACGTGGCGACGTACGCGATGGGCCTGGCCGCCTCGATGGGGCAGTTCCTGCTGTCCGCGGGCACGCCCGGCAAGCGCCACGCCCTCCCTCACGCCCGCATCCTCATGCACCAGCCCTCGGCCGGCGTCGGCGGCACCGCGGCGGACATCGCGATCCAGGCGGACATGCTCACGAAGACGAAGCTCGAGATGGCCGAGCTCATCGCGCAGCACACCGGCCAGCCGGTCGAGCGCATCATCGCCGACTCGGACCGCGACCGCTGGTTCACCGCCCAGGAGGCCGTCGAGTACGGCTTCGTGGACAAGGTGATCACCCGCGCCAGCCAGGCGTCGACCAACTGACCGCGACCAGAGCACCAGCCACCAGGAGACCTGAAGTGAGCCAGTTCCACGCGCCGCAGTCCCGGTACGTGCTCCCGTCGTTCGTCGAGCGCACGAGCTACGGCATCAAGGAGTCCAACCCGTACAACAAGCTGTTCGAGGAGCGCATCATCTTCCTCGGCGTGCAGGTGGACGACGCGTCGGCCAACGACGTGATGGCCCAGCTGCTCGTGCTGGAGTCGGAGGACCCCGACCGCGACATCCTGATGTACATCAACTCGCCGGGTGGTTCGTTCACCTCGTTGATGGCGATCTACGACACCATGCAGTTCGTCCGCCCCGACATCCAGACCTACTGCCTGGGCCAGGCGGCCTCGGCGGCGGCGGTGCTGCTCGCGGCGGGCACCCCCGGCAAGCGGCACGCGCTGCCGAACGCCCGGATCCTGATCCACCAGCCGGCCACCGAGGGCGTCTACGGGCAGGTCTCCGACCTGGAGATCCAGTCCAACGAGATCCAGCGGGTCCGCCGGCTGCTGGAGACCACGCTCGCCCGGCACACCACCCGCACGCCGGAGCAGGTGCGCACGGACATCGAGCGCGACAAGATCCTCACCGCCGACGAGGCCAAGGACTACGGCCTCATCGACAGCGTCCTGCCCTACCGGAAGCTCTCGGCGAAGTAGTCTCGGGGACTTTCCGGGGCGCTCACGGGGTATCCCCCGGGTGAACCGGAGCAGTCCCGGCGTGGCGCCCGACACGCCGAGCTGACCAGGGGTCCTGTTCAGTTCGGGGTGTCGGGGGCACGCTGGTCCTCCCGCACAGGCGGGTAGGACAGGTACCGTCGAGGGGAACGGGCGGACCCCGCATCCAGCGGGCACTCGCCACATCAGCAGTCAGGCGCACCTCACCAGGTCGTGCGCCGGAGGGGACAGAGGTCAGCGGTCATGGCACGTATCGGTGACGGCGGCGACCTGCTGAAGTGCTCTTTCTGCGGCAAGAGCCAGAAGCAGGTGAAAAAACTCATCGCCGGCCCCGGTGTCTACATCTGCGATGAGTGCATCGACCTCTGCAACGAGATCATCGAGGAAGAGCTCGCGGAGGCCGGTGACGTCAAGCTCGACGAGCTGCCCAAGCCCGCCGAGATCCACGAGTTCCTCGACCAGTACGTGATCGGCCAGAACGAGGCCAAGCGCACGCTCTCGGTGGCGGTCTACAACCACTACAAGCGCATCCAGGCTGGTGACCGCGGGCGTGAGGGCCGCGACGACGGCGTGGAGCTCGCCAAGTCGAACATCCTCATGCTCGGGCCCACGGGGTGCGGCAAGACCTACCTGGCCCAGACGCTCGCGAAGATGCTGAACGTGCCGTTCGCCATCGCGGACGCCACGGCGTTGACCGAGGCGGGCTACGTGGGCGAGGACGTCGAGAACATCCTCCTCAAGCTCATCCAGGCGGCGGACTACGACGTCAAGCGCGCCGAGACCGGCATCATCTACATCGACGAGGTCGACAAGATCGCTCGAAAGAGTGAAAATCCGTCGATCACGCGCGACGTGTCGGGTGAAGGCGTGCAGCAGGCGCTGCTGAAAATACTGGAGGGGACGACGGCGTCGGTGCCGCCGCAGGGCGGTCGCAAGCACCCGCACCAGGAGTTCATCCAGATCGACACGACGAACGTGCTGTTCATCGTGGCGGGCGCGTTCGCCGGGCTCGACAAGATCATCCAGGACCGCGTGGGCAAGCGCGGGCTGGGCTTCGGCGCCGAGGTGCGGACCAAGGCCGAGGTCGACGCGGCGGACTACTACGCCGAGTCGATGCCCGAGGACCTGATCAAGTTCGGGCTGATCCCCGAGTTCATCGGCCGGTTGCCGATGGTCGCGAGCGTCACGAACCTGGACAAGGAATCACTGGTCCGGATCCTGACCGAGCCGAAGAACGCGCTGGTCAAGCAGTACCAGAAGCTGTTCGAGATGGACGGGGTCGAGCTCGAGTTCACCCGGACGGCCATGGAGGCGGTCGCGGACCAGGCGATCCTGCGCGGCACGGGTGCGCGCGGGCTGCGGGCGATCATGGAGGAAGTCCTGCTGCCGGTGATGTACGACATCCCCAGCCGCACGGACGTCGCCAAGGTCGTCATCACGGAGCAGACCGTGAAGGAGAACGTCAACCCGACCATCGTGGCCCGGCAGCCCTCGCGCCGGGAGCGTCGCGAGAAGTCGGCCTGAGGTCCGGCGTTGTCCCTCCCGCACACGTTGATCCTGCACGGCCTGGGTGGTTCCGGGCCGGAGCACTGGCAGAACTGGCTGGCAGGTGAACTGGCCCACCACGGTGGGGCGGTGGACCTGCCCCGGTTCAGCTCCCCGGACGCGCCGCGGCTGTCGGCGTGGCTGGAGGAGCTGAGGTCGCACCTGGCCGCCATGCCGGCGGACGGGTCCGTCGAACGGGTGGTCGTCGCGCACTCGTTGGCCGGGCTGCTGTGGCTGCACCACGCGGCCGGGACGTTCGACGAGGCGTTGCGGGTGGACCGCGTGCTGCTGGTGGCGCCGCCCGCGCCGGACTTCGACGGCGAGCCGTTGATCTCCGAGTTCCTGCACCCCGTGCTGGACCCGACGGTGGTGAGGCGGGCGGCGGTGTCGACCCGGCTGGTGGTGGGTGAGGGTGATCCCTACTGCACGCTGGCGCAGGCGAAGGAGTTGGCGGAGGCGTTGCGGGTGGACGTCGACGTGATCGTCGGTGGGGCGCACCTGAACGTGGTTTCGGGGTACGGCGAGTGGGGTGCGGTGCTGAAGTGGGTCCGCAGCGGGCGGACGCCGCTCACGCCGCGTTGATGGTCACTGCCGAAGAGGGCGAAGGCATTCAAGAACGAGCCTGCGGCTCGGTGGTGCAGTCCGGCTCGATTTGACATGGGGCCCTTACGAGCACCCCAGGCAGGCCGAAGCCGGCAGGCCCGGCGGGGAAGAGCGTCCCGCCAGGCCTGCCGGCTTCGTCCAGCCTATGGCACCCGAACCCATGTCAAATCGGGCCTCGGTGGGTCCGTGGCGGTTGGTCAGTGGGGGACGCGTTTGCCCAGGAAGCGGATGACGTCGGGGACCACTTTGCGGTAGAGGGTGTCGTCGTGGCCGCCGGGGGTGATGGAGGCGACGGTGGGTTTGGCGGCGGCGATGAAGCGGCGGGTGCCGGTGATGAAGTGGTCGCGGTCGCCTGCCCAGACGCCGATGGGGGTCGTGCCCAGTTTGTCGAGGTTCTTCAGCGGGTCGAGGGAGGCCCACTGGGCCTGGTCGGCGAAGGCGTTGCGCTTGGCCATCTCCTCCCAGTCGGTGAGCAGGGCCGGGGCGATGGCGGCGATGGCGTGGGCCGGTTCACGGCGTTCGTGCCGCCTGCGGGCGTAGAGGAGAGCGCCGAAGCCGCCCATGGAGACGCCGGTGCAGGCGAACGGTGTGCCGTAGCCGCGTTCGGCCAGCCAGCGGGGCACTTCTTCGAGCAGCATGGCCATGGGGTCGTCGCCCGGGACGTTCTCGTGCCAGTAGTGGTCGTCGCCGTCCACGGCCACGAAGCCGAACGGGGGCACCTGGCCCCGGCCGACGGCCGACACCAGGACTTCCGCCATGCCGCCCGGTGACGCGGTGCGGGCGGTGCCGTGGCGGCCGTGCAGGAGGATCGACATGGGCAGGTCCCTGGTCGGGACGCCCGGCGGGACCATGGTGAGCAGGTCGACGTCCCGGCCGCGGTAGTGCGAGTGGACGCGGTCGACGCTCACCACGGCGCGCTTCACGGCGGGCACGGGGCCTGCCACGCCGAGCGCGTGGCGCAGTGCCTCGCCCAGCGGGGCGTTGCCGTGCAGCGCGGCCGTGACGCCCGCGGTGGCAAGGGCGGTGCCGCCCAGTGCGCCGAGCACCGTTCGCCTTGTGACCATGTGCTTCCCCCGAGGTGATCCCTCCGGGACATCGCTGTGAAAGGGGCTCGCGTTTCGTCAGATCGCCGCACGGGCCCGAAGTTCCTCGATCCGCTCCGCCGAGTAGCCGAGCCCGCGCAGCACGTGGTCGGTGTGCTCGCCCAGGGCGGGCACGGGGGCCGGGGTCCAGTGCCAGGCGGTGGAGTCGACCGGTGGGCGCAGGGCGGTGACCTCGCCGCCGGGCACCGGGACGGAGGTCCGGCGGTCGCGGGCCGTGACCTGGGGGTGGTGGGGGAGGTCGGCGACGCTGCGGGTCAGGGCGGCGGGGATGTCGGCGTCGTCCAGGGCACGCAGGAGGTCCGCGGTGGTCCGGGTGGTGAAGTCGAGTTCGGCGTGCAGGGCCGGGCGGTGCGCCACGCGGGACGCGACGGTGGTGAACCGGGGGTCGTCGGCCAGGTCGGGACGGTCGAGCAGGTGGCAGAGGCGGCGCCACTGGGGGTCGTTCTGCACGGCCAGGTGCACGGTGCCGTCGGCGCACGGGAACGGGCCGTAGGGCGCGATGCTGGGGTGGTGCGCGCCGGTGCGCGGCGCGGCACGGCCGGTGCCCGCGGCGTAGAGCATGGGTTGGTGCATCCACTCGGCCATGGCGTCGAAGAGCGAGAGGGTGAGGGTGGCGCCTTCGCCGGTCCGGGCGCGGTGCAGGAGGGCGGCGAGGACGGCCGAGTGCAGTTGGACGCCGGCGGCGATGTCGGCCACCGAGATGCCGGCGCGGGCGGTGACGTCACCGTCGCCGGTGAGGTCGACCAGGCCGGTCTCGGACTGGATCAGGGCGTCGAACGCCTTGCGGGACGCGTACGGGCCGGTGTCGCCGTAGCCGGAGAGCTCGCCGACGACCAGGTCGGGCTTGAGCCGGCGGAGCGAGCCCGCGTCCAGGCCCAGCCGGCGTGCGGCGGCGGGCGAGAGGTTGCACAGGACGACGTCGGCGGCGGTGACGAGGTCGTGCACGACGTCGGCGGCGGCCGGGTGCTTGAGGTCGAGGGCGATCGACTCCTTGCCCGCGTTCGCCCAGGCGAAGTAGGACGAGACCGCGCCGCAGGCGGCGTCGTAGTGGCGGGCGAAGTCGCCCCCGCCGGGGCGTTCGACCTTGATCACGCGCGCGCCCAGGTCCGCCAGCAGGCGGGTGGCGTAGGGCACGGCCACCGCTTGTTCCAGGCTGAGGACGGTGACGTCGTCCAGCGGTCTCATGCGGTGATCCGGTGGTGCCCGGTGTAGACGTTCATCGAGTCGCCGCGCACGAAGCCGACCAGCGTCACGCCCTGCTCCTCGGCCAGGTCGGCTGCCAGGGAGGACGGCGCGGAGACCGCGGCGAGGACGGGGATGCCCGCCATGGTGGCCTTCTGGACGAGCTCGAACGACGCCCGGCCCGAGACCATCAGCACGGTGCCCGCCAGCGGGACCTTGTTGTTGAGCACGGCCCAGCCGAGGACCTTGTCCACCGCGTTGTGCCTGCCCACGTCCTCCCGGACGACCAGGGCCTCACCGCCGGTGGTGAACAGGCCGGCCGCGTGGAGGCCGCCGGTGGCGGCGAACACCTTCTGGCGCTTGCGCAGCTCCTCCGGCAGAGCGGACAGCACGTCGACGTCGACGGTGGAGCGGTCGGCGGCGGGGGAGTGGTTCGTCTTCAGTTTGACCGCGTCCAGGGCCGCCTTGCCGCACACGCCGCACGAAGAGGTGGTGTAGAAGTTGCGCTCCAGGCTGGTGTCGGGCGGCGCCACGCCGTCGGCGAGGGTCAGGTCGAGCACGTTGTAGGTGTTGAGGCCGTCCGGTCCGGTGCCCTCGCAGAAGCGGGCGACCGAGATGTCCTCCAGGCCGTTGATCACGCCCTCGCTGAGCAGGAAGCCGTGCGCCAGCTCCACGTCGTGACCGGGGGTGCGCATGGTCACGGTGAGTGCCTTCCCGCCTACGCGCAGCTCCAACGGCTCCTCGGCGGCCAGCGCGTCGACCCGCTTCTTGGACGTTCGTCGCGCATACGTGACCACTGGGCGACGCACGGTGACTCGCCCCATCGCGTAACTCCTTCTCTTGGCTAAGTTTTTTCGCAAGCCACTCACCAGGTTACGGAGGTGTCGGGCAGTGGGTTTCCTGGACCGCTCTCGCACGATCGCCCCACCGGGTTGGAACCGCTGGTTGATCCCGCCCGCCGCGCTGTCGGTGCACCTGGCCATCGGCCAGGCGTACGCGTGGAGCGTGTTCAAGCCGCCGTTGGAGGGCGCGCTGGACCTCACGGGGACGCAGAGCGCGCTGCCGTTCCAACTGGGGATCGTGATGTTGGGGCTGTCGGCGGCGTTCGGCGGCACGCTGGTCGAGCGCAACGGCCCGCGGTGGGCCATGTTCGTGTCCGCGACGTGCTTCTCCTCGGGGTTCCTGATCTCCGCCCTGGGCGCTTGGACGCAGCAGTACTGGCTGGTGGTGGTCGGGTACGGGTTCGTCGGCGGCATCGGGCTGGGCATCGGGTACATCTCGCCGGTGTCCACGCTGATCAAGTGGTTCCCGGACCGGCCGGGCATGGCCACCGGCATCGCGATCATGGGGTTCGGCGGCGGGGCGCTGATCGCGTCACCGTGGTCGGCGCAGATGCTGGAGTCGTTCGGGCGCGACAGCGGCGGCATCGCGCGGACGTTCCTGGTGCACGGCGTGGTCTACGCGGTGTTCATGTCGGTGGGCGTGCTGCTGGTCCGGGTCCCGGCGGAGGTCGCCGAGCGGGAGGTGGTGCGCTCGGCGGTCAACGTGTCGGCGCGCAACGCGTTGCGGACGCCGCAGTTCTGGTGCCTGTGGGTCGTGCTGTGCCTCAACGTGACGGCGGGGATCGGGATCCTGGAGAAGGCGTCGCCGATGATCCGGGACTTCTTCGCCGAGACGGCCACGCCGGTGGCGGCGGGTGCGGCGGCGGGGTTCGTGGCGCTGCTGTCGCTGGCGAACATGGTCGGCCGGATCGCGTGGTCGTCCACTTCGGACTTGACGGGGCGCAAGAACGTCTACCGGCTGTACCTGGGCGTCGGCGCGGTGACGTACCTGGTGCTGGCGCTGGCGGGCAACGCGTCCAAACCGCTGTTCGTGGTGTGCGCGATGGTGATCCTGTCGTTCTACGGTGGCGGGTTCGCCACGGTCCCGGCCTACCTGAAGGACTTGTTCGGCACGTACCAGGTGGGTGCGATCCACGGCCGGTTGCTGACGGCGTGGTCGTTGGCGGGCGTGTTGGGGCCGTTGATCGTGAACGCGATCGCGGACGGGCAGAAGGCGGCCGGGAAGAGCGGGCCCGACCTGTACACGGCGTCGCTGTTCGTCATGATGGCGTTGCTGGTGGTCGGGTTCGTGGCGAACGAGCTGGTGCGGCCGGTCGCGGCGAAGTACCACGAGCCGGAAGCGGAGGTGGTCCGGTGAACGGGCGCTGGTTGGTCGTGTTCGCGTGGCTGTGGGTCGGCCTGCCGCTGGCGTACGGCTTGGTCGAGCTGATCCGCAAGGTGACCGCGTTGTTCACTGGTTAGAGTCGGCCGGGTGGACAACTACGACGTGGTGGTGGTCGGCGGCGGGCACAACGCGCTGGTGGCGGCCGCCTACCTGGCTCGCGCGGGACGCTCGGTGCTGGTGCTGGAGAAGCTCGGCCACGTCGGTGGCGCGGCGGTGAGCGAGCAGGCGTTCGCGGGCGTGCCGGCGCGGCTGTCGCGGTACTCGTACCTGGTCAGCCTGCTGCCGGACCAGATCGTGGCGGACCTCGGGCTGCGGGTGGCGCTGCGGTCGCGGTCGGCGTCGTCGTACACCCCGGCGGGTGATCTGCTGGTGGAGCGGGAGCCGGGTGAGGCGACCGCGGCGTCGTTCCGGGCGCTGACGGGGTCGGATGCCGAGTGGGAGCGGTGGCGGCGGTGGTACGACGACCTGGAGGTGCTGGCGGAGGCGTTGTCGCCGACGATGCTGGAACCCCTGTTGTCCCGCGAGCACGCCCGGTTGCGCGTCGACTCGGTGGCGCGGATGCGGCTGTGGGACCAGGTCGTGGAACGGCCGCTCGGCGAGACGCTGGAGGAGTTGTTCGCCGACGACGTGGTGCGCGGGGTCGTGGCCACGGACGCGTTGATCGGCACGCACACGTCGTTGCACGACCTGAAGGCCAACCGGTGCTTCCTCTACCACGTGATCGGCAACGGCACGGGCGAGTGGCAGGTGCCGGTGGGCGGGATGGGCGCGGTGACCGGGGAGCTCTTGCGGGTGGCGCGCGAGGCGGGTGCGGAGGTGGTGACGCGGGCCGAGGTGACGCGGGTGGACGTGGACGGCGTCACGGGCGAGGTCGAGTACGACGGTCGCACGGTGGGGGCGAAGTTCGTGCTGGCCGGGGTCGCACCGTCTACTTTGGACAAACTGAGGGGCCGGTCGGCCCGCCCGGTCGCCGAGGGCTGCCAGGTGAAGGTGAACATGCTGCTGGAACGCCTGCCGCGGTTCCGCAGCGGGGTGGACCCGAGGGTGGCGTTCGCGGGGACCCTGCACGTGGACGAGTCGTACGGGCAGTTGGAGGCGGCGTACCGGGAGAGCGCGGCCGGGCGGATGCCGTCGGTGCTGCCGGCGGAGATGTACTGCCACACGCTGACCGACCCGTCGATCCTCGCGCCCGAGCTGGTCGGGCGCGGCTGGCACACGTTGACGTTGTTCGGGCTGCACACGCCGGCGGCGTTGTTCGAGCAGGACGGCGGCGCGCTGCGGGACGAGCTGGTCGGCCGCTACCTGGCCGGGTTGAACGCCCACCTGGACGAGCCGATCGAGTCGTGCCTGGCGAAGGACGCGAACGGCGAGCCGTGCCTGGAGGCCCGCACGCCGCTGGACCTGGAGGCGGAACTGGGGCTGCCGCGCGGCAACATCTTCCACGACGAGCTGGCGTGGCCGTTCGCGGAGCACGAGGACGAGGTCGGCCGCTGGGGCGTGGAGACCGACGTGGCGAACCTGTTCGTCTGCGGCGCGGGATCTCGGCGCGGCGGCGGGGTGAGCGGGATCGGCGGCCACAACGCGGCGATGGCCGTGCTGGAGCGGTGACGCGGTGAGCGAGGTCCACAACGAGATCAGCGGCACGGTGTTCGGCCCGGTGTTGCAGGTCGGACGGGTGGACTCGCTGACCGTGGTGCAGCAGGCCGCGCCCGTGACGCCGGCGAGCCTGCCGGTGGACGAGGGTTTCGTGGGCCGTGCGGCGGAGTTGGTTGTGCTGCGGGACTTCCTGTCGCCCGGTGGCGAGCGGACCGCGCTGGCCGTGGTCGGGCTGGCCGGGGTGGGCAAGTCGGCGCTGGTGGTGCGGGCCGCGCACCTGGCGGTGGGTGACGGGTGGTTCCCCGGCGGCGTGCTGTTCGTGGACGCCCAGGGGTACAGCGACGAGCAGCGGCTGAGCGCGAACGACGCGTTGGCCTCGCTGCTGCGCGCGCTGGGCGTGCCCGGTGAGGCGATCCCGCCCGAGCAAGGCGACCGGGAAGCGCTCTACCGGTCGCAGCTCGCGGCGCGCCCGCCGGTGCTGGTCGTCGTGGACAACGCGTCCTCGGCCGACCAGGTGCTGCCGCTGCGGCCCGCCGGGCAGGCGCACCGGCTCGTGCTGACCAGCCGGGACAACCTGCCCGTGCCGAGGGCGCGGCGGGTCGAGCTGGACGTGATGAGCGCGGCGGAGGCCGTGGCCGTGCTGGAGGACGCGGTCCGGTCGGTCGACCCGGACGACGACCGGATCGCCGCGGACCCCGTGGCGGCGGGGGCGTTGGCCGAGTCGTGCGGGTTCCTGCCGCTGGCGCTGCGGATCCTCGCCGAGGTGGTCGCCGACCGGCGCGGCGAGGACCTGACCCGGTTCGCCGAGTCCATCGCGGCGGCGCACGACCGCTTGGGCGAGCTGGCCTACGACGATTCGATCGACGTCCGCACGGCGTTCAACGCCTCCTACTCGCGGTTGCCCGCGGACCAGGCGCGGCTGTTCCGGCTCGCCGCGCTGCACCCGGGCCGCACGGTCACGGTCGCGACCGCCGCCGCGCTGGCCGGTGTCACGCCCGCCGGAGCCGGGGCGCTGCTGGTCCGGTTGCGCCGGGCGCACCTGCTCCAGCGCGGCGTGGTGGCCGACGAGTACCGGTTCCACGACCTGCTGCGGATCTACGCGGCCGAGCGGTGCGCCGCGACGGACGACGCGGCGACCCGGCTCGCGGCGGAGCGCGCGCTCGTGGAGCACTACGTGGCGCACGTCAAAGGGGTGCACAGCCATCTCGATCCCAACGCGGCGCAACGGGAGGTGTTCCCCGACCGGCTCACCGCGCTGGCCTGGTTCGACGGCGAGTCGCACAACCTCCTGCCGGTGCTGGAACTGGCCGCCCGCAACGGGTGGCACGAGCAGGTCAGGGACGCGGGCGAGGCGGCGTTCCGGTACTTCGACCTGCGCCGGCCACCGGAGTGGATCCCGGTCGACCTGCTCGCCCTGGCCTCGGCGCGGGCGCTCGGCGACCTCGCCGGCCAGGGCAAGATCCTCAACGGCCTGGGCAGCGCCCACCACCGGCTGCGGCGGTTCGAGGAGGCGTTGGTCCACTTCCAGGCCGCGCTGGCGTTGTTCCGCGAACTGGGTTCGCTGCGGGACCAGGCGCACTCGCTCAACAACGTCGCGGCGACCTACGCGATCACCGGTCGGTTCCCCGAGGCGGTCCGGCACGTGGAGCAGAGCGCCGAGGCGTACCGGGCCACGGGCGACGTGGACGGCGAGGCCCGGTGCCTGGCCAACCTCGGCAAGGCGCACAACGACCGCAAGGACTCCACCCGGGCGATCGGGTTCTACCGGCGTGCGCTGGAGCTGCGCCGGCAGGTCGGCGACCGCGCCGGCGAGGGCGACTGCCTCAACGGCCTCGGCGTCGCCTGCGACGACCTCGGCAGGCTGGACGAGGCCGAGCGCCACTACCTGGCCGCGCTCGACGTGTACCGGTCGGTGGGCAACAGGCACGGCGAGGGCCAGGTGCTGGGCAACCTGGGCGGGACGTTGCGCCGGGCCGGCCGGTTCGAGGAGGCGTTGCGCTTCCACGAGCAGGACCTGCTCATCTGCCGCGAGATCGGCGACGCGCACGGTGAGGGGATCTCGCTCTACAGCCTGGGGATGGTCCACTGGTCGTTGAACCGGGTCGAGGACGCCGTCGACCACCTGCGGCGGGCCGCCGAGCAGTTGGACCGGGTCAACGACCCCGCGCTGGCGGACGCGGCCCGTGACGCGCTCCACGAGCTCGAAGGGCGTCGGGGCTGGTTCAGAGGGTGGCGAACAGGGCGTCGATGAGCCGCTGGGCCCGCTCGGCGGTCGCGCCGGAGGTCACGGTGATCTCGACCGTGCCCGCGCGGGCCACCACGGCGGTCTGCACGACCTCGCCCGTCACGGCGGTGGCGCGGTAGGCCTCGTCGTGGAAGCCGGGCAGGTCGGTGGCGCCGGCGTGGTCCGCCCGCCCCTCGGCGAACGACGCGGCGTCCGCGCCGGTCTCGAAGCGGACCTCGGCCGTGCCGCCGTCGTACGCGCACCGCACGACGTTGCCGGTGATCGTCTGGCGCGGGCGGTCGAGGCGCAGCTCCAGCGCCGTGCCGACCACGTCCGCCGGGGCGTCCTGGCAGTTCACGCCCGCCGAGTCGGCCGCGGTCGACGACGGCGGCTGCTCGGCGGTGGGTGTGCTCGTGGGCGCGCCGGTGCACGCGCAGAGCGCGAGCAGCGCCACGGTGAGCACGGTCTTCATCACGTGCGTTGGTTCGCCCGAACGGCCGCCGGCGTTACCGGGCCCGGCGCCGCGACCCAGTGCGCCGAGGTGCTGCACGAGAGCGTGGCAGCAAGCGCTTGCGCTCCCTGTCCGGCTCGGCTGGCGGGTGGTGCGCGACCGGCGCGTGCTGGTGGCCGGCGTCGGGTTCTCCTGGCGGCGGGCCACCGGCTGGCGGTCAGGTGTCGACCTTCTCCAGCCGCACCACGATCGACTTGGACGTGGGCGTGCCCGACACGGTGGCCGTCGAGTCCAGCGGCACCAGCGAGTTCGCCTCCGGGAAGTACGCCGCCGCACAGCCCTTCGCGGTCGGGTAGGACACCACCCGGAACCGCTCGGCACGCCGTTCCGTGACGCCGGTCGGGTCGTCCGGCCACTCGCTGACCAGGTCCACGTGCTGCCCGTCGAGCAGGTCGAGCGCGTCCAGGTCCTCGGGGCTGACGAACACGACCCGCCGGCCGTCCTTCACGCCCCGGTAGCGGTCGTCCAGGCCGTAGATCGTGGTGTTGTACTGGTCGTGGCTGCGCATGGTCTGCAGCAGCAGCCGACCCCGCGGCACCCGCAGCACGGTCAGGTCGTTGGTCGAGAACTGCGCCTTGCCGGACCGGGTGCCGGTGAACTCGCGGGCGTCACGGGGCGCGTGCGGCAGCACGAAACCGTCCGGGCGGCGCACCCTGGCGTTGTAGTCGTCGCAGCCGGGCACGACCCGCGCGATCCGGTCCCGGATCAGGTCGTAGTCCTTCTCGAACTCCTCCCACGGCACGGGGTGCTCCGGCCCCAGCACGGCCCGCGCCAGGCGGCACACGATCGACACCTCCGACAGCAGCCGGTCGCTCGCGGGCGCCAGCCTGCCCCGCGAGCGGTGCACGACCGACATCGAGTCCTCGACCGTGACGAACTGCTCGCCGGTGTGCTGGAGGTCGCTCTCCGTGCGGCCCAGCGTGGGCAGGATCAACGCCGTGCGGCCGTGCACGACGTGCGACCGGTTCAGCTTGGTCGACACGTGCACGGTCAGGTCCAGCCCGCGCATGGCCGCCTCGGTCACCGCCGTGTCCGGGGTGGCGGCGACGAAGTTCCCGCCCACGGCGAAGAACACCTTCGCCGCGCCGTCGCGCATGGCCCGGATCGACGCCACCGTGTCGAACCCGTGCTCGCGCGGCACGTCGATGCCGAACTCCGCCTCCAGCGCGGACAGGAACTTCTCCGGCATCTTCTCCCAGATGCCCATGGTCCGGTCGCCTTGCACGTTCGAGTGGCCGCGCACCGGGCACAGGCCCGCGCCGGGTTTGCCGATCATGCCGCGCAGCAGCGCCACGTTCGCGATCTCGCGGATGGTCGGCACCGAGTGCTTGTGCTGGGTCAGGCCCATGGCCCAGCAGAAGATCGTGCGCTGCGACCCGGCGAGCATCCGGGCGAACAGCTCGACCTGGGCGCGCGGCAGGCCCGTGGCCACGTCGACCGAGTCCCAGTCCAGCCGCCGCACGTGGTCGGCGTACTCGCCGAACCCCTCGGTGAAGCCGGCCACGAAGTCGCGGTCCACGGCGTCCCACGACAGCAGCAGGTTGCCGACGGCCTGGAACAGCGCCTGGTCGCCGCCCAGCCGGATCTGCAGGAACTCGTCGGCCAGCTTCGTGCCCGCGCCGACCAGCCCGCGCGCGTTCTGCGGGTTCTTGAACCGCAGCAACCCCGCCTCGGGCAGCGGGTTCACCGCCACGATCTTCGCGCCGCCCCGCTTGGCCTCCTCCAGCGCCGACAGCATCCGCGGGTGGTTCGTGCCCGGGTTCTGGCCCACCACCACGATCAGGTCGGCGCGGTTGAAGTCGTCGATGCTCACCGAGCCCTTGCCGATGCCGGTCGTCTCCGACAACGCCGCGCCGGACGACTCGTGGCACATGTTCGAGCAGTCCGGCAGGTTGTTCGTGCCGAACGAGCGCACCAGCAACTGGTACAGGAACGCGGCCTCGTTGCTGGTGCGGCCGGACGTGTAGAACACGGCCTCGTCCGGGCTCGCCAGGCCGTTGAGGTGCGAGGCGATCAGCGAGAACGCGTCGTGCCACTCGATCGGCTCGTAGTGCGTGGCACCCTCGCGCAGCACCACCGGGTCGGTGATCCGGCCCTGCTGCCCCAGCCAGTAGTCGGTCTTGCCGGCGAGCTCGGCGATCGGGTGCGCGGCGAAGAACTCACGAGTGACGCGCCTCCTCGTCGCCTCCTCGGCCACGGCCTTCGCGCCGTTCTCGCAGAACTCGGCCAGCTTGCGGTGGCCCTGCGGCTCCGGCCACGCGCAGCCGGGGCAGTCGAAGCCCTCGCGCTGGTTGAGCAGCCGCAACGTGGTCGCGGTCCGCGCCACGCCCATCTGCTCCACACCGCGCCGGAGCGACACCGCGACGCCGGGGATCCCCGCCGCCCACCGCTTGGGCTCGCTGACGTCGAGCTTCGACTCGTCGATGTCCTGCCGGGGCGGGTTGCGGTCCATGCCTCATATTGTGCCGCCGGCGCGCCCCGCGCGAGCGCGCCGGCGGTCTGTCCGATCGCCGGTCGCGCCAGGCCGACGCGGGACCGCTGTGACGGGCCCCAAGGGGTTGCGAACGGCCCGTGTATCCGGCGTCCTCACCTGCGACAACTCCGGTGATCACCGTCAATTGTGATCGGCGCCACTGTGCCGCGAATCGTCCGAACGGGTGACCTCAGTCGGGGCAGCCGTCGGCCGGTGACGACGGCGCGTTCAAGTCGAAGTCCAGGTCGACGGGCAACGACGGCTCGGTGAACGCGGGTGCCAGGTAGCCGCGCTTCGCGCTCGAACACCCGATCGAGTGCAACGTGCCCGCCGACGAGTCCGCCCACAGCCCCTCCACGCCCGGACCGCCGGTGCGCAACGAGTACCGCACCTGGAACCGCGACCACGCCACCACGTCCGACGGACCCCGCACCGACTCCGGCCGGTCCGGCGCGAACGCGTACGCGAACGTGTAGTCCGTCCGCACCGCCAGCTCGCCCTCCGGCCCCACCTCCGCGACCATCTCGCCGCGCACCTTCGGCTCCGCCTCCGCCAGCCGCGCGCCCTTGTCCACCCGCGTCGCCACCAACGCCGCCTCGCCGTCGTTGCGGCCGTCGAACAGCACCCGCATCGACTCGCGCAGGTCCGGCGCGAACAGCCCGAAGAACGCCTCCAGGTCGTGATCGCGCACCACCCGCCGGTCCAGCCGCGCCGCGATCACCGCCTCGCGCACCCGCCGGTACGCCGCCGCGACCTGCTCCGCCGAGTAGGGGCCCACCCCGGCCGCCTCCGGCGCCACCACCCCGGCCTCGCCGTCGGCCCACGCCGCCGCCGACGTGCCCGCGAACGGTTCGTCCAGGTCGACCGGGCGCTGCCCCCGGACCTCCGGCGCACCCGACCCCGACTCGATCACCGCCCACCCCAGCAGCACCGCCGCCGCCGCGATCGCCAGCCCGACCCAGAACCGCCGCCGGGGCCGCCGCGGCAACGACCGCAACCGCCGCGCCCTGGCCTCGCGCTCGGCCCGCCGCACGGCGTCCCGCGCCCACCCGGAGTCCTGAAGGTCGGGGTGGTCCTCGATCCGGTACTCGTCCACAGTTCCCCCACTCGGCGCCAGCCTCAAGGCGATACCAGCTATCGGTCACGAAGTCGATACGGAGTGCTCACCGCACGCACGGCACGCCGAGCGCCGCGCTCACCGGAGGCGCGATCCGAGCGGGGTCCGCGCCGTCGCACGAACCGTCCACGTAGTTGCCGGACGACTCGACCAGGTGCACGCCGTCACCCCGAACGGCGTAGGTGACCCGGTGCGTCGCCCTCGCCACGGCACTGTCGGCGCTGCGCAGCCCCCGATCGGTGTCGAACGCGTACGCGAACGAGAACGAGGTGCGCACCACCACCTCATCCTCCCCGGTCGCCGACGCCAGCATCTGCCCCGACACCTTCGGCGGCACGTCCAGCAGCCGCTCCCCGGCCGCGACCCGCGTCGCCACCGCCCCGCCGTCCGGCGACGCCAACCGGGCCCGCAGCTCCTCCCGCTGCCCGACCGCGAACAACCCCAGCAGGGGCTCCACGTCACCGTCCCGCAGCACCCGCGGGTCCAACCGCGACGCCACGACGACCTGCCGCACCTGGTCCATCGCCGCCGCCAACCGCTCCGCCGGCGCGAACGCCGTCTGCGACTCCTCGACCGCGGGCACCACCACGCCCGCCTCGCCGTCCGCCCAGCCGGCCTCCGCCGTTCCCTCGAACGGGTGCTCCCGGTCCAACGGAAGGTCGCCCTCCAGGTCCGGCGGCAACCAGTGCTCCGAAGCCGGCGTCGCCACCAGGGGGATCGGTCCGTCCAAGCCGAGCACGTGGTCCAGCCGGTGCGTCCGGAACAGCACCCAGACCGGCGCCAGGACCGCCACCGCCACCGCCGCGACCACCCGCTCGCCGTAGCGCTCGAACCACCGCTCGACCCGCGTCCGCAACCACTCCCCGTCGTCCGGCCCGAGCCGGTCCTCCCAGGAGTCGTGCCCCGGGCCCAAGTGGTCGTACGACTTCTCCATGCTTCCCCCCCCGGATCGACCCCTCCCGCTCCCAGCATCACACGCGGGCGCGTCCCGCTAGCAGGTATCTGGTGAGAAGTCGATAGCCACGCCTCCGTAGACTTCGACCGTGACCGAGACTCCCACCGCACCGCAGCGACCCGAACTCCCGCCGGCGTGGAACCCGGCCGACGTAGAGGCCGGGCTGTACGAGCGGTGGGTCGAGCGCGGCTACTTCACGGCCGACGCGACCAGCGACAAGCCGCCGTTCTCCATCGTGCTGCCGCCGCCGAACGTCAACGGCAGCCTGCACATGGGCCACGCGCTCAACCACAGCATCATGGACGCGCTCACCCGCCGCCGCCGCATGCAGGGCTACGAGGTGCTCTGGCTGCCCGGCACCGACCACGCGGGCATCGCCACCCAGACCGCCGTCGAGCGCGCCCTCGCCGGCGAGGGCAAGTCCCGCCACGACGTGGGCCGCGAGAAGTTCGTCGAGCGGGTCTGGGAGTGGCGCGAGGAGGTCGGCGGCAGGATCCTCGGCCAGATGCGCCGCCTCGGCGACGGCGTCGACTGGACCCGCGTCCGCTTCACCATGGACGAGGGCCTGTCCCGCGCCGTCCAGACCATCTTCAAGAAGCTCTTCGACGACGGCCTGATCTACCGCGCCGAGCGCATCATCAACTGGTGCCCGCGCTGCCAGACCGCGCTGTCCGACATCGAGGTCGACCACTCCGAGGACGACGGCGAGCTCGTCTCCATCCGCTACGGCTCCGGCGAGAACTCGATCGTGGTCGCCACCACGCGCGCCGAGACCATGCTCGGTGACACCGCGGTGGCCGTCCACCCCGAGGACGAGCGGTACAAGCACCTGATCGGCACCGAGGTCGAGGTGCCGCTGACCGGCCGGCACGTGCCCATCGTCGCCGACGAGCACGTCGACCCCGCGTTCGGCACCGGCGCGGTCAAGGTCACCCCCGCGCACGACCCGAACGACTTCGAGATCGGCCAGCGCCACGACCTGCCCGCGCTCACCGTCATGGACGGCCGCGGCGTGATCACCGCGCACGGGCCGTTCGAGGACATGGACCGCTTCGAGGCACGCCCCGCCGTCGTCGCCGCCCTGCGCGAACAGGGCCGGATCGTGGCCGAGAAGCGCCCCTACAAGCACTCCGTCGGCCACTGCTCGCGCTGCGACACCGTCATAGAGCCGCGCCTGTCGATGCAGTGGTGGGTCAAGGTCGCCCCGCTCGCCGAGGCCGCTGCCGCCGCGGTCCGCGACGGCCGCACCACCATCCACCCGCCGGAGCTGGCCAAGCGCTACTTCGACTGGGTCGACAACCTCAACGACTGGTGCATCTCGCGCCAGCTGTGGTGGGGCCACCGCATCCCCGTCTGGTACGGCCCCAACGACAAGGTCATGTGCGTCGGCCCCGACGAGGAGCCGCCCGGCGAGGGCTGGGTGCAGGACGAGGACGTGCTCGACACGTGGTTCTCGTCCGGCCTGTGGCCGTTCTCCACGCTCGGCTGGCCCGCGCAGACCGACGAACTGGCCAAGTTCTACCCGACCAGCGTGCTGTCCACCGGCTACGACATCCTGTTCTTCTGGGTCGTCCGGATGATGATGTTCGGCCTGTACGCGATGGACGGCAAGCAGCCGTTCGACCACGTGTTCCTGCACGGCCTCATCCGCGACCAGTACGGCAAGAAGATGTCGAAGTCGCGCGGCAACGGCATCGACCCCATCGACTGGATGGACGCCTACGGCGCCGACGCCACCCGGTTCACGCTCCTGCGCAGCGCGAACCCCGGCTCGGACATGGCCCTGGCCGACGAGTGGGCCGCCGGCTCCCGCAACTTCACCACCAAGCTGTGGAACGCCTCCCGGTTCGCGCTCAACAACGGCGCGACCGTCGACCGCCCGCTGCCGCCGCGCGACGAGCTGACCGACGCCGACCGCTGGATCCTCGACCTGCTCGACGGGCTCGTCACCGAGGTCGACGGCCACTTCGAGGGCTTCCAGTTCGCCAAGCTCAGCGAAGCGCTCTACCACTTCACCTGGGACGAGTTCTGCGACTGGTACCTGGAGCTGGCCAAGGTCCAGCTCGCCGAGGGCGGCGCCCGCGCCGAGGCCACCCAGGCCGTGCTCGGGCACGTGCTCGACGTCGTGCTGCGGCTGCTGCACCCGCTGACGCCGTTCATCACCGAGACGCTGTGGACCACGTTGACCGGCGGCGAGTCGCTGGTGGTCGCGGACTGGCCCAAGCCGACCGGCGGCGCGCGTGACGAGGTCGCGGCGTCGCGGGTCGAGGGCCTGAAGAAGCTGGTCACCGAGATCCGGCGGTTCCGCTCCGACCAGGGCCTCAAGCCCGCGCAGAAGGTCGCGGGCAAGGTGCGCGGCGCGTGCTGCGTCGACCTGCTCGACCAGGTGCCCGCGGTGCGGTCGCTGACCCGGATGACCGAGCCCGGCGACGACTTCGACGTCAGCGTCTCGCTCGACGTCGGCCTGCCCAAGGGCACCGTCAAGGTCGAGCTGGACCTGTCCGGCACCGTCGACGTGGTCGCCGAGCGCAAGCGGCTCGCCAAGGACCTCGCCGTGGCCGAGAAGGAACGCGCCCAGTGCGAGGGCAAGCTCGGCAACGCCGCGTTCCTGGACAAGGCGCCGGCCGAGGTCGTGGCCAAGATCCAGGCCAGGCTGGCCGCGGCCAACGCCGAGATCGACCGCATCCACGCCCGCCTGGAGACCCTGCCGCAGGACAACTCGTGACCGGGTTCGAGACGGGCGCGCTGGAGGAGCTGCGGCAGGTCGAATCGGAGCTGAACACCCGCTGGCCCGAGACCAAGATCGAGCCGAGCCTGGACCGGATCAAGGCGCTGGCCGACATCCTCGGCGACCCGCAGACGACGTACCCCGTGGTGCACGTCGGCGGGACGAACGGCAAGACGTCCACGTCGCGGATGATCGACGCCCTGCTGACCAGGATCGGCCTGCGCACCGGCCGCTACACCAGCCCGCACCTGCAACTGGCGACCGAGCGGATCAGCGTCGACGGCGCGCCCATCAGCCCCGAGCGCTACGTCGAGATCTACCGCGACATCGAGCCCTACCTGTCGATCGTGGACGCGCGCGGCGAGGTGCCGATGAGCAAGTTCGAGGTGCTCACCGGCATGGCGTTCGCGGCGTTCGCCGACGCGCCCGTGGACGCCGCCGTGATCGAGGTCGGCATGGGCGGGTCGTGGGACGCGACGAACATCGCCGACGGCCGCATCGCCGTGATCACCCCGATCGGCCTCGACCACGTCGAGTACCTCGGCGGCGACCTGGCCGGCATCGCCCAGGAGAAGGCCGGGATCATCAAGCCCGGCGCGGTCGCGCTCATGGCCAAGCAGGAACCCGCCGTCGAGCAGGCGCTGCTGCGGCGGTGCGCCGAGGTGGACGCCACGATCGCCCGGCTCGGGTCCGAGTTCGGCGTGATCCAGCGCGACATCGCCGTCGGCGGGCAGATGCTGCGGCTGCAAGGCCTCGCCGGTGAGTACGACGAGGTGTTCCTGCCGCTGCACGGCGCGCACCAAGCCGCCAACGCGGCGCTCGCGCTGGCCGCCGTGGAGGCGTTCTTCGGCGCGGGCCCCGACCGCCGACTCGACATCGAGGCCGTCCGCGAGGCGTTCGCCACCGCCACCTCGCCCGGCCGCCTGGAACGCGTCCGCACCGCGCCCACCGTGCTGGTGGACGCGGCGCACAACCCGCACGGCGCGGAGGCGTTGGCCAAGGCGCTGGACGAGGAGTTCGGCTTCCGCAAGCTGGTCGCGGTGGTCGGCGTGATGCAGGAGAAGGACGCCGTCGGCATCCTCAGCGCGCTCGAACCGGTCGTGCAGGAGGTCGTGCTGACCTCCAACTCCTCGCCGCGCGCGATGGACCCGGACCTGCTCGCGGGCATCGCCATCCCGATCTTCGGCGAGGACCGGATGGTCGTGCAGCCGCACCTGGACGACGCGATCGAGGAGGCCGTGCGGCTCGCCGAGGAGAGCGACGACGGCGACATCGTGTCCGGCGGCGGCGTCGTGGTGACCGGCTCGGTCGTCACGGCGGGCGACGCGCGTGCGCTGTTCGGCAAGGAGCCCTCGTGACCACGCCCGCTTCCGCCGGTGTGCCGGCGCCGAAGAAGGACCCGATGAAGTCCTTCCGCGGCATCATGGCGGCCACGCTGATCCTCGAGGTGATCGTCGTCGCCCTGGCCCTGCCGGTGGTGGCGAAGCTGGGTGGCGGGGTCGGCACCGGTACCGGGTACCTGGTGCTCGGGCTGATCGTGGCGCTGATCGGGACGTGCGCGCTGCTGAAGCGCCCGTGGGCCGTGTACGTGATCGTGGCGATCCACGTCGTGATGGTGGCGTCGTGGTTCGCGCTGACCGCGTTGGGTGGCATCGGCGTGGTGTTCAGCCTGGTGTGGGTGTACCTGCTGTGGCTGCGGCGTGACGTGGCCAAGCGCATGGCCGAGGGTCGGCTGCCCAGCCAGCGCCAGTAGCGCGGACGGGCGGCGGTAGCCCGTCCGGCGGAGGTTGCCCGTCCTCGCGGCGGTAGGCCGTCCGGCGGCGGTAGCGCGGACGGCGGTAGTAGCGCGGACGGGCGGCGAGGCGTGCCCTTCCGGCCGCCCCCGAGTGCCTTCCGCGCGGCGTCGTCGCCTGACCAGGCTGGACCGGTGGACCGAAGGCGCGCCGAGCCACCGACCGAGCAGTCGACCGCACCCCACCGACCGCGCGTGGCGGCGCGGACGTCTCGCCCTACGCCGCGCCGGCCCGCGCCACGGACCTGACCGTCCTGCCGCCCGCGTACGTGTCGGCGATGGAGTTCGACCCGCTGCGCGACGAGGGCATCGCGTACGCGGTGAAGCTGGTCGACGCGGGCGTGCCGGTCGAGCTGCACCTGTTCAGCGGCACGTTCCACGGTTCGGTCCTGATCGAGCACGCCCAGCAGGCGCAGCGGGAGCTGGAGGAGGAGGTCGTGGTGCTCCGCCGTGCGCTGGGCCTGTGAGCGACGGTTCCCGTTCACCCGGAATTCGGCTTCACCGATTACAAACCGGCGCATGAGCGATGGTGTGGTGAACCGGCGGACGCTGCTGCGCGCCGGTGCGATCGGTACGGCGGCGGCCCTCGTGCCGGGCGGGGTGGCGTTGGCGCGCGGCGGCGACCGGCCCGTGCTGACGCACGGCGTGCAGTCCGGTGACGTGACGGTCGACGGCGGCCTGGTGTGGACGCGGGCCGACCGGCCGTCGCGGATGCTGGTGGAGGTGTCGTCGGACCCGTCGTTCCGGCACGCGCGGACGGTGCGCGGGCCGTTGCTGACGCCCGAGACCGGCGGCACGGGCCGGGTGCGGCTGCGCGGTCTGCCGAACGGGCGGGAGGTGCACTACCGCGTCGTCGCCGAGGACCTGGACGGCCGCACCCGCAGCGAGGCCGTGACGGGCAGCTTCCGCACCGCGCCCGCCGGTCGTGACGGCGTGCGGTTCGTCTGGTCCGGTGACGTGGCGGGCCAGGGCTGGGGCAGCAACCCGGACCTGGGCGGGATGCCGATCTTCGGCGCGATGGCCGCCCGCCGCCCCGACTTCTTCCTGCACAGCGGCGACACGGTGTACGCGGACGGACCGCTGCAGGAGTCCGTGACGCTGCCCGACGGGCGGGTGTGGCGCAACCTGGTCACGCCGGAGAAGCTGAAGGTCGCCGAGACGCTGGACGAGTACCGCGGCCAGTTCGCCTACAACCTGCTCGACCCCCAGTACCGCTCGTTCGCCTCGCGCGTGCCGATGATCGTGCAGTGGGACGACCACGAGGTGACCAACAACTGGTACCCGGGCGAGATCCTCACGCTGCCCCAGTACACCGAGAAGCGGGTGGACGTGCTGGCCGCGCGGGCGTTCCAGGCGTTCCACGAGTGGCAGCCGATCGACCCGCGGCAGGCGGTGGACGGTCGGGTGTACCGGAAGTTCCGCCACGGCGCGCACGTCGAGGTGTTCGTGCTGGACATGCGGTCGTACAAGGACGCGAACACGGCGCCGCGCGACGGCGTCGGGCACGTGCTGGGCGAGCGGCAGGCCCGCTGGCTGGTGGACTCGCTGGACCGCAGCCGAGCCACCTGGAAGATCATCGCGGCCGACCTGCCGATCGGGTTGACCGTGCCGGACGGCGCGGACATCGAGGGCGTGGCCAACGGCCTGCCGGGCGCCCCGGGCGGTCGCGAGCACGAGTTGGCGTGGGTGTTGAGCGAGGTGAAGCGGCGGCGCGTGCGCAACACCGTGTGGCTGACGGCGGACGTCCACTACACGGCCGCGCACCACTACTCGCCGGAGCGCGCGTCGTTCCAGGACTTCGACCCGTTCTGGGAGTTCGTGTCCGGCCCGCTGCACGCGGGCGCGTTCGGCCCGAACGCCCTGGACCCGACGTTCGGCCCGCAAGCGGTGTTCGTCAACGCCCCGCCGGCGGCGAACACCAACCCGCTGGACGGGTTCCAGCACTTCGGCGAGGTCGAGGTGACGCGGGACGGCGAGCTGACGGTGTGGCTGCGCGACATCAAGGGCGCGTCGCTGTGGAGCAGGACCCTCCAGCCCGAACGCCGGTGACGTAAGGGTCTGCAAGCACTTGCAGCCGTCTGGGCCTTGTCCGGCCGTGATTGTCGTGGTTTTGTGCACCTCGCCCCGGCTCGTCGTCGGGGCGGGGTTGCAAATTCTTGCGACAAGGAGGTCGCGATGCGTCGGGCCGTCGCCGCGCTCATCGCCCTGGCCGTTGTGCCGTTCGTGCCACCACCCGCCGGCGCCGCGCCCGAAGTGGGGCAGCGGCTCGCGGTCGGAGCCGTCACAGACCTCGCGCCGGGCGTCCGGGACGGTGACCGGGCGCTGGCGAAGGACGCCTTGCGGGCCGACCTGACCGGTGAGCGGTTCTACTTCGTGATGCCGGACCGGTTCGCCAACGGCGACCCGGGCAACGACCGCGGCGGCACGGCCGAGACCGACCGGCTCAAGAGCGGCTACGACCCGTCCGACAAGGGCTTCTACCACGGCGGCGACCTCAAGGGCCTGCGCGACAAGATCGGCTACCTGGACGACATGGGCGTCACCGCCATCTGGATGACCCCCATGTTCCAGAACCGATGGGTGCAGGGTTCCGGCGCGGACGTCTCGGCCGGCTACCACGGCTACTGGACCACCGACTTCACCAAGCTCGACCCGCACTTCGGCACGACCAACGACATGCGGCGGGTCATCCAGGACGCGCACCGCCGCGGCATCAAGGTCTTCTTCGACATCGTCGCCAACCACACCGCCGACCTGATCGACTACGCCGAGGGCGAGCACGACTACATCGGCACCGGCGCGCAGCCGTACCTGGACGAGCAGGGCAACCCGGTCGACATCTCCGAGATCGCGGGCCGGGAGCCGTTCCCGAAGCTCACCGCGCCGTACACGCCGGTGGTCAAGGGCGAGAAGACCCCCGCCTGGCTGAACGACCCGCAGCTCTACCACAACCGCGGCGACTCGACGTTCAGCGGCGAGTCCAACGAGTACGGCGACTTCTTCGGCCTGGACGACCTGATGACCGAGCACCCGACGGTCGTCAAGGGCATGAAGCGGATCTTCACCAGTTGGATCGACACGCTGGGCATCGACGGCTACCGGGTCGACACGGTCAAGCACGTCAACATGGAGTTCTGGCAGGCCCTCGCGCCGCACGTGAAGCAGTACGCGGCGATGCGCGGCAAGAAGGACTTCTTCGTCTTCGGCGAGGTGTTCGACGCCGACCCGGCGGTCACCTCCCGCTACACGACCACCGGCCGGATGCAGGCCACGCTGGACTTCCCGTTCCAGAGCGGCGCGGCCAGGTTCCTGTCCGGCCAGGGCGCGGCCCGGCTCGGCGAGGTCCTGGTGGAGGACGACCGGTACACCGACGCGGACTCCAACGCGTCCTCGCTGCCGACGTTCCTGGGCAACCACGACATGGGCCGCATCGCGTGGATGGTCCGGGAGGGCCGTCCGGGCATCTCCGAGGCCGAGCTGCTGGACCGGCTCGAACTTGGCAACGCGCTGCTGTACCTGTGGCGCGGCAACCCGGTCGTCTACTACGGCGACGAGCAGGGTTTCGCGGGCACCGGCGGCGACAAGCTGGCCCGTCAGGACATGTTCTCCTCGCAGACCCCCGAGTACGCCGCCGAGGACCTGGTCGGCAGCGACCGCACCGGCGCGGCGGACAACTTCCGCGCCGACCACCCGCTGTACCGGCAGCTCAAGGGCCTGGCGAAGTTCGTGGACGGCGACCCGGTGTGGCGCGAGGGCAACCAGGAGCTCCGGCTCGTCCGGGGTGACGTGATCGCGTTCAGCCGCACGGGCCGCACGCAGCAGGTCGAGCACGTGGTGGTGGCCAACGCGGGCACCACCCCCGCGACCGTCGACGTCCCCGTGTCCGGCAAGGGCTACCGCCCGATCTGGCCCGCCGCCGGCTCGCAGGTCGACGCCTCGGGCGGCAAGGTGACCGTGACGGTGCCCGCGCTGTCGGCGCTGGTGCTCAAGTCGACCGGCAGGATCCCGTCCGCCGCGCCCAAGCCCACGTTGGCCGTGCCGCCGACCGGCACCGTGCTGGACGACCGGGTCGAGCTGCGCGCCGACGGCGTCACCTCGCCGTACGCGCAGGCCACGTTCGCGGCCCGGGTCGAGGGCGAGCGCGAGTGGCAGGTGCTCGGCACCGACGATGCCGCGCCGTACCGGGTGTTCGCCGACCTGGCCTCGCTGCCGGGCGCGGCCGTGGGCCGCACCGTCGAGCTCCGCGTGGTCGCCAAGGACGCCAAGGGCACGTTGGGCGCGGACGGCGCCCGGATCGGCCTGGTGGCCGCACCGCCGGTCGAGCCGCCGGCCGCCGTGTCGTCGGACTGGCTGGTCGTGCACTACAACCGCCCGGCCGGGGACTACGACGGCTGGGGCCTGCACGCGTGGGGCGACGTCGAGAACGCGCCGACCTGGGACGCGCCGCTGCCGTTCGCCGGTGAGACGCCCTACGGCCGGTTCGCCTGGGTGAAGCTCAAGCCGGGCGCGCGATCGGTCGGCCTCATCGCCCACCGCGGCGACGAGAAGGACACCGACGCCGACCGGTTCGTCGACCCCGGTGCCACGCCCCAGGTGTGGCTCGCGCAGGGGCAGACCGCCGTGCACGCCAGCGAGGTCGCTGCGACCGGCCGAGCCGTGGTGACGCACACCGGTGACGCGTCGGGGCTCGTGGTGCGCGCGGGAGGCGTCGACTACCCGTTCGACGGGGGAGTGGCGACCGTCCCGGCGACCGCGCCCGTCGAGTTCTCCGTGGTGCGCGGCGGCACGGTCGAGGCCACCGGTCGCACGGCCGGCCGCGCGTGGGTCAACGGTGACAAGGTCTACGCGAGCCTGGCCGCCGCGCAGAACCGCGCGGTGATCCACTACAACCGGCCCGACGGCGACTACGCCGACTGGTCGCTCTACCACTGGACGGGGTCGCTGGAACCGAGCCCCGGCTGGAACCAGTCCCGCGTGCCGGACGGCACCGACGGGTTCGGCGTGTACTGGTCGGTGCCGCTGGAACCGGGCGCGCCCGGGCTGAACAACATCATCCACCGCGGTGACGCCAAGGACCCCGGCCCGGACCAGTTCCTCGACGTCACGGGCACCGGCTACGAGGTCTGGTACGTCTCCGGCTCCACCAAGGCGGACGGCTCGATCTCCTACGTGCTGCCGCCGTCCGGTGGCGAGGGCGTGGACGACGACCTGACCAGGGCCAAGGCGATCTGGGTCTCGAAGGACCTGGTGGTGTGGGACGTGCCGGTGGTGCCGTCCGACGGCTACCGGCTGGAGTACGACGACGGCAAGGTGCTGCGGCTGGAGCCGTCGTCGGACGCCGTGCCCGACCGCTTCCCGCACCTGCGGGGCAAGCCGGTGTTCCGGGTGCGTGACGGCGAACGGCTGGACGAGGCGTTGCGCGGCAAGCTGTCCGCCGTGCACGTCGACGCCAACGGCGGCCTGCGGCACCGCACCGGCGTCCAGATCGCGGGTGTGCTGGACGACCGGTTCGCCGCCGCGGCGGCGCGGCTGACCTACGGGCCGACGTTCGACGGCGACCGCGTGACCGCGCGGTTGTGGGCGCCTACCGCGTCCTCCGTGAAGGTGCAGGTGTTCGACCAGCCGGGTGGCTCGGCCACCTCGGTTCCCCTGACGCGGGACGACGCGTCCGGCTCGTGGTCGGCGTCCGGGGCGTGGCGGGACAAGTTCTACCTGTTCGAGGTGACCGTCGCCGGGCGTGCGGTGACCGTGACCGACCCGTACTCGGTGGCGTTGGCGGTGAACTCGACGCACTCGCAGTTCGCCGACCTCGCGGACGCGCGCACCATGCCCGCCGACTGGGCCGGGCACGTCGCCCGCGGCCTGGACGGCGACCCGACCGAGCACGGCATCACCGAGCTGCACGTCCGGGACTTCTCGATCGGCGACACGACCGTCCCCGAAGGCGACCGCGGCACCTACCGCGCGTTCACGCACGCCTCGTCGGCGGGCATGACGCACCTGCGCGAACTGGCCGCCGCCGGGCTGGACACCGTGCACCTGCTGCCCACGTTCGACATCGCCACCATCCCGGAGAAGCGGGCCGACCAGCAGCGACCGGCGTGCGACCTGGCATCGTCGCCCGCGGATTCCCCGGCGCAACAGGAATGCGTCACCGCGACCGCCGCGAACGACGGCTTCAACTGGGGCTACGACCCGTTCCACTACGACGTGCCCGAGGGCTCCTACGCCACGGACGACGCGCAGACCGGGTGGGCGCGTTCGAAGCAGTACCGCGAGATGGTGAAGTCGTTGCACGACAACGGCAACCGCGTGGTGGTGGACGTGGTCTACAACCACACGGCCGCCTCCGGTGACGCGCCCACGTCCGTGCTCGACAAGGTGGTGCCGGGGTACTACCAGCGGCTCAACCTCGACGGCACCGTGGCGAACTCGACGTGCTGCGCCAACACCGCGACCGAGAACGCCATGATGGGCAAGCTCGTCGTCGACTCGGTCGTGCGGTGGGCCCGCCTGTACAAGGTGGACGGCTTCCGGTTCGACCTGATGGGCCACCACCCGAAGGCGAACATCCTGGCCGTGCGGGCGGCGCTGGACGCGCTGACCGTCGAGCGGGACGGCGTGGACGGGCGCGCGATCCGGATCTACGGCGAGGGCTGGGACTTCGGCGAGGTCGCGGGCAACGCCCGGTTCGAGCAGGCCACCCAGGCCAACCTGGCGGGCACGGGCATCGGGACGTTCAGCGACCGGCTGCGTGACGCGGTGCGAGGCGGCGGTCCGTTCGACGAGGACCCGCGCGTGCAGGGGCTGGCGTCCGGGCTCGCGGGCGACCCCAACGGCTCACCGGCCAACGGCGACGTCACCGCGCGACTGGCCGACTACACCGACCTGGTGAAGCTCGGCATGGCGGGCAACATGGCGTCCTACCGGTTCCGGTCGACGTCCGGCGGGGTGCTCTCGGGCCGTGACGTGCCGTACAACGGCTCACCCGCCGGGTACACGGGCGCGCCGGCCGACGTGATCACGTACGTGGACGCGCACGACAACGAGACGTTGTTCGACTCGCAGACCTACAAGCTGCCCGTCGGCACGTCGATGGCGGACCGGGTGCGGATGCAGAAGGTCGCCCTCGCACCCGTCCTGCTGGGCCAGGGCCAGCCGTTCCTGCACGCCGGCGCGGAGTTCCTGCGCTCGAAGTCGTTGGACCGCAACAGCTACGACTCCGGCGACTGGTTCAACCGCTACGACCCCTCGTTGCGGGACAACGGCTTCGGCCGCGGCCTGCCACCGGCGGCGGACAACGAGGCCAAGTGGCCCTACGCCGCCCCCCTGCTGGCGGACGCCGCGCTGAAGCCCTCACCTGCGGACATGCGCACCGCCGTGGACAACACGCTGGAGCTCCTGCGGATCCGCAAGTCGTCGCCGCTGTTCACGCTGAACGACGCGGCACTCGTGCAGCAGAAGCTGTCGTTCCCGGCGGCCGAACCCGGTGTCGTCGCGGCACTCCTGGACGACACCGTCGGCCCCGACACCGACCCCGCGCTGAACGGCGTCCTGGTGATCATCAACCCGTACCCCGCGGCGAAGTCCGTCGCCGTGCCGGGTACTTGGCAGAACCACCCGTCCAGCACCGACAAGGCCACCACCGCCGACGGCACGATCACCGCCCCGGCCCGCTCGGTCGTGGTCCTGACCCGCTAGCGGTCCCTCGGCGCGCGGGACGTTCCGCGTCCCGCGCGCCGAGAGCCGTGGGTCGGGCCGGCGTCAAGCCCTCAGCGCTGCAACGTCAGCACACCCGGCCGGTAGGGCAGGAGGCCGTAGTCCACGCCGTCGGAGCGGGGATCGCGCCCCTGGTAGAGGAACTGCAGGTTGCAGGGGTCGATCGTCTTGGTCTGATCGGGGTTGGTGCGGACCAGGTCGCCGTGGCTGATGTCGTTGGTCCAGGTGGCGCCGCTGTTGGCCTTGCCCGCGAACGGGTTGCCCTCGGTCGCGGCCTGCGGGGTCCAGGAGCCGTTCAGGCTGGTGGCGGTGAAGGAGCGGAAGAAGCGCCCGTTCGCGCCCTTCGCCTCCACGATCATCAGGTACTGGTTCTGGTCCTTGACCTTGTAGACCTCGACCGCCTCGAACAGGTTGGCCTCCGTGTCGCTCATGATCTTCGTGTAGTTCGAGCCGAAGCTGCCCGGGAAGTTCCCGATGGGCATGGAGGCGCGGTAGATGTTGCCCAGGTCGTCGGCGAAGAACAGGTACACGTTCGTGCCGTCGGCGATGATGGTCTGGTCGATGGGAGCCCCGGTGGGCAGGGTGCCCGTGAACAGCGTCTGCTGCGCGGACCAGCCGTTGGGGTTGGTGGGGTCGCTCGACGTGCGGTAGGAGAAGGTGTCCGGCCAGCCCCACTGGTAGGCGAGCACCCAGGTGTTCTTCGGGGCGAAGTAGAACAGCGTCGGCGCGACGGCGCCGATGGACAGCGTGTTCTGGCCCGCGGTGGCCATGTCGGACCAGTTCGTGAAGGGGCTGAAGCTCATCGAGCGCCAGTTCGTCCCGGTGTCGTGCGTGGTGGCGTAGACGACGTGCTTGCCGTTGTGGACGACGGTGGTGAAGTCCTTGAGCGAGACCCACCCCGACTTCGGGTCCGCCAGCGGGCCGGTGGACGTCCAGCGGTACGTCGACGGCAGTGCGCACGTGCCCGGCGGGGTGCTGCCCCCGTCGACCCGGACGAGCTGCCACTGCTGGTTGCCGCCGTTCCAGTCGCCGTACTGCACGACGTTCGCGCCGTCGTTGGTCGCGGCGCCCTGCACCTCGACCACCTTGCCGCTGTTGCGGTTCACCAGCCGGACGTAGCCGCTGTCGGAGTCGGCCAGCCGAAACTGCTGGTTGGCGCCGTTGCCGTCGGCCCACTGCACGATCGCCGCGCCGTCCGCCGCCGACCAGTTGAAGACGTCGAGCACCTTGCCGGAGTGCCGCGCGCGCAGCCGGTAGTAGCCGCTGCCCGAGTCCACGAACTGGAACTGCTGGTTGGAGGCGTTGGTGCGGGTCCACTGGGTGATCTTGGCGCCGTCGGCGGTGGACGCGCCGCTGACGTCGAGTGCCTTGCCGCTGTTGCGGTTCACCAGTACGTACCAGGCGGTGGTGTCCACCGTGGCGGCCGAAGCCGGCGTGGTGGACACCGTGAGCAGCCCGCCCAGGAGCGCCACGACCGCCGCTGCGGTCGCCCCCGACCGCCACCGACGACGCCACCTCGTGGTGTGCGCAAACCCAACAGACATAGCGCCTTTCCTTTCGTCAAGTGGCGTCGCCGACGACACCCAGGCACGGGAAAAGTGCCGGGTGTGCAATTTGTTAGCGCTAACATTCTTGGAGAACGATACGGGCAGGAATGGGCAGGGTTATGTGTTCCAGATGCCGACCTGAGGTGCGGCTGAACGCGACATGTGCACTGTGAGCGATAACAACATCCCCGTCAAGATGTAACGGCGAGGTTTTCTCCGGAAGTCGCCGAATGAGACGCTGGACCCCGTCGGTGCGCGTCACGGCCCGATGTCGCGAGCAATCACAGCGGTGCGCAACAACGTCGCCGCGTTATGGGAGCGCTCCCTGAAGGAAGCGCTTCGCAGTGGTCACGGGCGGGTGCCGCCGAGGCTCCGGCTACCCTTTACCGAGCTGCACAATCCCGTACGAAGGAGTACTGACCGCCGTGAGCGAGCGCACCCTGGTCCTGGTCAAGCCCGACGGCGTCAGCCGCGGCCTGGTCGGCGAGGTCATCTCCCGCATCGAGCGCAAGGGCCTGCACCTGGCCGCGCTGGAACTGCGCACCGTGGACCGCGCGACCGCCGAGCAGCACTACGCCGAGCACGACGGCAAGCCGTTCTTCGCCGACCTGGTCGAGTTCATCACCGGCGGCCCGCTGGTCGCGATGGTGGTCGAGGGCACGCGGGCGATCGCGGCGTTCCGCCAGCTGGCCGGCGGCACCGACCCGGTCGAGAAGGCCACCCCCGGCACGATCCGCGGCGACTTCGGCCTGGAGGTCCAGTTCAACCTGGTCCACGGCTCGGACTCGCCGGAGTCGGCCGAGCGCGAGATCAAGCTCTGGTTCCCGAACCTCTGAACCGCCGAGCGGACGGCCCGGACCCCCACGCGGAGTCCGGGCCGTAGTCTTCGGCCGGTGCCCTACACGCTCCTCTTCCACCGGGTCGTCCCGGGTCGGACCTTCCTGGAGACCCTGGAGGAGATCAACGCCGCGTTCGACCCGGACGCCGAGCCCGTCCCGATGAACCCGACCGACGACCACCGCGCGGTCTGGGACCGGATCGTCCGGCGGGTGTCGGCGGACGCCGACCGGGTGACCTGCGAGGAGTTCCGCTACAGCCTGAACCTGCGCTGGGAGGGGCCCGCCGGTTCCCTGCTGCTCGACTACGACGGCGAGTCGGCCTCGATCGACATCGCCTACCGCTACCCGGGACCGGCGGCGCTGCCGATCATGACCTGGGCGTACCGGATCGCCCGGGTGGTCGAGGAGGAGAGCGGTCTCCACGGCTACGACGGCGTCGTGGATCAACCCGTCGCGACCGGCGACGTCGACGCGGCGGCGGCAGCGCTCGGCGGGACCTCGGGCTGGGCCCAGGCCAACCTGACCTAGCGCCGACCCGCGGCCGCGCGCGCCGGCGACGAGCCGAGGCCGCCCGGCGCCGAGCCGTGCAGCACCACGCCCTCGCGGTGGCCCAGGGGCAGGTACATGCGCACGTCGTCGAACCGGACGTCGCCCACCGCGATCACGTTCGGCAGCCGGCCCCACTCGCGGAAGCCCAGGCTCTCGTACAGCTCGATCGCGCCGTGGTTGTTGCCGCGCACGCCGAGCGTCAGCATCTCCAGACCGGCCGCGCGCGCGTGCTCGATCACCGCGCGCACCAGCCGCGAGCCCAGCCCCAGGCCGCGGGCCGACGGGTGCGCCGTCACCCGCCGCAGCTCGGCCATGTGCTCGAACACCTCGCTCTCGGACCGCCGCCACGACGCCGTGCCGCGCAGCGCACCGTCCACACGCGCCACGACGAGCGCGCCGTCCGAAGGCGACGCGAGCACGCCGTCCAGCCACGCGTCGGTCTCCGCGCGCCCGGGCGGCGACTGCCAGCCGATCGCGCCGCCGGCGGCCACCACGGCGTGCAGCACCTCGTGCACCTCGGCCCGCAGCCGTTCGTCGGCCTCCGTCGGCCAACTGAGGTCGATCTCCACGGCGTCACCCTAAAACGGTTCCGGGAATGTCGGACCTCGCCGCTAACGTGACGAACGTGACCTCCACCCTCGTCCACGCCAAGGGCCTCACCAAGCACTTCGGCTCCTTCGAAGCCGTCCGGGGCATCGACGTCGAGGTGAGCAAGGGGGAGGCGTTCGGCTTCCTCGGCCCCAACGGCGCGGGGAAGTCCTCGACCATGCGCATGGTGTCGTGCGTGTCGCCGCGCACCGGCGGCGAGCTGCGCGTGCTGGGCCTGGACCCGGACACCGACGGCCCGAGCATCCGGGCCCGCATCGGCGTGGTCCCGCAGCAGGACAACCTCGACACCGAGCTGACCGTCCGGCAGAACCTCCAGGTCTACGGCCGCTACTTCGGCCTGTCCCGGTCGGCGGTGCGGGAGAAGGCCGTGGAGCTGATGGAGTTCGCCCAGCTCACCGACCGCGCCGACGCCGAGGTGGAGCCCCTGTCGGGCGGCATGAAGCGGCGGCTCACCATCGCCCGGTCCCTGGTCAACGACCCCGACCTGCTGCTGCTGGACGAGCCGACCACCGGCCTCGACCCGCAGGCCCGCCACCTGCTGTGGGACCGGCTGTTCCGGCTCAAGCAGTCCGGCGTCACGCTCATCATCACCACGCACTACATGGACGAGGCCGAGCAGCTGTGCGACCGGCTGGTGGTGATGGACGGCGGCCGGATCGCGGCCGAGGGCTCGCCGGGGGAGCTGATCCGCCACTACTCGACCAAGGAGGTGCTGGAGCTGCGCTTCCCGCCCGGCGAGCAGAGCGCCGACGAGGTGCGTGACCTGGCCGAACGGGTCGAGGTGCTGCCCGACCGGGTGCTGCTCTACACCTCGGACGGCGAGTCGGCGCTGGCCGCGGCGCACGCGCGGGGCGTGCGGCCGGTGTCCAGCCTGGTGCGCCGCAGCACGTTGGAGGACGTGTTCCTGCGCCTGACCGGCCGGACGTTGGTGGACTGAGATGAACGCGCACGTCCTCGGCCCGTGGCGGGCCGCGCTGATCGCGGTGGAGCACCACTGGACCTGGTACCGCCGCAACTGGCGGGCCACGGTCATCTCCAACTTCCTGCAACCCGTGCTGTTCCTGCTGGCGATGGGCATCGGGTTCGGCTCGCAGGTGCGTGACGGCGAGGCCACCGGCGGCCACCCGTACCTGGTGTTCCTGGCACCGGCGCTGCTGGTCGTCACCGCCGTGCAGAACGCCGTGTTCGAGTCGACCTGGGTGGTGTTCTCGTCGTTCAAGTGGCAGCGCACCTACGTGGCGATGGTGTCGACCCCGGTCTCGCCCGCGCAGGTGCTCAACGGCCAACTGCTGTGGATCGCGCTGCGACTGGTGGCGGGCACGGCCGTGTTCCTGGCCGTCGCCGTCGTCCTGGGCGCGATCACCAGCCTGTCCGCGTTGCTGGCGGTGCCGTTCGCCACGCTGGCGGGCATGGCGTTCAGCGCCCCCGTGGTCGCCTTCGCCGCCACCAGGGAGAAACCGGACTCGTTCAACGCCATCTTCCGCTTCCTGGTGATGCCGATGACCCTGTTCACCGGCGCGTTCTTCCCGGTCAGCCAACTGCCCGGCTGGGTGCACCCGCTGGCCTGGCTCACCCCGGTCTGGCACGGCATCGAGCTGGCCCGCGGCGCGACGTTCGGCACCCTGCGGCTGCTGCCCGCGCTGGGCCACGTCGCCTACCTGTCCGCCCTGGTCGCGCTCGGCGTGGTCCTGGGCCGCCGCTACTTCCACCGGAGGCTGGCCGTATGACCGACGAGACCTCCACCGCCGAGCGGCCCGCGCCGGTCGCGGCCCGCCAGGGCGCCGGACTGCTGCTGCGGATCGTCCCGCCCGGCCTGTACGCGGGCCGCGCGCACGCGCTGGTCGAACGCTCGTACCTGGTCAGCAGGCGCGGCTGGATGACGATCCTGTCCGGCTTCTTCGAGCCGCTGTTCTTCCTGTTCTCCCTCGGCTACGGCCTGGGTCAGCTCGTCACCACCGTGGACGGCCCCGGCGGGCCGATGCCGTACGCCGTGTTCGTCGCGCCCGCCCTGCTCGCCGCCGCGGCCATGAACGGCGCGGTGTTCGAGGCGACGTTCAACCTGTTCTTCAAGTTCAAGTACGCCAAGACCTACGACGCCGTGCTGGCCACGCCGCTGGGCCCGGTCGACATCGCCCTCGGCGAGGCCACGTGGTGCCTGCTGCGCGGCGGCCTGTACTCGGCCGGGTTCATCACGGTCATGCTCGGGTTCGGGCTGATCGGCTCGCCGTGGGCGCTGCTGGCGCTGCCCGCGTGCCTGCTGGTCGCGCTGGCGTTCGCGGCGGTCGGCATGGCAGCGGCCACGTTCATGCGCTCGTGGCACGACTTCGACCTGGTGCAGCTGGCCGTGATGCCGCTGTTCCTGTTCTCGACCACGTTCTACCCGCTGTCGGTCTACCCGGGCTGGTTGCAGGCCGTGGTGCAGTGCACGCCGCTGTACCACGCGATCGAGTTGATGAGGGCCTTGACCACGGGTTACGTCGGCTGGAGCGCGTGGGGCCACGTCGCATACTTCGCCGTGATGGCAGCCGTCGGGGTGGTTGTCGCCGCACGCAGGCTCGGCAAGTTGCTGCTGACCTGACCTGCCCCAACACTGGACGAACCCCGAGCACCGGAGGTCGTCATGGACGTCGTCGCTCTCATCGGCCGCATCCTGTTCGTGTTCCTGTTCTTCGGCTCGGCGCTGGGCCACCTCACCCAGACCGCGGCCATGGCCGGTTACGCCGCGTCCAAAGGCGTGCCCTCGGCGAAAGCCGCCACGTTCGGCAGCGGCGTGCTCATGGTCATCGGCGGGTTGATGCTGCTCCTGGGCGTGTGGGCGGATCTCGGCGCGCTGCTGCTGGTGCTGTTCCTGCTGCCCACGGCGTTCCTCATGCACAACTTCTGGAAGGAGACCGACGCCCAGGCCAGGCAGCTGGAGATGATCCAGTTCAACAAGGACGTGGCCCTCGCGGGCGGCGCGCTGATGTTCTTCGGCCTGTACGCCGGTCCGGGCTCCGAACTGGGCCTCACCATCACCGGACCGCTGTTCTGACCCCCGCCGGCGCTGCCGTTACCCTGGTCGGCGTGAGCGTCGAGTCGGTTTTCCCCGCCCTGGAACCCCTGCTGCCGAAGGTGTCCAAGCCGGTGCAGTACGTCGGCGGGGAACTCAACGCCACCCTGAAGGACTGGGACGCCGCCGCGGTGCGGTGGGCGCTGATGTACCCGGACGCCTACGAGGTCGGGCTGCCCAACCAGGGCGTCATGATCCTCTACGAGGTCCTCAACGAGCAGCCGGACGTGCTGGCCGAGCGGACCTACGCGGTGTGGCCCGACCTCGAGCAGCTGATGCGCGAGCACGGCGTGCCGCAGTTCACCGTCGACGGGCACCGGCCCGTCGGCGCGTTCGACCTGTTCGGGGTCAGCTTCGCCACCGAGCTGGGCTACACGAACCTGCTCAACGCGCTCGACCTGGCCGGCATCCCGCTCCACGCCGCCGACCGCACCGAAGACCACCCGATCGTGGTGGCGGGCGGGCACGCGGCGTTCAACCCCGAGCCGATCTCCCCGTTCGTGGACGCGGCCGTGCTCGGCGACGGCGAGGAAGCCGTCCTGGAGATCACCGACATCGTCCGCGCGTGGAAGGCCGAGGGCCGCCCCGGTGGTCGGGACGAGGTCCTGACCAGGCTCGCCGAGACCGGCGGCATCTACGTGCCCCGGTTCTACGACGTGGAGTACCTGCCCGACGGCCGCATCCAGCGCGTGGTGCCCAACCGCGAGCGCGTGCCGTACCGGGTGTTCAAGCGGACCACGATGGACCTCGACGCGTGGCCGTACCCGAAGCAGCCGCTGGTGCCGCTCGCGGAGAGCGTGCACGAGCGGATGAGCGTGGAGATCTTCCGCGGCTGCACGCGCGGCTGCCGGTTCTGCCAGGCGGGCATGATCACCCGGCCGGTGCGCGAGCGGTCCATCGAGGGCATCGGCGCGATGGTGCAGCGCGGCCTGGAGGCGACCGGGTTCGAGGAGGTCGGCCTGCTGTCGCTGTCCAGCGCGGACCACTCGGAGATCGCCGAGATCACCAAGGGCCTCGCCGACCGCTACGAGGGCACGAACACCAGCCTGTCGCTGCCGTCGACGCGGGTGGACGCGTTCAACATCGACCTGGCGAACGAGCTGTCCCGCAACGGCCGCCGCTCGGGCCTCACGTTCGCCCCGGAGGGCGGCAGCGAACGCCTCCGGCGCGTGATCAACAAGATGGTGTCGGAGGACGACCTCATCCGCACGGTCAGCGCGGCGTTCAGCGCGGGCTGGCGGCAGGTGAAGCTGTACTTCATGTGCGGCCTGCCCACCGAGACCGACGACGACGTGCTGCAGATCGCGGAGATGGCCAAGAACGTCATCCGCGCGGGCCGCGAGGTCTCCGGCCGCAAGGACATCCGCTGCACGATCTCCATCGGCGGGTTCGTGCCCAAGCCGCACACACCGTTCCAGTGGGCCGCGCAGTGCGACCCGGAGACCGTGGACGACCGGCTGCGCAAGCTGCGTGACGCGGTGAACTCCGACCGCGCGCTGGGCCGCAACATCGGCATGCGCTACCACGACGGCAAGCCGTCCCTGATCGAAGGCCTGCTCTCGCGCGGCGACCGGCGCATCGGCCGGGTCATCGAGCGGGTGTGGCGCGAGGGCGGCCGGTTCGACGGCTGGTCCGAGCACTTCTCCTACGACCGCTGGGTGCAGGCGGCCGAGGCCGAGCTCACCCCGTTGGGCGTGGACCTGGCCTGGTTCACCACCCGGGAGCGCGAGGAGCTGGAAGTCCTGCCCTGGGACCACCTGGACTCGGGCCTGGACAAGGAATGGCTCTGGTCGGACTGGCAGGACGCGCTGGACGAGCGCGAGCAGGACGACTGCCGCTGGACGCCGTGCTTCGACTGCGGTGTGTGCCCGGCCATGGGCACCGACATCGAGGTCGGGCCGACGGGCCGCACGCTGCTGCCGATCTCGCCGGTCGGCAAGGGCTCCCCGGTGCGCAACCCGGCGCTGACCCAAGGCTGACCGCCCGACGCCGACGGCTCACGGGCGGGCTCCGGCCGCGTCGACCCGGATCGCGCGCATCGGGCACACCCGTGCCGCCGCGCGCACCTGCGCCGCCTGGTCGGCGTCCGGGTTGCGCGCGTACCGCAGCCGTCCGTCGTCCAGCACCCGGAACACCCTGGGCGCCTGCGCCTGGCACAACAGGTAGTGCCGGCACCGGTCGTGGTCGACCGCGACCCGCACCCCGGCCGGCTCGTCGGGGACCGGCGGGTCGGCCTCGACCACGCCCACCCGCACGAGCAGTCGCGGCGGCAGGAACCGCAGCACGGTCAACGTGACCGCGGGCATCAGCACGGTGATGCCGCCCAGCCACACCACGGCGACGTGCCCGCTCGCGGACGCACCCAGCCACGCGTGCATCGCGCCGAGCCACACGCCCACGTACGCGAGCCGGTGCAGGCGCAACCAGTCGCGGTGGAACACCGTGCGCCGCAACGCGGCCGTCACCGACGCGGCCAGCACGAGCTCCAGCCCCACCACGCCGAGCGCGTGCCGCACCTCGCCGCCGCCCACGAGCGGCACCACGAGCTGGTAGGCGGCCAGGGGGCCGTTGTGCAGCAACAGGAACGACACCGCGTGCACCCCGGCCAAGACCACCGCGAACGTCGCCAGCACCTGGTGCGCGGCGCGCGACGCGGCCCGGCCGGCGATCCGGCGGACCCAACCGGTGGCGGTGAGCACGCCCCAGCACGCGGCCAGGCACATCGCCACGTACGCCATCCGCCCCGACAGCGTGGCGACGTCCCACACCCCGTCGTCGTGTTCCGACACCGCGAGCAGCACGGGCGCACCCCCTGTTGAAGAACCGACCACCCTCTGAAGGGGGACTACGAAGGTCGCGCGCGGCGGTTCGACAGAGCGTTCACCCGGCGAGGTGATCTACCTCACAGCGGCAATTCCGGGCTGCGTACGGGCAGTTCAAGGGTGCTGGAAAGTCCCGAACCGGCCGCCTCGCAGAATTACCCGCAGTGTTTTCCCGCGAGTCCGGCGAACAGCGGGTCGACGTGTTCGTCCGACCTACTCCCGCACGGCGGCGAGCGCGTCCACCATGCCGTGGCCGTAGAAGCCGTTGTACTCCGAGCGGCCGGTGCAGAACGCGTCCTGCACGCCGGTGCCGTTGAGGTCGTAGTCCGCCGGGCACGGCAGCGTCTCGGCCTGCGCGTTGAGCATCTTCGACAGGTCCGAGGGTGTCGCGCCGGGGTGCGTGGACGCCAGCAGCGCCGCCACCCCGGACACGTGCGGCGCGGCCATCGACGTGCCGCACGAGTAGTCGTAGCCGGCGGACGGCACGGTCGACAGCACGCACCCGCCCTGCCCGTCGTCCGGCGACTGCCTGCGGTCGCCGCCCGGCGCGGTGACGTCCACCGCGCCCAGCCCGTAGGAGCTGTACCCGGCCTTCACCTTGTCCGCGCCCACCGACGACACCGCCACCACGTTGCGCAGCTGCGCCGGCAGCACCAGGCACGTGTTGTCCACCGGCCGCGGCCGGACGTCCTCCGGCGCGGCGTTGGTCGGGCTCATCGCGTCGCGCGCCGGCTTGGTCAGGTCGGCCGCCGCGTTGCCCGCCGCCGCCACCGTCAGCACGCCGCGCCCGGACGCGTGCTCGACCGCCCGCCGCACCGCCTCGTAGACCACGGACTGGCCCTGCTCGTCCTGGCAGGTGAACACCCACGGGTCGATGAAGTAGCTGTTGTTGGTGATGGTCATGCCGTGCTCGGCCGCCCACATGAACCCGCACACCGCGTACTCGGGGTAGATGAACCCGGCGTCGTCCACGACCTTCACCGACGCGATCCGCACCCCCGGCGCCACGCCCGTCGTGCCACGACCGTCGTCGGCCGCCGCGATCGTGCCCGCCACGTGCGTGCCGTGCCCGGACGTCGTCGGCGCCCACGCGGCCGGTGACGGGTCGGCCACGCCGGTCGTGCAGCCCGCCGACAGCGCCGGGTCCAGCGCGCCGACCAGGTCGGGGTGGTTCGGGTCGATGCCCGAGTCGAGCACGCCCACCACCACGTCCCGGCTGCCCCGGCTGATCGCGTGCGCCTCGGCCGCCCGGACCAGGTCCATGTCCCACTGCTCGGCCGTGCGGTCCACCGCGCCGCCCGCGGCACGCGCCCCGGCGACCTCGTCGTCCTTCTTCGTCTGCCGCGCCGGCGCGCCGTTGCGCCTGGACAGGCCGTCGGCCTGCGCGCTGTACGCCCGGTGCGGGCCGATGCGCTGCCCGAACCGGGGGTCCGGCGAGACGGCCACGGCCACCGCGATCTGCGGGTAGTAGTGGGCGGTCGTGCCGCACGCGGCGGCGATCTGCGCGTCGGCCAGCGGAGCGGTCGTGCCGGGGTCGAAGACGACCAGGTAGCGCAGCGTCGGACCGGGCTGGACGCAGTCCACCGCGGTGGCGGGCGCCACGGGCTCGGCCGCGGCAGAGGTCGCCGCGAAGCAGCCGGTCGCGAGCAGGGCCGCGCTGACCGCGGCCGCTTGGACGCGGCGGTGCAGAGGCACGGGGGACCTCCAGGGCTGGACCGGTGACGGGGGAGCCGTCGGCCCGACGTCAGGCGAACCGTCGATCGGACTGCTGCTGCCGGACCGTAGTCAGAGGGGACGGAGCAGACAAGCGCAACGGTGCCGAACAGCTCCAAGGTACCGTCCTCGTGGAGTAGGAGCGTGGACCGTCGGGGTGCTCACCCCGTCGCGGGCCACCAGGCACCCAAGGGGAGTAGCTCTGAGCCGCCAGCAGCAGCCCAACCCGTCGGCCGCACCTGTGCAGAAGCTCCGACTGCGCTACGCCAAACGCGGTCGGCTGCGGTTCACGTCACATCGTGACATCGCGCGCACGTTCGAGCGCGCGCTGCGTCGTGCGGGCGTCCCCATGGCCTATTCCCAGGGCTTCAGCCCTCACCCGAAGGTGTCATGGGTCGGCGCGGCGCCCACCGGCGTGGCGAGCGAGGCCGAGTACGTCGAGGTGTCCGTCGTCGACCGGGTCGACCCGGACGCGCTGCGGACCGCGCTGGACGCCGTGCTGCCGCCCGGGCTCGACGTGCTGGAGGTCGTCCAGTCGGCCGGCGGCACGCTGCCCGAGCGAATCGAGGCCAGCTCGTGGCGCGTCGAGCTCCCGGGCGTGTCGCCCGAAGAGCTGACCGAAGCCGTGACCGCGCTGATGTCGTCGGAATCCGTGCAGGTCGAGCGCCTGACCAAGGACGGGAAGAAGATCGTGGACGTGCGGCCGGCGATCGTGTCGGCCGAGGTGGAGGCCCCGACCGGGGTGCATTCGAGCGACGCCGGACACGATGCACGAGATTTGTCACAGCCGTGTGGGATACTCATGACGGTCGTACGGCAGACAACCCCTACCGTGAGGCCCGACGACGTGCTGAGTGCGCTCCGAGTCGTCGCCGACCTGGTTCCGCCGGTCCCCGCGAAGGCGACCCGGATGGCGCAGGGGCGGCTGGACGACGAAGGCGGCCTGGTCGACCCGCTTGCCCTGGACAGGGCGGCGGAGGTCTGACCGGGTGATCGGAGCGGCGCTGACGGCGTCGTCGAAAGAGTTATAGGACCTGCTGTGCCGCGTGCCCCACGGGTGCGCGCCACAGCGCGAGGCAAGGATTCCCGCCGCCAGCCGCGGCGGTGAGTGGACAAGAGAGGCCCCTGCGCGGCCGCGTCGGTTGGGACGCGCCCGGGGGCGGAGGAGCTGCATTGTCGAACACGGAAAAGCCTGCCGGCGCCGCCGGCGGGGGTAGCGCCACATCCGCACACCCGGATCTGGCGGACCTGCCCGCCAAGCTGCGGGTGCACGCGCTGGCCAAGCTGCTCGGCGCGAGCAGCAAGGACGTGGTGGCCGCCCTCGCCGACCTCGGTGAGCCGGTCAAGGGCGTTCAGTCGAGCGTGAGCCGAGACCTCGCGCTCAAGGTCGCCGACAGCCTGCTGGGCTGGGACGACATCGTCACCGGCGAGGTGGACGAGCAGACCGAGGAACCGGTGGCGGTGGCCCGCGAGGTCGCGCCGCTGGTGCCGCTGTTCGCGCCGCCGTCCGCGGTGTTCCTGCCGCCGACCCCGGTGGTCAAGGAGGCCCCGGTCAGCCGGGACGACGACCTCGAGGACACCGAGGACGACGCCGACGAGCCCGCCGCCGACGACGCCGGTGACGAGGGCGAAGGTCGTCGCCGCCGCCGTCGTGGCCGTCGTGGTCGCGGTCGCGGCAAGGGCGTCGAGGACAACGGCGACGACGAGCAGGGCGACGAGCAGGCCGAGGTCGCCGAAGCCGAGGCCGAGACCGCCGACGAGGCGTCGGCCGAGGACGAGGGCCCGGGCAGCCGCCGCCGTCGGCGTCGCCGTCGCCGCAAGACCGGCGCCGAGGAAGAGGCCGCGCCGAGCGAGGACGACCCGCCGAACACGGTCGTCCACGTCCGCGAGCCCGCCCGCGACGCCCGTGACGACAAGGCCGACTCCGAGGCCGCGCAGAGCGAGGTGCGCAGCGTCCGCGGATCGACCCGGCTGGAGGCCAAGCGCCAGCGCCGCCGTGACGGCCGCGAGGCCGGCCGCCGCCGCGCCCCGGTGCTGTCCGAGGCCGAGTTCCTGGCCCGCCGCGAGGCCGTCGAGCGCACCATGGTGGTGCGCGAGCGCGGCGACCGCACGCAGATCGGCGTGCTGGAGGACGGCGTCCTGGTGGAGCACTTCGTGACCTCGTCGGGCAGCGGGTCGCTGGTCGGCAACGTCTACCTCGGCCGGGTCCAGAACGTGCTGCCCTCGATGGAGGCGGCGTTCATCGACATCGGCCGCGGCCGCAACGCGGTGCTGTACGCGGGCGAGGTCGACTGGGACGCGGCCGGCCTGGAGGGCAAGGCCCGCAAGATCGAGCAGGCCCTCTCGTCCGGCGACAGCGTGCTGGTGCAGGTCACCAAGGACCCGGTCGGTCACAAGGGCGCCCGGCTGACCACCCAGATCAGCCTGCCCGGCCGCTTCCTGGTGTACGTGCCCGGCGGTGGCGCCACCGGCATCAGCCGCAAGCTGCCCGACAACGAGCGCAAGCGCCTCAAGGACATCCTCAAGCGCGTCGTCCCCGAGGACGCGGGCGTCATCATCCGCACCGCCTCGGAGGGCATCGCCGAGGAGGAGCTGGCCCGCGACGTCACCCGCCTGCAGGCGCAGTGGCAGGTCATCAAGGACAAGGCCGACACGCCCAAGGCCCAGGCGCCGCAGCTGCTGTACGAAGAGCCGGACCTGCTGGTGAAGGTCGTGCGCGACCTGTTCACCGAGGACTTCGCCGCGCTCGTCGTCCAGGGCTCGGACGCGTGGGAGACCATCGACGGCTACGTGCGGCACGTCGCGCCCGACCTCCAGGAACGGCTGCGCAAGCACGTGGGCAACAGCGACGCGTTCACCGAGTACCGCATCGACGAGCAGCTGCTCAAGGCGCTGGACCGCAAGGTCTGGCTGCCGTCGGGCGGCTACCTGGTCATCGACCGCACCGAGGCGATGACGGTCATCGACGTCAACACCGGCAAGTTCACCGGATCGGGTGGAAACCTCGAAGAGACGGTGACGCGGAACAACCTGGAGGCGGCCGAGGAGATCGTCCGCCAGCTCAGGTTGCGCGACATCGGCGGCATCATCGTGATCGACTTCATCGACATGGTGCTGGAGTCGAACCGCGACCTGGTGCTGCGCAGGCTGACCGAGTGCCTCGGCCGCGACCGCACCCGCCACCAGGTGGCGGAGGTGACGTCGCTGGGCCTGGTGCAGATGACGCGCAAGCGGGTCGGCACGGGCCTGCTGGAGGCGTTCTCCACCACCTGCGAGCACTGCCGCGGGCGTGGCCTGGTCGTGACGACCGAGATGCACGCGCACGGCAACGGCAACGGCGGTGGCCAGCCCGCCCAGCAGCAGCAACAGCAGCAGCAGGGCGGCGGCCGCAAGTCGCGCCGGGCCAAGCACGCGGACGTCCCGGAGCCGGTGGCCGAGCAGACCGTGGAGCCGACCGAGGAGCCGGAGGCGATCTCCGAGCAGCCGACCTCGGACGAGCCCGTGGCCGCCGTGCTGGAGGAGGAGGCCGCGCCGGAGACCCCGAAGCGCGACCGCCGCCAACGCCGCCGGGCCCGCCGGGAAGCCGGTGCCGTCGTCAAGCACGGCGACGAGGAGCCCGAGCAGTCCGCGCCGCAGCAGCCCGCCGTCCGGGAACCGGCCGTCCGGGAACCGGCTGTCCAGGAACCCGTTGCCCGGCAGGCCGCTCCCGAGCGGCCCGTCGCCGAGCAGCCGGTCGCCGAGCAGCCGGTCGCCGAGCAGGCCGCTCCCGCGCCGGCGGCCCCGGTCGCGGCCGAGCAGCCCGTCGAGGTGCCTGCGGAGCCCGTCAAGACCGGGCGGACCCGCCGGCGGGTGACCAAGCCCCCGATGGTGCCCGAGCCCGTCACCCCGCCCGTCGCGGTGGCGCCGGTGGAGGTCGCGTCCGTCACCCGGACGAGCGCCCCGGCCCAGGTCGCCGAGCAGCCGGTCAACGGTCACGCCGAGTCGAGCGTGCCCGTGGTGACCACGCGTCGCCGCGCGGCCCGCCGTGCCGCTTCCCGGCCCGCCGGCCCGCCGCTGGACGGCGTCGACGGGAGCTGATCCACGTGTCGCCGGAACCGCTGCCCAGCCCGTCTGAGCAGCGGTTCCGGCGTACCGGGGGCAGTACACCGACCCCGGTTTGACCACGCCGTCCACCGCCACGTAACCTGATACGCGGCCCGCCATCCGGTGGGCCCTGTCGCGTGAAGCCCAGCTTGCTCGTAAGCAGTGCAGCCGAGGCGCGCGCGATCCCGTCCCGTCGAGTAGCAGGAGACTTCCGTCCCGATGTACGCGATCGTCAAGACCGGCGGCAAGCAGTACAAGGTGGCTGTCGGCGACGTCATCGAGGTCGAGAAGCTCGAAGGCGAGCCGGACACCGAGATCACCTTCGCGGCGCCGCTCCTCGTTGTGGACGGCGATGACGTCACCTCCGCGGCGGACGCCCTGGCGAAGTTCTCGGTGACCGGCAAGGTCGTCGAGCAGACCAAGGGCCCCAAGATCCGCATCCACAAGTTCAAGAACAAGACCGGCTACCACAAGCGCCAGGGTCACCGCCAGAAGTTGACCCGCGTCGAGGTCACCGGCATCACCGGTAAGTGAGGATCTGACTAGCCATGGCACACAAGAAGGGCGCCTCCAGCTCCCGCAACGGCCGTGACTCGAACCCCCAGTACCTCGGGGTCAAGCGGTTCGGCGGTCAGGTCGTCAAGGCCGGCGAGATCCTGATCCGCCAGCGCGGCACCAAGTTCCACCCCGGCGTCAACGTCGGTCGCGGCAAGGACGACACGCTGTTCGCGTTGGCGCCCGGTGCGGTCGAGTTCGGCACCAAGCGCGGTCGCAAGACCGTGAACATCGTCCCGGTCGAGGCTGCTGCTTAAGCGCCTCGGGCGTAAGACGGATCGACCTCCGACGAGGGGCGGGACCGGTGCATTCCGGCTCCCGCCCCTCGTTGCTTCGCTAGAGAGGAAATCCCCGTGTCCCGCTTTGTCGACCGGGTCGTCATCCACGTCGCCGCAGGGGACGGGGGCAACGGGGTCGCCTCCGTGCACCGCGAGAAGTTCAAGCCGCTCGGCGGGCCGGACGGCGGCAACGGCGGCAAGGGCGGCGACGTCGTGCTCGTGGTCGACTCGCAGGTCCACACCCTGCTCGACTTCCACTTCCGCCCCAACGCCAGCGCCGGCAGCGGCAAGGGCGGCCAGGGCGGCAACCGCGACGGCGCCAACGGCGCGGACCTCGAGCTGCGCGTGCCCGACGGCACGGTCGTGATGACGCCCGAGGGCGAGGTCGTCGCGGACCTCGTCGGCGAGGGCACCCGGCTGATCGCGGCCCAGGGCGGCCGTGGCGGCCTCGGCAACGCCTCGCTGGCGTCCAAGGCCCGCAAGGCACCTGGTTTCGCCCTGCTGGGTGAGCCCGGCGAGCAGCACGACCTCGTGCTGGAGCTGAAGTCCGTCGCCGACGTCGGCCTGCTCGGCTTCCCGTCGGCGGGCAAGTCGTCGCTGATCTCGGTGCTGTCCGCGGCCAAGCCGAAGATCGCCGACTACCCGTTCACCACGCTGGTGCCGAACCTGGGCGTGATCACCGGCGGCGAGACCATCTTCACCATGGCGGACGTGCCCGGCCTGATCCCCGGCGCGTCCGAGGGCAAGGGCCTCGGCCTGGACTTCCTGCGCCACATCGAGCGCTGCGCGGTGCTGGTGCACGTCGTGGACTGCGCCACGTACGAGCCGGACCGCGACCCGCTCTCGGACATCGACGCGCTGGAGGAGGAGCTGGCGAAGTACACCCCCTCCCTGGCCGACGACCTGGCTGAACGGCCGCGCGTCGTGGTGCTGAACAAGATCGACGTCCCGGAGGCCCGTGACCTGGCCGAGCTGGTGCGCCCGGACATCGAGGCGCGCGGCCTGCCGGTGTTCGAGGTGTCCACGGCCAGCCGCGAGGGCCTGCGCGAGCTGACGTTCGCGCTGGCGCGCGTGGTGGAGGAGTACCGGGCGTCGAAGCCGAAGCAGGAGTCGACGCGGATCGTGCTGCGGCCCAGGGCCGTGGACGACCAGGGCTTCACCGTGGTGGAGGACCCGGAGACCGAGGGCGGCTTCATCGTGCGCGGCGAGCGGCCCGAGCGGTGGATCCGGCAGACCGACTTCAGCAACGACGAGGCCGTCGGCTACCTGGCCGACCGGCTCGCCCGCCTCGGCGTCGAGGAAGCGCTGGTCAAGAAGGGCGCCGAGCCGGGCTGCCAGGTCACCATCGGCGACCTGGTGTTCGACTGGGAGCCGACGACGCCTTCGGGCATCGCGATGACCATGAGCGGCCGCGGCACGGACGCACGGCTGGAGGCGAGCAACCGCGTCGGCGCGTCGGAGCGGTTGGCGGCCAAGAAGGCCCGTCGCATCCCCGGCGCGTACGACGAGTTCGAAGAGGACGACGACGAGTGATCGGTTCGGTGGCGGCGTCACAGGCCCGGCAGGCGGTGTCCGCGGCGTCCCGGGTCGTGGTGAAGGTCGGGTCGTCGTCGTTGACCACCGCTGCGGGCGGCCTGGACCGGTCGCGGCTGGACGCGCTGGTGGACGCGGTCGCGGCGCGGTGCGCGGCGGGCAGCCAGGTGGTGCTGGTGTCGTCGGGTGCGATCGCGGCCGGGCTCGCGCCGTTGGGCGTCACGCGGCGGCCTCGTGACCTGGCCACGCAGCAGGCGGCGGCGAGCGTCGGGCAGTTGGCCCTGGCGCACGCGTACGCGAACTCGTTCGGGCGATTCTCGCTCACGGTCGGGCAGGTGCTGCTGACCGCGGACGACGTGGTGCGCCGGTCGCACTACCGCAACGCGCAGCGCACGTTCTCGCGGCTGCTGGCGCTGGGCGCGGTGCCCGTGGTGAACGAGAACGACACGGTGGCCACCGAGGAGATCCGGTTCGGCGACAACGACCGGCTGGCCGCGCTGGTGGCGCACCTGGTGGGTGCGGACGCGTTGTTCCTGCTCTCCGACGTCGACGCGCTCTACGACGGCGATCCCCGCCTGCCGGGCGCGCAACGGGTCACCGAGGTGGCCGACGCGTCCGACGTGGACGGTGTGCGGGCGGGTTCGGTCGGCTCGTCCGGGCTGGGCACCGGCGGCATGGCGTCGAAGCTGGCCGCGGCCCGACTGGCGGCCTCGGCGGGCATCCCCGTGCTGCTGGCGGGTGCGGCGGACGCGGCGCGGGCGTTGACCTCGGCGGACGTCGGCACGGCGTTCGCGGTGACCGGCCCCCGGCTGTCCGCGCGCCGCTTCTGGCTCGGTCACGCGGCCGACGCGTCCGGCAGGCTGGTGCTGGACGACGGCGCGGTGGCCGCGGTCGTGCACCGTCGGCGCTCGTTGCTGGCGGCGGGCATCACCGGCGTGGAGGGCGCGTTCGAGGCCGGTGACGTGGTCGAGCTGGTCGACCTGTCCGGTCACGTGGTGGCGCGTGGCGTGGTCGGTTTCGACGCCGCCGAGCTGCCCGCGCTGATCGGCCGCAAGACCGGTGACCTGCCGGCCGAGCAGCGTCGTGAGGTCGTGCACGCCGACGACCTCGTGCCGTTGCGGACCTAGTACCCAGGACTTCGGTTTCCGGCCCCGGGCCGCACGGCTCAGGCGCGGTCCCGCAGCCACCGTCCGGCCGCCTGCCAGAGCACGTGCGGGTCGACGTCGTCGGTGGACCAGGTGGTGGCGCGGGTGACGCCGAGTTCACGGTACTTCCGCATGATCGCCACGTGCGCGGGCAGGCCGACGAAGCCCCGCAGGCCCGTGCGGTCGCGCCACACCGACACCGAGCCCAAGCGCTTGCGCAGCGGTTCGGCCCACAGCCACAGGCCGACCGCGCCGCCCAGTCGCGGCCACTCGCGGCTGAGCGCGAGGCCCGCCCGGTAGGCGCCGGGCGTCCACCGGAGCCCGGCGAGGGTGAACTCGGTGACGCTGACCAGCACCGGTCCGGCGAAGTCCGCGTCCGGACCGGTGATCCACTTGCTCCTGAGCACGTCCACTCCACGGCGTCGTCCGGCAAATCGTCTCAGTTCAAGATAGTTGGAAACTGAGACGATTTGTGGTGACTACCATCACCTGCATGGTCGAGGAGGAACGGCAGGACCTCGCCGCGCTGCTGCACCGGCTGGCCAAGGCGCTCGTCGCCGCGGAACTGCCGCTGCTGGAGCGGCACGGGCTGGGCATGTGGGCCTACGTGGTGCTCACCGAGCTGTCCCGGGGCGCCGCGCCGACCCAACTGGCGCTGGCGAAGGCGGTCGACGTGGACAAGACGAAGATGGTCGCCATCATCGACGGGATGGAGGCCGAGGGGCTGGTGTCCCGTCGGCCAGACCCGGACGACCGGCGCGCGCGGATCATCGAGCCGACCGCGGAGGGGCGCAAGCGGTGGCGCGGCGCCCGTGCCGCGATCCGGCGCCTGGAGGACGACTTCCTGGCCGAGCTGCCCCCGACCAGGCGCGCCACGATGCTGGCGGCCCTGCGAGACCTGTCCGGCGAGCCGTTGGCCCGGCTGACCGTGACGCCCTGACGGTCAGCGCAGCTCGCTGTTCTTCGTCTCGGGCATCGTGAGGATCACGAAGAACGCGATGACCGCGCCCGCCGCGACGTAGAAGAAGAACGTGCTGCCCGGCAACCACTGGATCACCAGCGGCGCGGTGCCGCCGAACAGCGCCACGGTCAGGTTGTACCAGGAGCCGATGCCCAGGGCGCGCAGCTCGGTCGGGAACAATTCGCTCATCACGGCCGGCGCGATCGACGTCATGGCCGTGTACAGGGCGAGGCCGACGCAGAACACCAGCAGCAGGTTGCCCACACCCGGCCCGATCAGCGTGGACAGCGGCACCACCAACACCGCCGTGGCGGCCGACCAGGCGAGCAACTGCGGCTTGCGGCCGAACCGGTCCGACAGCGCGCCCATCGGGTACTGCAACGCGATGAACAATGCCGTGGCGATCGACAGCGCGAGGAACACGTCCACCGGGTCCGCGCCGCGCTTGGACACCGCGAACGGCGTCAGCGCACTGAAGAACGTGTAGTAGCACAGCGTCGACAGCATGGTGAAGCCCACCAGCCGCCCGACCGCCTTGGGGTGCTCGCGCAGGGTCGTCAGCAGCGGTCGCTTGAGCTGCTGCGCCTTGGCCTTGTTGTGCTCGAACTGCTCGGTCTCCTCCAGGCTGCGCCGCAGCCACAGGCCGACCAGCCCCAGCACACCGCCCACCAGGAACGGGATGCGCCAGCCGTACGACGCCAACTCGGCCTTGTCGAGCGTGCGGGCCAGCACGAAGCCGAGCAGCGACGCGGCCAGCACCGCGACGCCCGTGGAGATGTAGAAGAACGCCGAGTACCGCCCCCTCCGGTGCGGTGGCGCGATCTCCGCGAGGTACGCCGAGGCGTTGGAGACCTCACCGCCCAGCGACAGCCCCTGTGCGACGCGGGCCAGCAGCAGCAGGATCGGCGCGAGCCACCCGACCTGCGCGTAGGTCGGCAGCAGGCCGATGGCCACCGAACCGCCGGCCATCAGGATGATGGTCAGCAGCATCGCCGTCCGCCGCCCGCTCAGGTCGGCGAACCGCCCGAGCAGGTACCCGCCCAACGGCCGGAAGAAGAACGCGATCGCGTACGCCGCGAGCGTGTTGATCAGCGCGAGCCGCGGGTTGTCCTTGGGGAACACCTGGGTGGCGAAGTAGATCGAGAACGTCGCGTAGATGGTCCAGTCGTACCACTCGATGGCGTTCCCGATGCTCGCCGCGACGAGCTTGCGGATGGGCAGGCGGTGCTGGGGCTCGGTCTCCACGGCAGCCATGGGTGGACACAACCACAAAGCGGCGCGGGTGGGTAGGTCCCGCACCGAACCCCTCTGCTGCGGTCTCACGACCCCGACCGTGCGGTGGTGCACGAGTCCGCCGCCCTCGAGCCCGGTCATGGCACACCCGGACAGGCCGCTCCGATCGTGCGAGCCCGTGCCTGCCGACTGTCCGGGTCGGATTTCCCCTGGGTCAGGCCGCCCGGGTCGGTCCGCCCAGATCGGTCCGCCCGGGTCAGGCGTCAGTCCGTCCGCGTTCGCCACTCGGCGGCCAGCAGGCCGAACAGCAGGTCGTCCGTCCACTCTCCCTTCATCCACGTGCTCTGCACCCGGTGCCCCTCCTGCCGGAAACCGAGCCTGGTCAGCAGTCGCGCCGACCGCGCGTTGCGGGCGTCGCACTCGGCGGACACGCGGTGCAGCCCGCGCACCTCGAACAGGTACGCCAACACCCGCCGCACGGCCTCCGCCGCATACCCGCGTCCTTGGTGCGCGGTCGCCAGCGTGTAGCCGATGTCGGCCTGCATCCGGTTCTCGTGCAGCCCCACGCCGACATCACCGACGAGCACCCCGTCCGCCTCGACCGCGAACTGGTACCAGCCCGGCGTGGTCGGGTCGGCCGCGGCGACGTCCCGCACGAGCTCCTCGGCCTGCGCCAACGAGAACGGCGCTTCCCAACCCTGGTACCTCGCCACGTCCGGGTCCGACCGGTACTCGGCGAGCGCCGGTGCGTCGGCCGCGGTGAAAGGCCGCAGCACCAACCGTTCCGTCGTCAGCCTCACCCTGTCACTCCCACCTCCCTCTCATGCCGTCACCGCCAACGCGAACGGCAGCACCGCCGAGGCACCCGCCCGCCTCAGCAGCCGTGCCGCGACCGTCACCGTCCACCCGGTGTCGACCTGGTCGTCCACCAGCAGCACCGGACCGTCCACTCCGGACAGATCCGGTACGTCGGTCTCGCGCACCAGCCCCGCCAACCGCTGCGCGCTGTTGGCCCGCCGTGTGGCCTGCCCCAGCCACACCTGCCCGAGCAGCGGCAGCCGGCCCACCTCCGCGATCCGCCGCCCGAAGCTGCCCACCAGCGCGGGCCTGCTCCGCGACCCCACCGTCACCACGCCCACCGGCCGCTCGGCCCAACCCCAGGCGGACAGCACCTTCACGCACGCGGCGAACACGTCGTCCGGGATCTCCTGGTCCTCCCCGGCGAACAACGACCGCAACCGGTTGCCCCAGCCGATGTCGGTCAACCGCCCCAACGCCCGCCCGGTCGTGGCGATCTCGGCCGCCGGGATCTTCCCGGACAACGCCACCCCGGCCGCCGCCATCCCGGTCGGCCACATCTTGCGCGGCTCCACCTCGACGCCGGGCCGCAGCAGCCGTTCCCGCGCCGCCGACGCCGCCACGTCCGACACCTCCGCCGACGGCCGCTGCCCCGTGCAGTTGTCGCACCGCCCGCACGGCGCCGCGTGCGGGTCGTCCAACTGCCGCAACAGGAACTCCATGCGGCAGCCGTCGGTGGCCAGGTAGTCCAGCACCGCCTGCCGCTCCACGCGACGCGCCGCCTCGATCCGCTCGTACCGCTCGGCGTCGTAGGACCACGGCTGCCCCGTCGACACCCACCCGCCGCGAACCCGCCGCACGGCGCCGTCCACGTCGAGCACCTTCAGCACCACTTCCAGCCGGGTGCGCGACAGCTCCACCATCGGCTCCAGCGCCGCCGTCGACATCGCCCGGTCGGCCGGCAGCACGTCGAGCACCTGCCGCACCACGTGCTCCGGCGGGAACGCCAGCGACGCGAAGTACGCCCAGATGTCCTTGTCCTCCGGGCCGGGCAGCAACAGCACCTCGGCCCGCTCCACCCCACGCCCGGCGCGGCCGATCTGCTGGTAGTAGGCGATGGGGGAGGGCGGCGCGCCCAGGTGCACCACGAACCCCAGGTCCGGCTTGTCGAACCCCATGCCCAGCGCCGACGTCGCCACCAGCGCCTTGACCCGGTTCGCCAGCAGGTCCTCCTCGGCCCGCTGGCGCTCGGCCGGGTCGGTGCGCCCGGAGTACGCCGTCACCTCGTACCCGCGTTCGCGCAGGAAGGCCGCCACGTCGTCCGCCGCGGCCACCGTGAGCGTGTAGATGATCCCCGAGCCGGGCAGCTGCTCCAGCCGCTCGGCCAGCCACCCCAGCCTGGCCTCGGCGGTCGGCAGCCGCACGGCCGACAGCCGCAGGCTCTCCCGGTCCAACGGCCCGCGCAGCACCAGCGTGTCCGTGCCCGCGCCGAGCCCGAGCTGGTCGGCCACGTCGCGCACCACCCGGTTGTTGGCCGTGGCCGTGGTGGCGAGCACCGGCACGCCGGCCGGCAGCTCGGTCAGCAACGTCCGCAGCCGCCGGTAGTCCGGCCGGAAGTCGTGGCCCCAGTCGGAGATGCAGTGCGCCTCGTCCACCACCAGCAGCCCCGCCGACGCGGTCAGCGACGGCAGCACCGTGTCCCGGAAGTCGGGGTTGTTCAGCCGCTCAGGCGAGACCAGCAGCACGTCCACGGCACCGGACGTCACCCGGTCCTGCACGTCCTGCCACTCGTCGGTGTTGGCCGAGTTGATCGTCGCCGCGTGCACACCCGCCCGCGCGGCGGCGTCGACCTGGTTGCGCATCAGCGCCAGCAGCGGCGACACGATCACCGTCGGCCCCTCGCCCAGGGACCGCAGCAACGCCGTGGCGATGAAGTACACGGCGGACTTGCCCCACCCCGTGCGCTGCACGACCAGCGCCCGCCGCCGTTCGGCCACCAGCGCGTGGATCGCCGTCCACTGGTCGTCACGCAGGACGGCCCGAGGGCCCGCCAATGCCCTCAGCCGTTCCTCGGCCAGTTCGCGGAGTGCGCCGTCGTCCATGCGGAACACCATGGCAGACACCCCTGACAGGCTGGACACCTGTGCGACGCCCGGGCTCGACGTTCACCCGAAAGTGGAGCAGGAGAGGGCGGGTGTCCGACCTTCGGGAACCTCGGCGACAGCCACGACCGGGTGACCGTAGGCTGGACGACGTGACTGATGACCTGCGCGAACAGGTGCACGCCGCCGCCCGGCGCGCCCGTGTCGCCGCCCACGAGCTCGTCCTCGCCACCCGTGAGAGCAAGGACGCCGCACTGCACGAGATGGCCGCCGCCCTGCGCACCCGCGCCGGCGAGGTGCTGGAGGCCAACGCCAAGGACCTCGAAGCGGGCCGGGCCGCCGGCCTCGCCCAGGGCCTGCTGGACCGCCTCGCGCTGACCGACGCGCGCGTCGAGGCCGTGGCCCGGGGCCTGGAGACGGTGGCGGGCCTCCCGGACCCGGTCGGCGAGGTGCTGCGCGGCTCGATCCTGCCCAACGGGCTGGAGCTCAAGCAGGTCCGCGTCCCGATGGGCGTGGTCGGCATGGTCTACGAGGCCCGCCCGAACGTCACCGTGGACGCGGCCGGCCTGGCGCTGAAGTCCGGCAACGCGGCCCTGCTGCGCGGCTCGTCCACCGCCGAGCACTCGAACACCGCGCTGGTCGCGATCCTGCGCGACGCGCTGGAGACCGCCGGCCTGCCCGCCGACGCCGTGCAGCTGCTGCCGTGCCACGACCGCGCCTCGGTCACCCACCTGATCACCGCGCGCGGCCTGGTCGACCTGGTCATCCCGCGCGGCGGCGCGGGCCTCATCAACGCCGTCGTGCAGCAGGCCACCGTGCCGACCATCGAGACCGGCGTGGGCAACGTGCACGTGTACGTGGACGCGAGCGCCGACCTCGACATGGCGCAGCGCATCGTGCTCAACTCCAAGACCCGCCGCACCAGCGTGTGCAACGCGGCCGAGTCCCTGCTGGTGCACGCCTCGATCGCGGACGAGTTCGTGCCCCGCATCACCGACGCCCTCAACGCGCAGGACGTCACCATCCACGGTGACGAGCGGTTCGCGCGCGACCCCAGGGTGCGCGCCGCCACCGACGAGGACTGGGACACCGAGTACCTGTCGCTGGACATCGCCGCCCGCGTGGTCGGCTCGATCGACGAGGCCATCGAGCACATCGCCGAGCACGGCTCCGGCCACACCGAGGCCATCGTGACCAGCGACCTCAACGCGGCCCGCCGGTTCACCACGCGCGTGGACGCGGCGGCGGTCATGGTCAACGCCTCCACCGCGTTCACCGACGGCGGCGAGTTCGGCATGGGCGCGGAGATCGGCATCTCCACCCAGAAGCTGCACGCCCGCGGTCCGATGGGGCTGGCCGAGCTGACCTCGTCCAAGTGGGTGGTCTGGGGCGAGGGGCACGTCCGGCCGACGTCGTGAGCAGGCCCAGGGACGCCGCCGCGACGAAGGCGGCGTTGCTGGACGCCGCCACGAAGCTGTTCGGCGAGCGCGGGTTCGACCGCACCACGGTGCGTGACATCGCGAGCCTCGCGGGTGTGAACCAGGCCCTGCTGTTCCGCTACTACGGCAGCAAGGACGCCCTGTTCGCGACCGTGCTCGCCACGCAGAGCCGCGAGCTGCTGGAGGACTCGCCCGCCGAGCACCTGTTGCGCAACGTGCTGCTGCGGATGATGGAGGAGAAGCCGAGGCGCGAGGACCACCCGTTGTACGCGGTGCTGCGGTCCTCGCACCACGACTCCGCGGCGGAGGTCGTGCGGCGGCAGTTGGGTGAGGAGTACGCGCGCGCTCTGTCGTCCCTCACGGACGCGAAGGACGCGGAGTTGCGCGCGGACCTCGTCCTGGCGTGGGTCGTGGGCATCGGCGTGCTGCGCAGCGTGTTCGGAAAGCAGCCCCTCGCGAACGCGGACGCGGACACCGTCGCGGCTCTGGTGACGCAGGCCGCTTCCGTCCTCCTTGAGCACACCGAACCCGGTTGACGGTAGGTAACGACCTGCCTACTGTCGGATGTAAGCGAATGCTTACATGGGGGTACCGATGGAGACCAGGTCCTATCCGTTCGAAGAACTCGACCACTTGCAGATCCATCCCTTGTACTTCGAGCTGCAACGGGACGAGCCGGTGTCGAGGGTGCGGCTGCCGTACGGCGGCGAGGGGTGGCTGGCCACCCGCTACGAGGACGTCAAGACCGTGCTGGCGGATCCGAGGTTCAGCCGTGCCGCGGTGATGCGGCCCGGCGCGGACGTGCCGCGCACGCTGCCGACGATGCCGACCGAGACGAACATCCTGAGCATGGACCCGCCGGACCACACGCGGCTGCGCAAGCTGGTCGCGAAGGGGTTCACCGCGCGGCGCACCGAGCAGCTGCGCGAGCGTGCCCAGGAGATCGTGGACGGCCTGCTGGACGCGATGCGGGAGCAGGGGCCGCCCGCCGACCTGGTCGAGGCGCTGGCCATGCCGCTGCCCATCACGATCATCTGCGAGATGCTGGGCGTGCCGTTCGAGGACCGCACCCAGTTCCGCGCCTGGTCGGAGGCCGCGGTGGCGATCACCGCGTTCACCCACGAGGAGATCCTCGCGGCCAACAAGGCGTTGCGGACCTACATCGGCGAGCTGGTCGCCCGCAAGCGCGCCGAGCCGGCCGACGACATGCTGTCCGTGCTGATCGCCGCCCGGGACAACGAGGACCGGCTCAGCGAGGAGGAGTTGGTCTCGTTCGGGGTGACGCTGCTGGTGGCGGGGCACGAGACCACCGCCAACCAGATCGGCAACTTCGTCTTCCAGCTCCTGCGGATGCCCGACCGGCTGGCCGAGCTGCGGGCCGACCCGTCGCTGGTGCCCGCCGCGATCGAGGAGCTGCTGCGGTTCACCGCGCTGGGCGGCTCCGCGGGCTTCCCCCGGATCGCGACCGCCGAGGTGGAGCTGTCCGGCGTCACCATCAAGCCCGGCGAGGCGGTGTTCGTGAACAACGTCACGGCCAACCGCGACCCGTCGGTGTTCTCCGACCCGCACGAGGTGGACTTCCACCGCGAGCACAACCCGCACATCATGTTCGGCCACGGCGCGCACCACTGCATCGGCGCGCCCCTGGCGCGGATGGAGCTCCAGGTCGCCATCGGCACGCTGATCGAGCGGTTCCCGCGGCTGGAGCTGGACGGCGACGTGACGTTCAAGAGGGGCCGGCTGATCCGCGGCCCGCAGGCCCTGCCGGTGAGGTGGTGACCCGATGAGCCGGTGGACGGTGGGGGTCGACCGGGGCGCGTGCCTCGGCACCGGGATGTGCACGTCGATCGCGCCTGGCCACTTCCGCCTCGACGGCGGCACGTCCACGCCGGTCAACGGCGAGATCGAGCCGGACGACGCGGTCCTGGACGCGGCGGAGTCGTGCCCGATGGAGGCGATCCTGGTGCGTTCGGAGGACGGCACGGTGCTCGCGCCGCAGCTCTAGCGGACCGGCGCTCCGCAGCGCTGCCGGTGAAAGCCGTAGCGGCGCTGTGGAGCGCACGGCGCGGTGTCCCTACTGTCGGGTGCAGGTGATCACCGGGCAGTGGGGGTTCGCGATGCAGGCCAGGCCCTACCCGTTCCCCGAACCGGACGACCTGGACGTGCACGAGACGTACCTGGAGCTGCAGCGGGACGAGCCGGTGGCCCGGGTGCGCCTGCCGTACGGCCGCGAGGCCTGGCTGGCCACCCGCTACGCCGACGCGAAGATCGTGCTGGCGGACCCGAGGTTCAGCCGCGCGCCGGTGATGGACGCCGACTACGACCCGCCGCGGACCATGCCCGAGGTGCCGGGCATCACCACCATCCTGAGCATGGACCCGCCCGAGCACACCCGGCTGCGCCGGATCCTGGCCAAGGCGTTCACCGCCCGGCGCACCGGGCAGCTGCGCGAGCGTGCCCAGCGGATCGTGGACGACCTGCTGGACGCGGTGCAGGAGCAGGGACCGCCCGCCGACCTGGTCGACGGGTTGGCCATGCCGGTCGCCATCACCCTCATCAGCGAGATGCTGGGCGTGCCCGCGCCGGACCGGGCCAAGTTCCGCGAGTGGTCGGACGCGGCGGTGGCGATCACCGCGTTCACCGTCCCCGAGATCGAGGCCGCGGCCGCGTCACTGCGCGCCTACATCCGCGAGCTGGTCGAGGACAAGCGCAAGCACCCGGCCGACGACATGCTCACCGTGCTGGTGCACGCGCACGACAACGACGACCGGCTCACGGAGGAGGAGCTGGTGTCGTTCGGCGTCACGCTGCTCATCGCGGGCCACGAGACGACCGGCAGCGAGATCGGCAACTTCGTCCACCAGTTGCTCACCCACCCGGACCGGCTGGCCGAGCTGCGCGCCGACCCGTCGCTGGTGCCCGCCGCCGTGGAGGAGCTGCTGCGGATCACGAAGCTGTCCGGCGCGCCCGGCTTCCCCCGCATCGCCACGGCGGACGTGGAGCTGTCGGGCGTGACGATCCGCGCCGGCGAGGCGGTGTTCGTGGACGGCCTGGTGGCCAACCGCGACCCCGCCGTCTTCCCGAACCCCCACGAGCTGGACTTCCACCGCCCCCACAACCCCCACTTCGCGTTCGGCCACGGCGTGCACCACTGCATCGGCGCGCCCTTGGCAAGGATGGAGTTGCAGGTGTCGATCTCGACCTTGCTCAATAGGTTCCCGCACCTGGAGTTGGCCGACGACGTGGTGTTCAAGAAGGGCAGACTGGTGCGAGGCCCGGAACGCCTACTGGTGAGGTGGTAGACCGATGAGCGAGTGGACGATCGAGGTCGACCGGGGCGCGTGCCTCGGCACCGGCATGTGCACGTCGATCGCGCCTGGCCACTTCCGCCTCGAGGGCGGCACGTCCACGCCGGTCAAGGCGGACGTCGACCCGGACGACGCGATCGTGGACGCGGCGGAGTCGTGCCCGATGGAGGCGATCCTGGTGCGCTCGGCGGACGGCACGGTGCTCGCGCCGCAGCTGTAGAAAAAGTTCCGCCAATCGCGTCATAGCCGCGTGACGTGCGCGTTCCTCCTACGCGCGGCCCTGGATTCGGGGTGGGTCGGGCGATCCGCGGATGCGGCCCACTCCCCCGGGCCGCGACCGGGAGACGAGTGCGCGGGCGGCCTTTCGGGGAGCGACCGGCCGCCCGCGCACCACCCGAACTAGGCTCACGTCCCATGTCGAACCGGCGGATCGGCGTCATGGGTGGCACCTTCGACCCGGTGCACCACGGCCACCTGGTCGCGGCCAGCGAGGTCCAGGCCCGCTTCGACCTCGACGAGGTCGTCTTCGTGCCCACGGGCCAGCCGTGGCAGAAGAGCGAGCGCGAGGTCAGCGCCGCCGAGGACCGCTACCTGATGACGGTCATCGCCACCGCGTCCAACCCGCGGTTCTCCGTCAGCCGGGTGGACATCGACCGCCCCGGGCCGACCTACACCGTCGACACGCTCACCGACCTCAAGGTCCGGCACCCGGACGCGGACTTGTTCTTCATCACCGGCGCCGACGCGTTGGAGCAGATCCTGTCGTGGCGGCGGGCGGACGACGTGTTCGGCCTTGCCCACTTCATCGGCGTCACCCGACCGGGTTATGAATTGGTCGACACACACCTCCCACCAGGCGCTGTGTCGCTGGTGGAGGTGCCCGCGATGGCCATTTCGTCGACCGCCGTACGTGACCGGACGGCCTCCGGACTGCCCGTCTGGTACCTCGTTCCGGACGGTGTCGTGCAGTACATAAGCAAGCGTCGGCTTTACTCGATGCCGGACTGAGCCGGGACGCCGGTACCCTCATTGACTCGTGCGGGCGTAACGGCGCCCGCCGGTGTGATGAGGAGTGACGTGGCAGCCACCGACGAGGCACGACGGTTGGCGCTGGTCGCCGCTAGCGCGGCAGCCGACAAGAAAGCGCACGACGTGATCGTGCTCGACGTGTCCGACCAACTGGTGATCACGGACTGCTTCGTGATCGCCTCCGCTCCGAACGAGCGGCAGGTCGGCGCGATCGTGGACAACGTTGAGGAGAAGTTGCGCGAGGCCGGGCGCAAGCCGGTCCGCCGTGAAGGCGCGCGCGAGGGTCGCTGGGTCCTGCTGGACTTCGTGGACGTCGTCGTGCACGTCCAGCACGTGGAGGAGCGCACCTTCTACGGCCTGGAGCGGCTGTGGAAGGACTGCCCGCGCATCGAGTTCGACGCCGGGCCGCCGGCCGACGAGGTCGCCGAGGCATGACCCTGAACCGGCTCGTGCTGTGGCGGCACGGTGAGACCGACTACAACGCGACCGGCCGCCTGCAGGGACACCTGGACTCGTCGCTGACCGAGACCGGGTGGAACCAGGCGCGGTTCGCGGTGCCGGTGCTCGCCGGGTTCGCGCCCGAGCTGGTGGTCGCCTCCGACCTGCACCGCGCCCGCGACACCGCCACGGTGTTCACCGACGCCACGGGCGTCGACCTGCGCATCGACGAACGGCTCCGCGAGACGCACCTGGGCAAGTGGCAGGGGCTGACCTCGACCGAGATCGAGGCGGAGTGGCCGGGCGCGCTGGACCTGTGGCGCGCCGACGGCACCCTGGCGCCACCGGACGGCGAGACGCGCGTGGAGGTCTCCGAGCGCGCGCTCGCCGTGGTCTCCGAGGTCGACGCGGAGTTCTCCGGCACGGTCATGCTCTGCGCGCACGGCGGCCTGATCAGCGCGTTGACCGGGCGGCTGCTGGAGCTGCCGGTCGACCGCTGGGCGTTGCTGGGCGGCATCGGTAACTGCCACTGGACCGTGTTCACCCGTCGGCCGCGCGGTGACGGCAGGTGGCGGCTGTCGTCGTACAACGCCGGAACCACCAGGTGAGACTGCTCGTCCTCGGCGATTCGCTCTCGTTCCACGGGCCTCAGGGGCCGTTGCCTGCCGACAACCCGGGCTTGTGGCCGAACGTCGCCGCGTCCGCGTTGGGCGGGCACGCGGAGCTGGCGGCGGGGTTCGGCTGGACGGCCCGTGACGCCTGGTGGTCGTTGACCGGGGACCCCCGGGTGTGGTCGTTGCTGCCGCGCACGGACGTGTTGGTGCTGGCAGTGGGGCACATGGACACGCTGCCGTCGCCGTTGCCGACCTACCTGCGCCAAGGGCTGCGGTACCTGCGGCCGGACGGGTTGAGGCGGCGGGCGCGGGCCGGGTACCGGACGTTGCAGCCGGTGCTGTCGCGGGCGTTCTGCGGGTACCCGGTGGCGTTGCCGCCGCGCCTGACCGTGCGTTACCTGGACGACTCGGTGCGTGCCGTGCGTGCGCTCGCGCCGGGCATCAGGGTGGTCGGGATGACGCCTTCGGTGCACTGCTCGGCCGCTTACGCGAGCGTGCACAGCGGGCGTGCGGCGGGGGAGCGCGCGCTGCGCTCGTGGGCGGACGGTGCGGGCGTGCCGCTGCTGGACGTGCCGGCGTTGGTCGGCGAGCACGTTCGGTCACGACGCGGCAACCCGGACGGCATGCACTGGGGCTGGGAAGGCCACGAGCTGGTCGGGCGTGCCATGGCGGAACTGATCAGGTCCGTGGCGGTCGGCCACTCGGGTGCGGGGGAGCCGTAGTCTCGGCACTCGTGTCCACCACGATCGTCACCGACTCCACGGCGTACCTGCCCGAGGGGTTCGCCGAGCGGCACGGCGTCCGGGTCGTGCCGCTGCACGTGGCCGTGGACGGTCGCAGCCGGTTGGACGGGGTGGACTTCGGGCCGGCCGAGCTGGCCGCCGCGTTGGGGGAGCACCGCCGGGTGACCACGTCCCGGCCGACGCCGGGCGAGCTGGCCGAGGTGTACCGGTCCGTGCTGGCCGAGGGCGCGGAGGGGATCGTGTCCGTGCACCTGTCCCGTGACCTCTCGGGCACGTGGGAGGCCGCGCGGTTGGCCGCGGAGGAGGTCGACCCGACCCGGATCAGGGTGGTCGACTCGCGGGCCACGGGCATGGGGCTGGGGTTCGCCGCGCTGGCCGCGTGCGCTGCCGGTGGTGACGCGGCGCGGGCGGAGGAAGCCGCGGTGGCGGCCGCCGCCCGGGTCAAGATGTTCTTCTGCGTGGAGACGCTGGACCACCTGCGTCGTGGCGGCCGGATTGGCGCGGCCGCCGCGCTGGTGGGCACCGCGCTGGCGGTGAAGCCGCTGTTGCACGTGGACGACGGCCGGATCGTGCCGTTGGAGAAGGTGCGCACGATGGGCAGGGCGATCGGCCGCCTGGTGGACCTGGCGGCGTCGGCGGCGGGCTCCGGGAGGGTGGGTCTGGCTGTCCACCACTTGGCCGCGCCGGAGCGGGCGGCGGAACTGGCGATGTTGCTGGACGAACGCGTCCCCGGCTCGACCGGCTGCCTGATCGCCGAGGTCGGAGCGGTGATCGGCGCGCACACGGGTCCCGGCGTGCTGGGTGTCGTGGTGCTGCCCGGAGGGGTGTCCTAGCTCCCGTTATCCATCATTCAGCCAGTTGTCCACAGATCGCGAACACCCGCTCCACCCCCTGCTCCATCCGGCCTAACGTCGAGCCCATGTTCGACAAGAACCCGGAAACCACGACCGCCCGCCTGAAGGCCCTCGTCTCCCAGGAGCGGGGCAGACATCGCGCGTCGGACCCGGAGACGCTGGTCTTCGTCTCGGCGGACGGCGGCACGGACCCGCCGAATCCCCTGCGCCCGAATTCCCTGCGCCGCCTGCTGCGCCGCTGGTTGCCCGAGCCCGTCGTCCCCCATCGCCGCAGACTCCTGCTGGCCGGTGTCATGGCCGGTGTGGCGCTGGCGGTCGCACTGGCCCTGTGGTGGCAGCGGCCGGTGCAGGAAACCCCACCGGACCTGCCCGTGGCCGAGGCCGCGGCCGTCACCCACGCCGAGGAACAACTGGTCGTCAACGTGGTGGGCATGGTGCCGAATCCGGGCCTGGTGACCGTCCCGAGCGGAGCCAGGGTGGCCGACGCCCTGCGAGCGGCGGGCGGAGCCGACCCGGGTGCCGACCTGACCCCGCTCAACCTGGCCCGCAAGGTCACCGACGGCGAGCAGATAGCCGTCGGCATCCCCGCACCCCAACCGACCGCCACCGCGACCGAACCGCTGAGCCTCAACACCGCCACCAAGGAGCAGTTGGACACCCTGCCGGGCGTGGGCCCGGTGACCGCGCAACGAATCGTCGACCGACGGCAGAAGCGCGGCCCCTTCACCTCCCTGGAGCAGTTGAGCGAGATCGAGGGCATCGGCGACGCGAAGCTGGCCAAGCTCCGCGACCTCGTCCGCCTCTGAGCGCCCTGGCACCCAAGCGCCCCACCACCGGGAGATCACCATGCGCCCCAACCGAGACTGCCCCCACCCACCGTCCACTCCAACCCCCTGCACCCCTGCCCGCTGCACCACCACCCACTGCACCGCCAACGATCTATCGGACCACTACCCGCCGACCATCCCGCTCCAACGAACCCAACCGCCGACCCACCTCCCGATACCAGCCCGACCGAACCTTCCCCGGACCGCACCCGATCCCCACCGTCCAACGCTCCACCCGACCGAGGCCCACCCCACTCCGCGCCACCGGGCACAGCACCTCCGAGCCCGCCTCCGTGCCGCTGTCCGCACCACCCGAACCCGCCTGATCACCCTGTCCCGGTTCCGGTGGGTGAGTTCATGAGCCACCCCGCGAACCCGCCCACGGCAGGGGCCGCCGAGCACACCGAAGGACCTGCCCCGAACGGAACGTGCCGCACTCCCCGCCCACCTCCGCCTGCATCGCCATCCGGCTCCCGCCGCAGGCCCGGTTGACCTGGCGAGTCCCTGCAGCCAGTCGCCGGCCTCGAATCCACCGCCGACGGCAACCCGACGGCCTGGTCCTGCTGAGCAGTCGGCACCCGTCGTCGCGAGTCGCACCCGCACACCGCCCGTCCACCGCGGTTTCCCGCGCCTCGGTGCACGCGTCCGGGCGAGCGGTCCGCCGTTGTCCTTGCCGGCTCAGCCGTTCGCCGCGGCACGAAGTCGCCGCGCGAGCTTGCCCCGTCCCTCTGGTGTGACAGCGCCGCCCGCTTCGGCGCGGTGAGGCGTGCGGTCGATCTGTTGTCACCGGTTCTCGGCAGTGCTCTACGTCTGGAGGTGAAGCCATGAGTCCTCGTACGCAACCGGTCGCGTTTGAGGTGGCGGTCGGCTCGGCCGCCGGAGTCCTTGTCGGCCTGCCTCAAGGACCGGGAGCGGGATCGTGAACCCTCGCGTGCACTTGGTGCCTGCGGCGTTGGCGGTGTGGGGGACGGCGCTCGCCGGGCTGCTCTGGGCGTGGTGGGCGGCGGTGGTGGTCGGGTTGGTCGCCGCTGTTGTCGGTGGCCTCGCCCTGCGCCTGTGGCGGCCGGCGGCGGTGGCGGTGGTCGTCGCGGGGCCGGTGGCGGCTTGGTGGATCGGCGCTCAGGTCCACGGGGCGGTCCACCACCCGTTGCGGGAGGCGGCGAACAGCGGGGCTTCCGTCACCGTCCACTTCGAACTCGACAACCGGCCGCGTGGCCTGCGCTCCAGCGGGTTCGGCTCGCGGGCGGGTGGGATCGACCTGGTGTTGGTGCGGGCGACGCTCGATGACGGCGGCCGGCTCGCGGTGCTGGCGCCGGCGGCCCGGTGGCGGGATCTCCTGCCCGGCCAACGGGTTTCGGCGCGTGGCACGCTCGCCCTTCCCCGTGGTGGCGAGTTGACGGTCGCGGTGCTGCGGGTGCGCGGGCCTCCGCAGGACGTGTCCGCGGCGCCGGTGTGGCAGCGGGTCGCCGAGGACCTGCGTGCCGGGCTCCGGGACGCGAGCACCGCGCTCGACCCCGAACCGGCCGGGTTGCTGCCCGCGCTCGTCGTCGGCGACACCTCGGGCCTCCCGCCCAGGGTGGTGGAGGAGTTCCGCACGGCCGGTCTCGCGCACGTCCTCGCCGTCAGCGGGGCGAACCTGGCGATCCTCTGCGGCGCGGTCCTGCTGTTGCTGAGGCTGCTGCGGGTCGGTCCGCGCGGGTGCGCGGCGGGTGCGATGGCGGCGCTGGTCGGGTTCGTGGTGCTGGCCGGGCCGGAGCCGAGCGTGTTGCGGGCCGCCGTGATGGGTGCGGTGGCGTTGCTCGCGTTGGTGTTGGGGCGGGAGCGGTCGGCGTTGCCGGCGCTCGCGGCCGCGGTGGTCGTCCTGGTGCTCTACGACCCGGAACTGGCCACCGAACCGGGGTTCGGGCTCTCCGTGGTGGCCACGGCGGCCTTGGTGCTGCTCGCGCCCCGGTGGGCCGCCGCCATGAAGGGCCGGGGCGTTCCGGTGGGCTTCGCCGAGGCGCTGGCGGTGCCGATGGCCGCGAACCTGGCCACCGCGCCGCTGGTCGCCGGGCTCTCCGGTCAGGTGAGCCTGGTCGCGGTCGTGGCGAACCTCCTGGTCGCGCCGGTCGTGGCCCCGGCGACCGTGCTGGGTGTGCTGGCCGCCGTGCTGGCGCAGGCGCACGAGCCGACGGCCCGGCTGGTCGTGGAAGTGGCCGGTCCGGCGGCGAGCTGGCTGATCACCGTGGGCAGGCACGCGGCGGCCGTGCCGGGCGCGGCGGTCGGGTGGCCCGGTGGCTGGGTCGGCGGCCTGTTGCTGGCCGGGGTGTTGGCGCTCGGCTACGTGGTCACCAGGTTGCGCCGGGTTCGAACGCTGGTCGTCGCGGCCGTGATCGGCGCGGTGGTGGTGATCGTGCCGCTCAACGTCGTCGCGCCCGGTTGGCCGGTGTCCGGCTGGTCGGTCGTGGCCTGTGACGTCGGGCAGGGCGACGCCGTCGTCCTGGCGACCGCCGAGCGCGACCGGGCGGTGTTGGTGGACACGGGGCCGGATCCGGTGCCGGTGCTGTCGTGCCTGCGCCGGCTGGGGGTGCGGCGCATCCCGCTGGTGGTGCTCAGCCACCTCCACGCCGATCACGTGGGCGGGCTGGCCGCGGTGATGGCGGAGCGGGGTGTGGGCGCGGTGGCGGTGGGGCCGTCGCGGCTGCCGGAGTGGGCTTGGGAGGAGGTGACCGAACGGGCACGGGCGGCCGGTGTCCGCGTGGTCGAACTGGGTGTTGGGCAGCGGCTCAGCTGGCCGGGACTGGAGCTGGAGGTGCTGGGCCCGCTCACGGACCCGGTGGGTGCGACGAACACGGCGGTCAACGACGCGTCGCTGGTACTGCGGGCCTCCACCGCGGCCGGGCGGGTGTTGCTGACCGGCGACGTCGAGTTGGCCGGGCAGGCGGACCTGCTCGGCGGGCACGTGGACCTGAGGGCCGACGTGCTCAAGGTGCCGCACCACGGGTCGAGGTACTCGTCACCGGAGTTCCTCGCGGCGGTCAGGCCGCGGATCGCGCTGGTGAGCGTCGGCGCGGGCAACCGCTACGGCCACCCCAGCGGGGTGCTGCTCGACGCGTTGACCAGGCGAGGCGCGCTGGTGCTGCGCACGGACCGGGACGGCGACACCGCCGTCCTGGCAGGCCCGGACGGGCCGAAGGTCGCCCGCAGGGGCGGCGGTCATACCGACAACGGACAAGGGGAGAACGATGACGAACGACGTCTGGATCCGATTGCACTCCGGCTGGTCGCCGCGAGGCGACAACCGGGCCGTGGCGTGGGCGCTGTGGCAGCCCGGCTACACCGCCGAGCCGTGGCCACGCGACGAGTTGCGGCCCGCTTTCACCTACTACGTGTGCGAGGAGCTGCCCGGCGGCGACCGAGGCATCGTGGCCAGGGCCACGGCCACCCACGTGATCCGCTTGGCGCAGGTCCCGTCGGCGGACACCGCCTACCGCCTGGTCGCCGACGCGCTGTTCGACGCCGACCTCTCCATACCGCCGGAGGACTGGCACGCCGAGCGCTACAACCAGGAGAAGGCGGAACGCCCGTGGCCGCAGATGCTCACCGCGTGGCGCGTGGTCACCGAACCGGTCGGCCCGCACGTCCTGCCCGAGCTGACCGCCTTCCCCCGGACCGGCTGGCTCCGCTCGTCCAGGATCTCGCTGTGACGGGCGCGGCGGCCACCGCGGGGACGGTGTCCGGCTCGGCGGCCGAAGTGCGAGCCAGTCGGCCAACACCCAACCGACCGCCACCGGCCGCGAGTCTCCCGCCACTGGTTGCGAGCCACCCGCCACCGCCCGCGAGCCCGCTACCAAACGCGAGCCGACCACCACTGGCCGCGAGGCGACTGCGACCAACCACGAGCCGACCGCCACCGGCCGCGAGCCGATTGCTGCCGGCCGTGAACCGATCGCCGCCGGGCTGAGCCGGGCCGTGTCCTGCCGCCTGGGTCGGATGGCGTCGGGCTGAACCAGGCCGAGCCGTGCCGCTTGGGTGGCCGGAATCCCCTGTCCGCGGGTTCCGGCCACCCAAGCGGAGGCGTGGTCAGTCCTGGAGGGCCTTCAGGACGGCCTCGGCCGACGGCGGGACGTTGGCGCGGGGGCCGACGCGGTCGCCGAGGGCGTCGAGGGTCTTGAGACCGTCACCGGTGATGAGGAGCACCGTCTCGCCGTCCGGGTCCAGTTGGCCGGTCTCGATGAGCTTCTTCGCGGTCGCGACGGTGACGCCGCCGGCCGTCTCGGCGAAGATGCCCTCGGTCCGGGCCAGCAGGCGGATGCCCTCGACGACCTCTTCGTCGGTGACGTCCTCGATCGCGCCGTTGGTGCGGCGGACGGCGTCCAGCACGTAGGGGCCGTCGGCGGGCGCGCCGATCGCCAGCGACCGGGCGATGGTGTCCGGGCGGACGGGGGTGACCACGTCGTGGCCGGCCTTGAAGGCGGCCGAGACGGGGGAGCAGCCGGTGGCCTGCGCGCCGAACACGCGGTACGGGGTCTGCTCGACCAGGCCGAGCTCGCCGAACTCGCGGAAGGCCTTGTCCACCTTGGTCAACTGGGAGCCGGAGGCGATCGGCACCACGATCTGGTCGGGCAGCCGCCAGCCGAGCTGCTCGGCGACCTCGTACCCGAGCGTCTTGGAGCCCTCGGCGTAGTAGGGGCGGACGTTGACGTTGACGAACGCCCAGTCCTCGTGCTCGGCGGCCAGTTCCTGCGCCAGCCGGTTCACGTCGTCGTAGTTGCCGTCGACGGTGATCAGGTTGCCGCCGTAGACGGCGGTCATGAGGATCTTCGCCTGCTCCAGGGTAGACGGCACGAGCACCACCGACTCCCAGCCGGCGCGGGCCGCGGCGGCGGCGACGGCGTTGGCCAGGTTGCCGGTGGACGGGCAGGCCAGGACCTTGAAGCCCAGCTCGCGGGCGGCGGCGAGGGCGACGCCGACCACGCGGTCCTTGAACGAGTGGGTCGGGTTGCCGGTGTCGTCCTTCACCCACACCTTGCGCACGCCCAGGGCCTTGGCGAGGCGGTCGGCCTCGACCAGGCGGGTGCCGCCGGGGTTGGTGTTGGGGTGCGACTCGACGGTGGTCGGCACGGGGAGCAGGCCGCGGTAGCGCCAGATCGACCGGGGGCCCGCCTCGATGTCCTCGCGACGGATCCGACCGAAGTCGTAGGCCACTTCCAGCGGCCCGAAACACTCGAGACAGGCGTACTCGGCGGCGAGCGGGGTCTCGTGGCCGCATTCACGACACGACAGCGCGCGGGCAGGACCGAGGTCGAAGGAGGTGGTGGCCGAGGGCACACTGACAGCAGTCATCGCGAGGTATCTCCTCATCTTTCCCGCGCGTCGCGGGTCGGAATTGGCACCGTGATCGCCAGCGGACGCTGTGCGACGGGTTGCCGGGGCTTCTTCGGGCCGATCCCTCTGCCCCTCTGGATGAGCGGTATTCAGTTGTGCCCTCAACCTACGTCACCATCCCGACCCTCAGCCAGAGACGTCCACCATCCGGACGCCCTGCGGGCGTGGGAGGATCGCGCCCGTGAGTGCGCCCGCTGACACGCCCAACGCCGTGCACCTGATCGTCGGCGAAGAGGAGTTGCTGGTCGAGCGCGCGGTGCGAGGAGCGTTGGCACAGGCCCGCAAAGCCGACCCGCAGGCCGACCTGACCCGCGTCCGCGTGACCGATCTCACCCCGCCTGAGCTGGCGGAACTGGTGAGCCCGTCGCTGTTCGCGGAGGGACGGGTGGTGGCGCTGGAGGCCGCGCAGGACTGCGGCAAGGAGATCGCCGACGCGGTCATCGCCTACGCCAAGGCGCCGGCCGACGGGGTGACGCTGGTGGTCGTCCACAGTGGCGGCGGGCGCAGCAAGGTGGCCAAGGACCTGCCCGCCGCGCTGCGCAAGGCGGGCGCGCGGGTCACCGAGTGCCCCAAGATCACCAAGGCGGCGGACCGGGAAGCGTTCGTGCGCAACGAGATCCGCGCGGCGGGCGGCGGCAAGGCCGATCCGGAGGCCGTGGCGGCGCTGATCGAGGCGGTCGGGTCGGACCTGCGCGAGCTGGCGGCCGCGGCCTCGCAGCTCGTCGCCGACACCGGCGGCAAGGTCGACGCCGAAGCGGTCCGCCGCTACCACCGCGGTCGGGCCGAGGTGACCGGGTTCGCGGTCGCGGAGAAGGCCGTGATGGGCGACCGGGCGGGTGCGCTGGAGGCGTTGCGGTGGGCGATCCAGCTCGGTGTGCCGCACGTGCTGGTGGCCGACGCGCTGGCCGACGCGGTGCGCACGATCGCGCGGGTGTCCGCGGTGGGCCGGGGCGACCCGTTCAAGCTGGCGGGCGAGCTCGGCATGCCGCCGTGGAAGGTCAAGAAGGCGCAGGGCCAGTCACGAGGCTGGGAGGACCGGGGCCTCGCGGCGGCGATGACGGTCGTCGCCGACCTGAACGCCGACGTGAAAGGCGTCGCCGCCGACTCGGGCTACGCCCTGGAACGCGCGGTGCTGAAAATCGTCGCCGCCCACGGCCGCCGCTGACCGACCGCCAAGACCGCTGGCCCCGCCCGCTGCTGCTGCCCGCCTGCTGGCGCCGTCCGCTGCCGCTGCCGCTGCTGCCGCAGCCGCTGCCCGCCCGCTGGCCCGCCGCCGTCCGCTGCCGCCAGTGGCTGCTGCCTGCCCGTGGCCGCTGCTGCCGACACCCGCTGTCGGCTTCGGGTGCTCACCACCCGTGGTCGGGGGTGGCTGCGCACTCGATGTCAGGGCCGCCACAGCCGGTGGTCGCGGTTGGCCGTGCGTTGTCGCGGGCTTGGGGAAACGAAAAATGCCGCCCACCCCGGTGGGGTGAGCGGCACTTCGGCGTGAAGACCAGATCAGATCTGGTTGGCGCGCCGCGCCAGCGCCGACTTCTTGTTGGCGGCCTGGTTGGCGTGGATCACGCCCTTGGTGACGGCCTTGTCGAGCTTGCGGGAGGCGTCCTGCGCCAGCGCGACGGCCTTCTCCTTGTCACCGGCCTCGGCGGCCTCACGGAACTTGCGGATGGCGGTCTTGAGGGACGACTTGACGGCCTTGTTGCGCAGGCGCGCCTTCTCGTTCGTCTTGATCCGCTTCATCTGGGACTTGATGTTCGCCACGCGAAAGCCACCTTTTCCTCGGTCTCGGAGTCGCACCGCGCTTGTCACCGGCTCCGCCCCACGAAGGGGCGGTTTTCCTCCACAGCGGAATGCCGCGCGGGTACGGCGGAGAAGGATATCAGGGCAGCTCACCGCACCGTGAATCCGGCCCTCCCGTCGCCGACCACGACCTCGTAACCGCCCTTGGCCACCTCGGGCTTGCCCGAGCCGTCCACGTCACCCGGCGTCACCGCGAGCCGCTCCACGTCGAACGCCACCTCGACCGCCCGCTGCTCGCCCGCCTTCAGCGTCACGCGCGTGAAGCCGACCAGGCGCTGCTCAGGCGTGAGCACCTTGCTCACCGGCTGGTGCACGTACACGGGCACGACGAGCGTGCCGTCCCGCGCGCCGGTGTTGGCCACGGTCACCGACACCGTCACCTGGTCCTCCCGCCGCACCTCGGCGGACTTCACGGTCGGCGCGGACGTGGTGAACGTCGTGTACGACAGGCCGTGCCCGAACGCGAACGCCGGGTCGTAGGCCGAGCTGGGCGACTTGTTCGCGCCACGCGGCTGGTCGTACGAGAACGGCTGGTCGCCGACCGACTTCGGCCACGACACCGGCAGCTTCCCGCTCGGGTTCACCGCGCCGAACAGCACGTCGGCGATCGCGTTGCCGCCCTCCGAGCCGGGCAGCCAGCCCGCGACCAGCGCCGGGGCGTCCGCCACCGCGCCGAGCACCTGCGGCCGGCCGGTCAGCAGCACCACCACGACCGGCTTCCCCGTCGCGCGCACCGCGGCCACCAGGCCCTGCTGCTCGGCGGTCAGCGCGGGCTCCTCGGTGTCCGCGTCACCCTCCGCGCCCGGGTCCTCACCGAGCACCACGACCACCGCGTCGGCGTCACCCGCCTGGGCCACGGCGTCGGCCTGCGTGGTCGCGCCGACCACGTTCGCCGACGGCACGGCGGCCCGGATGCCCTCCAGCACGGTCACGGCCTCCGGCTCGGGGGACGATGTCGGCACGCCCTGCCAGCCGACGGACCAGCCGCCGAGCTGCCGGGCGACGGAGTCCGCCGAGTCACCGGTCACCACGAGCTTGCCCACGCCGGTCGACAGCGGCAGCACGCCGTCGTTGCGCAGCAGCACCGCGCTCTCCGCCGCCGCCCGGCGGGCCAGCGACCGGTCCGCGCCGTTCACGATCGAGTCGGCCTTCGCGGCGTCCACGAACGGCTTCTCGAACAGCCCGAGCTCGAACTTGAGCTTCAGGATCCGCCGCACCGCCTGGTCGATCCGCTTGCCGGGGATCGCGCCGCTGCGCACGCCCGCCATCAGCCCGGCGGTGAACCCCGCCGCGTCCGACGGCTCCATCGCCATGTCCACGCCCGCGTTGACGGCCATCGCGATGGCCTCCTCGTAGTCCGCCGCCACGTGGTAGCGGTCCACCAGGAACCGGATGTCCTCCCAGTCGGTGATCGCCACGCCCCGGAACCCCATCCGGTCGCGCAACTGCGTGGTCAGCAGGTACTTCGACGCGTGCGCGGGCACGCCGTTCACCGCGCCGGAGTTCACCATCACGGTGCCGACGCCCGCGTCGAACTGCGGCTGGAACGCGGGCAGCACGGTGTCCTGGAGGTACCGGATCGGCAACTGGGCGGGCGCGCGGTCGTGGCCGTTGAAGGGCTCCGAGTAGCCCGCGAAGTGCTTGGCGGTCGCGGTGAGCTTCGCGGTGCCGTCGGTCGGGTCGGACTGCTGCCCTCGCACGTTCGCCGCCGCCAGCGTCCCGGCCAGCACCGGGTCCTCGCTGTAGGTCTCGTAGTAGCGGCCCCACCGGGTGTCGCGGGCGATGTCGGACACCGGCGCGAAGTTCCAGAACACGCCGGTGGCGCGCATGGCCCGGCCGGTGGAGGCGCCGAGCTGCTCCAGCAACTGCGGGTCCCACGTCGCGCCGAGGCCGACCTGGTGCGGGAACATGGTGGCGCTGAGCACGTTCGAGTGGCCGTGCACGCCGTCCGCGCCGTAGATCAGCGGGATCCGCAGCCTGCTGTGGTCGAGCGCGAACTTCTGGATGGTGTTGGTCATCTCCGCCCACGCGCTGGGCGTGTTCGGGTTCGGCGCGTCACCGCCGCCGGACAGGATCGAGCCGACCTTGGCGTCCTCCAGGACGGTCTTCATGCAGTCCTCGCGCAGGGGACCGGCGTTCCACTCGCAGTTGCCGCGCAGCTTGCCGAGCCGGATCTGGGTCATCTGGCCGACCTTCTCCTCCAGCGTCATGCGCCTGAGGAGGTCGTCGACGCGGCGGTCGACCGGGGCCCGCGAGTCCTGGTAACCCTGGCCGGCCGGCTCGATGACGCCGCTGGCCTGCGCACCGGTGACCACCAAGGCCATCGTGGCCAGCGCGGCCACCGCGGTCCGCTTGCGGTGTCTCGACATCATCGAGGACCTCCTCGTCGATCGGCAGCCCGCCCTGGGACACCCTTCTCGCGTGACCTGGCGCACAACAGGGCTGAACGGCCTATTTGGGAGCGTTCCCACGTCCGCTACCAGCCACGGAGGCGGCCGTAAAAAGCAGTACAACCGTCCTATTAAGCTGGGTGGGTGACCGCCGCACTCGACTGGCCCGGTTTCGGGCACGTCTCGCTCGCCGCCCTGCTGTTCCTCTGCCTGGCCGCCGCCCTCGCGGGCGCGGTCGACGCCGTGGTGGGCGGTGGCGGCTTGATCCAGCTACCCGCGCTGCTCCTGATCGCGCCCGGCGGCCAGCCGCTGTACGCGCTCGCGACCAACAAGATCGCGTCCGTGGTCGGCACGGCGGCGGCGGTGCGCACCTACTCCCGGCAGGCCGCGATCGACTGGTCCTCGGCGCTGCCGATGGCGTCGGCCGCGTTCGCCGGAGCGGTGGGCGGCGCGGCGTTCGCGGGCGCGCTGGCCCCCGGTGTGCTCAACGGCGTGGTGCTCGTGGCGCTGGTCGGCGTCGGCCTCTACACGTGGCGCAAGCCGGAACTGGGCGTGGCGGAGACGCCGAGGTTCACGCGCTACGCGCAGATCGGCGTGATGGCCCTGGGCGGCGCGGTGATCGGCTTCTACGACGGCCTGGCGGGGCCGGGCACGGGCGCGTTCCTGGTGTTCCTGCTCGTGGGCCTGGTCGGGTTCGCGTTCCTGCGCGCCTCGGCCACGGCCAAGGTGGTCAACGTGGCGACCAACCTGGGCGCGTTGCTCTACTTCGTCCCGGCCGGGAAGGTGCTGTGGGGGCTGGGCCTGGTGCTCGCGCTGTGCAACGTGACCGGCGCGGTGTTCGGCGCGCGGCTGGCCGTGCGGCGCGGTTCGGCGTTCGTGCGCCGGGTGTTCCTCACCGTCGTGGTGGCGCTGGTGGTCAGTCTGGGGTGGAAGGCGGCGGTTGGATGACCCGGAACGTCGCGCCCATCGGGTCGCCGACCGTGGTGAACCGGCCGAACCGCGACTCGACCACGTCGCCGACCGTGATGCCGCCCAGCTCGCTCACCCGCCGTGCCGCCGCGTCGGCGTCGGCCACCGCGAAGTAGGTCATCCAGTGCGGCGGGATCTCGGCGGGGATCTCGTTGGCCATCCCGAACACGCCCGCCACCGCACGGCCCTCGACGCGCAGCTGCGTGTACGGGAAGTCCGGCAACGGGTCCAGCCCCACCTCGAACACCTGCTGGTAGAACTCCGCCGCGCCGTACGGGTCGCGGGTCGCCAGCTCGTTCCACACCACCGAGCCCGGCTCGTTCACCACGTACGCGCCGATGTGCGTGCCCGCCTCCCACAGCCCGAACGCCGCGCCGTACGGGTCCACCGCGATCGCGCCGCGCCCCGGCCCGCCCGTGTCGAACTCCGGCACGAGCACCTTGCCGCCGTTGGCGTTCAGCCTCTCCAGCGACTCGTCCAGGTCGTCGGTGGCCAGGTACGTCGTCCACACCACGGGGAACATCACGTCCGACGGCATCTCGCCGAACCCGGCCACGGGCAGCCCGCGCACCAGCGCCATCGTGTAGTGCCCGGTCTCCGGGCCGCCGATCTCGAAGTCCCAGCCGAACAGGCCGCCGTAGAACTCCATGGTGGCGTCACGGTCGGTGGTCATCATGTCCACCCACGCGGGTGTGCCTGGCGGGTACGGGGAGTCCATCTCGCTCATCTGGCCAACAGTCGCACCAGCGGTCACGCTCCGCGAGTTGATCAACGCGGACGCCGCCGGTGCGCGCACCGGCGGCGTCCGGTCATTCGGCCTTGCCGTCCCCGCCGCTCTTGCGCGGCCGGCCGCGCCTGGGTTGGTCGGCCGTCCCGGTGGGCAGCCGACCGGCTTCGGCGAGCGCGCGGCGCAGCAGGAACTCGATCTGCGCGTTCGTGCTGCGCAGCTCGTCGTTCGCCCACCTCGTCAGCGCGTCGTGCACCGCGGGGTCTAGGCGCAGCAGGACGCTCTTGCGCTCGGCCACGTCAGGTGTACAACGACCCGGCGTTGACCACGGGCTGGGTGGATCGGTCGCCGCACAGGACGACCAGCAGGTTCGACACCATCGCCGCCTTGCGCTCCTCGTCCAGTTCCACCACGTCCTCCTCGGCGAGCCTGGCCAGCGCGAGCTGGACCATGCCGACCGCGCCCTCCACGATCCGCGACCGCGCCGCGACCACCGCGCCCGCCTGCTGGCGCTGCAACATCGCCTGCGCGATCTCCGGAGCGTAGGCCAGGTGCGTGAGCCTGGATTCGATCACCTTCACGCCGGCCGCCTGCACCCGGGCCGCGATCTCCACCGACAGCGTCTCGGTGATCTCGTCGGCGTTCTCCCGCAGCGACAGCCCGGTGTCGTCGTGGTTGTCGTACGGGTAGCTGGTCGCGATGTGCCGCACCGCGGTCTCGGTCTGGATGCCGACGAACCGCACGAAGTCGTCCACCTCGAACTTCGCCCGCGCGGTGTCCTCGACCTGCCACACCACCACGGCGGCGATCTCGATCGGGTTGCCGTCGGCGTCGTTGACCTTCAGCGTCGCGGTCTCGTGGTTGCGGATCCGGGTCGACACCTTCGCCTTGGTGGTGAACGGGTTCGCCCAGCGCAGGCCGTCCTGGCGGACGGTTCCGGTGTAGCGGCCGGCGAACTGGAGCACCCGCGACTCGCCCGGTGCGACGGTGAACAACCCGGCGGCCACGACGGTGGTGGCGATGATCAGCAGGCCGCCGGCCACGATCGCCGGGACGGACGGCCCGTCGTCGCCCGGGAACGAGCCGAAGGTGATCAGCGCCGTGCTCGCGAGCACCCCGACCACCACCGCCACGAGCACGCCCCAGCCCGACGGTGCGCGTGCTTCCTTCTCCCGGACCACCGGGACCGGCATCTTCACCGCAACGTCCGTGACGTCCATGTTCCACCCCTCGAAGTCATATCGCCTGCTTAGCAAAGTGATATCACTTTTTCGGGACCGCGGGCAAGCCGGGTCGGGCACGAGGACAGAACCTGACCGCAATGGGCCCTACCGTGGTCACCATGACCCCGGTACTGAGCCGTCGCGCCCTCGGCCGAGCCACCCTGGCCCGCCAGTTCCTGCTGGCCCGCACGGACGCGACCGTGCCCGAGGTCGTCGCGCACCTGGTCGGGTTGCAGGCCCAGACCCCGCACACCTGGTACACCGGCCTGTGGTCGCGGATCGACGGCTTCACCCCCGACCGGGCCGCGGACCTGCTGGTGAACCGGGACCTCGTGCGCATCGCCGTGATGCGGTCGACGATCCACCTGGTCACCGCCGAGGACGCCCTCGCGCTGCGCCCGGTGGTGCAGCCCGCGCTGGACCGGGACCTGTTCCGCAACCAGACCCACGGCCGGGACATGCGCGGCCTGGACGTGGACGCCGTGGTGGCCGCCGGACGCGCGCTGCTGGCCGAGAAGCCGCGCACCAACAAGGAGCTGGGCGCGCTGCTGCACGAGCGGTGGCCGGACCGCGCGCCCGCCTCGCTGGCCTACGCGATCCGGTGCCTGGTGCCGTTGGTGCAGGTCCCGCCGCGTGGCGTGTGGGGCCGCAGCGGCACGATCGCGCACACCAGCGCGGAGACGTGGCTGGGCGCGCCGGTGGCGGACAAGCCGGCCGCCGACCGACTGGTGCTGCGCTACCTGGCCGCGTTCGGGCCCGCGACGGTGAAGGACGTGCAGACGTGGTCCGGCCTCACGAGGCTGCGCGAGGTGGTCGAGGGGCTGCCGCTGCTGCGGCTGCGGGACGAGGACGGCCAGGAGCTGTTCGACCTGCCCGACGCGCCCCGGCCGGACGAGGACGTGCCCGCGCCGCCGAGGTTCCTCTACGACTTCGACAACCTGCTGCTCTCGCACGCCGACCGGCGCCGGGTCGTCACCGACGACGTGCGCGCGCAGAACTACGAACCGCACGGCCCCGTGCCGCAGTTCTTCCTGGTCGACGGCGTCACGGCGGGCGACTGGAAGCTGCACCGCACCAAGGAGGTGGCCACGCTGGAGCTGCGGCCGTTCCGTCACCTGTCCACAATGGACGACGTGCGACGTGAGGCCGCAGGGCTGCTGGCCTTCCTCGCGCCGGACGTGCCGCACGAGGTCCGGACAACCTCACCGGCGTCGCCGCGTCCCTGACAGCATGGGGACGATCACCGTGCGCCCGCCGCGGGCGGAGGACAAGTGGCCGCTCGTCGACGTCTACGTCAAGGCCAGGCGCAGCTACTACGAGGGCCACGTGCCCGAGGCGGAGCTCGCGGCGTGGGAGCGGTCGGCGCGGGCCACCGGCTACGCGTTCGACAAGCCCGACCGGGTGTGGCTGTGCGCCGACCTGGACGCGGAGTTCGCCGGGTTCGCGCTGGTCACACCCGGTGGCGCGCTGTTGCAGCTCCAGGTCGCGCCCGCGTGCTGGGGTCGGGGCGTCGGCCACGCGCTGCACGAGTCGGCGATGGCCGCGCTGCGGGACCTCGGCGTCACCACCGCGCACCTGGACGTGTTCGCGGAGAACCACCGCGCGCGGCGCTTCTACACCGACCACGGCTGGCGCGAGACCGGCCGCGACGGCGACCACGTGCGAATGGCGCTGGAGCTCGACGTGTGATCGCCTGGACGCCGTGGAGATCCTGAGCAGCCGCGTCCTCGTCCGCTCCCACGACCCGGAGCGCGCCAGGGCGTTCTACCGGGACGTGCTGGGCCTGGCCGTGTACCGGGAGTTCCCCGGCGGCACGGTGTTCTTCCTCGGCCAGGGGTTCCTGGAGGTCTCCGGCGCCTCGACCGGGCACCCCACGGACGCCACGCAGCTGTGGCTGCAGGTGCGCGACCTGGGGCAAGCCGCCGAGGAGCTCGCCGAGCACGTCGTCCGACCCGCCCGTCGCGAGCCGTGGGGCCTGGACGAGCTGTGGGTCGCCGACCCCGACGGGCGGCTGATCGTGCTGGTCGAGGTGCCCGCCGACCACCCTCTACGCCGGGACGTGCGCCAGTAGCTGCACCGCGGGCCCGACCACGCCGCCGTACTGGTGCAACGACGTCCGCACCCCGGTGAAGCCCGCCGCCTCGGCCTCCCGGATCAGGTCGTACTCGGAGGTGTCCAGCACCCGCCGGTGCACCGAGACGACCAGCCTGCCGCCGGGCCGCAGCACCCTGGCCAGCTCGTGGAACGCGGCCGCCCGGTTGCCCCACAGCTGGAGGTTGTTCACCGAGATCACCACGTCCACCGAGTTCTCGGCCTGGCCGGTCCGCGTCGCCGCGCCCTCGCGCAGCTCCACCCGGCCGGCCACGATCAGCTCGGCGCACCGCTCGCGCGCCTCGTCGAGCATGACCTGCGACGGGTCCACGCCGATCGCCTTGAGCGCGCGTTCACCGGCGAGCTTGAGGCCGACGCCCGGACCCGGGCCGAGCACCAGCACGACCTCCTCGGGCGTCGGCGCGGCCACCTCGGTGACGTGCTCCTCGACCTTCGCGTTCAGCACGGCCATGACCCGGCCGCCGAGCTCGCCCACCTTGCCGCGCGGGTGCCCGAACGCCGCGTCCAGCGCCTTCATCAGGTTGTTCGCCATGTCCCCAGGGTCGCCGCGACGGCCCGCGGCCGCATCGGGGATCGCCCCGAGACGGATCCGGAGACGCCTCGGGGGATGTTTCCGGGGTGTTTCCATCCTGGACTTCCGGTGGCCGGGGTAGTGCGCTCCGGACGTTCACGTAGTCAAGATGTGGACCATGACGCGAAGCCGAGCACGCACGTCAGGACTGCGCCGAACGCCGGCACGCGCCGTCGCACGACTCGGCGAGCTGTTCGACGGCTACCTGGACCCCGCCCGTCCGCACGCCGACGCGTACGACGAGATGTTCGGCGAGGACGCCTCCGTCCGCGCGGCGTACCGGGCGCTGCACGACTCCATCGCGCCCTCGCAGGTGGCCGAGCTGACCGCGCGGGCCGAGGCGCTGGACCGGGCGTTTGTCGACCAGGGCATCACGTTCTCGCTGTCCGGTCAGGAGCGGCCGTTCCCGCTCGACCTCATCCCGCGGGTCCTCACCGCCACCGAGTGGTCCAAGCTGGAACGCGGCATCGTGCAGCGGGTCCGGGCGCTGGAGCTGTTCCTGGCCGACATCTACGGCGATGCCCAGATCGTGCGCGACGGCGTGCTGCCGCGCCGGCTGATCACCTCGTGCGAGCACTTCCACCGGGAGGCCACGCTGCTCAAACCGCCCAACGGCGTGCGGCTGCACGTCTCGGGCGTGGACCTGGTGCGTGACGAGTCGGGCACGTTCCGCGTCCTGGAGGACAACCTGCGCTGCCCGTCGGGCGTGTCCTACGTGATGGAGAACCGGCGCACGATGGCGCGGGTCTTCCCGGACCTGTTCGCCCGGCACCGCGTGCGGTCCGTCGGCGATTACGCGGTGCACTTGCTGCGCGCGCTGCGCAACGCCGCCGCGCCCAACGCCGCGGACCCGAACGTCGTCGTGCTCACGCCGGGCGTGGCGAACTCGGCCTACTTCGAGCACTCGCTGCTGGCCAGGCAGATGGGCGTGGAGCTGGTCGAGGGCCGTGACCTGTTCTGCCGCGACAACGTCGTGTACCTGCGCACCACCGAGGGCGAGCGGCAGGTCGACGTCATCTACCGGCGCATCGACGACGACTTCCTCGACCCCGTGCACTTCCGCCCGGACTCGGTGCTCGGCGTGGCCGGTCTGCTCAACGCGGCCCGCGCGGGCAACGTCGTCATCGCCAACGCGGTCGGCAACGGCGTGGCCGACGACAAGCTCGTCTACACCTACCTGCCCGAGATCGTGCAGTACTACCTGGGCGAGAAGCCGCTGCTGCCGAACGTGGACACGTTCCGCTGCTGGTTGCCCGAGGAACGCGCGCACGTGCTCGACCACCTGGACGAGCTGGTGGTCAAGCCGGTGGAGGGCTCCGGCGGCTACGGCATCGTGTTCGGTGCGCAGGCCTCCACCCGTGAGCTGAACGGCCTGCGCCGGACCATCAGGGCCAACCCGAGGGGCTGGATCGCGCAACCGGTCGTGCAGCTGTCCACCGTGCCGACGAAGGTCGGCGACCGGCTCGCGCCCCGGCACGTGGACCTGCGGCCGTTCGCGGTCAACGACGGCAACTCGATCTTCGTGCTGCCCGGCGGCCTGACCAGGGTCGCGCTGCCCGAGGGCAGCCTGATCGTGAACTCGTCGCAGGGCGGCGGCTCCAAGGACACGTGGGTGCTCGCGGCCCGCTCCTCGACCGTGGACCGGGAGCTGGCCGAGCCGGGCCTGGCGACGTCCGCGCCCGCCTCGCCGGCGGCCGAGCAGGGCCCGGAGCTGACCACGTCCCAACAGCAGCAACAGCAGCAACAGGAAAAGGGGGCGTGATGCTGGCTCGCAACGCGGAGTCCCTGTACTGGATCGGCCGGTACGTCGAACGTGCCGACGACACGGCGCGCATCCTCGACGTCACCGTGCACCAACTGCTGGAGGACGCCACCGTCGACCCCGACGCCACGAGTCGCCAGCTGCTGGCCGTCCTCGGCATCGACGCACGGGAAGGCGCCTCGTTCGACGTGTGGTCCCTCACCGAACTGGTGGCGTACTCGTCCGACCACGCGGGATCGATCGTCGCGTCGATCAACAGCGCCCGCGAGAACACGCGTGGCGCGCGCGAAGTCGTCTCCACGGAGATGTGGGAGTGCCTGAACGCGATGTACAACGCGGTGCAGGAGCGCCAGGCGTACGCACGCGTCATGGGGCCGCACGCGTTCTTCACGTTCGTGGAGGAGCGTGCGGCGATGTTCGCCGGGCTCGCCGACTCCACCATGAGCCGGGACGACGGCTGGCGGTTCCTGGTGCTCGGCCGGTCGGTCGAGCGGGTGGACATGATCGTGCGGCTGCTGCTGTCCCGCGTGGCCGACCGGGCGTCCTCACCGGGCTGGGTGACCGTGCTGCGGTCCGCGGGCGCGCACGACACGTATCTGCGCACGTACCGGGGTGCGCTGGACGCCTCGCGGGTGGTGCAGTTCCTGCTGCTCGACCGGCTGTTCCCGCGATCGGTGTTCCACGCGCTGCGGCAGGCCGAAGCCTGTCTTGAGCAGCTCGACCACCAGCCGAGCGTGCGGGTCGGGGCGCGGGCCGAGGCGTTGCGGCTGCTCGGGCGGGCGCGCAGCGACCTGGAGTTCCTGCGCCCCCACGACCTGCTGGACGACCTGCCGCGCCGGCTCAAGGTGCTGCAGGGGACCGTGCGCGACGTCGGCGAGGCGGTCTCGCAGCAGTACTTCCACACCGCGCCCTGGGTCGCGTGGACGAACGCCGAGGTGGTCTGACATGTCGTGGCGGGTGCGGGTCGTGCACACCACCGGGTACCGGTACGCGCTGCCGGTGACGCAGTCCTACAACGAGGCGCGGATGACGCCGCGGGCCGACCGGCGGCAGAACGTGGTGGTCAGCCGGGTGGAGACGACGCCCGCCACGCGCGCCTACCGGTACACCGACTACTGGGGCACCGAGGTCACGTCGTTCGACCTGCACGCGCCGCACGTGGAGCTGAAGGTGGTGGCGTCGTCGGTGGTGGAGACCGGCCCCGAGGAGGAGCCCGTGCGCACCGGCACGTGGGTCGACCTGCGGGCGGACGCGCTGGTGGACCGGTACACCGAGTTCCTGGGTTGGACGGCGTACGTGCCGCGCGACCGCGAGCTGGCGGCCGTGGCGCGGGGGTTGAAGCGGGGCGTCGGCCCGGCGGACGCCGTGCTGGCCGCGTCGCACTGGGTGCACGAGCAGCTGATGTACCGCTCGGGCACGACCGGCGTGCACAGCTCGGCCACCGACGCCTGGCAGGCCCGGGAGGGCGTCTGCCAGGACTTCGCGCACCTCACGCTCGTGCTGCTCCGGGCGATGGGCGTCCCGGCCCGGTACGTGTCCGGCTACCTGCACACGAAGCCGAACGGCGAGGTCCGCGAGACCGTGCGCGGCGAGAGCCACGCGTGGATCGAGGCCTGGACCGGCGGCTGGTGGGGCTACGACCCGACCAACGCCATCCCGGTCGGGCCGCGGCACATCTGGGTCGCGCACGGCCGCGACTACGCCGACGTGGCGCCGCTCAAGGGCATCTACTCGGGCGGCGCGTCCTCGGCGCTGGACGTCACGGTCGAGGTGACCAGGCTGGCCTAGCTGTACTGATTCGTGACGTTGTTGACGTCTAGGCGGTCAGTCGGGTGATGGGTGGCTGGCCGCCGAGGGCGCTGTGTGCTCGGTGGGTGTTGTAGTCGTGGACCCAGGCGGGCAGGGCGGCC
>JBFBCZ010000012.1:0-236897 GCA_040689555.1 Actinosynnema sp. NPDC051121 | reverse complement strand
GTGCTGGAACGGGTGCGTCAGACACATCCACTCCGCCCGGAGGTCCTCCCTGCGTTCAACCCGACACGCCGTCAACAACCTCATTAGTCACTACACCTAGCGCCAGCCCAGGCGTCGCAGCGCGTCCACGACCAGCGAGAACCGCTCCGGCTCCAGCACCGAGCCCTCCCGGCGGATGTCGTCCTCGTCCAGCTCGAACACCCGGTCGAGCCGCACGTAGGAGCGCCTGCCGTCGCGGTCCCAGCGGCCCGAGCCCAGGTCGAGGCAGTCGTCCACCTCGTGCCGGTCGGGGGTCTTGCTGGTCAGCATCAGGCCGAGCAGCGCCCGGCGGTGGCGGCCGACGACCAGCAGCGGCCGGTCCTTGCCGCGGCTCGGGTCCTCCTCGAACGGGACCCAGGCCCAGACCACCTCACCGGGGTCGGCCAGGCCGTCCAGGTCGGGCGAGTACTCCAGGGTGGCCGCCACCGCGGCCGTGTGGACCTCGCGCACCGCGCCCCTCGAGGGCCTGGCGTCTTCACCGTTCGCGTACACGGCGGGCAGCATATGGTGTCGGTCACGTACGCGCGGAACGCCACGACGCCGTGACGTGAGAAGATGGGTCGATCCCCCGTCCTTCGTGTGCGAGGAACCTGAGTGAGCACGTTCGCCGACCAGACGTTCACGCCTCCGGAGCTCATCCGGAACTTCTGCATCATCGCGCACATCGACCACGGCAAGTCGACCCTGGCCGATCGCATGTTGCAGCTCACCGGCGTGGTCGACGCCAGGGCGATGCGCGCGCAGTACCTCGACCGGATGGACATCGAGCGCGAGCGCGGCATCACGATCAAGGCGCAGAACGTGCGGCTGCCGTGGCAGGTCGACGGCCAGGACCACGTGCTGCACATGATCGACACACCGGGTCACGTCGACTTCACCTACGAGGTCTCGCGCGCCCTGGAGGCGTGCGAGGGCACCGTGCTGCTGGTCGACGCCGCGCAGGGCATCGAGGCGCAGACGCTGGCCAACCTGTACCTGGCGATGGAGAACGACCTCACCATCATCCCGGTGCTGAACAAGATCGACCTGCCCGCCGCGGACCCGGACAAGTACGCCAAGGAGCTCGCCCACATCGTGGGCTGCGAGCCCGAGGAGGTGCTGCGCGTCTCGGCCAAGACCGGCCTCGGCGTCGGCGCGCTGCTGGACGAGGTCGTCAAGCGGGTGCCCGCGCCGGTCGGCGACGCCGACGCCCCGCCCCGCGCGATGATCTTCGACTCGGTGTACGACACCTACCGCGGCGTGGTGACCTACATCCGCGTGGTCGACGGCAAGATCACCCCGCGCCAGCGGATCCGGATGATGTCGACCAACGCGACCCACGAGCTGCTCGAGGTGGGCATCATCTCGCCCGAGCCGAAGCCGAGCGTCGGCCTGGGCGTCGGCGAGGTGGGCTACCTGATCACCGGCGTGAAGGACGTGCGCCAGTCGAAGGTCGGTGACACCGTCACGGCCGAGAAGCACGGCGCCACCGAGCCGCTGGCCGGCTACCGCGAGCCGCGCCCGATGGTCTACTCCGGGCTGTACCCGGTGGACGGCTCGGACTACCCGATCCTGCGCGAGGCGCTGGAGAAGTTGCAGCTCAACGACGCCGCGCTGACGTTCGAGCCGGAGACGTCGGCCGCCCTGGGCTTCGGCTTCCGGTGCGGGTTCCTCGGCCTGCTGCACCTGGAGATCACCCGCGACCGACTGGAGCGCGAGTTCGGCCTGGACCTGATCTCCACCGCGCCCAACGTGGTCTACCGCGTGGTGATGGACGACGGCACCGAGCACGTGGTGACCAACCCGTCCGACTGGCCCGACGGCAAGCGCGCCGAGGTCTACGAGCCGGTCACCAAGTGCACGATCATCGCGCCCAGCGAGTACATCGGCGCGATCATGGAGCTGTGCCAGTCCAAGCGCGGCCAGCTCGGCGGCATGGACTACCTGTCCGAGGACCGCGTCGAGCTGCGCTACACGATGCCGCTCGGCGAGATCATCTTCGACTTCTTCGACGCGTTGAAGTCGCGCACGCGCGGCTACGCCTCGCTGGACTACGAGGAGTCGGGCGAGCAGGACGCGGACCTGGTGAAGGTGGACATCCTGCTGCAGGGCGAGCCGGTGGACGCGTTCAGCGCGATCGTGCACAAGGACCACGCGTACGGGTACGGCACGAAGATGGCCAGCAAGCTGCGCGAGCTGATCCCGCGGCAGCAGTTCGAGGTGCCGATCCAGGCGGCCGTGGGCGCGCGCGTGATCGCCCGCGAGACGATCCGCGCCATTCGCAAGGACGTGCTCGCGAAGTGCTACGGCGGTGACATCACCCGCAAGCGCAAGCTGCTGGAGAAGCAGAAGGAAGGCAAGAAGCGGATGAAGATGGTGGGCCGCGTCGAGGTCCCCCAGGAAGCCTTCGTCGCCGCATTGTCGACCGACGACTCCGGCGGCAAGGACAAGGGCAAGAAGTAGTACCCCTGGCCAAATCCGCGCCGACCGGCACATCTTCGGGTGGCTGTTCGGCGCGGATCGCTTTTCCGGGTGTTCTCCGTGCCATGGTTGGCGCACCAACCGGAAGGAGGGGACCATGACCGTCATGGGCGGACACGAAGGCAGCTCCTACACGGTCGAAGACCTGGAGGACATGCCTGATGACGGACGCCGTTACGAGCTCGTCGACGGGCACCTGCTCGTGAGCCTGGCACCGGGGTACCGGCACCAGGAAATCGTGGCCGAGCTTTGCGGGCGCTTGCGCGCCGTGTGCCCCGCTGACCTGACCGCGCTACCCGCCCCGTTCACCGTGCAGGTGTCCTCGAATACCGAAGTGCAGCCCGACGTCCTCGTCGCTCGTCGCGCCGACTTCACCGACAAGTTGTTGCCCGTCGCCCCATTGCTGGCGGTGGAAGTGCTCTCGCCGAGCACGGGTATTCGCGATCTGACGATCAAGATGACGGCCTACGAGCGGATGGGCGTGATCAGCTACTGGGTTATCGATCCGCAGGAACCCGTGTTGGCGGTGTTCGAACTCGACCCCGAGGGCTGCTACCAGCAGGTGGTCGAGGTGCAGGGGGAGAAGCCGTTCGACGCGACGCTGCCGTTCCCGGTGCGGATCGTGCCCGCCGAGCTGCTCGGCTCGCTGTGGGACGGCGAGTCGGAATGAACGGAAGGGCCCTCAGGACGCCCCTGTCCTGAAGGCCCTCGAAGGGGTGCGGCGGCTCAGCCGTGGTTGCGCAGCGTGGTGCTGAGCGCCTGGCGGCGGAGGATCGCTTCGATCTCACGCGCCTCGTGGGTGGAGTGCCGGGCGAGGATGGCTTCCATGTCCATCCGAGCGCTCGGGGTGTCGTAGGCGGCCAACTCGCGGTTCAGGTCCGCTTCCCGCTTGCGGATCTGCCGCCGGGTGGCGAAGTACGTGCGAACGGTCTCCAGAAGGGTGGTCATGTCGCCTTTCGGTCGTCCATCTGTATCGGTTCACCTACTATGATGCCGCACGTCAGGGGCTTGCGCGACCAAATACGACGTGATCTCCGCCGCAAGTGTCACGAGGCTGTGAAGGCCGGGTCACCGACCCAGGATGTCCAGTGCCCGGGAGTACTTCGCGCGCAGTCGGTCCTGGGTCGGGGTGTCCAGCAGGGCCAGTCGCGGCGGTGACGTGTTGTCCGCGATGTCGGCCCGCTTCACCTCCACCGCGACCGGGTCGGCGAGCACTCGGGCGAGGTAGTCCTCCTGTGACTCGCCGTCACGGTGGCTCAACGCGAGGACGGTGGCCACCACCTCCGGCGGGCACCCGGCCGCGAGCAGGTCGTCGGCGGTGACGGAAGTGTCCTCGACGACGTCGTGCAGCACGGCCGCCATGCGCGCGTGCTCGCCGGACACCAGGGCCATCACGCGCAGCGGGTGGCCGATGTACGGCCAGCCGGACTTGTCGACCTGCCCGTCGTGGGCCGCCCGTGCGATCCGGATCGCGTCATCAACGGTGAACGTCATCGGATCATTGTTCACACCCTTGACAAGTCCCAGTGGTCTAGTCCATTTTTCGAGTGGCCCACGTCACCTGTGCTGGGCTTTGGCCGCCGACGAGAACGTGGAGGTGGACGTGGTTCCGAGGACGAGACGCGCACTGGGCGCGGTGCTGGCGGGTCTGCTGGCCATCGCGGGCCTGACCCTGGTGGTCGCGGGCAGCGCGTCGGCCGCCAACCTGGTCGCCAACCCCGGGTTCGAGGGCGGCACCGGCGGGTGGACGTGCAGTGCCGCGGCCACCGCCGTGACCACGACCAAGCGCAGCGGCACGAGCGCCATGGCCGGCACTCCCGCGGGCCAGGACAACGCGCGTTGCTCCCAGACGGTCACCGTGCAGGCCAACACCGCGTACAAGCTGTCCGCGTGGGTCCAGGGCAGTTACGTGTACCTCGGCGTGACCGGCACCGGCAGCGGCGACAAGAGCACCTGGACGCCGGGTTCGGCGGGCTTCGGCCAGCTCTCGATCGACTTCACCACCGGCGCGACCTCCAGCGTCACGATCTACGTGCACGGCTGGTACGGCCAGCCGACGTTCTACGCCGACGACGTGAGCCTCGACGGCCCCGGCACCCCGCCGACGAGCACCACTACCACCACCACCACCAGCACGAGCACGAGCACCACCACGACCACGACGACCACGACGACGACCACGACGCCGGGCAACCCCGACCCGACGCTGCCCAAGCACGCGCTCACGGGCTACTGGCACAACTTCGACAACGGCTCGCGCGTGCTCAAGCTCGCCGACGTGCCCACCACGTACGACATCGTGGCCGTCGCGTTCGCCGACGCCACCACCACTCCGGGCGCGGTCTCGTTCACCCTCGACCCGACCCTGTCGAGCAAGCTCGGCGGCTACACCGACGCCCAGTTCAAAGCCGACGTGCGCACGCTGCAGGGCCGGGGCCAGAAGGTGATCCTCTCGGTCGGCGGCGAGAAGGGCACCATCAGCGTCGGCAACTCCACCGCGGCGACGAACTTCGCCAACAGCGTCAAGACCCTGATCGCGAACTACGGGTTCGACGGCGTGGACATCGACCTGGAGAACGGCGTCAACTCGACCTACATGGCGCAGGCGTTGCGCGCGATCCACGCGGGCGGCGGCAAGGTCATCGCGATGGCGCCGCAGACCATCGACATGCAGTCCACCGGCCAGGAGTACTTCAAGCTGGCGCTGGCGGTGAAGGACATCCTCACCGTGGTCAACATGCAGTACTACAACTCCGGCTCCATGCTCGGCTGCGACCAGAAGGTCTACTCGCAGGGCACGGTGGACTTCCTGGTCGCGCTGGCCTGCATCCAGTTGCAGAACGGCCTGCGCCCCGACCAGGTCGGCCTGGGCCTGCCCGCCTCGCCGTCGGGCGCGGGCGGCGGCTACCAGTCGCCCGCCAACGTCAACGCGGCGCTGAACTGCCTGGCCAAGGGCACGAACTGCGGTTCGTTCAAGCCCGCGCAGACCTGGCCGGGCATCCGCGGTGCGATGACGTGGTCGATCAACTGGGACGCCGCCAACAACTGGCAGTTCGCCAACACCGTGGCGCCGCACCTGGACACGCTGCCGTAGCCACCCGGTCCGCTGCCCGGACGTAGGACTCTCGCGACCTGAACGTAGGACTCTCGCGAGTGTCCTACGTCCGGAACGCGAGTGTCCTGCGTCCGGGACACCTGAGTTGAACGCTCGGAACGTGCCGTTTTGCGTGAGAGCGCCGTGGACCTGCAAATACGTGACCGCGGCGGTGGCGCGGGTTAGGGTCGCGCCATGTTGGACCGACTCGAAGTGCCCGTCATCGCCGCGCCGATGGCCGGTGGGGCGTCCACGCCCGCGCTCGTGGCCGAGGTCGGCCGGGCGGGCGGTCTCGGGTTCCTGGCCGCCGGCTACCTGTCCGTGGAGGCGGTCGCCGAGCAGATCACCGCCACCACCGCGCTGACCGACCGGCCGTTCGGGGTGAACCTGTTCGTCCCCGGCCCCCGGTCCACCACCGACCTGTCCGACTACCGCGAGCGCGTCAAGGCGCAGTCGCCGACCGAGCCGGGCGAACCGCGGTGGGACGACGACTCCTACGCCGCCAAGCTCGAACTCGTGATGGCGTTGCGCGTTCCGGTGGTCTCGTTCACGTTCGGCCTGCCGAACCCCGAGGACGTGCACCGCCTGCACGCCGCCGGCGCCACGGTCGTCGTCACGGTCACCACGCCGCAGGAAGCCGCGCAGGCGGCGCAGATCGGCGCGGACGCGCTGTGCGTGCAGGGCAGCGACGCGGGCGGGCACCGCGGCACGTTCTCCGACGACGGCGTCTCGCCCGGAGGCGGCGAGCTGTTCGGCGTGCTGGCCGCGCTGCGGTTGGTCCGCGCCAAGGTGGACCTGCCGCTGATCGCGACCGGGGGCCTGGTGCACGGCGCGGACGTGGCCGCCGTCATCACCGCGGGTGCGGTCGCGGCGCAGCTCGGCACCGCGTTCCTGGCCACGCCGGAAGCGGGCACGTCCGCCGCGCACCGCCAGGCGTTGGCCGAAGGCACCCGCCGCACGGCGTTGACCAGGGCGTTCAGCGGACGTCCGGCGCGCGGCCTGGTGAACCGGTTCCTGGTGGAGAACCAGGAGCAGGCCCCCGCCGCGTACCCGGAGGTGCACCACCTGACCCGGCCGGTGCGCGCGACCGGCGACCCGGAGCTGATGTCGTTGTGGGCCGGGCAGACCTACGCGCTGGTCCGACCGGCCCCGGCCGCCGAGGTGGTGGCACGGCTGGTCGCCGAGGCACGCCAGGCCCTTTCCGTCGCGATCACGCGCATTTCCCCGGTCTAGCACCACAGAATGACGGCGTGACCACCGCGCGCGAGCTCGCCGACGAGATGTTGACCCTGGTCCTGGACGCCGAGCCCCTCATGGCGACGCTGCTGGGCATCCCCGGCTGGGACGACCGACTGCCGGACCCGAGCGCCGAGGGCGGACGCGAGCTGCGCGCCCGCGCCGAGGACATCGCACGGCGCGCCCGCGCCGAGGACGACGACCCGGTGACGCGTGCGGTGGTCGTGCAGCAGGCGTGGAGCCTGGTGCACCGCCTGGACGCCCACCTGGTCGAGCACACCCACGCCGAAGGCCTCACCGCCCCGCTCGCCGTCCTGCTCGGCGCGCTGCCCCTGATCGTGCCCTCCGACGACCGGGCGCGGCAGGCCTACCTGACCCGGCTGTCGTCCCTGCCCGCCTACCTGGACGCGCTGACCCGAAGACAACGCGACTCCGTCCGACGCCCGCTGAGACACCTGGTGGAAGCCGCCGTGCACCGCATCGGCCGCTACCTGGACGACGACCAGGACCCCCTGGCCACCCCGTTGCGCGGCACGCCGTTCGCCGCGGTGTGCGCCCGGCTGCTGCACGAGACCGTGCGCCCGGCCATCGCCCGCTACCGCGACTTCCTGCGCACCGAGATCGTCGGACGGGGCCGTGGCGAGGACCGGCCGGGCCTGTGCTGGCTGCCCGACGGCGACCTGATCTACGCGGACCTGGTCCGCATGTACACCACCACCGGCCACACGCCCGAGGAACTGCACCGGATCGGCCTGAACCTGATCGAGGAGCTGGACCGGGAGTACGAGGAGATCGGCAACCGGGTGTTCGGCCCGACCACGGCCGCCGGCGTGCGCGCCCGCCTGCTCGCCGACCCGGAGCTGCGCTGGCGCGGCGCCGAGGACATGGTGACGCTGGCGGCGGCGACCATCGCCCGTGCCGAGGAGGTCGCGGGGGACTGGTTCGGCTCGGTCCCGCACGGCCGCTGCGCGGTGGAGGTGGTGCCGGAGGCGGAAGCGCCGAACGCCCCGCTGGCCTACTACATGGACCCGGCGATGGACGGTTCCCGGCCGGGCACCTACTTCGTCAACACCCACCAGGCCGAGCAGCGGGAGCGGTTCAGCGCCGAGTCCACCGCGTTCCACGAGGGCGTGCCAGGGCACCACTTCCAGATCGCGCTGGCCCAGCAGGTCGGCGACCTGCCGCTGCTGCGCCGGGTCGCCTCCGTCGAGTCCTACCTGGAGGGTTGGGCCCTCTACGCCGAACGGCTGGCCGACGAGATGGGCCTCTACAGCGACGACGTGGCGCGGCTGGGCATGCTGTCGGGAGACTCGCTGCGCGCCGCCCGGCTCGTGGTGGACACCGGCCTGCACTCGTTGCGGTGGACGCGCCGGCAGGCCGTGGACTACCTGCGCGCCAACGCCGTCATGCCGGACGTGGACATCATCTCCGAGGTCGACCGGTACATCGAGAACCCCGCGCAGGCGCTGTCCTACATGGTGGGGCGGCTGGAGATCCAGCGCCTGCGCGGCGAGGCGGAGCGGAGGCTGGGCGACCGCTTCGACATCAAGGCGTTCCACGACCTCGTGCTGGGCGGCGGGCCGTTGCCGATGGCCGTGCTCGCCGACGTGGTCGAGGGCTGGTGCGACTCAGTCCTGGGCGTCGACCGGCGCGGGGTCGTTGAGGACTGACTTGCGCCTGCTGTAGGTGAAGTACACGACCAGCCCGATGACGAACCACACGGCGAAGCGCAGCCACGTCTCCGGCGCCAGGAACGTGATCAGCCACAGCGAGAACACCACGCCGACGACCGGCACGACCGGCATGCCCGGCGTCTTGAACGTGCGCGGCAGGTTCGGCTGCTTGTACCGCAGCACGATCACCGCGACGCAGACCACCACGAACGCCAGCAGGATGCCGATGTTGGTCAGCTCGGCGGCCTCGGCGATGGGCAGGAAGCCCGCGATGACGGCGGACGCGATGCCGAGCACCCACGTGGTGCGCGTCGGCACGTGCTTGACCGGGTGGGTCTTGGCGAACCACTTCGGCAGCAGGCCGTCACGCGACATCGAGTAGCCCACGCGTGCCGCGCCCATCAGGAACGTGAACAGCACCGTCGTGATGCCCAGCACCGCGCCGACGGAGATGATGATGCCCAGCGCCGGCAGGCCGATGTCGGAGAACGCCGAGGCGAACGCGCTCTCCGCGTCCACGTCCTTGTAGTTGACCATGCCGGTCAGCACGAGGCAGGCCAGCACGTACAGCACCATCGAGGCGGCCAGGGAGTAGATGATCGCCTTCGGCATGTGCTTCTGGGAGTCCTTGGACTCCTCCGCGGCCGTGCTCATGGCGTCGTAGCCGAACACCGCGAAGAACACCGTGGCCGCGCCGGTGAGCGCGCCGGAGATGCCGAACGGGAAGAACGGGTTGTAGTTGTCGGTGTTGATGTGGAACGCGCCGACGACGATCACCAACAGCACCACGGCGACCTTCAGGTACACCAGGGTCGTCTCGAAGCGGGCCGCGTTCTTCATGCCCATGTTGAGCACGAACGCGATCAGCAGGCACAGCAGCACGGCGAACAGGTTGACCTTGTAGCTGCCCGCCGCGACGTCACCGGTCTCGGTGCCTGGCGCGCCGAGCATCCACACCGGAAGGTCGATGTGCAGCAGGTTCAGCAGCTCGGTGAAGTAGCCGCTGATGCCGATCGCCACCACGGCCACGATCGCGGTGTACTCCAGCAGCAGGTCCCAGCCGATGAACCAGCCGACGATCTCGCCGAGCACGGCGTAGCCGTAGGTGTAGGCCGAGCCCGCCTTCGGGATCAGGCCCGCGAACTCCGCGTAGGAGAACGCGGCGGCGGCGCTGGCGATGCCCGCGACGAGGAACGAGATCAGCACGGCCGGACCCGCGGTCTTGTTGGCCACGGCGCCGGCCAGCGAGAAGATGCCCGCGCCGATGATGCCGCCGATGCCGATCGCGGTGAGCTGCCACAGCCCCAGGGTCCGGGTCAGCGTCGTCTTCTCGTCACTGATCTGCTCGATCGGCTTGCGGCGGAACACGCCGCTGCCCCGGCCGAATCCGTCCTGCACCGTCATTCGTCCAGCTCCCTCGGTGGATTGGTGTGCGGCGAACCGTACGCCGGTCGAGTGGTACCGGGTTTGTTCGATCACACCATTCGGGGACCTGCCTTTTGTACGTCCGGACGATTGAATCCGTCAGTCGCGAGCGAAGACGATCTTTCCGGCCGTCTCGCCGTCGAGCATCGCCCGCATGCCCTCCTCGACCCGCTCGAACGGCAGCCGCGCGCCGATCTGCGGGCGCAGGCCGGTCAGGTCGCAGAACGCGAGCAGGTCGCGCAGCTCCTCGCGCGTGCCCATGGTCGAGCCGACCACCCGCAGCTGAAGGAAGAACAGCCGCGGCAGCTCGGCCGCGGACGCGTCACCGCTGGTCGCGCCCGAGATGACGATGGTGCCGCCCGGCTTGAGCGCCTTCATCGAGTGCGACCAGGTGGCCTTGCCGACGGTCTCGAACACCGCGTCCACCCGTTCGGGCAGGCGCGCGCCGGACTCGAACGTCGCGTGCGCGCCCAGGCCCTCGGCCAACGCGCGCTTCTCCTCCGTGCGGCCGGTCACCCACACCCGGAACCCCGCCGCACGGCCCAGCTGCACCAACGCCGTCGACACGCCACCGGACGCGCCCTGCACCAGCATCGTCTGCCCCGGCCGCAGCCCCGAGTTCACGAACAGCATCCGGTACGCGGTCAGCCACGCCGTGCCCATGCACGCCGCCTCGGCGAAGCTCAGCCCCGCGGGCTTCGGCAACGCGTTGCGCTTCGGGACCACCACGTAGTCGGCGAACGTGCCCTGGTGCTTCTCGGTGAGCAGGGTGCGGCGCGGGTCCAGCGTCTCGTCGCCGAACCAGTCCGGGTCGCCGATCACGGAGTGCAGCACGACCTCCGTGCCGTCGTCGAGCACGCCCGCGCCGTCGCAGCCGAGGATCATCGGGAACTGCTCCGGCTTGATCCCCACGCCCCGCAGCGTCCACAGGTCGTGCATGTTCAGGCTCGCCGCTTTCACGGCCACCCTCACCCAACCCTCCGGGACGTCGGGCTCCGGTCGTTCGCCCACGCGCAGGGCGGCGATCGGGTCTTGCGGGCTCGGCTCGGCGGCGTAGACGGCGAACATGCGGGCAACTTACCGAGGCGTAGTGATCCGTGTGCGGTGAAGCGCGTCACGGGACTACGCTCGGCACCGTGGTTGACGCGTTCGAGCAGTGGTGGGACGGGGTCGAGCTGTGGCTGGCGCAGCTGGCGTTCCCGTTCCAGTTCGCACTGCTCATGTGCGTGCTGCTGCCGGCGGCGCTGGGCTTGGCGCGGCTGATCGACCGGGTCGTGGACAACGCCTCGACCAGGTTCAACCCGGTGCCCAAGGTGCCGCCGGCGGTTGACGACGCGCAGCCCCGGAAGGTGGACGCGGGCGAGCCTTCGTAGGCTCTGGAGCCGTGACTCCCGCCCGGCGGCTCTCCGTCGCACTGCTCGGCCTGATCGCGCTGGTCGTGGTCGGCTACTTCGCCAAGGACCTCACCGGCACGTCGTCGGACCCCGCGCCGCCTTCGGTGTCGGCTTCGGGGGTGCCCGGCGCGGACTCCGGGTTGCCGGTGAAGTCGCTGTCGAGCCTGCCCGAGCAGGCGCGGGCCACGTGGGAGCTGATCGGCAGGGGCGGGCCGTTCCCGTACCCGCGCAACGACGGCGTGACGTTCCAGAACCGCGAGAAGCGGCTGCCCGCCAAGCCGTCCGACTACTACCGGGAGTACACCGTGCCGACACCGGGCAGTGACGACCGCGGCGCGCGGCGGCTCGTGACGGGGTCGTCCGACGAGGTGTACTACACCGGCGACCACTACGAGTCGTTCGTCGTCGTGGACGTGCGGAAATGACCCACCGACACGTGGTGCGCCGGGGTGCGCGCTCCAAGAAGGCCGCCATCGGGGCGATCGCGGAGGCGTTGAGCTTCCCCGACTGGTTCGGGCACAACCTGGACGCGCTGTACGACTGCCTGACCGACCTGTCGTGGCTGCCCGAGGGCGAGCACGTGCTGGAGTGGGAGGGCGGGAACGCCGACGTCGAGGCCGTGCTGTCGGACGCGGCGGCCCGAACCGCCGAGCTGGGCGACCGCGTCCTGACCGTCGTCTACACCGACTAGTCCCCGGTCGGCACCCAGGACGGCTTGCGCTTGCCCGTGAACGCGGCGATGCCCTCCTGGCCCTCGGGTCCGCCGAAGTGCCGTGCGGACAGGGCCAGCATGTCGGCGAACACCTCGTCCAGGTCGCTGGACCGCGGTTCCCGGAGCATCCGCTTGGTGGCGGCGAGGGCGTTCGGCGCGCCCAGGGCGAGCATGTCGGTGTAGCGGGTGACCTCGGTGTCGAGGTCGTCCGCGGGCACGGCCGAGTTGATCAGTCCGATCGCGACGGCCCTCGGTGCGGCGAACGTCTCGCCGGTCAGGAACAGCTCGTGCGCGGCCCGGGGGAGCAGGCGGGGCAGCACGGTCACCGAGATGACGGCGGGCACCACGCCGATGCGGACCTCGCTGAACGCGAACGTGGCCGTGTCCACCGCGACCGCGATGTCGCACGCCGCGACCAGGCCGACGCCGCCCGCGCGCGCGGGGCCCGCCAGCCGGGCCACCACGGGCTTGGGGCTCGTCCAGAGCTGCCGCAGGATCGCGGGGAACTCGTTGACGCCCTGCTCGCCCGCGCTCGCGCCGCCCGCCTCCTTGAGGTCCATGCCCGAGCAGAACACCGGTCCGGTGTGGCTCAGCACGATCACGCGCACGGCGTCGTCGGCCGTGGCGGTCTCCAGGTGCCCGGTCAGCTCGGCGCGCAGCCGTGCGGACAGGGCGTTGCGGTTGTGGGGGGAGTCCAGCGTGATCGTCGCGATGCCACGCCGCACCTCGTAGTGGACCAGCTCGTCTGCCATGGGCGGCACTCTACGATCCCGACGTCATTGACAGGATGCTGTCAAAGTGACAGGGTGCTGTCATGATGACGGAGACGGTTCACCTCGCGGTGTACGACACGCTGGCCGACTGGGAGTTCGGGTACGCGACGGCGCAGATCAACACACCGCAGTTCCAGAAGGAGCCCGGTCGCTACCGGGTGCGGACGGTCGGCGCGACGCTCGACCCGGTGACGTCCCTCGGCGGCCTGCGGATCACGCCGGACCTCGTGCTGGCCGACGTCGACCCGGCGGACAGCGCGATGCTGATCCTGCCGGGCGCGAGCACGTGGGAGCGCGGTGGCAACTCCGTGTTCGCGGTGGCGGCGCGGCGCTGGCTGGACGCGGGCGTGCCGGTGGCGGGCATCTGCGGTGCGACCATCGGCCTGGCCGCCGAGGGCCTGCTGAACTCGCGTGCGCACGGTGGCAACGCGGTCGAGCAGTTGGCGTCCGTGCCGGGGTACACCGGTGCGGCGTTGTTCGGCCCGGAGCGTGCCGTTCGGGCGGACGGCCTGATCACGGCCGGTGCGGCGTCGGCGCTGGAGTTCGCGCGGGAGATCTTCGCGGAGCTGGACCTGTACGAGCCTGCCGTGCTGGAGGCGTGGTACGGGCTGTACCGGACGGGCGACCCGGCGTGGTTCGGCAGGCTCGTCGCCGCGGTCTCGTGAGCGAGGTCGAGCCGCGCACCGAGGCGGGGGACGTGCTGACTGAGGTCATCATGCGCACGTTCCGGCTCTACGGCGGCTTCCTCGAAGCGGCGGAGGTGATGACGAAGCCGGTCGGCCTGACCGCCGCGTGGTGGCAGGTGCTGGGCGCCGTCCTGCGCGAGCCCCTGCCGGTGTCCGGCATCGCCCGGGAGATGAGCCTGACCAGGCAGAGCGTGCAGCGCATCGCCGACCTGCTGGTGGCGAAGGGCCTGGCCGAGTACCTGCCGAACCCGGCCCACAAACGCGCCAAGCTGTTCCGCCCGACCCCGGCGGGCTACGACGCCGTCTCCCGCCTCTCCCAAGCCCAGCACGCCTTCACCAACCGCATCTCGGCCCAGATGGACCTGACCGACCTGCGCACGGCTCTCCACGTCATGGACCGCCTGGTCGCCGCCCTGGAAGCGGAAGAACGGCCCCAGGACGTCTGAACGGGCAGGATCGGGCAAGAGTCCGCGAGTTCTGGGCTCACCCCCCGCCTCCCGGCGCTGCTTACATGGCTTGTCGTCAGCCATTCGCGCCGCCGAACGGGAGAGATGTTGACCAACGGCACCCGCACCGCGATTTCCCTCCGCGTCAACGACACCACGCACGGCCTGACCGTCGACAACCGCACGACGCTCCTCGACGCGTTGCGCGACGGGCTCGACCACACGGGACCGAAGAAGGGCTGTGACCACGGCCAGTGCGGAGCCTGCACGGTGCTGCTCGACGGCAGGCGGGTGGTGTCGTGCCTGACCCTGGCGGTCGCCGCCGAGGGCGCGGAGGTCACCACCGTCGAAGGCCTCGCGGGCGACGGTGACCTGCGGCCGATCCAGCGGGCGTTCGTTCGGCTCGACGGCTTCCAGTGCGGCTTCTGCACGTCCGGGCAGCTCTGCTCGGCGGTCGGGGTGTTGGCGGAGCACGCGGCGGGCTGGCCGAGTGCCGTCACCGCCGACGTCTCCCCGGATGTCGCGGCCCCGGAGTTGGACGCGGCGGAGGTGCGCGAGCGGATGAGCGGGAACCTGTGCCGCTGCGGCGCCTACCCGTCGATCGTGCGCGCCGTGCTCGAGACGGCCGAGGAGGCGAAGGCGTGAAGGAGTTCGCCTATCGACGCGCCACACAGGTCCGCGAAGCCCTCGCCCTCCGAGCCGAGGACGACGGCGCCCGGTACCTCGGCGGTGGCACGAACCTGGTCGACCTCATGAAGAACGGCGTCGAGGCGCCGACCCGGCTGGTGGACGTGCGCCACCTCCCGCTCGACGGCGTCCACGCGACACCGGACGGCGGCCTGGTCATCGGCGCCACGACGACCAACAGCGACGCCGCCGCCCATCCCGAGGTGCGCCGCCGGTACCCGGCGCTGAGCCAGGCGGTGCTGGCGGGCGCGTCGGGGCAGCTGCGGAACATGGCGACGGTGGGCGGCAACCTGCTGCAGCGGACCAGGTGCCCCTACTTCGCCGACCCCTCCCAGGCGTGCAACAAGCGGGTTCCGGGCAGCGGGTGCTCCGCGATCACCGGGGAGCACCACAACCACGCCGTCCTCGGCTGGTCACGGCACTGCGCGGCCACCCACCCGTCGGACATGGCGGTGGCGATGGCGGCGTTCGACGCGGTCGTGCGCTACGAGACGCTCGACGGTCCCGGTGAGATCGCGTTGTCGGACTTCTACCGGCCGGTCGGCGACACCCCGGAACGGGAGACCGCGTTGCCGCCCGGCGCCCTGATCACCGCGATAGCCCTCCCGTGGACGGCGGTCTCTCCCGGCTCGCGGTATCGGAAGGTCCGCGAACGCGCGTCCTACGCCTTCGCCACCGTGTCGGTCGCGGCCGGCCTGGACGTCCGGGACGGGCTCGTCCACGACGTGCGGATCGCCCTCGGCGGTGTCGCGTCACGGCCCTGGCGCGCCCGGGTCGCCGAGTCGTTCCTCCGGGGTGGACCCGCGACCGCCGAGCGGTTCCGGGCCGCCGCCGACGCGGAGTTGTCGGCCGCGGAACCGCTGCCCGACAACGGCTACAAGGTGAAGCTCGCGCGCAACCTGGTCCAGGCCGTCCTGAAGGAGATCCGCCCGTGAACGCCGTCGGCACCGCACAGCCCCGGATCGAGGGACCGGCCAAGGTCACCGGCCGCGTGCGCTACGCGGCCGACGAGCGGTTTCCGGGCCTGGCCCACGGCTGGATCGTCACGTCCACCGTCTCCCGCGGCCGCATCCGGGCCGTGGACGCCGCGGCCGTGCTGGGCATGCCGGGAGTGCTGGGCGTGATCGACCACACGAACGCGCCCCGGCTCAACCCGGAGGCAGGGGGTTTCTTCGGCCCCGACGGCGGCCTGCAGCTGTTGCAGGACGACGTGGTCCCCTTCGCCGGCCGCCCCGTGGCGCTCGTCGTGGCGGAGACACCCGAGCAGGCGAAGGCCGCCGCCGACGCGCTCCCGGTGACCTATGACGAGCAGCCGCACGACCTGGACTTCTCGGCCGACCACCCGGCGGCCCGGCCGGCGTTGGCGTTGTTCGACCTGCCGGCGGACGTCGGTGACGTGGACGCCGAACTGGCCGCGTCCGCGGTGGTGGTCGACGAGCGCTACCGCACGCCCGAAGAGCATTGCAGCGCCATGGAGCCGCACGCCGCGGTCGCGTGGTGGGAGGACGAGCGCCTGCAAGCCGTCGACTCCAACCAGGGGCCGTTCATCGTCGCCAACACCCTGGCCACGCTGTTCTCGTTGAAGCCCGACCAGGTCCGCGTCCGCGCCGAGCACGTGGGCGGCGGTTTCGGGTCCAAAGGGCTGTGCGGCCCGCAACTGATCCTGGCGGTGATGGCCACCACGCGGTTCGGCCGGCCCGTGCGCGTGGTGCTGACCCGTGACCAGGTCTTCCTGTCGACCGCGAGGCGACCGCGGATCGACCAGCGGGTTCGGCTGGGCGCCGACGCCGACGGCCGGCTGCGGGCGATTTACCACGAGGCCGCGTTCGAGCTCTCACCGCTCGCCGAGTACATCGAGGGCTGCACGGAGATCACCAAGGCGCTCTACGGCGCCGCGGCGATCCGCACCCGGCTGAACGCGGTCCCGCTCGACGTGCTGCCGCCGTTCTCGATGCGCGGTCCCGGCACGACGCCCGGCTCGTTCGCCCTCGAATCGGCGATGGACGAGCTGGCCGAGCGGCTGGGCGTCGACCCGCTCGAACTCCGGCTGCGCAACGAGCCCGCCGTCGGCCCGGTGTCCGGCCTGCCGTTCAGCGGCCGCAACCTGATCGCGTGCCTGCGCGAAGGGGCACGCCGGTTCGGCTGGGCCGACCGCGACCCCCGGCCGCGACTGCGCCGGGAAGGGCACCTGCTCGTCGGCACCGGGCTGGCCGCCACGTCGTTCAGCAACGGGGCGTTCCCCTCGTCGGCGTCGATCACCGCCGAGCCGGACGGGGCGTTCACCGTGGTCGTCGGCGCCACCGACCTCGGTACGGGCGCGCGGACCGCGTTGACCGCGATCGCCGCCGACGCCCTGGGCGTCGACACCGGGCTGATCCGGATCCGCATCTCCGACAGCGACCACGGTCCGGCCTGGAGCGCCGGAGGTTCCCGGGGCACGACGTCCTGGGCCTGGGCGATCACCGAGGCGGCGGCGAAGCTGCGCGACCGGCTGGGCGAGCCCGACCGGCCGCTGACCGTCACGGCGGACACCACGCAGCTGCTCGGCGACCTGCCCGCCATGGAACGGCACGCCTACAGCGCGGTGTTCGCGGAGGTGACCGTGGACCCGGCGACCGGCGAGGTGCGCGTGCGGCGCCTGCTCGGGGTGTTCGCCGTAGGCCGGGTGGTCAACCCGCTCACCGCGCGCAGCCAGGTCGTGGGCGGGATGATCGGCGGGCTGTCCATGGCGTTGCACGAGGAGGGCGTCCGCGACCGGAACACGGGCCGGCAGGTGAACGCGGACTTCGCCGGCTACCACATCGCCGCGCACGCCGACGTGCCCGACGTCGAAGCCGGGTTCGTGCACGACCACGAACCCGGCATCCCGCTGGGCATCAAAGGCGCCGGCGAGATCGGCAACGTCGGCACTGCGGCCGCGATCGCCAACGCCGTCTGGCACGCCACCGGGGTCCGCCACCGGACCCTCCCGATCCGGCTCGACCGCGTCGTGGAGTGACCTTGCCGGCGGCCACCGCGAGTGGTTCCGTGGTGTGTGCGCCCCGATGTCCTGACCGAGCTGTCCGCCATCATCGCCGCCCATGCCCGCCCGGACATGACGACGCCGGTCGACGGCCTCTACGTGTCCAAAGTGGACACTTCAGAGCCGGAGGGGCAGTCGCTCACCTCGCCGCTGCTGGTCGTCATGGCCCAGGGCGGCAAGCGAGTCCTGCTCGGCGACCAGGTCCTGGAGTACCGGGCGGGGCAGTGCCTGGTGGTCACCGCCACCCTGCCGGTCACCGGCAACTTCCTGGCGAGCCCGCAGGTTCCCGCGCTGGCCATGGGCCTCGTGCTGCGGCCGGAGGCCATCGCGCCGCTCCTGCTCCAGGCCCGGGCCGGCCGCGCGGCGGAGCCCGCCATCGCGACCGGGACGGCCGGACCCGACCTGCTCGACGCCGTCGTCCGGCTGCTCAGGCTGCTCGACCACCCCGAGGACGTGCCCGTCCTCGCGCCGCTGGTCGAGCGGGAGATCCTGTGGCGGCTGCTCACCGGCCCGCACGGCGGCATGATCCGCCAGATCGGCCTGGCCGACAGCGCCCTGGCCCACGTCAACCGGGTGATCCAGTGGATCCGCGACAACTACGCCGAGCCGATGCGCGTCGACGACCTGTCCCGGCTGGCCGGGATGAGCCCGTCCGCGCTGCACCGGCGCTTCCGCGCCGTCACCGCGATGAGCCCGTTGCAGTACCAGAAGCGCATCCGCCTCCAGGAGGCCCGCTCGCTGCTGGTCGCCGGCGCCGGGGACGTCGTCGGCGTCGCGCACCTCGTGGGCTACGACAGCCCGACGCAGTTCAACCGCGAGTACCGCCGCCTGTTCGGCGCGCCACCCGGCCGGGACGCCGCACGCCTGCGCGCGGGTCAGGCGGTCTCGGCCAGCCCGGCGGTGAGCGCGGAGTAGTAGCGGTGCAGGACCAGTTCGGCCACTTCCGGGTCCGGGCCCAGCGGTGGGGCGATGATCGCGTCCGGGCCCGCCAGACGGGTGACGCGGTCCGGCAGGAAGCCCGGGGCCAGGAACCACGACGCCACGGCGACGCGGCGCGCGCCCCGGGCGCGCAGGCGGGCGACGGCGGTGGGGACGTCGGGCGTGGCCGCGGAGGCGAAGGCGGCCTCCACGCCCGCCCAGCCGGAGCCCGCGGCCCACCGGGCGGCGATGGAGGAGACCAGGGCGTTGGCCGGCGGGTGGGACGAGCCCGCGCCGGCCAGGACCACGCCCAGCGTGCGGTCACGTGAACGGATGCCGACCGACGCCAGCCGCCGCAGAGCCGCCGACTCGAGCCGGGGATCGGGGCCGAGCACGTCGGCGATCGTCACGTCCAAGCCGGGCAACCGCGTGTCCGCCACGGCACTCGGCACGTCCACCCGCGCGTGGAACGCCTTGCCCAACAACAACGGCACCACCACGGCCGAACGGTGGCCGTCCGCGTGCACCCCGCGCAGCACGTCACCCAGCAGCGGCACGGACAGGTCCAGGAACGACCCCCGCACGTCCACCGACGGCGCCAACGCCCGCACCACGTCCAGCAACTCGTGCACCACGGCCGCCGACCGCGGATCACGGCTGCCGTGCGCCACGGCCACCAGCGCGGTCACAGCGCGCCCGTCAATCCGCGCGCACGCAGCACCGCCCGCTCCAACGGGCGGAACACCAGCAGTTCGATCCCCACGCCGACCAGCAGGATCAGGAAGATCGCCGCGATCACCATCGAGATGTCGTTCAACGCCGACCCGTTGTGCAGGTACTGCCCCAGCCCCTCACCGAGTTGCGGGGACGTGGCGATGATCTCCGCCGCCATCAGCGACCGCCACGAGAACGCCCACCCCTGCTTCAACCCGGCCAGGTAACCCGGCAGGGCGGCGGGCAGCAGGATGTGCCGCGCCGCCGCCATCCGACCCGCGCCCAGCGCCTGGCCGACCCGCGGCAGCAGCGGCGGGATCTGGTCGACGCCCGACACCAGGCCGTTCGCGATCGACGGCACCGAGCCCATCAGCACCACGAAGTAGATGGTCGCGGGCGTCGCGCCGAACCACAGGATGCCCGCCGGCACCCACGCCACCGACGGCAGGGACTGCAGGCCGGTCAGCAACGACCCGATGGCCGCGCGCACCACCCGCACCTTGGCGATCAGCAACCCCAGCGGCGTGGCGATCACCACGGCGGTGAGGAACCCGAGCACGGCGCGGCTCACCGAGGTCCACAGCACCTCGAACGCCCGGCCGGTCTGGACCGCCTCGACCACCGCCGACCACACCGAAGCGGGCGACGGAAGCTGGTACTCCGGCCAGAACGCCAGCGCCCACAACGCCTGCCACACGCCCAGCAGCAGGGCGAACGCGATCAGCGGCGGCAAGGCGGTCCGGACGAACCGCTTGCGCAACGACGGCCGCCGGTCCTCCGACGGCGCGTCGAGCGCGTCCAGCCCGGCGCCGACCGCCGCGAGGTCCGTGTCAAGCTGCGGCATGACCGCTGATCACCTCTCGCAGGTGGGTGGTGATGTCCTCGATGACAGCGGGCTCGTCGCAGTCCACGGTGGACCACTCGCGCACCACGCGGCCGGGGCGCGACGACAGCAGCACGACCCGCTGACCCAGCCGCACCGCCTCGCGCACGTCGTGCGTGACGAACAGGATCGCCGTCGACGTCTCCCGCCACACCCGCACCAGCTCCGCCTGGAGCACGTCGCGGGTGATGGCGTCGAGCGCGGCGAACGGCTCGTCCATCAGCAGCAGGCCGGGCGTGCCGTCCTCGGCGCTGCCCAGCGTGGACGCCAGCGCGCGCGCCAGGGCCACGCGCTGGCGCATGCCGCCGGACAGCTCGTGCGGCCGCTTGTGGCCCGCGCCGACCAGCCGCACCAGCGACAGCAGCTCGCTGGCCTTCTCCCGCCGCGGCCCCCGCTTGACGCCCGCGAGCCGCAGCGGCAGCTCCACGTTGCGCGCCGCGGTCAGCCACGGCATGAGCGCGGCCTCCTGGAACATCACGGCGGGCCGCGACGTGGTCAGCTCGATGCTGCCGGAGGTGGGCGCGTCCAGCCCGGCGACCAGGTTCAGCAAGGTCGACTTGCCGCAGCCGGACGCGCCCAGCAGGCACACGAACTCGCCCGGGGCGACCGACAGGTCGACGCCGTCGAGCGCGACGACGCCGGCCGGGCCGTGGCCGAAGACCTTCCGCACCCCGGACAAGGTCACCGCGGCGTCCACGTCGGACACGGCCGCTGGGGTCTCAAGCGTGGCGGTCATGGTGTGCCTGCCTTCCTCGAGTTACTTCTTGTCCAGCCCGGCGGTGTCCACGGTCGGCTTGCCCGCCGCCGAGAGCACCTTGTTCAGCAACGTGAAGTCGGCGAGGCCGGCCACGTTCGCGGCCTCCTTCGCCACGCCCGCGGTCACCGCGTCCTGCGCGAGCTTCGGGAAGCTCTTGGCCTGCGGGTCCAGGGTCAGCTCGATGTTGTCGAACGCCCGGTCCAGCACCGGTTCGCCCAGCGACTTGCCGGTGAGCTGCTTCAACGCGTTGTTGACGACCTGCTTGGCCTCGACCTTGTTGTTCTGCGCGAAGTCGGTGGCCGCGAGGTGGCCGCGCAGCAGCGCCTCGACGGTCTGCGGGTGCTCCTGGAGGAACTTCGCCCGCACGAGGATGACCGTGGTCGGGAACTTCCCGCCCTCCCACAGGTCCTTCTCGTCCAGCAGCACCTTCGCGCCCGCGTCCAGCACGAGCCGTGACGACCACGGCTCCGGCGCCCACGCACCCTGGATGTCGCCGCGCTTGAACAGGTCCAGCGACTGCGAGTTCTCGACGTTGGTCACCTGCACGTCGAGCTTCTCGTCGGCCAGCCACTTCTTCAGCGCGACGTCCTGCGTGTTGCCCAGCTGCGGCGTGGTGAGCACCTTGCCGTTGAGGTCGGCGGGCGAGGCGATCTCGGGCTTGACCACCAGCTGCGCGCCGCCGGAGGTGGCGCCGGCGATCAGCCGGACCGCCTCGCCGTTGGACTTGGCGTAGGCGTTGATGGCCGGGCCGGAGCCGATGAACGTCACGTCCAGCGAGCTGCCCAGCAGCGCGTTGACCGCGTCGGGACCGGCGTTGAACGTCTGGGTGGTGAGCTTGGTGGTGCCGAGCTCCTTGGCGAAGAAGCCCTTGTCCACGCCGATCAGCGCGGCGGCGTGGGTGACGTTGGGGAAGTAGCCGAGGCGGACCTCCGCCGCGGCGCCCTGGTCCTGGGCGCCGGGGGCGGCCTCCTCACCGCGGTCCACGCGGGAGCACCCCGCGAGTGCCGTCAGCGCGGCGGTCAGTACTGCCAGTGACTTGATCAGGTAGCGGCGTTGGGTGCTCACGATCGGGGGACCTTTCAGGGGCCGGGGGACACGAGGGCGTGGCTGTCGGGCTGGGCGGCGTCGCCGCCCTCGGTACAGCTGTCCACGCCGTCCACTTCCGGCAGCGGGGCACCCACGAGCCCTGCGGCCAGCGTGCTGCCGTCGGCGGCGTCGATGACCAGGAACGCCCCCGTGCGGCGGTCCTTCGTGTAGTCGTCCACCGGGATCGGCTCCGCGGTGCGCACCGCGACCTGGCCGATCTCGTTGAGGGTCAGGGAGTCGGGCGCGTCGGTGCTGCCGAGCTTCTGCTCGTCGAACCGGGTGCGCAGCTCGGTCACGATCGCCTGCACGGTCCGCGTGCCGTGCTTGACCAGGACGCGGGCGCCCGCGGTCAACGCCTTCTCCGACAGCCAGCACACGGTGGCGTCGAACTCGTCGGTCACCCTCGGCGGCTGCCCGGCGGTGGCGATCAGGTCACCGCGCGAGATGTCGAGGTCGTGCGCCAGCAGCAGGGTCACCGACTGGCCTGCGGCGGCCTCCGGCAACGGGCCGTCGGCGGTGTCGATGCCGGTCACCGTGGACCGCAGCCCGGCAGGCAGCACGGCGATCTCGTCGCCGACCCGCACCGTGCCCGCCGCGACCTGGCCCGCGTAACCGCGGTAGTCGGGGTGCTCGGGCGTGCGCGGGCGGATCACGTACTGCACCGGGAAGCGGAACGGCGCGTCGTGCGCGTCCGGCTCCACCGGCACCGACTCCAGGTGCTCCAGCAGCGTCGGGCCGCCGTACCAGGGGGTCCGCGCCGAGCGCTCCACCACGTTGTCGCCCGCCAGCGCGGACACCGGGATCTCCACCACGGCGTCCTCGGCGTACCCGAGGGCGGTGGCGTGCGCGGTGAACTCCTTGGCGATGCGGGAGAACGTGACCTCGTCGAAGTCCACCAGGTCGATCTTGTTGACCGCCAGCACCAGGCGCGGCACGCCCAGCAGCGCCAGCACGGCCGCGTGCCGCCGGGTCTGCTCGATGACGCCCTTGCGCGCGTCGACCAGCAGCACGCCGAGCTGCGCGGTGGACGCGCCGGTCACCGTGTTGCGGGTGTACTGCACGTGACCGGGGGTGTCGGCCAGCACGAACGAGCGCTTGGGCGTGGCGAAGTAGCGGTAGGCCACGTCGATGGTGATGCCCTGCTCGCGTTCCGAGCGCAGGCCGTCGACCAGCAGCGACAGGTCGGGGGTGGTCAGGCCGCGGTCGGCGCTGGCGCGGTGCACCGCGTCCAGCGTGTCGGCGAGCACCGACTTGGTGTCGTACAGCAACCTGCCGACCAGCGTGGACTTGCCGTCGTCCACGCTGCCCGCCGTCGCCAGCCTCAACAGGTCGCTCATCTAGAAGTAGCCCTCCCGCTTGCGGTCTTCCATGGCGGCCTCGGACAGCCTGTCGTCCGCGCGGGTCGCGCCGCGCTCGGTGAGCCTGCTGGCCGCCACCTCGGCGATGACGGCGTCGATGTCGGCGGCGTCGGACTCGACCGCGCCGGTGCACGACCCGTCGCCGACGGTCCGGTAGCGGACGGTCTTCTCGACCTTCTCCTCGCCGTCGCGCGGGCCGCCCCACGGGCCTTCCGCCAGCCACATGCCGTCGCGCAGGTACACCTCGCGGCGGTGGGCGTAGTAGATCGACGGCAGCTCGATGCCCTCGCGGGCGATGTAGTGCCACACGTCCAACTCGGTCCAGTTGGACAGCGGGAACACGCGCACGTGCTCGCCGGGGCGGTGCCGGCCGTTGTAGAGGTTCCACAGCTCCGGGCGCTGCCGGCGCGGCTCCCACTGGCCGAAGGAGTTGCGCAGGCTGAAGATCCGCTCCTTGGCGCGGGCCCGCTCCTCGTCCCGCCGACCGCCGCCGAACACCGCGTCGAACCTGTGGTTGGTGATCGCGTCCAGCAGCGGCACGGTCTGCAGCGGGTTGCGGGTGCCGTCGGGGCGCTCGGCCAACCGGCCGTCGTCGATGTAGTCCTGCACCTTGGCGACTTCCAGCCGCAGCCCGTGCTGGGCCACCACCCGGTCGCGGAACTCGATGACCTCGTCGAAGTTGTGCCCGGTGTCGACGTGCAGCAGCGGGAACGGCACCGGCGCGGGCCAGAACGCCTTCACCGCGAGGTGAAGCAGCAGGGTGGAGTCCTTGCCGCCGGAGAACAGGATCACCGGCCGGTCGAACTCGCCCGCCACCTCGCGGAAGATGTGGATCGCCTCGGACTCCAGGCGGCCCAGCGTGTCCAGAGCTGTCGCGGTGGTCATCCGTGCAACCCGCATTCGGTCTTGGCCAGGCCCGCCCACCGTCCGCTGCGGGCGTCGGCGCCCGGCAGCGGCTTGGCGGTGCACGGCGCGCAGCCGATGGAGGGGTAACCCGCCTGCACCAGCGGGTTCTCGAGGATCCCGTGCTCGGCGATGTAGGCGTTGAACTCGTCGTCGGACCACGCCGCGATCGGGTTGACCTTGACCAGCCCGTTGCGCTCGTCCCACGTCACGATCGGCGTGTTCGCCCGCGTCGGCGCGTCCACGCGGCGCACGCCGGTGACCCACGCGTCGTAGTTCTTCAGGGTGCGCTGCAACGGGATGACCTTGCGCAACTGACAGCACCGGTTCGGGTCGGTCTGGTTCAGCAGGCCGAACTCGGCCTCCTGGTCGGCCACCGACTGCTCGGCCGCGGCGTTGACGATGTGCACGCCGGGGTAGACCAGGTCGACGGCGTCCCGCGTGCCGATGGTCTCGGCGAAGTGGTAGCCGGTCTCCAGGAACAGCACCTCCACGTCCGGCTTGACCTTGGTCGCCAGGTCGATCAGGACGGCGTCCTGCATGTTCGACGCGACGATCCAGCTCTCGCCGAACGTGCGGGCGGTCCACGCGAGCGCCTCTTCGGCACTGGCATCCGCCAGCTCGACCGAAGCGGCCTCCGCGATCACCTTCAGTTCCTCGACCCTGGTGGGGGCGGTCATCGCTGCACCTCCTGAGGAAGGTTGAGACCAACGAACTTGACGGTGAACACGCGGCGACAGGAGGCGCACAGCCACGAGTGGCCGGGCTCCTCCTGCGGACGGAGGTCCTCGTCGCCGCAATAGGGGCAGTAGAAGGGAGTGGCCCTCTCGCTCACTTGAGATCACCCTCGTCGGCGCGGGCGACCCACTGCGCGAACCGCTCGTCCGGCTCCCGCTTGGCCACGAAGTTGCGCACCACGCGCTCGACGTAGTCCGACAGCTCGGCGGCGGTGACCTTGTGGCCGCGCAGCTTGCGGCCGAACCCGGCGTCCAGCCCGAGCCCGCCGCCCAGGTGCACCTGGAAGCCCTCGACCTGCCTGCCGTCGGCGTCGGTGACGATCTGGCCCTTCAGCCCGATGTCCGCGGTCTGGATGCGGGCGCACGAGTTCGGGCAGCCGTTGATGTGCACGGAGATCGGCTCGGTGACGCCCGCCACGACGTCGGCCAGCCGCGACTCCAGCGCGGACACCAGCTCCACCGCGCGCGCCTTGGTCTCGACGATCGCGAGCTTGCAGAACTCGATGCCGGTGCACGCCATCACGCCCCGCCGCCACGGCGACGGCTCGGTCTGCAGCCCCAGCTTCGCCAGGTCGGCCTGCAACCCCTTGACCTCGGCCTCGGGCACGTCCAGCACCACGAGCTTCTGCTGCGGCGTCAGCCGCACCCGGCCCGAACCCGCCCGCTCGGCCACCTTCGCGACCTCGACCAGCGTGGAGCCGGACACCCGGCCCGCGATCGGGGCCGCGCCGACGTAGAACAGGCCGTCCTTCTGCCGGTGCACGCCGATGTGGTCGCGCGGGACCGCGGGCACCTCGGGCGCGGGACCGTCGACCAGCTTGCGCTTGAGGTACTCGTCCTCCAGCACCTGGCGGAACTTCTCGGGACCCCAGTCGGCCACCAGGAACTTGATCCGGGCCCGGTGCCGCAGCCTGCGGTAGCCGTAGTCGCGGAAGACGCTGATCACGCCCTCCCACACCTCCGGCACCTCGTCGGTGGGCACCCACGCGCCCAGCCGCTTGCCGATCATCGGGTTGGTGGACAGGCCGCCGCCGACCCACAGGTCGAAGCCGGGGCCGTGCTCGGGGTGCTCCACGCCGACGAACGCCACGTCGTGGATCTCGTGCGCGGTGTCCGGCAGGCCCGAGATCGCGGTCTTGAACTTGCGCGGCAGGTTCGCGAAGCGCGGGTCGCCGATGTAGCGGCGCAGGATCTCGTCGATCGCGGGCGTGCCGTCGACCACCTCGTCCTCGGCGATGCCCGCGACCGGCGAGCCGAGGATGACGCGCGGGCTGTCGCCGCAGGCCTCCATCGTGGTCAGGCCCGCCTCCTCCAGCTTGCGCCAGATCGTCGGGACGTCCTCGATGCGGATCCAGTGGTACTGCACGTTCTGCCGGTCGGTGATGTCGGCGGTGTCGCGCGCGTAGGTCTGGGACAGCTCGCCGATCAGCGCGAGCTGCTGCGTGGTGAGCTTGCCGCCGTCGATGCGGACGCGCAGCATGAAGTACTCGTCGTCCAGCTCCTCCGGCTCCAGCGTCGCGGTGCGGCCGCCGTCGATGCCGGGCTTGCGCTGGGTGTAGAGGCCGTACCAGCGGAAACGTCCGCGCAGGTCGGCCGGGTCGATCGAGTCGAAGCCGCCGTGGGCGTAGATGTTCTCGATCCGCGAGCGGACGTTGAGCGGGTTGTCGTCCTTCTTGCTCCGCTCGTTCGGGTTCAGCGGCTCGCGGTAGCCCAGCGCCCACTGCCCCTCACCTCGGCGCTGCTTAGTGCGCTGAGGCGTCGTCGTCGGGGGGACCATCCTCGTCCTCCGGGGTTTCGGGGCGCTGGTGCGCGTGCGAGTCCCGGCAGAGCTGCGGTGGGGGTCTCGTCAGCGCACCCGGCGCCGACGGGAACAAAAAGGCAGGCGCGGGTTATGCCGAACGACGGCACATCGCGCTGGAGACACGCCGGAAGTCGACGTGGCGGCGGACCACCAGGCGCACTCCGGTCGATGTCATGTCAGTCAGCGTGCCACGCGTCCACGTCGTGGTCCACCGCCATCCGCATCGTGGGACGGGGTTGCGCCGCTGGTAGATGGGACAATGGGCGGCATGCCCTCCGCTCTGCCGATCGGTGACCCCGCGCCCTCCGACGGCTCGCTGCCCGCGTCCGCCCTCACCGGCCTGGGCGACCGCCCGTTCGGCGTCTACGTGCACGTCCCGTTCTGCGCGACGCGGTGCGGCTACTGCGACTTCAACACCTACACCGCCGGTGAGCTGGGCACTTCCGCGTCACCGGCGTCCTGGCTGGAGGGCCTGCGGCGGGAGTTGGACCTCGCGGCGTCCGTGTTGGGCCACCCGCCGGCGGTGGACACGGTGTTCGTCGGCGGCGGCACACCGTCGCTGCTCGGCGCAACGGGGTTGGGCCAGGTGCTGGACGCGGTGCGGTCGTCGTTCGGGCTATCGGCGGGGGCCGAGGTGACGACCGAGTCCAACCCCGAGTCCACGTCACCGGAGTTCTTCGCGGCCATTCGTGATGCTGGTTACACCCGGGTGTCGCTGGGCATGCAGTCGGCCGCCCGGCACGTGCTGGCCGTGCTTGACCGCGTGCACACGCCGGGCCGCCCGGTGGCCGCCGCGCGGGAGGCCCGCGCGGCCGGGTTCGAGCACGTGAACCTCGACCTGATCTACGGCACGCCCGGGGAGACCGCGTCGGACCTCCGGTCGTCGTTGGACGCCGTCCGCAGCGCCGGCGTCGACCACGTGTCGGCCTACGCGCTGATCGTGGAGGAGGGCACCGCGCTGGCGCGCCGGGTGCGTCGCGGCGAGCTGCCGATGCCCGACGACGACGTGCTGGCCGACAAGTACGAGCTGATCGACGCCGCCATGGTCGAGCAGGGCCTGACCTGGTACGAGGTGTCGAACTGGGCCGCGTCGGCGGACGCCGCGTGCCGGCACAACCTGTTGTACTGGCAGGGCGCCGACTGGTGGGGCGCGGGGCCGGGCGCGCACAGCCACGTCGGCGGCGTGCGCTGGTGGAACGTCAAGCACCCGGCGAAGTACGCCGAACTGCTGGCCGCCGGCACCTCACCCGCCGCGGGCCGCGAGGTCTTGGACGACGACGACCGCCGGGTGGAACGCGTGCTGCTGGAACTGCGCCTGTCCACCGGCCTGCCGCTCGAGGTGCTGGACGCCGAGGGCCAAGCCGAGGCGAAGGTCGCCGCCGCCGACGGCCTGCTCGACCAACCGTCCCTCGCCCGGGGCCGCTGCGTCCTGACCGACCGGGGCCGCCTCCTCGCCGACGCCGTCGTCCGCCGCCTCACCTGACCACGTCGGGTCGATCGCTTCCGGGTGATCGGCGCGAGTGGCCCGTCCGCTTACGGGTCGCGCACCAATCGCCACATTCAGCGGCGTGACGCCGGATCGACCTCTCGACGGCGTCGCGGAGCCCGAGACCTCGCCCGCTGCTGGCGTTGCTTCGCCGATTCTTTGGTCTTGTCCTTGGCGATCACCACGGCATGTCGATCGTCGAGTGACTGGCTTGCCAACTCCTCGATCTCGTCAACGGCAACACCCGAAGTGCCGATCCAGCCCTCCTTCGTCAGTTCGAGGAACATGGTGTTGTGCAGCCATCGGTCTAGATTGTGATATCCGAGCGTCACGCCGGATTGATTCTCCGGTGTGCGCGCCTCGATGACTTTGTCCACATATGATGCGGGGAGGTAGAGGCCGTCGACGAGTTTGTCGGAATAAGGATCCATCGGTGTGGACTTCGCCAGTTTGAAGAAGCACGCGTCCAAGCCGAGGCGCCACCCGACTGGATCCACGGCGCTTCGGCTCAGGCCGTTCACCCGAAGCATCCGTTTTAGTTGGGAGCGAAACCGTTCGTCGGCGTACACGCGTCGATTGTCGTCGAGTCTTTTGTACTGTACCATGATCATGCTCTGGGCTTGTTCATGGTAGTAGATGAGATCTACGCCGAAGAGTCCTTCGAGCGGATCCGCATTGATGTTCGTGATCTCGACCGTCCGGTTTCCGTCGGTGAAGGTCCGGATATGGTGCTCGTACACCTTGTCCGGCCGCCAGCCCGGAAAGTGCGAGGCATCGTGGTCGATCAGGTGTGACTCATTGGATCTCCGCTTGAGTCTGGCCAGCTTCGGTTCGGCTCCGTCGACGCCGGCGAGGAACGGCTTCCCCTCGTCCGGCTCATTCCACTCCTCCGACAGGCTGACGTCGATTCCGGCGATGGTCAGGCTGAGGTTGACTGCCTCGCGTTCATGTTGCCAGATCCCTGCTCGTGCGGATCGGAGCAGGCGACTGTCGCTCTGTGATGATCGGAACCAGGAGACCAGGTCGACGGATGACGGCCGGGCCCGGACGAGTGCATCGAGGAGGGCGTCGGTCGTGCCTTCGGGTAATACCGCTTCGTAGTCGCGAATTGCTTGCACGACGCGATCGCCGGAGGCCTTGTCCATCAAGGTGTGCAATACCCGCCCGGATACCGGCTGATCCACCGCTCTCACGTGATGAACGGATAGCCGTCGCTCGAAGCTGCTGGTGCCTTCACCCTTGCGGGACACAAGCCCCAAGTGCGACAGTTCCGGACCCTGGCTCCCCGGGCTGAATACAATACAAATGTGAGGATAGGTCCTCTTCGGGCGGCCGAGTTGCTTGGACACGTTCTTCGTGAAGGACGCGAGATCGCGTGGGGAACTCGGAAGTACGACGAGGTAAGCCACGGGAGGTCACCTTAATCAGAGGATGACGGACACGTGGGTGACTTGGCACTCTCGCCCTGTCTCCGACGTGCGGCGGCTGATGTGTTCACTCCGGCTGTCGGACCCCGTCGGTAGGATCACAGCAAGGGTTCCCCTTGGCGGGGACCCTTGCGAAGCGTCACTTGAGCGTGACCGACGCCGAGTGGCCGATCGTCCGGTAGCCCAGCGGACCGTAGAGGCGGTCCGCCTTGCCGTCCGGCTCGGTCTCCAGGAACGGCGTGCAGCCCGAGTCGAACACCCGCGCGGTGAGGTCGGCGCAGACCGCCGAAGCGATGCCACGCCCCCGGAACGCCGGCAGCACCGCGATCCCCGCCACCTGCGACAGGCCGTGCCGGGGCGCGGTGTGCGCGCCCGCACCCGCCGGCACGCCGTCCAGCCGGGCCAGCACGATCACCCCGTCGTCGCGCAGCAGCGACCGCTGCCGGGCCACGTCCTCCGCGCCGACCACCCCGGCCACGCCGAACGCCGTGTTCTGCACCTCCGACACCGCCAGCAGGTCGGCGTCGGAGGTGACGGCCTCCACCGTCAGCCCGACGGGCATCGGCGGCACGACCGGCTCCTCGACCGCCATCACCGGCAGCAACTGGTCCACGGTGAACCCGGCCTCCTCCAGCACCGCGTCCACCAGCGGCGACGGGCGCAGGTACTCCAGCCTCGGCGTGCGCGCCCGCACCCGGAACGCCGCCACCAGGGCGTCGACCTCGGCCCGGGTCGGCGCGGCGCCCTCGTCGGGCACGGCGTAGTTGAGGAACAGGTTGTCGCTGTGCGCGTCGAAGCGGATCAGGAACGGTCCGACGCGCTCGGCGTCGGCCCTGATCACGTCGCGCAGGGCGGCCTGGATGCGGGTGAGCACACCGGACGCTAGCGCCGCACCGAAGCCCGAGGACCGGATTTACCGATCCGCGCCCGAACCTCCGTAAACTCGAGGTGAAGCAGCCCGGCCCGTCCTGGAGGTGACGTGCGTGAACGCCGATGAGCGCCGATTCGAGGTACTGCGCGCGATCGTCGCCGACTACGTGTCGAACCAGGAGCCGGTCGGCTCGAAGGCCCTGGTCGAACGGCACAACCTCGGCGTCTCGAGCGCGACCGTGCGCAACGACATGGCCTCCCTGGAGGAGGACGGGTACATCACCCAGCCCCACACCAGCGCCGGCCGCGTGCCCACCGACAAGGGCTACCGGCTGTTCGTGGACCGGCTCAGCGAGGTCAAGCCGCTGTCCACGCCCGAGCGCAAGGCCATCCAGAACTTCCTCGAAGGCGCCTACGACCTCGACGACGTGCTGCGCCGCAGCGTCCGGCTGCTGGCCCAGCTGACCCGCCAGGTCGCCGTCATCCAGTACCCGACCCTGAGCCGCTCCACCGTCCGGCACATCGAAGTGCTCGCGATCACACCCGCCCGCCTGATGCTGGTGCTGATCACCGACACCGGCCGGGTCGACCAGCGCTCGGTCGACCTCGGCGACGTGATCTCCGAGGACAACGTGGCCCGGATCCGGTCCATGCTCAACGGCGCGATGGTCGGCAAGCGGCTGTCCGACGCCTCCGCCGAGGTCGCCAAGCTGCCCGACGAGTCCCCCGGCGAACTGCGCGACATCGTGCTGCGGGTGAGCACCGTGCTCATCGAATCGCTGGTGGAGCACCCCGAGGAACGCCTGGTGCTGGGTGGCACGGCGAACCTCACCCGCAACGTGGCAGACTTCCCGGGTTCCCTGCGCCAGGTGCTGGAGGCGCTGGAGGAGCAGGTCGTGGTGCTCAAGCTGCTCGCCGCGGCCCGCGACCCCGGCCGGATCCTGGTGCACATCGGCGAGGAGAACGAAGCGGCCGAGATGCGCAGCACCTCGATCGTGTCCATCGGCTACGGCAGCCGGGACAACCTGCTCGGCGGCATGGGAGTGGTGGGGCCCACCCGCATGGACTACCCCGGCACGATGGCGGCGGTGCGAGCGGTCGCCAACTACGTGGGTGAGATCTTGACCGGACGGTGACCGCGGGGGAACACCGCGGTCCCGCAGGACGTTCCGCAAGCGAGCGGGCGCGTGTCGAAGCGCGCTCGCAGGAGGAAACACGGTGGCGAGGGACTACTACGGCACGCTCGGGGTCTCCAAGAACGCGACTCCCGACGAGATCAAGCGCGCCTACCGCAAGCTCGCGCGGCAGCTGCACCCCGACGTCAACCCCAACGAGGAAGCGCGCTTCAAGGAGGTGACCGCCGCCTACGAGGTCCTGTCGGACCCGAAGAAGCGGCAGGTCGTCGACCTGGGCGGCGACCCGTTGGAGCCCGGCGGCGGTGGCATGCGCGGCGGCGGCGACCCGTTCGCGGGATTCGGTCTCGGCGACATCATGGACGCCTTCTTCGGCGCGGGCGGCGGTGGCGGGCGCGGTCCGCGCAGCCGCGTGCAGCCCGGCTCGGACGCGCTGATCCGGCTGTCGATGACGCTGGAGGAGTGCGCGGCGGGCGCTTCACGCGAGCTGACCGTCGACACGGCGATCCTGTGCGACCGCTGCGTCGGCAGCGGGTGCGCGGACGGCTCGTCCCCGGTGCGCTGCGACACGTGCGGCGGCCGGGGCGAGGTGCAGTCGGTGCAGCGCTCGTTCCTGGGCCAGGTCGTCACGGCGCGGCCGTGCCCGGTGTGCCGCGGTCTCGGCGAGGTCATCCCGGACCCGTGCCAGCAGTGCGCCGGCGAGGGCCGGGTGCGCTCGCGGCGCACCATCTCGGTGCAGATCCCGGCCGGCGTGGCCGAGGGCATGCGGGTGCGGCTCGCGGGCCAGGGCGAGGTCGGCCCCGGCGGCGGACCGGCGGGCGACCTCTACGTCGAGGTCGAGGAGGTGCCGCACGAGATCTTCGAGCGTGACGGCGCGAACCTGCACTGCTCCATCCGCATCCCGATGACCACCGCGGCGCTGGGCGCGGTGCTGCCGCTGGCCACGCTGGACGGCGAGGAGGAGCTGGAGATCGAGCCCGGCACCCAGCCCAACACCGAGCTGGTGCTCACCGGGCGCGGCATGCCCCGGCTGCGCTCCAACGGCCGCATCGACGGCCGCGGCGACCTGCACGTGCACCTGGAGGTCGTCACGCCGGCCAAGCTGGACGCCCGGCAGGTCGAGCTGCTGCGCGAGCTGGCCGCCGTGCGCGGCGAGGACGAGCCGACGCTCGCGCACAACGGCAAGGGCGGCGGCGGGCTCTTCTCCCGGCTGCGGTCCGGCCGCAACCACCGGTGACGCTGCCGGTCTTCCTGGTCGCCGCGCTGCCGCCCGGTGACGAGGCCGTCCTGGACGGCCCCGAGGGGCGGCACGCGGCCACCGTGCGCCGGTTGCGCGCGGGGGAGGAGCTGGTGCTCTCCGACGGCACGGGCGCGCAGGTGCGGTGCGTCGTGTCGGAGGCGTTCAAGGACTCCCTGCGGCTGCGCGTCGTCGAGCGGTGGGTCGTGCCGGAGCCGTCCGTGCGCGTGGTGGTGGCGCAGGCGCTGGTGAAGGGCGACCGGGGCGAGCTGGCCGTGGAACTGGCCACCGAGGCCGGCGTGGACGGCGTCGTGCCGTGGCGTGCCTCGCGCTGCGTGACCAAGTGGGAGGACGGCCCGCGCGGCGCGAAGGCCCTCGAACGCTGGCGCAGCACCGCGCGCGAGGCGGCCAAGCAGGCCCGCCGGGCTCGCGTGCCGTCGGTCGCGGAACCCGTTTCGACGGCCGGGCTGGTGCGGTTGGCGTCGTCGTCGGCGGTTGCCCTGGTTTTGCACGAATCCTCTTCGCAGGCGCTCGGATCGGTTCAGTTGCCCGCCTCGGGCGATGTGCTGCTGGTCGTCGGACCGGAAGGCGGCATCACCGACGAGGAATTGTCGGCGCTGACCGGGGCGGGCGCGCACGTAGTGCGACTGGGACCCACCGTTCTGCGAGCGTCGACCGCCGCGGCGGTCGCTTTGGGTGCGCTGGGTGTGCTGACCGATCGCTGGGGGTAATAGGTCTTGCTCCCTTCTGGCGAACACCTGGCGTAGGGGTTACTCTCAGGGCAGAGGGGTTGCATTGGTCTAAGCAAGATCGGCCCCTCGCACAGACCGCCGGACACCTCCCCCCTCGGTCCGGCGCCGCCGCGTCGCGGTGGGACGACCCCCAGGTCCCACCGCGACGCGGCCTCTTTTTTGCGTCCAAGGGGTTTCGATTGCGCATCGTCTACGGACCGCACCCGAGCCAGTTCGCTGAGTTTTCCGCACCGTTCGGTGAATCGTTTCCGGTGATCGTGGTAATCCATGGTGGTTTTTGGCACCAGCGTTATGGGTTGGAACTCGGCAGGCCCCTGGCCGCCGACCTGGTCGCCTACGGCGCCGCCGCGTACAACATCGAGTACCGGCGGGTAACCGGAGGTGGCGGGTGGCCCGCGACCGGCGACGACGTCCTGGCCGCTCTCGACGCGCTCGACCCGGCGCTGGGGCCGGTGGTCACGCTGGGTCACTCCGCCGGCGGGCACCTGGCCGTCTGGGCCGCCGCCCGCCACCCCCGCGTGCTGGGCGCCGTGGCCCAGGCGGGCGTCCTCGACTTCCTCCAGCACCCGGAGATCACCCGCCGTGCCGCCGAACTGCTCGGCGGCACCCCCGCGGAGGTCCCCGACCTCTACGCCGACGCCTCCCCGGCCGCCCAACTGCCGATCGACAAGCCCCTGGTCCTCGTCCACGGCGAGGACGACGAGGACGTGCCGTTCGCCCAGAGCGAGGCCTTCGCCCGTGCCTCCGGCGCCACCTTGATCGCCCTGCCCGGCGCCGACCACATGTCCCTGATCACCCCGGGCACCGCCGCCTGGGCCGCCTGCCGCACCGCCGCCCTCCGCCTGTCCCGAACGTAGAACCCGCCCTACCCGAACGTTCGACACGCGGCACCTGAACGTAGGACACGCGCGAGAGTCCTACGTTCAGAACGCGCGTGTCCTACGTTCAGGACCACCGTGTCCTACGTTCAGGACCCCCGAGTTCAACGCTCAGGACGGCGTGGGCGGGTCGGGTCGGTAGCCTGCGGAGCCATGTCCGACTGCCTGTTCTGCCGCATCGTCGCCCGCGAGCTCCCGGCGACCGTGGTGCACGAGACCGACACCACGCTGGCGTTCCGCGACATCGCGCCCCAAGCCCCGACGCACGTCGTGCTGGTCCCCAAGGTGCACGCGCCGGACGCCGTGGCCCTGGCCGCCGCCGCACCCGGCGTGCTGGACGACCTGTTCCTGGCCGCCGGCGAGGTGGCGAAGTCCGAGGGCGTCGTCGACGGCGGCTACCGGCTGCTGTTCAACACCGGCGAGGACGCGGGCCAGACCGTCTTCCACGCCCACCTGCACGTCCTCGGCGGCAGGCGGCTCGGCCCGCTCGCCTAACCCAAAGCCTGCATCACCGGCGCGTACAACCGCCCGCGGTCACCGCCCAACGTCCCGCGCACCATCAGGTCGACGGTCGCCCGCGGCACGACCCCGCGCGCCTCCAGCCACGCGCCCAACGCCGGATCACCCACGTCGACCCGCACCGTCGCCCCGACCGCCACGTCACCGATCAACTCCGCCGCACGCCCCACCGACGGCGCCACCACCGGCCCCACCATCGTCACGGCACCGTTGAGCCACGTCGCCACGAACCCGTCGTCGGCCACCCTGACCTGCGACGCGAACCCGAACAGCTCCTCCCACACCGCCGAGCGGTCGGCGCCGAACACCTCGGCGTCGACCGCCACCACCTTCGCCCGGTCCGACGGGTCCAACGGCCGCGACGTACCCGACGACGTGCCGCCGAACGCCCCGACGTGCGCCGTCACCAGGCCCACCGACCGGAACCCCAACTTCTCGTACAACGGCTTGCCGTACGCAGTCGCGTGCAACGACACCACCGGCGTGCCCGCGAACTCCAGCGCGTGCTCCATCAGCCGACGCCCCAGCCCGCGCCCACCGTGGCTCGACGCCACCAGCACCATGCTCACCGCCGCGTGCTCCTCACCGAAACGGGTGACGATGGCCGTGCCGACCAGCTCGTCGCCGTCGAACAGCCCGAAACCGGTGCCGACCCGCAGCAGGAACGCCCACTTCGCCGGCTCCTCCGGCCACTTCCGGTCCGACGCGAGCCGGACGCAGGCGGGCAGGTCGTCGGGGGTGAGCACGCGCGTCTTCGCCACGCCTCCGAGTACACCGGCCGTGTCCAACCCGTTTCTTACTCCGGTGCGGACTGTCGGTGGGGGCGGCTAGCATCGGGACCGGTAGGTCGAATCCACCAGAGCACGGCGCGAACGCGCAGGAAGAGGGCCAGAGGCCACGTGGCCGGTACCGACGACAACACGCCGCAGGCAGCCACCACCGCGGCCGACGCCCAGTCCAAGTTCGCCGTGCCCGACGGCGCGGTGCTCGCCCTGCTCGGGTCGCGTGACGAGAACCTCCGGCTCGCCGAGGAACTGCTGGTCGCCGACGTGCACGTGCGCGGCAACGAGATCACGCTCTCCGGTCAGCCGGCCGACGTAGCGTTCGCCGAACGCGTGTTCTCCGAGCTGGTCACCCTCGCCAGCCGCGGTCAGCAGGTGGGCCCCGACACGGTCCGCCGCACGGTCGCGATGCTGTCCGCGGGCACGACCGAGTCGCCCGCCGAGGTGCTGAGCCTCGACATCATCTCCCGGCGCGGCCGCACCATCCGGCCCAAGACGCTGAACCAGAAGCACTACGTGGACGCGATCGACCAGAACACCGTGGTGTTCGGCATCGGTCCCGCGGGCACCGGCAAGACCTACCTGGCCATGGCCAAGGCCGTGCAGGCGCTTCAGGCCAAGCAGGTCAACCGGATCATCCTGACCCGGCCGGCGGTCGAGGCGGGCGAGCGGCTTGGCTACCTGCCGGGCACGCTGTACGAGAAGATCGACCCGTACCTGCGCCCCCTGTACGACGCCCTGCACGACATGGTCGACCCGGAGTCCATCCCGCGCCTCACCCAGGCGGGCACGATCGAGGTCGCCCCACTGGCCTATATGCGTGGTCGGACCCTTAATGATGCGTTCATCATCCTGGACGAGGCGCAGAACACGACGCCCGAACAGATGAAGATGTTCCTCACCCGGTTGGGGTTCGGGTCGAAGATCGTGGTGACCGGTGACATCACGCAGGTCGACCTGCCCGGCGGGCAGCGCAGCGGCCTGAAGGTGGTCAAGGACATCCTCGAAGGCGTGGACGACGTCCACTTCTCCATCCTGACCAGCAGCGACGTGGTCCGCCACCGGCTGGTCGCGGACATCGTGGACGCCTACGAGAAGTGGCAGGTCGAGCAGGACGAAGGCGACGCGGCCGACCGGCACCAGCACCACGCCGGACCCGGTGCGCGGTCGCGTGGGCAACGCCGGGGACGATAGGCGCCGTGAGCATCGAGATCGCGAACGAGTCGGGCGTGAGCGTCGACGAGCCGTCCATCGTCGCCGCCGCCCGGTTCGCCCTGGACCGGATGGGCGTCAGCCCGTTGGCCGAGCTGTCCGTCCTGCTGGTGGAGCTGGACGTGATGGCGGACCTGCACCAGCGCTGGATGGACCTGCCCGGCCCGACGGACGTGATGGCGTTCCCGATGGACGAGCTGGACTCGGCGCGCCGCCCGGACGCCGCGGGCCTCGGGCCGGCGCTGCTGGGCGACATCGTGCTGTGCCCGGACTTCGCCAAGGACCAGGCCAAGAAGGCGGGCCACAGCCTGCTGGACGAACTGCACCTGCTGACCGTGCACGGCGTGCTGCACCTGCTCGGCTACGACCACGCCGAGCCCGCCGAGGAGCGCGAGATGTTCACGTTGCAGAACCGCATCCTGGGCGACTTCCGCACCGCGGCGGCCGAGGCGGAGCGCAAGTCGGCGCAGCGCGAGGCCGACTCGAAGCTCCTCGGGGCGGTCGGCTTGGAGGACGCGGACCGGCCCGAGCCGACAGCCTGAGGCGGCCGAGGTGATAGGCAGTTCCGCCGGCTTGCTGGTGTTGGCCGTGCTGTTGGTGTTGTCCGCGGGCGCGTTCGCGGGCGTGGACGCGGCGCTGGGCACGGTGTCGCGGGCCCGGGTCGAGGCGTTGCAGCGGCAGGGCCGGGCGGGTGCGGGGCAGCTGATCCAGTTGCTGGCCGACCGGCCGCGGCACGTGAACCTGCTGCTGTTGCTGCGCCTGGGCTGCGAGCTGGCGGCGACGGTGATCGTCACCGTGGTGTGCCTGGGGCTCATCACGTCCGAGTGGGTGGCGATGCTCGTCGCCGGGCTGAGCATGCTCGTGGTGTCGTACGTACTGGTCGGCGTGGGTCCGCGGACGATCGGCAGGCAGCACCCGTACGCGGTGAGCCTGTTGGCGGCGGCCCCGATCCGGGTGCTCGGCCGCGTGCTGGGGCCGTTGAGCAGGCTGTTGATCCTGGTCGGCAACGCGATCACGCCGGGCAAGGGCTTCCGCGAGGGTCCGTTCTCGTCCGAGGTGGAGCTGCGCGAGCTGGTCGACATGGCGCAGGAGCGCGGCGTCGTGGACGAGGGCGAGCGGGAGATGATCCACTCGGTCTTCGAGCTGGGCGACACGATCGCGCGCGAGGTGATGGTGCCGCGCACCGAGATCGTGTGGATCGAGCAGACCAAGTCGATCCGGCAGGCGCTGGCCCTGTCGCTGCGCACCGGGTACACCCGGGTGCCGGTGATCGGGGAGAGCGTGGACGACATCGTCGGCGTGGTGAACCTGAAGGACCTGGTGCGGCTGACGCTGGCCGAGGAGCCGAACGGCACGTCGGTGGCGGACGTGATGAAGCCGGCGTCGTTCATCCCGGACTCGAAGCCGATCGCGGACCTGCTGCGGGAGATGCAGCTGTCGCGCAACCACCTGGCGGTCGTGGTGGACGAGTACGGCGGCACGGCGGGGCTGCTCACGATCGAGGACATCCTGGAGGAGATCGTCGGCGAGATCACCGACGAGTCCGACACCGACGACCGGCCCCCGGTGGAGCACCTCGACGACGGTTCGGTGCGGGTCAGCGCGCGGTTGCCGGTGGACGACCTGGACGCGTTGTTCGGCACGGAGCTGGACGACCACGAGGTGGAGACGGTCGGCGGCCTGCTGGCGCAGCGCCTGGGCCGGGTGCCGCTGCCGGGCACGGAAGCCGAGATCGCGGGCCTGCGGATGCGGGCCGAGGGCGGCAAGGACGAACGCGGGCGGATGCGCATCACGACGGTGCTCGTGCGCCCGGTGAACAACGGCGACGACAGCGAGGGGACCACCGGTGAGTGACCTCGACCCCGAGGACCAGAAGATCGTCACGCTGGCGCGTTCGGCGCGGGCCCGCACGGGTGCGCCGGAGGGCGCGGCGGTCCGCGACACCGATGGCCGCACCTACACGGCGACCACGGTCGCGTTGCCGTCGCTCAAGCTCACCGCCCTCCAGGCGGCTGTCGCGGCGGCGGTGTCGAGCGGGGCCGAGGGCTTGGAGGCGGCGGCCGTGGTGACGGCGTCCGCCGAGGTGGACGCCGACTCGGTCGCGGCGGTGCGCGACCTGACGCCCGCCGCCCCCGTGCTGCGGGCCGACGCCTCGGGGGCGGTGCTCGACACCCTCTGAGACGACCCGGTGACCGGCCGCCGTCGCGTGGACGGCGGCTGCGTCACCCCTGTCGCTTCAGGAAGGTGCTCCGCCGAGGCCGAGCTGCGACAGCATGCCCATGTTGTCGCCGTAGGTGTGGAACTCGGTGATCTTGCCGTTGCGCGCCCTGAAGAAGGACGAGCCGCGCATGACGACCTTCCGGCCGGTCGCCGGGACGCGGTTGCCGCCGCCGAGGTCCAGTTCGCCGGTGTTGGTGCCGATGAAGTCCTGTTCGGCTGCCACCGAGTCGTCGCCGACGACCACGTTGGTCTCGTGTATCCGCATGTCCGGGAACGCGGTCAGCCAGCCCTGCATGTACCGGCGGGCGGAGTCGCGGTCGCGGATCGGTTCCGGCGCGGCGTCGTCGATCCACACGAAGTCGTCCGCCAGGGCGTCGAGGAAGGTGTCGGTGTCCCGCCGGTTGAACGACTCGGTCAGCCTGTCGTTCAGGCGGATGAGGTCTTCCCTGCTCGTGACGGCCTCCTCGCGGGCGGGACCGTCGATCACACCGAGCTGGGTCATCAGGCCCATCGCGTCCGGGTGGGTGTGGAACTCCCTGATCTTGCCGTTCTCGGTGCGGATGAACACCGTGGCGTGGCTGGAGATCTTCCTGCCGGTCGGGGGGATCTGCCGGTCGCCGACGTTCAGCGGGCCCCGGTTGGTGCCGGTCAGCTCGACCTCGGCGGCGATGCAGTCGTCGCCGATGATCCGGTTGATCTCGCGCAGGTGCATGTCCGGGAACGCGGTGAACCACGACTTCGCGTACCGGAGCGCCTCCTCGCGGCTGTGCATCGGCGCGGGCTGGGTGTCGTCCACCCACTCGAAGGTGTCGGCGAACAGGTCGACGAACGCGTCGGCGTCGTGCCGGTCCCAGGACGCGATGCCCGCGTCGTCCAACCGTGCGAGTTCTTCCTTCGTTGTCATCTCTCCACCTCCTACGGTCGTACTCGGGTGGACTCTCCCGTCACGCCGAGTCGTGCCGCCTACTTCGAACGGACTACTGCATGACACCCAAAAGGGTGCATCACGTCGTCCTTGAACACCGTCCGAATACGCCTACTGTCCGACCACCGGTCGCCGTCGTCCGCGTCGCCCCACGCACGGTCCGACCGGCGGTGACAGCGGCCGACGGCGACTGACGCAGGGCTGGCGCGGCGCGGCCGGCGGGTGCGGGGACAATGGGCGGATGGATGGTTACCGCTCCGGGTTCGCGTGCTTCGTCGGCCGCCCCAACGCAGGCAAGTCGACGTTGACCAACGCGCTGGTCGGGACCAAGGTCGCGATCACGTCGAGCAAGCCGCAGACCACCCGGCACACCATCCGGGGCATCGTGCACCGCGAGGACGGCCAGTTGGTCCTCGTGGACACTCCCGGCCTGCACCGCCCCCGCACGCTGCTCGGCCAGCGGCTCAACGACCTGGTGCGCGAGACGTGGAGCGAGGTGGACGTGGTCGGGTTCTGCGTGCCCGCCGACCAGAAGGTCGGCCCCGGCGACAAGTTCATCGCCGCCGAGCTGGAGAAGATCGCCAAGCGCACGCCGGTCATCGGCATCGTCACCAAGACCGACCTGGTCGGCCAGCAGCAGGTGGCCGAGCAGCTGCTCGCGCTGCAGAAGGTGATGGACTTCGCCGACCTGATCCCGGTGTCCGCGGTGGACGGCTACCAGGTCGACGCCCTGGCCGACCTCGTGCTGGGCAAGCTGCCCGAGGGCCCGCCGCTGTACCCGGACGGCGAGCTGACCGACGAGCCGGAGCTGACCCTGGTCGCCGAGCTGATCCGGGAGGCCGCGCTGGAGGGCGTGCGCGACGAGCTGCCGCACTCGATCGCCGTCGTGGTCGAGGAGATGCTGCCCCGCGAGGGCCGCGACGACCTGGTGGACATCCACGCCAACGTGTTCGTGGAGCGGCCCAGCCAGAAGGCGATCATCCTGGGCCACCGCGGCGAGCGGCTCAAGCAGGTCGGCATCACGTCCCGCAGGCACATCGAGAAGCTGCTCGGCACCCGGGTCTACCTCGACCTGCACATCAAGATCGCCAAGGACTGGCAGCGCGACCCGAAGCAGTTGCGCAGACTGGGGTTCTAGGTGGCGAACCTCTACCGGGACACCGGTGTCGTCCTGCGGGTGCAGAAGCTCGGCGAGGCCGACCGGATCATCACGCTGCTCACCCAGAAGCACGGCAAGGTGCGCGCGGTGGCCAAGGGCGTGCGCCGCACGTCGTCCCGGTTCGGCGCGCGGCTGGAGCCGTTCGGGCACGTCGACGTGCAGTTCTACCCCGGCCGGTCGTTGGACGTGATCACGCAGGTGGAGACGCTGGACGCGTTCGGCGTGGTGCTGGTGGACGACTACCAGCGCTACACGGCGGCGTGCGCGGTGCTGGAGACGGCCGACCGGCTCACCTCCGAGGAGGGCGAGCCGGTGCTGCGGCTGTACCTGCTCGTCACGGGCGCGTTGCGGGCGTTGGCGGCCAAGGAGCGGGACGCCTCGCTGATCCTGGACGCCTTCCTGATGCGCGCGATGGCGTACGCGGGCTGGGCGCCGGCGGTGGACGAGTGCGCCCGCTGCGGCGACCCCGGCCCGCACAAGGCGTTCAACGTGCACGCGGGCGGCATGGTGTGCCCGCGGTGCCGTCCGCCGGGCAGCGCCGCGCCGTCCGCCGACACGCTGCGGCTGCTCGCCGCGCTCCTGCACGGCCGGTGGGACGTGGTGGACGGCATTCCCGCCGTCGCCCGCCGTGACGCGAGCGGCCTGGTCGCGGCGCACCTGCAGTGGCACCTGGAGCGGCAGTTGCGCTCGCTGCCGTTGGTCGAGCGCAAGGCGCAGCCGGCCGACGGTTAGGCTCGCTCGCCGCACGAGAACCCACCCATGAGAGGACAGCCATGCTCCGCCGACGGCGGGTTGAGCGCGTCCAGCGCGTTCCCCGACCCCCGGAACCGCACCCCACCGGCGCCACGCCACCGGTGCTGCCTTCGGACCTCGTGCCACGGCACATCGCGATCGTGATGGACGGCAACGGCCGCTGGGCCAACCAGCGCGGCCTGTCCCGCATCGAGGGGCACAAGCGCGGCGAGGCCGTCGTGGTCGAGGCGGCCAAGGGCGCGATCGAGATGGGCGTGAAGTGGCTGTCGCTGTACGCGTTCTCCACGGAGAACTGGCGGCGCAGCCCGGAGGAGGTCCGCTTCCTCATGGGCTTCAGCCGTGACGTGATCCACCACCGCACCGACGAGCTGGACGAGCTCGGCGTGCGGGTGCGGTGGGCGGGTCGCCGGCCCAGGCTGTGGCGCAGCGTCATCAAGGAGCTCGAGGTCGCCGAGGAGCGCACGAAGGACAACACCGTGCTGAACCTGGCGATGTGCATCAACTACGGGGGCCGGGCCGAGATCGGCGACGCGGCGCGCGAGGTCGCCCGGCTGGTCGCGGCGGGCAAGCTCAACCCGGAGAAGGTGGACGAGCGCACCCTGGCCAGGCACCTGTACCAGCCGGACATGCCGGACGTGGACCTGTTCATCCGCCCGTCCGGCGAGCAGCGGACGTCGAACTTCCTGCTGTGGCAGTCGGCGTACGCGGAGCTGGTGTTCCAGGACATCCTGTGGCCGGACTTCGACCGGCTGGACCTGTGGCGCGCCTGCGAGGCGTACGCCATGCGCGACCGGCGCTTCGGCGGCGCCGTGGACAAGCCCGACGTGGAGGATTCTTAAGTGACCGACGATGACGCCAAGGTGACCGCGGAACTGCTCACCGCGGCCCGCGAGGCGTTGGAGATGTTCCACGACGTCCACGTCGACGACGACGGTGCGTTGAGCTTCCAGCACGGCGAGGTGCCGTGCGCGGTGCAGGCGATGCGGCTGGCCGAGGGCCTGACCGTGCTGAGCCTGACGTGCGTGGTGGCGTGGGACCTGCCCGACGACCGGAACCTGGCCGTGTCGGCCGCCGAACGCGCGGGTCAGGGCCTGTTCGGCACGCTCGGCGTGGTGCACACCGAGCGCGGGATGGATGTCACGTTGCGCTACGCGTTCCCGGCCGAGGGGCTGAAGCCGGAGCCGTTGAGCACGCTGCTGATGTTGGTCGTGTCCACTGCCTCGCAGCTGCGCAACGAGCTGCTGGCCGGAACCGGGGGTGCCTGATGGCCGGTGTGATCGTGTACGAGCCCGACGACGACGCGGATGTCGAGGGCCTGCCGTGGGCCGTCACGTTCGAGGCGTCGGCGGGGGAGGAGTGGGCGTCGTTCGTGTGCGGCCCCTACGACCGCGACGACGCGGTGAGGCTGGCCGAGGAGGTGCTCGCCGCGAGCCGCGGCGTGACCGCCGTGGTCGAGCCGCTGCTGCCGGTGTCGGAGGCGGCGGACGTGCTGGCGACCATCGCCGAGCTGCGCGACGAGGAAGAAGACCCCGCGTAACGGTCGCCGCGGACTCCCGTCGGCACGCGAGCCGTGCCGACAGGAGTCCGCGGCACGGGCACGCGGCATCGGGCACCTCGTCCCGACCGGTGGCGCGCTGCGGTACCGGCCGGCAACCGCTCAGTCCTCCGGTTTTCCGATGAACGCGAACATGCGCGAGCCCGGGGCGAGGGGCCGGGGTTCGGCGCGGAACCGGTGGGCGCCCACGCCGTAGCCCGCGTCCGGGTCGGAGACCCACACCCGCTCGAAGCCGCGGTCCTCGAACCACGAGCAGATCGACGGCACGAGGTCGGGAGCTTCGCGGTGGCGGGTCCAGATCACCGTGCCGCCCGTCCGGCACAGCGCGGCGCAGTGGTCGACGGTCCGCTCGACGTCCTCGTCGGTGATGTTGCCGAACACGCCGCAGACCAGCACGAGGTCCGCCGGGGCCAGGTCCAGGTAGTGGTCGGTGACCGAGGCGTCGGCCCGGAGCACCTCGACCCCGGTCAGGCCGGCCGTGCGCGCGTCGGCCTCGGCGATCGCGGCGTTGCGCGGGTCCAGCTCCACCAGACGCGCGCGGACGTCGTCGCGTCGGGGGTGGTCGGCGAGCACTCCCAGCAGGTCACGGCCCTGGCCGGCGCACAGGCTCAGGACCCGCAGCGGTCCGGGAGGGCTGTCGTCCAACGCGGCGCGGACCTGCGCCTGGACGGCTCGCAGCCGTCGGGACAGCGAAGAATCCGGACCGTCGTAGTCGGCGTGCCAGGAGTGCCAGTCCACACCGCGAACCTACCGGGTGACGGTCGGGTGACCGGGGGTTGAAGACCCGACGGAGGTCGGTGAGCCGCGGGCGGCGGTTCTGGCATCATCTCGAAAGTGACAATCACTGGCGAGATCCGCGGCTCGCGCCGGCGTCCCGGGCCGCCCCGCTGGAAGATCACTTCGCTGGAAGTGCTCTGCGTGCTGCTCGTGCTGGCCCTGGTGTTCCAGGACTGGCTGGTCGGCGCGCTCGACGTGCCGGTGCTGCGGACGGCGTCCACGGTGTTCGTCGCGATGTGCGTGCAAGCCCTGCCGTTCCTCGTCCTCGGCGTCCTGATCAGCGGCGCCATCGCGGCGTTCATCCCGGCGAGCGCGCTGCGCCGGGCGCTGCCGAGGAAGACCGCGCTGGCCGTGCCGGTCGCCGGTGTCGCCGGTGTCGCGCTGCCCGGCTGCGAGTGCGCGTCCGTGCCCGTCTCCCGCCGCCTGATGCAGCAGGGCGTCCCGCCCGCGGTGGCGTTGACGTTCCTGCTCGCGGCGCCGGCCGTGAACCCGATCGTGCTGGTCTCCACGGCCGTCGCGTTCCCCGACGAGCCGATGATGGTGCCCGCGCGGTTCGTCGGCTCGCTGCTCACCGCCGTGGCCATGGGCTGGCTGTGGACCCGGTTCGGCAAGGCCGAGTGGATCGCCGAACGCGCGTTGCGCCGCCTGCCGGACCGCGACGGCACGTCCCGCTGGGCGGTCTTCGCCGAGACCGCGCGGCACGACCTGGTCGACGCGGGCGGTTTCCTGGTGCTCGGCGGCGTGTTCGCGGCGGCGTTCAACGTCCTCGTGCCGCAGTCCTGGTTGCAGACGCTCGGCGGCCAGGTCGTGCTGGCCGTGGTGGTGCTGTCGCTGCTGGCCGTGGTGCTGGCGCTGTGCAGCGAGGCCGACGCGTTCGTCGCCGCCTCCATGTCCGCGCTGCCGCTGCTGCCCCGGCTGGTGTTCCTGGTGGTCGGCCCGGCGGTCGACGTCAAGCTCATCGCGTTGCAGGGTGGCGCGTTCGGCAAGTCCTTCGCGGCGCGGTTCGCCCCGGCCACGTTCGTGGTGGCGATCGCGTCGGCCCTGGTGGCGGGAGAGGTGTTCCTGTGAGGCGTGACAACCCATGAGGCGTGAGACGCAGAACATCCTGCTGGTGCTGCTCGGCGGCGCGCTGCTCAAGCTCGCGCTGACCGGCACCTACCTGCGGTACGTCAAGGAGTCGTTGCAGCCGTGGCTGGTCGTGACCGGCGGCGTCATGGTGGTGCTGGCGGTGGTGTCGATCGTGCGCGACATCCGCGCGAGCCACCAGGACCCCGACGGGATCGAGCACGGCGTGGTCGAGCACGGCGGTCACGACCACGGCACGTCCCGCAGCCCGTGGATGCTGATGCTGCCGGTGTTCGCGGTGTTCCTGATCAGCCCGCCGGCGCTGGGCGCGGACACGGTCAACCGGTCCGACCGCAACGCCGTCCAGGAGACCGACGCGTCCAGCGGGTTCGCGCCGCTGCCGTCCGACGAGGTCGTCGCGCTCACCATCAGCGAGTTCGTCACCCGCACCGCGTGGGACGACTCCGGTTCGCTGGACAACCGCACGGTCAGGCTCACCGGGTTCGTCGCGCGCAAGAACGACGACGTGTTCATCGCCCGGCTGACCATCTCGTGCTGCGCCGCGGACGCCACGCCGGTCAAGGTGAAGCTGGCGGGCCAGGACTTCAGCGCGCTGCCGACCGACCAGTGGGTCGAGGCCACCGGCCGGGTGGTGCCCGGCTCGGCGACCAAGGCGAGCTCGTTCGTGCCCACGTTCACCGTGTCGCAGGTCGTGCCGATCGCGACGCCCGAGGACACCTACGAGGGGTAGCTACCGGTCCTTGCCGCAGCAGTCGCGGCACGTGCCGAAGATCTCCACGGTGTGGCTGACCTCGACGAAGCCGTTCTCGGCCGCGACCCGGTCGGCCCACTTCTCCACCGCGGGCCCCTCGACCTCCACCGTGCGGCCGCAGCCCCGGCACACCAGGTGGTGATGGTGGTGCTGGGAGCAGCGGCGGTAGATCGCCTCACCCGAGTCGGTGCGCAGCACGTCCACCTCGCCGGCGTCGGCCAGCGACTGCAACGTGCGGTAGACCGTGGTCAGGCCGATGCCCTCGCCGCGCTTGCGCAGCTCCTCGTGCAGCTCCTGGGCCGAGCGGAACTCGCCCAGCGAGTCGAGCAGCTTGGACACGGCGGTGCGCTGCTTGGTCGAACGCAGCCCGGGCACCGCGGTGGTCGGACGCTCGCTAGTGGTCACATCTCCTCCGTCCGGGGGGTCCGGTCGGTCTGGTTGATACCACGCGGCCCCTCGTCCACATGGGTCACCGCGTCCACCACGATGTGCGCGAGGTGCTCGTCCACGAGCTGGTAGACGACCTCGCGGCCGTGCCGCTCGCCGTGCACCACGCCCGCGGCCTTGAGCACGCGCAGGTGCTGGCTGATCAACGGCTGGGCCACGCCCAGCGCCTCGACCAGCTCGTGCACGCACCGGTCCGCCTCGCGCAGCTGGAGCACGATCGCGATCCGCACCGGCGCGGCGAGCGCGCGCAGCAGCTCACCGGCCGCGGACAGGGTCCGGGTGGGTTGCCGCGGCGCCGGTGGGGGCACGCCGCGTTCCGGGGAGTGGACGTGTTCGCCCCGCACTCCGACCGTCACGGCGCCTCCCAGGTGGTATGGATTTTCACCACCGATACTACGGCGCTAGAGCACCGAGACCGTGATGAGCACCAGCACGCCGAGCACGAGCAGCCTCAGCACGCGTGCGCTCGGGGTGAGCAGAGGCCACGTCGTGGCCAGCAGTGCCGTCACGCCGAGCGCCAGCAGGCCCAGCAGCAGCGCGCCCACCGTGCCCTGGAGCCACACGCCCAGCACGAACACCGCCAGGACCACCAGGAACGCCACCGGCGCGGGCACCCGCGAGAGCGGTCCGGCGCCGGGGATCAGGGTCTGCTTCTTCGCTCCAGCCACCGTGGCATCCTTGCACCGTGCTGCTCGTGTGCCGCTTCACCGTGGCGGAATCCGGGGTCGAGGCGTTCACCGGGCGCGTCGACCGGGCGTTGACCCTGCTCACGGCCCAGCCGGGCTGTCGCCGGGGTCAGCTGTCGCGGTCGACCGACGAGGCGGACCGCTTCGTGCTGACGGTCGAGTTCGACTCGGTCGTGGCCTACCGGCGCGCGATGTCGCCCTTCGAGGTGCGCGAGCACGTCATCCCCCTGCTGTCGGAGGCGAGCACCGACGAGCCCGCCGCCTACGAGCCGCTGCTGGTGGCCGCCGACGGCACGGTCCGCCGCGAGGTCAGCCTCCTCGCCCACGACGCCGCCACCGTCCGCCTGGGCGAGGCCGCGGGGCCGACCACGCCGCGCTGAGGCACCCGCCGCCGCGGGACCGCGTGGGCGCAGGACTGGCCCGGTCGCCCGATGGGGACCGGACGGCAAGGACTACCCTGGCAAGCCCGTTTCCGTCCTTTCTGCATCTCCCGATGGAGTGTCCGTGGCAGCCGATCGCATCGAGACCGTCGTCAGCCTGTGCAAGCGTCGCGGGTTCGTCTACCCGTGCGGCGAGATCTACGGCGGCACCAGGTCGGCCTGGGACTACGGTCCGCTCGGTGTCGAGCTGAAGGACAACATCAAGCGCCAGTGGTGGAACTTCATGGTGCGCGGGCGCGAGGACGTCGTCGGCCTCGACTCGTCGGTGATCCTGCCGCGCGAGGTGTGGGTGGCGTCCGGGCACGTCGAGGCGTTCGTCGACCCGCTGGTCGAGTGCAACTCGTGCCACAAGCGGTTCCGGCAGGACACGCTGTCCGAGGAGTACGCCGAGCGCACCGGCAAGCAGGTCGCCGAGGGCGACGTCTCCGACGTGCCGTGCCCCAACTGCGGCACCCGCGGCCAGTACACCGAGCCGAAGATGTTCAACGGCCTGCTCAAGACCCACCTCGGCCCGATCGAGACCGACGAGGGCCTGCACTACCTGCGCCCGGAGACCGCGCAGGGCATCTTCACGAACTTCCTGAACGTGCAGACCACGTCGCGCCGCAAGCCGCCGTTCGGCATCGGCCAGATCGGCAAGAGCTTCCGCAACGAGATCACGCCGGGCAACTTCATCTTCCGCACCCGCGAGTTCGAGCAGATGGAGATGGAGTTCTTCGTCGAGCCGGGCACGGACGAGGAATGGCACCAGTACTGGATCGACGAGCGCACCCGCTGGTACAACGAGCTGGGCATCTCCAAGGAGAACCTGCGCCATTTCGAGCACCCCAAGGAAAAGCTGTCGCACTACTCGAAGCGCACCGTCGACATCGAGTACCGGTTCCAGTTCGGCGGCCAGGAGTGGGGTGAGCTGGAAGGCATCGCCAACCGCACCGACTTCGACCTCACCACCCACTCGAACCACTCGGGCGTCGACCTGTCGTACTTCGACCAGGCCACCAACTCCCGCTACCGGCCGTTCGTGATCGAGCCCGCCGCGGGCGTCGGCCGGCCGATGATGGCGTTCCTGCTGGAGGCCTACACCGAGGACGAGGCGCCCAACGCCAAGGGCGGCGTGGACAAGCGGGTCGTGCTGCGCCTGGACCGCAGGCTCGCCCCGGTCAAGGCCGCCGTGCTGCCGCTGTCGCGCAACGCCGACCTGTCGCCGAAGGCCAAGGACCTGGCCAACGCCCTGCGCAAGCACTGGAACATCGAGTTCGACGACGCCGGCGCCATCGGCCGCCGCTACCGCCGGCAGGACGAGATCGGCACGCCGTTCTGCGTCACGGTCGACTTCGACACCCTCACCGACCACGCCGTGACGGTGCGGGAACGCGACACCATGTCGCAGGAGCGCGTGTCGATGGACCAGTTGGAGGGCTACCTCGCCGCCCGCCTGATCGGCGCCTAGACCTACTTCGACAGCAGGGGACACTTCCGCCGGTGACCCCTGCTGGGGCGTTTGCGCGGCTCTCGCGTCACGAATCCGCATTTTTAGTGTTCCTGCTGAAATTCCACCGGGTAGCGTCCGCGACGACCTCGCGATTGGCGCGGGATGAGATGATCCAGGTCCATAGGCGATCTGATCAGGCGCGGAGGAATAGTGCCCGAGCACGTCGGCGTCAACTCACTGCACACCGCCAACGCGGACCGTATCGTCCAAGTCGCCGGTTCCATGCACGGCAACATTAACTTCGGCGCCGATTCGCCGGTCGCCGCGGAATCGCCGGACGAGTGGGGTCGCCTGGTCGCCGACGCACGGGTCTGGGACCACGTGCCCGGTAACCGCGACACGCGTCGGGCGCGGGCACAGGCCGTCGACGCGGCGGTTCGGCTGTCGCGGCTCAGGGACGCGTCGGTCCCAGCGCTGAGGGCCGACCCCTGGCACGACCCGGAATTCGTGACGCGGTTCGTCGAGCACGTCGACTGGCTGGTCGGCGAGCCCGAGTCGGACGCCCAGCTCAACCTGTTCCCCGCCGAGGCGGCACTGCTGGTCCTCGTCCCGCTGATCTACCACGTCCACTACCTGCAGACCGCCGCGAGGCTGGCGGCGGTATCGCCGTGGCGGTTGGTTATGGCCGAAGGTAGTGACGCCGAACGGACGGCCTTCGAGCAGTTCGCCGACCAGTACGGCTGGCTCCAGCACCGGGCGCGCCTGCGGTCGACGGCGGAACCGGCGATCGGCTGGTGGATCTTCCACCGTTGGCTGGTGTACCACGACTACGCCGACGAACGGCACGTGGAGCCGCTGTGCACCGACTTCGGCGACCAGTTGGCGGCCGTGTTCACCAGCCGCCGAGTGAGCGCCCTGCTACAGGGTCTGCGTCGTGGCCCGAGCGTTTGCAGCCCGGAATACCTGGACGGCTTGCGCGCCGACGACCTGGTCCGCCGCGCGGGCAATCAGCGCATCAGGGAGCAGCGACTCGCCCTCCTGCTCTCACTCGCCTACAACATGTCGGTCGAGATGCACACGATGCCCGACATCGTGGCCGAGCACCTGGGCATTCCTGATCCGGTGGACCTCGGGGAGCTCGGTGACACGTTGAACCGGTTGTCGTGGTCCGGATCCCATCAAGTGCCCGTCCTCAGCACGCAGTGCCACCATGCAGCGGTCATCGAAGGTTTGCGCACGCACGTCGCTAGAACGGACGAGGTGCTGCATGCCATCCACCGGACCGTTCGCGAGCGCATCACCCACCCGATGCCATCCTTGCCCGCCCGGTTGTCGTCCGATGACGTGCTACCGATCGACGGGAGCGTCACAGGTTGGGCGAGCTTCCGCGTAGACGGGCCGCGCATCCGCGAGATGCTGATGGGCGAGACGCTCTACAAGGATCGCGACCTGGCCGTGCGGGAGCTGTACCAGAATGCGCTGGACGCCTGTCGGCACAGGAAGGCGCGTACCGAATACCTGAACAGAACCCGAGTTGAGAAGGTGGTCTACGACGGCCGTATCGAGATCGACCAGGGGGTGGACGCGGACGGCCGGGAGTACGTCGAATGCCGTGACAACGGGATCGGCATGGGTGACGCAGAGTTGCGCGGCGTGTTCTCCAAGGCTGGCGCGCGATTCGCAGAACAGCCTGCCTTCAAGCAGGAGCAAGCGGCGTGGCAACGGCTCGACCCGCCGATCGGGTTCCATCCCAACAGCCGTTTTGGAATCGGCGTGCTGAGCTACTTCATGCTTGCCGACGAAATTTGGGTCAAGACCTGTCGGATGGGCCTCCACGGCACCTTGGGCCCAGAACTGGCCGTGACCCTGTTCGGTCCGGAACACGTCTTCAGGATCACGGAGGTGTTGGCGGGTGGCGGTCGGCCTGGGACGGTGATACGGCTCTACCTGAAGGATCACGGGTCAGGGTGGTCTGCTCTCGCCGTGCTCGAACGGCTGCTGGGGATCGCTGAATTCACCACTGTCGTGCAGGACCGTGACGGCACCACGGAATGGGCGCCGGGAGAGGTCAAGCTCCGTGAAGCTCCTTCGGCCAAGCAAGAGGAGTTCGGCTACAGCGTTGGTGGGCCCCTGGTCGAGTGGCCTGGTGCGCCGAAAGGTGTGTCGGTCGCCTGGTGTGCTCAGGGCGGAGCCCTGTTAGTGGACGGACTAGTCGTCCGACCCTTCGTTCGTTCTGGCGTCATGGCGACATCGAACGCCGGGCTGGTCGGCGCGGTCGTGAACCTGACGGGGGAGTACGCGCCGGAACGGTTGTCCGTGGACCGCCGTGCTGTCCTGAGCGACGTGTCAGAGGTGGTCGAAGACCTTCTCCGTGCGGCCGCTGAAGCGGTGTTGGTGGACGACCGGTCGCTTCTCTGCGTGGAGTGGCTCTCCCACCTCTCCGGGCACAACGACCGCCTGGGTGACGTGGTGACCGAGATGGCGATCCGGCACGACCTGACGCTGCTGTGCGGCCAGAAGCCCGTCCACCTCGGCAGCACTGGTTTCGTGAACGCGGATATCGGGCTCGCCGGCTTGCAACCGGAATGGAAGAAGATCATGGACGGGTATCACAGCCTGACCCATGCCGAGTCGGGCAACGGCGTGTCCGACAATCTGCTGCTCTGGCGACTGCTCGCCCACCCGTCCAGTGCGCGGCTGTCCGACCTGGTCCGGTTGCACCCCGAACTAGCGGACTTCGGCCCGGTCCACCCCGCGCTGCCGTCGCGCCAGTTGCTACTGACGGCCGTGCAATCGTCGCGAGGGAAGCGCCGACGGGGGTACCTCAGGGTCGACGACCTAGCCCATGCTGCGGTCGCCGCGAAGTTGTCGACAGCAGACCTTTTCCGCGAGTTGAGGAGCTTCGGCCTCGACTGCGTCGAGCTGCCCGAAGTCGACGATGTACCGGTGACCGCTACCGCTTTGCACGCGCTGTGTGGTCACACCGGTGACCTGTTGACCACGGGCGAAAACGCCACTGTCACCGGTCTCGTCCGTGCCGCGCGGCACGGGAAGAAGAGCGTTGAGGAAATCGCCAGACTGTGGCGCAGGTGCGGCGTGCCCGTGCCCGATGGAGTCCTCGCGGTGGCGAACGAGGCCTACCGGAGTGGCCTGTTGAGGAAGACGGTCCACCACCGGGATGACATTCGTTACTGGGAAGCCGGTGAGGAGATCCCGCCGGGCTACCTGGTCCGGTTGAGCATCGACCTCGGTGAGGACGTGTCGACCATCTGCTCCCGGTTGGCGGCCTGGGGCTACGTGGTTGATGCCACCGGTCTCCCAGAACGCCCGGTGGAGGACGTGGCGGTCATGTTGAGCGTCCACCGGACCGGTGAGCAGCCCTGGCTGATACGCGGCGACACGGTGCCTCCGATCTGCTTGCTGCTGTACGCCGAGGCCGCGCACCTCGACCTTGCCGAGGTCGTCACGCGCTTTTCTGGGCTGGGATTCACCACGGCGGCTCTTCCCTCCGACGCGTCTCTGGATGATCTCGACATCCTCGTGGAAGACGACGGTGGCGTGTTGACCCCGAGTCGGCGCGTGCCGTACTCGCACATCTTCTCGTTCAACGGGGATGGGCTCAGGTGGGCTGTCGACCGCTTGGTTGCGTATGGCTTCCAGGTGCCGCTCCGCCTCCCAGCCAAGTTCGACGCACTTGACGACTTCCTCTTTGCGGAGAACGGCCCGATCGACTGGTTTCTCGAGTCGACCGGCCTCGAGTTCCCGTTCGCCAAGGCCGTTCTGGCCGCGAGCAGGTTGAACGTCGCTCCGGGTGCAATCGCCAACCGCCTTGTGGCACGGGGCGTGACGATCTCCGGCAGAAGTCTCCCGCGAGGGCTGTCGTTCTCGTCCGCCCTGACGTTGATCGATTTCTTCGCGGAGGACGAGGACTTCTACGACTTCACTCAGGAGCCGGACCTCGGCGGCCTTCTGAAGATGTCGCGTGCGATGCGCGCCCCGATTCCTCAGGTGATCATGTGGTTGAAGCGACTTGGCGTGCCAACCCCTGACGTCGTCGAGCTGATCCGGGCTGCGGCGGAAGGGGTGCCGCGAGCCTCGTAGCTTCACGCGTTGGCACGGTGTTCGGACGGGCTCACGCCGCGTTCCCGCTTGAACGCCGTGCTCAGCGCGAACGCGGTGCTGTAGCCGACCCGGCGGGCGACCGAGGCCACCGTGGCGGACGGTTCGCGCAGCAGGTCGGCGGCCAGGGTGAGGCGCCAGTCCGTCAGGTAGGCCATCGGCGGCTCGCCGACCAGGTCGGTGAACCGCCTGGCCAGCGCCGCCCGGGACACGCCGACGGCCTCGGCCAGCGAGCCCACCGTCCACGGGCGCGCCGGGTCGCCGTGCAGCAGGCGCAGCGCGCGCCCCACCACGGGGTCGGCGTGCGCCGAGTACCAGCTCGGCGTGCGCGCCTCCGGGCGGCAGAACCACGCCCGCAGCACGGAGATCAGCAGCAGGTCGAGCAGGCGGTCCAGCACGGCCTCCTGGCCCGGTTCGTCGCGGGTGATCTCGTCGGCCAGCAACGGCACCAGCGGCAGTTCCGCGGGCGGCACCACGAGGAACGGCGGCAGCACCGACAGCAGCCGACGGCTCACCTCGCCGTCCAACTGGTACGTGCCGCTGAGCATCACCGCTGACCCGTCGGGGTTCGCGCCCCACGTCCGCACGCCCAGGCCCCACTGCTCGCACAACGCCGAGCCGTCCGGCGTGGTGGTGATCTCGCCGGGGTGGACGACCGCCTGCACGGGCGTGGCCGGGTCGTCCGCCAGCCCGTACGGGTCGGGCCCGCGCAGCACCGCGACGTCACCGGCGCGCAGCCGCACCGGGTCGCCGTCGTGCGGCAGCAGCCACCCGTCGCCGCGCACCAGCGCCACCACGGTCAACGGCGCGCGGTCCTCGATCCGCAGTGACCACGGCGGGTCCAGGACGGTCCGCATGAGGAACGCGCCACGGGCTCGCGGCCCGTCCAGCAACCCGGCGAGAGCGTCCACGCGCGTCAGCCTAGAGACGCTCGCGTATGCGATCGAGTCGTCCGGCGATGGGAAGTCCAGGACGCGTCGACTTGACTGTGCCTCATGTTCCCCACGGTGACGATCGTCGCGGCCCTCGGCTGCGGGATGATGGCTGGAGTCTTCTTCGCGTTCTCCGCGATGGTCATGCCCGGCCTGCGGCGGGCCGACCCGGCGGTCGGTGCCGCCGCCATGCGCGCGATCAACCTCGCCGTGGTGAACCCCGCGTTCATCGGGCTCTTCCTCGGCACGGCGGTCGTCGGCGTGGTGGCGGCGTTCGAGGGCGACCCGTGGGCGTGGGCGGGCGCGGCGCTCTACGTCCTGGGCGGGATCGTGCTCACCGGCGCCTTCCACATCCCCCGCAACAACGAGCTCGAACGGCTCGGCACGACCGAGTACTGGAGCCGCTACCTGCGCGAGTGGGTGCCCGCGAACCACCTGCGGGCGCTGCTGTCGCTCGCCGCCGTCGCGTCGTTCACCCTGGCCGCGCTGAACTAGGGCACCGGGCGACCACAGCACTTCTTGTACTTGAGGGTCGAGCCGCACCAGCAGCGCTCGTTGCGAGCGGGCGGCCACCCGATCGTGCCGCCCTCCGCGACGATCTCGCTCAGGCACGCCAGGCGGGTGTCCTCGGCGGTCGGGTCGCCGCCGGTGCGCGCCGCGACCTCCAGGAGCTTCGCGGTGGTCAGCGGCACCATGGTGATCCGGGCGACGCCGGTCCCGGACAGGTCCCGGTTGGCGGCCTCACGCTCGGCGGCGATCACGTCGGCGTCGGCGTGCTGCACGAGCTCCGGCCACGTGGCGTGCGCGCGGGCGACCTCGTCACGGGGCCAGAACAGCACCCGCGCCTCCCGTGCCGGCGCGGGAGGCGTCAGGGCACGGGTGAAGTCCTCGGCGTGGTCGGCCATCGACTGGACCGACTCGTCCCACTCGTCCCGGGGCATCCCCAGCGCGTCGCGCACGCGGCGGCGGCCGGCCAGGACGTTGTCGGCATAGGAGAGGAACGCGAACTCACCGTCCCGCTCGGCGAGCTCCTGCTCGGTCAACCGCGCCGTGGCCATGTCGAACCAGGTCAACGCCTCCTGGAGGTCACCGCGCGCCTCCAGCAGCTCGGCCGCCAGGTGGTACGGCGCGGCGGACGACGGCCGCTCGTCGCGGAGTGCGTCCAACTGGGCCCGCGCCTCCTCGAGCCGGTCGAGGCGGAACAGCACGTCGGCCAGCGCCACGCGCGCCTCGCCGCCCTCCTCTCCGCCCTCCGCGACGGCCCGGGTCAGCAGCGCGACGGCGCGGTCGTGCTCACCTGCCCGGTCGCACTCCTCGGCCGCCTCGGTCAGGATCTGGACCCGTTCGTCGGGGTACTGCTCCAGCTCGGCATCCAGCTGCGCGTCGGCGTCCGCGGACGATCTCGTGCTCACCCGGCACAGGGTATTCCGGTGCCCGGAAGCGCTGGAGCGGTCCGGTTGCATCACTGTGAGTGACGAAAACCGCAGTGGATGATCTGCGTCACGAACTATCGAGTGAATATCGAGCCGAATGCGCGAAGACGGTTCCGGATTCACCGCGACGTCACCCGGCTTTGCCACACTTGAACGTGAGCGCGAACTCATCGGGGGGTGTCATGACGCGTGTCGCGGTCGTCGCAATCGCCTTGGCGCTCCTCGCCGTGCTGGTGCCCGCGCCGTTCGGTTACGCCGCCGTCGTGCGCGCCGCCCCGGTCGGGCACGCCGTCACCGGATCGGAGGAAGAACCCGGCCGCGACTGCCGCCACGGTCCCGAGCCGCGATCTTGGTCCACCCGATCGTCACCGGCCAGACCGCCCGCGAGCCCCCGCCGTGAGGCGCTCACCACGACCCGCCGCGCCACCGACGGCGCAGCCCCGCCCGTAGGACGTGGACGGGCGGAACACCTCCGCTCGTGGACCACGCCCTCCGCTTTACAGGTGTTCCGGAACTGATCGGCGCCCCACCGCCAGTAGATCGCATCGTCCGACCACCGACGAGTGGGGTAAATCGAATGGAATCCCGTCAACGGCTCCCGCGCGCCCGCGCGCATTCACCTCGCGGTTCCCAGGAAATGGGACGAAGGCCCGCCGGCGAGCCCGACAACGTCATCTCACGCGCAGTGAACGGCCCGGGGACCGACGCGTGAGCACCCGGACCGAACGACCGACCACGCCGACCATCTGGCCCGACGTCGGCGCGTCCCTGGTGGTGTTCCTGGTGGCGCTCCCGCTGTGCGTGGGCATCGCCGTCGCCTCCGGCGTCCCGGCCGAACTGGGCATCATCACCGGGGTGGTGGGCGGCCTCGTGGTCGGCCTGCTGCCCGGCAGCACCATGCAGGTCAGCGGCCCGGCGGCGGGCCTGACCGTGCTGGTCGCGGACACCGTCGCGGCGCACGGCGCGAGCGCGCTCGGCCTCATCGTGCTCGGGGCGGGCCTGCTCCAGGTGGCGATGGGCCTGCTGCGCCTGGGCCGCTGGTTCCGCGCCATCTCGCCCGCCGTGGTCCAGGGGATGCTCGCGGGCATCGGCCTGGTGCTCGTGCTGGGCCAGCTCTACCCGTTCGCCGGGCAGGGCCAACCGGCCACCACCGGCGAGAAGTTCGCGGGCCTCGCCGACCTGGCCCGGACCGCGTTCACGACCGCGGTCGGCTTGAGCGGCGTGGCCGTCGGCGTGCTCACGCTGATCGTGGCGTGGCTGTGGAAGCGCACGCCGTGGCGTGCCGTGCCGGGGATGCTGGTGGCCGTCGTGGTCGCCTCCGCGGCGGGGGCGCTGCTGCCGTTGCCGCGCATCTCGGTCGGCCCGCTGACCGACGTGGTGGCCCTGGTCGACTTCTCCCTGCTGGACGCCGGCGTGCTGGGCGCGATGCTGACGTTCGCCCTCGTGGCGTCGGCGGAGAGCCTGTTCAGCGCGGCGGCCGTGGACCGCATGCACAGCGGGCCGCGGACGAGGTACAACCGGGAGCTGGTCGCGCAGGGCGTCGGCAACGCGGTGTGCGGCGTCCTGGGCGCGTTGCCGATGACCGCCGTGATCGTGCGCAGCGCGTCCAACGTGGACGCGGGCGCGCGCACCAGGCTGTCCCGCGTGCTGCACGGCGTGTGGCTGCTGGTGTTCGTCGTGCTGCTGCCGGACGTGCTGTTGTACGTGCCGCTGGCAGTCCTGGCCGCGCTGCTGGTGCAGGCGGGCTGGAAGCTCCTCGCGCCCCGGCAGGTCCTGGCGCTGGCCCGCGCGCACGGGGCGGAAGCCGCCGTGCTCGTCCTCACCGCGGGCCTGATCGTGGTGACGGACCTGCTCACCGGCACCCTCGTCGGCCTGCTGGCGGCGGTGGTCAAGACGGCCTGGGACATGTCCCGCCTGACCGTCACGGTGACCGCGCACGGCGAGGACCACCACCACGTGGCCGTGCGCGGCAACGCGACCTTCCTCAAGCTGCCGGGCCTGCTGGAAACCCTGGAGGCCGTGCCGGACAGCAGGCACGTCCGCGTGGACCTGACCGGCGTCCGCCACCTCGACCAGGCGTGCGGCCAGGCGATCGACCACTGGGCCGCGGGCCGCGGCAGCGTGGAGCTGATCCACCCGGTGTCGGACTGACGTGAGCCCCGGCGCGGCGATCCCGCGCCGGGGACCTCACGGCGCCGCCCGCCTCGCGTGGTTGGTGTGCTTGCGCACCGCGAACTCGTGCGCCTCCGCCAGCAACGGCCGCACGGCGTCGAACGTCGCCTCACCGGGCGACACCACGCAGACCCAGTGCTGCGAGGCGTAGACGGGGTGCGGCATCACGCGATCGCGCTCCGCGTAGTCGAAGCCGGTCTCCAGCACGCCCTGGTCGTCGCGCTTGGTCGGCGCGGCGCCGAACATCGCCGTGTACGTCGCCCTGGTCAGCCCGATGTTGAGCCGGTAGGCCCCCGGCTCGTCCAACCGGGACACCCGCTCGTAGTTGTCCGACGTGACGATCGTCGCGAACGGCATCTGCCGCTCCGGCGGGAGGTCGCCGTCGGGGTCGTAGAGGAAGAACGTGTCGCCGGAGGCCTCCATGACGCGGGTCCCGGCAAAGGTCGAGCTGATGTGTTCCTTCACTTCATCGGCGTTCACCCCTTCAAGGATATCGTTGAAGTGCTGTGTGAGACTTGCCGCGAGAACGCCCAGGTATCGCCGGGAAAAGTTTCAACTGTGCTGGTCGGTCAGCGCGCCGACCAGGGCGTCCGTGGCGGCGGTCAGCCGGTCCTTGGCGGCCTGCTCGGTGACGTCCGTCTGGATGGAGAGGGCGGCCACGGCGTAGCGGTCGGCGACGACGCCGGACGTGTGCAGGTAGAAGTCCGACGGCAGGTACCACATCCAGCCCTGCTTGACGTAGGCGTCGACGCCGGGGGAGAGCAGGCCGTAAGCCTGGTCGAAGCCGTCCGCGGCGGTGGGAGAGGCGGTCGACAGGGCGGTGACGACGAAGCTGCGGTCGGCGGCGGGGAGGTCGGTCGCGATGTAGCGGTACAGCGCGGCGACGTCCCGTGCCGACATCTCGACGTCGCCCCACTGGGAGGAGTCCTCGGGGGCGCGGGTGGAGGTCAGGCCGGCTCGTGCGGCGACGCGGTCGATCGCGCCCATGCCGTCGTGCGACGACCACAGCGCGTTCATGGCGTCGTCGTCGCTCAGGCTCAGCGCGCGTGCCAGCAGGTCGAGGTCGGCCGACGGGACCTCGCCCGAGGTGAGCAGGTCGACGGCCACCAGGAGTTTGCTCAACGACGCCGAGTGGAACGGGGTGTCGGCGTCGTGACCGGCCGCCGCGCCCGTCCCGAGGTCCACGACGGCGAGCCCGAGGCCGACGTCGCCCGCCGCCTCGACCGCCCGCGCCACCGCCGCCGAGAGGTCCGGGGCGGGTTCCTCGGCGGCACGTGGCGCGGCCGGGCGTGGGGTTTCCGCCGGGGTGCTCCCGGGCACGGCGTGCAGCGCCTGGGCGGTGGTGTCCGCGGCTCTCGGGTAAGCCGACACCACCACCGCCGCTGCGGTCACCGCGACCGCGACCACCCACCAGCGTCTTCCCACAGCTCAACACTCCGTTTCACAACCGCCTGACGTCGAGCGATTCCTCCTGTGCAGTTCCTGAAGATTCGTCACGTCGCACGACGTACGCACCGCCGGAGCGCCGTTCGGACACCGCCTCCACCAGCTCCGTGCCGTGGTAGACGAGCCCGGCGCCGTCGTCGGTGCAGTGCGTCACCGGCAGCACTCCCGCCGCCACCGCCGCGTGGATCGTCGGCCGCCGCGCCTCCTCGCTGTCGTAGTGCACGCCGTTGCCGTACGGCAGGATTCCCAGCCCGTTCGTGATCACGCGCAGTTCCGGGCCGAACGAGTCCGTGGAACCGCCCAGGAACCAGCAGATCGACCCGGCGGACACGCCGCCGAGCACGACGCCGTCCTGCCACGCCCCGCGCAGCGCCGTCCCGAGGTCGTGCACCGCCCACACGGCCAGCAGGTTCGCCACCGAGCCGCCGCCGACCCACACCACGTCGTGCTCGCCGAGGAAGCCCGGCACGTCGGTCGTCGGCGGCATCGTGAAGAGGTTCAGGTGCGACACCTCCCAGCCCGCCAGCCGCCCGGCTTCGGAGACGTCGGCGTTGAACCACCGCTGGTCGCCCGCCGCCGTGCCGATGTGGCACAGCCTCGGCTTGCGCCCGTGCACGCCGGACAGGTCGACGGCGTGGTGCGCGAGTCGGTGGAACTCCAGGTTGGTGCGCCGCCCGGCGCGGAAACCGCCCGAGGTCGCCACGATGGTCGGCTGGTCTGCTGCCATGCCCCCGATCCTGGCAGTCCCCGGGAACCATCGGGTGTGGAATCATCCCCCCGTGACGTTCCTGCCGAGACTCCGCAGGCTTGCCACGCGCGTCGTCCTGGGCGGCCTCGTGATCGGGCTCCTCGTCGTCGGCGGCACGGCGTTCCGGGTGTGGCAGGTGGCCCGCGAGGACGACCGCACCCACGCCGACATGGCCGTGGTCCTCGGGGCGGCCCAGTTCAACGGGGTGCCGTCCGACGTCCTGGAGGCACGCCTGGAGCACGCCCGCCGGCTGTACGAGGAGGGCGTGGTCAACTACATCGCCACCACCGGCGGCAGGCAGCCCGGCGACAACTTCACCGAGGGCGAGGCCGGCCGGATGTGGCTGGAGGCGCACGACGTGCCCACCGACCGCATCCTCGAAGTCGGCGAGGGCACCGACACGCTGGGCAGCATCCGCGCGCTCGCCGTCGCCGCCCGCGCCAAGTCCCTCACCACGGCCGTGATCGTCAGCGACCCGTGGCACTCCCTGCGGGCCCGCACGATGGCCGAGGACGAGGGCCTGTCCGCGTGGACGTCCCCGACCCGCAGCGGCCCGAACGTGCAGACCCGCGAGACCCAGCTGTTCTACATCCGCCGCGAGACCGGCGCGCTGCTCTACTACCACCTGATGAAGGCGCCGGCGGGCGCGTTCGACGGCATCCTGCTGTAGGTCTGCCCTTACCCTTGGCCGATGTGCCAGGGGTACGGATGAGCCAGGGCTACACCGCACACGACTCCGCGCGGCTGCTCCCCGAGCTGCCCAAGACGGCGGTGCTGCCCGGGGCGCGCACCGAGCGCCGCACGCCGTTCTCCCGCGACCGGGCCAGGGTGCTGCACTCGGCGGCGCTGCGCAGGCTCGCGGGCAAGACCCAGGTGGTCGGCCCCGGCGAGGGCGCGGAGGTGACCGGCGTGCCGCGCACCCGCCTCACCCACTCGCTGGAGGTCGCCCAGATCGGCCGGGGCATCGGCGAGGAGCTGGGCTGCGACCCGGACGTGGTCGACACCGCCGGGCTGGCCCACGACATCGGGCACCCGCCGTTCGGGCACAACGGGGAACGCGCGCTCGACGAGCTGGCCGGGCCGTGCGGCGGCTTCGAGGGCAACGCCCAGACCCTGCGCATCCTGACCCGGCTCGAGCCCAAGACCGCCAAGGGCCTCAACCTCACCCGCGCGTGCCTGGACGCGGCCACCAAGTACCCGTGGCCCCGCCGTCCCGGCCTGGTGAAGTTCGGCGCCTACGACGACGACCTGGACGTGTTCAACTGGGTCCGCGAGGGCGCGCCCGAGCAGCGCAGGTGCCTGGAGGCGCAGGTCATGGACTGGGCCGACGACGTCGCCTACTCCGTGCACGACGTGGAGGACGGCGTGCTCGCGCACCGGATCAGCCTGTCCGCCTTGGGCGACCCGGCCGAGCGCGCCGCCATCGCGGGCCTGGCCGCCAAGCACTTCTCCGACGAGCCGACGTCCGCGCTGGAAGCCGCCGCCACCGAGCTGCTCGGCCTGCCCGTGATCGCCGAGCTCGCCGAGTACGACGGCTCGCTGCGCGCCCAGGTGGCGTTGAAGCGGCTCACCAGCGAGCTCGTCGGCCGGTTCGCCTCCGCCGCCGTCGGCGCGACCCGCGAGGTGCACGGCGACGGCCCGCTGAGCCGCTACCAGGCCGACCTGGTCGTGCCGCCCCGCGTCGCGGCCGAGGTGGCGCTGCTCAAGGCGGTCGCGGTGCGGTACGTGATGAGCGACCCGTCGCGGCTGGCCATGCAGGCGTCGCAGCGGGAGCTGGTCGCCGAGCTGGTCCACCTGCTGCTGATGCGCGCGCCGGACACGCTCGACCCCGCGTTCCACCCCGCGTGGGCCGCCGCCGGCACGGACGCCGAACGGCTGCGCGTCGTGGTCGACCAGGTCGCCTCGCTCACCGACGCCCAGGCCGTGGCGTGGCGGCGGGCGCTGGCGAACGACCACCCCGAACCACTGTGACCGGTGGCACACTCGAAGTCATGGCAGACGAGAGCAGGAGACCGCCCGGCCGGCCGTGGCCGTGGCGCAGACCGACCCGCGACCCCGTGCACGTCGGCGGTGACTTCCCGTACGACGGGTGGGACGACGAACCCGACGACGGTTCCGCCGGGGTGCGCGAACCACGCCACCCCCAGCCCCTCGGACCCACGAGTGGCGCGGGGATGCGTCCGATCCCGGACGAGCCCATGGTGATCAAGGAGACCCTGTGCCTGATCGAGCGCACCTGACGTTCGCCCTCACCCTCCACGACGCCGTCGCGCCCGACCGCACGCGCAACGCCTGCTGGTCGCCGTACTCGGTGGCCAGCGCGCTGGGCATGACGGCGCAGGCGGCGCGCGGTGAGACGGAGGCCGAACTGGTCGCGCTGCTCGGCGAGGACCACGCCAAGGTGCTCAAGGGCGCGGTGGTGGGCGACGACGCCGAGTTCGCCGTCGCCAACACGCTGTGGGCGTGGGAGGCGCTGCCCCTCGAAGAGGGGTTCCTCACCGACCTGGCCGGGTGGCCGGGCGCGAAGGCCCGCTCCGCACCGTTCGCCCAGGACCCGGAGGGCTCGCGCAAGCTCATCAACGCCGACGTGGCCGAGACGACCAGGGGGCTGGTCCCCGAGCTGCTCGCCGCCGGCGCGATCACGTCCGACACGGTCGCGACGCTGGTCAACGCGCTGTACCTGAAGTGCGCGTGGCGCGAGGAGTTCCCCGGGCACGACACCGCCGACCGGCCGTTCCGCGGCGCGGGCGATGTCGCGACCATGCGCCGCGAGGGCACCATGCGCTACGCCCGACGGGACGGCTGGCAGGCCGTGGCACTGCCCGCGCGCGGCGGTGTCGAGGCGGTCGTGCTGCTGCCCGACGGCGACCTGGGCGGCACGGAGGGCGTGCCCGGGGTGCTGGAGGCGTTGGAGAGCGACCGGATCGAGCTGTTCCTGCCCAGGCTGGACCTGTCGGTGAACGTCTCGCTCGGCGAGGCGTTGCAGCGGGTCGGCGTGCGCACGATGTTCAGCCGGGAGGCCGACCTCACCGGGCTGAGCCCCGACCCGCGGCTCTACGTGGACGACGTGGTGCACGAGGCCGTGCTGCGCCTGGACGAGCAGGGCTTCGAGGGCGCGGCGGCGACCGCGGTGGTGATGCGCATGACGTCGTTCATCCCGGCCGAGCCCGCCCGCACGGTCCGCGTCGACCGGCCGTACCTGCTGCTGGTCCGGCACGCCGACACCGGCGCGATCTACTTCCTCGCCCAAGTGGCCAAGCCGTGACTGTCACGTCCTGAGGCCCCTCCTCGTCCACCGGGTGAAGACCCGAAACGAGGAGGGGACATGCCGAGGATCCCGGTCGTCACGACCAAGCAGGCCAACCCGCTGGTGAGGATCGCGTACCGGTTCGCCAGGAAGCGGTTCGGCGCGGTGCCGGAGCCGTTCACCGTGGCCGCGCACCACCGCAAGCTGTTCGTCGCGAGCGCGCGCCACGAGATGGCGGTGGAGAAGGCCGCCAAGACGCTGCCCGTGTCGTTGCGCGAGCTGGTCGTCTACCTGACCGCGGTGAAGCTCGGCTGCTCGTGGTGCGTCGACTTCGGCACCATGCTGATCAAGCACGAAGGGCTGGACATCGACCGGCTCAAGGAGATCCACGACTACCGGACCTCCGACAAGTACACCGAGCTGGAGAAGCTGGCCCTCGCCTACGCCGACGCGATGACCGAGACGCCCACCGCGGTCACCGACGAGCAGGTCGCCGAGCTCGACCGGCGGCTGGGGCACCGCGGCCTGGTCGAGCTGACCTACCTGATCGCGCTGGAGAACCAGCGCGGCCGGTTCAACTCCGCGTTCGGCATCACCGACCAGGGCTTCACCTCGGGTGACGCCTGCCGGGTCCCGCTGCCCTAAGCGCCCTCGGGGAACGGCACGTGGCCGAGCTTGTCCGGGTTCGACATGTCGTACAGGCCGGCCACCTTGCCGTCCCGCACCACGATCGCCTCGACCCGGGGCGTGAGCTCGCCCTGCGCACCGAACACCAGCCCCAGGTCGCCGTTGACCATCACCGGCTGCCCCACGACCGCGCCGTACCGGCGCATCAGGCCGAGGACGAGGCGGCCCACCTTGTCGGCGCCGCTGACCAGCTGGACCGCGGTCTTGGCCTTGCCGCCGCCGTCGCCCACCATCACCGCGTCCGGGTGCAGCAGGCCGATCACCGCGTTGACGTCGCCGGACGCCACGGCCTGGAGGAACCGCTCCAGCACCTCGCGCTGCTCCTCCAGCGCCACCCGCGGCGGCGGGTCGGCCTCGGCCACCGCGCGCCTGCCTCGTGACGCGTGCTGGCGCGCCGTGGCGACCGTGCAGCCCAACGCGTCCGCGATCTCGGCGAACGGCACGTCGAACGCGTCGTGCAGCACGAACGCCACCCGCTGCTCGGGCGTGAGGCGGTCCAGCACGACCAGGGCCGCCATCCGCACGCCGTCGTCGCGCACCACCGAGTACAACGGGTCGTCTTCACCGGAGGTCACCAGCGGCTCGGGCAACCATTGCCCGAAGTACCGCTCCCGCCGCGACGCCGCCGACCGCAGCCGGTCCAGGCAGATCCGGCCCACCACGGTGGTCAGCCAGCCCCGCAGGTCCCGGATCTCCGCGCGGCCCTGCTCGGTCAGGCCCGCCAGCCGCAGCCACGCCTCCTGCACCGCGTCCTCGGCGTCCGCGACGCTGCCGGTGAGGCGGTAGGCCACCCCGACCAGGTGCGAGCGGTGGCCGGTGAAGGTCGAGGCCAGGGTCTGCTCGGCGGTGGTCACGGCTACCAGTCTGCCAGCACTAGACTCGCTCGACGTGGCAGGACGCATCCGGGAGAGCGACATCGCACTCGTGCGTGACCGGAGCCGGATCGACGAGGTCGTGGGCGATCACGTCTCGCTGCGTCGGGCCGGTGGCGGCGCGCTGAAGGGCCTGTGCCCGTTCCACGACGAGAAGTCGCCGTCGTTCAACGTCCGGCCCTCGCACGGCACGTTCCACTGCTTCGGCTGCGGCGAGGGCGGCGACGTCATCGCGTTCGTGATGAAGATCGAGCACCTCGGGTTCGTGGAGGCCGTGGAGCGGCTGGCCGACCGGGCGGGCATCCAGCTCACCTACGAGGGCGGCGGCGCGACCGTCCAGCGCGACCGCGGCACCCGCAGCAGGCTCATCGAGGCGCACCGGGTCGCCGCCGAGTTCTACGCCGAGCAGCTGGCCACGCCGGACGCCCTGGCCGCCCGGGAGTTCCTGGCCCAACGTGGTTTCGACGAGGCCGCGGCCCGCACGTTCGGCTGCGGTTTCGCGCCCGGCGGCTGGGACAAGCTCACCAAGCACCTCCTCGGGCGCGGGTTCGAGCTCACCGAGCTGATCAAGGCCCAGCTGACCAAGGAGGGCAGGCAGGGCCCGATCGACCGGTTCCACCGCAGGCTGCTGTGGCCGATCCGGGACATGGGCGGCGAGGTCGTGGGCTTCGGCGCGCGCCGGATCTTCGACGACGACCCGATCCAGGCCAAGTACCTCAACACCAGCGAGAGCCCGATCTACAAGAAGTCGCAGGTGCTGTTCGGGCTGGACCTGGCCAAGCGGGAGATCGCCAAGCGCAGGCAGGCCGTCGTGGTCGAGGGCTACACCGACGTGATGGCCATGCACCTGGCCGGCGTGCCCACCGCGGTCGCGTCGTGCGGCACGGCGTTCGGCGCGGACCACATGAACGTGCTGCGCCGGCTGCTGATCGACGACTCGCTCAACGGCGAGGTGATCTTCACCTTCGACGGCGACGCGGCCGGCCAGAAGGCGGCGCTGAAGGCGTTCGAGGGCGAGCAGGCGTTCTCCGCGCAGACCTACATCGCGATCGCGCCGGACGGCATGGACCCGTGCGAGCTGCGGCAGGCCAAGGGTGACGTGGCCGTGCGCGACCTGGTGGCCCGCCGCACGCCGCTGTTCGAGTTCGCCATCAAGACCCGGCTGCGCGACTACGACCTCGACTCCGTCGACGGCCGGGTCGAGGCGCTGAAGGTCATGGTGCCGTTCGTGGCGCAGATCAAGGACCGGGCCAAGCGGGACGGTTACGCGACCCGGCTGGCCTGGTGGGTCGGCTGGGAGGACGAGGCCGCCGTGGTGCGCCGGGTGCGGGAGACGGCGACCGGCCGCGCGCCCGCAGCGCCCCGCCGTGCCGCTGCCGTCGACCCGAACCAGGGCGCGCTGGACGTGGACGGTCCGCCGCGCCCCGATCCGCGCGACCCGGCGCTGTGGGCTCAGCGGGAGGCGTTGAAGGCCGCGTTGCAGCTGCCCGAGATGGCCGGTCCGTACTACGACTCGCTGCCCGACGAGGCGTTCACGCACCCCGCCTACCTGGCGTTGCACCAGGCGGTGCGGGAGGCGGGCGGCGCGTCGTCCGGGCTGTCGGGCCCGGCGTTCCTGGACGCGGTGTCGCAGGCGTGCCGGCAGCAGGCCGTGCGGTCGGTGCTGACCGAGCTGGCCGTGGAGCCGCTGCGGGTCAAGTCCGAGGACGAGTACCGGTACGTGCAGAGCGTGCTGGCGCGGTTGCAGCAGATCCTGGTCGCCGGGCAGATCACCGAGATCAAGTCCCGGCTGCGGCGGGTCTCGCCGATCGAGGATCCCGACGAGTACCGGGCCCTGTTCGGCGACCTCATCGCGCTGGAGGACTACCACAAGGCGTTGGGCCAACAAGCGGTGGGCGGGCTGTGATGGGGCTGTTCCGGAAGGTTTTCGGCTCGGGCGCGCCCGAGGGGTTCGCCGGCGCGCTGGAGGCCGACGAGCACGTGCTGGCGTCGGCCGCGGTCGGCTCGTCGTGGCTCGTGGCGACGACCTACGGGCTGTGGTTGTCCGATCCGGGGCAGCCGGAGCCGCGCCGGGTCGGGTGGCACCTGATCAGCAAGGCGACGTGGAGCGGGAACGCGCTGGCGGTGATCGAGGCGGTCGAGGACGGCACGGCGGGCGGGGCCGTGGTGCTGCGCGACCTGCCGCCGCAGCGGTTCCCGCTGGAGTCGCCGGGCAAGGTGCCCGAGGTCGTGCACGAGCGCGTGACCGGGTCGATCAAGTCGCGCGAGCACAACGCGACGGTCGGCGCGTGGTTCGTGCAGCGGAAGGTGGCCGGGCGGGAAGGCGTGGTGCTGCAGGTGCGACCGGACCCCGGCGCGGACGTCGAGCGCGTCCGGGAGGTCGCGGCCTCAGTCGCGGCGAAGATCGCCGAGCTGCGCGGGTGACGGTCGCCGGCGTACCGTAGCAGTACGTCCGTACTGTTACTTGGGGTGTGCGCATGTGGGATCCGGGCAAGTACTTGGCGTTCGCCGACCACCGGTCGCGGCCGTTCCACGAGCTGGTGGCGCGGATCGGGGCGACGTCGCCGCGGCGGGTGGTGGACCTGGGCTGCGGTCCGGGCAACCTGACCGTGACGCTGGCGCGGCGGTGGCCGTCGGCCGTCGTGGAGGCGCTGGACTCGTCCCCGGAGATGGTCTCGGCCGCGCGGGAGCGGGGCGTGGACGCGCGGGTCGGGGACGTGGCGTCGTGGGAGCCCTCGGCGGACACCGACGTCGTGGTGACCAACGCGGTGCTCCAGTGGGTGCCGGGGCACGAGGACCTGCTGCGGGGGTGGGCGCGGGCGCTGCCGTCCGGCGCGTGGCTGGCGATGCAGGTGCCGGGCAACTTCTCCGGGCCGTCGCACGAGCTGGTGCGGTCGTTGGTCGACGCGTCGTGGCCCGCGTTGCGGGGCCTGATGCGGCCGTCGCCGGTGCTCGACCCGCTGGGGTACGCGGAAGTGCTCGACGGCTGCTCCGTGGACGCGTGGGAGACGACGTACGTGCAGCGGCTGGAGGGGGAGGACGCCGTGCTGGAGTGGATCTCCGGGACGGCGCTGCGGCCGATCCGGGCGGCGCTGGACGACGACGAGTGGGCCGCGTTCCGGGGGCGGCTGGCGCCGCTGCTGCGCGAGGCCTACCCCCGGCGGGCGGACGGCACGACGTGGTTCCCGTTCCGCCGGGTCTTCGCCGTGGCCCGGGTGCCTTAGACGTGCGCCGAGGCCGCCCCTGGGTGCGGAGCGGCCTCGGTGCGGTCAGTTCGCGCGCGGGATGACAGGGTCGCGCCGGTGGCCGTTGGCGTTGGGCTGGTGCCGGCGGAAGCCGGTCTTCTCGCCCACCTTGGCGCGCACGATGCCCGCCGCGCCCTGGACGGCCGGGTGGTCGGCCAAGGAGCGGTAGGCGCGCACGATCTGGTCGTAGCGCTGGCGTCCGGCGCGCGCCCCTAGGACGTAGCCGACGGCGGCGCCGAGCAGGATGCCCTTCATGCGGTGGTCCTCTCCTGGAGATCGTGCCTGGTCACACCCCTTCCTACCCCATGGGGAGGGGGGTGTGCGCGAGCACTGTTCCGGATGCGCTAGAGTTACATCCCGTCGGGCCGGGAGGCCCGGCCCACAACAGAACATTCCCCCTTAGCTCAATGGCAGAGCATTCGACTGTTAATCGAAGGGTTACTGGTTCGAATCCAGTAGGGGGAGCCAACCGCAGCGAAGCCCCAGGTCACAGGCCCGGGGCTTCGCTGCTGTCGAGCTCCGGACGGCCCTAGCGTCCAACAACCGTCCACTTTCAGCTCGCCTCCCGTCCCGGGTCAGTACATCCCCTCCAGAGCCGCCGCGGCCTGGGCGTTAGCCACTTTGGGTGGGATGTAGTGCCGCTCCGCTACAGCCCGTGTGTTCCCCAACTGGTCCGCTACCACACCTACGGGGAGTCCGGCCTCGTCGAGCACGGCGGCCACGGTCTTGCGCCACACGTGCGACGTCAGGTCCTCGTACCCGCACGCGTCGAAGGCCTCGCGCAGCCGGTGCGACACGTTCACCGGGTCCTGCCAACTGCCGCGGTACCCCGGGAACATCGGGCCGTCGCCGGCCGCCAAGCGGCGCCTCCGCCACATCGGCAGCGACCAGTCCGGCACGGCGAGGATGAGGACCTGGTCGCTGTTCTTCCGGTATTCCTCGCGGATCAACCCGACACCCGGCTCCCGGAGTATGTGCGCCTCGACACGGACCGTCTTGGTCGCAGGGTCGAACGCGGTGCCCTTGAGCGCGACCAATTCACCGATGCGCACGCCAGTCGCCAGCATCGCGTCCTGGAAGTCCGGAAGGTCCAGCCACACCTTCCCTCGGGCACCGCGCGGGCGCCCCATCTTGTCGGTCTGCTTTTTCTCGGCCAGGGCGACGAGTTTCGCGCGCAGGTCGGTCCGCTGGGACTTGTCGAGAGCGACTACCTTCTTGCCGGTGGTGCGCTTGCGGCGCTTGGCGTTGCGAACCGGGTTGTCGTCCAGGACTTCGTTCCTCACCGCGAATCCGCATATCAGCGAGAGGATCGCCCGAATGCTGGCCGTGGTCTCCGGCCCACGTTTCTCGTACACACGGTTGAGTAGCGCGTCGATTCGTCCGACTTTCAGCTCGCGGATAGTGAGGGAGCCGATACCGGGCCTGATCCAGTTTTTCACGTAGCTTTTGAACTGGCGCTGGGTGTCCTTCGAGTTGTCGCCTGCGGCGACGTTCTGTGCGAGATCGTCCAACCACAGATCGATCAGCTTGGTGACCCTGGTGTCCTTCGTCAGCAGCGCGTCGCGGGAGGACGCCGCGACCTCGGCGGCCTCCTCCCTCCACGCCTCCTCGGCCTCGGTCTTGGCCATGTCCTCGAACGTCCTGCGCACCCGGACCGACTCCCCGTCGCGGTCCCGGACGCGTCCGTCGATGTGCCACTTCCTCTTGCCCAACTGCGTGACGCTGAGCTTCCCGTGTTGGCCGATCGCGGTCGGTCTCCGGGGCATCAGGCAATCCCTTCCTCGCTGTTCGCGTACTCGCGGGCGGCGGCGTCGCGGTCCTCGTAGGCCAGCCGCAGCGCCAGCTTCACGGTCGGCTCGTCGACCTTCAGCTCGGCCGCGATGACCGCGGGCTTCGCGGCCTCGAGGATCGCGGGTAGTGCCTCGGGCGGGACGAGCACTCTCGCGGTCTCCTCCGCGACGATGCGCTCCTCCTGCTCCAGTTCGTCCTCCCACGGTGCGCCGCGGTTCAGGTGCGTCAGTTCGTGCGCGGTGGTGTGGACCCACTCGTTGAAGTCCAGGCCGTGGTCGACGGTGATCGTACGGCTGGGGAACTCGATGTCGCCTGCCTCGCCTGGAGCGGTGGCTCCGCGGCGCATCACGACGTCGTCGACGTGGCCGAGGGAGTTGTAGAGCAGTCGGAGTACTGCCTCGTGTGCGGCGGTCATGCGGACCACCCTGAGCCACGCGAGGGGGAATGGTTAACACCTAGATCGGACTACTCGTCAGTAACTACACCGACGGGGCAATTCCGACACCTCTGCGTATCCCTAACGCTGCTCCATGTGGGTTACCTCTGAACGCTCGTTCGTGGTGTCCAGTCGTCGTTGGACGACCTCATTCGGTGTTGTCGGACCGCCGATGTGCGGCACGCGTCGCCCGACGGCGTACCGGCTCGCCCCGAGTGGGTAGTGCGGTCACGGTAGGCGTGTCACCCTCTGTCACGGCGTCGTCGGGACCGTCGGGGTGACGTGTGCGAGCCTGCTGGGACTCCAGTAGGCGCCAGCCGAGCGTGATCAACAGGCGTCGGTTCGATTCGCTCATATGTGCGAACGCTGGAGGCAGCTCGATCTGGCGGGGCGCATTTGCGGCTAGTCCCGCCCTGAGCCTCAGCTCGGTGAGCGGCAGTTCGGGCATCGCGTCGGCGATCTTCTGCAGGACCGTCGAGCCGACCACCGCGCCCGCCAACAGGCGACGGGCGGTGTCATGGCTGATGCCGACGATCTGGGAGAAGCGGTACGGGTTCCAGCCTCGTGCGTCGATGGCGGCCTGGACGTACTCGGCCAGCGTGCTCTCGGTCACGGCGTGCCGCGGCGCCGATGAGCCGCCCGGGCCGCCCGCTTCCGCTGCGGAGCCTCGTCGGCCTGTTCGGTGGCGAGGCGCAGTTGCACCGGCGGCTGATCCTCCTCGGCCTCGCGGGCGTTGAGGATGGCGTCGGCGATGGTAAGCAGGGCGGCCCGTTCGCTCTCCGTCAGGCGCTCCCACCGGCGGGGTGGCTCGAACGGACCCAGTCGCGGCCGTTGGCCGGCGGCCTTGAGCACTGTGGACTCGGGGACTGCGAGGGCGTGCGCCAGCGCGTCGATCACCTGATCAGTGATCCTGGTGTGGCTGCCGTTCTCGATCCGCCGGAACGTCTCGTAGCCGGCCCGGCCCTCGGCACGCTGCCAGACCTGGCGGACGGTCAGGTCGCCGAGCTCGGCCTGCCGCCGGCGGAACAGGTCCTGCAGCGTCTCGGGCTCGGCCTCTGCCACTCCGTCGTGCCCCCGTCCGGTCAGTGCTACATCGCGTGACGAGCTCGTCACGCGTTCCCTGGTATGGCGGGCCTAAGTATGTCGGTTCGACAACACCACCGGCTGGACGAGTTGTGGACAGCACGACAGATTGCTACCGTCTCGCGAGTCAGTAGTAACCCCAACGAACGACGAGTGACGCCGATCAGCCCCGACGAATCGGGGCGCGATACAGCCGTCCGGGTCGTGACCGCTCGGCGCAACGTACGAGTACGTGCCCCCGATCGCGATCAACAACGACCCTCGGCGGACCACTGTTACTACCCACTCGTGTGACGGTAGGAAGAGGTATGACCACCACTTTGGCTCACACCGCGACGGCGCCCCGCAGCGGTCATCCGGGTGCGAACCAGGTCGACCCGCGGCGCCTGTGGACCATGCAAGAGGTCGCCGAGGCGCTGAAGGTCCCGCTGGAGACGGCCTACGACCTGCGCAAGGCGGGCGTGGTCCCCGCCCACCGCATGGGCAAGCGCTGGCTGGTCGCCGACTCCGCGCTCGTCCAGCTGATCAACGGCTCCGCGCCCCTGGACGACGAGGGCGACCCGCGCCAGACGTGGACGGTGCCCGAGGTCGCTGACCAGCTGCACCTGCACAAGGACACCGTGTACGACCTCGTCGCCGCCGGCTCCATCGCGGCGATCAACCTCGGCAAGCACATCCGGATCGCGGACCAGACCGTGCTGCGGCTGGTGTGCGAAGGGGTCGCCGGCGCGGCCAACCAAGCCGCGTGACGCCGCCGATGGGCATTACCCGCCAGTAAAAGAGTGGGCCGCCCGCACTCCGGATTGCCCCCGGAGCGATCGAGCGGCCCCACACACAGGAGGGAACGACTCCCGTGATGCAACAGAGCCCCAAGGCTCCCACATCCGACAGCAACTCCGCGACCACCGGCCGTCACCACCAGGACGGGCCGCAGAAGATCGGCGTCGGCTGCCTGATCAAGGTGTACGCGACCCCGGCCGGTCAACACGGCAAGCACGCCCGGACCGAGCCCACGGCGGTGGCCTCGTGACCAGCACGCTCCCCACCGACACGACCGACACCGCGGAGCGGCTGAAGATCGCTGAACAGCGCAGGGCCGACGCCGAGACGAAGGCCGCGCAGCTGAGCGCCGGACTCGAAGCTGTGATCGACGTCATCGTCGAGCGGCACCGGGTCCGGCGGCTCAACTGCGGCCACTACCCGCCCACCGAGCGGGAACTGGCCGAACTCGCGACCGCCGACCGCGCCTACTGGCTCGGCATCGCCCACCACGCAGGCGGAGTCCAGTGACGCGCGTCCCGCCGCCCGCGCCGACGCACGCCACCTGCAACCACTGCCTCCGCGACCAGATCGTGGTCGACCGGCAGACCGCGCTGCTGATGCCGCACCGTCGGCGTCCACGCCAGCGCGGGCGGCGGGTGCGCAACGCGCAGTGCCCGGGCAGCGGCAAGCACTACACCTCCACGCCCGACGCGACCCGGGCGGTGCGCTGATGGCCGCCCCGGCACTGCCGATCGGGCAGACGGTGCCGGGTGTCGACCCGGCCGACGCCACCCAGATCCTCCCCCCCGGCGCCGACCGGCGGGTGTGGCGGGCGATGCGCCGCACCGGCATCGGCGGCAGCGACATCTCCGCCCTGTTGGGCATGAGCGGACACCGGGCGCCGATCAAGCTCTGGGAGGACAAGGTCGGCGCGATCCCGCTCTTCGACGAGCCGCCCTCCGAACAGGCCGAGATGGGCCACCTGCTCGAACCCGTCGTGCGCGACCGGTTCGCCCGCGTGCACGGCGTCGAGGTCCGGCTCGCCGGGATGTTGCGCAGCACACGCTGGCCCTGGGCGTTCGCCAACCCCGACGGGTGGGTGGACGACGGCAGCGGCGCGCTGATCGGCTACGAGGGCAAGAGCACCGACAAGGACCTCGGCCACGAGTGGGGCACCGACCGCGCGCCGCTGGTTCCGGACCACGCCGAACTGCAGTCGCAGTGGGCGATGGCCGTCACGGGCGCCCGCGGTTGGTGGGTCGCCTGCCTGATCGGCGGCAACCGCAACGTCTACCGGTACCTGCATCGCGACGACCGGCTGATCGCCGACCTGGTGTCCATCACCGGGCACTGGTGGCAGACGCACGTGGTCGGCGGGGTCGAGCCCGAGCCGGACGGGTCACGTGCGTGGACCAGCTACCTGAAGCAGCGGTTCCCGACGGCCGACCCGGGCAGCGTCGTCGAGTTGAGCGCCGCCGAGGCGGTCGCGATCCGGCACGAGCGCCGCGAGGCGCTGCGCGCCGAACGGCACGCCAAGCAGGGCCACGAGTCGGTGAAGAACCGGGTGCGCCGCCTGCTGGGCAACGCCGAGCGCCTCATCGGCGCGGGCGGCACACAGATCGCCACCTACAAGCACACCTCCCGGTTCCGGCAGAAGGCGTTCGCCGAGGCCGAACCGGACCTCTACCAGCAGTACCTCACGACCGTCGAGGCCACCGACGTGGAGCGCCTCAAGCGGGACCACCCCGACATCTACCGCGCGTACTGCGTGCGCGAACTCCGGTTCACGGACTGAGGAGAGCAGATGGGCAACAACCTCGCGGACCGCGTCGGGCAACACCCGAACGCCGTGTCCCGCAAGCTCACCGCGGTGGACGCGGTCCTGCCGCACGCCGTGCCCGCGTCCGATGTGCAGGCCGGTGAGCCGCCGGTGGAGAAGTCGCTCGAGGAGCACCTGCGCGACCACCTGCCGCTGTTCCGGGACGCGATGCCGCGCGGTGGCGACGTCGACCAGCTCGTGCAGGACGCCGTCATCGCGCTGCGCAAGGTCCGCAACCTCGACCGGTGCGACCATTACTCGCTGCTGGGCGCGGTGATGACCGCCGCGCAGCTCGGCCTGCGGATCGGGGTGCTCGGCCAGTCGTGGCTGGAGCCGATCTGGCAGCGCCGCTACGCCCGCAACGACCGCGGCCGGTGGGTCGGGCAGCACCGGGCCCGGTTGATCATCGGCTACCAGGGCCTGCGTGAGCTGGCGATGCGGTCGGACAAGGTGCGCGACATCGTCGGCCGTGCGGTCGGCGCGCGCGAGCACTTCGTGATCGCGTACGGGTTGGACGACAAGCTGGAGCACGAGCCCTGCAAGGAGGGCCTGCCGGGCGACAGCGTCGCCTACTACGTGATCATCCGGCAGACCAACGGTGGCCGGGTGGTCGAGCACTTCACCCGCGCGCAGGCCGAGGAGCACCGCGACAAGTACGCGAGCCAGCGCCGGAAGAACCCCAAGACCGGCGAGTGGGTCATCACCGGCGCCTGGGCCACGCACTTCGACGACATGGCCATCAAGAGCGTCTTCCGCAAGGCGTCGAGGTGGGTGCCCAAGAGCACCGCGCTGCACGCCGCGCTCGAAGTGGACGGCGCGGTCCGCGTGGACCTCACCCCGGAAGGCATCCTGCACGCCGACCGGCCCGACGCGCTCAACGCGAACCTCCCCGGCCTCGACCACGAGAACGGGCACGGCGAGGGTCTGGCGTGGTCGTTCGAGTGCGAGGAGTGCGTCGACGACGCCGACGGCGAGACCCACTTCCTCGACCACGCGACCGCCGCGCCGGTCGAAGGGTGCGCGTACTGCGAGCAGGAGGCCGCCTGGCGCGGCCTGTCGGCCGGGAGCCGGGCGTGAGCGGCGCTCTGGCGCTGCGGACCGGCGACGACGGCCGGGAAGAGCGGGTGGTCACCGTGTGCTGCGGTGGCCACCACCCCGCCCCGGGCGAGGCCTCGACGTGCGCGTGCTGCGCTGAGTGCGTCACCTCCGCCGACGTGCAGGCTCGGCCGCCGGCAGCGCGCGCGGCCGAGGCGCGGGACCGGCGGGCTTGGCTGGCGATCCGGCGCCGCAACACGCGCCGGACGGTGTACGTGCTGGAGCACGGTGCCATCGAGGACCAGGTGCGCGGGCTGGTCGAGGCGTTCGGGCACGCGGTACGGCACGCGGTGGCGCTGCCGCCGCGGCAGGAGCGTCCGGAGCTGCCCGAGTTGGACGACGCGTGCCTGCGCCACGAGCTGCTCGACACGCTCCACTTCGGGTTCACCGGGACGGTGCCGACGTGAAGCGCGGCAGCGGGTTGAAGCGCAGCGGCTCGCTGCGCAGGACGCCGTTCCGGTCGAGGGGCAAGCGGCTGGCGCCCGGAACGCCGATGAAGCAGCGGCGCGAGCGGAACCCGGACAAGCCCAGCCCCGACGCCGGGAAGGCCGCTGCGGAGAAGATCGTGCGGCTCCGGCCGGGACCGGGCAGTCCGTGCGAGGCGCGGTCCGCCTGGTGTCAGGGCCGTGGCAGCCAGTTCTCGCACCGGTGGCACAAGGGGCAGGGCGGGCCGTGGAAGGCCAGCAACGGGCTGCGCGTGTGCGGCCTGGGCGGCGCGGCCGGTTGTCACGGCTGGATCCACCAGCACCCGGTCGAGGCCGAGAAGCTGGGCTGGATCGTGCTGCCCGGCCCGGACGGCACCGCGGACACGACGTTGGTGCCCGCCGTGATCTGGACCGTCAACTACGGGCGCGCCTGGGTGTTCCTGGACGACGAGGGCGGCGTGCACCTCGACCCGACGTGGGGTGCGGCATGACGCAGCCGCCGCCACCACCGCACGAGGTGGACATCCTCCGGGCCATCGCGGACGGGCTCGGTCACGCCGAGCTGCTCGGCATCGGCAGATGGGCAGCTGACGAGGTCGCGGTGACGTTGGCGCGCAACGAGCTGGTCGTGACGCCGGGCGGCACGATCGTGCGCGCCGGCGCGCCGATCCCGACGCTGCTGCAGCTCGCCGGCACGTCGCCGAGCTCGGTCGTGCGCAAGGCCGCGGCCCGCGCCGACGCGGCGTTGATCGCGCTCGGCCGCGTCTTGGCCCAGGAGCACGCGGGCAAAGCCGCGGAGTCGGTGCGGAGCGAGCAACGGGTGGCGCTCACCGAGTGGCTGGGTCTGCTCGCGAGCCTGACGGAAGAGGCCCAGATCGAGCTGCAGCGGCTCACGAAGCCGGTGCGGCGCACCAACAAGGCCGCCAGCTAGATCCGGCCGCAGCACAACATGAGGGGGCCTGTGAGCACCGAACAGGGCAGTGTGGGGCGGTTCGCGTGGGAGCGCGCCGTGCGCCGCAGCAACCTGCCCATGCACCTCAAGGGCTACCTGTTCCTCCTGGGCACGTACATGGACGCGGACGGGAGCAACTGCCGCCCGTCCGCTGCCGAGTTGGAGGCCGCTGCCGGCCGGTCCCGGCAGCGGGTGTTCGAGGTGCTGGCCGAGCTGGAGGCGGCCGGGTGGTTCGCGAGCGTGAAGCGCCCGGGCAAGCCGTCGGTCCGCACGCCGCGGATCCCGGCGGAGATCCCGGTCGACGTGACCTCCGACCCGTCAGACACGTCTGACTACTCCGAACAGGGGACGTCAGATGGGTCTTACGGGTCGGAGGCCCCGGAAGTGGTCCACACCCGTCAGACCGGTCTGACGGACCCGTCAGATGGGTCTGACGCACCCGTCAGACCGGTCTTACACGACCACGTCAGTACCACGTCAGGACCACAAGAGAACGGGGCCGCGCCGGCCCCGGACCCCCGGCGCACCGGGCGCGCAGAGCACGCCCGGACCGATGATCAACCGGCGGCCGACGTGCTTCCAGACGTACCTACGGGACTTGATCAAGAAACTCACGTTCCCCGGCGCGGGCGCGCGAAGTGCGAGCCGCACGGGCTCGCGGCGGGCAACCGGCCGGAAGACGGACTGCCGAGGTGTCCGCTGTGCCGCCGCGACGCGGGCCCGATCGCGCCGGTCATCCAGCTGCCGTTCAGGCGTGCCGGCGGAGGCGGGTCGTGAGGCGCCGGGCCAAGCTCCGCCCGCGTCCGGTGGAACGGACGCTGGACGGTGGCGTCTACCAGCGGCACGCCATGCGCGTGCCGTGCCCCGAGCGTCCGTTCGGCTGCGGCCAGGCCGAAGGGCAGCCCTGCGTCGGTGCCACCGGCGCGGAGCTGCCCGGGCCGGGCCACCCCCGTCGCCTCATCGACGCCGATCGGGCGTTTCCCGACGACGTCCCGACGGCGAGCGTCGAACCGCCCGCCCACGCGCCCGCGGTGGCACCGGCGCCGCGGCGGCTGGTGTTGGTCTCCCGGATGCGTCGCGACCTCGCGCCGTTCCGGGAGGCCTGCCCGCACGGGTGCGGCACGGCGATCGTGTGGGCCCGCAGCACCCGCCGCCAGCGCGTTCCGGTCGACGCCAACCCTGCACCCGCGGCGGACGGCGGGCCGGAGCTGGTCCGGCTCTACACGCTCACCGTGCGGCCCGACCACACCGTGCTGGCCGTGCTGCTCACGGTCGGTCAGGTCGCCGGTGCCCGCGCGGTCGGTGCGCACCTTCACCACCCACACCGCGACACGTGCCCGTACCGCGAGCACTGGTCCCGCCGTGCCCGCTGACCACCACGTTGGAAGGACCCGATGAACATCCACCTGCGCTACGTGCCCCTGGTCGCTGCCGTGCTGGTCGCCACGGGATGTGCTGTCGAGCAGCCCGACGCCAAGTACGGCGGCGTCTGCGTCGACGAGGCGACACAAGTACGGCTGGACGACGAACGTTGCGGCGACTACGACGACGAGGGCCGCAACTCGCACGGCGGCACGTTCTTCATGTGGATCTCCACCAGCTCGTCACATGACGTGCCGGCTCGCGGAGCGAAGGTTCCCGCACACATCGGCACCCGAACCGTGCCCGCGGGAACCCCTATCGCGAAGGGCCTGCCGATCAGCGGCGGTCGATGACGTCGATCCACCGTGGTGGCTTCGGCGCGAAGGCCGGGACGACGGGCGGCTACGGCAGCAAGGCGGGCGGCTGACGTGACCGACTCGCTGCTCGTTCCCGTGCCGTTCACGGTCACCCGCTACCGCTGCCCGCTCGTCGGGTGCGGCCGCACCCGCTCCAGCAAGAAGGCGATCACCGAGCACATCGAGCGCTGCTGGCACAACCCGGCCGCGCGCGCCTGCAAGACCTGCACCCACTACCAGCCCGACACCAGCGACTCCGACGTCGGCTACGTCAGCGAGGAGCACTGCGCCGCAGGCCTGCCGTTCCCCGAGGACACCGCTGGCCGCCCCACGCTCGCCGTCGGCTGCCCCACGTGGTCAGCCACCCCCACCGAGAGGACCACCAAGCCGTGACCACCTTGATCGCCACCAGGGGTCTGCCCGGCTCCGGGAAGACCACCTGGACCCACGAGCAGCTGCGCGCCGCAGAGCCCGGCCAGCTCGCCGCGTGCAGCCGCGACGAGATCCGCCGCATGCTGCACAACGCCACCCCGTACCTGCCCGTCACCGAGCGCCAGGTGACCCTCGTCCAGCACGCCACGATCCGCACCCTGCTCCAGGTCGGGGTGAGCGTCATCGTCCACGACACCAACCTGATCCCCAACCACCTCCACGCCCTCGGCGACCTGGCCCGCCGCTGCGCGGTCGAGTTCAACATCCAGGACTTCACGCACGTGCCGCTGGAGGTGTGCCTCGAGCGCGACCAGCGCCGGGAGAACCCGGTCGGTAGCTGGTTCATCCGCCAAGCGCACGAGCAGTTGCTCGCGGTGGCGTCCACCACGAGCGGCTACGGCAGCAAGGCGGGGAGCTGACATGGCCGACTTCGTGGACGGTCTCGCCATCCGGAAAGCACTGGGCCGCAAGGCATGGTCGGTGCCCAGACCGTTCGGGTCCGGGTACATCATCGACTGCGCCGACGGCGACGCGCGGATCATCGTCACCTCGTCGGACGTGCCACGCGACCTGGCACCCGACCTGGACGACGACTGGGTTCACGCCTCGTTCTCCCGCAGATCCGGCCTGCCGTCCTACGACGACTTGGTGCTGCTGCACCGCGCCGTGTGGGGCGACGGCTACGCCTACCAGGTGTTCGTGCCACCGGCGCAGCACATCAACATCAGCCCGAACGTGCTGCACCTGTGGGGCCGCGCCGACGGAAGGCCGGTGCTGCCCGACTTCGGCCGCTTCGGGACGATCTGATGGTCGAGGACGTGCCCTTGTTCGACGTGGCACCGGTCAGCCAACCGGCGCCGTCGCCCCGGCCGAAGCTCTCGGCGACCCGTCGCCGAACGCAACGACAGGCCGAACACCTCGCGGCAGGCCTGCATCCGCTGTCCGTCGCCTTGCGCGTGCTGATCAAGCTCCATCCGGACGCACCGTCCGCGACCGACCGGACTGCGGCTGGCCCGCGATGTGGCGCGTGCCGGTTCCGCGTCGTCCAGTTCGGACGACCGACGTCGCGGGCCTACCCGAAGTGCTCCTACGACAAGGAGCGCGGGTGGCCGCGCGCGTCCGGCGGTGCTGGCACCGACGTCCGCGCCTGGTGGCCTGCGTGCGCCGATTACCAGCCCGAGGAGGGATGACGGTGATGCCGACGAAGAAGCCCGCGATGCCTTCACGCGGAGGCACCGCGCGCCCGCCCATCCCGCCGCATGCGGTCGAGGAACGCTGCGAGAAGTCCGGGCTGTTCCCGTCGGCGTGCGCGCACTGCCGCGGCCTCACCTTGGACCCGGCCCTCGTCGGCCTGGCCGAGGTGCAGGTGCTGCGCCGCTACCGGGCTCGGGCTTCGGGTACGTGCCCGAGCTGCAGGCACGAGTACGCCAACGGTGATCTGTTGGCCGAGGTGGGCGAGGGTGTGCGGATCTGCGAGCGGTGCGCGCCGTGATCAGGCCGGATCGGCGGGGGGTGCCGCGGCTGCGCGGCGCCGTTCCGCCTCGGCTTCGGCGAGCGCCTTGAGCGTGCCGCGCGGGTCGGGTCCGAGAAGGTCGATCACGGATTGGCGCAGGCGGACCGAGAGGGACGTGGTGGGGTCGTCGCTGGGCTTGCGGCCGGGGCCGCGCTTGCCGGGCGTCTCGCTCATCCGCTGCTCCCTGGACCGCTGGTACGGGCGGTGCGCACGCTATCACTATTTCCGTGCACGGAAACCCTTGCGGGGTCCCGTGTAGGGGTGCTAATTTCCGTGCACGGAAATTCGTCGGCCACGTCGGCAGAACCTCGGAGGTGGGACATGACGCGTTCGTCGCGCCCGCTGTTGACGATTCACGACGTGGTGACGCCGTCAATCGTCAGTCAGGTCGTCGTCGACCACCCGGCCACGGCGTGGCGGAACAGCGACCAGGGCGTGCTGACGTACCTGCCCGACCACCTGGTCGAGCAGTACCGGGCGGTCATCGACACCGCCGCGACGAACCTGATCGCCCGCCACCTGATCGACGTGTGGCGCGAGCGCGGCTACGTCGTCGCGTTCAGCACGGCCGCCGAGCTGGACGCCAGCACCGACGGCCCGAGCGACGAGGCGTACCTCGCCGTCTGGGACGAGGCCGCCGGCCGGATCGACTCCGACTTGCTCGGCCTCGCCGCGCTCGACGACGTCCTGCCCTCGAACGCATGGCCCTACCAGCGCATCTACAACGCTGCCGCCGCGCGCGTCGCAGCAGCACAGGAGTCCCGATGAACATCACCCTCGCCGAGGTTCACGTGGATCTTGGCAACACCTCCTGCGTCGTTTCCGACGCCGAGCACCAGTACGGCCAGTGGGCACCCGGCGTGACCCGCCGCGTCGTGGACGAGGTCATCGCCGCCGACGGCTGGCGCTGCGTCCCCGGCAGCGGCTGGACCTCCACCGTGGACGGCGGCACCAGGCCGGTGTTCCGTGCCGACGACGAGGGCCAGACCGAGAGCGTGCTGATCGACGCCGAGGACGCGCTACTCGACGCCCTGGCCGGCCGGGACACCGAGTTCGCCCAGGCGTTGGGCCAGGGCGACGAGTTGTGCGCGCTGTTCCTCGCGATCCGGGCGGACGGTGACCGCCCCGCGCCGCAGTTGGTGTCCACCGAGGACGCCGTGCGCGCCATCACCGCCGCCCGCGAGCGCCGCTTCCGCCGCGTGCACCTGTCGCTCGCCGGCGCGGTCGGCGCGGCCGGTGTGCTGATCACGGTGCTGCTCGACAGCACGGTGCTGGAGACCGCGCTGGCCTTCCCCGCCGGCGCGCTCTCCTACCTGCTCGGCTACGCGCTGCCGGAGCGGCTGTTCGGGCGTGCCCGGTGAAGCACTCCGCACCCCGCCGCCACATCCCCGTGCTGTCCGACCTCGTCACGGGCGCGGCCGTCATCGCCCACGTCACCTGTGAGGTCCTGGACGACCTCGCCGGCTGGCTGGCCAGCTCCCGCACCGTCCACGCCGTCGCGAAGGCCTTCGCTGCCGTGATCGCGATCGTGGCCGTCGTGGTCCTGGTCGCGCTGATCGCCAGCTGCCGCCCGAAGGACTCCCGGCCCGGGCCGATCGAGAACACCGCCCAGGCCTTCCTCACCTACAGCCTCCCGGTCGCCGACGTCGGCCGTGCCTCGTCACCCGCAGGAGCCGCCTCGTGAACCTGACGCCCGACACCAACGCGCAGGCGCTCAACGTGCCGCTGCTGGCCATGGTCGACCGGGTGGTCACCGACCACCGGCTGCACGACCCGGCCCTCGGCGAGTTCGTCGCCGTCACGGTCCAGCAGGACTGGCCGCACGACAGCGTGCCGGAGGTCAGGGTCCAGATCGCGAGCGGCGACGTGCCCCGCGCGTTCACCGCCCTGACCGCCTGGGCCGAGTTGCTCGACGAGCCGGTCGTCGACGTGCGGCACTACGAGGGCGCTGTCCACGTCGGCGTGTCTGGCACGCTCTCGGGCGACCGGGTCACCGCCTGGACCATCGGCTACGGCCCCACCGTCACGAAGCTGCTGCGCGTCATCGCGTTCCAGCGCCACGTGACCGGGTCGGCGGCCCTGCTGGACCGGCTCGCCGAGGCGGTGGCCCTGTGAGCGTTCTCGCTCTCGCTCTCGCCTACCTGCTGATCCTCTTCCTGCTCGCCACGGGTGCGTTCTGGCTCGCGGGCGGCTTCAACCCCATCGGCCAGTTCGGGGTGCTGCCGTGGCGTGTGCCGCGTTGCGGCCGCTGCGGTCGCAAGACCGGCACCTTCCACCGCTACCAGTGCACTGCCACTACGTCAGGAGGCGCGTCGTGAAGCGGATCCACACCGGCGCGGCACACGACGCGCTCCACCAGGTCGACAAGGCGCTGGAGCAGTGGAACGGCACCGGCCCGCTCGACGCGGCCGCTCGCGCCGCCGCCGCCACCGCCCTCGACGAGCTGGACGCTCTGACCCGCCTCGCCGAGGAGATCCGCGCCAGCCTGATCGCCAACCTCGACGCCGCCGAGGTCATGGACGGTGCAGCGTGAAGCGCACCGTCTACTGGCCCGCTCACTGGGAGAAGGCACGCGTCCGGCCCGGCTACTGGCTGGTCGAGGGCCACAGCATCAAGCGCGACACCCCGACCGCCGGTGCGTGGACGGTCCGCTGCCCGCGAGCCCACGGCAGGTTCGTCGGCGAGGGCGCGTTGCTGGAGAACGTCGTCGACGTGCTGGCCGACCACCTGTGGGACTGCCGCAACCCGTCCACGGTGCAGGACGACACCGGCCCCGAAACCGAGTTCGACCCGGCCGCCTGCGCCCAGGCCATCTCGGACCGCTACCAGCCCACGTGCGGCCTGGGCCGCGGCGACCACTGCGACTACTGCCTGATGTGCCCCGGCCACCACGTCGACGGCTGCGTCGGCGCGGAGCCGCTCACCATCGCGCAGATCGCCGGACCGCCACGCCGGCGCGACGAGCCGTGGCTGCGCACCGTCACCGTGCACCTGCCCGAGCCGATCGGGGCAACGGCGTGACGACCAAGCGCTGGTACCAGGGGCAGGCCCTGTGCCTCGACGTCGAAGCCACGGGCCTCGACGTCGAGGCCGACCGCATCGTCTCCGCGGGCGTGGCCCGCATCGACCTGGCCACCGGCGAGACGCTCCACGTCCGCCGCTACCTCGCCGACCCCGGCATCGACATCCCGGCCTCGGCGACCGCCCTGCACGGCATCACGACCGAGCAGGCCCGCGCCGACGGCATGCCCGTGTACGAGGTGGCGCTGCTGGTGTGGAACGACCTCGACATCGGCTGGCGCGCCGGCCTGCCGCTGGTCGTGTTCAACGCGCCCTACGACCTCACCATGCTGGAGCGCGAGCTCCTGCGCGTCTACAACTTCGGGCTGGCCGCCGACGGTCCGGTCCTCGACCCGCACGCCATCTCGCTCGGCGTCGACGAACGCCCCGTCGACGGGTACAGCCTCGCCGCGCTGTGCGCCGACTACGGCGTCATCAACGCCAAGCCACACGACGCGGTAGACGACGCCCTGGCCGCCGGCCAGCTCGTGCGCGCCCAGGTCGCCCGGCACCGCGCAAAGCTCGGCCGCCGCGACCTCCGCGACCTCTGGCGCGCCCAGTCCTACTGGCACCGCAGCCACGCGAACGCACACGGCCGTGACCCCCACTGGCCGCTCACCCCCGCCCCCGACCACCACGGAGCACCGGCATGACCACCTACGACACCATCACCCTCGGCCTCGGCAACCGCGACAAGGTGATCGACTTCATCAACCGCGACGGCGAAGCCCACCACGCGCACGAGCCCGACGACTCCGGCTCCGACGTGGTGATCGTGGACCGGCACGACCACAACCGCGCGGTCGTCATCCTCGGCGACACCGTCCGCCGCAGCGCCGACCAGTTCGAGATCATCCGCGAGGGGGAGGTCCGCAACCGCTTCCCGCGCGTCGCGTCCGGCGACGACAACCCGCTGAGCGTGATCGAGCAGGAGATGGACGCCGCGATCGCCGACGCTCAGGCCAACCTGGCAGCGGCATTGAACGACGTCACCGCGGCGCTGAACCGCGCCCGCGTCCAGCTGACCCGGCTGAACGAAGGCCCGGCCTGGCACCCCGACTACGCCGAGACGGCCGACGGCATGGACGCCGACACCGAGCTGGCCGCCGCCGAGCGGTCGGTCCGCCACGTGCAGCGCATCGCCCGCGAGATCTCGGCCCGCGAGGTGACCGCTCGATGAGCACCGTGTTCCGCATCGACTCCCGCGACCAGGACTCCGCGAGCGACCACGTCTCCCGCTACGGCGCGTACCTCCGCCAGCACCACGGCCGGTTCCGCGGCTACGACGGCAGCAGCATGACCCAGGACCCCGCGGAGTTCGCCGCCGCGGCGTTCGAGGTCGCGATCGGGCCGATCATGAGCCCCGGCTACGTCGTGGTCGACCGGCGGGTCGTCGACGTCGCGGTCCACTGGGACGACGACCGGCGCGCCGCCATCGCGGTCACGTTCGTGTCGGTCCTGCCCGAGGGTGTGGCGAGCATCCTCGGCAGGCGGTGGGCGGGCTGGCACCGGGACACGTGGGGCGGCGAACCCCGCTGGAGCGAGCACCACGACAACGACCTCCTGGTCGCCCAGCCCACCTTGCAGACCCGGGTGCCCCTGCCGGTCGACTACCTGCCCAAGCCGATCTACCGCGCCGGAACGCCCGACCTGCGCACGGCACAGCACGCCGTGCGCGTGATCGCCGACGAGTTGAACACCCGTCTCACGCCCGTGCTGGACGCCCTCGTCGCCGCAGGGGTGCGCTGATGGACACCCTGACCTACTCCGAGCGCACCGTCGCCCAGCTCGCCGTCAAGGGCCTGTCGAACCGGCAGATCGCCAACCGGCTGCACATCACGGTCAGCACGGTCGAGCAGCACTTGACCCGCGTGTACCGCAAAACCAACACCAAGCGCGCAGGCCTCGCCGCCGCGCTCACCAAGGGGGCCTGACCGATGTCCTACGTCCCGCTCCGCCACCCCGCGCCGGACAACCCCGACCTCGCCGGCCTGCCCGAGGACGCCTACGAGCGGCTCGTCCCGCTCGCCGACCTGATCAAGGCATCCCACCTGGAGGGCTACCACCAGAGCGAGTGCGGCTGCACCAAGCCGATCTGCTGGACCCGTGAGCACCACGGCGACCCGTCCACCGAGGAGGTGCTGGGTTGGCTGGCCGCCAAGGGCTTGCTCGACATCAACGCCGCCGAGCAGTTCGCCTCCGACGGCACGCCCGCACCGGCGAAGTCGGACCCGTTGACCGACTACGCCGTCGAGCTGATGCGGGCCGCCGCCCGCAACGTCGACGCCATGACGATCGAGGACTGCGCCACCGACGAGCTGGGCCGCGAGTTGACGACGAAGGAGGTCGAGAAGGTGCAGGACGTGGTGCACAACTCGCAGGTCGTGGTGCTCCTGCCTCCCGGCCCGGAGAGCTGACCGTGCCCGAAAGCGACTCGTCACCAGCCACACGCACCGATGTGATCGCCGAGCGGACCGGGCGGTACGCGCTGATCATCGGCGTGACCGACGCAGGCACGGTCGACGTCATCGTGCAGGCAGTGGATGACGCCGGAGCCGCGCGATGGCTCCGTAAAGCGGCAAATCGCCTCGAAGCACGAGCGGCCGCACACGGTGACCACGTCGCCGACAACCTCGACCACTAAGCCTCGGCCCGGCGTGCTTCCCCCACGCCGGGCCCACTCGAAGGAACTCCGCATGCAGACGCTGATGACCTACCTGTGCGTCGCCTTCGCCGTGTTCATCCTCGTCATGGCGCTCGCTGCCGCTCTCGGACGGCACCTCAAGCGGCGTGCCGCCGAGGGCAGCCGGACAGTCGACAGCGAGGGCTGACCGATGCCTGAACCCAAGGACATCCGCCACGGCACACCGGCGGGCTACCACGCCCACCGGCAGCGCAAGCAACCCGCCTGCACACCGTGCACCGAGGCCGTCGCCGCCCAGGACGTTGCGAACCGGATCCTGTCCGGCCGGAACGCTTACGTGCGTGTTCCGGTCGAGTTGCTCGGTGTGCTCGCGGCCAACGTAGGTGCCGAGATCCGCGAGGTGGCCGACGTGATGCTGCGCGCCGTCGTGGTGCAGGCCTGCGAGGAACGCGCCCGCCGCGACGAGGACCTCGCCGAGCACGTCCGGTCCACCCCTGCGACGAACGCGGCCGCCGCATGAGCCGCACCGCCACGCACCGGCCAGCAGTCCGGCGTCGCCGCTTCCGCCACGACGACCTTCTCGCGGTCGATCTGTTCTCCGGCTTCGGTGGCCTGACTCGCGGCATCAAGGAGGCCGGTTTCACGACGATCATGGCGGCCAACCACAACGCCTACAAGGTGGAGGTCCACGAAGCCAACCACCCGGAAGCCGAGCACTGGATCGCCGACCTGGTCGACCCGGAGTCCTCGGACTATCACTCCGCCCGCGATCTCCCGGCAGCCGACCTGCTCGTTGCCGGGGTGAGCTGCGTCAACCACTCGCAGGCCAACACGATCAAGGCCTACGAGCAGGGCCTGACTCTGTTTGAGATGGACGATCCGGACTTCGAGGCTCGGGTGACGCGCAGCGAACGCGACCGGGCGACCGCGAACTGCGTCCTGCACTACGCGGCCCAGCACCACCCGCGGCTGATCCTCGTGGAGTGCACCACCGAGCTGGCGTCCTGGGGTCCGGCCATCCCCGGGCGGCCGAAGGTCGGGGACGGCTCGACCTACCGGTGGTGGCTCAAGCAGTTCGAGAAGCTCGGCTACCGGTACAAGGTGCTGTACCTGAACTCGATGTTCTTCGGCGTGCCGCAGTCCCGCGACCGGCTCTACATCGCGTTCTGGGACCGGAAGCTGCCGACCCCCGACCTGGAGCACCGGCCCGAGTCGTGGTGCAGCCACTGCCAGACGATCGTGGAAGCCCGCTGGTCATGGAAGACCGGCGTCCCGACCACCGGATCGGTGCGGTACGGCAAGCAGTACAACTACCGCTGCCCCCGCTGCCGCCACGAGGTCTTCCCGCCCGCGAGCCCGTCGCTGCACGCGCTGGACCTGACCAACCTCGGCACCCGGATCGGCGACCGGCCGCTGAAGGAGTTCAAGGACCCCGCGACCGGCGGCACCGTCCGAGCACCGCTTGCGCCCGCGACCATGGCCCGGGCCGAGCGGTGCAGGCAGCGGTTCGCGGATTTCCCGGCGATCCTGATGCCCGCCAAGTCGGTGCGCGGTACGGAGCGGCACCCGTGGCAGCCGATGGCCACCCAGACCAGCCAGCAGGAGACCGGGATCCTGTCCACTGGCGCGATCATGGGCGCCGCCGGCCACACCTTCGAGCGGCCGGGATCCGACTGCCGCAGCCGTGACCTGAGCAAGCCGATGTGGGCACAGCCGGCCACCAACACCACAGGCCTGCTCACTCCACCGATCGCGCTCACCGGCCAGGTGTTCGCCGCCCACCGACACAACGGCGACGGCAAGCACCTCAGCCAGCCCATGGACACCGTGACCTCCACCCACGAGAAGGCGGTGCTGCTCGCCGCGGTCAACAACTACCAAGGCGCGCCGCGCGGCGTCGACGAGCCGTTCCCCACCCAGGGCGGCTCCGAGACCCTCGGCATCCTCACCGCCCGCGTCATGCCGAACCGCACGAACGCCACGAGCCGCAGCCTCGGCGAACCGATGGAGACCATCGTCGGTGGTGCCGGATCCGGTGGCCTCGGCATGCTCACGGCGGCCGGGACCATCAAGAACAACGGCTCGATCGACGAGGCGCACTACCGCGCCCACCCGGTCAGCGACCCGCTCGGCACGCTCGTCGCGTCGACCGCCAACCAGGCCCTGCTGTTCGGCGGCTGGTACAAGCAGAACGGCACCAGCGCCGACGCCACCGCCTCCCACCCGCTCAGCGACGCCCTGGGCACGCTGACGACCCGCGACACCACCGGACTCCTGACCGCCGAGTGGCGCGCCGCGCTCGCGGACCTCACGCTCGACGACTGCTACTTCCGCATGCTCGGCCCCCACGAAGTCGGTCGCGGTTGCGGGTTCGACGTCGACTTCCCCGACCACGACGGGAGCTTCGTCGTGTGGGGCAGCGCCCGCGACCAGGTCGATGGGTTCGGCAACGCCGTGTCCCCGCCGGTAGGAGCCTGGATCGGGTCCCGCCTGCGCGACATCCTCGACACCGCCGAGGGCGCGGCGTGAACCACCTTCCCAGCGACGCCGAGCTGCGCGCCATGACCCCGGTAGTGCGAAAGCTCGTCTCCGCCCGCCTGCGGCAGTGGACACCACACGCAGACATCACCCGCGACGACCTGGTGCAGGACACCTTGCTGGCCGTGTGCCGATCCTGGGAACGCCGTCCGGCAGAGCCGTCAGAGGTTGCCGCGTGGGTCAACGTCATCACCCAACACCGCTTGTCCGACGCCATGCGCAAGCTCGCGAAACGGCCGCCGCACTACGACATCGACGTTGTCGACCACCACCCCCTGACCCCGGCCGAGATGGTCGAACGCGACGCCCTGGAAGGGTTGACGCACCCATTCGGTGTCTTGGGCTGCTTGAACCCACGCGCGCGATGGGTGATGCAGATGGTGTCCTACGACGTCGGCAACAACACCATCGCCCACCGAACGGGGACCAGCGTCGGAGCGATCCGAGTGGTGATCCACAGGGCACGTACGCGCCTCACGGCCGCTCGCGGTGCACGCTCGGACTACCTCAGCCGCGTGCTCCCTGTCGCCCGTATCCGACTGCCTGACGACGTCACCGGCGACATCACCGGTCTCGCCGAGGCATGCCGTTCCGGACAGGCCCCAATTCTGACCGTCACCCGCACCCATCGCGGGTGGACAGCGACCGACAGGTTCTCCGAGCTGGCGCTCGTGGCTGCGGTCCTCGAGGAGGTGGAACGAGTGCCGGTGCTCGTGAAGCCCTGTGATCAACCCACCGGCGACCGGACAAGCCGAGCTGCCGCCGCGGCGTGAGGAGACACCCCGTGACCAACGACAAGACCGAGACCACACCGGACCAGGCGGCTGCGCCGATGGCCTCCGGCACTCCGGACCACCTGTGGGATGCCGACCACCCGTACTACTGGAACGAGGGCAACTTCTACAAGAACGGCTGCCACCACAACGTCGGCACGTGGGGCGACTTCATCGCCGAGGTCGCCGACTGGGACATGGACTACAACCTGCTGTGCCGCTGGGACTGGGAGAAGCCTGAGCGTGGCGTGATCGGCACGTTGAAGACGTTTTGGGTCGGCCAGCGCAAGGCGTCGCTGTGGTCCATGGAGTGCGTGGTGCACCCCGACGAGGAGCCTGCCGTGCGCGAGTTCCTCCAGGTGCGCCTCGACCACCTGATGAAGCTGTGGGCGCCGCTGGTTCCCGCCGTCGCGACTTCGCCGGAGGCCTCCCGGTGAGCACCTCCACCCCGGACCCCACGGGCACGGTCGTGCTGTGCGGCTCAGTCACCCGGGCCGTGGACGCACTGAACGCTGCCGAGGCGTACTACCTGGCGCAGGGCTACACCGTGCACAAGCCCGTCCGGAACGACGGCGTGGCGTTCGAGCTGCACGTCGACCGCTGGTACCAGCTCATCGACGCCGCCGACGTGGTGGTGGCGTGCGCGATGCAGGGCGACTTCGTGGGCGAGCAGACGCGCCGCGAGATGGAGCGCGCGTTCGCCGCTGACGTGCCGGTGCACCTGTGGATCGAGCCCGCCGCCCCCAAGCCCCGCCAGTGGACGGCCGACGACTGCATCTGCAACGACACGGACGACTGCTACGGCGACCCCGACCAGGAGACCCCACCGGACAGCCCCTGGTACCGGTTCTGCCCGTACTGCCACTACGTCGGCGGCCTGTGCCCCGGCCGTGAGGAGCGCGCATCGTGACCACCCCCGAGCCCGTGTCCCCCGAGGTTCGCCGCAGCCCCGACGGCCGGCTGATCGCCTACTGCCGGTCGGCCCGGCACGGCCTGTGGCGGAAGTCCGACGGCTACGACTGCGAGCCCGAGGACGTGGCCGACTGGACGCCGCTGATGCCCGCCGTGTCGCCCGCCCCCGACACCGAAGCACTGCGAGCGGACACCATCGACGACTTGCGCGACCTGATCGCGGACGCGTTGGACATGGGCGGCTTCGACGACCCGCACGCCCGTTCCTACGCGAACGCGGTCATGAAGGTGGTCGGCCCGGTCGTTGAGGGGTTGCGCGCCGACCTCGACCAAGCCCGCGCCGAGCGCAACACGCTGATGCTGGCCCTCGTCACCCTGCTGGAGTCGCTGGGGATCGAAGGACGGGCGGTCGAGTCGAGCCCGCTGGGCGAGGCCATGCGCGGGCGGGACGAGGTGGAGCGCCTGCGCGCCGATCTGTTCCGGTCCGGTGCCCGCACCATCCCCGACGACGCAGCGGAGCGGGTGGCCGACGCGCTCCGCGATGTCCGCCTCAACCTCGGGCCCAACGCACTGGAAGCCATCTACGGCGGCGCGAACCACCTGATCCTCAGCGGCGGTGAGCGGCAGGCCATCGCCCTCACGGCGATCAAGGCGCTCGGGCTGTCCACCCCCACCACGGACCCGGCACCCGAACCCGCACCCGAACAGACCAATCCCGCACAAGCCGCGTCATCCGGAACGGTGCCCCAACGGTTTCCGGTCACCGACGTGCAGACCAATGCGGACCCGGCACCCGCAGCAGCGGACGTGCGTTGGGGCGTCCGGATCGACGGCACCAGCGTGCAGATGTTCGACAGCGAGCACGAAGCGCGCGAGTGGATGGCGTGGACCGCCCCGCGCGCCGACCAGTCCACGTTCGAGGTGGTTACGCGCATGGCCACCGAGTGGACGCCCGCCACGCCGCAGGCCCAGGCGGAGCCGACCGAGTACCGCTTCCACGTGCTGAGCGACTGCGCCGACCAGTCCACCTGTCCGGTGCACGACGGCGCAGCCCGAGCCACACCGCGCACGTACGACGTGCTGGACGAGGACGCCAACGAGCCGATGGTGGAAGACCACGACGCCGCGCGGGAGGTGCCGGACGACTACAACGACGACCTGATCCCCGGTCGTCACGTGCCGTCCTCGCCGTCGCGCGCGCACGCGCACGGGGAGGTGCCCCGTGGCTGACCTCGACGCCCTGCTCAACCGGATCGCGGCTGTGCTGGACGAGCCCGCCCTGCCTCCGCTCACCGACCCCCAGGCCGCCTGCGGCCACCGGCCGGACGCGACTGCGTGCCCGGACTGCACACCACCGGACGCCAGCGGCCTGTGGGACCTCCGCGACGGTGAGCCGGTGCCACCGGTATTGCCGTCTGGACGGTTCGGCGGCGACCCGATCCCTGCTGACGAGCTCCCGCACCCCTTGCGCCCTTCGCTGTGGAGGAGGTGGCTCAGCCGTGGCTGACGCCTTGGACCCGACGTATGAGCAGTCGCGGGCTGTCGCCCGGCTGTTCTTCAGCCTGGCGGAGTACGTCGCTGAACACCCCGACGACGTCACCCACCGGGACGCGAAGCTCCGCGACTACTACGGCCCGGATCCGGAGACCCGGGCCGTGAGGCTGTGGTTGCTGGTCGCGTGGGGTCCGATCATGGTCGGCAACGCGGTCCGGCAGCTCCACGGCCGGCACGCGAACGACGTCGCGATGTGGACGACTGACACCCACGACACGGATATCCACGAGCGGGCCGCCATCCAGGCCGTGCTCGCCCACATCAACGGCGACCCCGACGCGTCGCACGACGTGATGATCGCGCACGCCAACGTCACCGGCCCGGAAGGCCTCGAGGAGATGTTGATGCACCTGATCGCGATGCTCGCCAGCGCCATGCGCAAGCAGTCCGGCAAGAACTAGCCAGACGCCGGACCCGGTGGTCCACCTCTCACAGTCGCCACCGGGTCCGGCCTGACCCGGAAGGGCCGTACCCATGATGCAAGACCCGACGGCGTTCCTCCTCGCCCTGGCCGCCATCACACCCGCGCACTTACTGGCAGACCACTGGTTCCAGACCCGCCACCAGGTCGAGCACAAGGGCGACCGCAGCTGGGCCGGGCGTGCCGCGTGCGCCCGGCACGCCCTGGTGCACGTCCTCGTCGCAGCCCCGTTCCTCGCCGCGGTCGCCCTCGTGTTCGACTCGGGGCTTTCGCTGACGGGCCTGGTGGCCGGGCAGGTGTGGACCGCGGTCTCGCACTACGTGATCGACCGGCGGTGGACCGTCGAACGGGCCGCCCGCTGGTTGACCTTGTTCGGCCTGTCGGTCCATGTGTTCCACGACGTCGGCCGGCCGCGAGTGCACCGGGTGATGGCGCAACGCCCCGGCTACCCGGACGCCACGCAGACGGTGACCGAGCTGGTGCAGCTCGACCAGGGCTGCATGGGGACCGGCAGATATGTGCTCGACCAGACGGCCCACCACGCCGCACTCTTCATCGCCGCCCTGATCACCGCGCTCGCATCTTGAGGAGGAACACCATGGACTGGCGACACCGCGCGATCTGCCGCGACGAGGACCCCGAGCTGTTCTTCCCCGTGGGGAACAGCGGTCCTGCGCTCCTGCAGATCGCCGAGGCGAAGACCGTCTGCCGCCGTTGTGCCGTCGTCGCCGACTGCCTCTCGTGGGCGTTGGAGAGCGGTCAGAACGACGGCGTGTGGGGCGGGATGAGCGAGAACGAGCGCCGCGCGTTGAAGCGCCGCAACGCCCGCACCCGGGCTCGCAGCAACGCCTGAACGGAGCAACCGGTGGCCCCACGTCGACACGGCGTGGGGCCACCGGCCGTTCACCGCTCCTCACCCGGACGGTAGCTAACTGTCACGTCACACTTTACTGTTACACATAACGACCCATCCGCCGATGCCCACCACCGATCCGGAGACCCCGTGAAGACCCTGATGACCGCCGCAGCCGCGGTGCTGCTCCTCGCCGCCGTCGGCACGACCATGAACGACACCACCGGCGGCTCCGGCGTCGACCAGCTCGACGCCGACGGCCTGCCGCCGCGCATCGAGTACCCGGGCGAGCTGAGCTACAGCTGCGACGAGAACTGGCACGCGGTCGACGTCGTGCCCGCCGACCCCGACGCCAACCGGGCGGCCGAACGGGGCTGCACCCGCATGCACCTCTCCCTGGACCGGCTCGACCTGCCCGACGGTGTGACCGTGCTGCCCGGGGGGATCTTCGAGCAGGAGGGATCGAACCCGTGACCACCGCCGACCCGCAGCCGCCACGGCCGGGGTTCTGGGAGCGCCGGATCCTGGCCAAGGCCCAGGCCGAAAAGATCCGGATCGAGGCGCGCGAGCGCGCCGCGGCCGACGCCGACCTCACGCGCGCGCAGGCGGCGACCATCGAGGTGACCGCGACCGAGATGGCGCTGGCGTCCGCGCACAACGAGCGGATGCGCCAGCTGGAGGAGGAGAAGAAGGCCGCCGAACTGGCTCGGCAGGCTGCCGCGGACCTGCCGAACCCTCTGGTCGATTCCGTCGTGACCGCCTGGGACAAGGGTGACCGGTTGTGGGCGGTCATCCTGACCGTGCCGCTGTTGCTCGGCTCGACCGCGGCGATGTTCGGCCAGGTCGCCGCCCTCAAGCCGCGGCTGGTGCCGTTCGCCGCGACCGAGTTGGGCCTGCAGGGACGGTGGATCACCGCCGTGGCGTTCGCCGTGGCGTTCGCCATCGGCATCTTCCTGGAGACCATCGGGTTGTTCATGGCCCGCCTTGCCCACAAGGCTCGGCTGCGGAAGGACTCGCCCGCCGTGTACCGCACGGTGATGTGGGCCGTCGTGCTCTACGCCTCCGGCGTCAACTACCACGAGTGGTCCCCGGGCTGGACGCAGCCGTCGGTGCTCGGTGTCCTCTTCGCCAGCATCTCCGTGCTGTCCGTTGTCGGCTGGGAACTGCGCGAGCACCGCGCCGACCGTGACCGCCGCGCCGCCGAGATCGCCAAGCTCTGGGCGCCCACGCCGATCCCGCCCCGCCCGGAGTTCGGGGCGATGCGGTGGATCGTGGCGTTCCAGCACACCCGGACCGCCTGGGCGGTCGCGGTGCGGGAGCGCATCGCGGACCCGAACGAGGCCTTGGCCCGGGCGGACGCGATCCTGAACGAGCGGGCGCGGGCCGACCATGACGCCCGGGAGGCGCAACCTCGACAGCACCGCCCGGTTCGCCGCCCGCTCGTGCAGTCCGGTCCTCCCGCCCGTGCCGACGCCCGCCCGTCCTCCCGACCGACCGTGCGACGCAACGGCCTGCGGGACCGGTGGCGCAACCGCCACGCCAAGTGGGACGTCGACGTGTTCGCCGACGACCTCCCGGGCGTCCCGACCCTCCACCTGGTCGACCGCCTGGGCGACCCCGAGCCCCCCGCCCAGGAGCCACCGGCCGACCCGCCCGCCCGCCCGGAACCGGCCTCCCGCCCGACCGCCGCCCAGGACCAGCGTCGGGAGGCCGGGCGGGCGGACGCCTCCCGCCCGACGCCTCCTGGGCGTGACCAGCAGCAGAAGGCCGCGCCCGCCCGGGAGGGTCAGGTCTCGCCGATCGAGAAGGCCGCCGACCCGGCCGAGGTCAAGGCGGGCATCCGCGCGTACCGGGACAGGAACCACGGCAGCTACCCCACGCCGAACTGGGTCAAGTCGAACCTCGGCTGCGGGCCCGCCCGGGCGAAGAAGCTGCTGGCCGAAGTGCACGACGAAGACACCTCCCAGGAGGCCACCGGATGAGCCCCTACACCCCCGTGACCCCGCCCAGACGGCCTTCGACGCCGCCTGGGCGGCCCACCAGCCGCCCGCCCGCCCAGCCGCCCACCGTCCCGCCCAAGACGGACGCGGACGAGACCGAGCCGGAGGCGTTACCCCGCATCCAGGCAGGGCAGGTCGACCCGGCCATGGCGATCGCGATCCTGGTGGGTCTCGGGCTGCTGGTGGTCGCCTCCCTCGTGCTGGCGTTCCTGCCCACCGTCGTGGCCGCCTGGGTGATGGGAGGCCTCCTGCTGCTCATCGTCGCCTGGGCGGCCTACCGCTTCGCGAGCGGCAAGGGCTTCCGCCTGGGCGGCCAGTCGACGCGGGCGGGCGGGCGCCGCCCAGGCGGCCGGAGCGTCTCGGGCGGGAGGAGCCTGTTCGGCGGGAGGGGGCCCGGGCGGGCGGGCAACGGGAGGTTCTCCCGCTTGGGCGGCGACATCAGGCGGGCGGCCAACCGACGGTTCCCCCGCGCCTCCCGGGCGGCCGGGCGGGCGGCGGACCGGGTCCGGGCGGGAGCCTCCCGTGCCCGAGACGCCGCCGCCCGGGCGGCGGGGCGGGTGCCCCTGCCGCGGCGTGTCCGCGCGGCGCTGAACGCTCGCGCCTCCCGGGCGGCCGGGCGCGCGGGCCCGCGCCGGTCCGGAGACGGAGCCCGGACCGGTGCCGCCTCCCGCCGTGGCGGAGCCGCCCGCCCGGGCGGCGCGAGCAAGCCGTCCGGCGGCCGCCCGTCGGGCACCTCCCGCAACGGCGGCGGGAAGAGCCGCGGCAGCTCCGGCAAGAAGCCGCAGCCGAAGGGATCCGGGGTGCTCGGCCGGCTCGTCAAGGTGATCCCTGCGGCCTTCGCCCCGTCCAAGCAGTCGGCCCCAGGCAAGGACAAGGACACGGGCAAGGACAACACGGACCGTCCCGTCGAGACCGACCGCGATGACCGCGACGAGGACATCGAGGACGACTACGAAGAAGACGAGGACGACGCGGAACCGGACGTCCTTTCACGGGCGGAGCGGCGCTGGTACCAGTTCCTCGACCACGTCCGGTTCTGGGGCAAGGCCGCGATCGAGCCGGTCCTTCCGGCGCCGCCTGACCTGAAGCCGTTCGAAACGGGCATCGACGTCGGTCCCGTCCCGCCACCGCCGGGTGATCTGGACATCCACACGCCGGTCGGATGGCACGACTGGCCCGCCGACCCCAGCCCGGCCGCCGACGAGCGGCCGCCCGAGTCGCCAGAGGAGTGGGTCCCGGCGGACGACGACGGCGAGGACGACGTCGACGAACCGCCGTCGTCGTGGCCGCCGGCTCCGCCGAAGCCCTCATCTCACGTTTCACCTCACCGCCCTGACCAGCCAAGATCCACCACCGCAACGATCAGCACCAGGAGTACCACCATGGCCGTCGACGTCAACGAGTTCCAGCACCACTTCGCGGAGGCCACGACCCCAGCCCAGATCGCCGCCGCTTACAACAACGCGTCCCAGGACGCGTACTCCCGCTCCAACGAGATGGAGGAGCAGGCGCAGGTGCTGCACGCCGAGGCCCGCAAGGCCGCGCACCTGCCCGACGCGGCCGCGAAGTTCAGGGCGGAGGCGTCCAAGCGCGAAGACGACCGCGACAGCTACCGCCGCCTGGCGACGCACTGGAAGAACCAGGCGCTCGAACACACGACGAAGACCGCCTGACCAGCCGAAAGGAGACCTTCGCCATGTCGATCAAGCTGATGTGGGTGGTCAGTGCCGTGATGGTCAGCGCCGTGCTGGCCTACCTGCCGCCACGACTCGGGCTGGCGTGGTGGTGGCACACGCTGCTCGTCATCGGCGTGTGGGCGACGGTCACCTGGTGGGGCCGCGGGGAACTGCTCGGCGGCAGCAAGCTGGAGGACGTCGCGCGCCGGAGGCCGGAGAAGCTGAAGCCGTGGGCCACCGCGTTCACGTTCGCGTCCACCATCCACGCCATCTGGATCCTGGCCAGCTTCTTCACCGGCTGGTGGTGGCCGCTGATCCTGGTCGCCTGGGGCGTGCTGGAGTGGGTGGTGGCCGCGGCGTGGCAGTACCGGGTCACCCACGTACGTGAACGAGCCTCCCTCGTGCTGGCCCGCCAGGACGTCCTCGAAGGCGAGCTGGTCGACGAGCCCGACGTGAGCGACCTGACGGGCCTGGTCGACCCAGACGACCTGGTCATGGTCGGCGAGGCCCTGCTCGCGGGCATCGGCCGCGCCCACTACCGGGTGGTGCACGCCGAGGAGCTGCCCGGGCAGATCGGCGCGACGTGGCAGGTGCGGCGCCAGTCGCAACTCGCCGTCGCCGCCGAGGCACTGCGTGAGGCCCGCCGTCAGGCCCTCCTCGCCGGCCAGGACCCCAACACCGTGCCGCCGCCGAAGATCGAGGAACTCGCCGCGCTGACCCGCAAGGACGCCGACAACCTGGGCCTGGCCTACCAGGAACTCACCGGTGAACCCGTGCTGCGCGACGGCGTCGACATCACCCCCGGCGAGCAGGTCGGCGAGGTCACCATCACCGTGACCCTGCGCGAGATCGGCACCCGCGCGATCCCGTACGAGGCGCTGGACGACGACCCGCGCGACCCGAACAAGCTGGTCCTCGGCGGAGACCGGAGAGGACATCCGGTGCCGATCAACCCCCGCCAGCACATCAAGATCATCGGGGCGACCGGCTCCGGCAAGTCCGCGATCGAGACCGTGCTGATCGCCGAGGGCATCGTCCGGGGCCACGTCGACCTGTGCGGCGCCGAGAAGGTCTTCGACCTCGCCGAGGACCTGGTGGACAACCTCGGCGACGTGGACATGCCGATCCGGGTGGTCGACGGCATCGAGGACACGCTGCGGATGATCGCCGCCAAGCTGGACCTCGCCCGCTACCGGCTGAGCCTGCCCAAGGCCCAACGCGTGGGGCTGCGCCCGAACTGGCTGGTCATCACCGAGACGTCCAAGGTGCTCCTCGACCGCAGCCGCACCGTGCACTGGAACAACCGGGACTGGTACGCCGACGAGCTCATCGGCCACTTCGGCCGCTCCACCCTCAGCGCCCAGATCTACCTCGTGCTGTCCAGCCAGGACGGCCTGGTCGACCTGTGGGGCAACCAGGCCGGCTCCATCCACAACAACACCGGCGTCACCATCCTCGTGCGCTCCCGCAACGCCGACGAGCGGCGCCGGATGCTCGGCGACGAGTACTACGGCCTGCCCAACCTGCGCCAACCGGGCGAGGCCTACATCGCCGACAACGCGCCGCCCGTCTACGCGAAGGCGCTGTACCCGCAGGAGACCGGCGCGGACAAGCCGGTGCTGCACGACGGCCCCACCGTCGCCGACATCGGCCGCATCCGCGCACGTCAGGCACGTGAGTTCACCAGTGAGGAGCTGGCCGCCCAGGGCGACTGGTACCGCTCGCTGCCGCGCCGCATGACCGACGAGTACCGCGACTACCTCCGAGGACTGCGTCCCCGACCCGGCTCCACCGCGGACCAAGCGCAACCCGCCGACCCGGCGGCGCAGCTGCTCGCCGAAGCCGACGCAGCCGTCGCCAGCTGGCTGCCCGCGGCCCTGGAGGCACCCGCGCTGGCCCAGCAGGTGGTCGACGCCGCCGGACCCGAGCTCATGACGTTCGTCAGCCAGGTCGTGGAACGTCCGCCGCTGCGCACGCGCATCGTCGAGCTGGTCGAGACGGCCGGTCGCCTGGGCCGTAAGGAGGTGCTGGCCGCGCTGCTGGCCGAGGGGTATGACACCAGCCAGCAGTCGGTCGACAACGCCCTCAGCGCCCTCGCCCGGAAGAACGGCCCGTTGAAGCGCGACCGGCTGACGGCGGGCGTGTACCTGCCCGCTCACGCCTCACTCACCTCACCGGCCCCCGCCCCCGTATCCGCTGGTGGGGGAGCCAGGCAGGCGTGAAGTGAGGCGTGAGGTGAGGCGCTGGCGCGCTGTGCGCCGGGGGCAGGCTGGCTGCTCCGATCGAGTGGATATGCCCAGCTAGAAAACAAAGTACGCGCAGCGCGTGCTACATTTTAGAGGCAGACGTACCCGACCCCGAGGAGCACCCCATGGGCATGACCGCAGCGGAGAAGGCGCAGCTGAAGCTGGACCGCGAGAACGCCGTGCTGGCCAAGGCCGCCCAGCTCGACTCGAGCGACCACAGCGAGGCGGCCGAGCACACCCGCGAGGTGGCCGCCTCGATCCAGGACCACCGCGACTCCGCAGCCCAGCGGGACTGAGTCACACCCTCGTCGAGGCCCGCGCCACCCACATCAGGGGGCGCGGGCTTCGGCGTTTCAGGAGGGACGCCTGTGTACGGTCACGACGTGGAGTCCACCCAGAAGCCGGACGAGCCGGTCGACACCGCCGCGACCGACGAGCAGGAGGCGCGGCTGGCCGCCCACGGGCTGATGAGCACCCGGGCCGTCATGGCGCGCTACAACCTCCGCACGCCCGGAGCCGCGCGCCGGCTCATGTCCGACCAGGGCATCAGCGAGGTCCGTGGCTACCCGATCGACCAGGTGGACGCCATCCAGAGGCCAGGCCGACACCCCAAGCCCGGACCCGGCCGCGGCCACCGCAAGGCCACTCCGACCCCCGAGGGCGGCTGATCGTCCGTGCCGACGCGCCCATTGCGGCGTCGAGGTCAGGCGAGGATGGCGTCGATGACGTGCTCGGGGGTGGGTGTGGTGGACACGATCCGATAGGGGTGCACCAGCACGGCGCCGAGTTCGTGGTCGTGGTCCAGGTCGTCGGCGCGGTCGGCGTCGAGTTCGACGAGCACAGTGTCGTCGAACTCGACGCCGACCTGGCGGAAGTAGGCGACGAGGTCTTCGATGCTGGCGCAGGTGGAGACGCCGCGGCGGACGTCTTCGCGCTCGCCGGTGCCGTCGCAGTCCGGGCAGTCGGTGTCGTGGCAGCAGTCGACGTACTTCTCGCCGAACCACTGGCGCGACTCCCACGTGGCCTGGTCGAGGAGTTCGGCGACGGGGCGGGCGGCCGGTTGGATGCGGAAGTACGTCATGACCGCCACTCTACCTGAACTATCTAAAATCAGAAGCAAGTTGACATACTTTAGATAGTTCGGTTCGATGGGTTCACGCCCACCACCACGGAGGTCACCGTGACCGGCTCCATCAGGATCATCAGCAGCGTCTTCGAGCCCGACGCCATCCAGTCCGGCGAGCTGACCAAGGACCAGGCCGAAGCCCTCAGCGAGGCGATCCAGGCCCAGATGCGCTACGCCGAGCGTGAGTCCTACTGCCTCGACCAGATCAAGCAGAAGACCGACCACATCGCCCTGGTGCCCTACGAGGTCGACGGTGAGCGCCGCTGGGCGGTCTACACCAGCGACGTCAACAACGGCGACTGCTACCTCGACAGCGCGGACCGCGAGACCGCCAACGCCCGCTACGAGGAAGAGGTGCGCCAGCTCGCCGCCTGCGCCGACCCCGGCGACGCCTGGTGGGACTCCACCGACGTCGACGGCGTCCTCGATCGTTCCGACGTCGAGGCCGACGAGGCCGACGACCAGTGAACGCGCCCTCCTACGACCTCACCACCGCTGGCTGGCTGCCCGTGGTCGACCTGTCCTCCGGGGAGATCCGGCAGGTCGGCCTGACCGAGGCCCTCACCCGCGCCCACGAACTCCGCCTGGCCACCACCAGCCCGCAGGAGGCCGTGGTGCTGCTGCGGCTCCTGCTGGCCGTCTACGACGCCGCGGCCGGACCGGCCGACACCGGCCAGTGGGACCGGGCATGGCGTGCCGAGGTCGCCGACCCGCACGGCCGGATCGCGGACTACCTCGCCAGGTGGCGCGACCGGTTCGACCTCTTCCACCCCACCATGCCGTTCGCGCAGTGCGGGCACCTGACCGAGTACCGGCGCGGCCGGGAAGTCCTGGACCCCGCCTACCTCGGCGGCGCCGGTGGCGAATGGTTCAACCCCGGCCTGCGCGACCCCGCGCGGTACCCGCCGCATCCGCCCGAGCAGGCCGCGGTAAACCTGCTGGTGCTGATCGGCTACGACGTCGCCGGTATCAAGGGCGCGCCGCCGGGCACCGGCACCAAGGGCAAGAGCTACGGGGCGCAGCTCGGACTCGCGGGCGCGCTGCCCCAGCTGCACCTGCACGGGCGCACGCTCAAGGACACGCTCCTGCTCAACCTGCCGCCGCAGCCGCACGTCGTGGGGGACGCGCCGCTGTGGGAACGACCGTGCCCGCCGCCCGAGCCCGGGACGACCCGCACCCCGACCGGCCGCCTGGACTACCTGACGTGGCCCTCGCGGCGGATCCGGCTGCAGCCCGACCGGGACGGCCGGGTCCACGCCGTCGCCTGGTACGACGGCGACCGCGTCGACGGCGGCTACCAGACCTGCCTCCAGCTCGACCACCTGGCCCCGCACCGCCGGGTCGCCCGCAAGGGCGGCGCGCTCGGCGCCAGCGTCCTGGTGGACGACCACTTCAAGCTGCCGCTGTCGTGGCAGGTAGTCGGCCTCATGCACCCGGCCGCTCCCGGTGCGGACCCCGCATCGAGCGCCGTGCTCGACCACGCCCTCGACGCCGCACGGCGCGGCGTCGTACCGGCCGACTACCCGCTCCGCGCCGAGGTCAGCACCGCCCTCTACAACACCCACGGCAGCGTCCTGACCGGCATCGCCGGCGGAACCGTCGACCTCGGGCCGATCGCAGTCCACCGGGGACCGCACGCCGACACCGTGGCGCACCTGGTCCGAGCCACCACCGCTCTGCTGTTGGTGGTCCGCAGCAAGGCCCGCGAGCTGTTGCCACACGTCGCGGACGTCGGCAACCGGGTGCGGATCGACCCGTCCGCCACCGAGCGTGCCTGGAGCACCCTGCTCGCCGACCTGGCCGAACTGCCCGACGACGGCGACCCACTGCCCGTCCTGACCCGCTACCACGCCGCCATGCGCGAGCAGTTCGACCACGCCGTCGGCACGCTCCCGCTGGGCGGCCCGCGCGGTGTCGAGCTCCGGGCCCGGCTCGAACGCGCCATCGCAGCGGCGTCGGCGCCCCTACTGCGCCCCCAGGCTCCCGAGGACACCGCGCCGGTGGAGGCTGCCGCTCCCGCACCGCGGCGAGGACGTCCCTCGCCGGAGGTCACCATCGGTGAGGAGACCAAGACCCTCGCCCAGTGGGCGGACGATCCCCGGTGTGTCGTCACCAAGGCCGCGCTGCGGCAACGCATCAACGCCGGATGGCCACCCGAGGCAGCTCTGACCACCCCGGCGCGCGCCCCGCGCCCTGACACCACCGGTGACACGCTCGGCAAGAACCGCTAGCAGGCGCGCCGCGTGCCGGGAGAAGCACATGACGCCCCGCCCACCACACGGTGAGCGGGGCGTCCGGCTCGTCGGATCAACCGATGTCGTCCTGGACCAACTGGAGGGCGGCGGCCACGGTCGCGGCCAGTGTGGTGCACACCGGCGCCCCGTTCACCTGGGCGAGCCTGATCAGGTACCTGTTGCGTTCGGGGTCTGGGCAGTCGGGTGGGCAGCCCAACACCACCCGACGCCTACTGGCGATGTCCACTCCGAACTCGACGTTCGTCGTCATGCCCGGCATGTTCCGCATGTCCCTCGGGATCCAGAACAGGACCACGCTGGCCGCCTCCCGGGCGACGTTCTCCCAGTCCCACTGGTGCTCGTAGCGCTCCGCCCGCCGGCCGCCTCGCGACTCGGGGCTGAGAACGGTGAGTGTCCGGCGGTCGATCCACTGCCGCCGTAACTCGGCGATCGCGTCGGGTCTCCACGACGGAACCGGGCCACCCCGGACGGCGCTGGGGCCGGCGAGGAACACGCTCGGCCCGTCCGGGACGGGCTCGCGGGCCATGACGAGTCGGATGTCACCCACGGCGGGTCTCCCGTCGGTTGATCTGCTGCGGAGTCCAGGGAAGGTGCAGGTTGTCGCCCTCGGTGCGAGGTACGACGTGGACGTGCAGGTGGAACACGGTCTGAGTGGCGGCCGCGCCCTTGCTGGTGATGATGTTCGCCGCGTCGTGCTCGGCCATCAGCTCGCCCGCCCGGCGCATCACCGCAACGGTCACCTCCCGGTCGGTGCCAGCGTCGGCGACGTGCGTGTAGGGCAGCACCAGCACGTGCCCGGCGTTCACCCCGCCGCTGCGGGGGCGGATCGCGAGCGCGTCCGGCCACTCGCGGACGACGACAGCCGGGGCGGTCCCGGCGACGATGGCGCAGAACACGCAAGTGTTCGGCGGTTGCTCGGTGGTGGTGTCCATGCCGTTGAGCTTCTCGCGGCAGGGCGAGCACGGGGAGGGGTTTCCCGTTGCCTAGCGTTGGATGTCCTTGAATTGTCGCGTTTCTGTCCTGTTCAGGCGGCGGCGTCGCCCTGCCCCGGCATCCCGGAGCTGTTGCGCCCGTGGTGCGTCCACCACCAGGTCCGCTGCGGGATGTGCACGATCGTCGCGCCGGCTGCGACGCAGTCCAACGTGAACTGGTAGTCCTCGCCGTACCGCTGGCCGCCGACCCTGGCGTCGACGGGTGGCTCGTGGAACCCGACCTGCTGCGCCAGCTCGGTGCGCACGAGCGTGACGATCGTGGTCTGGATCGGGTCGGCCGGGTCGAACACCTTCCCGAAGTGGCCGAGCGGGTCCGTGGCGATCTCGGTGCCGAACGCGTTGCGGACCTGGTAGTAGCTGTACACGTAGTCCGCGCTGGACTCCTCCGCGCCGCGCGCCAGCACCTCCAGGTGCTGCGGCATGAACGCGTCATCGGAGTCGAGAAACGCGACCCACGGCGTGCGAACGGCCTGGAGGCCGCGGTCGCGGGTGGTCCACGCGCCACCGCCAGTCCGGTCGACCGGCACGTGCAGCTCGACGGCGGGCAGGGTCTGTGCCCACACCGATTCGACGGCCCGGGTGGTCATGCCGTTGGTGATGCGCGCAGGGTGCGTGGGGATGACGACGCCGATGTCCATGGTGGTCCTCGCGGAGGTCGGTGCCCCGCACCGGGGGACGGCACGGGGCACACGGTCGGGGCCTGGGGTCAGCTGAGGCCGGTGATGCGGTGGGAACCGTCGGCGTTCAGCACGGCGGGTGTCGGTCCCTTCAACAGCGGTACTCCGGCCGCGGTGAGCACGGCCATGGCGATGACCAGCCACTCGGAGCTGGTGACCACGCGGTCGTCCAGCAGCGGGATCGTGGTCTCGATCCCCGCCACGGCCAAGGCGACGCACCACTTGCTGAAGGTGCCGACACCGTTGCCCTGGGGCAGGTTCGGCACCACGTACACGGTGTACGCGCCGAAGAGCGCCAGCAGCACCAGCAGGGTCTTCGGCAGCGTCCACGACCCCTGCGCCAGCAGCTCGTGGACCGTGACGACCACGGCGCCCAGCACGGCCAGGACCGCCTTCTGGATGTTCTTCATGGAGTTGCTCCTCACAGGACGGCGTGGCCGTCCGCTCGCCGAGTCAGCTCTCGGGCTCGGGTTGGGGTGCCGGGCCGCGGTGCTCGGCGAGCGCCGCGGCGGCGTCGTCCGTGGACGCCGCAGTGGTGGTCACGACCGTGCCGCAGTGGCAGCGGGCCGTGTAGGTGCCGTCGTCGTTGGAGAGGATCGCGGCGGTGGTGTCCATGCCCGCGTAGTGGCACAGGGACGGGTCGGGGCTGCTCACGTTCAGCTGTCCTTCGTCGTGAGCCTGCGGCCCAGCTCGTTCGCGACGTCGCCCGGCAGGGTGCGGCGCAGCTCGTCGGCCAGGCGGGTGATGTCCTCGGCGTCGATCTCGACGTCGGGCGTGGTGACCTTGCCGAGCAGGGCGGGCAGGTTCGCGCCGAGGTTCGCGCCCACCGCCTGGTAGGTCGACGCCACGTCGTTGGCCAGCACGCCGGTCGTGGAGCCCGCAGCCCAGGTGCCGTCCAGGTTCGGCGTCACCTGGCGCTCGATGCGGGCGAGACGGTTCACCATGCCCTCGATCCAGGTCTTCATGTCGTGCTCTTCGCGCTCCCCGTCGACGTTGATCGTCTCGAGCGTCTCGTTCCAGCTCATGTCGTCTCCGATCGGTTCGAACTGCTTGACCAGGTCGGCCTCCACGCCGTCCGGGTAGATCCGGCCGTTGTTCCACTGGTAGAGCGCGATCCCGGGCCGCCAGCCGGACTCGGCTCCGCACAGCCACAGCACGTCCACGACGCGGCGGTCCTGGAGGCGGTGGATCACGTCGCGGAAGCCATACCCGCCCGCGGTGTAGCCGGCGGCGCGGACCTCGGCGGCGAACCCGCGGAAGAACCCCTCGGCGACGTCGAGGTTGTAGGAGCCGATCGGCGCGTCGGCGGTGGCGAAGATCGGGTTACCGGTCCGGTAGCCGATCCGGCGGGCGTAGGCGACGGCAGCGCGCCCGTACTCCCGGCCGCGGGGTTCACCGCCGTCGGGGTCGCGGGTGGTGCGCTGGTAGATGAGGTAGCTGGCGATGCCGGCGCGCATGTGCGACTCGTACTCGGCCGCGGTCAGCACCGCGTGCTGCTGGCCGGGGAAATCCGCGTAGCGCAGCACGAGCGCCAGCCGATGCTGCGCGCCGGCGTCGTCGACGTACCGGTACCGGCTCAGTACGTCGCCGAAGATCGGGCGCTCCGACCAGTCGGCGCCGAAGGCGATGGGGATGGCCACGGGTCACCTCCCGAGAGGTGGTAGGAGGGGTGGCACCGACGACGTGGTCGGTGAGGTCGAAGGCGGATCGATCTGCACCACGCAGGTCCACGTGTCGGCGGTCGCTCCGTCGGCGAGCTGCACCCGTAGCTGGCTGAAGGAGCCGCCTCGTGGGCACAGCACGCCGGGGTCGCTGGCGACCAGGTCGCTGATCGCGGCCCGGATCTCCTCGGCGGTGGGCGGGCGGCCGTCCTCGCCGCGCGGGCCGGGCACACCCTGCACGCCTTGCTGCCCGGGCGCGCCCTGCTCCCCGGGCTCTCCCGGCGGACCGGACGGCGGGGGGTTGGCCGCGAAGTAACCGGCGACCTGGGCGCCGATCTGCTGTGGACTCGGCGCGACCAGAGCCGGGTTCGTCCGCACCACGCCGACGATCGCGGCCGCCAGTTCGTCGGCCGTCGGTGACGCGTCGGGCAGGGAAGCCAGCACGCGTGCGGTCGCGGCCGCGACGAGCACCTCGGTGTCCTGGGCGCCGCCCGGGGTCGGGATCGGCACCGGCTGCTGACCACGCCGCTGCAGCTCCGCGTTCGCTGCTTCGCCCGCCGCCGCTGCCTCGTCGGCGAGCCGTCGCAGCTCGCTCACGGAGGCCTCGGCCTGGCTCACACGGGTGGACAGCTCGGCGACGAGCAGCGTCGTCGCGGCGGACACCAGCGCGGCGACCAGCGCGACGCTGACCATGATGTACGGCAGCCACCGCTTCGTGGTGCGGTCGGCGGTCACCGCGGCGGTCGTGGCCACCACCGCGGCGGTCTCCTGTCGCACCTCGGCGCCTAGGGCGTCGATCAGCTCGTCGTCGCGGTCGGTCACACCGGCCTCCCGAGGCGCTCGATCAGGGTCTCGATCCGGGCGGTCAACCGGGCTATCTCGACGTCCTTGGCGGCGGAGTCCTTGAGCGCCTCCGCCAGCTCGTGCCCGAGGCGCTCGGCCTTGGCCTGGAACTCTTCGCGTTCTTGGCGCAGGTCGGCGATCGTCTCGCGGACCAGGTCGACCGATCCCTCGACCGCCGGTGGTGTCGCTGGAGGGGTCACGACGGGAGGCCGTGCGTGCTTCGCCCGCTCGGTCAACGCGGGACCGAGCGCGACCGCGATGGTGCCGAGCAGGGCGAGGACACCGACCACGATCGCCATCCACGGCGGGCCGGCGGCCGCGGCCTGCGCGATGTATATGACGGCGTCCCGGTGTGCGCCCGGTTCGAACGCCAGCCGGATCACGTACGACCCGCTCTGCGGTCCACGCGCGACTGTCGGCGCTGCCACAGGCCCAGGGCGTGCAGCGGCGCGGCCACCAGGAGGTTGTGCACCGGCGAACCCCACGCCGACAACTGCCCCTGCGGGATCGACGCGGCCAGCGCCCCACCCCAGAACGCGAACGCCGCGAGCGCCAGCGCATGCCCCGCGGTGGGCCGGCCCACCGCGAGCAGGACGCCGGCCAGGACGAAGACAGCGCCCCACAGCGGGATCGGGACGCCGAGCGACCGCACGACGGTGAACGTGCTGCCCGAGTACCACTGGACCGGACCCGCAAGGTAGCCGGCGCCCAGTGCGATCGCGTGAATCGCGAGGATGCGCCGAATGACGGGGGACATACGGCCCTCCTCCTGACGAAGTGACGTCCATGATCAGATACCCGCGAATTCGATGATCATGAACGAGTGCATATCGGTGGCGTTCGAGAACGTGGAGATCGACGAGCCCGCGTTGTGAACGGTGTACAGCTCGATGTAGTCGGTGCTCCCGTTCATGTCGAAGGTGGCCGCGCACTGAGCGGTCATGGCCACGAACCCGCTGGTGTAGGCCTTCGTGGACCCGTAAGGCGCGGCGCCCACCACGAGCGCGCCGTTCTTCCGGAATTGCGCCGTGAACTCGTGCGTGCCTGTCGCGCTGTAGGCCACCTGGCCCCAGCATCGGTATTTCCCGGCCACCGTCGGGGTGTACCTGGAGTTGTTGGTGACATTCGAGTGGCTGTTGATGGAATCGGCGATCTCGGCGTTCATCGCGATCGGCGTGGGCGTCACGGTCGCGACCGACTGGACCGCCGCACTGGTCTGGTAGGCGTGCAGGAACGGCCGCCCGACCCGGTTGGACCCCGAGGTCGCGGTCAGCACGCCCGTGGCTGTCAGCGTCCCACCGACGGCCAGGGCCCCGCCGGTGGTCAGGGTGCTCGCCGCCGACCGGTACAGCCAGGTGTCCGGCACCGTCCCACCGCCCGGTCCCCACTGCATCCGGCCGTCGAAGTCCAACTGGAAGCCGGGGTTGGCCTCGCCCGACTTCCGGGCGTCGACCAGCCGGTTGTTGACCAGCGTGCTGGTGGTCTCGGCGCTCAGCGGCGCGTTCACGCCGACCGCGCCGACGATCACGGGCCCGGTCGGCGTCCACAGCTGGGTCGTCCACGAGCCCGACGCCGGTGCGGTGCCGTTGGACAGCAGAACCCGGCCGGTGTCGGTCTCCCGGATGCCCTTGCCGTTGTAGACGGTCGCCGGTCGCGTGGTGCTGGTGCACGCCTCGAACCCGACCGCGGCGTCCACCTTGTCCGAGTTGTTGTTGACCGTGATGACCGAGTAGTTCTCCGCCTCGGTCTCCTTGACCAGACCGATACGGCTGGTGGTCGTGCTCATCGGCGCGGCACCTCCTCATGCTGGTCGCGCATGCCCAGCTCGCGGCGGATCCGCGTGACGCGGTCCTCGCGCGGTTCGCGGGCACGTCGGGCGGCTTCCTCGGCGAGCTGGACACGGACGCGTTGCACGTAATCGGCCTTGACGGCGACCACGGCGGCGTCGATCCCGGGCTGGCGGCGGATCGGGTCGAGCGGATGACCCGGTACGGAGGCGTTCTCCCCGGCCTTGGCGGCCGACCCGCCGGCGGGTCCCGGGCGGGTCGAGATGCGGTGGCGCAACTTCGCCCGGGCGCACCGGGCGATGTGGTCCTGCCGCGCCGTCGCGGCGTCGGGTGCGTCGTGCGGCAGGTAGCCGGCCGCCCAGTCCTCCGGGGTCAGGTAGGGCTCGGCCAGCACGACGTCGAGCAGCGTGTCCACGTCGGCCGGGTCGATGCCGTACTCGGCGGCGCGCCACTCCAGCGTGTCCAGAGGGAACACGTGGCTGCCCGCGTCGATGGTGCCGTCGTCACGGGTGATCTCCCGCTGGGCGTACCAGTGGTCGCCCCGCTGCTCCACGCCGGTGAAAGCGATCTTCATGTGTGCTCCTAGCCGTACCTGATCGCCCAGACGAAGACATCGCAGTTGCCCGCCGGGTACTGGATGCTGAAACCGGTCGCGGACCGCGCGGTGACCGCATGGGACGACGCGGTCGGCGGTGAGCCGGAGGTGCCCTGGATCTCGATGAACGGCAACGGCGTCGTCACGTAGGTGGTGCCGTAGCTGTAGCTCATGCTCGTGCCCGAGCCGGAGACCTGGTCGACGTGCAGCGCGCTGCGGCTGCCGAGCGTGGCCGTCTTGCCGAACCGGCCGCGGAAGGTGTGGGAGCCGGCGGAGTCGATGCGGTGGTACCAGTCCGTGCCGGTCGAGTCGTCGGTCCACCCCAAGTACGACTCGAAGTCGTTGACGAGCATCCACCCGCCCCGGCGCGAGCCCAGCGGCCCGCCGGCCATACCTTCCGCGTTGTACTCGACGATGCCGAACGTGGGCGCGAGCACCAGCGTGGTCTGGTTGCCGCCGGAGTCCGCGGTCGGGCCGGAGTTCATGCCCAGCCACACTTCGTCGTCGGTGCCCAGCGAGTTGATGTAGGCGTGCCTGGTCGCGCTCGTGGTCGGGTAGAACCAGATCTCGGGCACCGTGGTGGCGCCCGGGTTGATGACCACGCGCCTGCCGCTCGTGCCGGACTGGAACATGCCGGTGATCTCGGCGTTGCCGGTGTCGGCGTCGAGGTTGACCGTTTCGACGTTCGAGGCGTTGTACAGCCGTAGCCCGTCCGCGTCGGCTTCCATGCGGGCCCCGGTGGTCCCGGTCTTGATCGACCCGGCCAGGATCCACGCGGCGTTGATCGTGCCGGCGGTGACCTTGGTGACGGTGAGGTCGGAGATGTGCGCGTCGTCGATCAGCAGCACGCTCGACTGCGCCGCCTCCGACGGCGAGGACTGGTTGCCCGCCTCGTCGACCGCGATGACCTTGATGTACACGTCGTCGGTGAACTCGACCGGGAACGTTCCGACCGCCGGGATGCCCGCCAGCATCATCCCGTTGGTGGCCAACAACTTCCCGATGCGCGTGCTCTCGTCCGGGAAGAACGACGGCGCGTACTGGGCGTGGATCTCCAGGTGGTGCAGGTCCGCGTCGAGGTTGTAGGTGCCGCCGTCGGAGCGGCCGAGCTCGTGCGTGATCTGCACCGCGATCCGCGACGCGGCCACGGACGGCGGCGCCGGGGTGGCCGGGGCGATGGTGTCCCCGACCGTCTGCACCGTGGTGGTCGCCGACCACGCGGAGACGTTGGCGGGGTTGGCCTGGTCGTAGGCGCGGATCCGGATGTCGTAGGGCACGCCCGGCGTGAGTTCCTGCAGGAGCTGGTCGGTGTCGTCCCACTGGGTCCAGGCCGACTGCCACGGCCCGGCCTGGTAGGTGATCGGCTGAGCGTGCGTCCCGGCGGCGAGCTGGCCGTGGGTGTAGGCGGACATCTGACCGTGCGTGGACGGCCAGATGGGCGTGCTGCCGGTGCGGTACTGGATCTCGTACCGGTCGCCGTCCAGCACCAGCGTGCCGTCCGTGTTCGCGGGCTTGGTCCACTCGACCTGGACCTGGGCTTTGGTCACGCCGGACGCCGCCGACTGGTACACGGCCTGCCGGAACGGCAGCACGAACGTCGGGGCGGCCGGGACGCTGGTGTCGGCGACCGGCCGTGATCCGACCTGCTCGCCGACGGCGGACAGCAGCCGGGTGGTGTCCCCGACCACCAGCGTGGTGGAGCCATTCTCCCACTGCACGTACTCGGTGAGGTCGACCCAGCCGCCGTCGCCGTCGCGGTAGGCCACCGACATGCCCTCGGCGACCGGCCACGTCATCTCGACCAGCCGCAACCTCTGCGGCCGCAGCCGCTGCCCGCGGAACACGATCTCGGGGTCGCCGTCCGCGCCGACCAGGCCGACGTGCGGGTTGTAGGCGTACAGCCAGTCCCCGACCGACACCGACCCGCGCACGTCGTACTCCGACGTCGACAGCGTCAGCGCGGTGTGCGGAGTGGACGACTGGTCGAGGGCGAGCTGCGCCCGGGCGCCCGCGGCGATCGCTTCGGTGCGCGACTCCGACACCAGCTTGGTGATCGCGACCGCGTTGCCGTGCACGTCCTTGTAGGGGTTGAGCCCGGGCGCGAGGTCGGCCGCGCCGGTGGCCACCGACCGGCCGTTCCCGGAGGCGAGCACGACCGCCCGGGTGGCGAAGTCCTCGGTGTCCGCGGTGAGCGCCGCGGTGCCGCCCAGGCCGCGACGGGTCATGTCCACGCCGCCCTCGTCCCGCCGCACCACCAGGCACACCGGGTCGGTGACGAACAGGTCGGACGCGTAGCCGGCGTCGAGGGTGCCGTCGCCGTTGACCCGCCAGTCGACCGGGTCGTCCGCGTCCGTGGTGAACGTGTCGCACACGTAGTCGATGGCGGTGCGCGGGTCCTGCCACTGGTGCTGGCCGCTGTAGACCCCGATGACCGGGTGGATGGTGCCCTCGACCACCGCGCCGGACGCGGGCAGCAGCGCCTGGATGGTGGACACCCAGCCGCCGGACGAGAACACGGTAGCGTTCTCGAACACCGAGCCGGTCTTGCCGTCGCCGAGCCAGATCTCCATGCCGGCACCGCCGAGCGACGACGTCGCTCCGGAGCGCTCGTCCGCCTTCTTCACCGACCGCACGACCCCGACGTACCGCGCGGACCGCAGCAGCCCGTCGCCGTCGACGCGGCAGTCCACCCGGCCCATGGAGATCGCGATGTGCCCGAACCGGTCGATCCGGTCCAGCACGTCGCGCGGTGTGCCGGCCGAGAGCTTGAACCCCCAGCTGCCCGGTTTGCGGAGGGCCTGCGTGACGGTCATCTGCGTACCGCCGTCACCGACTCGGCCGGGGCGCCGAGGTACTGCGCGTAGAGGTCGGCGGCCTGGTCGCCGGCCACCGCCGAACTGCCGTCGGCGATGACGCCGACGAACGCGTCCAACGTCGTCGTCGCGGCCAGGGAGAGGCCGCCGTTGGCGGTGTCCGCGGTGTGGGTGAGCGCCGAGCCGACGATGAACCGGTTGTGGTCGCCGTCGTTCGCGCTGGCACGCACGTAGCCGGTGCCCGCCGTCCCCGCCTCCGGGGTGGCGAGCACGACCTTGAGCGTCGTGGAGAACGCCGCCTGCACGTACAGCTCGGCGAACCGAGACCCTCGGCGCAGCGTCACGTCCGCCGTGACCCGGCCGGGTGCCTGCGACCACAGCAACCGCAGCACCACCAGCTCAGGCTCGTTGTGCAGCACCGTCACCGCGTCGGCCGCGCCGAGCGACCCGCCACCCGCCAGCATGTCCCAGCTCTTCGCCCGCCACGCGCCGCCGGTGTACGCCGACACCTCCAGCACGCCGGACGAGGACAGCGGCCGGACACGCACCAGCCCGTTGTGCAGCTCCCAGTCGGCCGCGGCCAACGGGCATTCGGTGCCGGAGCGCTCCAGGTCGTCGGCGTCGACGATCCGCACCCGGCCGTTCAGGTAGGAGCCGACCGGGCAGCCCCACCGCGGCGCGACGTCGCCGGGGACGCCCCGGTACACGGTCATCGCGCCGTCGGCGCCCGTCCGCGTCACGGTGGACGGCTGGGTCGATCCGGTCCAGTACGCGTAGTGCCCGATCGGTGGGGCGTGCCACCGCTCGCCGGTCGCGGCGAAGGAGTTGTTCCTGGTTGCGGCGCCGCCGAGCCGGGACTCCAGGTCGACCTCGCTGTCGGTGCCGTGCCGCTCCAGCGTGAGGTTCCAGTCGCAGGTGATGACCTCGCCCTGCCAGTCCATGAGCTTCGCGCCGACATCGCGCACCTGGTAGTAGCCGTCCCGGGACGACTTGTCGGTCCAGGTGACCGGGACCAGCGCACCCATCAGGCCATTGACGTCGTCCTGGTAGCGGACGATCTCGGCCAGCGTGCGCGGCGGCAGCGCCTCCTGCCCGCTGATCGACACCGTGCGCACGCCGCTGCTCGCGTTGATCTTGTCGTCGAACGGCGTAGACGCCTCCCGCAGCGGGAGACGTCCGACCTGGACCGTGCCGAAGGTCATGACCGGCTCGCCTCCCTCACACGCATGGCTTCGATGAGGCGGTCGACCAGCGTGCGCGCGGCGTCGTCCATGGCGTACGGGTCGGTCAGGTCCACGATCGCGTCGAGCTGGATGACCAGCTGGCCGATGGTGAACCCGCCCGCGGCCGACGACTGCGCGGCGACACCGGCCGGCGCTGCCGTGGCGGTGATGTCGACCGGCAGCGCCGCGCCGTCACCGCCCAGGCCGCCGAGGCCGGCGCGCACGGCGGCCGCCTGCCGCAGCGACGCCCGTTCCACCTCGGCGGCACCGTCATCGAGACCGACGACCAGGCCGGCGGGCACCTCGCTCGCGAGCGCGGCGGCCACCTTGGACGGCGAGCTGATGCCGAGCGCGTCCTTGATCGGCCCGGGGATGACCCGCTTGATCCACGCCCAGACCTGGTCGGTGAGCCAGCCGCCCATGGACTGCAGGCCGTCCCACAGGCCTCGGGCGATGTCCTTGCCCTTCTCCCGGACCGTGTTCCCGAGGTCGCCGATGGCGTCGAGGATGCGTTGCGGCAGCCCCCTGACCCAGTCGACCATCTCCCAGAACTTCTCGACCGCGCCGTCCTTGGCCCGACCGATCCAGTCCCGCATCTTCCCGGGCAGCTCGCCGAACCAGTCGAGGATGCCCTTGATCGTGTCGATGTGCCCGCGGACGCTGTCCTTGATGGACTGCCACACCTCGGGGAAGAACGACGAGATCCAGGACAGGGCTGCGGCCAGTGGCCCGAAGAAGAACTCGTTCATCTCCATGAACTTCCCGATCAGGAAGACCACGGCGGGAACGACGATCTCGAACATCAGCTTCGACAGGTCGATGAGGGCGGGCAGCACCGGGATGATCGCCTCGACGAGCTTGATGAAGATGTCGACCATCTCGGGCATGTGCGGGGCGAGCGCGAGGATCGCCTCGGTCAGGCTGGTAGCGACCACCTCGGCCAAGCTGACCAGCTCCGGCAGAAGGGGCTCGATGGCGTCGAGCCACCGGAGCATCAGGTCCGCGAGCACCGGGATCAGCTCGACGGCGAGCTGCGAGAGCGGCTCGATCAGCTGGGACAGCGCCTCCAGCCACACGCCGAGGGCGTCGGCGATGCGCGGCAGGATCGGCTCCAACGCGTTGATCAGCGTGTCGGCGACCGGGATCAGCGCCTCGAGCACGGTCTGCAGCGCCGGCGCGAGGGCCTCGAACAGGCCCGCGGCGAACTGCGCGAGAAGGCCGACCAGCGGCGCGACGGCCGCGAGGAACTCGCCCAACGTCCGCAGCAGCGGCGCGCCGGCCGCGACGACCTGGCCGATGGCTTCGGCCACGGTGACCAGGACCGGCCGCAACGCGTCCAGCACCGGGCCGAGCGCGTCGACCAGGACGCGGGCGAGGTCGCCGACGATCGGCGCGAGCGTCTGGAACGCGGGCGCGATCGCCTCGACCACCATCGTGACCAGGTCGCCCAGCGGTCCGAGCAGCGACGCCGCCGCCTCGAACACGGCCCGCAGCAGATCGCCCAGCGGGCCCATCGCGGGCCCGAGCGTGGTGAGGAACTCGCCGAGCCCGTCGACGAGCATGCGGATGCCGTCGGCGAGGGCGTCGGTGACGGGCGCGGCCTGGGCGCCCAGCGACGTGATGTCGGAGAAGACCTGCACCATGCCGTCGCCGAGCGCCTGGACGACGGGCAGGGCGGCGGCGAAGTTCGCGGCGAGGTCCTGCTGGAACGCCTCGGTCTGGAACAGGTCCCCGAATTGGCTCGCGGTGTCGCCGATCGCGCCGCCGATCGAAGTCAGGCCCTGCTCGAAGATCGGGAACAGGACCAGCGAGTCCTGGAACATCTTGGTGAAGCCGGGCAGCGTCGCGGCCGCCACGGAGTCGGTGAGCTGGTCGACCGCCGGCTTCATGCTGATGAGCTGCATCACCAGCTCCCGCGCGGCCGGGCTCAGCTTGTCCATGGCCTGCGCGAACTTCGACACCCCGCCCGCGGCGGCCTCGCTGGCGGCGGCCTGCTGTGCCTGCACGTCGGCCAGGCGCTGCACGGCGTCGGCGACCTGCCGGTCGGCGTCGGCGCGCTGCTCGGCGGCGTCCCGGTGCGCGCGGGCGAGGTCGGCCTGCGCGTCCGCGGTATCACGGGATGCGTCGGCGAGGCGCTCCCGCGCGGCGATGACCTGCTCGTCGCCTTCCACGCCGGCGGCGTTGGCCGCGTCGACCTCGGCGCGCAGCCGCGCCTCCGTGGCGCGGACGTCGTCGAGCCGGGCCTGGGCCTCACGTACGGCGAGGTCGGCCTGGCGGCGCTCCAGATCGGAGGCCAGCGGATCGGCCATGGTCTCGGCCAGGCGTGCCTTCGCGGCCTCCAGCGCCAGCGTCGCGCCCTCCTCACGCAGGGCGCTCGTGGACAGCCGGCGGTTGAGGTCCTCGAGCTGTTCGGCGGCGTCGCGGCGCGCGTCGGTCAGCGCCTCCTGCGCGCGCCGCTCGTCGTCTTGGGCGTCGGCGACCCGCCGTTCCGCGTTGGTGATCAGCTCGGCGGCGTCCTCGTAGGCGCGCGTCCGGTCCCGTTCGGCGTCGCTGATCGACCGGGTGGCGTCCCGGATCGCGATCGCGTTGGACAGCTGCGTCGCCGCGGACCGCCCGGACGCCCCCGCCGCAGCGTCCTGGTCGGCCGCGTAGCCGCGCAGCGCGCCGATCACGCCGCCGAAGGACAAACCGATCGCGGCGATCGCGGCGGCCGCGCCGAACGCGGCCGGGCCCAGCGCGGCGATAGCCGCCGCGCCGACACCGGCCAGCGGCGCGATACCGCCCAGGCCGATCGCGGCGTAGCGGCCGATCGTGGTCAGCGAGGACCCGGCGCGCAGCGCGGCGCCGCCGAGCCGGGTCTGCAGGTCGTTCCCGGCGGACGTGGACGACTGCCGGATGCTGTTCGCGGCGTCGCGCGCGCTGGCCGACATGCGGTCGGTAGCCGACTTGACCTGCGACTTGGCGCGCTCGATCGACTTGCTGTCGGTCTCGACGTCGACCGGGATCCGGGCCTTGACCGAGGCGGTGACCTGCTCGACCTGGTCACGGATTTTCTGCCGCCAGGCCGCCGCGTCCTTGACGTCGAGCGGGACTTCCCCGCGTGCTGACTCGCTGACCTGCTTGATCGTCTCGGTCAGCTTCTGCTGGAACGCCTCGCTGTCGGGCTGCACGTCGAGCTTGGCGAACTGGCGCGCGGCGGCGCGCAGATCGGCGTCGACCTTCGCGATCCACTCCCGCTGGACCGGGTCCTTCAGCTTCGCCGAGACCTCGGCGGGCTTGCCCTTCTCGACCGTGTCGGTGACCTGCTTGCGCTCCCGCTGGGACGGCAGCCGCAGCCGTACCGGCAGGTCGATCGGCCGCTCGCGCAGCTCATCCCGCAGCCGGCGCCGGTCCGCGGCCGTGGGTGCCTTGAGGGTGACCGGCAGCTCGACTGGCCGGGTGCGCAGCTCGTCGCGCAGCCGGTTGACCTCCCGCGCCGGCGGAGTGCGCAGCACCACGGCGAGCTGGAGCGGCGACTGGCGCAGCTCATCCCGCAGCCGCCGCAGATCCGCGGTCGACGGCCGCTTCAGCGTGGTCGCGACCTCCAACGGCCGCTGCCGCAGGGCGTCCCGCAACGCCCGCCGGTCCGCGGCCGACGGCGGCTTGAGGGTGGTGGGCAGCTCGAACGGCCGGGTGCCCTTGATGCGCTCCCGCAACCGCCGCACGTCGTCCGTGGTGTGGTCGCGGAGCTTCACGTCGACGAACGCCTCGCCGAGCTTGAAGCCCTCGCCCGCGGCTGCGGTCATGCTGTCCACCTCCCTCCGAGGCTCAGCGGTCGATCAGGTCCGGGTGCATGCGCTGCAGCTGCTCCAGCGACATCTCCTGCACGTCGGTCCCGGCCGGGCCCGGACGTGTCGCGGGCGGGGCCGGGGTCGCCGGGTGGCTCACCGGCCGAGGCCCCTGGCGGCGGTCCTCTTCGGCCAGCCGGCCGGCCATGACCCCCTGGTAGGCGAAGGTGCGTCGGCACATCGCGAAGAACCGCCATCCGGGAGGCGGCTCGTCGACGTCGAGGTCGATGCCCCATATGTGCAGGAAGTCGGCCTGCAGGTCATCGAGGTGGCCGAGCACCCACTCGATCTCCGCGACCCGGTCTTCCCAGTCCTGCAGGCACAGCCATCCGCTCACGCACTGCGTGAGCTGCCTTTTGGGCCCTCCAACGCACCCATCGACAGCTGCCGCAGGTGCTGCATGATCGCCGCGAGCTGCTCGGGCGTCATCGCGTCGCAGCTGGCCAGCGCCTCGTAGGCCTCCTCCCCGAGCATCCGGTCCAGCAGCTCGGCCAACGCGAGCTCCATCCCGACCTGCCACGCGGTCCGCACGAACCGCAGCGCCACCGCCGGCGGCGGGTTGCGCGGCACGAAGTACGGCACGCCGTCGATGGAGAACAGATGCGCCATCTCCACCTCGGCCGGCTGCTCCGGGGTGGTGATCTCGATCGGCTCGAAGTCCGCGGCGGCGGTGAGCGGCGCGACGGCCGCGGCCTTCGCCCGGGACTTCGCGGCAGCCGGCTTGCGGGCGGGAGCGCGGCGCGTCGTCGCGCGCTTGGCGGTGGTGGCACCCATGGGCGTGTCCTTCGTGGAGAGGGCGAACGGGAGGTGAAGCCGGCGGCGGGGCAGGCGGAGAGGCACACCCCGCCGCCCGGTCAGGTGCCGTCGATCACCCGGAACGACTTGATCGACGACGACACGTAGTGCCCGGCGAAGTCGACCGGGATGAGGGTCTGGGCGTCCTTCTGGTAGGCCATCTCCGCGTTCGCGATGTTGAGCGCCTTCCTGACGATCACCATGCGGCGCAGCGCACCTCCCGGCGCCCAGCCGTGCAGCAGCGCCGCGAAGTAGTTCGGCTGCGTTGCGCTGCTGTCGTTGGTGGGCTCCCACGACTTCCAGCCCGCGCCCGACGCGGGCGTGCCGCCGTTGAGGGCCGTGTCGAGGTTCTCCAGCGTCGGCTCGGCGAGGCTGGTCGCGACGTTCACGTCCCGCTTGGTCAGCCGCCGGCCGGGGGAATCGACGAGCTGGTCGACGGTGAGCTCGGAGTAGGTCAGCGCGACGGTCATCCGCGCGCCACCGCTGGTCCCGCCCATGTCCGTCCACGCCGATGCCGCCGGCGTGGAGTTCACCGTGGACTCGGCGGGCTCGGCCGCGCCGAACGCGCCGACGTACAGCTCGCCGGGGCCCTGGAGGAGATTCGTGGCGTTGACGCCCATGGGTCAGCTCCCGCTCTTGTCGTCGCTGCCCGAGCCGGAGCCACCCGACCCGGAGTTCTTCTTCGCCTTGCTGTCCCCGGACTTGCCGTCATCGACGAGCAGGCCCTGCCGCTGAAGTTCGAGGAACTCCCGCTCGTCGACCTCGATGTCCTTGTCCGGCTGGTTGGTCGTGCGCACGGTGCGCGTCATCGGAACTGCTCCTTCCCGGCGATGTCGCCGTCGGCGGTCCACTGCACGGCGGCCAGCTCCGGGTGGAACCGGATCGGCATGGTCTGGTCGGCCGGGATGTCCGGCGGCAGCTCGCGCACCGACACCCCGCGCATGAGGAACTCCAGCTGCGCCCGGTCGTGGTGGACGAGCACCCGCCCGCCGTAGGTGAGGAAGTCGTGGCTGTTCGGGCCGTACAGGCCGAAGCGCTTCGTCGTCATGGCAGCTCCGTCCAGTGGAACTGCAGGTCGAGCAGGTAGTGGGCGTAGCCGCCCTGCTCGCCGTAGCCTGGCCGCAGCTCGCTGACGGGGTGGACGGCGTGGACGAACGCCGGCGGGTAGCCACCCGGCAGCTCGACCTGGCGGCGGATCGCGGCGCGGGCCGCGGTGCTGGTCGGGGTGACCGCGGCCCACACCGCCTCGCCGAGCAGGTTCGCCCGCGCCTTCGGCGGCCGGTTGCTGTTAGGGGTGACGGCCCAGAACTCCGCGGTGACGACCGGATGCCGGAACGGCACGTACACGTCGACCGACCCGCCGACCGGGCGGACGGTGACGAACCCGGTCGCGGCCCACGCGGTGTGGTCGCTGGGCCGCTTCGTGCCGACGATGCCCGGGCTGAGGCCGGGGACACCGCCGAGCCAAGCCACGGAGACCAACTCGGTGTTGGCGCGCAGCACGGGTGTCGTCACGATCCACCGCCGCGGCGTCGGTACAGCGTCGGCGTCATGAAGGGCTGGCCGTCGACCCACGTGGCGGTGCGCACGACCTGGCCGAGCGCATCGCGGTAGCCGACCACGTGGCCCTCGTGCACCGGCGTGGCGTAGCGCTGGCGGGCGGCGAACCGCAGCAGGTCCTCGCCGATCACTTCGAAGCTGAGCGACTCGCGCAGCGCGCCGGTGTCGACGGGGGTGTCGGCGCGCATCTCGGCGAGCATGGGAGGGCCCAACCGCTCGGCGAGGAACGTCTTCTTCATCTCGGCCAGGTGCGTGCGCCAGGCCGGGTCCTCACGGAACTCGCCCACGGTCTACTCCCTCCTCGCCTCTACGGCGCGAAGGAGCTGCAGTCGGTCGGCCGATCTACTCGGCCGGGACGACCTGCTGCAGCTCGACGATCAGGTCTGACTCACGCCCGAGCTGGTCGGGCTGGGTGGCGGACAGCACGGCGTAGGTGATGCCGTGCCGGGTGCAGCGGTAGCGGTCACCGGGCCGGATGTCGGTGTCGGACTGCATCTGCGCGACCGGCCGGCGCACGGTGGTCGGGGTCTGCGTGGTCTGGTCCTGCAGCTGGATCGACCGGGTGCGGATGCGGGCCAGCACGCCCGCGGCGACCTCGGTCGTGGCGTCATTCACGTCGACCTCGTCGCCGACGTCATCGGTCGTGGTGCCCCGGTGGATCGAGCCGACGCAGGTGGCCGCCGCGTACATCAGCGGCCCCCCAGCGGTGTCCACCGCTCGTAGGAGTCGTTGGACTCCGCGAGCGGGTTGACCGACACCGGCCCGGCCGAGTCGATGAAGGCCGACCGCACCCGCGTGGAGCGGGTGCGGCGCCAGGACAACCGGCTGATCGCGAGCCGGGTCATGGGCGGGCAGATCAGCGCCAGGTCACGCAGGCCGCCCGCGCCCTCCAGCGTCGACAGGTCCAAGCGCTGGAAGAAGTCGGGCTGCGCCCGCATCCACGGCACCTGGTAGGCCACCGCGCGGCGCAGCCACTCCGCGTCCCGTTCGCCGGTGCGTTCGGCGGCCAGCGTGTAGAGCCGGCCGACGATGACCTCGACGATCGCGTTCGCCTGGGTCAGTTCCTCGGTCGTGACGTCGGTGGTGCTGGTGAGGTTGAGGACGTCAGCCACCGTGGCCCAGGTCGTCCGCGTCGGCTGCGTCACCCCCGATCACTCCTTCTTCGTGCCGGACTTGGAGCCCGAGGTGGACTTCGACGCCGTGGTCTTGGTGGCGCCGGACTTCGTCGCGGGCGACTTCGCCGCGGTCGTGGAGGCCTTCGTCGCGCCGGTCCTCGAGGACGAGGTGGACGAGGTGCTGGAGGGCTTCGTCGACTTCTCCGACTTCTCGGCCTCGGCGCGCCGAGCCGCACCGGCGGCCGGCTTGGACGTCGGCGTGCTGGTGCTGCCGTCGTCGGACACGATCTGGTCGCGCGGCGTCGTGGTCTCCACCGGCTGCGTGTCCACGACGGCCGGGATGGTCTCCACCGAGTACGTCAGCTCCACCAGCGGGTACGACCGCCGGCCCGGCTCGACCGGCTCACGGGTGATGTCCTTCGCGCCCTCGAACTTCACCTCGCCGCGCGGGTGGAGGCCGCGCTGGATCGCGTCCTCCAGCACGTTGGCCCGGTTCGCCTCGTGCTGGGCCGCGCTGTTCTCCGCGCCGGCGTCGCAGATGAACTTCTTCTCGAACCGGGTGCCCGAGCTGCCGTCGGCGGAGCGCTGCTCGACCTCCTCCTCGCGGCCCTTCTCGGTGCCCTTCAGCGACGGGAACTGCTCGGTCTTCTTCGGCTGCGGCTCGTCGGGCCCGTCGTGCTGCAGCTCGACCTCGTCCGCGTCGGTCTTCGTGCTGTCCGTGTCCGCCACGGGGTACTCCTCACAGCTCGGCTGGGGAGCGGTAGGACGCCGGGACCACCACGCCAGGGCGCCCTACCGCGGTCCAGGGGTGGATCAGGAGTTGTCCTCGTGGATGGCGAACGCATGCTCGATGCCCACGGCGAAACCGCGGCGGGCGCGGAGCTTGAGGATCGACTCGTCGGTCAGGGCGGCGAGGCCGTTGCGGCCGTCGATGTAGATCGACTCGGGGCCGGAGCGGATGCCCAGCAGCATGAACTGCGGGACGGCGAACACGGCGAGCGGGTTGCCGGTCGGTCGCGCGGTCGGCGTGGCGCTGGTGCGCGCGCCGAGCGACCACCGCACCGGGTAACCCATGAGTCGGTCGGGCACGGTCGCGGCACCCGCGCTGTCGCCGTTGGACGACTCGGCGAAGATCGGCCTGCCGTTGCCGTCGAGCAGGTCGCGCACGATCTGCTTGTAGGCGGGGTGCATGATCCACACTCCGGCGCCGTCGACCCAGTAGTCGGAGGTCTCGACCTTGCCGAGGGTGGCCGACAGGGTGGCGTACGAGGTGCCGCCGCTGCCGGTCTTGGTGAGGTTGGAGTTCGCCGTGTAGCCGGTGTCCGCGTTGGACTGCGTCAGCGTGTAGTACAGCGAATCGAACTTGCAGCCCGTGCTCGACTTCGACGCGGTGACCGCGAGGCAGGCGTTGTCCAGCCCCTTGCCGTAGGCGGTGGCCCAGTCGGAGAGCTTGGTGTTGATGACGTCGGCGAGCGAGTCGTCGATGTCCTCCTCGGCGATCCGGATCGCACGGCCGAACTTCTGCGCCGACAGGATCACCTCGTCGTTGACGTTGGTGTCCTCGCCGTACGCGCCGCCCTTGGCGACGATGTCCATGTCCACGCCACCGGACCGCGGGGTCGACCGGGTCTGCGAGCGCATCGGGATGCGCTGCGCGACCGCCTCGACGGCGCTGTTCTGGCGGACCTTCTGGATGACGTCGGCGCCGAACTCTTCCCAGTTCCACGCCTCGTAGGTGTTCCGGGCGCCGCCGCCGACCGCGAAGATCGGCGTGCCGTCGGGCTGGAAGCCGAGGAGGTCGCCGACGTCGTGCGCCGGCACGGAGGAGTCGAACAGCTCGCGGTCGCGGTCGGTGAACAGGTCGGAGGTGCGCAGCAGAGTGCGGCCCATGGCGCGGCCCTTCAGGCGATGGGGAGGCGGTTTGCACCTGCGCCCCATCACGGGCACGCCGGTCGGAGGTCGAGCTGGTTCCGATCACCGGATGCGGTGGCCGCCCATCACGGGCCGGACACCTGACGCCGAAGATAACACGGCCTAGAGGTGGTTGTGCAGGAAATCATTCGGCGAACGCGGTACTCTGCCGTCATACGTCGCTGAGTAGCCGTGACAGGTGAGGGGGCGACGGGCAACGCGGGGTTGCCGGCATCCCCGGCTTCAGGAATGCGAGACGACCTTTCCCCGCCGCCGGGCCGCCCGAGGGGCGGCTAGTCACCGCCCGCAGGCGGCCCGGCGTCGGTCGGCCCAGGACAACCCCTCAAGAGAGGTCGGGGTAGTCGTCGCACAGCCCGGGACGCGGGGTTCCGGGTGGGACGCAGGCGGAGCGCGACCGCCACGGCGGACCAGCGCGGCGGCCCCCGGCCCACCCCCAGGGCGAGGCCCCCGGACCAACACGGGCAAGGTCCGGGGGCTTCGCCGTCAGCGGGTCACGTCCGCCTCGTCGGCATCCCCTACCGCGTCGGGAGGTCCGCGATGGAGGCCATGACCTTGCGCTTGGACGGCGACCTGGCAGAGGAGTTGGAGATCGTCGCCAGCGTCGATGGGGTAGCCGTCACCGAGGTCGTCCGTGCAGCGATTCAGGAGCACATCGACGCGCGGAAGCGGGACCATCTGTTCCGGGAGAAGCTGCGCACTCGGATCGAGCGCACCAAGCAGATGCTGGGGTAGTCCGGCCGGTTCACTCGCTTGGCGCGATGGTCTGAACTCCACTACGCCGTACCATCGCCGTGGGCCCCCGCACGGTCCCGACTCCGAGCCGCACGCGACCCCCACGTGGTCGCCGCGGCGCAGAGGACAAGTTGGCTGCCGGTCGCATGTGCGGAGGTGGACACCACCGCGTACGTCGTCGCTTCTGGGCAACCTCGCGGGGTGACGTGGGCTCCCCGCTGGAGGACCAGATGAGCACCAGCAGCAGGCAGCGCGCCGCCGTCGCGGCCTACAAGCAGCAACACCCCGACGTCCCGCACGCCGCCGCGGTACGCACCGTGCGCGCCGTCCTCGCCGCCGCGGCGTCCGCCCCGGCCGCGCAGCCCGCCCCCGAGCCCGCCGACGCCGAGCCGTTCACGTGGTCCGGCCCGGCCTGGTACGCCTTCCCGCCCCCGCCGCCGAAGGACGCCCCGCTCGGCGTGGGCCTTCCCGACCCTGACGGCGGGAACAAGCGCTATTACTTCAACGTCCGCGCCCGGTGGAAGGAGTGGCAGGTCCGGCAGCAGGCGCGCATGGCGTCCGAGGTATACCGCAACGGCCGCGCCCTGCACGTCAGCGACTGGTACCCCTTCGGGTACGAGGGGACCTACGGCAGCCGCGTCAAGGCGCTGGACCTGCTCTACACCGTGGCCATCCACGACTGGCCCGACCTCGTGCCCGACCAGGCGAAGCTGGACGAGCTGGTGGCGGCCGGCGACCCCGCCCCGGTCGACGCCGCGTTCGCCGACCTCGACCGGCACGCCCGCCTGCTGCTGACCGAAAGTCCCATGTTGTACCGCTTCCGGACCGGCGAACTGGTCGATCGGGCGAAGGAGGTCCTGACGCAGCAGTGCACGGACTGGGCGAGCACCACCGACGCCGAGAAGCGCAACCGGCGGGATCACGCTCGCGCCCTGCTGACCTACATCAAGCGCGCCCTCACCCCGCGCTACAGCTACGACGGCTACCCACAGGTCGACGGCATCGCCTTCCCCACTGCGGCGATCAGCCTGGACATGATGCTGTGCAGCTCGCAGGGCGGATGGCCGCCCATGACCGTCGTGAAGTACCGCGGCGACTACGTCGAGATCAAGGAGTGCCGCTGGTCCCCGTCCGGAGGGCCGCCGACGCACTACGTGTTGAACCCGCTCAGGAAGGTTGTCGTGTCCCCCGAGGACATCCGCCTCCCCGCCCGCACACAGGCTCTCTGGTGGCCAGGGGCCGGCTACCCCGATCCGGACCTCATCACCGCTCCTGCCTCGTGACGTGCAGGCCCCGCTCCCTCGCGAAGGAGCGGGGCCTGCGTCCACGGTCAGAACGGCCAGGTGGCGTTCCGGCCGGACTCCAGCAACGGGATCATCCGGAACGCCTGGTCGGTCAGACCGCCGAACGTGTGCCGGTTGCCGCCACCGCTGGGCGCGTGGCCGTGCTCGTACCCGGCGAGATTCCACGTGTACAGCGGCACGTCGGCCGGCACCGCCTGGTGGACGCCGCGACCGGCCGCCTGCTCGTCGGTCAAGATCACCACCCGGTCGTGCCCGGCGAAGTGCTTCTCCACCGCGTGCGCGGTCGAGGTGCCGCTGCCGAGGAAGTAGCCCTCCGCCTTCCACCGCTCGACGAGCTTCAGCAGCGACACGTTCCCGCGACCCATCGGGAACACCCGCGTGTCGTTCGAGAACGACACGACGTCCGCCTCGGCGCAGCGCGACGCCAGCGCGATGCCGAACACCGCGGCCGCGTCCCACCGCATCAGGCTGCCGTCCTTCGAGAACCCGGCGTTCATGGAGTACGAGGTGTCCACCAGCACCAGCGTCCGGCCCGGCAACCTGGGGATGTTGCCCAGCGAGCTGGTGATGGCCTGCTCCAACGCCCATGCCCACCGCAGCGACGGCGCGGCCCGGTACGCCGACAGGAACCGCATCGGCAACTGCCGGGACCGCGCCACCTGGACCGGGTCGGCGAGCCGCACGGCGACCTCGGCGGCGACCGTGTCGGACACCCCGGCCTCGTCGAAGTTCCTCAGCTGGCGCAGCAACGCCATGTAGCCCATGGACGGGATCAGGGCCTCCCACACCTCGGCCGTCATCGGGCCCTGCAACCAGCCCGCGACCGACTCCCACGTCATGCCCGCGCTCCGCAGCACCGACGCCACGGTGTCCCGGTCCTTGCGGAACAGTGCGCGCCGCTTCTCCACCGGCCACGCCAGCAGCTCCGCGCGGACGCCTAGCACGTCCAACGACGCCGGGATCTCCGCGGCGTTGCCGTGACGGCGGGCCAGCGCGTACCGGAACAGGTCCTCCTGGCGCTCGTCGCGGGGCGTCGGGTGCGCGAGGTTGAGCACATCGCCGAACCGGAAGCCACGGGCGTCGGAGTCCCACTTGATCAGCGCGTACTCGTCGTAGAGCCGCCGCGCTGCGTCCGCGATGCCGCGCTTGACCGGCTTGGGCACGGCCCGGCCGTGCGTCGCGGTCCAGTAGGCGAGCAGCTCGCCGGGCTCGTCGGCCCGCTGGAGCACGCTGTCGATGACCGCGCGGTTGTTGATCGTGGCGTAGGAGAGGTTGTCGCCCTCGAACGCGCCGTCCGGGGTCGCCGTCTCGTGCTGGCGGGCGGGCCTGGACCCGGCGGCGTCGAGGCGGGCCTTGACGTACTCGGCCGCGCCGACCAGCGCCGCGGTGCGCATGTTCGCCTCGGTGCGCAGCCACACCAGGAACCGTGCGGTCCACTCCGCGTCCTCCAGCGCCGCCGCGCGCACCAGCGCCGCGTACCGGTCGTCCCGGGCCTTGCCCGACTCGTAGAAGGTCGCCTCGCCGACCATGTTGGTGACCGCCAAGAGGAACAGTTCCCCCTTGGTCGACCGCGCGTAGCCCGCGCCGCCCTCGAACGTCCGCCCGGACGGGACCGGCTCGGACACGACCGGGCTCGACACAGCGGGCCGGGCGGTCGGGGTGTTGAACTTCGCCATGGGCTCAACCTCTCGTGGAGAGGGAGCTACAGCCTCACACGGGCCCGAGGAAGAGTCGCAGAAGGTGACGTAGGCGCTCTGCCAGTTGAGCTACACCGGCGAACCGATGACGGGACTCGAACCCGCAACCTCCCCATGAGTAGTGGAAGTAACCCTCCGCTGCGCACCGGGCACGTGTGAAGTTGTGGGCTCCCGAGAAAAAGTCGCCGACGGCGTTGCGATTACCAGTCGAAGTAGCCGTCAGCTGCGCACCGGGAGTGCTCGGCCACTGTAGCCCGACGCGGTCGGGCGCTCGACCCCTTATCCCGGCGTGTCACACGAACTCGATGCGCTCCTCCGCCACCGCGCCGTCGGTGATCCGGTACGAGCGGATCTCCGGCGGCATCGCGTTCACCCCGCCGTTGCGGGTGGACACGATCACGTAGTGCGCCCGCGGCGACGTCGCCCACTCCCGGTCCAGCCTGGACGGATACGCGTGCGATGCGGTGTGCGAGTGGTAGATCACCACCGGGCGCTCACCGCGGCTGTGCATCTCGCCCCACACCTCGACCTGATCGTCCGGGTCGAACCGGTACGCGACCTGGGAGCGCTCGGCGTTGACCATGGGGATGATCCGGTCCGGCACGTCGCCGTCGGCCGGGCCCGGCATGACGCCGCAGGCCTCGATCGGGTGCTCGGCGCGGCAGTGCGCCAGCATCGCGTCCGCCAGGTGCTGGGGCAGCCTCAGCACGGCGCGAACCCCGGACCGGCGAGCGGGCCGTCCTCGCGGAACACCGCGTGGGACGGCGCTTGGTGGGCTGCGAGGATGGCCCGCGCGGCGTTCCAGGCGGCCACGACGGGCCTTCCCAGAAGGTGCGTCCAGTTCTCGCGGCAGGCGCGTTCGTCGATTCCCCGCAGCCACAGGCTGACCGGTTCCCGCAGCGCGGCCGGCTGGACGACGTCGACGTGCTTGACGGCGTCCAGCAACGTGGCGCGGAACTGATCGACGGTGACGTCGAGTAGTGCGGTGTCGAAGGCGTCGGCCACGGCCTACACCCGCTCCGGCCAGTGCCACGTGCCCGGCGCGTGGCCTTGCTCGTCGTGCTGGGCGGTGTGCAGGTGCAGCCCGGTCGGGTTGTGTACCTGGAGCGAGACCGCGTCGCCGTACCACCACTGCTCGACGAGCCGGATCGGCCGGCCCTCACTCCGGTCGAAGCTCTCCGGCGCGGTCGTGCCCACCGTGATCCACGCGCCGACCTCGGTCACCGTCGCGGCCCGGCACACCGACTCGAACGCCTGCGACCCATCCGGCCGGTGCGGCGTGCCGTGGCTGACGTAGTGCACCGTAGCTCCGAGCGCCGGCCGAGGCGCTATCACCTCGAACCGCATCGCGTGCGGGCTGTCGGGCGAGATGGTCACGCCAGTGATGGAGGCGGGTCCGACGACGAAGACCCCGGCAGCTGCGGCGTCCTGCGCGCAGTTCGAGCAGATGCTCGGGCCGCCGCACCGGGCGACCAGCTTCGGCTTGGGCTCCGTCGGCTCGCCCTCGCCGAACCAGTGTCCATGTCGGGTGTACGGCATCTACTCCTCCTCGTCCTTGCCCTGCTCCTCGTTGACCTGGCTGGACGTCAACAGGTCAGCCGAGGTCAGGATGATCGCCAGCCACGAAAGGCCCAGCACAAACGGCGGCTCGTCGGCCGCAAGGGTGAACGCTGACAGCGGCCAGCCGATGATCGATCCGAGCAGCAGCACCCATGCGGCGATGACGCGTGCCCGACGTGCCCGCTGGCTCACGGCTGCCGTGCCTTCGGCTTGAACGGCCACGCACAGCGCTCGAACCGCGCGGCCCGCTCGTCGTGCTCTGCGGCCGTCCTCTCCAACTCGGCGGCCGAGCCGGCCCGTCCGAGTCCTCGCCATGTTTCGGCCAGCGCGCGGTCAGCTTCGGCCAGCACGCGCTCGGTCGTGGCGAGTACCAGCCAGTTCCGCTGAACCACGCAGAGGACGCCGACAGAGATGGCGGCCACGAACAAGCTGACGATCACGGGCCCCACTCCCTTCGGTAGCCGGCGCGGTGCTGGAACGCCGACGTGGTAGCCCGCACCGTGATGCACGGCCACGGTTTCGCGGGAGTGGCGTCGTAGCTGAGACCGTTCTCCCAGTCCCCGCATGTCCGGCACCGCAGCGAACCGTCCTCTTCGGGGACCGGCAAGTGCTCGTCGAGGAGCGTCTCAAAGGCGGCGCACCGGGCGAGGACCTCGCGGACCTCGGTCGGCGGCTCCGGGCTGTTGAGGATCAGCTCGTGCACCGGGCGGTGCGCGGTGAGGTACTGACCGTCGTCCGGAGGGTCGTCCAGCAGGGAGGCCACGGCATCCCGATCGTGCTGGATCTGGCGGCGCATCCACCCGACCAGGTCACCCGCCTCGACCGCGCGCAGCGCACGCGGCACCTCCTGCTGACGCAGCAGGACCTTGCCCGCGACCTGAAGATCGATGTCGCCTGCGAACACGAACAGCCCACCAGCCGCGGGCAACCGCGCGCGCAGCTGCTCCATCAGCCTGGGTTCGGGTGGCCCGTCGTATCCGGTCCCGGCGAGGTTGCCGATCAGCACCACGTCGTCGGGCTTCAGGTGGAACACCTTCAACGCTGACTCGCCCACCCGGTCGGCCATCGTCGAGTCGTCGGTCACCGCGCCGCCTCCTGCTCCGCCCACACGGTCTCGTAGGCGCTGATCAGCCATCGGGTCGCGCCGTCCCAGTCCGGCTCGTCGGGTAGCTCTGACGACTTGATCAGCTTCTCCAGCTGCGCCTCCAGGTCCGCTGCGGCGTCGAGCGCTTCCTGCTGGGTGTGCCGTCCCTGGCGGAGGTCGCGGATCCAGGTCAGCCACGGCTCGGGCATCGGCAGCGTGATCCGGCCGGTCTCCAGCAGTTCGACGCCCTGCACGCCCAAGCGCACCATGTGGCTGGCGAACTTCACGTCGAACCCGTACTGCTCCACCAGCGCGGGCCGGTTGACGCGGCTGTGCACGTTGCCCTCGTGCAGCCGCTTGCGCTGGCCGCGCAGGTAGCCGGCAAACCGGTGGCCGGCCTGCCGGGACACGATCATCTCCGGATGGGCGCGCAGCTCGCGGCCGAGGTCGGTGATGGCGACGATGTCGTGCTCCGGAGCGAACAGCGGCGTGATGACCGTCGGGTTGCCCTGCAACGCCAGGCGTAGCCACTTCCTCAGGCTGTAGACGACCAGGTCCAAGTCACCCGGCTGGGATGGCGCGTCTTCCACGCCGGTGCGCTCGGCGGCGGTGCGGTACAGGTACTGCTCGAACCGGCGCAGACCGATCACGTACGAGCGCGGCTCCACGCAGATCCCCATCTCGTCCCGGTCGTCGGTGCCCTCGATCGCGATGCCGTGCACACCGGACCCGACCTGGGTGCGCAGGATCGTCCCGGCCTGGGCGAGTGCCCGGAACTCGGTACTGGAGTGCTTCACGACGTCGCTCCGTCCGGATGCTGCTCGGCGAGGTAGGTGTCCAGAGCCGCGACCAGCTCGGGCCCGGTGCCGTCCGAGAAGCCCTCGGCATCGGTGCGGCCCTCGCTCAACCAGCCACGCACGCTGACGACGGGCGCCAGGTCGGCCGGGACGCGCACGACCGTCTCGACCTTCGAGGCCAGCACGAACCCCAGCTCGGCCGGTGTGCCGACGAGGACCCGGCCGCGGCTGGTCGCCAGCGCGAGCTCGCCGTCCCGGTAGTCCTTCATCACCGCGGCGTACAGGGGGTCGGTCATCGTCGGCTCCTCGTGCGGGCGCGGGTACGGCGGCGGTAGGCCCAGCCGTCCACGGTCAGGCGCGGTGGACGGGCGGTCAGGGCGGCGGTCAGGACGGCGTTCTGCTCGGCAAGCGCGGCCATCCGCTCCCTGAAGAACTCCACCTCGGCGTCGATGGCATCCCGGAGTGCTTCGCGAAGGACTCGGATCTCCTCGTGCGCCGCCTCCAACTCCGACTTCAGCCCACCGTGGTCGGCCAGCAGGCAGTTGCTGGCCGTCACGCAGTTCGTCAGCAGAGCATCCGCGATCTTCAGGCGCGTCTCGGCTGTCGGCGCGTCGAGGATGCGGGCGATGAGCTGCCCCGGTGTCGGCCAGGCGCCCTCTTCGCGAGGGGTGAGGTCCTCGCCCGCCCGCAACCGGGCGACCTCGGCGCGCAACTTGTCCAGCTCGGTTAGCGGATACGGCCGTGGGGAACCACCAGAGAACGGGTCGTACGGGGTGCCGTCCGGGAACTGGAAGCTGACCCCGTTGTTCCAGCGGTGGACGAACACCATGGCGGGCAACACGCCCTCTCGGCCGGTGCTGTCCCGAACTGCGAGCACCTCTCGAGAGATGGAAACCGTCTCCAGCTCGCCCTCCGCAGGAAGCGGTCGGCCGCCCCACACGGACGTGCCGTCCGGGCCGAGCACGCGGCGGGCGCCGTCGTCGTGCTCCTCCACGCGGTAGTCAGTCAACGGGCACCTCCGCTGCGCTCGGAACCACGGTGTAGCCCTCGTCGGCGAGGAGGTCGAGGAACAGGCCGACGTCGTGGCTGCCGCTGGTGAGGCCGTGGACTCGGAGCCGCCAGTCGTCCAGTACGTCAGCGACCGCGCGGGCGTCCTCCGGTAGCTCGGCGCGGCGCAGCCGGTCGAGGTGCTCGTGGGCGCGGGACTCGCTCATCGGCTGATCCACCCCTCGACGTACGGGGTGGACTCCTCCACGGTGGCGACCTCGACGATCGGCACGCCGCGCGGCATCCCGACCGTTCCGTCATAAACGCCTGGCCGCGGCGTCGACTGGTCGCGGAGCATGGCGATCTGGTCGCGGGTCAACTTGATCGGCTCGGTTCGCCACGGCGGCAGAGTCGCGATCTGGCGGCTGACCTCGAAGACCCTCGCGGCGAACTCCCCGGTGGCAACCCGGCGCGGTGCGGGCGGTGACGGAGGCGGCTTCCTCGCCTCACGGAGTGCTCGCAGCACGGCGACGGCGGTGTAGACGACCGCGACCACCACGCCGGCACCGACGAGCCACAGCCAGGCTTCCCACGTCAGGTCGTACGGGCCCTTCATCGACGCCGCCTTGCTCGACGTGCCCTGATGGCCTTCTCCGCCCGCGCTCCGACTGCCTCGCCGACCAGCCCATACACGATGGCGAACAGGCAGAACCAGCCGAAGTAGAAGGGGGTCGGCTCTGCCCACCAGCCGAAGGCGACCATGTAGGGCAGCCAAACGGTCAACGCCATGCACAGCACGCCGAACGGCACGCCGATCACCATGCCGAGCCAGTGCTCACGGATACGCCGCTTCAGCCAGTTCATCCGAGGTCCATCGCGGGCTCGACGTCGTCCTCCAGGTGGTGCGGCAGATACCGGTAGCGGACCCGCTGGCGCATCATGTCGTCGGCGATCGCGGCCGCCGCGGCGAGCGGCCACGTGCCGTTGTCCACCGCGTGCTGGCTGACCTTCACGCTGGAGCCCTGGATCCGGCCGCCCTTCCAGCCGTCGTCCACCCGGTAGGGGATGCCAGCCTTGCAGTCCCACTGCACCGTCCAGCCCTTGTCGCGTGGCTTCCCGCGCTTGCGGCCTAGGCGCTGGTGCTGGAGCTGGAGCACGACGTCGTGGTTGTCCTCGTCGCTGTACGGCATCCGCACCACCACGGGCACCGGGTCACCGACGTTCTCGTAGGAGTAGCTCAGCGGCCCCCACAGCACGTCGCGCAGGTCGTAGGGGAACGACCCGGCCCACCACTTCGGCTGGTCGTGGGACCAGCTGTTCCGGGGCGCCCACAGCTTCCAGTGCACGGTGCCGTCGTGCGCGGAGAACCCGATCTCCCGCGACTCGTACTCGGTGGGGATGAGGCGCCGTTGCAGCCACGTGCCGAACCGCTCGGTGTGCACCGACAGCCACCCGATCCGGGGGATGCTGGCGTGCGCGGCCAACGTGTGCTCGCTGCCGGCGTTGCCGATCTTCACCTCGGCCGACAGGCTGTGCCGGCCACCGACGACGAGCTGCCCGCCGAGCGTGCCGGTCGGACGGGCCGGGAACGGTCCCGGCGGGGAGAACGGCGGTCTCGTCGGCTTGTCCAGGCCCAGCGCCGACTTCATGGCACGGACGAGGTGCGGAGTGTCGGTGTACGGGCCTGTGTAGGGCTGTCCGATGCTCCACAGCTCGGGGTCGAGGCTGCCCTGTGGGTTGGGGCGCACGCCGCACCGGTCGCAGCACACCCAGCGCGAGCCGCGGTCGCCCTTCCGGTAGCCCTTCGTGCCGTCCACGACCGGCCGGTGCCCGAACAGGCGGCACAGCAGCATCAGCCGCGGTACGCGGTGCAACCAGAAGCCACGGTTGAGGAGCTGCCCGCGTTGGCGGCCGTCACGCTCGCGGTAGTCGATCGAGTGGAAGTACAGCCCGCCCTCTTCGTCCTCGCTCACCGGGAGCCCTCCGCGTCCACTTCGGCGTCCCGCCGCGCGCGGTCGCGCTTCCACTGCGCGGGCGGCTCGGGGTAGGTGATCGGCGCCCACCAGGACACCGAGCAGTCGTCGCTGCCGTGCGCGAGGCGCATGGTGAACCCGTCGAAGTAGCCGATGTCCGGGATGTCGGAGTAGTGGTCCTCGACGATCCACACGAGCTGGTCGACGGGCGGCGCGGTGGCCTGCTTGTGCTCGTAGTCGAACCGCCGCCACTGGCTCCGCCGCATGCGGTCGCGTGCGGTGAGCAGGTAGTAGGTCCCGAGGCTGACACCGAGGTAGACCACACCTCCGAGCGCGGGCAGCATGATGATCGACCAGGACACGTCCGTCGCGCCGCTGGCCTTGAGCACGACCGCAATCATCTGGCAGACCAGGGCGATCAACCCGGCGATGTTGCAGTTTCGGACCGCGCGCTCGTAGCTCACCTGTTCTCCTCCGCCGGCTCGGCCGCGATGTACTCCGGCAGGTCCCCGTTGCTGTCCGGCTCGTCGGTCGTGAGCCAGTACGTGCGCCCGCTGTCGGTCGACATCGCCCGCGGGTCCCGCGTGTTCTGCCACAGTGCGGTGCCGCTGATCTCGCTGCGGTCCTCCCACTCCGCCGGATCCCGGGTGAGCGGCGTCAACGGCCGATACCGCAGCAGGTCGTGCACGTAGTCGGCCGCGATCTCCGCCGAGCCGCCCGAGTGCCCGAACGTGCAGAAGCCGCGCACCGCCGCGACGATCGACTCCACGAACTCGGGCGGTTCCTCGCCGAGCAGCGCCAGCTCACGGCGTGCGTGCTGCACCAGTGGCGACTCGTCCACGTTGTGCTGGTCGCTCATCGGGTCCGCCTTCCGGTGGCGTCTTCGGCCAGCGCGGTGGCGCGCTCGGCGAACTTGTCCAGCTCGTCGGCCGTGTCCAACAGCGGCTGTGGGTCTCCACACCGGCTGGCCGTCTGCCGCAGTTGGTTGGCGGCCTCGAACAGGCTCGCGATCACCAGGACCCAGCCCGCCTCGGACGAGGTGGGCTTCACCGCTTCGAGCACGCTGGCCGCTTCGCCCGCGCGGGCCTCGATGACGTCGAACACGTCGGACGACGCCGGGTCGAGCGGACGCACGGCCACGGCCCGCCGATCCGTGATCTTCGTCGTGAGGTCGGTGATCACGGCGCTCTCGACGCCCTTCGGACCGGTTACCTGCGCCCCACTCATCGCGCGGACCACGGCGACGAACACCGCGTCGCGCTGCAGCTGGTCGTCCGGCAACTCGGCGTACGGCACCAGCGCCGGGTGGGTCTTGGCCTCCGGGTCCTTCACCGGGCCGTGCACCCACCCCTCCATGGCCTTGAGGTCACACCACCGCTCGTGCAGCTGCTCGGGCGTCGCACCCGCCAGCACCTCCTCCACGCTGGCGATGCTGGCCTCCACCTGCCAGCGCGGCGCCTTCTCCCAGGGCGGGGAGGGGGCGGGATCGCCGTGGATCGACTGGAGGGCGCGGTTGGTCTCGTGGCAGACCAGCGCGATGTTCAGGACCGACGTCTTCATTTGTCCCTCCAGACGGCGACCAGGGTGACGACGCCCATCACGGCGAGAACGATCAGCACCAGGCAGGTCGGCATCCAGGCAGGGGCGAGCACCCACCACCAGGACCAGTCGATGACGTGGCCGAGCTTCAGGCCGATGAACAGCAGCGTGAGCGCACCGGCGAAGCCGATGCCGCCGCTGGACGTGCTGGAGTTGGACATGGTGGTGGTCCTCACAGGTGGTGGCTGTAGGGCAGGACGGTGGGCGCGGTGCCGGGGATCCACAGCGGGGTCCACGGCGAGACGGGGTTCAGGCAGTCGGTCATCGCGTGTCCGCGCTCCAGCTCGGCGATGGTGCTGCCGTACCGGTGGTTGGACCGGCGGACGCGATCGAGCCGGGCGATGGCCGCCGCCTGGGACTCGGCGGGCAGCACTTCTGGAGGACCGAACCCGACCCGTGGACGGGTCAGCGTCCACGCACCCGGCCCTGTCCTGCGGATCGTGATGCGATCGCGCTTCGGGCCGTGGCGGTCAGGCTTCACCGCGGACCTGGGCCGCGATGCGGTCGCCGGTGGTGGCGAAGGTGGGCTCGGTGTCCTTCTTGCCCGCCGGGCTGAGCTTCCCCTTGGCCCGCGGCTTCGTCGTGGTCGTCGTGGTGACGGCCTCGGCCGGTGCGGTGAACAGCTCGGGGAAGTCCGCGACGAGCTGGTCGATCTGGTCCTGCAGCCCGATAACGTCGCCGTCGTCGTCGATGTCGATCTCCTCGAGGTCCAGCCTCTTGATGATCTTCTTGACGCGCTCCTCGGTCGGCTTCTGGAAGTTCGCTTCCAGCAGCGCCGCCTTCGCGGCGGCCTTCACGGCGACCGGCTTGTAGCGGGCCGCCGCCGCCTCCTCGGCCTTGCGGAGCCGCTCGGCCTCGTCGTCGTCGCCGGTGGCTTCGGCCGCGCGCCGTTCCTTGCGCATCTCGGCGATCTGGCCCTCGCGGCGCTTGCGCAGGCCTCGCTCGTCGGCGAGCGCCTTCTCCAGGCGCGCCCAGTCCTCGGGCGTGCGGGCCTTGGCTTCGTCGGCGGGCTTGGCCTTCGAGTCCGGCTTCGAGTCCGCCTTGGTGTCGGCGTCGTCACCGCTCGGGTCGTCATCGTCGTCGGGCTCGTCGTCGAGGAAGTCCCGGCGTCCGCCGCCGTCGGAGCCGCCCGCGCCGCTGCCCGGGTCCTCGAGGTCGATCCCGTCGTCCTCGTCGTCGTCCGCGCCGCCGGCGACGGGCCACACGGGCTGGTCGCCGAGGACCGTGAGCGCGCGGCCCCACACGGGGTGCACGGGCAGCGGGTAGATGGTGCTGTCGAGCACGAGCGTCGTCATGGTGGTCCTCACTTCGTGGTGCCGGTGCGGCGGGGCGTGCTGGGGAACGCCCGGTTCTTGATCGCGCGGCGGGCGCGGTCCTGATCGGTCTTGGTGGCGGTGGTGCCGTGGTCGAGCAGCCACTCGGCGGCGGCCAGGCGACGCGACTCGCTGTCGCCCGCACGACGCCAGCCGAGCAGGATCGCCTTCTCCGCCTCGCGCTGGAGCAGGGCGGGCAGGTCGCTGGTGGTGCGGCTGCCGAACCACAGCCGGGTGCGGCAGCGGCACCGCGGGTGCCGAGGGGGGCAACGCAGCGGCGGGGCGGGCCACACCGGGGCGGGATCCGCACCGAACGCCTTCGGCAGCTCGAACACGCCGCCGACGGACACCCGGCCGGACAGGGACAGGCAGTCGGGGCAGGCGTCGCGCTCGGAGATCCACAGCCGCTCGACGCGGAGCCGCTCGGCCACGGCCTGGATCCCGGCGTTCGCCGCCCGGTGGATGGACCACGCGGTGGTGGTCTCCGCGGTGGTGACGGCCTGCTGCGCCACGGCCAGCACGTCGCGTACCACGTGGGTGAACTCGGTGCCGGACGCGCGGCTCGCGGCATCGGCCGCCGCGCGCAGCTTGCCGCGGGCGGTGGCGTCGACCCCGCCGAGCACCGTTTCGACGTCATCGGGCAGGCCGTCCGGCAGCGCGGACGCCACCACGGTCGTGAGGTCCGGCCCGCGCACGCCGGGTGTGCGGCCTGACCCGGGTCGGCGCGCCGTGGCCTGGGCGTCGGCGATCCACCGCAGCAGCGGGTCGTCGTCGATCGCCCGTACGCCGCCGGTCCGCTGGTCGTGGACATCGTCGGGGAGGCCGCCGTCGTCGAGGATCTCGGTGACGGCCTGCCGGGCGCCCAGCGCGAGGGCGTCGCGGGCCCAGCGGCGCAGTGGTCCGCCGACGTCGACCCGGATCGTCCGGATCCGGGTCTCCAGGTCGGTCATGTACTCGCCCCAGGACCGCTCGTCCGTGGCGGGCTTGTCGACGCCCCGGAACCGCAGCACCCACAACCTGGCCGCCCAGCCCCACAGCTCGGCCACCGCGCCGGCCACCCCGGACGCCGCCGCGATCCCCGCCGCGACCTCCAGCGCGTACAGCTCGGCGGCGTTGTCGATGACCAGCTCGGGCACCTGCGGCGGTAGCTGCGGCGCGGTCACCCGTCACCGTCCCGCTCAGGACCGGACACCGCGGTGACGGCGTCGCCGAGGAACGCCTCGACCAGCTCGCTGATCTGCTCGGGCGTGAGCACGTTGAGCGACGCGGCCGCGCCGAGCATCTGCAGGGCCTCGGAGAGCTGCACCAGCACGGCGAGCCGCTGCATGATGTTGCCGTCGTCGCCGCCGAGCATGGCCTCGACCTGGTCCGGCGTGTACCCGGCTTCCATGATCGCGATGCGGGGCGGGATCCCGGCCTTGATCTTCGCGGCGACGACAGCCCAGCCCTCGGCGCCGGTGACCCGCTCCGGTGGGGCGAACGTGACCACGACCGGCACCGTGCCGAAGCCGGCCATGCGCAGCGCGTCGCGCCACATCGCCTGCAACGTCGCCCGGAAGCTCGCGATCAGGTCCTCGATCTTCTTCACGAACGGCACGTCGGCGACGTCCTGGCTCACGCCGGACGGCAGCTGCGCCCGGGCGTAGTCGAACAGCCGCATCGGCGTCTCGGACACCTGCGCGCCGAACCGGAGGTACTGCTCGGCGGGCTTGAGGAAGACGTCCGGATCGGCCTCGGGGAACACGCCGACGCCCGAGACGTTCTTCAGCCACCACATGGTGTCCGGCCCGCCTTCGAGCTGGCTGTCGGCGGACAGGCCGCGCCTGTTGCGGGTCGCCCCGGTGTCGGTGTCCGCGATCGCGAACTCGTCCTCGTCGACCGCGGCGGCCTCGGAGGTGTCGTCGCCGGAGACCAGGGCGTACCGCTGCCGAGCCGACTGGTAGTCCACCGTGGCCAGGTGGGAGACGATCAGCTTGCGGATCGCGTCCTGCGCGCCGAAGAACTCGCCGTGCACCGGCACGCCGTAGGGGCGCTCGGTGCGGAAGTGGTAGCCGGGGATCAGCCGGTAGGGGTTCGGGGCGGGCCACTCGTCGTCCTCGTCGTCGCGCCACCGGACGAGGTCGGCCTTGGACCTGGCGACCTTGACGCCTTTCTTGGTGGCGTACTTCTCGATGCGGTCGCGGTAGCACAGCTCCACGCGCACGCGGTCGCCCGCGTCCCAGCGGCGCAGCAGGAACCGCAGCCGGCGGGGGTTCTCGGCGTCGTAGATCGCGACCGTGGTGAGCGGGAGGTTCAGGTGGATGTCGAGGTCGAGCCGCCGATTGTCGCTCTGGTCGTCCCGTGAATCGTCAGCCTCGGGCGCGTCGATGTCGCCGAGGTCCTCGGCGGCGTCCTCCAGGTCGTCGGCGGTCTCGTCGTCGGCCGCTTCCCAGCTGAGCAGGTAGGAGTCGCCGTAGGTGCACGCCGCGCGGATCACGTCGGGCAGGTACAGGTCGAGCTCGTTGCGTTCCCACTGGCGTGCGATCCAGGCCGTGGCCTCGTCGTTGCCCGGGCAGACGGTGGACGCGACCTTGATGCGGTGCACCACCGCCTTCACCGGGATGGCCGCGAAGTTGATTTTGAACGCGGTGCCGGTCTTCTCCAGCGCGCGGCGCATCCGCGGCGAGGCGAAGAACTCCGGGACGCGGTTGCGGTAGTACTGCTCGGCCTGGAGGTAGTCCGGCTTCCGCTTGTCCAGCTCGGCCAGCCCGACGTCGATGTCGTCGTTGGTGGCGGGCAGCTCCAGCGCGGCGAGCAGCCGTTCGCCGGTCGTCATGATCGGAGCGCTCACGCCGCTACCTCCCCGGAGATGATGCGATCAGCGTAACCCGCTACCGAAGCATCTCCTGTGAAACGCACCTTCGACAGGATGATCTCGTGCTAGTTGTCGAAGGCGTCGCCTGGCTGGGTGATCTCGACCTCGCCGCGCTTCTTCTTCCCGAGGAACACGTCCACGCCGGTGCCGATCGCGTCCACGATGTCGTCGTTCGCTCCGCGGGGGAACGCCACCATCTGCTCCTCGGCCACCGGGATCCGCTTCGCGTGCACCACCAGCGGCAGCCGGTCCAGCTCGTGCGGCGCGCGACCGGCGAGCCGCTTGGGCGCCCGCTGGTAGCGGCCCAGCAACCGGGCCGCGCGGACCTCCTTGGGCTCGGACTGGTGGACCGGCTTCACCCGGACCGGCATGTCGACGAACACGCTCTCGGTCCACACGTCGTCGCCGTTGTTGTCCTCCACGACGATGCCCTTGATCTCGGGGTACTGCTCCAGGATGGCCAGCGCACGGGCTCGCAGCTGCCTGCCGGGGGGCAGCTTGACCTGCCAGGCGTCGAGCACCGTGCACCGGCGGTGGTACGAGCTGTACCCGACCACCGCGAGCCCGGTGTAGTCCGACCGCGCCTTGGCCTTCCCGGCCGGGTCGACCGACAGCAGGCAGTGGGTGAGCGAGGGCAGCAGCTCGTCGCTGTGGACGATGTCCTCGTCGGTCCAGTAGTCCCCGTCCCGGGCCATCGGGTCGTTGAGGTAGTTGAGCCGGTAGCCGCGTGTGCCCTCGATCGACTCCAGCCACGGCAGCGGCCACTTCTCCGGCCACAGCGACCGGCGCGCCCCGGTGGCCTCGTCGATGAGGATCGGCGGGTAGTAGTGCACCCGGAACCGCTCCTCGGTCACCCACCGGGCAGGGGGCTCGTCGGGCTCTGTGACCGTCTTGACGAGGTCGTGGATGATCGAGCCGGGCATCGTGGTCGTGCCGGAGACGACGACCCGCGCACGGATGTTGAGCGGCAGGATCGCGTTCTGCAGCGTGGCGAGCCGCTGCTCCTTCTGGTAGCCGGAGTAGTTGGACTCGTCGGGCTCGATGTCGTCGCAGATCAGCAGGTCGGGGCGGCGGCGGCCGATCTTGAGGCCCAGGGACTTCGCGTCCACGCCCTTCGCGGCGAACACGAAGCCGGACGCGGCGAGGTACATCTCCTTGGTGTCGGACTCGGTCGTGCCGGACGGGCGGCGGCCGGGGCGGCACAGGTCGGGGAAGTCCACGCGGAGCAGCGTGTTGGTGTCCAGCTCCCGCTTGAAGCTGAGCAGGTGCTTCTCGGCCTGGCCGCCCGCGTCCGCGAACGCCGCCACGAACTTGCGGTGCCCGTGCGCCGCCGCCCACAGCGGCAGGATGAGGAACAGCCACGTCGACTTCCCGGCCTCACGGGGCAGCACCCACGCGTCCCGGTCGGCGCGCGGCTCGCTGGTGGGCAGCGCCCACCGCTTCGCCTCCTCGGCGATCTGGACGTGGAACTCCGACAGGGTGATCGGGTCGTCGTCGGCCGGGCCGCGCAGGTGGTGGCTGAGGTAGAGCAGGGCGAACAGCAGCGGCGAGTACCGGGTCAGCGCCCGCCGGCACTCGCCGATCTCCAGCATCCGCGGGTCGATGTCCTGGTCCAGCAGATAGCTGTCCAGGTCGAACCCGGCATGCCCCTCGATGGGTGGTGCACTCACGCACCACCCCCCGAGGTCATGACCCGTCCCAGGGGTAGCCGGCGCTGTACGGCGGGCACGTCTCCGGCGCGGTCACCACGGTCACGGTCGGGGTCGGCGCCGGCGTGTACGTGGTGCGGCTGACCACCGTCGGAGCCATGTTCGGGTAGGCGCACGAGTCGACGTGCCCGACCGGCGGGGTGTAGGGGTCCTGCTGCACCTGCGGCGGCACGACCTCCTGCCCGGCGGCCTGCTGCGCCGCGGTGGTCAGCGTCGTCACCGGCGCGGCCGCCACCTCGGACGCCGCCGGCGCCGAGCTGCTCTCGGTGGACGCCACCGCCTGCTGCACCGACCCGGCCGTCGAGGTGCCCGTCTCCACGACCGCGGCCGGAGCCGGGTCGCCGCTGTCGCTCGGGCCCGCGATGTCGGCGGCCAGGGCGACGCCGACGGCCACGACGCCGATCGAGAGCGCGGTGATGACGCCGATCAGCAACGACCGGCTGCGCGTCGCCGCGCTCGAGGGCGGCTGCTCGACCAGCCGCGTGCCGTCGACGGGCATGGGGTCGACGTACCGGGTGGGCTCCGCGGCCCGGTCGTCGGAGTGGTCAGGGCTGTTGTCCACGAGGTGGCTCCCTGGTGTGGTGGTTGACGGGTGTGCCACGAGAGGTATCGCCGGACGGAGGTGCTCCGCTACGGAGCGTCGCCCCGCCGGGCGGAGGTGAGGACGGCGACGATCTCCCGGCACGTCTCGTCGTGCCGACGGGCGATCGCCGTCATCGCCCTGCCGATGCCGACCAGCGCCAACGCGACCGCGGGTGCCGTGTCGACGTGGTGGACGCGCTCCGCCGCGTTGTCGAGCGCCCGGTCGGCGTCGGCCAGGTCGTCGGCCGAGGTACGTGGTGCGGTCACCGCTTCCGCCACTGGCCGAGCTCGTCGCCTTCCTTGCGGGACGTGGCCCAGTAGACCGCGGACGCGCCGCCGTCCAGCTGGACCTTCAGGTTGACGCTGCCGCCGCCGTTGAGCCGCACCACCAGCGCCGGGTACTCCTGACCGGCGTGCACCGTGTTGTAGTTCGTGCCGCCCGCCCCATTCAACGCGGGCACGAGCTGTTCGATCATCTGCACGTCCTCGCCGGTGAGGGTGTAGATGACGTGATTGCCGAGCAGGCTCTTGGCCACGACGCGCCTCCGAGGTCTGGAAATCTTCCGTCTCGACCCCGCCTCAGGGGTTGAGGATCTACGGCCTTCAGTACATTGTGCGGGAAGAATTCCTGGATATCGACCAGGCCGGTGACGACCGCCCACCTGAATCCCGCTACGCTGACCCCGGTCCGGCTGCCCGGCTCGGGGCAGCGGCGGCCGGACCTACCCCTGGTTCCGCAGGGCGGCCAACTGGGTAGACGCCCGCTCGCGCGCCTTCGCGATCATCTTCGCCAGCTCGATGTCCTCCGGAAGCACCTTGGCCTCGTCGGCCTCGGTCTTCGGCGCGGCGTCCAGGCCCTCCAGCCTCGCCCGACGCTCCTGCACCCGCATGAACCGGTCTGTGCAGGCCAGCAGCACCATGACGTCTTCCACCGGCTCGTCGTCGACGGTGACCACGTTGCCATCACGGATCAGGTAATGCGGCTTGCTCATCGCCTCCAGGATCCGCCGGGAGATCCCCTCCAGCCGCTCCCGCTCCATGATCCGGTACTGCTCCCGGAACGGGGACACCGTGCGCTCGATCTCGTCGGTGATGCGCCGGTGCACCGTGCCGACTGCCAGGCCGGTCATCGCCGAGATTTCGCGGATCGTGTGGTGACGGAGCCGCAGCTCGTAGCAGACCCGCTGCTGCTCGGCGAGGTTGACGTTCGTCAGCTGAGCCCGGTAGGCGGGCTGGGTGCGTTCGACCTGGGTGCCCGGGCCGTCCTCGGAGGTGGTCATGTTCGGCTCCTACCGTTCACAGCGACGTGCTCGTTGCTCGTGATCGAGTATGCGGTCTGGGGCGGGATCGAACGTGGCTAGGCACGCTAGCCTGCCGTTGTGGCTCTCGACCCGGACGACTCGCGTCCCCCATACCGGCAGGTTGCCTCGGCGCTGCGGGAGGCGATCACGACCGGCCGGTACGCGCCCGGTGCGAAGCTGCCGTCACGTGCGCAACTGGCCGCCGACTACGGGGTCGCGCCGATGACCGTGCAGAGCGCGCTGAGGGAACTGCGCGGGGAAGGGCTGGTCGTGTCCCGGCAGGGCAGCGGGGTCTACGTGCGGGTCCGCACACGGGACGACACGGAGAGCCGGTTCCGCGCCGTGCGCCAGCTGCTGCACGAGATCCACCGATCGACAGGCGGCGACGACCCCCGCTGCGTCGAGTGCCGCGACGCGTCCGGACAGCTGCGGTCGTGGCCGTGCCGCACGCGAGAGGAGATCGACCCGGTGCTGGACGGGCGGGCCGACGGTTAGTTCTCCACGGGCCGACTGCGCGGCAGCGGCCTACCCTTCGATCGGGGCCCTGCTGCAGGGACCGACCGCTCAACCCTCGGGACCTCCGATGACCGCGATCATCCGACTCGACGACGACGAGGTCGACGCCCTGTACGCGTGGATCGAGCGCGAGATCGAGAGGAGCCAGTCCGCTGCGGAGAACGCCTCTGGCGGCTTCACATCGACCATGGACTCGTGGCGCCCGTCCGCCACGGATTCGCCCGCGCTGCACCAGCAGCTGCACCGGCCGGGCGCGGTGCTCACCGAGTGCGAGGAGCAGCGCCAGCTGCTGGCCGATCTCCGGCCGCACCTGCACGCCAGCACGCCGACCGGGAAGCTCGCGCGGCTCGTGTTGCAGCGGCTCGGCGCGAGTTTGAGCTCGCGGTCCGGGTACCGCGAGGAGTGGCGTCCGCCGGGCACGCCGAGCTAGCAGCGGATCGAGAGGCGTGGTCGTGGGAGCGGATCAGGCGGTGTTGCCCCAGTTCCGCGCCTGCCAGTAGAACGGGAAGTCGGTCGAGGCGTAGACCGTGCCGGCGCCTCCGGACTTGACCACCACCACGAACCGCACCTGGCCGGCGTCGAGGTCGTCGGCGGTAACGTCGAACGATCGCGGGCCGGACTGCGTCGGGTAGTGCGTCCCGGGTGCGCCGGGGTACCAACCGGGATCACCCTCGACGGCGGGTGTGTTCGTGTCGGTGGCGAGGTAGCGCACCACGGTCGAGCCGACCACGACCGCCACGTCCAGGAACAGGTTCTCGGTGTTGGTGCGCATGGCGTGCACGGACACCTCGACGTCGTCGCCGACCGCTGCGGGGATCGCGAGTTCGAACCCGGCGAGGATGGTCCACCCGCCGGCCGTGTTGGCCGGAGTGACGTTGCCGCTCGTGATGCGCGCCCGCCTGACGACGACACGCGCGTTTTTGCCGTCGAGGGCAGTCTGAGCAGCTGTGCTGATCGGCTTGTTCACGTCGGCCGTGTTGTTGACCTGGTCGAGACCGAGGTCCGTTTTCACCTGGACCGGGGTGCGTGCGGTCCAGGCGCCCGCCTTGCGCTGCAGCAGCGTGTCGTCGGCGGGGGCCAGGGCGGCGAACGTGGTCAGGTCGGTGTCGAGAGGCTGTCGCTGCGCGAGGCCGGGGACCGTGGGGGCGGTGGCGGTGCCCGCGAGATCCCCGGCGAGTTGTACTAGGCCCACCGCGCTGGTGGTGGCGTTCGGGACGCCGCCGGTGGCCGCCGCAGCGTCGACGTACCGCTTGGTCGCGGCCTGCATGTCCGCGGTGGGGTCGGCGGCGAGCAGCAGGGCGCCGGTCATCGTGTCGCCCGCTTTGATCAGGTAGGCGGCGAGCGCCGAGGCGAGGGCGTAGGTGACGACCGCGGGCGGGTTCTCGGCCGGGGCGAGGTCGGCCAGCTGGAGCGTGCCGGTCGCATCGGCAGGGATCTCGATCTGGTACTCGTCGGCGTAGACGTCGGTGAGGATCCGGACGGTGAGCGGCTGGTTGGCGGGGCTGATCCCGGCCTGGCGGGGGTTGACCATCTCCGCGGTGAGGAACGTCCCGGCGGTGACCGCCGCGGTGACCGCGCCGGGGGCGAAGATGACGTTGTTCGCCGTGTCGCGGACCGTGTAGCCGAACACGATCTCGACGGTGCCGGTGCCGGGGGTGCCGGACAGCGGGTGGCGGATGTCGCCTGCGATCCGGATCTTCGTCAGCGTGTCGGGGATCGGCATGGCGGACTCACCTCTCGACGTGCAAGGTGGTGGTCCCGCCAGGGTTGGCAGGAAAATCGTAACCGTCTGCGCCGGTCATCAGGGGTATTCGTGCGGTGAACTAGGCTCGCGGCAGGAAGTTTTCCTGACGGGAGCCTTCATGTACGCGGACCGCCACCCCCAGCAGCACGCCTACGAGCCGGAGCACCCCTACGAGCGGATGACGTTCGAGTGGATGAAGCTCGGCGGAACGACCCACGTCGACCTGGAGACGTTCCGCGGCCTGCCGCCGGTGCTCGCTCAGGCCGAGATCGAGCGTCACCTGGACCGCAGCGCCCACGGCATGGTGCAACGCCTCCGCGCGTTCGTGCTGACCAAGAAGCTGCCCGGGCACACCGTGACGAAGCGGTTGACCGTGCAGTGGCGCGTTCCGGCCAGCTGGTGGGACCACTTCAAGCTGGCGCACGCCGACACGTTGTGGTTCGGGTGGTGGGTCCGACTGCGACCGGCACGGGAGGTGTCGCGGAGCCGCAGCGTCGACTTCCGGGCGACCTGGTCGGACATGGTCACCTACCCCTGGCAGACCGTGGTTCAGCACGACGACTTCGGCCCTGGTGTGCGCGAAGTGCGGCTCGACGTCGCCCACAGCCTCAGTCCCCGGTGGGAGCGGTGAAGGTCTTCGGCTGGTCGGCGGACCAGTCCGGGTGCGGCTGGTACCGGATGCAGATGCCGCTGGCCGAGCTCGCCCGCCGCGGCTACGAAACGCATGCCGCCGAGGTCATGCCCGACGAGTGGCTGGAGACCAGCGACGTCCTGATCGCCCAGCGGATCTGCAAGCCGGCCCCCACGACGAACTGGCAGCAGATCGCGCGGCACCCGCGCCGGCCGCTGATGGTGGTCGAGTTGGACGACGACCTGTGGCAGGTGCCGCCCTCCTCGAGGGTCGCGTACGAGTGGTTCTCCAAGCCGGGCGTACAGGGCAACCTGCGGCTCAACCTGCGTGTGGCCGACCTGGTGACCGTGTCGACAGAGCCGCTCGCTGAAGTCGTGCGGAGGATCAATCCGAACGTGGTGGTCATTCCGAACGCGGTCCCGGCGGCGATGCTGGACCTGCCCGCTCCGGAGCGGGTCGATGAACGGTTCGTCGTCGGCTGGGGCGGCAGCAGCACACACGTGATGGACTTCGCCGAGATCGGCCCGCAGCTCACGCGGTTCCTACAGCGCAACCCGGCCACCGTGCTGCACACCCTCGGCGGGCCGCGGCACGCAATGCGCGAGCACATGACGTGGCTCAAGCGGCTGGCCGCCGAGCAGTGGCGGGTGACCGAGTGGAGCGACGACGTGTGGGACTACTACCGCGCCATCGGTCACTTCGACGTCAGCACGGCACCGCTCGTGCCGCACGTCTTCAACGAGTCGAAGTCCCCGATCAAGGCGTTGGAGGCGGCTGCGCGCGGCGTGCCGATGGTCGCCTCCGCCGTCGGCCCCTACCCGGAGTTCGTGCGGCACGGGGAGACCGGTCTGCTCGTCCGCGAGCCGCACGAGTGGCCGCGGGCGCTGCGCGACCTGCTGCTCGACGAGTCGATGCGCACCGAGATGGGCGCAGCCGCTCGGCTGCAGGCCCGCGCGCACACCATCGAGCGTCGCGGCGACCTGTGGGAGCAGACCCTGCTGTCCCAGCTCACCAACCACCGGAAGGCGTCATGACGGAGCCGGGACACCGATGCGCGGTGCCCGAGCTGGCGCCGGGGCAGTCGTGGATGTGCCCTGAGCCGGGATGCGGGCAGCAGTTCGGGCAGCAGTTCCCGGCCGACGTCGTCCAGGTCGGGCCGATGTTGCACGACCTCGCGCAGGCCTTCGTGCAACTCGGCCACGCGCTGGCCGCCGGGTCGTCGGTCGAACAGGCGCAGATGGCGGTCTACCGGGTCAGCGGTCAGATAGAACGTCTGGCCACTGCGTGCGAGCGGCTCCAGGTGGCGGTGCCCCGTGGCTGACGAGCGTGATGGTGTGCAGCCGGTCGACATCCCGCCGGTGCTGGCCGCGCTGGCGCAGCGTGCGGGCGGCGACGTCACGCTCAGCGCCGTCGAGGTCGAGACATACCGGACCCGTCACGCGGTCCACCTGACGGCGGGCGACGAGCCCGGCAGCATCCGAGTCGTCGTCCAATGGGTCGGCCGACAGGCCTTGCCACCAGCCACAACAGTCTCCTGACCAGGCGGACGAGATCCGCTGGTCACGATCCCAGTAGCCCAGTCCGCCGAGGAGCCTCCCATGCCCGACCTCACCGCCTTGCCGGTCAACCCACAGACGTTCATCACCGACCCGTTCCCGCACGCGGTGGTCGACCGGCTCTGGGACGCGAACTGGCTGAACGCGATCGCCGCCGAGTTCCCGTCGCCGCAGGACCCCAGGTGGACCACCTACCCGGATCCGAAGGAGTGGGGCAAGCGTGCGGGTGACGCCCGCTGCTGGGGGCCGGCGACGCTGAAGTGGTTCGAGCACGTGCGCACGCCGGAGGTCTGCCGTGCGCTTGCCGCGGCGACGGGCATCGGCCCGTTGACCGCGGACACGGTCGGTGGCGGGATGCACATGACCAGTGAGGGCGGCCGGCTGGCCAGCCACGTGGACTTCAACGTGCACCCGGACAACCCGGACCTGGAGCGCCGGTTGAACCTGCTGGTGTTCCTCAACCACGACTGGCAGCGGGAGTGGGGCGGGACGCTCCTCCTCGGCGAGCACCGGGAAGTGGAGGTGCTGCCCACGTTCAACCGCACCGTGCTCTTCGCCACCAGCAGCAGGTCGTGGCACGGCCACCCGGACCCGATCGTGGGTGACCACCTCCGCAAGAGCCTGGCGTGCTACTACTACGCGCCCGTCACCGCCGCGACCGGCGCCGCGCACTCCACGGTCTGGCAGGCCGACGCCGAAACGCCCGCCTGATGCACCCGGAGGCTCTGGAGGGCGCACGCAACATGATCGCCGCTGCCGGGGTGGACCAGACGGCCGAGCTGGTCGGGCTCGACCTCGGAGGTGCCGACATCAACGGCACCGCCCGCGCGCTGCTGCCGATGGTGAAGTGGTTCGGGCTCGACCTCGATCCCGGGCCCGGAATCGACATCGTCGCCGACGCCCGCGAGTGGGAGCCGGACCGCGAGTACGACGTGGTGCTGTGCACCGAGCTGCTGGAGCACGTGCAGGGCTGGCAGCCGTGCATCGTGACCGCGTGGCGGGCGCTGCGCCGCGGCGGGTATCTGATCTTGACCTGTGCCAGCACCGGCCGCCGCCCGCACGGCGTCCGCGGCGACCTCCACCCAGGTCCTGGCGAGTGGTACGCGAACGTGCCCGTTGACGAGCTGGAACAGCTGCTCAACGCCGTGTTCGGCGGCAGCTACCACGTCAGGTACCGGGCGGACCCGGGCGACGCGTACGCCTGGGCCAGGAAGAAGTAGGCACGCGTGGAGACCTACGTGGTGGTGCCGACCCACAACAGGCCCGACGAGCTGCGCACGTTGTTGGTGTCGCTGAACATGCCGGGCGACCGAGTGTTGGTGATCGACAACGCAAGCACGCCCCCGATCGGGCCGGGGTCTTGGGGACAGCGTTTCGCGGGCGACGTGGTGATCGACGCCCACGTGGTTCGGGACTTGGAGCAGCCGCCGAACCTCGCGCGGCTGTGGAACCTCGGCATCGACTGGGCCACCCAGCGGGCCGAGGGCCGCGAGCACGCGGTGGCCATACTCAACGACGACCTGGTGCTGCCGCCGCTGTTCCTGGACTACATGGTCGGCGCCCTGCGGGAGACCGGAGCGGCGGTGGCGTTCCCTGACCAGCACGGCCGCCAGCGAGGCCTGCTGCATCGCACGGTGCCTGGGCCGGTACCGCTGGCGGAGCGGATGACGGGGTACGCGTTCGTGCTGCGGGGCGGGATCGGGCTGCGCGCGGACGAGCGGCTGCGCTGGTGGTTCGGGGACGACGACCTGGAGTGGCAGGCGCTGGAGCGCGGCGGCACCGTGCTGGTCGGCGGGATCACCGTGCAGCACCTTCACCCGGACGAGTCCACCCGCGCGCGGCCTGAGCTGGAGGAACAGACTCGCCGGGACCGGCAGGAGTTCATCGCGAAGTGGGGCACAGAGCCTTGGTGATAGAGTCCGGTCCGTTCACCTGGACAACACGTCGCTGACCTGCTTGTAGATCCATGCGACAAAGCCCAGGGCACGGAGGATGGCGACGGCCCGGTTGAAATGGCGACTCCGGTCGGGCCTTCCCCAGCAGGGCAAGAGCCCGGTTTCCATGGCCATGGAAGCCGGGCTCTTGTCGTTTCGTTCGTTGGTACTGGCCCTTCACTGCTGAGAAGCCGTGTCGAGGTCGAGCAGGGACATCTGGTGGATGTCGACGGCACCCGCGGGTGGGTTGTTCTTGGCGTGGATGCACGCGGCGCGCAGGCAGTTGATCGGGTCGGTCGTCGGGGTGAAGCTCGTCCAGTGCTCGATGCCGATGCCGATGTGGCAGGCCGGGCCCGGCACGTGCAGGCCCATCACGGCCTGCATCTGCACGGCGTGCACCGTGGGTGAGCCGACCAGGTGGCCGCGGTGAAAGCCCTCGAAGCGGGTGCCTGCGTCGGCCGCCTCGTCAGCCAAGGCGTCCCGCAGCTGCTGTGCTCTTCCCGTCACCGTGTCTCCTTCGCCTCGTTGGTGATGCCGTCGTCACCCTCGGCTGTGCGTCGAAGGGTCTCCTCCGCCGCGGCGCGAAGTTGGTCAGCGAACCAGAGGGCGTCCGTCGCGCCAAGGTCGAGCACAAGCGTCGCCTTCTTGGCGAAGAAGGCTGCCTTGACCTTGCCCTTCCTGGTGATCCCGACAGTTAGGTCGGCTCGGCCGCCGTGCACCTTGAATCGCTTCACGACTTCCCTCCGGCTACCTCGTCGGCCAGGGACGAGAGCAGCGCGGCAGCGGCCGACACCTCGTGCAGCTTCTCCACGGGCAGCTTGTCCAGCACGCGGCGGGCCTGCTCCAGGTTGCCCTTGTAGGCCCAGCCCATCGCGCCCTGCACGGCCAGGATGTGCCCGGTGTGCTCCAGTCCGGCCTTCAGCTTGTTGACGGCGTCGGCGAGCGAGGGCCGCGGCTCCTCCTCGGTCATGGCTCTCCTAGTCGCGGGTGGGGAAGCGGACGGCGGCCGCGACCGTCGCGCACGTGAGCAGCGCGAGCGGCAGGTGGCCGATGGACGACGCCACGACACCGACCAGCGCGGCGGCGACCGGCTCGAACACGGACGTGATCCAGCCCGTCATCTGCGCATACCGCCCTTCGTGACGTGGTCCACGACAGCCTGCTCCAGCTTCCGGGCCAGCACGTCGGCCGCATTGGGGCCGAGCTCGGCGTTGACGACCGACCACAGCTTCTGGCTGAGCTGGTCGCTGTCGGCGTAGGGCTTCTGGTTGTCGTCGTACCGGCGGTGTGCGCGGTGCTCGTGGTCGTTGACCTGCACGACCTGCGTCGGCGCGAAGTCCTCGGTGAGGTCGAGCGGTGTGCTGGTGGTCATGTCCTACTCCTTGGTCGTCTTCGGGGGTGCTGCCTTGCCGTCCCTGACCTGCGCCACGTGTTCGCGTGACCAGCCGGAGCGTCGCGTGACCTCCGTCAGCACGCCACGTTTGGGCTGCTGGCCGTGTGTCTCGGGGAAGGCATCGCGTACGGCTTCGTACAGCTCCTGACGCAGCTCTTCGGCCCGCGCAAGGGCTTCGTCAAGGTCGGCTCGGGCCTTGGCGATGCGGTCGTAGCGCTGTTGGTCCACGTCGGCATCATCCCCGCCCTGGTTGTGCGAAGCAAGTTGGCAAACTCGGTTGACACTGCCAAGTAGCTTTGCCAATATGGTTCACACAACGAGCACCACGGAGGACGAGATGACCACCACGACCGCAGCCCACGCCACCACCGCCCGGTGCACCCGCTGCGGCCGTACCCTCCGCGCCGCCAAGTCCATCGCCGCCGGCTACGGCCCCGGCTGCAAGGCCAAGATCGCCGCCGCCGTCAAGGCCGAGGTCGTCGCCCAGTACAAGGACGCCACGGTCGCCAAGGCCGAGCTGCTGATCGCGGACGGCGGCATCGTCGCGGTCCGCACCCGCCGCACGCCGGTGTTCCGCGTCGTCGCCTCGAACGGCGTCGACACCTACCTGACCGCCCCGCAGGCCTGCACCTGCCCGGCCGGGCTGCGCGGCCAGCACGCCTGCTACCACCGGGTCGCCGCCGCGATCCTCGCCGCCGCCGGCCGCAAGCCCCAGCTCGTGGCCGAGCGCGTCGCCTTCGACCTCGCCGCCTGATCCCCCTCGCTGGAAGGACCACCATGACCACCACGACCACCGACCTCGACTTCGAGGTTCGGGACTCGACCATCGTCCGCACGGTGCGGCTCACCCAAGGCCACGTCGACCGCGGCCAGCTGCCGGTGCCCCCGGCCATCCGCGAGCAGCTCGCCGCTGGCGAGTCCATCGTGGTCACCTTGTACTTCAACCCGGGCTTCCGGCAGATGGGCGTGTGGAGCACCGAGCAGGTGCGCGCCGCGCTGACCGGCATCACCTGGCCCGCCGACATCACGCCCGGTACCCGGGCCGACGTCTCCGTGCAGTGGAGCGACGGCCACACCCGCCGCGTCGCCGTGATCGTCGACGCGCCCGAGCCCACGCTGACCCGACACCGTCGCCGGACCCGCGCGGCGGCCAAGCCGCGCGCGGCCAGGCAGGCTACCGCCGCACCGGTGGTGGCCGCAGTGCAGCAGAGCGAGATCGTGTCGCGCGACATCGTCGCCACCGCCCAGGTGCACGGCGGCACCCGCGTGATCGAGTTCTCCGTCATCCGCCACACCTTCGGCGGGCGGACCTGGTCCACCTACCGGGTCGCGGCCTACGACTCCAACCACCGCCACGCCCACAACTTGATGGGCAGCGGCCCGGCCGACACGCAGCCCCAGATCGAGGAGGCGCGCGGCGACGCGCAGAGCCTGCTCACACCCAGCCCCGACCCCAGGTACTGCGACTGCTGGTCCGGCTGGGACCGGTACTGCGGCAAGACCGGCTGCTGGGGCGTCTACAGCCGCTGACTGAACCGCCGTGGTGGGGTGCGGATCGGGACGCGCCCACGCCACGGCAGCTCAGCCGGACCAACCACGCACCACGGAGGACCCCTTGTCGAACACCGACACCACCTCGGCCGAGCCCACGCAGACCGAGGTCGACGTCCAGCAGCTCATCGACATCATCGAGAACAACCTCGGCGACGGCCAGTCGCTCCCCACCTCCGGCCGCATCCGCATCAAGGCCGCGCTGCACACCGTGCTGTCCCGCCGCGACGAGGAGGCCGCCGAGCTCGTCGCCTTGCGCGAGCGGGCCCAGGTGTTGCAGCAGGCGTTGAGCAGCATCTCCCTCATCACCTTCAAGCCGTCCTACAAGGGCTACGGCCTCGACGCGGAGGAGGTCGAGGAGATCGAGAAGCTGACCAACGTGTAGCCGTACGGCGACGAGGCCCCGACCATGTGGTGGTCGGGGCCTCGTGCTGTTCAGCGGCGTCGCCTGGTCCTGATGCGACGGCGTCCGGGCTGCTCGACGTGGACCGGTGTCCATCCGGTGATGCGCACCTCGCGGCGCAGCAGCTCGGAGCCGACGCGTTCCGGGTGGGAGGCCAGCGCGTACTCGGCGCGTCGGCGGTCTTCCGCGCGCCAGCCGAACTCGGCGATGCTGGTCGACCCGTCCGGCCATCGCCACTGCACCGCGTACTCCGTGCGGAGCGAACCGCCCGCGCCGGAGGGGATCAGGTCAGGTCTCCCCACGACAAGGCCGCCCACCGCGGCGTGACCGGCGGGGGCGCCGGTGCTGGCGTGAAGTGCGGGCCGGTGAACTCCCACTCGGCCGGGTTGTCGGCGACGTAGCGGTCTCGGTGCACCCTCCACCCTGGTTGGGCGGCTGCGGCGGCGAGCGCTTCCTGCTCGGTGTCGAACTCGTCGCCGGTGTACTGGCCGGTTTGGTCGCGCAGGTAGTACGGCTTCAGGTCGGTGGGTGCCGGGTGAAGAACGGCCATGATCCCTCCCCGTAGTCGCCAGGCGCTCATCCTAGATTCGACGCGACGTTCAGGGAATCGACGTCACTCCTGGACCCAACCGCGTACGTGAAGAAGCCCCCGCACGCTGCCCACTTGGGTGGCGTGCGAGGGCTTCTCGTCGTGAGTCCTACTACTTGTCGTGCACCGGGCATCCCGGCTTCACGTAAATCATGGAGCCTGACGTGTCGCCCTGGTCGGGGACGCAGCCTGTGCACTCAGGCTTCGACTCGGCCATTCCGTGCCCCCTCAGTGTCGCTGGTCGGCGGCGGTGTTCTCGGACGTGCCGGGCCGGTCGGTGTCCGGTGTCCCGGGCTCCTGGCCGGTGTGGGTGGTCGGCTGCCGCTCGCCGTCGTGACGTCCGTCAAACGCGTCGTCGCCGCCGTAGGTCATCGTGGTACCTCCGATGTAGTTGGTCATGCAGTTCTGGGCTCCGCGGCAGAGGTTGCAGCCGACCCAGGTGCCTGTGATTGGGCATTCATCGCACTTGGCGGCCGCGTGCCCGCACGGACGCGCGGGCGCGCTGATGGTGGATGCGGTCATCGGTCAGTCGGTGGTCGTGTCGTCGGTGCTCGTGTTCCGGTGCGCCGGGTGCGGGGCGGGCGGCGGCGGCGGGTTGTCGTCCTTGAGCTGCAAATACGGACGCAGGTTGGGCGTGCCGTCGTCGTCGGTGCCGCTGTGGACCATCAACCGCGTGTCGATGTAGTCGTCGTTGGCCACGTGGCCGGTACTCCTTTGGTCAGGTATGGGGTAGGTCGGTGCGGTGGTGGTGCCCGTGCCCGCCCTCCGGGGGAGTGGAGAGCGGGCACGGCCTACGTGTCCCCGGACCCTGTTGTCCGGTGCAGATCGGAACGCGCGTCACTCCTCCTGCGTCGGCTCCTCGCCGTCGGCAGGGGTGGTCTCGGTGTCCTCGTTGATGACGGCGTCCCAGTGGTCGACGTCGATGGCGCTGTCGCCCTGCTCTGGTCTGCGCACGGGTTGTTCTCCTTTCTGTTGGTGGTCGGTCAGCGCACGAGCGGCATCGGTGGCGTAGTGCGCGGGCGCGATGTGGCCGTTCCCCGTGCGGATCTCCACGGAGGCGCAGAGGCCCATACCGGCCAGGACGCGCAAGACGGCGCGCACGGCCTCGTTTCCGCTGATGACGTAGTGGGCGGTGATCTGGGGGATGGTCAGCGGCCCGTCGGCGATCAGGAGGGCGTGGAGCACTTCGGCCGCCCGTCGGGTCAGGCCGTGCCGGGTCAGCGGCTCGATCCGTGCTGTGGCCCGAGCTACCGCACGGGCGTGCGCGCGGCCCTCGGGGGTGGCCGAGTGGCTCACCCGGCCCCACCGGCCCGAGCGGGTCGAGTGGCGCACCACGAACTCGTGGCCAGCCAGACGCACCAGGGCCGCGGCGACCGTCCCGCGCGCGATGGCGAGCTCAGCCGAGAGCTCGACGATGGTCACGGCGCGCCGCCGGTAGGCCAGGTACCGCAGCACCGCGGGCTGTGCTCCGCGCAGCTCGGGCAGCGGGAACAGCGGCACCAGCGGGGACTCCCGGCGCATGGGCTGCTCCTGATCTGGACGGTGGGGGTGCCGTGCCCGCCCCGGTGTGAGTGATGGACGGGCGGGCACGGCCGGTGTGCACGACGTTGCGCGGAGCGTGCACACCACCCCGGCCGATGGCGGCCGGGGAGCTGTGGGTACCGCCGGCCCGGAGCCCTCCCTGTGACGGGGGACAGCTCGACGGGCCGGCGGTATGGCCGCGACGTGACGCAGGAAGGGTCACTGCCCCGCTGGGAGCGGGACTAGCCTTCCTTGGCTCCGGCGTGCACGGCCGCCCCTGCGATACGGGGCGACCTCGGTGACCTTGACGCCAGTCGCGGTGGTCGTGTCAGCACAGTTGCGGCGGCTGGTCCAACCGGGTGCTGAAGGCCCGCGTGGCCGGGCCGTCGGTGTTGAGCGCCTGGAACGCCGCCGGCGTCTGGGACTGCGTCTCGGTGATCCGGTGAGCCCGCCGCGCGGTCAGCAGAGCGCCGACCAGCACCAGGCAGCTGACGCACCGCTTCTCGCCGTCGCGGTCGGGCTCGGACGCCCACAGGTCGTGCACTCCACCTCCCCCGCAGGCGGCCCACACCATGCCGGCGTCGGTCACGTGCGGCGGGTCGAGCACCTGGTGGTGCTCGCCGGTAGCCACGTACTGACGCCAGCTGTGGCCGCGCAGGGACTCCATCTCGACCTACCTCGTCTCGTGCCGGGCTACGGGCGCTGGTCCTGCACGGCGTGCTGGAACTTCTTGACCGCGGCCTCGGCGTAGTTCACGCGGTGCTCCCGGTCGTCGGCCGAGGTGACGACCACCGCTACTGGCCCCTCCGTGCGATCCGGGCGGCCGACCAGCGCGTTGATCTCGCGGGCCGTCAGCTCCACCGTGATCGTGTAGCGGCGCTCGGGTCGCGCGTCCGGAATCTGTGGCTTGGGCTTGGTCACGACACTGCACCCCGTTCGGTGGATGCGGTGGGCACGCCCGAGGGGGAGAGAGGCGTGCCCACCGCGTGCCGTTCCTGCCCGACCGGGGGGTTACGGACAGGAACGGGGGAGATACCCCGGTCACCACGGGTCGTGGGCGTGGTGACCGGGGGCGCGAAGGACTCGGGCGCCGCAGGGGTGGTCTGGGCTGCTCGCGTGTCCAACGCGCGGCGTCGGCCGTCGTTCCCCCCGACGACCGGCGACCTGGGGAGGTAGCCGGAAGGCTTCGAGAACGGCTGACTGGTCACCGCCATCCCGAGCAGGGCTCCAACTAGAGCCCCGGCCGGGATGATGAGGTCGGCGATCATCGCTGGCTTCCCCAGCTGACCGACTCGACGACCATCTTCCTGATGAGGCCCATGTAGGTGCTGGCACCCTCGGTGGTGACGATGGCGATGCCGTCCGGCGCGGTGTTGAGGAGCGTGATGCCGCCGCGGTCGGTGATACCGGCACCGAGGTTGATCAGGCTGCCGTCGCGCGCTCGGGCTGGCATGAGTTGGCGGCTCACGATCTCCGGCTCTGGCTCGCGTTGCGTCGGCACGACGACTCCTCGGTGGAGATAGTTGTGACCCAGAGCCCGTCCCGCACCGCCTACGTGGAAGCGTGACGGCAGGTGCGGGACGGGATGGGACTGACCGTCGACAGCGAACCGTCGCGCCCAGCAGGCGTAACTGTAAAGTGTTGTGTTACAGGTAGCTAGTCGTCCGGTCGGGTGAGTTGGTCGTGTCCGCTCGTGATGCACACTGGCCGTGACCACCGAGAGGATTCGCGCCGATGATGAGCCAGGGCCACCCCGAGCTGAGCCCTACCGACTACAAGCTGTTGCTGGGTGAACTGCTGGCAGACCTGCGGGAACGCGCCGGACTGGACAGGGTCGCGGTGGCCAAAGTGCTCAAGTGCTCGAAGGAGAAGATCGGCACCATCGAGCGCGGCCGGACCGCCGTGAACGCCTCCGAGCTGGAGAAGCTCCTCCAGCTCTTCGGGGTGCCGGCGCAGGAGTGGCCCGACATCGAGAAGCTCGCCGACGCCGCTCGTCGCCGTCATCCACGCACGCCCTGGGGTGCGGTGATCCCCGAACCGCTGCGGAAGTTCTTCCGGCTGGAGGAGAGCGCTCGTGCACTGCGCCACTACCATCCGGAGTACGTCCACGGCCTGGCCCAGACGGAGGATTACGCGCGGGCGCTGATCAGCGCGAACACCGCGCTCGACGCGCGTGACGTCGACCGGCTCGTGCAGGCCCGCATGTCCCGGCAGGCGCGCCTGTACGGGCCGCGCCCGATCGAGCTGTCGATCGTGATGCCCGAAGCTGTCGTCCGGCTTCCGGTCGGTGGCAGCGAGGTGATGCGCAGGCAGCTGCTGCACCTGATCGAGTTGGCGGACCTCCCGAATATTGACATTCGTGTCCTGCCCAACACCGCCACGGCGTACGCGAGCCGTGGTCTGCCGTTCTCGATCTACACCCCTACAGCGGCCCGCCGGACCGTCGTGTACCTGGACAACCTGATCGACGGCGTGTGGGTGGACGATGAGGACCGGGTGGCCAAGTACGTCGCCGCCTACGATCAGCTGCAGGGCGCTGCCCTTCCGGTGGAGGACACTGTGAAGCTACTCGCTACAGTCGCACTGGAAGCGTGACACCTAGCTGAGGAGCGAACATGTCCTCGTCACCCCTGGAAGGTGCGCGCTGGGTAAAATCCAGCCGCAGCGGTTCAAACGGAGGGGAATGCGTCGAGGTGGCCAAGGTGGGAAATAGTTCGGGTATCCGGGATTCGAAGAATTCCGATGGACCTGTACTTCATTTCCCCACTAACAGGCTCGATGCGTTTCTAGAAGCATTGCGCAAGCACGTCTGACCGATCGCGTTGGAAAGGGGTTGCGCCCAATCATGGTGGGCGCAACCCCTTTCGTGTTCAGGATGGCACGGCGGGACGGGGCGTGTCCGTGGGTTAGCCCACTTGGCTCGCCTGGAACAGCGCGGACCGGACCTTCCCCAGGAAGACCTTCACCTGCGCCGGACTCAGCTCGCAGCCGTCCGGCGGACTCATGATGACGACATCGTTGGTGTCGGTGACTCCGGCACCGACGTTGACCTCTCGTCCATGGCGGTCGTGGCACGTCAGTAGCCAGGTGCTGCGTATCTCGGGTCTTCGGGGCATCAGGGCTGTCCTTGGCGGTGGTGGACCGGTCCGCGCCTGGTGGTCGGCGGGTCGGTCGTCTCAGTTCGGATGCCCGCGAGCATCTCCCAGCCACGCAAGCCGCTACCCGGTTCGTGCGGCTTTACACCACCCGAAAAGAGCAATTCATGATCACCGCTGGTGATGGGCCGGTCACCGGCCCTGGAGTGCCGCCGGGGTGGCTCGGACGTCCGGTTACCGTCCACCTTCAACCCCGACCAACGACAAGTGACACCCGGCAACGCCGAACAACACCGAGGGGGGCGCGCGAGTTCGCCCAGCTAGCCCAACGAACGACGACTAAGGCCGATCAACGCCGACAATCCCCGCTGTGATCCCTGTTAATCGAAGGGTTACTGGTTCGAATCCAGTAGGGGGAGCGCGATGGCACCCCAGGCCGGTCGGCCTGGGGTTTTGTCGTCTCATGGGGTCCGGGTACCCGCGAGTCACCCGTTTGTCACACCCGCCGGCCCGGTTTCTTGGGGCAGGCTGGGCCGCATGGCCGATCGCCTGGACCGCTTCGCCAACCGCCGGCGCATCACGTCCCTGGACCCCGAGCGGGACCACGTCGAGATCATGCGCATCTCGTCCGGGTACGAGTTCCCGTGGGACTACGTGCGGTCGCTGGAGTTCGCGCTGTTCCGGACCTATTGCGTGCCGTCGATCTCGGCGCTGCTGGCGAAGACGGGCGAGTTCGAGCGCAGGCCGCAGAAGCGTTACGACGACACGGCGCTGCTGATGGCGGAGCTGGTGGAGCACGGCTACGACTCGCCGCGGGGTCGTGAGGCGCTGCGCGTGGTGAACCGGCTGCACGGGCGGTACGAGATCTCGAACGACGACATGCGGTACGTGCTGTCGACGTTCATCTTCGACCCGATCGAGTGGATCACGCGGTACGGCTGGCGGCCGTTGACCGACCACGAGCGGCTGGGCGCGTTCCACTTCTACTCGGCCGTCGGCGCCCGGATGGGCATCAAGGCCCTGCCGCCGACCTACGACGCCTACTACGCGTTCAAGCGGGAGTACGAGAGCGAGCACTTCACCTACAGCGACACGAACCGCGCGATCGGCCAGTACACCCTGGACCTGTTCTGCTCCTGGTACCCCGCCCCACGCGCCCTGACCTCCCGCGCCGTCCTGGCCATGCTGGACGAACCGATGCTGACCGCCTTCGGCTTCCCCGCCCAACCGGCCTGGCTGACCCGTGCCGCCCGAACGGCCCTGCGCCTGCGCGCCCACACCGTCCGCCTCCTCCCACCCCGCCGGACACCCCGCCTGACCAACGACCCGAAGAACCGCACCTACCCGGGCTACCCGACGGGCTACCGCCCGGCCGACCTCGGAGCCCCGTAGTCCGCCAGTGCACAGCTTGGTCACGCCACCCGGGTTGTCGAGACGCGGGGGAACTCCCCTCTGTACCCTCCGGAACCGCACGTCAGGGGGCGGTAGCTCAGCCGGTCAGAGCAGCGGACTCATAATCCGTCAGGTCGTGGGTTCGAACCCCACCCGCCCCACAAGCTGACCAGCGGAAACGCTGGGCCGGTGATCAACTGTAGATCATCTGTCCGGGTGGCCGGGAGGTCAGGGCCACCCGCGGCATCGTCGGCGAGCGCGCCGGCGGGGCTGGGTGTCCGGCCGCGCGGCAACTCACCTCAGGCCCGCGTGGCTCCACCCGGCCATGGGGTTCTTCCACGCAGCTTCGGGCCGAAGTCGTCGGTGGACGGTGTCAGTGCAGGTCAGGGCGTCGTCCGGCTGGTGTTGAGACGGGCCGGCGGAAAACTCGGGCCAGGAGCGACCACTTTTCGGTGGTGGCGGTGTCCATCCATCCGAGAGCACTTCCCCGCCCGCCACGGGCTCCACCGACCAAGGCCGAGGCCGACCGACCACCGTCGCACGTCAGAGCTGCCGCACCACCGTCCAACGCCACCACCGCGCCGTGCCCGACCCGGCCGCGGGCGGCGACCACAGGAAAGAAGGAGCCACTATGCGAGGGATCCCGCCGGCCAGGGGAACCGACGCCTCGGCCCGTGCCCAGCGCTCGGCCGAGGGTCTGCTCGCGTTGGCGCGCAGCGGGGACGGTGAGGCGTTCCGGGGGCTCGTGGAGCCGTACCGACGGGAGCTCCAGGTCCACTGCTACCGCATCCTGGGCTCGGTGCAGGACGCCGAGGACCTGTTGCAGGAGACGTTGCTGGCGGCGTGGCGCGGCATCGGTGGGTACGAGGAGCGCGCGTCGGTGCGGACGTGGCTCTACCGAATCGCCACCAACCGCTGTCTCAACGCACTGCGGGCCGGCACCCGTCGTCCGAACGAATATGCGGCCTACCAACCGGAGGTCCCGTTGCCCGAGCCATCTCACCGCCGCGCGGAGCCGAGCTGGCTGGAGCCGTACCCCGACGCGCTGCTCGACGAGATCGCCGACCACCTGCCGGGGCCGGAAGCGCGGTACGAGGTCAGGGAATCCGTGTCGTTGGCCTTCCTGACCGCGTTGCAGCAACTGCCGCCGAAGCAGCGGGCCGTGCTGGTGCTCCGGGACGTGCTGGGATTCCGGGCCGCCGAGGTCGCGAACATCCTCGACACCTCCGAGAACGCGGTCACCAGCGCTTTGAAACGAGCCCGCGGCGCGCTCGCCCAGGAACTGCCGGGTCCCGACTGGGAAAGCGCCCCGCTGCCGAACTCACCGCAGGAACGCCGGATCGTGGACGATTTCACCCGCGCCTTCCAGGCCGGTGACGTCGACGCGATCGTGGACCTGCTGACGAACGACGCGCGGCTCACCATGCCGCCGATGCCACTGGAGTACCAGGGCCAGGACGCCATCCGCGACTTCCTGGCCACGGTGGCGCTGCGCGACGGGATGCGGCACGTGCTGATCCCGACGCGGGCCAACGGCCAACCGGCCTTCGGCTGCTACCAGCGCGATCCGCGAACGCCGATCCTGCACGCGCACGGCGTGCTGGTGCTGACCCTGACCGGGGACCTCATCACCGGCCTGACCCGATTCCACGACAACTCCCTCCTCCCCATTTTCGGACTTCCACGATCGCTACGCGCCTGAGAGGTAGCGCCTGACTGCGAGTCCGATTCGCAGGTGATCCGACAGCACTTCCAGGAGTGCAAGCGGTAATTCATGCCTGGAATCACACGGCACGGCTGTGGCACTCGTCCACGGCATCTGCCTGCAATTTTAATGACGATTTGACCGAAGGAGAACGGTGAGTACCGAAACAGGACGGATGACGTCCAAGCAGGCATGGACATTGGGGCTCGCCTCACTGGCGTCGTTCATGATGGCCCTGGACAGCCTGGTCGTGACCACCACGCTGAGCACGATCCGCAAGGATCTGACGGCGTCGATCGAACAGCTCGAATGGGTTGTCAACGCGTACAACCTGACGTTCGCGGTGCTGCTGCTGACCGGCGCGGCACTGGGTGACCGGTTCGGTCGCCGCAAGATGTTCAGCACCGGTCTCGCGCTGTTCACCGTCGCGTCGGTGGCGTGTGCGCTGGCGCCGAACATCGTCTTCCTGATCATCTCCCGAGCGTTCCAAGGCGCCGGCGCCGCGATGGTGCTGCCGCTGTCGCTCACGCTGATCACCGCGGTGTTCCCGCCGCAGACACGCGGCAAGGCGATGGGCCTCTACCTGGGCCTCACCGGTCTGGCCACGCTCAGCGGCCCGTTCATCGGCGGCGCGATCGCCCAGGGCCTGGCCTGGCAGTGGATCTTCTGGCTGAACCTGCCGATCGGCATCGTCGCCATCCTGCTCGCCACCCGCAAGGTGGACGAGAGCACCGGCCCGAACAACAAGCTCGACCTGGGCGGCCTCGTCCTGGTCACCCTGGGCGCGTTCGGCATCATCTGGGCGCTGGTGCGCGGGAACGCGGCCGGCTGGGGCAGCGTCGAGGTCATCGCCTCGATCGTGATCGGCGTCGTGCTGATGGTCGCGTTCGTGTTCTACGAGAAGCGCACGCCGCGGCCGATGGTCCCGATGGCCTTCTTCAAGCTGCGCGCGTTCTCGACCGCCAACCCGGCGAACTTCCTGGTGTTCGCCTCGCTGTACGGCACGATGTTCTTCCTCGCGCAGTACTTCCAGGTCGTCAAGGGCCACGGCCCGCTCGTCGCCGGCCTCATGCTGATGCCGTGGACCGGCACGCTGATGGTGTGCGCGCCGATCGCGGGTCGACTGGTCGACAAGGTCGGTGAGCGCAAGTTCGTCGTCGGCGGCCTGTTCCTGCAGGCGGTCAGCATGGCGTGGATGTCCTTCGCCATCGACACCGACACGTCCTACCTGGAGATCCTGCCCGCGCTGGTCATCGGCTCGGTCGGCATCACCGCGGCGATGCCCGCCGCGCAGAAGGCGGTCGTGAGCGCGGTGGAGCCGCAGCGGATCGGCCAGGCGTCCGGCGTGTTCATGATGCTGCGCATGTTCGGTGGCGTGTTCGGCACCTCGGTGTCGGTCGCCGTCTTCGGCGCCGTCGGCAGCTACGCGACGGCCTCGGAGTTCGCCGACGGCTTCTCGGCCTCGATGACCGCGGTCGCCATCCTGGCGTTCGTCGGCATGCTCATCGGCCTCGCGATGCCCAACCGGCGTCCCGCTGCCGCCGCTGCCGCCGCCGCGCCGGCCCAGGCCGCTCCCGCCCCCGTGGCCGAGAAGGCCTAGCCACGGGCGGTAGAAAATTCAATAATCTGCTGCTACACGGCAACCTCGCAATAGTCGCGGACGCCGGCCGCACCCGGTCGGCGTCCGCGACTATGTTCATTCTCCGATAGTGCCCAATGTCCGGACGGGGTAGCGCTGACCTGCGACTTCGTGTTCCGTCGGGGTCAGGCAGGGAGGGCAGGCGAGAAGAAGCGGATTCTTCCGACCGTGTGCTAATAATTAGTGGCACCTGGCGGAAGTCCGATAAGTGAATTTTTGAGAGGAGTCCAGTGTGAGCCCAGAAATTGGTGTCGCGCTGCCGGTCCGTGAGTACTCGATGCTGTACCCGACCGACGCGGCGGCTCCGCTGATCAGCCTGGCGAAGAAGGTGGAGGAACTGCGGTTCGACTCGGTCTGGGTCGGTGACTCCTTCGTCACCCGGCCCCGCCTGGAGCCGCTGGCACTGCTGGGCGCGATCGCGATGGTGACCAACGACGTCACCATCGGCACGGCGGCGCTGACGGCCGTGCTGCGCGAGCCGAAGTCGCTGGCGCACGCGATCACGACGCTGGACCAGCTCAGCAACGGACGGCTGAAGATGGGCCTCGGCATGGGCGAGCCGCTGCCCGTGAACAACGAGAGCGACCTGGTCCCCATGTCCTACACCGAGCGGATCACCCGGGTCGACGAGATGATCCGGGCGTTCAAGACGGTGTGGGAGGGCCGCGACGGCGACCTGAAGGGCCAGTACTACAACCTGAACGAGCTGCGCCAGCAGGGCCCGCCCAAGACCCAGGGCGGCCCCGACATCTACCTGGCCAGCAACGGCAAGCCGAAGGCGGTCCGCCGCACGGCCGAGATGTACGACGGCTGGATGCCGGTGCACATCGACGCCGAGGGCTACCGCCACTCGCTGGGCCAGATCCGGGCGCACGCCGAGAGCCTCGGCCGCAACCCCGACGACATCCGCCCGACGATGTACATCAACGTCAACATCGGCCAGGACACCGCGTCCGGTGAAGCGGCGCTCAACGACTACACCACGCGGTACTACCAGCTGCCCCAGTCCACCATGTCGAACTACCAGAACTACTTCGGTGGCACGGAGAAGGGCCTGGTCGAGCACCTGCGCGAGTTCGTCGAGGCCGGTTGCCGGCACATCATCCTGCGCATCAACACGTTCACCGACTACGACGACATGCTGCGGACCATCGGCGAGAACGTCGTGCCCGCCATCCACGAGATCGAGGTGGGCTGACGTCGGAACAGGCCGGCGCCGGGGTGAGGAGCGCACGACCCCCTGCGCCACCGGGGCGGGCGATCGCGCGTTCCACCTCCACGCGCCGGAGGTGGACCGACGCGGTGGCCCGCCCCCTCCCACCTGCGCGGCCGGGTTCCTACCCGGTAGGACCGGAGGTAGCATCGGTGGTATGAAAATCAGTGTGAGCCTCCCCGAGGAGGACGTAGAGTTCGTTGATCGCTACCTGCGGCAACACCGGAGCGCCTCGCGATCGTCGGTGATCCACCAGGCGATCACGTTGCTCCGCGAGGCGGGTCTGGAGAACGCCTACGCGAGCGCGTGGGAAGAGTGGGAAGCCGGAGGGGACGCCGACATGTGGGACGTGACCGCGTCGGACGGTGTCCTCGATGCGGCGAGGTGACATCTACTGGGTGGACCTGGAGCCGGTGCAGGGCGCCGAGGCCAACAAGATCCGCCCGGCCGTCGTCGTGAGCAACGACGCGGCGAACCGGGCCGCCGGACGGGGCGGCCGCGGCGTGGTGACGGTCGTGCCGATCACCTCGAACACCGCGAAGGTGTACCCGTTCCAAGTGCTGCTGCCCGCCAAGGACTGCGGGCTCGGCGCGGACTCGAAGGCCCAGGCCGAGCAGGTGCGCACGGTCGCCGCGGCCCGGCTCCGCGCCCGGATCGGCGGCCTCCCGCCCGCGGTGCTCAAGCAGCTCGACGACGCACTGCGCGTGCACCTGTCGCTCTGAGCCGCCGCCGCCACCTGACTGCCGCCACCACCTGACTGCCGCCACCACCTGACTGCCGCCGGGACCGCCCGTGGACGGCCCCGGCAGCTCCCGTCACTCCAGCACGCGGATGGCCCCGGCCGGGCACAGGTGCGCCGCTTCACGCGCCGCCTCCCGGTGCTCGCCCGTCGGGGACGGCTCCAGCAGCACGACCGTCCCGTCCGTCTCGTCCTGGTCGAACACCGCGGGATCGGTCAACGCGCACATGCCTGACCCCGCGCACCTGTCCGGATCGACTTCAATCTTCACGAGAACTCCACTGGCAGCTCGTGCACCCCGTAGATCGCCATGTCGGTACGCAGTTTGACCTCCTCCACCGGCACGGCGAGCCGCAGGTCCGGGAACTCGCGGAACAGCGCGGAGAACCCGACCCTCATCTCGATCCTCGCCAACTGCTGTCCCAGGCACTGGTGCACGCCGTGGCCGAACGCCAGGTGCCCGGACGCGGACCGGCGGACGTCGAACTCGTCCGGCCGCTCGAACCGCGCCGGGTCCCGGTTGGCGGCGGCCACCGAGATCGAGACCGACTCACCCGCCCGGACCACCACGCCGCCGACCTCGACGTCCTCCAGCGCCGTGCGGAGCGTGCCGAACTGGATGATCGACAGGTACCGCATCAGCTCCTCGACCGCGTTGTCCACCAACGACGGGTCGGCCTGCAGCGCCGCCAGCTGCTCGGGGTGCTGCAAGAGCAACAACGTGCCGATGCCCAGCATGTTCGCCGTGGTCTCGTGACCGGCGACGAGCAGCAGCAGCCCCATGTTGGCGACTTCGGAGTCGTCCAGCTCGCCGGTGGCGACCAGTCCGGTCAGCATGTCGTCGCCCGGCTCGACGTGCTTGCGCTTGGCGAGCTGGAGCACGAAGTCCTCCAGCCGCTCGAACGCCGCCATGACGTCGTCGAGCGAGGAGTCCAGGCTCAACAACTTGGCGGTGTCCTGCTGGAACGACTCCCGCTCCTCGTAGGGCACCCCCAGCAGCTCGCAGATCACCATCGACGGCACCGGCAGCGCGAAGTTCGCCACCAGGTCCGCCGGTGACCCGGCCGCGCGCAACCCGGCCAGGTGCTCGGCCACGATCTGCTCGATCCGCGGCATGAGCTGGTTCATCCGGCGCACGGTGAACTGGCCGGTCAGCAGCTTGCGGTAGCGGGTGTGGTCGGGCGCGTCCATCGAGATGAACATGCCCGGCTTGGCCGGCGGGCGTTGCGTCACCGGCTGGCCCGCGACCGTCCGCGGCGAGTGGTGCAGCTCGGCCCGGCTGCTGAACCGCCGGTCCGCGTGCACCTCCCGGGCGATCTCGTAGTTGGTCACGAGCCACCCCAGGTGGCCGTCCGGGAACTTCATCCGGCTGATCGGGGCCCGTTCGCGGAGCAACCCCAACTCCGCGGGCGGGTCGAACGGCGTCGTGCGTCGTGTGGGCAGCTCGGAGTACAGCGTTTCGGTCAACTCGCACACCTCCCAGTGCGTTAAGGGACCTACTTCGCAACATACAGAAGATTCACGAAGCCATGAAGTAAATAAGCCGTAAGGGAACGGCTGTAGTACGTCTGATAGCAGGTGTGCTACAAAACGACCGAGAACTCTGACGAGGGGGAGGTGAGGGTCCTTGGTCATCGAGGTGCGCGATCTGCGGATGCGCTACGGCACGACGGACGTGCTGCACGGGGTCGACTTCACGGCGGGCCCGGGTGAGGTGGTGGCCCTGCTCGGGCCCAACGGCGCGGGCAAGACCACCACGATCGAGATCCTGGAGGGCTTCCGGCTGCCGTCCGACGGCCACGTCCGGGTGCTCGGCGTCGACCCGGCCGCCGGCGACGAGGCCTGGCGCGCCCGGCTCGGCGTGGTGCTCCAGTCGTGGCGCGACCACGGCCGCTGGAAGGTGCGCGAGCTGCTGCACCACCTCGGCCGCTACTACGAGCCCTACGCCACGCCGGGTCAGTCCCGGCCGTTCGACACCGACGAGCTGATCGAGACCGTCGGCCTGGCCGAGCACGCGCACAAGAAGATCAGCAGCCTCTCCGGCGGCCAGCGGCGGCGGCTGGACGTGGCGATCGGCATCGTCGGCAAGCCGGACCTGCTGTTCCTGGACGAGCCGACGGCCGGGTTCGACCCGCACGCGCGCCGCGACTTCCACGACCTGGTGCACCGGCTGTCGGACCTGGAGGGCATGACGATCCTGCTGACCACGCACGACCTGGCCGAGGCGGAGAAGCTGGCCGACCGGATCCTGGTGCTCGCGGGCGGCCGGATCATCGCCGACGGCAGCCCCGACCAGCTCGGCCGCGAGGTCGCGGGCAAGACCGAGGTCCGCTGGACGCGCGACGGCGTGCGGCACGTGCACACGACCGACGACGCGACGGCGTTCGTGCGCGACCTGTTCCGGCAGCACGCGACGGGCGTGTCCGAGCTGGAGGTGCGCCGCAGCACGTTGGAGGACACCTACATGGCGCTCGTGCAGCGGCACGAGAGCGGGCAGGCGACGGAGGAGGAGGTGGCGCTGCGGTGAACCCCAAGGCACAGGCGGTCCGGCTCGGCGTGGACCGCGGCGTGCGCGAGTTCCGCCAGTCCATGGGCAGCTCCGACCAGCTGTACAACGTGTTCACCGGGCTGGCCGCGCTGATCGTGCTGTGGTTCCAGCGCGACTCCGCCGTCGAGGGCTCCGGCGTCTCGCTCGCCGCGCTCACGCTGCCCGGCATGCTCGGCATGGGGATGGTGTTCAGCGCGCTGGTGGGGCCCGCGGGCCAGCTCGCGATCAACCGGGAGGACGGCACGCTGCTGCGCGCCAAGGCGTTGCCCCACGGCATGCTCGGGTACGTCGTCGGCCGGACCGTGCAGACCTCGCTGGACTCCCTGACCGGGCTGCTGGTGGTCCTGGCCCCGGGCCTGTTCCTGGTCAACGTGCTGGCGGACGCGGGCGTGGCCGGTGTGCTCGGCCTGCTCGCCGTGCTCGCGCTCGGCATGGCGTCGATGCTGCCGTGGGGCGCGGTCGCCGGGTCGATCACCAAGAGCCCCAGCGGCGCGATGGGCATCACCATGCTGCCCATGATGGGCATCGTGGCGATCTCGGGCATCTTCTACCCGATCACCGCGATGCCCGGCTGGTTGCAGGCCGTGGCCCAGGTGTTCCCGATGTACTGGGCGGGTCACGGCGCCAGGGCGGCGCTGCTGCCGGACGCGGCGGCGGCCGCGGAGCTCGGCGGCTCGTGGCGGATCCCGGAGATGATCGGCGTGCTCGGGGTGTGGACGGTGGTCGGGTTCCTGCTTGCGCCTACGATCCTGCGTCGGATGGCTCGCCGGGAGTCCGGATCGGATATGGAGCAGCGTCGACAGGCGGCGCTGCAGAGGGTGCGATGAGCGAAAGCGTCTACAACCGGATCGCGATGCTGCGCGCGGAACGGGGAGTGTCACGCCGGCAGCTCTCCGAGGCGTTGGGCATCCACTACCAGACGGTGGGCTACCTCGAGCGGGGCGAGTACAGCCCCAGCCTCTACCTGGCACTGCGCATCGCGCAGTACTTCGAGGTGCCGGTCGAGGTCGTGTTCTCGACCGACCCGTTCCCCCGGCTGGGCAGCTCCGAGCGATCCGCGTAGGCGAACGGGGGGGGGCGGTGCTGTCGGCGCCGCCCCCTGGCGCTTGCCCCGGCTCCGCCCCGATCACCCTCGGCCGCCGCGGTCGTGCCGCACCGCGGGCGCCGGCTCAGCTCCCGAGCACGCCGCGCAACGCCGCGCGGACCGCCGCGGTCAGCTCGGCCACGCTCTCCGGCGTGCCGGGGTCGGGCGCGCCGAGGGCGCCCGCGCCGACCAGCCGGTCGAACACCAGGCCGTCCACGAACGCCACCAGCTCCCGGCTCTGCCGCTCCGGGTCCTCCGCGCCCAACGCCGCCAGCAGCTCCCGCGCCTGCGCGCGCGGCCGTTCGCCGTGGGCCAGGATGCCGCGCAGCTCCGGGTGGTGGGTGGCCTCCAGCAGGCACGCGTACCGCGCCAGGGTGCGCTCGCGGCCGGCGGTCATCCAGTGGTCCAGCACCCGCGCGACGCTCTCGGCGAGCCGGTCGGGGTCCAGCGGGACGGTCAGACCCGCTGCCACCATCTCGGCGTCGTCGAGGTCGGAGAGCCGCTGCACGACCCCCTCGACCAGCGCCTTGCGGGTGCGGAAGTAAGCAGAGGTCGAGCCCGTGGGCACGCCCGCCTGCGCGTCCACCGCGCGGTGGGTCAGTCCCCGCATGCCCTTGGTCGCCACCACGTGGATCGCCGCGTCGGCCAGGGCCGCCCTGCGCTCCGTCACGGTACGTCCCTTCTTCTACGGCTGTAGAGTACTGGCATCTACAGCTGTAGAAGGAGGAGCATGAGAGCGGTGGTGGTGGGCGGCGGCCTCGGCGGCGTCACGGCGGCGGTGGCGTTGCGGCAGGTCGGCTGGGAGGTCGAGGTGCTGGAACGCGCGCCGGAGTTCGGCGAGGTCGGCGCGGGTGTCGGCGTGATGCCGAACGCGCTGCGGGCGCTGGCGGCGCTCGGGTTGGCCGACGAGGTGCGGCGGATCGGCACGCCCCGCGTGCCCGGCGGCGTCCGCGACCCGAAGGGCCGGACGCTGACGCACGTCGACGCCTCGCACGAGGACCACGTGATCGCGGTGCACCGGGCCGACCTGCACCGGGTGTTGCGCTCGGCGTTGCCGGCGGCGTGCCTGGTCACCGACGCCGAGGTGACGTCGCTGGACGACCTCGACGCGGACCTGGTGGTCGCGGCGGACGGCATCCGCAGCCACGCCAGGCAGGCGTTGTTCCCGGGGATGCCCCAGCCGGTGTACGCGGGCACCACGGCGTGGCGGAGCGTGACGACGGCGAGCTTCCCGAAAGACCTCGGCCTCAGCCAGACGCTCGGCCCGGGCACCGAGTTCGGCGTGCTCCCGCTCGGCGACGGCCGGGTCTGCTGGTACGCGGCCGCGGTCGCGCCCGCCGGTGGCCGGTGCGCCGACGAACTGGGGGAGGTGCGCCGGCTCGTCGGCGACTGGCACGACCCGATCCCCGACCTGCTGGACGCCACGCCGCCCGACGCCGTGCTGCGGCACGACATCCACGAGCTGGCCGCGCCGCTGCCGACCTACGTGCGCGGCCGGGTCGCGCTGCTCGGCGACGCGGCCCACGCGATGACGCCCTACCTGGGACAAGGGGCGTGCATGGCGATCGAGGACGCGGTGGTGCTGGCCGCCGCGTGCGCCCGTGCCGACGACGTGCCGAGCGCGCTCGCCGCTTACGACCGGCAACGCCGGCCGCGCACGCAGTCGATGGCGAGGGCGTCACGAATGCTCGGGCGGGTGGGGCACAAGGTGCGCAACCCGGTGTTGGTGGCGCTGCGCGACACCGCGATGCGCGCGGTCCCGCCCTCGGTCGGGCTGCGGGGCATGGCGAGGTTCCTGGCGTGGCAGCCGCCGTCGTTGTCACCCGATAGGTGAAAAAGACGCTGTGATGTAACTCACAGATAACCGCCATGACGCGAGCGGGTAACGATCGAATATCACTCGTTTTCGCAGGATGCGTCACTCTTCTGCGCGATCAAGCACTTACGCTACGACACCACCAGGCGTTCTGTCTGTCCTCATCGCACCCGGCACGGCGGTGCGGCAACCACGAAAGGGCAACTACGGTGTGCCGCCATGGCCCCCGTCCCCTCGTGTCCGGCTGAAGCCATTCCCCTGCACGACGCCGCCACCGCCTTCACCGTCGACCTCGCCGAGGCCGAGGAGTTCATCCGACTGCACCACGCCGAGCAGCCCGAGCTCGGTCCCGTCGAGCACCGCCTCGCCGAGGTGCGCGCCGAGGTCGCCGCCACCGGCACCTACCGCCACACGCCCGACGAGCTGACGTTCGGCGCACGGGTCGCGTGGCGCAACAGCGCGCGCTGCATCGGCCGGCTGTACTGGCGCAGCCTCAAGGTCCGCGACCTGCGCGACCTGCGCGATCCCAAGGAGATCGCGGACGAGTGCGTCGAGCACCTCAAGCTCGCCGGCAACGGCGGCAAGGTCCGCCCGGTGATCAGCGTGTTCGCGCCCGACGAGCCGGGCAGACCCGCGCCGAGGATCCGCAACGAGCAGCTGATCCGGTACGCCGGCTACGTCGGCTCGGACGGCGGCGTGCTGGGCGACCGGCGCAACGCCGAGCTGACCGCGAAGGCCGTCGAGCTGGGCTGGCGCCCGCCCTCCCGGCGCGGCCCGTTCGACGTGCTGCCGCTGATCGTGGAACGGGAGGACGCCGAACCGGCCCTGGTCGAGCTGCCGCCCGACGCGGTGCTGGAGGTGCCGATCGGCCACCCCGAGCTGCCGTGGCTGGCCGACCTCGGCCTGCGCTGGCACGCCGTGCCCGCGATCAGCAACATGCGGCTGCGCATCGGCGGGATCGACTACCCGGCCGCGCCGTTCAACGGCTGGTACATGGGCACCGAGATCGGGGCACGCAACTTCGCCGACGTCGACCGCTACGACCTGCTGCCCTACCTGGGCAGGCGGATGGGGCTGGACACGTCGTCGGTCCAGACGCTGTGGAAGGACCGCGTCCTGGTCGAGCTGAACCGCGCGGTGCTGCACTCGTTCGCGGCGGCGGGCGTGACCATCACCGACCACCACACCGAGTCCGACCGGTTCCTCACCCACATCAAGAGGGAGGAAGCCGCGGGCCGCTCGTGCCCGGCGGACTGGACGTGGATCGTGCCGCCCATGTCGAGCGGCATCACCAGCGTCTTCCACCGGTACTACGACAAGCGCGAGCTGGTGCCGAACTTCTTCGGCGGCGACACCAAGGGCGTCTGCCCGGTGATCCACTGAAGGTCTCAGCAAGACGTATGTACGGTTACTGTTAAAGTCCACCTGTGGCGTAGATCACCTTCGGCGGTCTAGGGTGACTCTCCGTGAGAGTGGGCATACCCGTCGAGGCGCGGCCCGCTGAGCGCCGCGTAGCCGGTCTACCGGAAACGGTGACCACGCTGATCGGTGCCGGACTCACGGTGGACGTGCAAGCCGGAGCGGGCAGACACGCCCACGCCTCGGACGCCGCCTACCGCGCAGCCGGTGCGAACGTCATCGCCGACCACCCGGCCGGGCAGTCCGACGTGATCGTGTCCGTCCAACCGCCGACACCCGAGCAGGCCGCCGCCCTCCGCGAGGGCGACATCACGATCAGCTTCCTGCAACCCGCCTACGAGTCCGAGCTCATCGAGGTGCTCAAGGCCAACAAGGTCACCGCCTTCAGCCTCGACCTGCTACCCAGGGTGACCAGGGCGCAGTCCGTCGACGCCCTCTCGTCGCAGGCCCTGGTGGCGGGCTACCGCGCGGTGATGGAGGCGGCCCACCGGCTGCCGAAGTTCCTGCCCATGTTCACCACGGCGGCGGGCACCATCCCGCCGGCCAAGGTGCTCGTCCTCGGCGCGGGCGTGGCCGGGTTGCAGGCCATCGCCACCGCACGCCGCCTCGGCGCCGTGGTCGAGGCCTACGACGTGCGCGCGGCGGCCAAGGAGGAGGTCAAGAGCCTCGGCGCGCGGTTCCTCGAGCTGGACCTGGAAACGCAGCAGGGCGTGTACGCCGAGGCGCAGTCGGAGACGTTCCTGGAACGCCAGCGCGAGCTGATCGCGGACCGGGTCGCCGCCTCCGACGTGGTCATCTCCACCGCCGCCATCCCCGGCCGCAAGGCGCCCGTGCTCGTCACCAACGACATGCTCAAGGCCATGGCGCCCGGCTCGGTGGTGGTCGACCTGGCCGCCGAGTCCGGCGGCAACGTCACCGCGAGCAGCCCCGGCGAGGAGGTCTGGGTCGGCGAGGTGCTGGTCTACGGCGCGAGGAACATGCCCAGCAGCATGCCCGTGCACGCCAGCAGGCTCTACGCGCGCAACGTGGCCAACCTCCTGATGATGATGACGAAGGACGGTCGGGTCGTCCCGGACCTCACCGACGAGGTGCTGTCCGGCAGCTGCCTCACGCACGCGGGCGAGCTGAGGAGGGAGCTGCCGTGATCGACCTGTTGACGATCTTCGTGCTGGCCGTGTTCGTCGGCTTCGAGGTCGTGTCCAAGGTGTCCACGATCCTGCACACGCCGCTGATGTCGGGCGCCAACGCGATCCACGGCGTGATCCTGGTCGGCGCGATCCTCATCACCGGCCGCGCCGAGCACCCGCTGGAGGTCGTGCTCGGGCTCGCCGCGGTCTTCCTGGCCACGGTCAACGTGGTCGGCGGCTTCGTGGTGACCGACCGGATGCTGGAGATGTTCAAGGGCCACAAGACCGCCAAACCGGTCAAGAGCGCGGCCAACGGGCACAAGGAGGTGGGGGAGTGAGCCCCACCTGGGTCCAGCTCGCCTACCTGGTGGCCGCGCTGTGCTTCGTGCTCGCGCTCAAGGGCCTGAGCACGCCGAGGTACGCCCGCGCGGGCAACCTGCTCGGCGCGGCCGGCATGGCGCTGGCCGTGGTCACCGCGTTCGTCCACGGCGCGGTCCACAACGGGCTGCTGATCGTGCTCGCCGTGGTCGCGGGCGTCGCGGTGGGCATCCCGGCGGCGCGGTCGGTGAAGATGACCGCGATCCCGCAGATGGTGGCGCTGTTCAACGGCGTGGGCGGCGCGGCGGCGGCGCTGGTGGCGTTGACCGAGTTCCTGGCCGTGCCGCACGGCTCGGCGCTGTTCCAGGTCGCCACCGTGCTCACCGTGCTGATCGGCTCGGTCAGCTTCTCCGGCAGCGTGGTCACGTTCCTCAAGCTCCAGGAGGTGATGACCACCCGGCCCGTGCTGCTGCCCGCGGGACGGCTGCTCGCCATCGGCGCGGCGGCGGTCAGCGTGGTGCTCGCGGTGTCGGTCGTGCTGACCGGCAGCAGCGTGCTGCTGGTGCTGCTGGCGCTGGCGGGTCTCGCGCTGGGCGTGCTGTTCGTGCTGCCGGTGGGCGGCGCGGACGTGCCGATCGCGATCTCGCTGCTCAACGCGTTCACCGGCCTGGCCGTGGCCGCGTCCGGCTACGTGCTGGCCAACACGCTGCTGATCGTCTCCGGCACGCTCGTCGGCGCGTCCGGCACGATCCTGACCCGTTTGATGGCGCAGGCCATGGGTCGGCCGCTGACCAACATCCTGTTCGGCGCGTTCCAGGCCACCACGGCGACCGCGCAGACCGACGAGCAGCGCACCGTGCGCTCCGGCACGGTGGAGGACGTGGCGATCCTGCTCGGCTACGCCCACTCCGTGCTGGTCGTCCCGGGGTACGGCCTGGCCGTGGCGCAGGGCCAGCACGCGGCCCGGGAGCTGGCGCAGGTGCTGGAGCAGCGCGGCATCACGGTGCACTACGGCATCCACCCGGTCGCGGGCCGGATGCCGGGCCACATGAACGTGCTGCTCGCCGAGGCGGACGTGCCCTACGAGCACCTCAAGGAGCTCGACGACGTCAACCCCGGCATCGGCAGCGTCGACGTGGTGCTGGTGGTCGGCGCGAACGACGTGGTCAACCCGGGCGCGCGGGACGAGCCGAGCAGCCCGATCTACGGCATGCCGATCTTCGACGTCGACCGGGCCAAGGCCGTGGTGTTCATGAAGCGCTCGATGCGGCCCGGGTTCGCGGGCGTGGACAACAGCCTGCTGTACAACCCGAAGACCACCATGCTGTTCGGCGACGCCAAGGAGTCGCTGACCAAGCTGCTGGCCGCGGTGAAGCAGGTCTGAGCAGGACCGGGCAGAACAACTAGCCGGGCAGCTCGTACCCCGGCACGGCGGGCGCGAGGTGGTCGCCGAACGCGGCGTCCACCTCGACCTCCGCCCACCACGCGGCCCGCTGCGCGGTGGACAGGTCCGGCACCAGCACGGACACCCCCGACGACCGGATCAGCCCGACCATCCGCGCCACCGCGGTGTGCAGGAACGACTCGGGCCGCTCGGCGAGCCGGCGCACCACGGACGGGTCGAGCACCAGGGCGTCCACGGGCAGCTCGTCCAGCAGCGACAGCTCGGCCTGCCCGCCGTTGAACCGGCTCAGCCCGGTGGCGATCCCGTTGTCCCGCAACACCTGCGCGTTGTCCTCGTCCACGCCTTCGAGCATCGACCGGGTGTCCAGGAAGATCCGCAGCCGGGACGCGGGCAGCCCGGTCTCGTCCAAAGTCCGCTTCACCGTGCGGACCAAGTCCTCGTCGCGGGACTGCATGGGCGACAGCTCGAAGTACAGGGTGCCGGAGGACTCCGACCGGTTCGCGTCGGACGCCGCCTCGCGCAACGCCCACTGGCCGAGCGCCAGGGACAGCCCGGTCTCCTCGGCCAGCTCCACGCACCCGTCGTGCCCGATGTCGTCCCAGCGCAGCCGGGCCACGTGCCCGAGCACCCGACCGTCGGCCAGGTCCAGCACGGGCTGGTACTCGACCTCCAGCTCCCGTTCGGCCAGCGCGCCGGGCATCCGCGCGGCCCGCGCCTGCCGCTCCCGCCGCGGCTGGTCGGCGTGCTTGTCGTAGGGCAGCCACTGCCGCTTGCCGCCCGCCTTGGCCCGGCGCAGCGTGGCGTCGGCCGCGCGCAGGATCTCGGCGACGTCCCACGCGGCGGGCGGCCGGTCGACCACGCCGATGGTCGCGGACAGCGCCACGCCGTCCTCCACCGGCCGGTGCAGCGCCGCGTTGATCCGGTCGACCATGGCGGGCACGGTCGGCGTGGTCGGCCCGTTGTCGACCACGATGGCGAACTCGTCGCCGCCCATCCGGGCGACCATCGCGACCTCGTCCGCCACCGCGGCTTCGAGCCGGCGGCCGACCTCGGTCAGCAGCCGGTCGCCGACGGCGTGCCCGAGGCCGTTGTTCACCAGCGAGAACGCGTCCAGGCCGAGGTGGTAGAGCGTGATCCCGCCGCGCGACGTGCCGTGCAGGGCCTCCAGCCGGGTGGCGAAGCGCTGCCGGTTCGACAGGCCGGTCAGCGAGTCGTGCAGCAGTTGGAAGTCCAGGTTCTTCTGCAGCAGGTGCAGCTCGCTGACGTCCTCGACCATGGTCACGTGGTAGGAGGGCGCGCCGTCCGCGTCACGCAGCAGCGACACCGCCAGGTGCACCCACACCGGCTCGCCGTCCTCGCGCAGCAGCCGCCGCTGCTCCCGCCGCCGTGCCGCCCGGCCCTCGCCCACCGCCTGGTACGTGCGCAGGAGGGCGTCGGCGTCGGCCGGGTCGAACAGCTCGACCAGCCGCCGCCCGGTCAGCTCGCCGCGGTCGCGGCCGATCATCTCGGCCAGCGCCGCGTTCACCTCGACGCACCGGCCGTCCAGGTCGGTGATCGCGATGCCGAACGCGGAGGAGTCGAACACCTCGCGGAACCGGGCCTCGCTGACCTTGAGCACGCGTTCGGCCCGCAGCTTGGCCGTCATGAGCGCGCGCTTGACCTCTTCCTGCTGGGCGAGCGCGTCCAGCCGCATCGCGGTGGCGAAGCCGGTGCTCACGCTGCCCAGGATGGCGACGACCTTCTCCGCCAACCGCGGCACGTCGCTCAGCTCCGGGCTGAACAGCAGCGCGTGCCCGAGCACGCCGACCGTGCGCTGCAACGTCTCCGGGCCGGTGAAGTGGGCCTGCACCAGCCGGTGGCCGACCGCGTCGACCGGCTCGACGGCGAACGGCTCGGCCTGCACCGCGTCGGCGATCACGTCCACCAGGTCGAGCAGGAACAGCTCGATCTCGACCGGCGACATCGGCACGTACGCGGTGGGGTAGACCGCACGCATCCACTCGCGCGCGATGTCCTGCCGCCTGGTCCTAGCGGGTGAGGACACGTCGGCTCACTTCTTGCGCCCCATCCCCGCGAAGATGCCCGCCCGGTCGGCGTCCTCCTCGACGGAACCCTCCTCGGGCCGCCACCGCGGCAGCGGGACCACGCCCGGCTCGACCAGCTCGAAGCCGTCGAACAGGGCGGTGATCTCGGCGCGGGTGCGCGGGAACATCGGGTCGGCGCTGTCGCGCATCACGGCCACGACCCCGGCCATCTCCTCGGGCTGCTGGTCGGAGGTGAACTGGGACAGCGCCAGGTGGCTGCCCGGCGGCACGGCGTCGCGGTACGCGGCCACCACGCCCGCCGGGTCGCGCTCGGGCGGCACGAAGTGGAACACCCCCACCGCGAGCACGCCGACCGGCTCGGCGAAGTCGATCAGGCCCGTGCCCCGGACGCCCGCGAGCACCGCGTCCGGGTCGGTCAGGTCCTCCTGGAGGATCGTGGACCGGTCGTCGTCGGCCAGGATCATCAGGCTGTGCGCGACGGCGACGTCCTCGTAGTCGACGTACACCACGCGCGCGTCGGGCGCGACCTTCCGCGCGATCTCGTGCACGTTGCCGACGGTCGGGATGCCGGAGCCCAGGTCGAGGAACTGCCGCACGCCGGCGTCGACCAGGTGCAGCACGGCCCGGCGCAGGAACGCGCGGTTGAGGCGGGCGATCGTGCGGCCGTGGGGCTGGGCGCGCAGGAACTTCTCCGCGAGCTCCCGGTCGGCCGCGAAGTTGTGGCCGCCGCCCAAGAGGTAGTCGTAGAGCCGCGCGGCGCTGGGCAGCCCGGTGTCGACGTCGTCGGGGACCCAGCTCAGCCGATCCGCCACCGCGTCCTCACCCGTGTGTGTCCCAGTTCGAGCCCTCGCCCCACTGGGGCGAGGTTACTGATCGACCGGGACCCGAGGCAGGGAACGCGGGCGCTTGTCCCCGATCGGCGTACAAAGGGTGAGCGACGCGAACACCGTCAGCGCCCCGAACGCCGCGCCGGGTCCCCACTGGGAGTGGACGAACAGCGGCACCGCCACCCCGAACGCGGTGCCGAGCGCCCGCGCGAGGTTCACCAGCCCGCCACCCGACCCGGCGTCGCCGCGGGGCAGCGCGCCGAGCACGGACGCGTTGTTGGCCGGGATGAACAGGCCCAGCCCGAGCCCGAGCACGATCAGCGCGACCGGGTGGACCTGCCACGCCAGCACCCCGCAGGCCACTGTGGACAGTGCGGCCCCCGATCGGGGCACCTTCCACGGCGACGCCGCGCCGAGCGCGAACCCGACCGGCAGCGCGGTGAGCAGCAGCCCGGTCGCGAACGGCCCCCGGTCGGACGTGAACGGCACCAGGACCAGCGGCCCGAACAGCACGAGGTACCCGCACGTCGCGCCGAGCAGCCCGCCCTTGACCCGCCGCACCAGCGGTTCGCGCCACGCGTAGCCGGCGGCCGACGGCACCGCGAGCAGCAGCAGGAACGGGCTCGCGCCCGACAGCACCAGCAGCAACGCGGTGGTGGCCGCCGCCAGCAGCACCACGGCGACCCCGTCGACCGGCCCGGCGCCGCGCTCGTGCGTGCGCGGCAGCAGGAAGTGGCCCGCGACCAGGGCGGCGACGCCGACCGGCGCGTTGACCAGGAACACCCACTGCCAGCCGAACGCCTCGACCAGCAGGCCGCCGACCGTCGGGCCCAGCGCCAGCCCCAGCGCCTGCGCGGTCGCCTGCACGCCCAACGCCCGGCGCATCTTCTCCCGCGGCACGGCCGCCACCACCAGCGCCACGCTGTTGGCCTGCAACATGGCCGCGCCCAGCGCCTGCACCACCCGGAACGCGATCAGCACGGCCAGGTCGCCCGCCAGCGCGCACGCCACCGAAGCGCCGGTGAACACCACGAAGCCGTACAGGTACACGAGTTTCCGCCCGCGCCGGTCCGACCACTTCCCGATCGGCGCCACGAACGCGGCCAGCGTCAAGAGGTACGCCAGCGACACCCACTCGGGTGATGCGCCGAAATCGTCCCGCAATGCGGGCAGGGCGAGTGTGACGACGCTCGCGTCGAACTGGCCGAGGAACGCGCCCAGGCACACCGTCGCCACGGCCAGCCACGGCGCACCGGCCCAGGTCGCGACCCGCCGCGGCCGGGGCGACTCCGCGACGAACCAGTGCAGCGAGCGATTCATCGCCTCCAGACTATCTCGGTCTCCGACATATCGCGACCCAGTACCATTCGCGCATGTCAGACGAGGCACGCTCGCTCACCGACGTGGTCACGAGGCTCCGCCGGGCACTGCGCACGAGCATCCGGTCGGAATGGCCGTGGGACTCCCTGCCGATGGCGCAGGTCGAGTTGCTCCAGACGCTCGCCGAGCGTCCCCCGATGCGCGTGGGCGACCTCGCGGCCGAGTTGCGGCTCGCGCCGAACACGGTCAGCGGACTCGTCGGCCAGCTGATCGAGAACGGCCTGGTCGAACGCGGCGGCGACCCGAGCGACCGGCGCGTGGCCCGGCTCTCCGTGACGCCGCAGGGGCACGAGCAGCTGGCCGTCTGGCAGGCCGCGCACGAGAAGCGCATCGGCTCGGCGCTGGACAAGCTCGACCCGGCCGAGCGCGCCGACGTGGTCCGCGCCCTGGCCGCCCTCGACCACCTGGTGGACCACCTGCGTGCGCACTGAGACCCGGACCGCCGCGGCCGTCGCCCTCGGTGGCGGGATCGGCGGCGTCACGCGGTACGGCCTGACCGCCGCGGTGCCCGGCCCCTGGGGCACGCTGGTGGTCAACGTCGTGGGCTGCGCGCTGATCGGCGTGCTGATGGTCCTGGTGCCGCGCCTGCACCCGCTCGCCCGGCCGTTCCTCGGCATCGGCGTGCTGGGCGGCTTCACCACGTTCTCGGGCTACGCGCTGGACGCGGTGCGGCTGGGCGGCCTCACCGCGTTCGCGTACCTGCTCGCCACCCTGCTGCTCGCCCTGGGCGCGACGTTCACCGCCATGGCCGTGACGCGCAAGGTGTCGCCATGACGGTGCTCCTGGTGTTCGTCGGCGCGGCGGTGGGCGCGTCGCTGCGCTACGCCGCCGGCCGGTTGGTCCAGCGGTCGTTCCCGTGGGCCACCCTCGCGGTCAACGTCGTCGGCTCGTTCGTGCTCGGCTGCGTCGCGGGCGCGTCACCGGCCCTGGCCGCGCTGGTCGGCACGGGCCTGTGCGGCGGCCTCACCACCTACAGCACGTTCAGCTACGAGACCGTCCGGCTGACCGAGGACGGCCGCTACCGGCAGGCGTTCGCCAACGTCGCCGTCAGCCTCGTCGCGGGTGTGGGGGCCGCCGCCCTCGGCTACGCCCTCACGCGGTAGCCGCCAACCTGCCCAGCACCCCCGGCAGGTCGCCGGTGTGCACGACGCCCAGCCGCTGGGTGGCCCGGGTCAGCGCCACGTACAGGTCGCTCGCGCCGCGCGGCGACTCGGCCAGGATGCCCGCCGGGTCGACCACCAGCACCGAGTCGAACTCCAGGCCCTTCGCGTCCGTGACGCCGAGCACGACCACCTGCGCGTCGAGGTCGTCCGACGCGCCCGGCACGGTCGCGCGCAGCGACGCCACCGACGCGGCGGGCACGATCACGGCCAGCTTGCCGTCCCCGATCGCGGCGACCTCCTTGTCCACCACCGACGGCAGCGCGTCGGCCAGTGACGCCACCCGCAGGCTCCACGGCTCGAACCCGCTGTCGCGCACCGAGGTCGGCGGCACGAGGTCCCGGTCGACCGACGCCAGCACGTCCGCCGCCACGGCCATGATCTCCGACGGCGTGCGGTAGTTGACCGTCAGCTCGGTCAGCTTCCAGCGATCCATCACGTACGGCGACAGCACCTCGTGCCAGGACGACGCGCCCGCGATGTCGCCGGTCTGCGCGATGTCGCCGACCACGGTCATCGACTTGGACGGGCACCGGCGCATCAGCGTCCGCCACGCCATCGGCGACAGCTCCTGCGCCTCGTCCACGATGATGTGCCCGAACGTCCACGTCCGGTCCGCCGCCGCGCGCTCGGCCGCCGTCTCGTAGCGCTCCGCGCCGTGCCGCTCGGCCAGCCGGTAGGCGTCGACCAGGTCGGTCGCCATCAGGATGTCCGGGTCGGCGTCGTCCTCCAGGTCGAGGATGTCCAGCACGCCCTGGGCGTAGTCGATCGCCTGCCGGCGCTGCCGCTCGGCCCGCGCCTTGGCCTCGGTGTCGTCCTCGCCGAGCAGCTCGGCCGCCTCGTCCAGCAGCGGCACGTCGGCGGGCGTCCACTCCGCGCCGCGCGCGCGGACCAGCAGCTCGCGTTCTGCGGGGCTGAACTTCGGCGCGGCCTTGGCGATCAGCTTGGGCGAGGCGAACAGGTCCTCCAGCAACCGCTGCGGCGTCAACGTCGGCCACAGCTTCTCGATCGCCGCCTGCACGGCCGGGTTCTCGCGCAGCTCGCGCCGGATGTCGTCGACGTCTGCCTGGTCGAGCAGGTGCCTGCCCAGCCGCGACACCGCCTGCGACGCCAGCGTGGAGATGATCTCCCGCTGGAACGTGCGCCGCGCCTCGTTGTGCGGGCGCCTGGTCCGCCGCGCCCGGCCGCGGGCGTCGCTGATCGCCCGCCGGTCCAGCCGCAGCACGTCCTGGTCGAACGGGACCTCGACCAGGCTCGGCGCCTCCTGCCGGTCCCGGATCGCGTGCGCCACCACGTCGGCCATCTCGATGCGGCCCTTGAGCGCGGCCACCTCGGCGGGCTCGCGGCCCACCGCCGTGAGGCCGGGGAACAGCTCGCCGACGGTCGACAGCAGCACGCCGGTCTCGCCGAGCGACGGCAGCACCTGCCCGATGTAGCGCAGGAACGTCGCGTTCGGCCCGACCACCAGCACGCCGCGCTTGGCCAGTTGCCGCCGGTGCGTGTAGAGCAGGTAGGCGGCGCGGTGCAGCGCGACCGCGGTCTTGCCGGTGCCCGGACCGCCCTGCACGACGACGACGCCGTTCAGCTCGGTGCGGATGATCCTGTCCTGCTCGGCCTGGATGGTCGCGACGATGTCGCCCATCTGGCCCGTGCGGCTCGCGTTCACCGCGGCCAGCAGGGTGGCCTCGCCGGTCAGGCCCTCGGACGGGCGGGCCGGGTCGACCGAGTTGATGTCCAGCACCTCGTCGTCGAAGCCGACGACCTTGCGCTGCTTGGTCCTCAGGTGCCTGCGCCGGCGCACGCCGTCCGGCGCGGCGGCGGTGGCCAGGTAGAACGGGCGGGCGGCGGGCGCGCGCCAGTCCATCAGCAGCGGCTCGTACTCCTTGTCCTCGTCGAACAAGCCGATCCGGCCGATGTAGAACCGTTCGTCGGTGTGGAAGTCGAGCCGGCCGAAGCACAGCCCGTTCTCCACCGCGCTGTACTGCGCCAACTGGTCGGAGTACATGGCCACCGAGGTGTCCCGCTCGGAGCGCATCTGGTGCGTTCCACCGGTTTGCCGCAGCGCCCCGGCCAGGCGCTTCGAGCTCTGTTCGCGGAGGTCGTCCAGCCTGCCGTACAGCATCGACACGTATTCCTGCTCCGACTCGGTTTCCGCGAGCCGGAGGTCATCGGAGGGGCTTGACAACGTGCCTCATTTCTGGATAGCGTGTTTTATCAGCCTGTGTCGCATTGCGGCTGACGGTTTCTCGCGGGCTTACAGTCCTGCGCCCGTGCTGCGCAGAACGTCTAATCTACTACACGTTCTTGACGCCCGTGCGTGAACAAACCCCGCGCCCGCTGCCCTGCCCCGTGACGTGCGAAGGCCGCCGCCGAGCGGGTGCTCGACGGCGGCCTGGTCGTTCCGGGCAGGCGGGTTACAACCGGTCGGCGACGATCGCACCGATCGCCGCCATGCCCTCCGCGTTGGGGTGCAGCGGCGCGGCCGGTCCGGTCACCGCCACGCCCTCGAACCACCTCGTGCCCGACGGCGCGCACGAGTCGTGGCCCACGCTCGGCGGCGCGATGTCCACGAACTCCGCGCCGTGCTCGGCCGCCTCGCGGGCGAACACCTCGTTCAGCCGGTGGATGCTGCCCTGGAGGTAGTCCGCGTCCCGGCCCCAGATCGGCTGGTCGGGGTAGCAGCCGCCGGGCCGGATGTAGGTGCCGTAGCCGACCACGACGACCCTCGCCTCGGGCGCGCGGGCCGAGATCAGGTCCAGCGCCCCGGCGAACTCGGCGGCGTAGGCGTCGATCCGCTCGGCCAGCACGTCCCGGCCGTCGGCGGTGAGCCGGTCGCGGCACGACGTGCCGACCGGCGCGGGCAGGAGGTTGACGCACGCGACCGCGGTGCGGACCAGGTCGATGTCGTTGCCGCCGATGGTCAGCGTCACCAGGTCGGTCGACGGGCTCAACGCGTCGGCCTGCGGGTCCTGGGTCTCGCCGTCGAGGGTCGACTGGCGTCCGGCCAGGTCGTCGGTGACGGCGCCGGAGCACGTCACGTCCGTGAGGTCGGCCCCGATCCGGGCGGCCAGCGCCGCCGGCCAGTTGCGGGTGGAGCGCAGGCAGCCGGGCGCGCTCGGGTCCTGCTGCGGGATGAGCGGTCCGGCGGCCGCCGAGTCGCCCAGCGCGACGTACTCCAAGCCCGGGTCGGCGGTCGCCGAGCCGGTGGTCCAGGTGATCGCCAACACCGCCAGCAACGCCGGTAGCAGCCTGCGCACGAGCGCCTCCTCTTCGTGATCGGGTCGTGTTCGCTGGACATGATGTGGCCTGGGGGCGGTCGGTGGGTCGGTGAGCGCCGGGAGATCACCCAGGAGAGTTGGGTGCGGGGAGTACGCGGGGTGAGGGCCTGCCACCCGATGAGCGGCTGTACGAAGGCACGCGGGTGAAACCGGATCACGGGCGGCGGTCACTCCGGCACGCTGGGACCCGTGAAGGAGAAGCGCCAGGAGCTGGCGAGGCTGTGCCGCCTCGCGGTCGACCGGTCGAGGTGGCAGCTCGGGTTCGCGGTGGTCGTGTCGGCGTGGTCCCTGGCGTGGGTGGTGGGGCAGGCGTTCGGCGCGCCCAGCCCGCTGGAGGTGCTGCCGGTGCGCTGGGCGGGCCTGCCGACGGGATGGTTGGAGTCGACGCGCGCGTGGTTCGACGGCCGCACCGGGTTCCTGGCCGTGGCGGGCGGCCTGCTGTGGGCCATGACGAGCCCGGGCAGGCAGTCGTCGGCGCCCGCCGGCTGGCTCGCGGTGATGGCGGCGGCCGAGGACGTCGGCTACGTCGCGGTGCGGTGGGCGTTGCTCGTGCTGGTGGTGTTCCTCGCGGTGATGGGGCTGGTGTCGCTCACCGGGCGGCGGGCGTTCGTGGTCGACCGGATCGCGGTCATCCCGCGGGACGTGGCCCGTGCCGGCGCGACGGCGGTGGCGCTGTCGGCGGTGGTGCCGTTGGTCGCACCGGGGCTGGCGCTCGCCCGGCTCGTCGGCCCCTACGTGACTCGGCCACCCCGTCGCCGGCCGGGCGCGCCGATCGTCGGCGCGGCTTGCGCCGAACGGCCGTCGGCCCGTGGCGCGGTCGGTGGAGCACCGGCTGAGACGCCCGGTGAACTGCACGAACCCGTTCCGGCGCAGCGCGGGCCGCGGTGAGGGCGGGGCGGGATTTCGGCGACCGGCGGGGATGGCGGGGATCGGGGCTGATCCAGTGAGGGTATGCAAATAGTTTTGCACCCCAACAATCCGAACCCGGAAAGATGAGCTGACCTCACATCACATTCCGGAATCGTCTGTTTGGGCTTACCGGTCCGTATCCATCAAGATGTGCCCGTGCCAGAAAATCCCGCCGAAAACCGCTTAGCCAAGGTGATGCGTCGTCAGCCCGTTCAGCAGCGCGGCGCCGCGACGGTGTCCGCGATTGTCGATGCCTGTGCGACGCTGCTCAACGACTACGACTACGACGACATCACCACCGCCCGGATCGTCGAGCTAGCAGGCGTGCCAATTGGATCGTTCTACCAATACTTCCCGGACAAGCGCTCCGTTGTGCACGCGTTGGCGTTGCGCGGCATGGAGGAGTACCTGGGCCGGGTCGAAACGCTGTTCACCGAGGGGCGGCTCGCCGACGACTGGCGGGAAGCGGTGCAGCAGGTCGTCGGCATCTACCTGCGGATGCTGGTCGAACTGCCCGGCTTCGGGCGGGTGCGGTTCAGCGACCTGCTCGACGGCCACCGCCTCGACTCGTCCGTCGACCAGTACGAGCTGATGGCGGAACGGTTGCGCGACCTGTTCCTGGGCCGCTTCGCGGTGCGTGGCGACGCGCCGGTCACGTTGACGTTCCGGATGGCAGCCCAGACCGCCGACGCGATGTTCAAGCTGGCCGAACGGGTCGAGCCCGACGAGCGGCCGGTGGTGCTGCGCACGGCCGACGGTGTGATCCTGAAGATGTTGGCCGGGGTGTTCGACCCCGCGTGACTTGCCGCGCCGGTCCGGGTGGTGTGGGGTGGACCGGTGAGCGACGACTTCGACGTGATCGTGATCGGCGGCGGCCCGGTGGGCGAGAACGCCGCCGCCCGGACCGCCGCCGGCGGCCTGCGGACCGCACTGGTGGAAGCCGAACGCGTCGGCGGTGAGTGCTCGTACTGGGCGTGCATGCCGAGCAAGGCGCTGCTGCGCCCCGGCCACGCGCTCGCCGCCGCCCGCCGGGTGCCGGGCGTGCCGGTCGGGGCGCGCCTGGACCCGGTGGAGGTGTTGAAGCGGCGCAACGGCTTCACCTCCGACTGGGACGACTCGGGCCAGGTCGAGTGGGCCGAGGGCGCGGGGTTGACCGTCGTGCGCGGTCGCGGGCGGCTGGTGGGCGAGCGCCGGGTCGACGTGGACGGCCGCGTGCTGACCGCGACCAAGGCGGTGGTGGTGTGCACGGGGAGCGTGCCGCGCATCCCGTCGCTGCCGGGGCTGTCGGACGTGCCGTACTGGACGTCGCGGGAGGCGACCTCCGCGCAGGAGGTGCCGTCGTCGTTGGTGGTGCTCGGCGGTGGTGTGGTCGGCGTGGAGATGGCGCAGGCGTGGGCCCGGTTGGGTTCCGACGTCACGCTCGTCGTCTCCGGTGAGCGGCCGCTGCCCAAGTTCGAGGCGTTCGCTGGTGACCTGGTGGCGGAAGGGCTGCGGGAGGACGGCGTCCGGCTCGTCACCGGGGTCAAGGCGGTCGGGGTGTCCACTTCGGACGGTTCGGGTGGTGCGGGTGGTTCCGGTGGCTCGGCTGGTGACGGTGGCTCGGCTGGTGACGGTGGCTCGGCTGGTGACGGTGGCTCGGCTGGTGACGGTGGCTCGGCTGGTGACGGTGGTTCGGGTGGTGCGCAGGTGTCGTTGCGGTTGTCGGACGACTCGGTGGTGACGGGGGCGCACCTGCTGATCGCGACCGGTCGTCAGCCGGCGACGTTCGACCTCGGGGTGGAGCAGTTCGGCTTCACGGCGGGCGAGGCGCTGGAGGTCGACGACACCGGTCGGGTGTCCGGAGTGGACTGGCTGTACGCGGCGGGCGACGTCACCGGCCGCGCGTTGCTGACCCACCAGGGCAAGTACGCCGCGCGGGCGGTCGGCACGGCGATCGTCACCGGCGCGACCGACCCGGAGCCGTGGACCGCGCCGGTCGCGACGGCCGACCACACCGCCGTGCCGCAGGTCGTGTTCACCGACCCCGAGGTGGCGTCGGTGGGGTGGTCCGAGGCGCAGGCACGCGAGGCGGGGCTGGAGATCCGGGTCGTCGACCTGGACATCGCGGTGGCCGGGTCGTCGCTGCACGCGGACGGGTACCGGGGCAAGGCGCGCATGATCGTGGACGAGCGCAAGCGCACGCTCGTCGGCGTCACGTTCGCGGGCCCGGACGTGGCCGAGTTGATCCACGCGGCCACGATCGCGATCGTCGGCGAGGTGACCGTGGACCGCTTGTGGCACGCCGTTCCGGCGTACCCCACCATCAGTGAGGTGTGGTTGAGGCTGCTCGAGGCCTACGGTCTCTGACGCTGCGTGCACCGTCCGTCAGCCCATCGTGCACACTTTCCGCCGACTGCCGTACCGACAGTGGGGCCATAAAGACTCTTAACCTCAAAATGCGGCTTCAGCTCATTACACTGCGGGTGTGACCAGGGGAACTGTGGCTCTCGCGATAGGCGCGGTGCTGTGGTGCGCCTTCGTCATCGCGTCCACGTTCCTCCCGGGCGCGCCTTCCTGGCCGCCGGTCGCGGTCTACCTGCCGGGGTTCCTGATCGTGCCGGTGGTGCTGCACACGTTGTTCCGCGCGCGTTCCCACGCGTTGCTGTGCCTGGCGCACGTGCCGAAGCCGGTGATGTTCACGGGATTCGCGATCGCGGTGGGCGGGTGGTTGTTCTCGTTCGGCGCGATCGCGGGCAGGCCGGGTACCGAGACGTTGTGCGCGGTGGCCGGGTTGGTGATCGTGCTGCACGTGGCGTTCGGGTTGATCGGGGTCGGCATGGTGCGCGCCGGTCGGTGACGGTGCCCCCGGCGCGAGGTCGCTGCCGCGGTGAGGCCCCGTGTTCGCACTATTGCGAGGCGGGCAGGCGCAGCGCTTGTTCGGTGAGGCGGGCGAGCTTCGGGTCGGCCGGGTCCTGGTCACCTTCGGCCCACACCACCTGCGTGATGCGGACCTGCGCGCCCTTCACCGAGACGTGGATCGCCGACCGGTCGAAGGACGCCGGACCGCCCGGCCACTCCCGGCCCTCCTTGACCAGCGCGGTGACGCCGCCCGCGCCCGCCACCGACGCGACCGCGTGCAGCTCGCCCGCCCTGGTCGCGTCGGGCAGGCTCAGCTCGGCGATCGCGATCCCGGCCTTGCGGCCGTCCACTGTGGTCTCGTACTGGGCGCGCCGCAGCTGCATGCACACGTGCTGGGACAGCCACGCCCGCACGTCGCCGAACGCGTGCCCGTCGCAGTCGTCGGTCCGGTCCGCGCCGCGCGGCGCGAAGCTCCGGCCGTCCACGACGACGGTGGTCGGCTGCGGTGTGGGCGTGGTGGACGTCGAGCTGTCCGCGGAGTCGCCGGACAGCGAGATGATCAGGGCGATGACCAGCAGCACCGCGACGATCGCGCCACCCACGTAGGGCAGCACCTTGCGGCTCGTCGGGACCGGCACGACCTTCGGCAGCAGCATGGTGCTGGCCGACGCGAGGTCGGCCGCCGTGTCGGAGAACCCCTCGGCGATCAGGTGCTGGCGGCTGGGCGGCGCGCCGGTCGGCGCGAGCACGGCGACCAGCTTGGCCGCGTGGTCGGCCGAGCAGGGCCGGTCGCTGGTGGCCAGCTCGCGCGCGGCGGCCAGGAGCGTGGTCGGCTTCGGGTGCAGGACGCGCACGCCCCGGTTCAGGTCCACGGTCGGCTGCACGACCTGGCCGACGTACGGGCCGACCGCCACCACGGTGGTGACCGGCAGCGGCTCGCCGCGCATGTCCTGGATGCGCCGGGCGACGGCGGTGGTGGCCTCCAGCGCCTCCGCGGCCGGGCTCGTGGCGCCGTCGGGTCGGGTCAGCGGCCAGCCGTCGATCTTCCACTGCCCGTTGAGCGGGGCCTCCAGCCGCATGGCCGGGTCCGGCAGGTCGACGCCGACGACGACGAGGACGCCGCGGGGCAGCACGATGACCGCGTCCAGCTCGCGCGGGCTGTCCGGCGGTCGCACCCCGAGCAACGCGACACCGCCGAGCACGGCGTCGCCGGCGCCCCACGTGCTCAACGCGGCGCGCACGTCGGCGCCCACCGCGGAGGGCTCGGTCCCGAGTCGGATCAGCCGCACGAGATCACCACGGGATTACCACGGGTCACCACGAGGTCGCGCTGTTCGGCGTTCCACACGGTCGGACACGGTAGCGCCGTAGGGGTGCGGGCTGCTGCAAGCATCGGCGTGAGCTGATGTCGCGTGACGACCATCACCGCTTCCGAGATCACGTGGACGTGTCCGGATGATCTCGGAAAGTGACCTCGTGGTGCCGGTCCGGGGTCGTGAGGGCGCGGATTTCGGGCCGAAAGTCCTGTATCTGACCCGCTCGGGTGAGGAACGGGATGGTTCTTATGGCGGACCGCTGCCGTAGCGGGCAGAATGACCAAGTCGGGAATTCACAAGATCGTCCGCGTCATCGAGAGGTCGTAGGGGAAGACGTCCCTCGTCGAGTAGCGGAGGTCAGCTGTGAGCACCCGTGGCAGCAGCAGTGGCGTGGTCTACGTCCACTCGTCGCCGTCTGCGGTCTGTCCGCACGTCGAGTGGGCGATCTCGGGCACCCTCGGTGAGCGAGCGGACCTCAAGTGGGCGGCGCAACCCGCGGCGCCAGGACAGTTGCGCGCCGAGTGCAACTGGACCGGTGACGCCGGCACCGGTGCCCGACTCGTGTCCGCGCTCAGGGCGTGGCCGATGCTCAGGTTCGAGGTGACGGAAGACCCCAGTCCGGGCGTGGACGGCGTGCGGTACTGCTTCGCGCCCGTGTTGGGGTTGTGGCACGCGCGGACGAGCGCCAATGGCGACATAGTTGTTTCAGAGGACCAGCTTCGGGCGTTGGCGGCGCGCAGCAGAGGTGGCGAGTCGTTCGCGCACGGGGTTGATGAGATTCTCGGTGCGGCGTGGGATGACGCCCTGGAGCCGTTCCGGCGTGCGGGTGATGGCGCGCCGGTGACCTGGTTGCATCGGGTTGGGTGACGTTGCGGGCCTGGGCCTGGGCCGGGGTCGGGGTCGGGTTGGGGCCGGGGTCGGGGTCGTGAAGGCCCGGGTCAGGTCCGGCTCGATTTGACATGGGGCCCTTACGGGCACCCCAGGCAGGCCAAAGCCGGGCAGGCATGGCGGGAAGAGCGTCCGCCAAGCCTGCCCGGCTTCGTCCAGCCTAAGGCACCCGAACCCATGTCAAATCGGGCCTCGGTGGGGCCTCCGTGTGGCCTCGGTGTCGCCTAGGTGGGGCCTAGGTGGGGATGCGGTCGGTCCGTTGTGGGTGCGTTGTGGCGATGGGTTGCCAGGCGGCCATGAGGTCGCGGTAGAGGGGGGAGGTGGAGAGCAGGTCGTGGTGGTTGCCGAGCAGTGGCGGGCCGCCGTCCATCAGGAGGACCAGGTCGGCTCGTAGTGCCGACGAGAGTCGGTGGGCGATGACGATCAGGGTGCCGCCGCGTGCCGCGAAGGCTTGTTCGACCACGGCTTCGGCTGCCGGGTCCAGGGCTGAGGTGGCCTCGTCCAGGATGACCACGTCGGCTGGTGAGGTGTAGACGCGGGCGGCGGCGAGGAGTTGGGATTCGCCGGCGGAGAGGCCTTGGCCGGAGTGGCCGATGGTGCCGGAGAGGCCGCCCAGCCTGGTGACGAGGTCGGAGGCGCCGACTGCCGCGACGGCGGTGAGGAGGGCGGCGTCGGAGGCGGTGGGGGCGAAGAGGGCGAGGTTCTCGCGGACCGTGCCGGTGAAGAGGTAGGTCTCCTGGGGCACCAGGGCGATGCGTTCGTGTCGGAGTTCTGGTGCGACTGATCGGATCGGGACGGTGCCGAAGCGGACTACGCCGGATTGTGGTTCGACCAGGCCGGTGATCAGGTTCGCCAGGGTGGACTTGCCGATGCCGCTCGGGCCCACGACGGCGAGGTGGGAGCCCGGGGGCAGGGTCAGGTCGAGGTCGCGGACGACCGGTTCGGCGGTGGCGCTCCAGCCGAAGGTCACGGCGCGCAGTTCCAGTTCGGAGCCGTCGGGGACGGCGTCGCCGGTCGGCTGGTCGATCGGCGGGGCGGCCTCGGCCAGGCGGCGGAGGGCGACGACCAGGCGCAGCACGATGGTGCTGGTGGTGTCCGCGAGGCGGCGCAGGGCGGGTTGGACGCTGGTGCTCAGGTAGACGACCGCGCCGAGCACCTCGCCGACGGTGAGTTGGCCTGCTCGGACCATGCCGGGTGCCATGAGCAGCAACAACACCAGTGGGGCGAAGCCGCCCAGGGCGATCACGACGCCGCGCAGCGCGGTGGCGAAGGCCATCCGGACGGTGGCGGAGGTTTGCCGGTCGACCTGTGCCATCACGTCGCGCAAGGCGTGCTCGGCGCCGTTGACGGCGGTGACGTCCCGGACGCCGAGGAAGACCGTGCCGGCGACCGAGGCGGCCTGCTCGTCGGCGAGGACGAGGCGGCGCTGGCCCCGGGCCAGGGAGGGCAGGAGGAGGCCGAAGAGGATCAGGGCCGCCACGACGGGCAGGATCACCAGCCAGGCCAAGGAGGACACGGTGGTGGCGAGGCCGGCGAGGGCGGCGGTGGTGGTGACCAGCAGGGCCCTGGCCTGGACGAGGACGCCTGCGGTGGCGTCGCGGACCACTTCGACGTGGCGGGTGATCCTGGCGACGGCGCTGGCGTCCGGTTGGCGGGTCTGCGAGCCCGCGTGCAGGACGCCGCGCACGACCTGGCGAACGAGTGCGTCGCGGAGGGGTTCGACGACCGCGCCCAGGCGCGTGAAGACCTGGCGGAGGCCGAAGCCGCCCAGGACGGCGAGCGCCGCGAAGGCGAGCAGCCAGCCCACGCCGGTCCAGGGGTGGCCGGCGGCGAACCCCCGGTCCACGGCGAGGCCCACCAAGCGGCCGGAGAGCAGCGCGGGGACGCCTTCCAGGACCGACCAGCCGAGCAGGACGGCGATGCCGCGCCGCTGGTCGCGCAACGCCCGCAGGTAGGTCATCAGCCGAACACCGCCCGGTACTCGTCGTCGTCCCAGAGCTCGGAATGCGGTCCCGTCGCGCGGATCCGGCCGTCGTCCAGCCAGACGACGACGTCCGCGCGGCGGGCGGTCGCGGCGCGGTGGGTCACGACCACGCGGGTCCGGCCGGGGAGCGCCGACTCGACGGCGCGCTCCACCGTGGACTCGGTGACCATGTCGAGGCTGGCGGTGGCGTCGTCGAGCACGAGGATGGCCGGGTCGCGGACGAACGCGCGGGCCAGTCCCAGCCGTTGGGCCTCACCGCCGGACATCGGGGCGGTGGACATAGGGGTGTCGTAGCCCTGGGGGAGCCGGACGACCACGTCGTGCACCTGGGCGGCACGGCAGGCGGCTTCGACGTCGGCCAGGTGCGGGTCGGTGCCGTAGCGGACGGCGTCGGCGACGGTCGTGCCGACCAGGGCGGGGCGTTCGAACGCGTAGCCGACGGAGCCGCCGCGGCGCACGTCGCCGGACGACGGTCGCACCAGTCCGCCGATGACCGAGGCCAGCGCGGACTTGCCGGAGCCGGAGCGGCCCACCACGGCCACGAACGTCCCGGCGGGCACGGTCAGGTCGACGTCGTGCAGCGCGTCCGGGACGTTGACGCCGGTCAGGGCGATCTCGCCGGGGGCGGTGGGCTGCGGGGCGTGGGGCGGGTCGAGAGGGGTGGTGAGGACTTCCTCGAGCCGGGCGGCGGACGCGCGGGCGCGTTGGAGGGCGGTGAGGAGGGTCGTCTGCCCCACCACCGTCATGCCGAGGGCGACGTAGCCGAGGGTGGCCAGGACGTCGCCGACGCTCAGCCGGCCCGCGACGACGCCGAAGCCCGCGGCGGTCAGGACGGCCAGCTCCACGGCGGGCAGCAGGAGGCCGGCCCGCCAGATCATCCGCGCCTGGGTCCTCCACATGCCGACGCCGGCGGCGGTCAGGCGGGGGAGGGGGCGCAGGACGCGTTCGGCTTCCTGGTCGGCGCGACCGGAGGCGGCGATGGTGCGCAGGCCGCCGACGGCGTCCACCAGCCGTGCGGACAACTCGCCGGACACCTCCTGGTAGGTCGCCACGTCGGCGGCGGTCAGGCGCAGGTGCGAGCGCACCAGCAGCGCCGCCAGGGGCACGCTGAGCAGGAAGACCACGGCCAGTCGCCAGTCCAGCAGCGCCAGCGCGGTGATCGCGCCGACCGCCGTGACCACCGAGATGCCCAGGTTCACCGCGAGCACCGAGACGCCGGCGGCGATCGCGCTGTCACCGGTCAGCCGGCTCACCGCGTCACCGGCCTCGAACCGCGCCGGGTGGCCCAGCGCGAGCAGGTGCCCGGTCAACCGGTGGCGCAACCACGCGGCGCCGCGGGCGGTGATCGAGGCCGCCAGCACCACGCCGATCGCGTCGCCGAGCACCTCCACGCCCGCGAGCCCGACCAGCCACCACACCGTGCCGCCGTCCAACCGCCCGTCCAGCGCCATGTCGACGGCGGAGGCCAGAGCGGTGGGCAGCAGCAACCCGGCCACGGTGGCGGGCAGGGCGTTCAACGCCAGCAACACCCACCGGAGATCGCGCCTGATGACAGCGGACAGCACCACGATCTGGAACTCCTAGGCCTAGTGCCGCGCAAGGCGCATCATGAACCGCGAGGTCGCGTCGATCGTTCGTGTCCTCATTTCCCGGCGATCACGCTTTTCGATCGTCGGGAAATGAGGGCGCGAGCGGTCGACTTCCAGGCGACCTCGCCCGCGACGCCGGAGGCGGCGCAATCCAACACGGGTGAGCGGCGCACTTCGACTGCGCCGCTCACCCGCACCCGTGTGGGGTTTGTCAGCAGAGGACCAGGCTGACGGTGGAGTGGCTGCAGGGGAGCAGCAGGGAGGCGTTGGACGCCGTGGTGCTGCCGCCACCGCCGCTGCTGCCGCCGCTCGCCATGGCGTTGGACTGGGCCTCGGGGGTCTCGAGGTCCTGCAGGTCGAGGATGAAGTCCATCGTGACTCCTCAATTCCGGGGATTGGAAAGGGTTACTGCTACCGGTCCGTGGGGGCCGGGGCTGTGAGGAACGGCAGCACGGGGGTGCCGTCCAGGGCGGCGCCGAGCGCCAGCAGCACGCCCGCGCCGCCGGTGTCGACGTCCATCGAGAGCCGCCGCAGCTGGATGCCGGGGAACGCCAGGCCCTCTTGGTAGGGCACGGCGTGCCACGACAGCGCGGCGAGGTGCCGGTCGATCGCCTGCCGGGGCCCGTCCGCGTGGGCGAGGGTGGCCAGCAGGCCGGCCCGGCCGAGCATGAGCGCCGGTTGGATCACGAACTCGCCGGTCGTGCTGCCGACGAGCTCCGGCAGCCGTTCGACGACCGGCAGGTCGGGCGCGGCCAGGCGGAACTCGTTGAGCACCAGGGCGATGCCCGCGCTGCCGACGCCGACGTACGGGAGGGTGCGGAAGTTGCCGTCGCGGACCTGCGTCGAGCCGTCCAGCGCGGTCATCGTCTCGGCCAGGTCCCGATCCAGGGCGCGGACGCCCAGGTCGAGCCACCGGCGGTCGTCGGTGCGCTGGAACAGGCGCAGGAACAGCAGCGCCGGTCCCGACCAGCCGTGCTCGAAGCCCGCCCGCGCCTTCGGACCGGGCGGCTCGGAGTCGACGAGCGCGGTGCCGAGCCGGTCGCCCAGCTCCAGCGCCCGGGTGGCGTAGGACTCGTCGTCGCGCGTGCCGGCGAAGTGCAGGAGGTTCAGGCCGATGCCCGCCAAGCCCGCGCTCAGACCGTGGTCGTGGGTGTCGGGCACCATCTGCGCGTAGGACTCGACCAGTTCCCCGGCCAGGTCGTGGTGGCCGAAGTTCTCCAGCACGTGCGCGATGCCGTGCGCGCCGGTGAAGAAGCCGGGCTCCTTCGGCGGCTCGCGGCGCACCGCGTCGAGCAGCCACTGCTCGTGCTCGGGGTAGCGGCCCATGCCGGTGGCGTCCAACGCGTGCAGCACGCCCGCCGCGCCATAGCCGAACCCCGCGCCGCCGACCTCGAACTGCTCCACGTCACCGGGGAACAGCCGGTCCGAGCGGTGGGGCGTGGCGCTGGCCAGGATGCCCGCCACGATCGACTTGCGCACCAGCTGCCAGTCCGGTTCCGGCACGTCCAGCGCGGTGGTCGTGGGGCCGACGGGCGCGTCACGCGGGGTCAGCGGGCCGAGGATCTTCGCGCAGTACTCGTCGGACAGGCCGAACCGCCGCCGGACGAAGTCCACGTGCGCGCGCAGCTTCACCGGCGCGAGCTCGATCACGGCGTTGAGCGGCAGGAAGACGTAGAGGCGCAACGCGGCCAGCGCGTGCTCGTCGATGTCGAAGCCGGAACGGTCCGGTGGCGCCTGGAAACCCGGCGCGCCGAGCGTGGGCCTGCCGTTCTCCTCGACGCCGAACGCCAGCTCGAAGTCGATCAGCGAGACCGCGTCGTCGTCGTCCACCAGGACGTTGAGCGGGTGCAGGTCGCTGAACACCACGCCGCGCTCGTGCACCGCGGCCACGATCCGCTCGATCTCGGAGACGAGCTCCAGCGCCCGCGCGGTGTAGGCGGTGATCGCCTCGTCGGTGACCTCGTGGTGGGTCAGCGGGTAGTTCTGGCCCAGCCACTGGCCCAGCGGGCGGCCCGACACCCGGGACATGGCCACGAACTCGTGCTCCCACGCGGTGAAGTGCTCGTAGGCCTCGGGCACGCCCGGCACACCGGCCACCCTGGCCAGCATCGCGTGCTCGCGGCGCAGGCGGGCCACCGCGTCGACGTTCTCGCGGTCCAGCCCGGCGTGCGGCCTGGCCTCCTTGAGCACGACCTGGCGGTCGTCGGCCTTGCGGACCGCCTCGTACACGCCGCCGCCGTTGGAGAAGTGCAGCGACTGCACCACCCGGTACGGGAACGCGTCGGCGTCACCGCTGCGGCGCGCGGCCAGGTGCTCTTCCAGGCACGCGGGCACCTTCACCCAGTCCGGCACCCAGAACGTCGCCTTGCGCTGGTCGGGCACGAGCGCGCCGTCCGGGCCCTCGATGGCCAGCACGCGCTTGCCGTCCCGTTCCAGCCACTGCTCCACGAACCCGCCGTAGCGGACGAACAACGGGCCGGCGCCGTAGCGCAGGTCGCTGAGGATGTACGCGCCCGGTTGCCCCTTGAGGATCTCGGACAGCTCGGCGAGCGTCGATTCCAGTTCCGCCTCGTCGGCCGGGTAGATGGTGATGAGCTTGCCGCTGCCCTCGCGCGGCGCGTACTTCGAGTTGCGCGCCAGGACGATGGACCGGGTGCGCAGGTATTTGAACGGGATGCGGCGCGCGACCAGGTACTCGTAGGACTTCAGCAGCACTTCGCCCGCGTTCAGCACGGTGGCCGAGACGTGGATTTTCCAGCCCTGCTTCGGCAGCACCACGCCCTGCGGGTGGACGTGCCGCCAGATGTTGCGGTCGCCCTGGGTCCACCCGTCCGGCAACGTCGGGAGCACCTGCGAGAAATCGTCTTCGGCGGTTTCCGCGTGGCTTTGCACGTCGTAGAACAGACGGTCCGCGAAGCAGTAGGCCTCATAGCGGAGGTCCACGGGATTTCGCCTCCTCGCGATTTATCCGACCGGCATATTTCCGCACGGCAACGCCGGAGAAGCCAATCCACCATTTCGGGGGGTGTTGACGTCCGTTCGTGCGCATGAGGGTGCCTCGGATTGGCACTTCGGGTAGGTATAGCCGTACGAAAGTCACCCGATCGCCAGGTTTAGCCTCACGGGTGTGCGGAAAGCGGCGACCCTGGGCGGCTAAACGAAACGCGATCGTTCTTCGCGTTCGGTGCTGCCCACCTGCGGTTTCCGGTTATCTCCGCTGAATTGCGGTATTGGTTACGGACCGTGTCGCAAGAGTCGGCCGGGGGTTCGTCGCCGCAATTCGGTACGATGGTGACCCCATATCTCGGGAAATGGCGTCCCCGGGCCTGTCGGAGCCATTGTGGGTAGCTATCCCGGTGCGGTCAAACCGCACTCTGCGGGTTTGCCGCTGGACCGTTCGGGTGATTATCCGCGCGTACGGGGGATGTGGCACGCTCCAGGGGTGTCCGCTCGCCTGCTGCTGCCCGCCGTGCTCCTGGTCGCCGCCGCCACCGCGGGCGTCGGCGTGCTGGCGCGCGAGGCCTACCACCGGCCGGCGGTGGCCCAGGGCGAGCAGGTGGCCGCGGCCGGTTCGGGGCAGTCGAGCCCGGTGCCCCGCAGCGCCCAGCCGGGCAGCGGCGCGGTGCAGCTGAGCGTCGACGCGGCACAGCACCCCGACGGCCAGCGCGTGCGCGAGGTGCTCCAGCAGTTCTTCGACGCGATCAACGGCCGCGACTACGAGCAGTGGGCCAAGACGGTGACCGCGCACCGGGTGGGCCAGACGCCGAAGTCGCGCTGGTTGTCGGACTACGAGAGCTCGCGGGACGGGTCGATCCTGGTGCAGCGGATCGAGTCGGTCTCGCCGACCCGGCTGCGGGTGATGATGACGTTCACCAGCACGCAGGACGTCACCAAGGCGCCGGCCGAGCTCCAGGCCGACTGCATCCACTGGCGCGTCGTCTACCCGCTCCAGGAGGAGCGCGGCTCGCTGCGCGTCGACCTGGGCACCGAGGGCTCGACCTCCCAGTTCACCCCCTGCTGACCCGCGAGTCCTACGTTCGGAACGCGCGTGTCCTACGTTCGGAACACCCGAGTTCAACGCTCAGGACACGGCGATGGGGTCGCCCCCCGACGTGGCGACCCCATCCCGACGCCGGCCCCCCTACAGCGGGATGTTGCCGTGCGCGCCCCGGCCCGCCGGCGCCCCCGCGAGGGCCTGCGCCAGCTTCCGCCGCGTCCTGGTCGGCTCGACGACCTCGTCCACCACGCCGATCGCGATCGCCCGCTCCACGCCGCCCGCGATGCGCTCGTGCTCCTCGACGAGCCGGGCGTGCAACGCCTCCCGCTCCTCGTCCGGCACGGCCGCCAGCTTCTTGCGGTGCAGGATGCCGACCGCGGCCTTGGCGCCCATCACGGCCACCTCGGCGATCGGCCACGCGAACACCGCCGTCGCGCCCAGCGACCGCGAGTTCATCGCGATGTACGCGCCGCCGTACGACTTGCGCGTCACCAGCGTCACCCGCGGCACGACCGCCTCGCCGAACGCGTGCAGCAGCTTCGCGCCCCGCCGCACCACGCCGTCCCACTCCTGGCCGACGCCCGGCAGGTACCCCGGCACGTCCACCAGCACCAGCAGCGGCACGCCGAACGCGTCGCACATCCGCACGAACCGCGCCGCCTTCTCCGCCGACAGCGAGTCCAGGCACCCGCCCTTGCGGATCGGGTTGTTCGCGATCACGCCGACCGTGCGCCCGCCGAGGCGGCCGAGGCCGACCACGACGTTCGGCGCCCACTTCGCCTGCAGCTCCTCGAACGAGTCGGCGTCCACGATCGCCCGCACCAGCGGCTTGACGTCGTAGGCGCGCTGCGGCTGCTCCGGCAGCAACGCCCGCAGGTCGTCGCCGTCGGGCACCGAGTGCAGGTCGAACACGCCCGGCTGGGCGAACAGCCCGGTGATCCGCCGTGCCCGCTCGTAGGCGTCCGGCTCGTCGTCCGCGATCACGTGCACGACACCGGACTTGCGCCCGTGCGCCTCCGCGCCGCCCAGCCCGTCCATGTCGATCTGCTCGCCGGTCACCGACCGGACCACGTCCGGCCCGGTCACGAAGACCTTGCCGGCCGGAGCCATGATCACCACGTCGGTCAGCGCCGGGCCGTACGCGCCGCCGCCCGCCGCCGGGCCGACCACCACGGACAGCTGCGGCACCCGCCCGGACGCCCGGATCATCGCGGCGAACATCCGGCCCATGCCGTCCAGCGACTCCACGCCCTCCGGCAGCCGCGCGCCGCCGGAGTGCCAGATGCCGATCACCGGCGTGCGCTCGCGCACCGCCGTGTCGATCGCCTCCACGATGTGCCCGCACCCCTCGGCGCCGAGCGCACCGCCCATCCGCGTGGCGTCGCTGCAGTACGCGACGACCTTCGCGCCGTTGATCCGGCCGCGCACGGCGAACACCCCGCTGCCGTCACGGGGCCGCAGCGGTGCGACGGACCCGGGGTCGAGCAGCCGCGCGAGCCGGACCTCCGGGTCGCGCGGATCGGTGTCGCCGTCCACGGCCGGGCTCACCGGCGGGGACGCGAGGGCAGGCATCGGGAGAGCTCCTCGTCGGACGTCAGGCCTGCGTGAACACGAGCGAGACGTTGTGACCGCCGAACCCGAACGAGTTGTTGACCGCGGCGGTCAGCTCGATCTTGCGCGGCTCGCCCGTCACGACCTCCAGCTGCACCCTCGGGTCCTGGTCGTCCAGGTTCAGCGTCGGCGGCACGATGCCGTCGCGGACCGACAGCAGCGTGGTGATCGCCTCCACCGCGCCCGACGCGCCGAGCAGGTGGCCGTGGTTGCCCTTGGGCGCGGTGAGCACCGGGTGCTCGCCGATCGCGCGGCGCACGGCCTGCGGCTCGATCACGTCGCCCACCTGGGTGGACGTCGCGTGGCAGTTGACGTGGCCGATGTCGGCCGGGTCGACGCCCGCCGAGCGGATCGCCTTCGCGATGGCCCGGGACTGGCCGATGCCCTCCGGGTCCGCCGCGGTGATGTGGTGGCCGTCGGAGGTGGTGCCGATGCCCGCGAGCTTGCCGTAGATCCGGGCGCCGCGGGCGCGGGCGAAGTCCTCGCGCTCCAGCACCAGGATCCCGGCGCCCTCGCCGAGCACGAAGCCGTCCCGGTTGACGTCGAACGGGCGCGAGGCGCGTTCCGGGTCGTCGTTGCGGGTGCTCATGGTCCGGGCCTGGATGAAGCCCGCCATGGTGATGGTGGTGATGCACGCTTCCGCGCCACCGGCCACGACCACGTCCGCCTCGCCGGTCTTCAGCATCCGCCACGCCCAGGCCAGCGCCTCGGCGCCGGACGCGCAGGCCGACACCGGCGCGTGCACGCCCGCGCGCGCCTTGAGGTCCAGGCCGACGTGCGCGGCCGGGCCGTTGGGCATGAGCATCGGCACGGTCAGCGGCGAGACCTTGCGCAGGCCGGACGCCTCGATCAGGTCGTCCTGGTCCAGCAGGGTCATCGCGCCGCCGATGCCGGTGCCGATCACGACGCCGAGCCGTTCGGGGTCGACGTCGTCGTCACCGAACCCGGCGTCGGACCAGGCCTGCCGGGCGGCGACCACGGCGACCTGCTCGCAGCGGTCCAGCCGGCGCGCCTCGACGCGCGGCAGCACCTCGGTCGGGTCGACCGCGAGCGGCGCGCCGATCTTCACCGGCAGCTCGAAGCGCTCCACGAAGTCGGCCGTCAGCGTGCGCACGCCGCTGCGGCCGGCCAGGAGCGCGTCCCAGGTGGAGGCGACATCGCCACCGAGCGGGGTGGTGGCACCCAGCCCGGTGACGACGACGTCGTTGCTACTGGTCATGCGTTGCTGGCGATGTAGTTGACCGCATCGCCCACGGTCTTGAGGTTGGCCAGCTCGTCGTCCGGGATCTTCACGCCGAACTTGTCCTCGGCCTGCACGGCGATCTCCACCATGGACAGCGAGTCGATGTCCAGGTCGTCCACAAAGGACTTGTCGGCCGTCACGTCGGCCGCCTCGACACCGGCGACCTCCTCCACGATCTCGGCGAGCCCCTTCTGGATGTCCTCGTTGCTCACTGAAAATCCCTTCCTTCTTGCTTCGCCGGCTGGGTGGTCCCACCGGAGTCTCGGATTGCGATCACGGCAGCCGGACGACCTGTCCCGCGTAGGACAGGCCGGCTCCGAAGCCGACGAGCAGCGCCACGTCACCGCTGCGGACCTCTCCCGCCGCGCGCATGTGGTCCAGCGCGAGGGGGATCGAAGCGGACGAGGTGTTGCCGGAGTCCACGATGTCACGAGCGATCACGAGGTCTTCACGCGCACCCTTGGCGCGCAAGCGCTTGGCGATCGCCTCGACGATCCGCAGGTTGGCCTGGTGCGGCACGAACGCGTCCACATCGGACACCTCCACCCCGGCCAGCTCGATCGCCTTGAGCGCGATCGGCGCGATCTGCGTGGTCGCCCACCGGAAGACCGCCTGGCCCTCCTGGAAGATGAACGACTCGCGGTCCTTGATGTGGATCATGTCCACCAGGTCGCCCGCGCTGCCCCACGCCACCGGGCCGATGCCCGGCTCGTCGGACGGCCCGACGACCGCCGCGCCCGCGCCGTCGGCGAAGATGATCGCGGTGGACCGGTCGTCGCCGTCCACCCAGTCGGTCAGCTTCTCCGCGCCGATGACCAGCACGTGCTTCGCGGTGCCCGCCCGGACCAGGTCGGAGGCGGTGCCCAGGGCGTAGCAGAACCCGGCGCACGCGGCGTTGAGGTCGAACGCGGGCGCGCCCTTGATCCCGATCCGGTCGGCGACCTGCGCCGCCGCGTTGGGGATCTGGGACGGCATGGTGCAGGTGGCCACGATGACCGCGCCGATGTCCGTCGGTGCGAGCCCGGCGTCGGCCACGGCCTTCGCGCCCGCCTCGATCGCCATGTCGACCAGCAGCTCGTCCGGCTTGGCCACGCGGCGGTTGACGATGCCGACCCGGTCGCGGATCCACTCGTCCGAGGTGTCCATGCGCAGGCTCAGGTCGTGGTTGCTCACGATCGTCTCGGGCTGGTAGCTGCCCAGCCCGAGGATGCGGGTGCCGACCGGGCCGGTGGGGACCGAGAAGGTGGTCACTCGGCCACCTCCGACGGTGTCGCGGTGATCATCTCGACGACCTGGTCGAGCTGGGCGGGGGTCTTGAGGCCCAAGGTGGGTGTGCCCTTCAGTTCGCGCTTGGCCAAGCCGGTCAGCGCGCCCGCCGGCGGCAGTTCGACCACCGCGGTCACGCCGTGCCCGGCCAGGGTTGCCTGGCAGGCGTCCCACCGCACGGGGCGGGTCACCTGGGAGATCAGTCGGTTCAGCACCTCGTCGCCGTCGGAGACCACCGCGCCGTCGGCGTTGGACAGCAGCGGCAGCGTGGCGTCCTTCACCACGATCCCGGCGGCACGGGCGCGCAGCGCCTCCTCGGCGGGCGCCATGAAGCGGGTGTGGAACGCGCCCGCGACCTTCAGCGTGCGGACCTTTGCCCGGTCGGGCGGCTCCTCGACCAGCCGTTCCAGCGCGTCCAGCGGGCCCGCGGCCACGATCTGGCCCGCGCCGTTGCGGTTCGCGCCGACCAGGCCGAGCTCGTCGAGCCGGGCCAGCACCTCGTCCTGCTCGCCGCCGAGCACCGCGGCCATGCCGGTCGGCGTCAACGCGCAGGCGGCGGCCATCTCGGCGCCGCGCACGGCGGCCAGCGCCACGGCGTCGTCGGTGCTCAGCACGCCCGCGATGGCGGCGGCGGCCAGCTCGCCGACGGAGTGGCCCGCGATGACGGTGTCGGCGGGCAGCTCGACCCGGCGGCGCAGCTCCTCGTAGGCCAGCAGGGCCAGCGCGACCACCAGCGGCTGGGTGACGGCGGTGTCCTTGATCTCGTCCGCGTCCGCGGTGGTGCCCAGCCGGGCCAGGTCGAGACCGGTCGCCTCGGACCACGCCGCGACGCGCTCGGCGGCCCCCTCGACGTCGAGCCAGGGGGTCAGCATGCCGGGTGTCTGGGACCCCTGTCCGGGGGCGAGGAGCGCGATCACCCGCTCACTGAACACGCTCGCGGCGCTTTCCGGTGATGTCGCCACTGACGAAACCAGGGACCCTGCGTTGTAGGGTCTCTACAAATGTGACTCGTAGATGAACGTAGAACGACGTCGCGTGTTGTCGATCCCGGCCGAAACGGACATGCGTTATCCGTCACACTCCGACGGGCGTCCCCCGGCCGGGTCACCAGAGGCCGCGCGCGCGGGCCAGCCTGCCCACGGAGAGCGCCACCCTCAGCACCAGAGCGTCACGGGGGTCGTTGGCGTTGCGCCCGGTGAGCTCGGTGGCCCGCTTGAGCCGGTAGCGGACCGTGTTCGGGTGCACGAACAGCTTGCGCGCGCACGCCTCCAGCACGCCGCCGACCTCCAGGAACGCGTCCACGGTCTCCAGCAGCGCGCCGCCCGCGTCCTCCAGCGGCCGGGCCACCCGGTCCACGAGCTGCCACTCGGCCTCCGGGTCGCCGGCCAGCGCCCGTTCCGGCAGCAGGTCCAGCGACCGCACGGGCCGCGGCGCGGCCGGCCACCCCACCACCGCGCGCAGCCCGGACAACGCGTCGCCGGCGCTGCGGTGCGCCTCGGCCAGGCTGCGCACGGTCGGCCCGGCCACCACCGCGCCCGGCCCGAACGCGTCGGAGATCCGGACCAGCGCCTCGCCCCGCTCCGTCTCGCCGCCCAGCACCACGACCAGCCGGGAGCCCTGCACGCTCAGCAGCACCGGCCGGCCGATCCGGGCCGCCCGGCTGCGCACCTCGAACACCACCGCGGGCGGGTCGTCCGACGGCGGGTTGCCCACCAGCACGGTCGCCTCGGCCGCCGGGTCCCAGCCCAGCGCGGTGGCCCGCGACAGCAACGACTCCTCCGCGTCGCCACGCACGATGCCGTCCACGACCAGCGCCTCCAGCCGGGCGTCCCACGCGCCGCGCGCCTCGGCCGCCGCCGCGTACGACGTGGCCGCGGAGAACGCGATCTCCCGGCCGTACCGGAGCACGCCCTCGGTCAATAACGCGCGCTCGGCCTCGTTCTCGGCCAGCTTCGGCAGCAGCTGCTCGAACAGCTCCAACGCGATCCGCACCAGCTCCACGGTCTGCCGCAGGCTCACCCACCGCGAGATGTCCTTGGGCGCGGACCGGAACGCCTCGGCGGTCAGCCGGATCGCCTGCTGCGGGTCGTGCAGCCAGGACACGAACCCGGCCACGCCGTTCTGGATCAGCAGCAGCACCCCGGCGCGCTGGTCGGCGGGCATCCGCCGGAACCACGGCAGGCGCTCCTCCATCTCGGCCACGCTCGCCGCGGCCAGGTCGCCCGACGCCCGTTGCAGCGTTCGCAAGGTGGCCCGCGACAACGCGGTTGAGCTGGTCATACCGGACACGATCGCACGCACCGTCCGGGGGACACCAACGAGTGACACGTCCTGACGCTCCGCGCCGATCGCCTTACCGTCGGTGGCGTTCTGACCGGCTCGTCTGGGAGGGTCCCGTGCGCAGGTACATGTCAGTCGCCCTGGTGGTCGCCGCCGTGCTCGCGACGGCGGTCGCGCCGTCGCTGGGAGCGGCGCGCAGCGATCCGCTGGCCGAGTTCCACGCGCAGCAGCTCACCTGGGCGCCGTGCAAGCAGGGCCTGGAGTGCGCCGAGCTGATCCTGCCGCTGGACTACGCGAGGCCGGCCGCCGACCGGATATCGCTGGTCATCAGCCGCAAGAAGGCCTCGGAGCCGAACCGCAGGCGCGGCATCCTGGTGCTCAACCCCGGCGGGCCGGGCGGTTCGGGCCTGGGCATGCCCACGTTCCTGGCCGGCAGCGAGCTCGCCAAGGTCTACGACCTGATCGGGTTCGACCCGCGCGGCGTCGGCGGGTCGACCGCGCTGACGTGCCGGACCGTCCCCGAGTTCGCCACCGCCGACACCCGACCGGCTGATTCCGAGTTCCCCAAGTGGGCCGCCGAGGCGCAGGCCGCCGAGGACGCCTGCCAGCGCGCCGCCGGCGGCATCCGGCCGTTCGTCAACACCGCCAACACCGCGCGCGACCTCGACGTGGTGCGGGCCGTGCTGCGCGAGGAGAAGCTCAACTACCTGGGCTACTCCTACGGCACCTACCTGGGCGCGGTGTACGGCAGCCTGTTCCCGACGCGGCTGGACCGCAGCGTGCTCGACTCGGCCGTGCACCCGGAGTGGATCTGGCGCGAGCAGTTCCGGGCGCAGGCGGTGGCGATGCGGCGCAACGTCGAGGCGTGGTCGGCCTGGGTCGCCCAGCACCACGACCGGTTCAAGCTGGGCGCGACCCCCGAGGCGGTGCTGGGCGCCGTCGAGGGCCTGGCGACGGCGCTCGCGGTGAAGCCGGTGGGTGACGCGACCCGCACGCGCTTCGACGCGGCCGTCGGCGTCGGCGCCCGGTACCGTCCACTGTGGTCGGACCTCGCGGTGGCCGTGACCCAGTTGCAGGCCGGTTCGCCGTCCGACGCGAGCGCGCTGATGTCCGGCGAGGCGAAGGACGAGCTGGTCTCGGGCGTGTTCAACACGGTGACGTGCGAGGTCGACTGGCCGACCGACGTGGAGACCTACTACGAGGACATGCGCGTCTTCCGGGACCGCTACCCGTACGGCTTCGGCGTGCTGCGCGCGGCACCCACGACCTGCGCGTTCCGCAGCTTCACCCCGCCCGAGCCCGCCGTGTCACTCAAGCGCGACGGTTACCCCGTGGGGGTGATCGTGCAGGCGGAGGGCGACACCCAGACGCAGTACGAGAGCGGACCGGCCATGGCGGAACGGCTCGGGCACAACCTGGTCACCGTGCGGGACGAGGGCAAGCACGGCCTCTACGGCAGCGGCAACGCGTGCGTGGACCGGGCGGTCAACCGGTACCTGGTCGACGGCGTGCTGCCGCCCAGCAGCTCGTTCTGCCCCGGCGACCCCCGGCCCGACGTGAACCAGGCGGCGTCGGCCGCCGACCAGGCGACGTCGGCCGAGCACGTGCGGGCCTACTTGGCCGGCCGGGGGCTCTCGGCCCACTTCTGACACCGCGGTCGGCCCCGCGGAAGAGGCCACCGACGCGAAAACGCCCGGCGCGAAGATCTCGCGCCGGGCGTTTCCCTCTCCCCGGTCCCCACCGGTGATTCCACTCTGGACTGCCGGCGCGAGAACCGCCACGTCAGTCACCCTTTCGTGCCACCACTTCAGGTTGCCGGGTGATGCGGGCTGAGAAACGATCTCGGCACAAGCGAAAACGCGAAGGAGGGTCGTCGTGGGTACCCAGATCACCGAAGGACTCGGACAGGCGTGGGCGATGGTGGCCACGTTCGTGCCGAAACTCCTCGGCTTCCTAGTCGTCCTGCTCATCGGCTGGATCATCGCGAAGGCGCTGGCCAAGGCGGTCGGGTTCCTGCTCAAGCGGGTCGGCTTCGACCGCCTGGTCGAGCGCTCCGGCCTGGGTGGCGCGATGGCGAAGTCCCCGATCGACGCCTCCGGTCTGATCGTCAAGCTGGTGTACTACTTCGTGCTGCTGATCGCCCTCCAGCTCGCGTTCGGCGTGTTCGGCACCGGCAACGCGGTGAGCGCCCTGCTCAACGACGTCATCGCGTACCTGCCGCGCATCGCCGTGGCCATCGTCCTGGTGCTCGTCGCCGCCGCGATCGGCAAGGCCCTGCGCGGCCTGGTCACCGGCGCGCTGGGCAACCGCCCGTACACCAGGATGCTCGGCGGCATCACGTACGGCTTCATCGTCGCGCTCGGCGTCATCGCCGCGCTCAACCAGCTCGGCATCGCGGTGGCGGTCACCATGCCGGTGCTGATCACCGTGCTGGCCACGATCGCGGGCGTGATCGTGATCGGCGTCGGCGGCGGCCTGGTCCGCCCGATGCAGCAGCGCTGGGAGGGCTGGCTCAACCGCATCCAGGAGGAGACGGCGCACATCGCGCCCGCGCCGCGCCAGTCCCAGGACCCGATGACGGGCCGGGCGCAGGAGCCCGTGACGGCCTCCGCCCGCGCGGCCCGGCAGGCGCCGGTGGACCCGCCGACCCCGCCCGCAGGCATGCCGCTGCCGCCGCACCCCGAAAGCCGCTGACACCTCTCGCGACCCTCCCAGCGCGAACGCCGACAGGCCTTCACCCGTCAGTGCGGGTGGGGGCCTGTCGGTGTGTCGCGGGTCAGTCCAGCCCGTCCAGCACGTCCTCCCAGCTCACGTACGCGAAGCCGGTGGTCGGCAGGTCGCCGGCGGCGGGGGTGCGCTCGCCGTCGTGCACGACCAGCAGGCCCTTCGGGTAGTCCTTCCCGAGGTCGGCGGTCACGAGCTGCGCGCCGTCGGAGTGCTCGACCGAGTCGACGCCCCGGCCGCCGCCCACCACGAACTCGCCGACGTAGCGGTTGCGGCCGGTCCGCTCGTAGACCACGAACCGCGAGTCGCCCTGGCTGGACGCGACCAGGTAGCCGTCACCGACGGTCAACCCCTCGGCGTCGGCGGTCAGGCGCCGACCGCCGAAACCGGGGTCCGCGCCCGACACCGAGCACTCCTCGGTCTCCGGGTCGTAGCTCTGCGGTACCCCGAACGAGCGAACCTTGTCGATCAGCACGGGAGTGCCGAACCCGGTCGCCCGCAGCGGCACCCGCCAGATGCCGACGTCCTCCTGCGCCGCGAACAGCACGCCGTGCTCGGAGTCGACCACCATGCCCTCCAGCTGCGGACCCTCGCCCGGCTCGCCGCACGGCGTCCAGGTGGTGCCGTCGGGCAGCGGGAACGACGACGGCAGGTCCAGCGCGGCCACGACCGCCGTGCCGACCGAACCGGCCGGACCCGGCGTCACGTGCAGCAACGCCACCCTGGTCTCGTTGCGCCGGTTCACCACGACCACCGGCGTGCGGCCGACGAACCCGCCCGCCAGCCCGTAGGCGGTGTGCTGGTCGTCCACCTCCTCCTCCGACGAGGAGAACACCGGCCGCGCGCCCGGATCGGTGACGTCGCGCACGACCGCCGGACCCGCCGCCGCGCCGCGCGGGTCGACCTCGTAGACCCGGATCCGGTCCCGGCCCCGGTCGCTGACGAACGCCAGGTCGCGCGACCGCCCGCCGACCGGCACGCGGCTGAGCACGTCGACGTTGTTGAACCGGCCCGGCTTGGCCTCCGGCGTCGGCGGCGCGGGCGCGGGGTACGTGCCCAGGGTGCGGCCGGCCAGGTCGAACGCGGCCAGCCCACCCTCCTTCAGCGTGCCCAGCACGACGCTCTGCCGGGCCGACCGCGGGTGGACCCAGACCGCCGGGTCGTCGGCGTCGGCGTTGGCCGGCGTCCCGGACGGGTCGTCGACGAAGGCGCCCGTCTGGGTGACGGGCACGACCACGTCCGGCCCGGGGGAGGAGGCGATGAGCAGCGGCACCACCGCGGCCATGAGCAGGATTCGCATTCGGCGCAAGCTACGGGCCGCCGGTGTACCGGGGCTGAAGTCGAGGTGACCACGAGCGCGCGAGTTCTCGGATCGTGCGCGATGTGCCGTCGATCACCTCAGGAACAGTTCCGCGCGCGATGATGTTCGAACGCGATGAGAGACATGCGCTCCGGGGCTCGGTGGAAATCCGAACCGGCGGTGACAGCCCGCGACCCGCCCACCAGGGCGGTTGACCCGGTGGGATTCCGGGGCCGACGGTGAAAGTCCGGATGGGAGGCGCGCATGCCGTTGGCTTGCCCTGCCCCGGAACCGCCTGTCGGGGATGGAGGACGCGGTGCACGTCTTGATGGAACAGGGCTTCACGGTGTTCGGGCAGAAGGTCTCCTGGGCCGAGTTCATCGGCCAGGTCTTCGCGCTCGTGGTGGTCTACCTGGCGCAGAAGCGCTCGCTCTGGACGTGGCCCGTGCAGCTGGTCTCGGTCACGTTGCTGTTCGTGGTCTACGTGTCCGCGCAGCTCGGCGGGACGGCCGCGCGCCAGGTGGTGATCGCGCTGATCACCCTCTACGGCTGGTGGGCGTGGACGCGCCGGCGTGACCCGGTGTTCGGCGTGGTGGTCCGCAAGGGCACCGCGAAGGAGCGCCTGGCCGTGGCGGTGGCCTTCGTGCTCGGCACGATCGGGTTCGCGCTGCTGCTCGACGCGCTGCACGCCTCCTGGGCGCCGTGGCCGGACGCCGCGATCTTCGTCGGCACCGTCCTGGCCTTCACCCTCCAGGGCTTCGGCCTGGTCGAGTTCTGGCTGGTCTGGCTCGTGGTGGACGCGATCGGCGTGCCGCTGCAGATCCAGTCGGGGCTGTGGTTCAGCGCCGCCGTCTACACCGTGTTCGCCGTCCTGGTGATCCGCGGCTGGATCGACTGGAACCGCGCCGCGAGGCAGACCACCCCCGTCAAGGCGGCCACCGCCTAACGGCCCTCGGCGGCCCTGGCCAGGTCGTCCGAGAGCCGGCTCAGCGACGGGCCGACCGACTCCGGTTTGCCCAGCACGTGGTGCAGGCTCTCCTGCATCACGCCGGTCACCTCGTCGTAGTGCGGCGACGGGCGCCGGACCCTGGCGGTCAGCAGGCTGTCCCGCAGCTCGCGCGGCACCAGGTCCGGCTCCTCGTACAGCGCGCTGGAGGTGGGCGCCCACCCGGCGAGCTCGCCCATCCGCCGCTGGTTGTCGTCGCCGGTGATGAACTTGATGAACTCGCGGGCGGTCCGCTGGTTCGCCGAGCACCGCGACACGGCCAGGTTCCACCCGCCCAACGCGCTGGGCCACGGCAGCGCGACCTTGTCCCACTTGCCGATCACCTGCGACCCCGGGGTGTCCAGCACCGGCCCGGCGTACGGCCAGTTGCGCATGAACAACGCCCGGCCGGACTTGAACGCGTCCAGCGAGGCGCCCTCGTCGTAGTCGCGGGCTTCGCGCGGGATCCAGCCCTGCGCGAAGCCGTCGGCGAGGGCGCGCACGCCCGCCTTCGTCTCGGGGGCGTCCAGGCGCTCCAGGTCGCCGCCGTGCGCCCAGACCGCCTCGGCCGCGTTCACGATCAGACCCTCGTAGCGCCGGAACTGGCCCACGAAGCCGTCCAGGCCGTGGCGCGGCGCGATCTCGCTCGCCTGCCGCCGCATCTCGTCCCACGACCCCGGAGGCCGCACGTGCTCCGCGTCGAGCACGTCCTTGCGGTAGTAGAGCAACCCGGCGTCGCTGCGCCACGGGACCGCCCACAGCTTGCGGCCGTCCGCCGACCTGGCCGCCTTGACCGCCTCCGGCAGCATCCGGTCCACGCCGAACTCGGCCGGGTCCAACGGCACCAGGTGCCCCGCCGCGGCGAACGGGACCGTCCACACCATGTCCACGGCCATCACGTCGTAGCAGTCCGGGCTGCCGGTCACACCGTCGAGGTCCTGCGCCCGCGCGGTCAGCTGGGCGCGGTGGGCGTCGGTGGACGACGGCATCTCCACGAACTTCACCTGCTCGCGCCTGCTGGCCTGCTCGTTCCAGCGGTCGACCAGCGCGCGGACCTGGCCGCCCGCGGTGGTGTCGCGGCCGTCCACGAAGGTGATCGCCCCGGTGCCGTCGTGCGCGTCGTGCTGGACCGGGGTCGTGCAGGCCGCCAGGAGCACCAGCGGCACGAGGACTCGGATCACGTCACCCTCCCCACGCGGCGGCCGCGATGGCGTTCAGAGCGTCTTCCTGGCGCTCAGCGGGCCCGGAGCCGTTCGCGGCGATGATCTCGAGGCATTCGCCGCCGTAGGCCCGTGCGGCCTCGTAGAGGGGCGCTGAGGGCGCGCACGCCCCCGCCGTGAAGCCGACGGACACCACCTCGACCGGACCGCCGAGTGCCTTGACCGGAGGCGCCCGCCCCGCCGACACCAGCACCACGACGTCAACCCCCGCGTCGACCGCCGCCTTGGCCACGTCCTCGGTCAGCGGCAGGTCGACCACCCGGTCCCGCGGGCCGGCCAGCGCCCGCACCCGGTCCGCGAACAGGTCCTCGTCGGCCGAGCCGTTGCGGGCCACGCCGATCACCCGCGGCCTGCTCGCGGCCTGCCACGCGTCCCGCACCGCCCTCGGGTGCGGCTGGAGGGACAGCGCCCGCGGTCGGTCGAGTCCCACGCCCGAGTCCGGCCGCGGGCTGCCGTTCCAGGCCAGGTCACGCAGACCCGCGCGCTTGAACTGGTCCTGGGCGTAAGGCGACAGCAGGTGGTCGAGGAGCCGGTCCACGATCCGCTGCCGCCGCGGGTTCGGCCGCTGCGGCCGTTCGACCTCGACGAACGGGTGGTCCAGCACCAGCGCGCCGTCCCTCGGGTAGAGCACGCGGCAGCCGGCGGTGTCCGCCACCGCCCGTTCCGACCCGACCAGCGCCACGTCGCCGACGCACGGCGGGTCGGTGCTCGTCCGCCGGGTGATCTCGTGCAGCGCGCGTGCCGCGCCGGGCGCGTCCAGGTCCGGGCCCAGCGCCGCCTGCGCCAGCGCGCCGGCCGCCATGAGGCCGACGCCCGAGGACGTGTCCACGGCCGCCGGCCGCTCCACGTGCCGCCACTCGAACCCGCCGTCCGACCCGATCCGCGCGGCCAGCTCCTCCGAGGCGCCCAGCACCACCGGCGACAACGCCACCCCCGCCCGGATGCGCAACTTCACGTCCGAGCGCCGGCTCAAGGGCTCCTCGATCGCCTTGACCTCTGCGGTGCTGTCCGGCAGCCACACGTGCGGCTCGGCGCCCTCCTCCGTCAGGTCGCCCGGCTGCCAGCCGCGGCCCAGCGCCTCGGCCGCCGCCTGGTCGGACGACTTGCCCGGGTACACCAGCGCGTTGAAGTCCTTGCAGCCCATGGGGCCCTGCCGGTCGTCCTCCAGTTCCAGCGCGAGCGAGCGGACCACCGCCTCCTTCTCCGCCGACACCAGGACGTTCAGCTGGATCGGGGGAGGGCACGGTGGCACGGCGGGTGGCGTGGCGCGGGTGGCGTTGGTGACGCCGACGAGCAGCAGCGCCGCCGCCAGCAGGGCGGGCGCCACCGGTGGCTTGCGACGCTTCCTGCGGTGCCGGGTCGGCCGCCGGCCGATCACGGGCGCGCCGCCGTTCGGCACGTGCAGCCAGGCGTGCCCCTGCACCTCCTTGACGGCCACGACCACCCGGCGGAACGCCTCCGGGTCCATCGCCGGGTCTGGCCGCACCACGTCGGCGTAGATCCGGTCGGAGACGATCAGCGCGAACGACGCCGTCGAGCGGTGCAGCGCGTCCCTCAGCGGCTTGGAGTCGAGCAGCCGGAACGCCAGCGTCACGTCGTCGCCGACCACGCCTTCGGCGTCGTACTGCACCTCGCCCGCCGTGATCGCCATCCGCAACCGGATCCGGGCGTCCTCGTTGCGGGTGGCGTTGTAGCGGCGCAACTGGCCCAGCAGGGCGTGGGGCACGCCGTCCACCACGCGGGTCTTGGGCACGTCGGGTGGCACGAGCACCAGCACGCCGTCGCCGCGGTCCTCGTGGTCGACCGCCGACCACTCCAGCCCGCTGTCGACGAACGCAGTCTCCAGCGCCTCGTAGAGGCCGAGCCGGATCTCCTTCTGCGGGATCAGCGGCCGGCCGCTGAACGCGGACACGTCGACGACCAGCACCGTGCGGTGCACCGCGTGCAGCGGCCGCGTCCCCATCCGACCCCTCGTTGGAACGCCGGGTATGTGGGACCAAGTCTATGGGCCGGATCACATCCCGCAGCGGGAACGCCGATAGTTCCGCGGGTCGGCCGCACTACTGCGGAAACGCCTCGGGGGCGGCACGCGCGTGCCGCCCCCGAGGAGTCGTGCCGATCAGGCCAGGCCGGCGTCCGAGGTGGACGGGCCCGCCGCGCTCACGTCGTCGATCTTGTACTTCCGGGCCGCCTGCACGACCAGCGACTGCTGGATCTCGCCGCGCTTGGCCAGCGCCGCCAGCGTGGCCACCACGATCGACTCGGCGTCGACCAGGAAGTGCCGCCGCGCCGCCGGCCGGGTGTCGGAGAAGCCGAACCCGTCCGTGCCCAACGTGGTCATGTCCGTCGGCACGTACGCGCGGATCAGGTCCGGCACCGCGCGCATCCAGTCCGACACCGCCACGACCGGGCCGGCCGCGTCCGCCAGCGCCTGCGTGACGTACGGCACGCGCGGCTCCTGGTCGGGGTGCAGCAGGTTGTGCCGGTCGACCTCGACCGCCTCGCGCCGCAGCTCCGAGTACGACGTCGCCGACCACACGTCGGCCTGCACGCCCCACTCCTCGGCCAGCAGCTGCTGCGCCTTGACCGCCCACGGCATGGCCACGCCGGAGGCCAGCAGCTGCGCCCGCGGACCGCTCTGCGCCGGCGCCGCCTGGTACCGGTACAGGCCCTTGAGCAGGCCCTCGACGTCCAGGCCCTCGGGCTCGGCCGGCTGCTGGTAGGGCTCGTTGTAGACGGTCATGTAGTAGAAGACGTTCTCGGCGTTCTCGCCGTACATCCGCCGCAGGCCGTCCCGGACGATGTGGGCCACCTCGAACGACCACGCCGGGTCGTACGCCACCACGGCCGGGTTGGTGTGCGCCAGCAGCAGCGAGTGCCCGTCCGCGTGCTGGAGGCCCTCACCCGTCAGCGTGGTGCGGCCCGCCGTGGCGCCCAGCACGAAACCGCGCGCCATCTGGTCCGCCGCCGCCCACAGACCGTCGCCGGTCCGCTGGAACCCGAACATCGAGTAGAAGATGTAGATCGGGATCATCGGCTCGCCGTGCGTGGCGTAGGACGTGCCCGCCGCGGTGAACGACGCCGTCGAACCGGCCTCGTTGATGCCCTCGTGCAGGATCTGGCCCTGCTCGCTCTCCTTGTACGCCAGCATCAGCTGCGCGTCCACGGAGGTGTACATCTGGCCGTTCGGGTTGTAGATCTTCTGCGCCGGGAACATCGAGTCCATGCCGAACGTGCGCGCCTCGTCCGGGATGATCGGCACGATCCGGCCGCCGATCTCCGGGTCCTTGGCCAGGTCGCGGACCAGCCGGACGAACGCCATCGTGGTGGCGACCTCCTGCTTGCCCGAGCCCTTGCGGATCACGTCGTAGACCTTGTCACCGGGCAGCACCAGCGCCTTGGACTTGGCCCGCCGCTCCGGCACGAACCCGCCGAGCTGCTTGCGCCGCTCCATCAGGTACTGGATCTCCGGGGAGTCCTGGCCGGGGTGGTAGTACGGCGGCAGGTACGGGTCCAGGTCCTTGTCCTCGATCGGGATGCGCAGGCTGTCCCGGAAGAGCTTCAGGTCCTCGTGGGTCATCTTCTTCATCTGGTGCGTGGCGTTGCGCGCCGCGAAGTGCGGGCCCAGGCCGTAGCCCTTGATGGTCTTGGCGAGGATGACCGTCGGCTGGCCGTGGTGCTCCACCGCCGCCTTGTACGCCGCGTAGACCTTGCGGTAGTCGTGGCCGCCGCGCTTGAGGTTCCACACCTCGTCGTCGGTCATCGGCGTGACCAGGTCCTTCGTCCGCGGGTCGCGCCCGAAGAAGTGCTCGCGGACGTACGCGCCGTCGTTGGCCTTGTACGTCTGGTAGTCGCCGTCCGGCGTGGTGTTCATCAGGTTGACCAGCGCGCCGTCGCGGTCGGCGTGCAGCAGGGCGTCCCACTCACGGCCCCAGATGACCTTGATGACGTTCCAGCCCGCGCCGCGGAAGAACGACTCCAGCTCCTGGATGATCTTGCCGTTGCCGCGCACCGGGCCGTCGAGGCGCTGCAGGTTGCAGTTCACCACGAAGGTCAGGTTGTCGAGCTGCTCGTTCGCCGCCACCTGGAGCAGGCCGCGCGACTCCGGCTCGTCCATCTCGCCGTCGCCGAGGAACGCCCAGACGTGCTGGTCGGACGTGTCCTTGATGCCGCGGTCGTGCAGGTAGCGGTTGAACCGCGCCTGGTAGATCGCGTTCATCGGGCCAAGGCCCATGGACACCGTGGGGAACTCCCAGAAGTCCGGCATCAACCGCGGGTGCGGGTACGACGGCAGGCCGCCGCCCGGACCGGCGTGCGAGTACTCCTGCCGGAAGCCGTCGAGCTGCTCGGCGGACAGCCGGCCCTCGAGGAACGCGCGGGCGTACACGCCGGGGGAGGCGTGGCCCTGGATGAAGACGTGGTCACCGCCGCCGGGGTGGTCCTTGCCCCGGAAGAAGTGGTTGAAGCCGACCTCGTACAGGCTCGCCGACGACGCGTAGGTCGAGATGTGACCGCCGACGCCGACGCCGGGCCGCTGGGCGCGGTGCACCGTCATCGCCGCGTTCCACCGGATCCAGGCCCGGTAGCGGCGTTCCACCTCCTCGTCGCCGGGGAACCACGGCTCGCGCTCGGTGGGGATGGTGTTCACGTAATCCGTGCTGGTCAGCGACGGGACGCCGACGTGGCTCTCCCTGGCCCGCTCGAGCAGGCGCAGCATCAGGTAGCGGGCGCGCTGCTGCCCGCCGCCCTTGAGCGCGGCGTCGAACGACTCCAGCCACTCCGCGGTCTCCTCCGGGTCGATGTCGGGGAGGTGGGCGGCCAGACCGTCACGGATGACGCGTACCCGCTCGGGGGTGTTCTGCGGGGCCAAGGGATCTCCTCGTTCCGGGGTCTTCTCGGCTCCATCGTCGCTCGACAGGGACGGTCCCGTCACCTCTACCGGTGAGTAACTCTGGATCGTTCCCTCGCGCGCGCGAATAGGAGGTGTGTAGAGCGTGCCTCATCCGGTCGGGGGACCGCACTCGGGGGTACCCGATGCGGCGTGTCTTGGCCCTTACGGTTGCGCGTGGCGGGGCTGACAGTGTTCGCTAGCCGCGACTGGTAGTGACATCGCGCGGCAGTCGTACCCCGGCTGCCGCTCTTGTGTACTTGGAGGAGTGGAAGCCGTGGTCGCCGCGGAAGACGCCGGCAAGATCGGTGTCGCCGACAGGCTCGGGATCGAACCGGGCAGCGTGGTCCAGGAGATCGGCTGGGACGAGGACGTCGACGACGACCTCCGTGCCGCGATCGAGGAGCGGGTGGGCGGTGATCTGCTCGATGAGGACTCCGACGAGGTCATGGACGTGGTCCTGCTGTGGTGGCGCGAGGAGGACGGCGACCTGGCCGACGCCTTGATCAACGCCACCACGGGACTGGCCGACGACGGCGTGATCTGGGTGTTGACGCCCAAGACGGGTCGGGCCGGTCACGTCGAGCCGAGTGACATCGCCGAGGCCGTGTCCACCGCGGGACTCGCCCAGACCTCCAACATCACGGTGAGCGGTGACTGGTCCGCGACCAGGCTCGTCTCGCCGAAGTCGGCCAAGACGAAGCGCTGACCGCGGCGAGGCACGCCGACCGCCATGCCCTAGGCTCGACGGCGGGCTCCCCGATCGGGTGGAGCCCGTTCTTCGGGTTGCACATCTTCGCTGGAGGGTTGCATGGTCGAGGTTGGCGCGCCTGCCCCTGACTTCACGCTCGACGACTACAACAAGCAGCCCGTGACGCTGTCCTCGTTCCGCGGGGAGCGCAACGTGCTGCTGGTGTTCTACCCGTTCGCGTTCAGCGGCATCTGCACCGGCGAGCTGTGCCAGGTGCGCGACGAGCTGGCCGCGTACGAGGACGAGAACGTGCAGGTCATCGGCGTGTCCGTGGACACACCGTTCAGCTTGAAGGCGTGGGCCGCCCAGGAGGGCTACCAGTTCCCGCTGCTGTCGGACTTCTGGCCGCACGGGCAGGTCGCCCAGGCGTACGGCGTGTTCAACGAGGAGCGCGGCCTGGCCAACCGCGGCACGTTCCTGATCGACACCGAAGGCGTGGTCCGCTACGCCGAGGTGAACGCCCCCGGCGAACCCCGCGACCAGGAGGCGTGGAAGAAGGCCGTGGCCGCCCTGTCCTGATACCTTCCCGGCGCCGCCTCACCACCGGCGCTTCGGGGGCGCGTAGCTCAGCGGAAGAGCACTCGGTTTACACCCGAGCGGTCGCAGGTTCGAATCCTGCCGCGCCCACCACGTATGCCTCATTCAAACCACGCACCGAAAGAAAATCACGGTGTGTGGTTTTTGTGTCACTTTCTGTGGTGGTGTTGTCCTCGGAAGACACCACCAGGACGTCTGAGGGACTATCTCGCCGGACGAGTTGCGACCCCTCGCCCTCGGCCGTGATCGTCTCCTCGACAGCCTCAGCGCCCGTTGCGGTCGCCTCTCGCCCGGACGTCAGGCGCGCAGCCTGCTCGACGGCAAGGTTCAAGCTGGCGAACGGCTCCTGGAGCTCGGCTCGCTCGACCGAGCCGTCTTCGCCGATGAACAACTTCTTGAAGAACCCTTGGTTGATCTGCCTCCGCACCTGGTCTGGCGCATCCAGGTAGCCGTACGTAATGCGTTCGGCTACGCGAATGGCAGCCTCCAGACCAGCAAGGACGTCAGCCTCCGAACTGCGGGCAGCGGACAGCTCGCTGTCCGCCTCGGCCAACTCGCGCGTGAAGCGCTGCATCTCGCTGCCCAGCAGGTCCGCAGGGATCGCGCCAGCGTAGTGCGCTTGGAGAAGCTTATGGCGCTCGGCTTCGAGCTGAGCCTTGCGCTTCCGCGCCCGGCGGGTACCGCGCTCCGCGTCGGCTGCGCGAGTGGCCAGCTCACTCGCGACAGCCTTCCGCAGCAAGTCAACGATCTGCGGCTGGAGACGGAAATGGCTGTAGAAGTCGACGAGAGCATCTTCGATGCGCGCGACCCGCACGGCCCGGCGCTTGCAGTTGTTGGCCTTGGTCTTCTTCTTGACGCAGAAGTAGTATTCGTATAGTCCGCCGTTTCCCTTGTTCTGCGAGAACACCAAGCGGCCACCGCAGGCTGAGCAGTAGATGCTGCCCCGAAGGTAGTGCGGATGCTTGCGATCCTTCTCGCCGCCGTTGGTGCGGCTGGCGAGGATGTCCTGTACGGCCAGCCAGACCTCGGGCTCAACGAGCGGCGCGTGCGAGCCCTCGTAGTGGATGCCGCGGTAGGGCACGATGCCCATGTAGTACGGGTTCTGCAACATGTGGTGCATCGTGCTAAGCGCGATTGGCGCAGCTGGCTTGGTCGCCGTTGGGCGGCTGGTCAATCCCTTGTCCTGGGCGGCCAAGGTGAGATCGGCGACCGTCCACTCGCCGGTCGCGTACTGCTCGAAGCACCAACGAACGACCTCATAGCGATCGGAATCGAGTTCAACCCAGGCTCGTTCAACACCGTGCTTCAATTCTCGGTAGTTCAAGTATCCCAAAGGTGCACGGTATGGCGTACCGCCCTCCTCGGCTTTAGCGAGTAGGCCCTTCATGACCTCTTGTCCGAGGTTGCCCGAGTAGAACTGGGCAATTTCGGCAAGCAACCCGTAGAGCAGTTTTCCGCTCGGTGTGTCGTCGATGTTCTCCATGCACGACACAAGCTGCACGCCGTGGCGCTTCAAGAGCACATTGATCGCAATATCGTCTTCGCGGTTTCGTGCCAGGCGGTCGATCTTGTGGATGATTAGGTAGTCGGGCTTGACAGTTTTGATGTCCCGGAGCATGCGCTGGAGGTCGTCACGGTCAGCCGAACGCGCCGAGTCGCCCGCGTCGACGTACTCTTCTGCGACAACGGCACCTAGTTCGTCGGCTTTGAGGATGGTTGCCGCCCGCTGCGCTGGAATCGAGTAACCCTCTGCGTTGCCTCCGCGCCTCGCCTGTTCTTTCGTGCTGACACGCAAGTAGACGAAGGCGATGGGGCTGCTGCGGCGTTCCTGCCGACTCAGCGCCAGTCGAGCTCTCCGAGATGGATGTTCGTTAGCGGCGGCAAGTCCGGCTGACGGCAGGCTTGTTGCTGCGTATTCATCGGGAACTTGTTTTGCCCGGAGCTGTGCAATCAGGTCTTGTCGGGAGTTATTCCACCGCGAAATATTGTCCTGGCGAACTTCGGTCTGTGGTGACGCTTGGCCTTCGTCGTCCGACTTGTAGGGTTCCTCTGGTGATCGCCAATCTTCGTCTCCGTGCATGTAAGTAATCCCTCCTGTCGGGCTTAATGTTGTTCTACTAGCAGCATCTAAACAGTCGCCGGGAAACGCTGAGGTGATCGAATGTCATTCACTCTCTCGATGCTCACTGCTTATCTTTTCTATGGCGCTACATCGAGAGCGAGTGTGGCGATCCTGGCGGACAACTGCATGATTTCCTTCTGCTTCGACTGGTAGATCGCTGCGCCTAGAATGCTGCGGTGTTCCTTTGGGGTGCCATCGACGCGATGCACTTTCAGCTCTACGACGACACTCGCGTCCGTGAGGCTTCTGGTAGAGACCGTGTCGTGGTTGATTGTCAGCCCAAGCTTCTGGGCGTGTTCGTGACACGAGCGGCGCTGACGCCTAACTCCTGCGTCGGTTTGAGCACGAATGGCGGCAACGGTAACGAGTGGCGCCGTCTCGTCGCTCGTGAGCGGTGGTGTGCCGGAGTCAAATAGTGTGGTTTCTTTCATGTATACTTCTCCTTTTCTGTAGTATTTTCCCATCGTTTGCGGGGAATGTAAATGCAGGTAATCCTGCCCTAATCTGTGAAGTGCTGCGATTTTTACACTTGTTAGATTGGTAATGGCGACAGGCAGCGGCAAATATGTGCTACCTGTCGCTCTTGAGGTGGAGGATCGCGCCAGGGCTGGCTACCCGTCGTTCTCGGTCTTCCGCGCTCGCCCACTGGCCTTCGGCGGCGAGGCGATCTCCTCGCTGCCGAACAACCCTTGGATGGCACCGCGCCGGGCGGCGGCCTCGCGCTCGATTTCCTCCAGCGCCTTCCTGGCCCGCTCGGCGAAGTCCGGCTCGCTTCGCTTGCTCTCGACGTAGTGCTCGACGGCCCTGAGGGCGGCGTCCCCCAGGTTGATGCCGTCGAGCTGGGCAACGAGCGTGAACTGGGCGTGGAGGGCGTCGGGAATCTTGATCCCGAGCGTCTTCACGCCGCCGTTCCGCGGCTCCGTCATGACGACCTGCTCCTTCCTCGGTGTGGTGTGGCTGCCCAGGCCCGCGTGAATCTGCGGGGCGTGGCTGAGCGGCCACAGGCCACCGAGGAGTGGCCGGTGAGAGTCACCGCATGAAGACGTGGATACGGTCGTCGTGGCCGCGGACGACGTCCCAGCGCTCTACGGCATCAGCAGCGAACCTGCCGTAGTCGATTGCCACGTACTTCCGTACCTGGGGGTCGATCACCTCATCGAGGTGTTTGTCCCACTCCAGATCCGCCGCCACCTCGCGCACCCAGTCTTCGAGTGATGCGTAGCTGGCCAGGTAGAAGTCGCTGAATCTGTCGAGGCGGCCCAGGTCGTCGACGCCAGCGATGGTGACCCAGACCGCGAACGGTGCGCCGTGCTCTCGGATACCTCGGGCGATGCGCGAGATGACCTCGGCGTCCTGGAAGCCGCTCATGTCGAGGCCCGCGAAGCCCTTGTGCGCACTGACTGCCCACCTCGTCGCGCCGACGGTTGGCGAACTGCCCAGGAGGGCGGCAACGTCGGCTTCGATGTCGACTGCTGGCTGGTCCGCGTCGACCCACAGGCTGTGGTAGATCCGGCGCTCCAGGCTCTCAAGGTCGGTCACGTAGACCTGTGGCTGATACCGACGCTCCCGCTCGCCGCTGCTAGGCGTTTCGCGCCGTTCGTCGTACTGCCGCTCGACGTTCAGCCAGTACTGACTCAGCCACCCGAGCCACTCCGTATGTACCTCGCCCACGGCGGGGTCGGCACGAAGACGCATGAGCTCTTGGTAGGCCACACTCCCAGCTAGCTGGCCGGTCTCGGCGTACAGGTCGAGGGCGGGCGTGGCGTCACTGCTGACGACCTCGGCGATCAGGCGGGCGGTGTGCGGGTCGATCAGAAGATCCTCGTCGCCCATCATCGCGCCGATGATGCCGAGGTGAATGCGGTCGGTCGAGTTGAACTCGTAGATCTCGGGTCGCGGCTCATGCTCGCGGCGTTCACCTCCCTCGAAGCTTGGTTGTCGTTCCATCTAGTTGTCCTCCTTTCGGTTACGTGGTTGCTTGCTGCGCCAGGCGTCGAGACGTTCCCTCGCGAGCGCGGCGTAGGTGGGATTTAGTTCGATGCCGAGCCAGTCACGGCCGTGTTCCTCAGCGGCCAAGGCCACCGTCCCGCTGCCCAGAAACGGGTCGAGTACTCGTCCATGCCGCCAGGTCGTGTGGCGACACCCCGGTTCCGGAGGTCCGGTGGCAAGCGCTCGGCCGGTGATCATCTGCCGGGCCTTCCGCCACGGCGCTCCGCAGACGGTGCACACCCGCTCGGGCGTCGTCGCGAGCAGGGGACGGCGGACGAGCTCAGTGGGGAAGGTGGCGAAGTGCGCCCCCCGGTAGCTCCCCGTACCGATCGACCACACATCGCCTGGGTTCTTCCCGAGGGGGTGGCTCTCTCGGCCCTTCGCTCGCAACTTGGCGAGGCCGTAGTTGAGATTGATGCGCGAGGTTGTGCCACGTCCGAGGATGGGGGCCGTGCTGCGCGGCGGATACCCAACAGGGCCGTCCCGTCCCTTGTGAGGCTGCGTTACTGCGGGTACGCGGATCGCGTCGAGGTCGAAGTAGTAGCTCGGCTGCTTCGTGAAGAAGTACAAGAACTCGTGGGTCGTCGTGAGCCGGTCGGTAGCCGACGACGGCATGGGGTTCGGCTTCGCCCACACCACCTGGTTGCGGAGCAGCCAGCCGCTTCGAGTTAGCCGCAAGGCAACCCGCTGAGGAGCTAGCAGCAGGCTCTTCTTGCTGGCCCCGTCCCGCGGGTGGCGGGCAAAGCTGTCGCCGAGGTTGAGCCAGAGCGCACCAGTCGGGGTGAGCACCCGGGCCAGTTGGTCACAGACGGCTGCAACTTCTGCGGTCCACGCGTCCACCGTGGGCTCCGTGCCGATCTGTCCCTCGTGCCCGTAGTTCCGAAGCGCCCAGTACGGCGGGCTCGTGATCACGCTGTCCACTGAGGCCGCTGGCAGGTCAGCAAGCAGCTGGCGCACATCCCCGATGAGCACCTGGCCGAGCGGGAGTTCGTTCGGCATGCTCACACGGCACCTCCTGCCGCGGGTAGGTGGGTGAGGGATGCTGTTGCCTCACGGGCCAGGCACACGGCGAAGAGGGCCTGGGCTTCGCGCGCAAGCCCGGCGACTACGCGCCGAATCGCCTCGGCACGGCTCGTGGTCGGTACGAGCCACCACACCCGCGGGAAGACGCCGTGGCTGCGCTGCTCCTGCCCGCTGCGCCAATACGACACGTAGACGGCGAGCTTCCGGGCGAGGGTCGGCAGCGACTCGGTGGCGAGGTCCTGCTCGATGAAGGCCAGCACCTCGACGTCGCCGGTCCCAAGCCGTACGAAGGCGTCGGGCTTCAAGGTGATGGCTTCACCACCAAGGCCGCCGAAGCGGCGCCAGGCATCCGGCTCGCCCGCGAACTCCAGGAGTTCGTCGCCGCTTTGGCGGCTGTGCTCGACCAGGTCGATGTACAGCTCGCTTACCGCCAGGATGTGCGACTGGAAGGCGGGCTTCGTCTCGATAACGCGCCGGTGGCGACGCTGCCGGTCATGGACAACATCGAGCACCGCGAAGCCCCAGCCGCTGAGGCCGATAACGAAGCCTTCGCTGCCAGCCCGCATGCCACCGACCCGGCGCTCCAGGCGCACGATGACGCCAAGATCGTCCAGCCTCCGCATGACGGCTCGTGCCTTGCGGGCCTGCGTGATCGGATCACCATCGGCGAAGTGAAGGCGGCGGAGCTGCTTGCCGGTCAGAAGGCGCAGGCGATCAAGGTCGCGCAGGATGGCGATGTCGCGCTCGGAGAGGCGGTCGAGGAGCCGGACGGCTCGTCCCCGCGCACTCACCAGCCGCCTCCGTACGGGGCGAAGTGTCGGTGGCGCGAAGGTAGCGATTGCCCTGGCCAGAGAGCTGACAGTGTGTGGCGAAAGGTAGGGCGAGCGGTAGGTCTCGTACACGTCATGAGTTCCTCCTTTTCTTCACTCCGATCTGGTCGGTTGATGGCCTGTCTCCGTCGCCGCGCCAGCGCTCCGTGAGGTAGGCGTCGATCTCCTCCGGGGCAGTGCCGAAGCGCTCGCGGATCTCCCGCCGCGCCTCGGCGACGTCTTCGGTGGGGTTTGGCAGCGGCGGGGTGTTCACGACGAACGGGTCGCTGACTGCGCCACCAGTCAGCACTTGGGCGGCGGCGTGGTAGGCGGGGAGCCGCATCAGGTCGTCAGGCGAGACGCCACCGCCGAGGACGCTGGCGAGGTCCTTGGCGTCGGCACGGGCTGGTCGCCAGACGACGCGCGACCTGGCGTTAGCGAGGACTGCGGCGCGGAGGCTCGGCGTGAGCTGGGGGAGCAGTTGGTGGGCCAGAGTGAAGCCTGTGCGCATGCCGCGAGCGGTCGCGAGCATGTCGCCGAAGTCCATGGCCGCCACATAGTGCTGCCATTCGTCCACGACCACGGATACGGGGCGGCGTTCGGCGGCTGGGCGGGTGGTTTGCCGCTGGATGGTTTCACGGAGCTGACCCAAGAGGAGTGAACCAAGGAGTCGTGTGGTTTCCGGGCCTACAACGCCGGTGTTGAGGCTGACGAGCACGATGTGTTGCTGCTCGTAGAGGTCGTCGAGGCGCAGGGCAGGGTTGGGTTGGCCAAGGAGCTGGCGGATCGGGCCGCGCGCAGTCCACACCCTCGTCTTATTGAGGATCGGCATGACGACGCGCGAGCGCTCCAGTTCGGACAGCTGATCGAACCAAGCCGCCCATGGGGCGATCGTGAGCGGATCGCTCACTCTCGCGAGCACCCGGCGGCGGAAGCCGCTGCTTGTCAGGATCAAGGGGACGTCGGTGAGCGTGCCGTCTTCGAGGCGTGCCGCCATGATGAGCGCGTGGAGCAGGACGTCGGTTGAACGCGGGCCAAGGGACGTGCCGAAGATGTCGCGGAAGAGACCGAGCAGCGAATCGGCTCGGCGCTCGGCGTCCTCCCGCGGCCCGGCAAGCGGGTTGAAGCCTGTGACCGGACCAGGCGCACCCGGCTCGATAAGCCGCACCCTGGAGCGAAGTGTTGGCTGAAGCCGGGCCAGCAGGTCGGTTACAAGATCACCTTTTGGTTCGATGAGGAAGACTGAGTGTCCGGCGGCGATGTCGTTCAGCAGCCAACGGGCGAGCGTCGTGGACTTTCCGGCGCCGGTCGGCGCAATAACATGAGTATGGCTCGCGATACTCGGACTGGGCATCCGCACGCTCATGCCCTTACTGCTTCGATGCACGCTCACACCGACGATCCGGTCGGCAGTGGTCTCGGCTTCAGCCGTCGGAACGAGCAGCGACTTGGGCGGCGGGCTCAGCGCGAAGCCGCGACCCGGTGCTCTGGTGCCTTCGACTGGCCACGCCAGCAGCGCGGCGAGCTCCGCTGCATTCGCGATCGTGCTCCAGGTCCGCTGTTTACCGACGACACAGAAGAGGTGCTTGGCGACTTGGCGCGACTGCCAGGTACCGCCAAGGTGGGCGTGCGCCCCGGAGGCGAGTGCCAGAGCGCTCATCGCTGGGCCGATGAGCTGGCTCGCGCGGTGCAGATCGGCAGCAACCGCACCGACGCGGCCTCGGACGCCGAACAGTGGTTCCGCGCTCTTCTCCTTCCAGGCGGCTTGGTCGCCACTGACTGGTTTCGGCGTGGCCAGGATGCCGAGGGCTTCGAGCGGTGTGAATGTTGACGGCGGCGCCGAGCGGGTGTGGCTCGGACCGATTCCCCACTGGAGAACAAGGACTTCCCCCGAAGCGAGCCGGTGACGGAGGCCAAGAAGCCCGGCGGAGAGGGCACCTGCTGTGTCGAGGCGGAGGGGGAAGGCGGCGCTCGACGCCCGTACCTCACGGGCCGTCGTTGGCAGACGGCGGGGGGAGTCCTGAAGCGACGTTAGCGACAGGCCGGGGAGTTGCACGGCGAGGTCGCCGAAGAAGTGACGGCCGAGCTGCTCGTCGGCCCCGACCAGCCAGCGCGCGGTGTGCTTGGTGAGCCAGACTTCAAACACTACGACCGGCTGCAGTTGCCTGATGCCGAACCGCGGCCTCCCAGCAAGGGCTCGCACCAAGCCGGTGAGCTGCTTGAGGCTGAGCTGATCTGGTGGGATGGCCTCGCGCCAGAGTAGATCAGCCATGGGCGGCCTCCTTCCGGGTGTCTCCGTCGGTTGGTCGCGGGGCAGACGGCGTGGTGAGGCTCGGCGGCATCTTCTGGGAGTGGACAAGGGCGATGACCGCCCGAGCCAACTTGCGAACGGCCGGGTGTGCGTGTGGCTGTGCTGTAATAACTACATTGGGTTCCGAGACGGGCTCGGGCATTGGTCACCTCCTTGTCGAATGAACTCGAAACGAGGAGCGTGCACATCTTGAACAGCGCCCAGCTTGACGCAGCAAGGCGGCATGTGCGTAAATAGAAGGCAGCCCTCGTTACGAGGCGTTTGGTATATGGACGGCTAGCGCGTCAGGGCTTGGCGCTGCGAAGTGAAGATTCGCAGGTTGTGCTTGCTTGGAGGTGCTAGCTTTTCGTCCAGTCCTTATTATCTCTAACTATTGCCGGGTTTCATACCCGGTTTGCTCATTCGACAACACCGACCGGCAGGCCGTGACCTCTGAGAACGCGTCGTTGGTTCGTGCTCCTCCAGACCCTGTGGAGCGAAACTTCAAGCTGACTGCACCACTTATCGGCCTCGCGCTGGGTGGTGTTCTCTTCGTGCTTGCCAACAAGTCTCTTGCGGCTTCGTCTGGGCATACGTCTCCTGTCGCTAGAATTATGGGTTGGGTATTGCAGCGTCTTTTGGCTACTTGTGGGGGCGACGGAACGTGAGCATGTAGACCACCGCCACGCCCGCGAGCGGCACCGCTATAGCGAGCAGCTCGGCGATGACGTCGAGCGCCAGCATGACGGCGAGCGAGAGCAGCGCGAGCCCGATCGCAAGGCCGATAAGGCGCCCGGCGAGTGGCGGACGCGGTCCGTCACTACCTGAGGGGAGGAATTTCATGACGGTGCCCCGGTAGTTGGCGGGTCTGCTGGTGCTGGTTGAGAGCGCGGCACCGGGTATCCGGGGATCTCGATGTCCGAGTCGATCTCGTTGCCCCACACCGCCCACGACTGGTTGCTCGGCGGTCGCCGCCTGGCGAACAGTTCGAGGTACGGGCCGCTTGACACCCTCTCGATAACGGCATACTGCTCATCGGGTTTGCGGGAGTGCTCCTGTCGCGGCGCATTGATCCAGGTGGGCTGCGAGCGAAATTCGACCGGCGCGCGGCCCTTAGTGGCGAACAAAAGGTGTTCGGTAGCGTTCCGCAAGTACACGCCGAAGCCTAGGTGGAACTTGACCCAGGTGAGCGGAGAGCGGACGATGTAGCCCCATGCCTCGGCCACTTCGTAGCCGTGGCGCAGCGTTGCGTTTGTAACCCATAGCCAGAGATGCGAGTTCGGTTCGGCTAATTCACGTACCGGCATACCTTTGATTCGTTCAAGGGTCATCAGCTGGTAGTGTCGATCGGCACCACGACTACCGGACTGAAGAATGTCCCAAGGCGGGTCGGCGAGGATCGTTCGGAACTTCGGCGTTGATTCGCCGTGAACTGTGCTTACCTCCTCCTGCATACAGACTCCTCTCTATAAAGGATCAGCCGCTGGTGGTGTTGCTGCCAGGTCGGTGGGTGATGAGGCTGCGAAAGAGCGCCCGCGCCACGGCACCTGGCTGCGCCTCGTGCGTCACGGACGTCACCGTGATGCGCTCGTCGAACGTGCCAGGGGAGGCGACGCTGCCGAGCATCACGGCATGCACGTCGCCGGGGAACGCCGCCAGTTCGCGGAGTGCGGCGGCTGGGTCGGCATCCAGAAGAGCGAAGTCCGACAGCACCACAAGCGTCGTTTCATGCGTGGGGTACGACCGCGCCAGCTCGGTGGCCCGGCGGAGGCCCGGCAGCAGTTCGCTCGATCCGCACACCTGGTGCGGGACGCGAAGACCACGCCCAAGCCGCTGCATCCCAAGGCGAGTCAGCGGTGTCGGCGGGACATCGGCGTCGGTTGGGGTGTCGAAGTGGAGGATGGCTCCGCGCTCACGGCGGGAGGCGCGGCGGGCCACCACCCGGAAGGCTTCGCGCATCTCGGCGTAGCGGTTCGCCAGCGGATCTGACCCGCCAGTGGTAGTCACCGAGCCGGAGTCGTCGGCGAGCGCGATAACCAGCGTTGGCACCGGTGACGGCTCACCAGGATCACCCAGGTCGAAGCCGCCCTGACGGAGTGGGGCGCCCGGAGGCGAGACCGAAGCCTCGCCTCCGACCAGTGACGGTGCCAGCAACATGCTTGGTTGGAGCTGCGGCAGCCGCTTCACGAGCCGTCACCCCGCCTTGCCCTCCACCCGATAGCCCCGCACGTCTCGCCAACCGCGTAACCGTGGCCCACCACATGCGGGTTCCGGCGCTGTACCCGCCAGCCCAGCGACTCAACGCGCTTGGCTGCGGCGGTGCCGCGGTGTGCGGCCTCCCGGACGAGCGAGTCCGCCGTCTCGTCCGATGTCGCCCTGGTGGTGAACACCGGCGCGGCGGCCAAGTTGAGGTAGCGCTTCTCGGCCTGGCGGATGCGCTTGGCCATCGACGCAAGGAGATCCGCGACCTCGTCGGCTGCGCTGTAACCGAGTAGCCCTGAGCCGATGGCCGTGGCGGCGGCGAGGAGGCCGAACGTCAGCCCGGCCACTGGACCTTCGATGCTGCTCCTGAGTGCGAAGATGCCGACTCCGATGAGCGCGACGACGAGCACAGACAAGAGCCCGATGAGCTTCACGATGGGCATGCCGTCGTCGGTGGTGATGAACAAGCGGCGGTAGCGCTGCTCGTCCTCGGTGAGGTCGTCGGGGTCGCGGCGGCGAGCCCTGGCCATCCGTATGTCGCGAAGTTCCGACCCGATAAGTCCAGCGCACGCAGCGGCCACACCGGACGCAAGCGCTTGCCAGAACGCGATGAACACGACGTCGCCCAGCACCACCGCGGCTGACCAGACTCCCGCCGTGTCCCCGAGGACGAGGAGTGGCCAGCAGACCCAGTACCTGATCTTGCCGCCGGGTTCGCGTCGGACGTACGGCCCCAGCACTTTGGCCGCGTGCTGGTAAGCCGCTTGGGCTTCCTTTAGCTCCGTGGCGCGTTCGCCGAGTGCCAGCGTGAGGCCTTCGACGTGCTGGTCGACGCCGCGGGCCTTCGCCCGATGCTGCCGGGCGCTTCGCTCCCCTTCGGCCGCCCAACTGGCTTCCTGCTCGTCGGCCAGCACCGCGTGCTCCAGCTCGGCGTACGTCGTGCCCACTGCCGAGGGACGAGCGAGGGCGCTGGCGTCGGCCAGCCGGGGAAGCGTGACGGCATCAGCTTCGCGCTTCCAGCTGTCCACGGGTTCGCCGCTTCCGCGCGGCGGCAACAGCTCGTTGGTCATGTGCGTCACCGGCCCGCTTCGGTGTAGTTCGACACCGAGGTGCACTTCGCAGCGGAGGCCTTGGCGCAGAGCGCGTCGTAGTAGTGCACCAAGCCCTCCACGACAGCCGAGGGCGGCGTGCCCTTGGCGATGCGGCCGAGCCCAGCCACGGTCACTGACGCACCGGCGAGGTTCGGCACGGCCACTCGGTCGGCGAGCGCCTTCGCCTCGTCTGCTGAGAGGGCCTTCGCGGCCAAGTCGACCCCCACGTTCTGGAAGCCGTCGGAGAGGATGACGAGGTTGAGCGTGTAGTTGCCGCCGAGCTGCTGTTTCCACTCTGCGGCGAGGCGGTACTGGGCCTGGATGTCACTGGCGCCTTGGGGCAACGTGGCTACGGTCGAGCTGTAGCTGGAGCGCACCGTCTCCATGACGCCCTTCACCCCCTCGGGTACGCGGCGGAGGCGGGCGTTGTCCGTTGCTCCCGGCTGCTTGAGGTCGCCGTCGAACAGCACCGTGGTGGCGGTGCTCGACGCGGAAAAGACGATGATCCGCAGATGGCCGGAGCACACAGCCGTGCGCGTGGCGATGGACTCGATGGCGGTCATGCGCTCCGCGGTGATGGCGTCGCTGGCGCTCGACCCGGTGCCGTCGATCTCCACGAGAGAGGCGGGCAGCTTGGCCGGGTCACAGGTGGCGAGGAGCTGCTGGTTGGCGGCGAACTCGGCGTGGGGGGAAGGGGCGCCGCCGCAGGCGGAGAAGATTGCTGCGGTGAGCGTGGCGACCATGGGAATGGTCATGTGCCTGCGTTCGACGCGGCGTGCCGACACGTTGGTGAGCTTCATGTGGGTTCTCCTTCTCGTGAGGTGGCGAGAAGGAGCCGGGGCTAGCCAACGCCAGCCCCGGCTCCTTCTTAGGAGTTACGAAGAATGGTCGTCGTGATCTCGGCGGTGCTTCGGCTTGTGCTTCTTGTTCTCCGCGCGACGCTTGCTACCTGCGTGCTTGGCATCGTCGGCGCTCGGGATGACAGATCCTTCGTCTCCGCGCTTGAGCGAGGCGCGGAGCACTTCGAGTTTGCGCTCCTGTTCGGCAAGCTGATCGCGTTCGCCTTCGCGAATGACCTTGGTGTAGCGGTTGCGGGACATGGGGTCTCCTTGTTCTTGGTGATTGATTTCGCCCAGGAAATCCGGGCGCCAATGGACAAGGACGACCGTAGGCAAGCAACGTGCCAATTCATACGCGTTACCGGTCAGTGTTGCCGGTCAATCTGACCGCGAGTTGACCGGCAACACTGACCGGTGGCCTGTTGCGAAGATGAACCCGTGCGAGTACACGAGTACGCCCCCCGGTGCCGCGTAGAGCGCTCGATGTCGATCTTGTCGCGGTGTACTGGCAGCCTCGACGCATCGCCCCACAGGGCCGCTGTGGCGTCGAACGGACAGATCCGAGGTCAAACAAGAACGTGCGGGCGGTTGGGGAACCACTTCCGGCATACTTGGCCGATGTCGTCGCACAGACCGCCTGTAGAGGAGATTGCTGACGAGCTACTCCATTTGGCGCAACGCGGAATCGATCATGCGTTCCTGCCGCGCGGTGACACAAGTCCGACAGACATTCGTTGGCTATGTCAACAGGCGGAGAGACTCTTCCCCCTCGAGTGGCAGCGTGGCAGGAATCAGGCACTGGGGGCCCTGATCAGAAGCGGTATCGCTCACCTTGAGGGATTCTTGGGCAAGATCCCCCGCAAGCACGCTGCGCTACGCCTGTTCAACCTTGACAGCTTACCTACGGACGCAGTCTCTGTTCGGCGTCTGGTTCGTAGCGAAGGCAAGCTTTATGCGACGATACTTGAAGAACTCTGGCGAGAGGCCGGAAGGATAGGTTCCGAATCGTCGCGCAGGCGAAGGCTTGCGGAACTTCGTCGTGAGATTGCGATGGCGCTTGTTGATATCGGATCAAACTCGCCAGCAGTCGCGGTTGCCCCCGCGCCCAGTTCTGACACTCTGTCCAACCCGTACGATCTCGCAGACATCAAACCGACCCGCACTTCGCGACGAGTGGATGAGGTGCCGTACGTGCGGAGGGACGAGTATCACGAGGCGTTTGATGCCGCCTTGAGGAGCGGTGCGAAGGTCATCGCGTTCGTAGGGCCGCCTGGGGTAGGTAAAAAGCGGCTGGTTAATGAACTAGTTGACGAGAAGGTTCGACTTGGTAAAAGTAGTATCGAGGTCGAGTCCAGCGACTATACGCGGCTCGCTCAAACGATCGCTACTGCACTTAATCGGCGCGGCGTCGAGACAGATCTGCTGACTGAAGGCCAACTCGTCAGAAGGTTTATTCGTGAATTGCACGAGGACGGCAGTCCGGATTTCGTAATCGTGCATCAACCTCGTGACACATCGCTCTTGGACGCACTCGAGGTCAACGAGCTGAGGTCGGTAGTTATTCTAGTCGGCAGCCAATACATCTCGTGGCACGACTTCGTAGTGCATCTGCCGGTCCAGGCCATGAAACTCGACGAGGCGATAACCTTGGCAGCCGTGTGGTTTCCCGGAAGTCGCGAAGTTGAACTGCAGACTCTGGTTGAGACCGTAGGTCGGTCGCCGCAGGCACTTGAGGCGGTTAAGCGATTCCTGAGTCGTGCGCGTAATCGGCTGTCGGTTGCCGACTTTTGTCGAGTCTTTCCAGATAGCTCGAGTCTGGTGCTTAAAAGCACCTCTAGCGATCTCGTGGGGCGTTACGAAGTTGCTCTGGGCGACCTTAGGCACCGTTACGATGACGCGGCTTCCTTGCTTGAGTATATGGTTTATCTAGGTGACGTTATACCGATTGATGTCCTCGTTGATGTTCTCGGCCAGAATCCGCAGTATTCAAGTGTAGATATAAAACTACTGAGAGAGGTTCTAGACGCCCTCTTGGAACTTCTTAATAATCATGCGTTGATTGATGTTCGTGAGCTCCATGTTCGAGTTCACAAGTTCACTCGAGCGCTGATTCGACAGTTGATCCATTCCCGTGCTGGTGAAGAGATTATCAACCACCTTAGAGTCGTGTTGGTTCGTAGAATTGAGAACGCACTGCGTGAGGATGGAGGGTCGGTAAAAACGCCTGAGCAGGTGTTTGAGATCGTTGGGGTGCTTGCTAGTCAGTTGTTCTATGTTGAAAGTGCAAAAGGGCAAAGGCCTGGAGAAGTAGTGGCTGCACTGATTGCGGACTACTGGGAGCCATTTCGGGGTGCTTCTCTTGCAAGAGTGACGCCGGTAGTCGAGGATGATGTTATTCAAGTACACCGGGTCAAACTCCGGTTCGACATGTCAATGCTGGGTGAGGAGGTTCGTAATCAGTTGCTTGACGAGTTCAATCGGCCTACCGAGATTCCTCATACCTCGATCGACGATGCCTCGGCACCTCCGACCGACATGACGGATGGACCGGTTCGGGATTGACAGTTGATAAAAGCCGTATAAAATCTAATTTAGGCTCGCTGGTACCCTCCTTTATTTAGCAAGATGCCCGCAGTCTTCGCGGTCGTTTAACTATGCGCATCACTTCCAATGTGAAGATGGATTGAGTCCAGTTCATCTAGATGAATCAGTGCACTTCCGCATCTCATCTCGAGCGCAGCCATGGGTCAAACAACGTAGCGGAATCCATGGCTGCGCTGGACAGCGATGAGCGATGCGGAGAATCGATGTCGAAGCCAAAGCCCCGATCAGCGGCGATCGTAATGGCGCGCTGGTGGGCCGACAAGCTACGTGACACGAGTTGGCTTCAGTCAGAGAGCGAGGAGTATCGACAGTTATGGACGGTGAATTACAGGGCGTCACGGCTAGCGGCCAGGCGCGTCAAAGCCTTTGAGGATCGTCTCGCTGAAATCATCGAGTCGGAACTACTCGTCAATCAGGGCGAAGATGCGTGGACGATCGTTGGGAATAGAGTCCAGGGCGCATTCGACCCTATCGTTGTTAAAGCCGCCGATAGTGCTGGTATCCGGCCTCAGAGGCTAGAGTTCCTGTTCCCCTCAGCCTGTTGTACAGGTATGGCTCGTGGAGAAGTAACCGCGTGGACTCGTCACATGAGGAGGGTCGTACTAGCAACCTAGTAGTAACCCCCGTTCGTCGTTTGGATGTATCCATATCTGATCGACGGCGGGGGTGCTTTCATATAGGGCTTCGGTGTGCGCAAACGCCTTAAGATGATGGCGGCGTTAGGTTTGGTGGCTCCTGTTTGTCTTCGTCGACGTTCGGTTGAGCAGTTTCTAGCTGGGGCAAGTCGAATTTTCCTTCAACAACTACATGCCCTTCGAGGATGGTTGACGCGTCCGGGATGACGAGGGGGATGCGCACCACCTGTGCGACGAAGTCCTCACCAATGTCAACTTGCTTAACAATCTGCGGCCGCGGCCGACGGAATCGCCAGGCCATCTCACCGACCACCTTTTTGATCGATACCGCGAAGCACCTTGCTGACATTGAAGAAGTTGAAGCCGGATTCGGCTCCACTCTGGAGATCGAGGAATCCTAGAATTTGGCCAGAGTCGACCGACTGTTTGAACCAAATTTTGAACTCTTGCTCTGCTTTCATCTGCAGAGCTGGAGACAAGTTGGGGTACCGTCTAGTCAGGTCGTCACGCCAGATTTGAAGAATTTCGTCTGTGGTGGATGGAACTAAGTCATCCGAACTTGCCATTGTGCCTGCCTCAATCGGTTGATCGTAGCCGCTCCAAGCGGGATTGAGGCTATCATTCTGTTATAAGTGTGGCAAGCGGTAGTTGTCGACTGCTCCAATTGGTCGATGCGGGCAGGTGATTGACTGTAGACCATTGGGTGCATCTAATTGAAGGATCGAGCCTAGCATAGTAAACTTTATCGTGAGTTTCAAATGCCTCCCTGTGGATGTGCGTCGACGCATTCCCTCAACGGGTGGCTGCGACTTCTCAGCTCATTGCCGTTAGCATTCTCCTCATGTCCCCAGACCTCCGCAAAACCTCCACCGAACCCATCACTTCCCGCGTCGAGCAAACCCTCGCCACAGACCTCGACCCCCGCTCTGAAGTTCGCAAACGCCGCTCCCTCGGCTACACCACCGCCCGCGGCACCTGGGTGCGTATCGAAGTCCGTGATCTCGCCCGCGTGGACGGCCAGGGCTGGGGTCTGGAGACGGCTGCAGTCCTCCAGGGCGTGGCCATGCCCGCCTGGCTGCAAGGCGTCTCCTGGATCGACCACGACCTCGGCGTCATGTGGCGGGCCGACGAAACCGAGCTGATCCAGGACACGCCCATCAAGGCCGGAGGCACCCTGAAGCAGAACCCCGGCTTGTCCGAGTCGTGGTGGGCGACCTTCTCAAAGTCCATGACGAACCTCGCCTCGCACACCACGACCCGGATCGCCACGCCGCACCTCCAGCCCGTCACGCAGGAGCGCGTCAGCGCGACGATCGAGAGGGTCTTCCCCGAGGTGGACACCTTGGTTACCGAGTGGCGAGCCGCCCACGCCGATCTCGCCTGGGCCAATCTGACGGCTCCGAACTGCTACCTCCTCGACTGGGAAGACTGGGGCATGGCACCGCGGGGTTGGGACGCCGCCAACCTGTGGGCCTCCTCCTTCGCTGTGCCAGAGCTGGCCGAGCGCGTCTTCGAGGCGCTTCATGACGATCTGCACAGCCGGACGGGCAAGCTCGCGCAGCTCTACCACTGCGCCGAGATCCTGAGCTACCCGCCCGGCTACGCCGACGAACTGGTGCCGCTCGCTGGTGACAATGCCGAGCGGCTGCTTAGCGACCTTCGCTCGTGAGCACGCCCTCGTAGCCCGCAGCCAGTTCCGGCGTTACTGTGGCACAGATGCCCTCCTCTACCAGGACTTCCGCGAGCATCGCTGCATCGACGCCGGTTTCGGCTGCCACCTCCGGGATGGCCACCGGCCTCCCACTGAGCAGCAACTTCAGCGCCGGAAGCGCGGTCTTGCCGAACTCGATCCGCCGGGCGGCTGCGGCCAGGACCACCGTGTCGTCCAGCTCCTCAAGGTGCGGCGCGAACTCGGTCACGCAGACCACCGCCGAGGGAGAACCGAACACGCCGTGCGTGGTGATGTGCCTGCTCGGCGGGATCTCCCGCTCGCGGGCGGCCAGGAAGTCCTCGATGCTCGTCGTCGCGGCCAGCTTCACTGCGGCGTCTGTGAGGGCGAACTGCTGCTCGCCCCGGAAGCGCACCGAGTCCCAGCGGGCGATGTCGTGTCGGAACACTTCGCTCCGCCTGGACTGGTCGGCCAGCCAGGTGAAGTAGTCCACGCCGGTGCGCTGGGGGAAGCCGAACGTGAGGTGCAGGCTGAACCCGTCGCCCCGGTCTTCTCGCGTGGCCTGGTGCCAGTAGCCCCTCGGGATGTGCATGACGTCGCCGGGCTGCATAGTGCCCTTCCAGACGATCTCCTCCGGCGGCTCGACGTTCGGCTCGGCGTCGCGGTACAGCGGTGCCGGGCGGCTAAGACCCCGCACCTCCCACGACTTTTGCCCGGCCACCTGCACGATGAGCACGTCGTGGTCGTCCCAGTGCAGGTTGAACCCGGCCGCATCTCCGGTGGTGAGGTAAGTGTTGACCTGCACCAGCTCGTGCGTCCACCACTGGAGGGCCCGGCAGGCGACCTCCAATGTCGGGTCGTAGGTGTTGACGCCATCCAGGACCAGCGTGGCGCCTTCCTGGATGAGCCGCCCCAGCCGCTCCATGTCCACCATCGGGACGCCCTCAGAGCGCCGGACGGGCTTGGTCGAGATGAACGCGTTCGGGTGGAGGTCGCGGCCACCTTGCAGGATGCGCAGCCGCGACGCCGTCAGGCTCCGCCGCATGATGATGTCCAGCAACTTCTCGGGCGTGAGCAGCTTCGTGCCGAAGACGGGGTCGGGGAGGGAACCGCGGGCGAACTCACGACCCAGTAACCCCGGCCCCATCCAGCCCAGGGCCTCCTCGATACCGCGAACCAACTGGTGATCCATCACGTGGGTGTCCTTTTCTTTCATGACAGAAGGGGCTCCGCGGCGTTGTGCTGTGCGGAGCCCCTTCTGCTTCTGGGTGGGTGTACCTGGAGGAACGGTCTTACGGCTTACGGGTCGCGGGTCTCACCCGAGTCACCGACAGCGCCGTCCGACGCCTGCAACTCCGTGCGGTTCTGGACGACCGGGGTGCGCTCGACCTGCACCACCAGTCCCAGTTCGGACTCATCCATGACGTGATCACCTCCTTCCGCTTCGCGTGCCTCATCCACCCCCTCACGGCTGAAGGGGCTGTCTTTGGGTGTGGGCCGCTAGTACTCGGCGCTACTCCGGCGGAACCGGGAGGCGTTGTCCGGGCGGCAGCAGCAGCGCTTCCGCGATGTCGCCGAGGCGACCGCTGACGCGCACCAACGCAGCGGGTGGCGCAAACGGTGCGTCGGGGCTGAAGGTGTTCCGCACCCTGGCATGCGCGGCGTGGTACAGCTCGCGCTCGTCCGTCCACACCTGGATGACGTCGACCACGCCGCCTGGAACGGCGCGGTGAAGATGCAGCCCGGCGAACACACCGTCGCCGTCGAGCAGCGGCAGCGCGGCGAAGCGCGCGTCGTGCAGCAGCTGCCTCGTGAGGTCGTCCTCGAACATGGGCGTTACCACCACACCGACGTGTTGTCTTGGTGCTGGCTCATGACCACGATCTGTGCCTGCGTCTGCGAGATGCGCAGGGCCAGCACCATGAGGCTCTGCTTCGAGCGCCCCAGGTGGTCTTCGCTGGGCACGACGAAGCCGAACGTTTCCGGCATGGCCAGGACGTCCAGGAGGCCACCAAGACCAGGCCGCTGCACCGTGTCGCCAAGGGGCCCCCGGTCGACGAACACGTTGGCCAGCACGAGACCACGTGTGCGGCAGAAGTGCCGAATTTCCCGCTGCCAGGCCACGATCTCCAGCTCGTCCGGCTCCTCGGCCAGCAGGTAGCCGTACACGACCTTGGGTGCCTCCGCGTGGAGGGAGGGCTTCTCCTTCTTGGCGGGCAGCATGGCTTTAGAACCCCTCCCGCAGCCGGTACGCGCGGCGCACGTGGTCGCAGGGCCACACCTCACGACACCGCGGGCACGAGCCCTCGACATCGACGTGCAGCAGGAAGGCGATCACCGTCAGGTAGTAGAGGGTGGCCGGTTCGGGAACGTCGGCCGTCGAAGCGGCGCTCTCGCCGAGGATGTCCTTGCCTTGCAGGGGGATCACGGCTGCGAGGTTGGTCATGGGGTTGCCGCCTGAGTGATCGGTAGCGGAGGTGGATGGCAGGGCCGACGACGGCGTCGGGGTTCAACGTCGTCGGCCCTGCCGGTATGGGGACTTGGGCTCCTCGGTGGGGACCAAGCCGAAGATCGCGGTCGAGCAGGTCAAGGTGGGCTGGTGGGGAACGTTGGTGCTGGTCGATGGCTCTCAAGTGCCGTTGCCCGGGTCGTCTTGGTGGCCGTACGCTCAGACAACCGGATGTAGCGGATCGAACACAGGGCGTCCTCCGGGCGGTGTCAGGGCAGAAACCGGACATCGACCCCGATGACCTGCACGAACAACGGCAGATCGGCGGGAGACCGACGTGGCAGCCAGACGGCGAAGCTTGGCGAGGCGCCGTAAGTCGCTGGGGTTCAGCCAGGAGTCGCTGGCCGAAGCGCTCGGCGTCGATCCCAAGACCGTGCAGCGCTGGGAGCGTGGTGTCACCGGGGACGGGCCGCAGCCGTGGCTTCGGCCCAAGCTGGCTCGTCTGCTCGATGTCTCACCGGACGGGCTTGAAGCGCTGCTCGTCGACGTCGAGCGTGACGACGACGAACCAGACGAACGCCTGGCCTACACGCTCCAGCACCCCGGCAGTGTCGATCTCACAGCGGTGGCGCGACTGCGGGAGCGCGTCCACGAGCTGGATGAGCGTTATGACCGCGCGCCCTCGACGTCGCTGCTGGCCGAGACCGGCCAAGCGCTCGGGCAGGTCACGTTCCTTTCGAGCCACGCCAAGACGCAGCGGATTCGCCGCGAGCTGAGCGCGGTGGAGGCCGAGAGCGCCATCTTGATGGGCCAGTTGGTGTGGGACGCCTCCCAGCGCCGTGACCACGCCACTGCGCACCGATACTTCGACCAAGCTGTCACTGCTGCTCGGAAGGTCCACGACACAGCGGCCGAAGGGCTCGCCCTGCTGCGGAAGAGCTACGTCGCCCTCTACGGCGAGACCGACCCCGACACCGGGCTTACCCTCACGCGCCGGGCAGCCGAGACGACCGCGGACACAAGCCACGTCCTCAGCGGCCTCGCCGTGTTGCATGCGGCTGAAGCCCACGCCATGCGAGGCGAACTGGCTGAGTGCGAACAGGCCCTTGGTGACGCCGAAACTCGCTTCGAGCGGATCGACGAGGACGACGCGGCGCTCGAGCTGTTCTCGCCTACGCAGCATGGTCGCTTGGCTGGCTCGTGCTACCTCTTCCTCGGCCGTGCCCAGCAGGCCGAGCCCATCCTCCTAGCCACTGCGGCCCAGCTCCGCGACCGCTCGAAGTCGCAGGCCATCGTGCTCGGCAACCTCAGCTTGGCCTACATCCGCCAAGCCAAGCTCGATGAAGCCGCGGGCACGCTGCACGGTGCGATGGACGTCATCGAGGCCACCTGGGGCGGCGGCGGGCTCAACATCCTGTTTGACGCCTGCCGCGAAATGCAGCCGTGGCGTCGTGAACCCAGCGTGCAAGATGTCTACGACCGGGTCATGACCCTGATGGCTACGCGCTGAACCCTAGGGAGCACCAGGTGGCGGACGTCGACCAGGTGAAGCAAGCCGCACGCGAGAAGGTGTGGTCGCTGCTTGAACGCGAGCACGCCGTGCCGCCAGGTGTCCACGGCCGCATCCCGGCGTTCTTCGGAGCCGATGTAGCCGCCGCCCGCCTGGCTGAACTGCCCGAGTGGCGGGCAGCGCGTGTGGTGAAGGCAGTGCCGGACACGCCACAAGAGCCCGTCCGGGCAAGAGCCCTCCACGACGGCAAGCTGCTCTACATGGCTGTGCCGAAGCTCGCGGAGCCGAAGCCGTTCATCCTGCTCGACCCGGCGGAGCTGACCGTGACACCCGAGGAGGTGTCGGTACGGCACACCGCGGTGAGGCTCGGCCGCCAGGTTGATGTTGACGCCATGCAGCCCGTGGACCTGATCGTGTGCGGCAGCGTGGCCGTGAACCGACACGGTGTGCGCCTTGGCAAGGGCGCGGGCTACTCCGACATCGAGGTGGCGCTGCTGCAGGAGGCCGGGCTCATCTCCGAGAATACGACGATCGTGACGACGGTGCACCAGCTCCAGGTCGTGGACGACGAGCTGCCCGAGACAGCCCACGACTTCAGCGTGGACATCATCGTGACGCCGGAGGAGGTCATCCGGTGCAGCAACCCGCGGCGGCCCATGGGCTTGCTGTGGGAGGACTTGCCAGCGGAGAAGGTGGCGGCGATTCCGGTGTTGGGGGCGCGGCGACGCTTGATTGGGTGAGCAGGAACCACTGTGACCTGCGCAAACCGTGCGCGCTCACGGCGAACGCGCGGAGGTCATCCAAGGGGCGCCGCAGGTCGTAGCGGTGCGGCGGATTGCGGTGTTGACGGCGAACGACGACGCCCGGTGGTCGATCCTGTACGTGTTGATGGGTGTATCGCGATAGCGAGCGCGTTGAGCCTCACCGTCTGCGGCATCGTGAAGGTCGGCTGGCATGAGTTCGAGCGCCGGTTGTCGTTGCGCGTTGACGTGGCCATGACCTGGTCCGCTTGTGCCGGATGGCAGGTGCAGGCGGTAGCGAGTCCGGTCGCGTGAAACGGCAAGATCGCCCGGGTGGCTCCACGTGGGCGTTTACCGAGCGTGCACCTTGCGAAGAATCCGCCCACGATCGCGCTACGCGGAGCAATGTTGTCACTGGGCCGTTCGGGTCGGTCTGCTGGTCGGCGGCACCGATCGGCCTTCCAAGGTTGCAATGTCGGAACCTATGGCGACTCCGGGCGGGCATTCGTGTGGTCGGCGTCCATGTGAGGCCAGCAGCGCTATGCCAAGCGAGTGAACCTTGTGGTCCACTCGGTCAGCCGATCTAGCTTATCTTCGGCGAAGATTTGCGGGAGACTTTGGGTACCAATTACAACCATGAGCTTCTCGACAGTCGTCAGACCGCTGTTCCAGCTGGATGGCGGACGGACCGTCATCCGTACCACCCACCAGGGAGGTCGCATGGGGTGGTCGGTGAAGTCGAGACGTTCAGGGCGGCGGGAGCCAACCGAACGTCGGAGCTGGCAACGGGCTGGCGAAGTCTGTACGGACGTCGGCAACCTCGGGACTGCCGGTGCAGGGGTGCTAGCTGTTGCGGGTCATGACGTTGGTGACGGTGGGGCGGCCCTGAACGGGCGGACGGGTCTTCCGACGGCAGGATGAGAAGTGCGACCAACTCGTCCGC
>JBFBCZ010000011.1:0-238557 GCA_040689555.1 Actinosynnema sp. NPDC051121 | reverse complement strand
GGCCGGGGCCGGGGCCAGGGCCGGGGCCGGGGCCGGGGCCGGGGCCGGGGCCGGGGCGAGCGTGGTCGGGCTGGGCGGGGGCGGGGCAGCTGCGAGGGCTGGGCGGGCCAGGGCGTGGGCGGACAGTGTCGGGTGAGACCGGGTTCGGCTGGGCTGGGGCGCGGCAGGGCTGGGGCGCGGCTGGGCTGGCGCGCGGCAGGGCTGGGACGCGGGATGGCTGGGCGGAGTCCGGGCGGGCTGGGGGCGGGGTGTGGCGGGCTTGGCCGGCACGGCGCGGGGGCGGATTGGGTCGGGACGGCGGGGTTGGGTTGGTGGGGGGCAGGTGGTGGGGGCGGGTTGGGAGGCGGGTTGGTCAGGGGCGGCGGGGTTGGCGGGGTTAGGTGGGACGGGTGGGGTTGAGGGGCGGTCCTCTTTGTTTCAACCGACGTTCCAGGCGGCGGATAACGGCGTTTTGATTGATTGATTGTTTGATGATCACCCGATTGGGTGGCGGGATAGCCGGTGGAGTTGAGGCGTTCGCGCAGGTCAGAGCCGTGGACGCGACCTGGCGCCTGGTGCTGGTAGGCGCGCTAAACCGGGTCCGCGGCAGGCTCGCCCGACCCCGGGTTCGGCACGCCCTCGACCGCACCCTCGACCGCCTCCGTGGCGACGTGATGATCACGCCGGGCCTTCGCCTGGTGTTCGACGCGCACCGACCGTTCCGGACGCCGCCACGGCAGCTCCGGGAACGACGCCAGCTCGACGTACGTGGCGCAACCGGCCAGCTCCCCGTACGCGCCGGCCAGGACCGCGGCCCGGATCCGCCGCACCTGGCCGACCGTCGGCAACTCCCCCACCAGCAGGAACGGCAGCAGCAGGCGCCACGCGCCGACAGTCGCGTCACGAGCGCGCCGGGGTGCGCGCAACGTCGCACGGGCCACGCGCAGCGCGTGTTCGCCCGCCGTCATGGCGGTGGGGTGGCCGGCGTGGTCCCACGACCAGCGCAGGCCGTCGGCCATGGCGCAGCGCACGCAGTCGGCGGGCCCGGTGGCCAGTTCCTCGCCGCACTGGGAGCACGCGAGCAGGGTCATCGCCCAGTCGGTGCACGTCCACGGGTGCCGTCCGACCTCGTCGGCCAGCACGAGTTCGGCCAGCTCGCGCTCGCCCGCGCCACCTTCCGCCAGTTGCTCGGCGGCCAGCAGCTCCTGCCAGTCGAGCAGCCAGTACTGGTCGACCAACTCCGCGCAGAACCGGCACGCCGGGTAGCCGCGGCCCGCCAGGTCGCCGCACGACGGGCAGGGCGAGACGGCGGCGGGGCGGGCCACGCGCCGGGCGCCGGGCGGGAACGGCCGGTGATCAGCCACGCGGAGAAAGGTACGCGCAAACGGTGGCGCTTGGCATCCGCACCTTGGCAGCGGGACCGGGCCGTGGCTATGGTCAGGCCGACAGCTCGACGCACCGATAACTCAACACACGCGGGAGCTCGCGCCACAGCGGGCTGAGAGGGCGGCTGGAGCGCGAGGCTCCGGTGCCGCCGACCGCCTGAACCTGACCGGGTAATGCCGGCGTAGGGAGGAATGTCGTGACGGCACTTGACGACCGTTCGGTCAAGCCCAGTGTCACCACCGGGCCCATCTCGGGCTCGCACAAGGTCTACCGCGAGGTGGGCGAGGGTGTGCGGGTCCCGTTCCGCAGGGTGGAGCTGACCAACGGCGAGCACGTCGACCTGTACGACACTTCCGGTCCGTATACCGACGACAACGCGACCATCGACGTCCACAGTGGACTTCCCAGGCTGCGCGCGGACTGGGTCGGGCGGCGCGAGCCCGTCGACGGGGCGGTGACCCAGCTGGCGTACGCCAAGGCGGGGATCATCACGCCGGAGATGCGGTTCGTGGCGGCCCGCGAGAGCATGAGCCCGGAGTTCGTCCGGGACGAGGTGGCGATCGGCCGGGCGGTCATCCCGCTCAACCGCAACCACCCCGAGGCGGAGCCGATGATCATCGGCAAGAAGTTCCTCGTCAAGATCAACGCGAACATCGGCAACTCGGCCGTGTCCTCCTCGATCGAGGAGGAGGTGGAGAAGATGGTGTGGGCGTCGCGGTGGGGCGCCGACACGATCATGGACCTGTCCACGGGCAAGCGGATCCACGAGACGCGTGAGTGGATCATGCGCAACTCGCCGGTGCCGATCGGGACGGTGCCGATCTACCAGGCGCTGGAGAAGGTGGACGGCGACCCGGCGAAGCTGTCGTGGGAGGTCTACCGCGACACGGTGGTCGAGCAGGCCGAGCAGGGCGTGGACTACATGACGGTGCACGCGGGCGTGCTGCTGCGGTACGTGCCGCTGACGGCCAAGCGGGTCACGGGCATCGTGTCGCGCGGCGGGTCGATCATGGCGGCGTGGTGCCTGGCGCACCACAAGGAGAGCTTCCTCTACACGCACTTCGAGGAGCTGTGCGAGATCCTGCGCGCCTACGACGTGACGTTCTCCCTGGGTGACGGGTTGCGGCCCGGGTCGATCGCGGACGCCAACGACGAGGCGCAGTTCGCTGAGCTGCGGACGTTGGGCGAGCTGACGCACATCGCCCGGTCGCACGACGTGCAGGTGATGATCGAGGGCCCGGGTCACGTGCCGATGCACAAGATCGCGGAGAACGTGCGGCTGGAGGAGGAGTGGTGCGGCGAGGCGCCGTTCTACACCCTCGGGCCGCTGGCCACGGACATCGCGCCCGCGTACGACCACATCACGTCGGCGATCGGGGCGGCGCAGATCGGCTGGCTGGGCACGGCGATGCTCTGCTACGTCACGCCGAAGGAGCACCTGGGCCTGCCGAACCGGGACGACGTGAAGACGGGCGTGATCACGTACAAGATCGCGGCGCACTCGGCGGACCTGGCCAAGGGGCACCCGGGCGTGCAGGAGTGGGACGACGCGCTGTCGAAGGCGCGGTTCGAGTTCCGGTGGGAGGACCAGTTCAACCTGTCGCTCGACCCGGACACGGCGCGGTCGTTCCACGACGAGACGCTGCCCGCCGCCCCGGCGAAGACGGCGCACTTCTGCTCGATGTGCGGGCCGAAGTTCTGCTCGATGAAGATCACCCAGGACGTGCGGCGGTACGCGGAGGAGCGCGGGCTGTCCACTGTGGAGGCGATCGAGGCGGGCATGTCGGAGAAGTCGCACGAGTTCACCGACCACGGGGCCAAGGTGTACCTGCCGGTAGTGGATTGATGAGGGGTGGGCTGATGGCCTCCACGCCGCCGCGGGTCCTCACCATCGCCGGATCGGATTCCGGCGGTGGTGCGGGCCTACAGGCCGACCTGCGGACGTTGTTCGCGTGCGGTGTGCACGGGATGACGGCGGTCACGGCGGTGACCGTGCAGAACTCCCTGGGTGTCACCGGGTACACCGAGGTGCCGCCGGACGTGGTGGCCGCGCAGATCGAGGCGGTCGCCACGGACATCGGGGTGGACGCGGCGAAGACGGGGATGCTGGCGTCGGCGGCGATCATCGAGGCGGTCGCGGCGGCGGTGGACCGGGTGGACGTGGGGCCGTTCGTGGTGGACCCGGTGGCGGCGTCGATGCACGGGCACCAGTTGCTGGCCGACGACGCGTTGGACGCGGTGCGGGCGCTGCTGTTCCCGCGGGCGACGCTGGTGACGCCGAACCTGGACGAGGTGCGGCTGCTCACCGGGATCGACGTGCGCAGCCGTGCCGACCAGCGCAAGGCCGCCGAGGCGTTGCACGCGATGGGCCCGCGGTGGGTGCTGGTGAAGGGCGGTCACCTGTGGGACGACCCGGAGTGCCTGGACGTGCTGTACGACGGGTCGGAGTTCGTGGAGCTGCTCGGGCCGCGTTACGACGTCAAGCACACCCACGGCAGCGGTGACACGCTCGCGTCGGCGATCGCGTCGCAGCTCGCGCGGGGTGCGGACGTGCCGTCGGCGGTGCGGTTCGGCAAGGACTTCGTGGTCCGCTCGGTGGCGGCGGCGTACCCGTTGGGTGGCGGTGTCGGTCCGGTGTCGCCGTTGTGGCGGTTGGAGGGCTAGCGCCGACGGGGTGGTAGGTCGACCCGACCAGGACGACGGCCGGGTGCCGCGGTACCGGTTCTCAGGGTGCTCTTAGGCACCTGTGCGGCACTCGTGCGTCTTGTAAGTCATGAGCGCACTCGGGAACGCGGAGCAGGACGCGTACATCGCGGAGCTCGTGTTGAGCCGACCGGAGGCCGTCGCGGCGTTGTTCGCGGGGTCGGTGTTCCTGGGCGCGGTCGGGTTCGTGGTGGCGCGGTGGCGAGGGTGGGCGGCGCTGCCCGCGGTGCTGGCGGGGTGCGGGCTGGCGTTGGCGGTGGCGGTCACGCTGGCGCGGCCGGGCGGGTCGTTCACGCTCGCCACGACCGATCCGATCGGGATGTGCGTGGGGAACGAGTTCTCGCTCACCGGGTCGCTGGAGCGGCTGAACCTGGTGATGATGGTGCCGTTCGCGTTCTTCGCCACGCTGGCCACGCGGCGGCCGGTGGCGGTGCTGGGCGTGTCGGCGGCGTTCAGCGGGGCGGTGGAGTTCGTGCAGGCGTTGACCGCGATCGGGGTGTGCGAGGCGCAGGACTTCTACAACAACACGGTCGGCGCGTTCTTCGCGGTGCTGGTGGCGTGGCTGCTCACCGCCGTCGCGGGGAGTTCCCCCCGGCCGCGTGGCGGCGGCGACACCGCCCTCAGCCGGTCTCGCCCACCAGCTCCTCCAACGCGGGTAGGGCGTTGACCAGGGCGTCGCGGTGTTCCGGTGTCAAGTCCTCGATCCGCCGCTGCAGCTCCCGCACCCGCGCCGACCGCACCCCGGACACCATCGTCACGCCCTCGGGCGTCGGTGTCGCGAGCCAGGCCCGCCCGTCCTGAGGGTCGGGCTCGCGCCGCACGTACCGGGCCTCCACCAGGGCCGCCACGATCCGGGACAGCGTGGGCGGCGCGACGCCTTCCTTCGCGGCCAGGTCGCCCAGCCTCATCGGGCCGCACCGCGCCAGCGTGGCCAGGGCCGACACCGCGCCGGGCCCGAGGCCGGGTGACCCGGTGCGCCGCAGCAGCCGGGATAGCCTGCCGATCGCGAGGTACAGCCGGGCGGTGGCGTCCTCGACCTGGTCGGCCGTCACGGCACTCCTCCTCGGGCAGACGGACAGGACGAGCATCCATCATGCCGTGCCGGGCAATCACCCCATTGCCGGACTCGACGCGTGCGCCCAGAACCGCTTCGGGATGCGTCCCGCCAGCCGGGCCAGCCGGCCCGCCTCGACGCCCGCGCGCATCGCCGCCGCCATCCGCTCGGGGTCCTGCGCCCGCGTCACGGCGGTCGCCAGCAGCACGGCCGAGCAGCCCAGCTCCATCGCCAGCGCCGCGTCCGACGCCGTGCCGACGCCCGCGTCCAGGATCACCGGCACCGAGGCGCGGGACACGATCAGTTCGATGTTGTGCGGGTTGCGGATGCCGAGGCCGGTCCCGATCGGCGAGCCCAGCGGCATGACGGCGGCGCAGCCGAGCTGCTCCAGGCGCAGCGCCAGCACCGGGTCGTCGGAGGTGTAGGGCAGCACCACGAACCCGTCGTCGACCAGCCGCTCGGCCGCGTCCAGCAGCTCCACCGGGTCGGGCAGCAGGGTCTGGTCGTCGGCGACGACCTCCAGCTTCACCCAGTTCGTCTCCAACGCCTCGCGCGCCAGCCGGGCGGTCAGCACGGCCTCGGCGGCGGTGCGGCAGCCGGCCGTGTTGGGCAGCGCGGGGATCCCCAGCCGGCGCAGCAGGTCGAGCACGCCGCCGCCGGAGGCGTCCAGGCGGCGCATCGCGACGGTGGTCAGCTCCGTGCCGGACGCCACCAGCGCGCGTTCCAGCACGGACAGGTTCGCCGCGCCTCCGGTGCCCATGACCAGGCGTGAGCCGAACTCGCGCCCGGCGATCACCAACGGGTCGTCCACGTCACCCTCCCTGCACGGCGGTCAGCACCTCGACCACGGACCCTTCGGGCACGGCCGTCGCCGCCCACGCGGCGCGCGGCACCACTTCGCCGTCCACGGCGACCGCGACACCGCTGGGCGGTGCGTCGAGCAGCGCGAGCACGGTGGCGACGGTCGAGCCGTCGGCCAGGTCCCGCTCCACACCGTTGACCTTCGCCTTCACCGGCTGTTTCCTCCTTCGCGGAGCAGGGCGAGCACCCGCCGCGCCGTGACGGGCGCGAGCAGCAGGCCGTTGCGGTGGTGGCCGGTGGCGGCCAGCACGCCGGGTTCGAGCCACCGGATCACCGGCGCGTTGTCGGGGCTGCCCGCGCGGAACCCGGCGGCGACCTCGGTCAGCGCGTACTCGGCGAGGCCCGGCCACACCACCTCGGCGTCGCGCAGCAGGTCCCGCACGCCGCCGACGGTCACGTCACCGTCGAAACCGGCCTCGTACTGGGTGGCGCCGAGGACGAACCCGCCTTCGCGCGGCACCAGGTAGACGGGACGGCCGGACACCTGGGCGCGGAGGGTGTGCCGGGGTGGCGGCAGCGCGCCGGGCCGGGCCGACAGCCGCAGGATCTCGCCCTTCACCGGCCGGATCACCTCGCGCAGCGACGGGTGCAGGTCGCGGCTCCACGCGCCCGCCGCGATCACGGTCACGTCGACGGCCTCGGCCGGTTCGGCGGCGAACACCACGCCCTCGGCGGCGCAGGCCTGCCGCAGCGCGCGCAGCAGCGCCCGGTTGTCCACCGCCACGTCGCCCGGCACGGACAGTCCACTGCGGACCGAGCCCAACCCCGGCTCCAGCGCCCGCAGCTCCCGCCCCGTCAACCGGGACGCCGACCGGCCCATCCGCCCCAGGTAGGCGCACAGCTGGTCCAGCACCTCGACGTCGGCCCGGTCGACGGCGAGCGCGAGCGTGCCGGCCGGGCTCAGTCCGACGCCGAGCGCGCGGGCGAACTCCGGCCACAGCTCCAGGGATTCGACGCCGAGCGCCAGCACGTCCTCGTCGCCCGGCCACGCCTCGGTGATCGGCGCGAGCATCCCGCCCGCGACCCACGAGCCGCCGTGCGGCGATCCGTGGTCGACGACTTCGACGGCGTACCCGTCGCGGGCGGCGTACCAGGCCGCGGACAGGCCGATCACGCCGCCGCCGAGGACGGTCACTCGCACTGCCAAGGCACTCACGCTCCCTGCGCCGGCATGACCCGGATCAGGTTCGACGGTCGGAGCGAACCACGCTCCCTCTCAGCCCGGTGTGTTCCAGGCTCCCGTGCGGACCACGTCCACCGTAGCGCACGCGGCGGCGCGGCGGTTACCGTGCCGCCCGTGCCAGGACTGGACGGAACGCGGATCAGGCGGCGGCTCGCCGACGCACGGCTCTACCTCTGCACCCCCTCGCGACCGGACCTCGCCGAGTTCGCGGACGCCGCGCTCGCGGGTGGCGTGGACGTGGTGCAGTTGCGGGACAAGGGCCTCGAGGCCAGGCAGGAGATCGCCGCGCTGGAGGTGCTCGCCGAGGCGTGCGCGCGGCACGGCGCGCTGCTCGCGGTGAACGACCGGGCGGACGTGGCGCTCGCCGTGGACGCCGACGTGCTGCACCTGGGGCAGGACGACCTGCCGGTGCCGGCGGCCCGCCGGATCGTCGGGGACGACGTGGTGATCGGCCGCTCCACGCACGACGTCGGCCAGGCGCGGGCGGCGGCGGTGGAGCCGGGCGTGGACTACTTCTGCACCGGGCCGTGCTGGCCGACGCCGACCAAGCCGGGCCGTCCCGCGCCGGGGCTGGACCTGGTGCGCGCCACCGCGGGCACGACCGACCGGCCGTGGTTTGCGATCGGCGGGATCGACCGGGAGCGGCTGCCGGAGGTGCTGGCGGCGGGTGCGGAGCGGGTCGTCGTGGTGCGCGCCGTCACCGAGGCCGACGACCCCCGCGCCGCCGCAGCCTGGTTGAAACTTCAACTAAGAGGCGTACAGTCGTCGGTGTGATGCCTGTGCTGTACCTGGGCCACGGGGCTCCCCCGCTGGCCGACGACGAACGGTGGACCGGCGAGCTGAGGTCGTGGTCCGCGACGCTGCCGCGCCCCCGGTCGATCCTGGTCGTCTCGGCGCACTGGGAGAACGACCCGCTGACGCTCGGCGCGACCACCACCGTGCCGCTGACGTACGACTTCTCCGGCTTCCCCCGGCGGTACTACGAGGTGACCTACGCCGCGCCCGGCGCACCCGGGCTGGCCCGCGAGGTCACCGGGCTGGTCGACCGGCCCGTGTCGCACGACGAACGGCGGGGGCTCGACCACGGCGCGTACGTGCCGCTGAAGGAGATGTTCCCCGAGGCGGACGTCCCCGTGCTCCAGATGTCGATGCCCAGCCTCGACCCGCGCGAGCTGTTCGACGTCGGCCGCCGGCTGGCCCCGCTGCGCGAGCAGGGCGTGCTGATCGTCGGCAGCGGGTTCATGACGCACAACCTGAGCTGCGTGGACCTGTCCACCGGCCCGGACTACCGCCCGCCGTCGTGGTCGGCGGAGTTCGACGACTGGGCGGGGCGGGCGCTGGCCGACGGCGACGTGGACGCGTTGCTGGACTTCGAGCGCAAGGCGCCCGCCGCCGGCGTCGCGCACCCGCGCACCGAGCACTTCGCGCCGCTGTTCGTGTCACTGGGCGCGAGCACCTCGCAGGAGGCCACGACCACCGTCGACGGGTTCTGGTACGGGCTGTCCAAGCGGTCCGTGCAGTTCGCCTGACCTCACGCGGACAGCGCAACGCCCCCGAGCCGACGGCCCGGGGGCGTTGCGCGATTCGTGCGGGATCAGCCGCGGGTGAGGCTCAGGCCGTAGGCGCTGAGGATCTCGTTGACCGGCTGGAAGTAGGTCGTGCCGCCGGACGAGCAGTTGCCCGAACCGCCGGAGGTCACGCCCTGGGCCTGGCTGTAGCCGGAGCCCGCGACCCACGAGCCGCCCGAGTCACCCGGCTCGGCGCAGACGTTGGTGCGGGTCAGGCCGGACACCGAGCCCTGCGCGTAGTTCACCGTCTGGTTCTTGGCCGAGACGGTGCCGCAGTGCCAGCCGGTGGTCGAGCCGGAACGGCAGATCGCCGCGCCGACCGCCGCCTCGCTGGAGCCGGTGACGGTGACGTTGGAGCCGTTGTAGCGGTTGACCCACGGGCGCGAGGTCCAGTTGGAGTTCGTCCGCACCCAGGAGTAGTCGTTGCCCGGGAAGGACGAGCCCGCGAAGGTGCCCTGCGAGACGCGGTTGAAGCCGGTCGTCGTGGCACCCGCGCGGCCGCAGTGGCCCGCGCTGACGAAGCCGCCGGACACGGCGAACCCGACCGAGCACCGGCTGGTGCCGCTGATGTAGTAGGCGTCACCGCCGCGGGTGTCGTACAGCGTGGTCGGGCTCTCGGACACCTCGACCACCCGGACCGCCGGGCTGACCGACTTGGCCGCCGCCAGGAACGACTCCGCCGCCGCGTCCCGCTGGAGGCGGTTGACCTCGACCACGACCGAGTTCGTCTGCTCGTCGACCCGCCAGCCGGTGATCGACTTCGGCGCCGACAGGGTGTCGAGCGACGACTTCGCGCCGGTCAGCTGCTGGTGGGAGAAGGCGACGTACTTGGCGTCGGCGCCCGCGGCACGCGCCGCGCCCGCCTTGGCCGGGTCCGCCACCGCGACCACGAGCTTGCCGGTCGCCTGGTCGATCCACGAGCCCGCGTAGGCGCCGCCGACCGCGGACCGCGCCGCGGACTCGACCTCACCCGCGCGGGCGTCACTCGCCAAACGGGCGGTGATCTGTTCGGCGTTCAGGCCCAGGTCGCGTTGCACCGCTTGGAGCAACTCGGCGGGGTAGCTCTCCGTGTCGGCCGGGCTTGCGCCATGGGGCGCGGCGGGTGCCGCGATGGCCGGTACGCTGAGAGCTGTAGCCGTGCCGGCGGCCAGCAGGACGGCCGTGGCAAGGCGGACCGCACTCGTGCGGTTCATTAGGCGTCTCCCTCATCTTCGGGTGCAGGGAACCCGAGAGCCTGGTTGCAGGGACCGCTCTCGGGGGCTCTAGGGGGACGGGTGGTGGGGCGGCGGCAGGGGTCGCCCCACCCCATTACTTCTCGCCCGGGTCGTCGCTCGGGCCTCCCGGTCGGTCGTCGCGCACGGTGAGGCGCACGGCGAAGGCCGCGTTCCGGCGTTCCGCATCGCACTCCTCCCCGGTCCCTACCGACCAGTACTCGCCCGTTCGAGCGACGTTATGACTCCGTAACCTGTTACGGCTCGAGCCATCTGAGGGCGAAGTGTGTCACAGGACACGCCGACGTGACTGCGCTGTGTAGCGTTTGACAGTTAACTCTCACTCAAGGTAGTGAGTCGATCACCGATTCGGGCGGTTTTGCCAGATGTAAGCGCTTCGGTGAAGCAAGCCACAGACGTGTGAATGTTGTTGGACCACGTGGGTGACGCAGGAGGAGTTCCGGTCACCACCCGTGTAGTCGTGACGCCGCCGCAGGGGTGAGGATCGACGCATGGGACTCGTCACCATCTCCGACATCCGCGCCGCCGCCGACCGCATCCGGGACGCCGCGGTCCGCACTCCCCTGCTGCGGTTCGACGACGGGTTGTGGCTCAAGCCGGAGAGCCTGCAACCGGTCGGCGCGTTCAAGATCCGCGGCGCGTACAACGCCCTGGCGAGCCTGCCCGAGGACGTCCGGGCGCGCGGCGTCGTCGCCTACTCCAGCGGGAACCACGCGCAGGCCGTCGCGTACGCGGCGAAGCTGTTCGGCGTGCCGGCGGTGATCGTCGTGCCGGACGACACCCCGAAGGTCAAGGTCGACGCGACCCTCTCGCACGGCGCCGAGGTCGTGCAGGTGCCGATGCCGATGCGGGAGGCGCGGGCCGCCGAGCTGGTCGCCGAACGGGGCGCGACGCTGATCCCGCCGTTCGACCACCCGGACGTCATCGCAGGTCAGGGCACCGTCGGGCTGGAGGTGGTCGCCGACCTGCCGGACGTGGCCACGGTGCTCGTGCCGGTCAGCGGCGGCGGGTTGATCTCCGGCGTGGCCGCGGCGGTGAAGGCGCTCAGCCCCGCCACCCGGGTGGTCGGGGTGGAGCCGGAACTGGCCGGTGACGCGGCCGAGTCGCTGCGGGCGGGCGCGCTGGTCCGGTGGCCCGCCGAGGACCGGGCCCGGACGATCGCCGACGGGCTGCGCGCCCAGCCCTCCGAGCTGACGTTCGAGCACCTGCGCGCCTACGTGGACGACATCGTGACGGTCACCGAGGAGCAGATCGGCGAGGCGGTGGGGGTGCTCGCGCGGCGGGCGCGGCTGGTCGTGGAGCCCAGCGGCGCGGTCACGGTCGCCGCCCACCTCGCGCGGCCGTCGGCGGGCCCGACCGTGGCCGTGCTGTCCGGTGGGAACGTCGACCCGGAGGTGTTCGCCCGGTACCTGTGAGCGCGGTGCCCCTGAGCCCGGTGCCCGTGAGCCCGTGACCGGGAAGCGCGGTGCCCGTGAGCCCGTGCCCGTGAGCCCGGTGCCCGTGAAGCGCGATGCCCGCGTGAGCGCGATCAGTCGTGCACGCGCGCGGGCGGGGCGTCGATGCCGCAGCTGTGGCACTCCGGGACGTCCGGGGTGGGTTCGAGCACGCGGTTGTCCGTGCCGATGGCCAGCAGCCCGCCGACGATCGACGCGACCGCGCACACCAGCAGGGCGGTCCGCCAGCCCTCGGTGAGCGCGGTCGGGTCGGCGTACTGCGCGCCGGTCAGGCCCGCCACGGCCGGCAGCACGGCCACCGCGACCAGGCTGCCGGTGCGGGCGACGGCGTTGTTCACGCCCGAGGCGACCCCCGCGTACCGGTCCGGTGCGGCGGCCAGCACGGTCGCCGTCACCGGCGCCACCACCGCCGCCAGGCCGAGGCCGAACACCAGCAGGCCGGGCAGCACGTCCGTCCAGTAGCCCGCGCCCGGCTCGACCCGGCGCAGCAGCAGCATCCCGACGCCGATCAGGACGGGTCCTCCGACGAGCTGCGCGCGCGGCCCGATCCGCTGGGCCAGGCTGCCCGACCGCGCCGACAGCACCAGCATGATCAGCGTGATGGGCACGCTGGCCAGGCCGGACGCCGTGGGCGAGTAGCGCAGCGACACCTGCAGTTGCAGGACCATGAGCACCATCACCCCGCCCAGGGCCGCGTAGACCAGGAACGTCAGGGCGTTGGCCAGCACGAACGTGCGGTTGGCGAACAGCCGGGGCGGCACCAGCGGGTCGTGGCCCCGGCGTTGCATGACCACGAACGCCACCAGCCCGGCCACGCCGACCAGCGCCGCCGCGACGACGAGCGCGTCCGCGCCCCGCACCGGCGCTTCGACCAGCGCGCCGGTGATGCCCGCCAGGCCGACCGCGCCGACGACCGACTCGCCGATGTTCGGGTGGCCGGTGAGGGTGTCGTCGCGGGACTCGGGCACGTACCGGCGGGCCAGCCACACGCAGGTGGCCGCGACCGGCAGGTTGATCAGGAACGCGAGCCGCCACGACCAGGCCTGCACGAGCAGGCCGCCCAGCAGCGGGCCGATCGCCGTGGCCACGCCGGCCAGCCCCGACCAGGCGCCGATCGCCCGGCCCCGGTCGGCGCGGACGAACACCGACTGGAGGATGGCGAGCGAGCCGGGGGTGAGCAGCGCGCCGCCGACGCCTTGGAGCACGCGGGCGACGACGAGCAGTTCGGTGGTCGGCGCCAGCCCGCACAGCAGTGAGGCGGCGCCGAACCAGAGGACGCCGAAGGTGAAGACCCGGCGGCGGCCGTAGCGGTCGCCGAGCGAGCCGGCGATCAGGATCAGCGAGGCCAGTGCCAGCAGGTAGCCGTCGAGGATCCACTGGAGGCCGGCGACCGACGCGTCCAGCTCCGCGCCGATGCGGGGCAGGGCGACGTTGACGATCGTGCTGTCGAGCATCGCCATGCCCGAACCGAGGATGGTCGTCGCCAGCACTGCCCGGGCCCGCCCGGTGCCCCACACCACAGTCTCCGCCACCGACCCATTCTGCTCCCGGGGTCGGCCGCGGGCGGACCGGGACGCGGTGGCGGGGTCAGTCGGCGGGTCGGTTCAGGGTGGCGACGAACTTGTAGCGGTCGCCCCGGTACACCGAGCGCACCCACTCCACCGGGTTGCCCTCGGTGTCGAACGAGTGCCGCGACAGCAGCAGCATCGGCAGCCCGATGTCCGCGCCCAGCAGCTCCGCCTCCTCCGGCGACGCCAGCGCCGTCTCGATCGTCTCCTCCGCGTGCCCCATCTCGACGCCGAACCGCTCCCGCAGGACCTGGTAGAGCGACGCGCCCGGCGCGAGGTAGCGGCGCAGGCCGCGGAACCGGCCCAGCGCCAGGTGGGTGGTCTCGATCGCCATCGGCTCGCCGTCGGCCAGCCGCAGCCGGTGCAGCCGGAGCACCTTCGCGCCCGCCCGCACGCCCAGCAGCCTGGCCAGCTCGGCCTCCGCGGCCATCTCCGACGCCTCGATCAGCCGCGACGACGGCTGCCTGCCCTGCGCCTTCATGTCCTCTGTGTACGACGACAGCTGGAGCCGTTGCGCCACCTTCGGTTCCGCCGCGAACGTGCCCTTGCCCTGCACGCGCAGCAACCGGCCTTCCACGGTCAGTTCGGCAAGCGCTTGCCGAACCGTCGTGCGCGACACGTCGAACTCCGCCGCGAGCGAGCGCTCCGTCGGGATCGGCGATCCGGGCGGCAACGCGCGCAGCAGGTCGAGCAGGTGCCGCTTGAGTCCCCAGTACTTCGGCTCGCGCTGCGCGCGAGTCCTGGCGTCCACGCCAGTAGCAGGGCTCGTCTCGAGCATGCCTTCCTCCTCGCCCCTTGCCAGTCGACCTTGCCAGCGCTCCCAGACACAGGATGCCTTGTCCTCGTCGGATCGTGCGCCCGAACCCCCGACAAGGACCGAGAAAATGATCCGATGACTTTGCAACGGTCCAGCAACGGCCTTGACATGCCCTGTGGCGAGGCACACTCTAGGCCGCATTGGTCTACACCACTTTGGCGTTCCGGTCGTGGGATCGGGGCATGGGGAAAGGGCGCACAACGTGAAGGGCTGGAGAGGACTGGCCGTAGGTGCCGCCGCACTCGCGGTGGCCGTGGCCGGATGTGGCACGAGCTCCGACGGCGGCAGCGGCAACTCCGGAGAACCCAAGACGCTGACGGTGTGGTTGATGGACGGCTCGGCGCCGACCACCCTGACCGACGCGCTGAACAAGGAGTTCCAGGACTCGCACGCCGGCGTCACCGTCAAGTACGAAGTGCAGAAGTGGAACGGCATCCAGGAGAAGCTGACCACCGCGCTGACCAGCAACAACCCGCCGGACGTCATCGAGCTGGGCAACACCCAGACGGCGAAGTTCGCGGCCGAGGAGACGCTGACCGACCTCAGCGGCGACGTCTCCGGCCTGAACGGCGACCAGTGGCTCGGCGGCCTCAAGGACTCGCTGACCTGGGACGGCAAGCAGTACGGCCTGCCGTTCTACGCCGCGAACCGCACGGTCGTCTACCGGACCGACCTGTTCCAGGCCGCCGGCATCGCCGCCGCGCCGAAGTCGCGTGACGAGTGGGTCTCGGCGATCGAGAAGCTGAAGGCCGCCAACGCCGCCGACCCCGACTTCCAGCCCCTCTACCTGCCCGGCCAGTCGTGGTACGTGCTGCTGTCGTTCATCTGGGACGAGGGCGGCGACGTCGCCAAGCCGCAGGGCTCCGCCTGGGCGGGCGCGGTGGACACCCCGCAGGCCAAGGCCGGCCTGGAGTTCTACAAGAAGCTGGTCGACACCTCCGGCACGAAGGCCCCGAAGGACGCCGACGAGGCCACCCCGCAGCAGATGGAGGTGTTCGGCACGGGCAAGGTCGGCATGATGATCGGCCTGCCGTGGGAGCTCGCGGGCGCGGTCAAGGCCAACCCGGACCTGAAGGAGAAGGTCGGCGCGTTCCCGATCCCGTCGAAGACCGCGGGCAAGACGGCCCCGGTGTTCCTGGGCGGGTCCAACCTGGCCGTCCCGGCCGGCTCGAAGAACGCCGACCTGGCCAAGGAGTACCTGAAGCTGCTGTCGTCCAAGAAGTACCAGGACATGCTGGCCGAGGGCGGCGCGGTGCCCGGCACCTCGACCGACACGGCGAAGCTGGCCACCACCCCGATCGGCAAGGCGCTGGCCGACTCCGCCCCCAACGGCAAGGTCACCCCGACCACGCCGGCGTGGGCCGCGGTCGAGGCGGGCCAGAACCCGCTGAAGGACATGCTGACCGCCTACCTGACCGGCGCGAAGCCGCTGGACCAGGCCACGGCCGACGCGAACTCCGCCCTGTCGAAGACCCTGGGCGGATGACGACCGGATGACGGCCGTGCACACGACCGACGCCGCGGTGCCGACGGACGACTCGTCGGCACCGCGGCGTGCCGCACCGGACGGCGCGCCGCGCCGTCGGGGCGGCGCCTTCGACCGGGCGCTGCCCTACCTGCTGCTGGCCCCCGCCGTGGTGGCCATCCTCTGGCTGATCGGTTGGCCCGTCCTCTCCGTCCTGGTGACCAGCTTCCGCAAGCTGAACCTGCGCGAGCTGACCCGCGGCGAGGTCGTGTGGACCGGTCTGGACAACTACGCCGAGATCCTGGGCGACCCGGCGTTCTGGGGCATCGCGGTCCGCACCGTGGTGTTCACCGGGCTCGTGGTCGTCGTGTCGGTCCTCGCGGGCCTGCTGATCGCGCTGCTGATGCGGCAGATCAGCCCGGTCGTGCGGATCGCGCTGCAGGTGGCGATGCTGCTGGCGTGGGCGATGCCGCTGCTCGCGGCCACCACCGTCTACCAGTGGATCTTCGACCAGCAGTACGGGATCCTGAACAAGACGCTGGTCAAGCTCGGGTTCGACGCGTTCGCCGGGTACTCGTGGTTCTCCACCGGCACGTCGACGCTGGCCGTGATCGGGCTGCTGATCACGTGGCAGGCCGTGCCGTTCCTGGCGTTCTCGCTGTACGCGGGTGCCATCGGGATCCCGAAGGACCAGTACGAGGCGGCGGGCATCGACGGCGCGTCGGCGTGGCAGACGTTCCGCGCCGTGACGTGGCCGGAGCTGCGGCCGCTGCTGCTGATGGTGACGTTCCTGTCGCTGCTGTGGGACTTCAAGGTGTTCGCCCAGATCTGGGCGATGCGCAAGGGCGGTCCGGACGGCGGCAGCACGACGCTGGCCGTCTACCAGTACCTGGAAGGCATCTCGAAGAGCCACTTCGGCGTGGCCGCGGCGGTGTCCGTGGTGATGGTCGCGCTGCTGGGGCTGCTCACGTTCCAGTACCTGCGCAGGCTGGTCCGGTCCCAGGAGGGCGAGCTGTGATCGCGAAAAAGGTGTCCGCGAACGTCGCCGCGCTGGTGGTGGCGCTGTTCTTCGCGTTCCCGACGTACTGGATGGTCGCGACGGCGTTGAAGCCGCGCAAGGACCTGCTGTCCACCGGCTACGACCTGGTCCCGTTCTCGGTGACGGGCTCGAACTTCGCCACCGCGTGGGCCAAGCCGGGGTTCCTGAACTCGCTGGGCAACAGCCTGCTGGTGTCGTTGAGCGCGGTGCTGGCGGCGATCGTGGTCGGCCTGCTGGCGGCGGTGGCGTTGTCGCGGATGCGGTTCAAGGGCCGCAAGGGCTTCGTGATGATGCTGCTGGTGGCGCAGATGGCGCCGTTCGAGGCGCTGCTGATCCCGATGTTCCTGATGATGCGCGACCTGGACCTGCTGGACCGGCTGCCCGCGCTGGCGCTGATCTACTTCGCGGTGACGCTGCCGTTCTGCGCGTGGACGCTGCGCGGGTTCGTCAACGGCATCCCGCTGGAGCTGGAGGAGGCGGCGATGGTGGACGGCTGCGGCCGGTGGGGCGCGTTCCGCCGCGTCACGCTGCCGCTGCTCGGGCCGGGCCTGGTGGCCACGTCGGTGTTCGCGTTCGTCACGGCGTGGAACGAGTTCCTGTTCGCGCTGTCGCTGGTGAAGGACCAGACCAAGGAGACCCTGCCGGTGTGGCTGTCGGGGTTCCAGACGCAGTTCGGCACGGACTGGGGTGGCGCGATGGCCGCGTCCGCGCTGTTCACCCTGCCGGTGCTGGTGTTCTTCCTGATCGTGCAGCGCAAGATGGTCACCGGTGTCACGGCCGGTGCGGTGAAGGGGTAGGACCGCATGTCGTTGCACCGACTCGCGTCGGGTGTGCTGCTGCCGGGGTTCCACGGGACCGCCGCGCCGGACTGGCTGCTCGAGAGGGTGGCCGACGGGCTCGGCGGTGTCGTGCTGTTCGGGCGGAACGTGGTGGACGACGCGCAGGTCACGGCCCTGAACGCGCAGCTGCGGGGTGCGCGGGCGGACGTCGTGATCGGGATCGACGAGGAGGGCGGTGACGTCACCCGGCTCGACGCGGGCCGCGGGTCGGAGGTGCCGGGCAACCACGCGCTGGGCGCGGCGGACGACCCGGGGCTGACCCGGGCGGTGGCGGCGTCGATCGGGGCGCGGCTGGCGGCGTGCGGGGTGAGCCTGAACCTGGCGCCGTCGGCGGACCTGGTGCTGACGCTGGACGACCCGGTGATCGGCGTGCGGTCGTTCGGGTCGGACCCGGTGGCGGCGGGCGGGCACGTGGCGGCGTTCGTGGAGGGGATGCAGGCGGTCGGGGTGGCGGCGTGCGCCAAGCACTTCCCCGGCCACGGGGCGTCCACCGTGGACTCGCACGCGGCGCTGCCGGTGCTGCCGCGCACGCCCGAGGAGCTGGCGGCGGTCGAGTTCGTGCCGTTCCGGGCGGCGGTGCGGGCGGGGGTGCGGTCGATCATGACCGGGCACCTCGTCGTGCCGGAGTGGGGTCCGGCGCCCGCGACGCTGAACCCGCGGGCGGTGCGGGTGCTGCGCGAGGACCTGGGGTTCACCGGGGCGGTCATCACCGACGGGCTCGACATGAAGGCCGTGGGCGGCGACCTCGCGGAGGGGTCCGTGCGGGCGCTGGCGGCCGGGGTGGACGCGCTGTGCCTGGGCGGCGAGCCGTTGGACGACGACGGGTTGCGGTGGCTGGTCGACAGCATCGTGGCGGCCGTGGAGTCGGGCGCGCTGCCGGTGGCGCGGCTGGAGGAGGCGGCGCGGCGGACGGCCGCGCTGGGCGTGCCGGCGGCGTCGGTCGAGGCGCACGACGCCTCGCTGGGGCTGGTCGCGGCACGGCGGGCGCTGGAGGTGCGCGGCGCGCTGGCGCTGTCCGGGCCGCCGGTGGTGGTGGACCTGGCGGTGGAGCCGTCGATCGCGGTCGGCGACGTGCCGTGGGGGCTCGGGCCGTACTTGGCGGAGCTCGTACCGGGTACCTCCGTGGTGGCGTCGGCGTCGGCGGACGAGATCGCCTCGCTCGCCGGCGGGCGTCCGGTCGTGGTGGTGACGCGTGAGGCACACCGCCACGCGTGGGCTCGCGAGCTGGTGGCGTCCCTGGGTACTATTGGTCTAGACCTTGTGCACGTCGAGACGGGCGTGCCGGGGCCTGACCTGGGCGCGGTCGCCCGCGTGGACACCCACGGCGGTTCCCGGGTGTGCCTGCGGGCCGCGGCCGAGCGCATCGCCGACTCCCTCCGAGCACCTTCGCGACCGAGCACCTGACAGGGGACTTCCGATGACCGACCACCAGCCCGGCAGGCACATGGCGGCCGAGATCGACCAGCAGCCGGGGATCTTCGCCGACCTCGTCGCCCGGCGGCACTCCATCGCGTCGGTCGCCGCGGTGATCGCCGAGCGCCGGCCGCGGTTCGTGCTGCTGGCGGCGCGCGGGTCGAGCGACCACGCGGCGCTGTACGCGAAGTACCTGACCGAGGTGCTGCTGGAGCTGCCCGCCGGGCTGGTGTCGCCGTCCACGACCACCCTGTACGGGGCGCGGCCGGACCTGCGGGACGTGCTGCTGGTCGCGGTGTCGCAGTCGGGCGGGTCACCGGACCTGCTGGAGGTGACGGAGTCGGCGCGGGCGCGCGGCGCGGTGACGGTGGCGGTGACGAACACCGCGTCGTCGCCGTTGAACGCGGCGGCCGAGCTGTCGGTGGACGTCGGCGCGGGCGTCGAGCAGGCGGTGGCGGCGACGAAGACGTACTCGGCGACGTTGCTGGCGCTGTACCTGCTGGTGGACGCCATCCGGGGCGGTGACGGCTCGGCCGCCTCGGGCCTGGGCGACCTGGCGCGGTCCACGCTGGACTCCTCGGCGGACGCGGTGGCCGAGGCGGTGCAGCGGTACCGGTTCGTGGACCGGGTGCTGACCACCGGGCGCGGGTACTCGCTGCCGACGGCGCTGGAGTCGGCGCTGAAGCTGGCGGAGACGTCGTACCTGGCGGCGCGGGCGTACAGCGGGGCGGACCTGCTGCACGGGCCGGTGGCGGCGGTGGACGCGGAGACGGCCGTGCTGGCGGTGACGAGCGCGGGCAAGGGCGGTGACGCGCTGCACGACGTGCTGGACGCCGTGCACGGGCGTGGCGCGGACGTCCTCGCCGTCGGTTCCGCCTCCGACAAGGTCTCCGCCGCCCTGCGCGTCCCGGTCGCCGAGACCGCCGAGGAGGTCGCCCCGATCCTGGAGATCCTCCCGATCCAGCGCCTGGCCCACGGCCTGGCCCTGGCCCGCGGCGGCGACCCCGACAACCCCCGCGGCCTGAACAAGGTCACCCGCACCCGCTGACCCCGCGAGTCCTACGTTCGGGTCGCGCGTGTCCTACCTCCAGCACGCGCGTGTCCTACGTTCGGGTCGCGCGTGTCCTACGTTCAGAACACCCGAATTCAACGCTCAGAACGCGAAGAGGCCCGAGGGATCGCGTCCCCCGGGCCTCTTCGGCAGTGCGGCTACTGGCCCGCGGCGGCCAGGCCGACCGCGGCGTTCTGGTATGCCGCCGCGCGGTCGAACACGACCTCGCCGTCCACCCAGACCTTGCGCGGCCGCAAGTCGTCGTCCCACCAGACGAGATCGGCCACCGCGCCGACCTCCAGCCGGCCCAGCGTCGGCTCGCCGATCGCCTCGGCCGGGACGATGGTCGCCGACGCCAGCGCGTCCGCCACCTCCACGCCCACCGACACGATGTTGCGCACGGCCCGGTCCAGCGTGAGCGCGCTGCCCGCGATCGTGCCCTCCGGCGAACGCGGCACGCCGTCCTCGGTCAGCAGCACGTCCGCGCCACCGAGCTGGTAGCGGCCGGGCGGCATGCCGGCGGCGGCCACGGCGTCCGTGACCAGCGCGACCCGGTGCCCGGCGGCGTTGAAGACCAGCCGGCAGACGTCCGGGCCCACGTGCGCCAGGTCCGCGATCAGGCCCAACGTGAACCGGTCGTCCACCAGCGCCACCCCCGGCACGCCCGGTTCGCGGTGGCCGAGCGGGCGCTGGGCGTTGAACAGGTGCGTCACCATGCGCGCGCCCGCCTCGGCGGCGGCCCTGGTCTGCTCGCCCGTCGCGTCACTGTGGCCGACCGCGACCAGCACGCCCGCCTCCGCCAGCCTGCGCACGGCGTCCAGACCGCCCGGCTGCTCCGGGGCGAGCGTCACCATGCGCAACGCGCGGCGCAGCACCTCGTCGCCCAGCAGCACGTCGATCTCGGCCGGGCCGGGCGCCACCATCAGCGCCGGGTCGTGCACGCCCGCGCGTTTCGGCGACAGGAACGGCCCTTCCAGGTGCACGCCCAGCGGCTTGGCGCCCGCGTGCGGCGGCAGGGTGGCCGACGCCGCCAGCACGGCGTGCGCCTGGCGCACCGCGACCGGCACCGGCGCGGTGATCAGGGTCGGCAGGAAACGGGTCACCCCCGTCCGTGGGAGCGCTCTCGCCACCGCGGCCATGCCCTCGGGGTCCACCTCGGCGAAGTCGACCCCGACCGCCCCGTTGACCTGCACGTCCACCAGGCCCGGGGTGAGCAGGCCGTCGGTCAGCACCTCGGCGCCGTCGGGTGGTGAACCCGCGACGACCTCCACGATCCGGCCTGCCCGCAACCTCAGGCTGACGGGACCGGTGATGGTCCGACCGAGCAGTGCTCGCGGAGCTGCGACAACCGTGTCCAAGGTCCCTCCTCAAATGGTCCAGACCATTATGGCCGGAAGTGGCGGACGGCGTCACGTGTGGTTATAAGATAACCGAATAGACTGAGTCTGGGTTAATACTTCGCTACACGGCGGGGTTCGGCGTCGCGGGACCCGGGGGTGGCCCATACTTGGCGCCAGACATCCGAGGTCTAGCTGACGAGTCGAGGGCCGCCGTGGCAGTGACCGACGACGCCATCCTGCGCGTCAAGGAGATGATCGTCTCGGGCGAGCTGAAGCCGGGCGACCGACTGCCGCGCGAGGCGGACCTCGCCGAGCGGCTGGGGCTGTCGCGGAACTCGCTGCGTGAGGCGGTCAAGGCGTTGTCGCTGGTCAGGGTGTTGGACGTGCGGCAGGGTGACGGGACGTACGTGTCCAGCCTGCGTGCCGACGACCTGCTCGGCGCGCTGTCGTTCGTGCTGGACCTGCACCGCGGTGAGGACTCCGTGCTGGAGGTCCTCCAGGTGCGCCGCATCCTCGAACCGGCCGCGGCGGCGATGGCGGCGCAGCGGGTCGGGCCGGAGGAGGTGGCGGCGCTGCGGGCGTTGTGCGACGCCGCCGAGTCGGCCCGGTCGGTGGAGGAGCTGGTCGAGCACGACCTGGAGTTCCACCGCGCCGTCGCGCAGGGCTCCGGCAACGCCTACCTGGCCCAGCTGCTGGACACGTTGGCCGGCCCGACCGTGCGGGTCCGGATCTGGCGCGGCATCACGCAGGCCGGCGCGGTCGACCGGACCGTCGCCGAGCACCGCGCGATCGTCGACGCGCTGGCCGCCCACCAGCCCGAACTGGCCCGTTCGTGGTCCACGGTGCACGTGGCGGGCGTCGAGCAGTGGCTGTCCGACCTGGCGTGACGCCCAGCCGCCGTGTTCCGAGCGTTGAACTCACGCGTCCTGAACGTAGGACTCTCGCGTCCTGAACGTAGGACACGCGCGTTCTGGAGGTAGGACACGCGGGGTCAGAGGAGGTTGGCGGTGGCCAGGTCGGTCCACAAGGAGTCGGGGACGGGGGTGGAGGCGGAGGCCGCGTTGGCCCGCATCTCCGCCGCCGTGCGCACGCCCAGGAGGACCGAGACGACCGCCGGGTGGCGGAACGGGAACGACACCGCCGCCTGCGGCAGCGTCACCCCGTGCCGCGCGCACACCGCCGCGATCCGCCGGGCCCGCTCCACCAGCGACACCGGCGCCGCCCGGTAGTCGTAGGTGTCACCGACGTCGGGCCGGGCCAGCAGCCCCGAGTTGAACACCCCCGCCGCCACCACGGACACCCCGCGTGACGCGCACAGGTCCAGCAACGGCGCGCCGGCCTGCTCCAGCACGGTGTACCGCCCGGCCAGCAGCACCACGTCCAACTCGGTCTCCCGGACGAACTGCGCGGGCATCTCCCACTGGTTCATCCCGACCCCGACCGCCCCGACCACGCCTTGCGACCGCAGCTCCAGCAACGCGGGCATGGCCTCCGACACCGCCTGCTCCCAGTGCGCGTCGGGATCGTGCACGTACACCACGTCCACCCGGTCCAGCCCGAGTCGGTCCAAAGAGGACTCCAACGACCGCCGCACGCCGTCCGCGCTGAAGTCCCACCGCCGCCACGACGTCGCGGGCACCGCGAACCCGTTGGCCATGTCGTCGCCGTCGCCGAACCCCGGCTCCAGCACCCGGCCGACCTTCGTGGACACCACGAACGACTCGCGCGGCCGGCCGGCCAGGAACGCGCCGATCCGCCGCTCGGACAACCCGAGCCCGTAGTGCGGCGCGGTGTCGAAGTACCGCACCCCGGCGTCCCACGCGGCCTCCAGCGCGCCGAAAGCGTCCACATCGGACACCTCCGCGTACAGGTTGCCGATCGGACCGCCGCCGAAACCCAACCGGGTCAGGGGAATCACACCTGCACCTTCCGCGTGGCGAACCGGCTCGTCGTCTCCGTGGTTCCTCGTCACCGCGCCCGCGACTACCGGGGGCGCAACCGCAACCCGTGCATGCCGCCGTCGACCGCGAGGACGGTGCCGGTGGTGGATCCGGACTGCGGACCGGCCAGGTAGGCGATCGCGCCCGCGACCTCGTCCGCCGAGACCAGCCGCCCGTGCGGCTGCCTGGCCTCCAGCGCGGCCCGCTCGGCGGCCGGGTCCGACGCCGAGTCGAGCAGGCGCCCGATCCACGGCGTGTCCGCCGTGCCGGGCGCCACCGCGTTCACGCGGATGCCCTCGCGCACGTAGTCCGCGGCCATGGCCAGCGTCAACGCGTGCACCGCGCCCTTGCTCGCCGAGTACAGCGCGCGCTGCGGCAGACCGGCCCACGCCGCGATGGAGCCGGTGTTCACGATCACCGCAGCGGGCGACTCGCGCAGGTGCGGCAGCGCGGCGCGGGCGACCCGGGCCATGCCGACCACGTTCACGTCCAGCACCCGGTGCCACTCGTCGTCCGGGTTCGCCGCCACGTCGCCCTGCGCGCCGACGCCCGCGTTGTTCACCACCACGTCGAGCCGGCCGAACCGCGCGACCACCTCGTCGACCGCGGCGCGCACCGAGGCGTCGTCGGTGACGTCCGCCCTGATCCCGTGCACCGGCGGGTCGACCCGCGGGTCCAGGTCCAGCGCCACCGCGGTCGCGCCCCGGGCGGCCAGCAGCCGCGCGGTGGCCAGGCCGATGCCGGACGCGCCACCGGTCACCACCGCGACCAGGCCCTCGAACTCGCTCACCGCTGCTCCTCCATCCCGGTCCGCACCGGACCGTCGGGGTACCGGTAGTCGGTCACCGAGTGCTGTCCGCCCCGGTGGTCACCTCACGCCTGCCCGAGCGTCTGCCGCTGCCTGCCCAACCCGTCGATCTCCAGCTCCACCACGTCGCCCGCCCTCAGGTACGGCTTCGGCTCCGGGTGGCCGAGCGCCACGCCCGCCGGCGTGCCGGTGTTGATGACGTCACCCGGTCGAAGGACGAGGAACCAGCTCAGGTAGCGGACCAGCTCGGCCACCGGGAAGATCATGTTCTTGGTGGAGGAGTCCTGCCGCGGCACGCCGTTGACCCACAGCCGCATGCCCAGCGCCTGCGGGTCGCCGACCTCGTCCGCGGGCACGAGGAAGGGGCCGAGCGGGTTGAACGTCTCGCAGTTCTTGCCCTTGTCCCACTGCCCGCCGCGTTCGAGCTGGAACTCGCGCTCGCTGACGTCGTGCGACAGCGCGTACCCCGCGACGCAGGCCAGGGCCTCGTCGGTCGACTCCAGGTACCGGGCCGTGCGCCCGATGACCACGGCCAGCTCGACCTCCCAGTCCGTCTTGACCGAGCGGCGCGGCACCAGCACCTCGTCGTCCGGGCCGACGATCGTGTCCGGGGTCTTGAGGAACACCACGGGCTCGGCCGGGATCTGCGCCCCGGTCTCCTCCGCGTGGTCGCGGTAGTTGAGGCCGATGCAGACGAGCTTGCCCACCCCCGCGATCGGCGGTCCGATGCGCGCGCCGTCGTCCACGATCGGGTGGAGTTCGCCGGCCGCGAGGGCGGCGCGGGTGCGGGCGATGCCGTCGTCGGCGAGGAACGCGCCGGTCACGTCGTCGGTCAGCGGGCTCAGGTCGTACGTGACCCCGTCGTCGGCACGGACGGCGGGACGTTCGGAGCCCGACGGTCCCAGGCGCAGCAACTGCACGGCAGGTCCTCCTCAACACCGGTCGGCAGATCGGATGTATAGCGCTGTCGCCCGCCTCCGTCCAGTGGCCGTCCGGATAGTGGTCCGATGAATTACCGGTACATGAAAGGTCTCGATGAAACTCCACCGCGCGGTGTGGACGTCCGCCACCGCAGCCGCACTGCTCGGCACGCTGCTGGCCGGCAGCGCCACGGGCGCCGACCAGGACGCCAGACCCCTGCCGCCGAACCGGGCCGACCACGCGGGCGACGGGTCGTCCGAGCGGGCCGGCACCGCCCTGGCCCGCGCCAGGGGACCGGTCACGGCGTTCGTGGAGCTGGCCACCACCCCGGCCGCGGAGGCGTACGGCGACGAGAAGGCGCGCGGCGGCGACCCGGCCGCGGCGGCGCGGGCGGCCCGGCAGCGCACCGACGCGCAGGCCGACCGGGTGCTGGCGGCGTTGCGCGGCCGGGACGCCGGCACCCGCGAGGTCGCCAAGACCCGCAACGCGGTGCCGGGCGTGGTGGTCGCCGCCGACGCCGCGAGCCTGCGCGGCCTGACCGCGTTGCCCGAGGTCAGGTCCGTGCGGCTGACCGTGCCGAAGACCGTGCGGAACGCGGGCGCGGTGCAGCTGACGCGCGCCGCGCAGGTGTGGCGCGACACCGGCCGGTACGGCGAGGGCCTGCGCATCGGCATCGTGGACACCGGCATCGACTACACCCACGCCGACTTCGGCGGACCGGGCACCACCGCCGCGTACCAGGCCGTCGACCGCACCGCGCCGTGGACGCCGACCGCCAAGGTCGTCGGCGGCCGCGACTTCGCGGGCGACGCCTACGACTCGACCGACCCCGAGACGGCGGTGCCCGCGCCCGACCCGAACCCGCTGGACTGCCACAGCCACGGCACGCACGTCGCCGGTTCGGCCGCCGGGTACGGCGAGAACGCCGACGGCACCACGTTCACCGGCGACTACTCGTCGTTGACGCCCGAGGCCCTGACGAGCATGAAGATCGGCCCCGGCGTCGCGCCGAAGGCGTCGCTGTACGCGTTGAAGGTGTTCGGCTGCACCGGGTCGACCGAGCTCGTCGGCCAGGCCCTCGACTGGTCGCTCGACCCGGACGGCGACGGCGACTTCGGCGACCACCTCGACGTGGTCAACCTGTCCCTGGGCGGCGACTTCGCGGGCCAGGACGACCCGGACGGCCTGTTCGTGCGCAAGGTCGTGGAGCATGGCGTGCTGGTCGTCGCGGCGGCGGGCAACGGCGGCGACCTCTACGACGTCGGCGGCTCGCCCGCGAACGCGCCCGAGGCGCTGGCGGTGGCCAACGCGCGGGACGCGTTCGAGATCCTCGACGGCGTCGAGGTGGCGGGCGGGCGCCAGGCCGGGCAGTACAGCAAGAACTACACCGCCTACCCGGCGCTGGACCTGGCGCTGCCCGTCGTGCCGGTGGCCGATGCCGCGAACCTCGACGGGTGCTCGCCGATCACCGAGGACCTGAACGGCCGGTTCGTCTGGCTGGAGTGGGACGAGGACGACGCGACCCGCAGGTGCGGCTCGGGCGCGCGGACCGACAACGCCGAGGCGGCGGGCGCGGAAGGCGTGCTGCTGCCGGCCACCAGCGACCACTTCAAGGCGGGCATCGCGGGCAACGCGGGCATCCCGGTGTTCCAGTTCACCCGCGCGTCGAGCGAGGCCGTGCGGCCTGCGCTGACCGGCGGCACGCTCCGGGTGCGGATGCTCGGCTCGCTGCGCAACGCCGTGCCGACGACGACCCCGACCCTGGCCGACACCATCACGCCGTCGTCCTCGCGCGGGTCGCGCGGCGCGGTGGCGGCCAAGCCGGACGTGGCCGCGCCCGGCGACACGATCCTGTCCGCGGCGTTCGGCACGGGCGTCGACGGGGTCAGCCTGGGCGGCACGTCGATGGCCGCGCCGCACGTGGCGGGCATCGCCGCGCTGGTGCGCGAGGCGCGTCCGGAGTGGACGGTCGAGGAGGTCAAGGCCGCGATCATGAACACCGCGCGCGGCGACGTGACCGACGGCGACGACCACACCACGGGCAAGCCGGAGGCGCCGATGCGGGTCGGCGCGGGCCGGGTGGACGCGCTGGACGCGGTCGGCGTCGACCTGCTGGCCATGTCCGACGACGAGCACGGCGCGGTGGGCGTGTCGTTCGGGCCGGTCGAGGCCGCGTCGCCGCTGTCGCTGAGCAAGACGGTGAAGGTGGTGAACAAGTCGTCACGGCCGCGCACCGCGAAGGTGTCCTACCAGGCCGCGACCACCGTGCCGGGGGCGGAGTTCTCGGTGTGGCCGCCGGTGATCGCCCTGGCGCCGGGCGGCACGACCGCGGTCGAGGTGTCGCTGACCGTCACGCCGGAGGAGCTGCGGAAGGTCGCCGACCCGACGGTCGAGAAGGTGCAGGCGGGCGTGGCGCGGCAGTTCCTGGCGGAGGCGTCCGGGCGGCTGCTCGTGCGGTCCGGCGACCTCGCGCTGCGGGTGCCGGTGTACGCGGCCCCGAAACCGGTCGCGGACGTGGAGGCGGTCGACCGCGGTGACGGCGCGGTGGAGCTCGGCGGACGCGCGCTGGACCAGGGCGAGGGCGACGAGGCGTACCGGTCGCTGGTGAGCGCGTTCGAGTTGCAGGGCTCCAGCCCGGAGCTGCCCGACTGCGCGGACGGCGTGCAGTCCGACTGCGCGGTGAACGCCTCGGCCAAGGGCGGCGACCTGCGCTACGTCGGGGCGGCGGCGGCCGGCGGGATGCTCGCGTTCGGGGTCGTGACCTGGCACGACTGGGTCACCCTCGGCACCGCGACCAGCCCGGCGATCCGGATCGACACCACCGGCGACGGCACGCCCGACTACACCGTGCGGGCCGTGAAGCCGAACGTGAACGGCGTCGTCACGGCGGACGTGTGGCTGGCGCAGACCGTGCGCGAGTCGGACGGCGCGGTGGTGGACGAGCAGCCGCTCAACGGCCAGTACGGCGACGTGGACACCAACGTGATGGACAGCGACGTGGTGGTGCTGCCGGTGTTGCTGACCGCGTTGGGGATCGACCCGGCGGCGGCGAGCGCGCGCTTCACGTACACGGCCGTGACGTCGGGGAACTACCCCGCGCCGGGGAACGCGGACGGGTTCGTGGACCGGATCGACACGCCCATGTCGTTCGACCCGGTGCGGCCGGCGCTCGGGGTCGAGGGCGGGGTGACGTTCGCGGCGGAGCCGGGTGCGGTGCTGCGGGTGCGGCGGGGCGAGGCCGGCGGCAGCCTGCTGCTGCTGCACCACCACAACGCCTCGGGTGACCGCGCGCAGGTGCTCGCGGTGCGTTGACGCGCGGGTTACGCAGAGCCAGGTCCGGCACAACCCGGTTGGGTGTGCCGGACCTCGTTCGTGCTGGGCATACTCGGGCGAATGGGTTTCGTGGTGGGTCTGGACGCGGGCGGCACGAGCACCCGGGCGTTGGTGCTCGACCTGGACGGCACCCGCCTGGGCGCGGGCGTCGCGGGTGGCGCGAACCCCAACTCGCACCCACCCGAGGTGGCCGCCGCGCACGTGCGACAGGCGTTGACGGCGGCGTTGGACGGGTTGGACGCGGCGAAGGTCGAGGCGGGCGTGCTCGGCATGGCGGGGTCGAGCAAGGTGCTCAGCGACCCGGCGGTGGCGGCGTTGTTCGAGGCGGCGTGGACGGGCGCGGGGCTGCGGTGCCCCCTGCGAGTGATCACGGACTGCGAGGCGGCGTTCGCGTCGGGCACGGCGTCGCCCGACGGGACCGTGCTGGTGGCGGGCACGGGGTCGATCGCGGCGCGGATCGAGCACCACGAGCTGGTGTCGACGGCCGGCGGGTACGGCTGGTTGCTGGGTGACGAGGGGTCGGCGTTCTGGCTGGGCCGTGAGGCGGTGCGGGCGACCCTGGGCGCGTTGGAGCGGGACGAGCTGGACGAGCTGTCGATCGCCGTGCTGGCCCGTGCCGACATCCCCGACCTGCCCCGCCGCGAGCGGTGGCGCCGGCTCATCACGGTGGCGAACCGGGCCGCGCCGATCGCGTTGGCGACCTACGCGCCGCTCGTGACGGCGCACGCCACCGCACCGTCGGCCGACCGCATCGTCACCGGTGCCGTGCGGCTGCTCGCCGACCTCGCCGAGTCCGCCCGGCCGTCCGACGACCGCTCACCCATCGTCCTGGTGGGCAGCCTGATCCACAGCCACCCCCTGGGCACCCTGCTCAGGCGCGAACTGGCCACCCGCACCCCGGCTCCCGTCACCGTCGCCACCGAGGGCGCCGCCGGCGCCGCCTGGCTCGCCGCCGCGAAAGTCCTGGGCCCCTCCGCCCCCCGCCCCACCTAACCCCCACGCGAGAGTCCAACGCTCACGCCGCGAGAGTCCTACGTTCAGACCGCCTGAGTTCAACACTCGGCAGACCGGGCGGTCGGTCGAGCGTTGAACTCGGGGTTCGTGAACGTAGGACACTCGCGTTCCGAACGTAGGACACTCGCGTTCCGAACGTAGGACTCTCGCGGGTTGGAGGTAGGACTCTCGCGGGGTCAGGGGGTGCGGGGGTGGCGGAGGCCCGGGTGGTCGGTGGGGAGGGTTCGGCGGACGACCCACCAGCTCACGGCGATGCAGGCGACCTGGAGCGGCCAGGTCAGGGCGGCACGCATGACGCCCAGCAGGACGACCTCGCCGGCCAGCCAGAGAGCGCCGAAGACGAGCACGCGCAGGACGTACTGGCCCACCCACGGCCACGACGCGTAGCGGTACGCGCGGAGCAGGTCGGGGTCGCGCCGCCAGCGGAACCTCTGGCCCGTGACCAGGCCGACGACCACGCCCAAGAGCGGCCACCGCAGGACGATGGACGCGGCCCAGACCAGGGCCGAGGCGGCGTTGAGGAAGATCTGCACCAGGAAGAAGTCCTCGGCACGGCCGGTCTGCAGCGCGACGTACGCCGCCAGCACGACCAGCGCGACCGAAGCCAGGAGCGCCCGGGGACGGCCACCCCGCAGCACCCGCACCACGCCGACGACCACGCCACCGGCGACGGCCGCCAGAGCGCCGACGGCGACGGAGTTCCCGCCCAGCAGCCACCCCACGACGAACGCGAGCGGCGGCAGCGAGGCGTCCAGCGCACCACCCCGCCCGCCCAGCAGCGAGGCCAACGACTCCTGACGCGTGTCGGTCATGCCTCCAGAGTGCCTTAGGACTACCTAACCCAAGTAACGGACCCGTCTCGGGGCATTGACCGGCGTGAGGCCCGTCACTACCGTCTCCACGAAATCGTCTGGGAAGTTAACAGACGAAGGAGCACGGAGAGAGGCGAGCGATGCGAGCCGGAAGCCCCAGGCTGCTGCGCGAGATCAACGACCGCGCCGCGATCGAGGCGCTGCTCCGCAACGGTCCGCTGACCAGGGCCGAGCTGGAGGGGATCATCGGCCTGTCCAAGCCGGCCACCGCGCAGCTCCTCACCCGCCTCGAAGACGAGGGCACGGTCCTGCGCAACGGCCTGCGCGGCGGCGGACGCGGCCCGCGGGCGCAGCTGTGGACGGTCAACGGCGCGCTGGCCCACGTCGCCGCCGTCGACCTCACGCCCGACGCGATCGACGTCGCCATCGCCGACATCTCCGGCACCACGCTCGCCGAGCACCGCGCCCCCATGCCAAAGTCGGACGTGCTGGCGGCGTTCCACGGCGCCGTCACGAAGGCCGCCGCCCAGGCCGGCCTCACCACCGACGCCCTGCACCACGTGGTCGTGGGCAGCCCCGGCGCGGTGGACCCGGCGACCGGCCGCCTCAACTACGCGCCGCACATGCCGGGTTGGGCGGACAAGGACATCCCCGAGGAGCTGGCCGCGCTCCTCGCCACCCGGGTCACGGTCGAGAACGACGTCAACCTCGTCGCGCTGGAGGAGATGATCGCGGGCCGGGCCGTCGGGGTGAGGGACTTCGTCCTGCTCTGGCCCGCCGACGCGGTGGGCGCGGCCGTCGTGGTCAACGGCGTGCTGCTGCGCGGCGCGACCGGCGGCGCGGGCGAGATCGACGCCATGCGGGTCCCCGACCACGCGCACGCCGACACGGGCACCGACCGCACCGGCAGCCGGTACGGCGACCTGCTCGACAGCCCCGGCATCGCCCGCCTGGCCCGCGCGCACGGCGTGTCCGCCCGCACCGGCCAGGCCGCCGTGGCGAAGGCGTTGAGCGAGGGCCCGGCCGGCCGCGAGTTCCTGGTGGACCTGGCCCGCCGCATCGCCACCGGCGTGGCGAACGTGGTCGCCGTCCTCGACCCCGAACTGGTGCTGCTCTCCGGCGGGATCGCGCAGGCGGGCGGCACGACGCTCGCCGACCTCGTCGCGGCCGAGCTGCGCCGCCTGGTGGTGCCACGCACCCCCGTCCAACTCGCCCTGGTGACCGGGAAACCGGTCCGGTCCGGCGCGCTGCACGCCGCGCTGTCGGTCGTCAGGGAACAGGTGTTCGGTCTGCCCGCCGCCACGACCGAGCCCTTCCGCGGTCCGAACCGCCAGGACGCGACCGCTCCGAGCACGTCGACATGAAGGAGAGCACATGCGCAAGCTCCACCGCGCAGCGTTGCTGTGCGTGGCCGCGGCGGTGTCCCTCACCGCCTGCGCGGCGGGCTCCGGCGAGCAGGCCGGGCGGTCGGGACCGGCGGCGGCGCCCGGCAAGGACGACAAGTTCTCCCTGACCGTCTGGAGCAACTACTCCGGCCGCGAGCAGGACGAGGTCACCAAGGCCCTGGAGAGCTTCAAGGCGAAGTTCCCCAACGCCGAGATCAGGCACGAGGGCAGCCAGGACGACGACAAGATCACCGCGGGCATCCGCGGCGGCAACCCGCCGGACGTGGCCATGTCGTTCACCACCGACAACATCGGCCAGTTCTGCTCCAGCGGCTCGTTCCAGGAGCTCAAGCCCTACGTCGAGCGCGACGGCGTCGACCTCGGCCAGATCCCGGACGCGGTGCGCTCCTACACCGAGTACAAGGGCAACCGCTGCGCTATGCCGCTGCTCAGCGACGTGTACGGGCTGTACTACAACAAGGACATGCTCGCCGAGGCGGGCATCAGCGCGCCGCCGAAGACCACTGCGGAGCTGCTCGACTTCGCCAAGCGGACGACGAAGAAGGCCGCCGACGGTTCGATCGAGGTCGCGGGCTTCCTGCCGACCATGCTGTTCTACGCCAACCGCCCGCCGATCTGGGCGCCGAACTTCGGCGCGAAGTGGGAGACCCCGGACGGCAAGTCGGGCCTGGCCAGTCCCGAGTGGGCCGGGATGCTGGAGTTCCAGAAGGAGCTCGTGGACTTCTACGGCTACGACAACCTGGAGCGCTTCCGGGCCGGGCTGGGCCAGGAGTACTCGACCGACCACGCGTTCCACCAGAAGAAGATCGCCATGATGATCGACGGCGAGTACCGCACGGCGTTCCTCGAGGACCAGGCTCCGGACGTCCGGTTCGGCACCGCGCCGTTCCCGACGAGCAAGCCCGAGCTGTACGGGATCGGCTTCACCACCGGCACGATCATGGGCATCCCGAAGGGCGCGAAGAACCCCGGCGCGGCCTGGGAGCTGATCAAGCACCTGTCGTTCGACACCGACACGATCGTGGACCTGGCCAACGGGATCAAGAACATCCCGAGCACGAAGGCCGCGCTGGCCGACCCGCGGCTGGAGGTGGACGAGAACTTCAAGACGTTCGTCGACCTCGCCACGTCGGGCAAGTTGCAGGGCAACCCGGTGACGCCCATCGGCGACGCGCACATCAAGGCGATCGGCGACTTCGCCACGTCGTGGCAGGCGGGCGCGGTGCCCGACCTGATGGCGGGGCTGAGGGAAGTCGACCGGCAGATCGACGACCGGATCGCGAAGAGCGGCAAGTGACGCGATGACGGCCACGCTGGAGCGCGTGGACGTGGCGCGGACCGCCCCGGCCAAGGGGCGGTCCCGCGCCCGCGCCCGCCACCGCCTGACCGTGCTGGCGTTCCTCGCGCCCGCGATCCTCGGGTTCGCGCTGTTCTTCGCCTACCCGCTGGTCGCCACGATCGGGTTCTCGTTCACCGAGTACGACCTGATCAACCCGCCGGAGTGGATCGGCTGGGAGAACTACGCCTTCATGTTCTCCGACAAGCTGTTCCTCACGGCCGTGTACAACACGCTGTGGTTCGTGGTGGTGCTGACCGTGGCACGGGTCGTCTTCGCGCTGGGTGTCGCGTCGGTGATCGCCCGGTTGAAGTCGGGCGTGGGGCTGGTGCGCACGCTGTGCTACCTGCCGTCGTTGGCACCGCCCGTCGCGGCGACGCTGGTGTTCTTCCTGGTGCTGCGGCCGAACGAAGGACCGCTGGACGCGCTGCTGGGGTGGTTCGGGGTCGAAGGGCCGTTGTGGTTCGCCGATCCGGTGTGGGCCAAGCCGGGGATCGCGGCGGTGGTGCTGTGGGTGTCCGGCGACCTGATGATCATCATCCTGGCCGCGATCCTGGACGTGCCGCAGGAGCAGTACGAGGCCGCCGAGCTGGACGGCGCGGGCGCGGTGCGGCGGTGGTGGCACGTGACGCTGCCGACGATCTCGCCGGTGCTGACGTTCGGCGTGGTCAACTCGATCATCCTGGCGTTGCAGCTGTTCACGCAGGCCGTGGTGGCGGGGTCGGCGGCCAGCGGGTCGGCGGACGTGACCGGGTCGACGAAGGTGCTCGGCTTCCCGGAGAACTCCACGCTGACGTTCCCGGTGTGGCTCTACACCCAGGGGTTCCGGTATTTCGACATGGGGTACGCGGCGGCGATGGCGACGGTGCTGTTCGTCGTCTCGTTCGCGGCGACCGCGTTGTTGGTCCAGCGGATGCGCAGGGCTTCGCACCAGGAGGCGTCGTGACGGCGGTCGGGGCGGCGCGGCCGGTCGGGGTGACGAGGCCGGTCCGGTGGCGGAAGGGCCTGGACTGGGTGGCGGTGCACAGCCTCGGGTTGGCGCTCGGGCTGATGTTCACGTTGCCGATCGTCTTCGTGTTCCTGACGGCGGTGATGTCGGACAGCCAGGCGTTCACGAAGGATTTGTGGCCCCGGGAGTGGCATTGGGGCAATTTCGTCGAGGTGTTCGACAAGGCGCCGCTGGTCAAGTACCTGGGCAACAGCATGCTGTACTCGTTGTCGGCCACGGCCGGAATGCTGGTGTCGTCCGTTCCCGCCGCGTACGCGTTGGCCAAGTTGCGGTGGCGCGGGCGGAACGTGGCCTTCCTGCTCGTGGTGGGCGCGATGATGCTGCCGCCGCAGGTGGTCGCGGTGCCGCTGTACGACACGTGGTCCGGCCTCGGGCTGACCGGCACGCTGTGGCCGCTGATCGCGCCCTACTTCCTGTTCGACGCCTTCAGCATCTTCCTGCTGCGCCAGTTCATCCTGACGATCCCGCAGTCCTACGTGGACGCGGCCAGGGTGGACGGTTGCGGCGAGTTCCAGGCGCTGGTGCGGGTCGTGGTGCCGATGGCGCGGCCGGGCATCGCGGCGACCGCGCTGTTCTGCTTCCTCTACACCTGGAACGACTACTTCGGACCGCTGCTCTACACGAGCGAGAAGCCGGACCGGTGGACGCTGTCGTTGGCGCTGTCCTCGTTCAAGGGCATGCACCACGTGCAGTGGAACCTGGCGATGGCCGTCACGTTGCTGATCATGGTCCCGGCGGTGGTGCTGTTCGCGTTCGCGCAGCGCTCGTTCGTCCGGGGCATCACCTTCACGGGGGTCAAGGGATGAAGCTCGCCGTGGTCGGCGGAGGGTCGACCTACACGCCGGAGCTGGTCGACGGGATCGCGGGACGGCGGGTCGGCCTCGCGGTGGACGAGATCGCGCTCGTGGACCCGGACCGGGAGCGGCTGGAGGTCGTGGGCGCGTTCTCGCAACGGTTGCTGGCGCACGCGGGGCACCCGGCGCGGGTGACGGTCACCGACGAGCTGGAGCGCGGGGTCGACGGGGCGTCCGCCGTGTTGTTGCAGCTCAGGGTAGGTGGACAGGCGGCACGGGCGTCGGACGAGACGTTCCCGCTGGTGTGCGACTGCGTCGGGCAGGAGACGACCGGCGCGGGCGGGCTGGCCAAGGCGCTGCGGACCGTGCCGGTGGTGCTGGACATCGCGCGGCGGGTCCGGGAGGTGGCCGGTGACGCGTGGATCGTGAACTTCACCAACCCGGTGGGGATCGTCACGCGGGCGTTGCTGGCCGAGGGCCACCGGGCGGTCGGGCTGTGCAACGTGGCGATCACGTTCCAGCGGTGGACGGCGGCGTTGCTCGGGGTGGAGCCGGAGTCTGTGCGGCTGGAGCACGTCGGCCTCAACCACCTGAGCTGGGAGACGGGCGTGGTCGTGGACGGGGTCGACCGGCTGCCCGAGCTGCTGGCACGGCACGGTGACGCGGTGGGCGAGCACATCGGGCTGCCCGCGGCGTTGCCGCGGCGGTTGGGGATGGTGCCGTCGTACTACCTGAAGTACTTCTACGACCACGACGGGGTGGTGCGGAAGCAGAAGACCGAGCCGCCGCGGGCCGAGGTGGTGGCGGGGGTGGAGAAGGAGCTGCTCGACCTGTACGGGGACGTACGGATCGTGACGAAGCCGGAGCAGCTCTCGCAGCGCGGGGGTGCGTACTACTCGGAGGCGGCGGTGCAGCTGGTGCACGCGTTGACCGGGGGCGCGGGGGCGGGCTTCGGCGTGGCGGAAGAGCGGCACGTGGTGAACGTCCGCAACGGGGGCACGTTGCCGTTTCTGGCCGAGGACGCGGTGATCGAGGTGCCGGCGGCGGTGGACGGTGGCGGTGCGAGGCCGTTGCCGGTGCGGCCCGTGCCGCCGTCGGTGGCGGGGTTGATCGCGCACGTGACGGGCTACGAGCACCTGGCGTTGGACGCGGCGGTGCGCGGTGGGCGCGACCGGGTGGCGGACGCGTTGCTCGCGCACCCGTTGATCGGGCAGTTCGCGGTGGCGGAGAAGCTGGCGGACGAGCTCGTCGCGCGCAACGCCGACTTCCTGCCGTGGGCGAGGGGATCGGCGTGATCGACCGGGTGCTCGCCATCGACGGCGGGAACAGCAAGACGGCCGTCGCGCTGGTGGACGTGGAGGGACGGGTGCTCGCCCGGGTGCGCGGGCCCGGCGCGTCTCCCCAGAACGTGGGGCTGGCGCGGAGCCTGGAGGTGTTCGACGGGCTGGTGCGCGAGGCGGCGCGGGTGGCCGGCGTGCGGGGAACGGTCGCCGCGCACACGGCCGCGTACCTGGCCGGGGCGGACCTGCCCCGGGAGGAGGAAGAGCTGCGGGCGGCGGTCGAGGGGCGGGGGTGGTCGGCGACCTCGGTGGTCGGGAACGACACGTTCGCGCTGCTCAGGGCCGGTACGGCGGACGGGATCGGGGTGGCGGTGGTGTGCGGGGCCGGGATCAACTGCGTCGCGGTCGCGCCGGACGGGCGGACGCACCGGTTCCCGGCGCTGGGGCGGATCTCCGGGGACTGGGGCGGTGGCGGGCACATCGGGTCGGAGGCGTTGTGGCTGGCGGTGCGGGCCGAGGACGGCCGGGGCGAGCCGACGGCGTTGCTCGACGCGGTGCGCGCCCACTACGGGACGGCGACCGCGGCCGAGGCGGTGCAGCGGCTGCACTTCGAGGAGGTGGAGTTCGACCCGCACGCCCTGTGCCCGCTGTTGTTCGAGGTGGCGGCGGGTGGTGACGCGGTGGCGCGGTCGGTGGTGGACCGGCTGGTGGAGGAGGTCGTGCTGCTGGCGCGGGTGTCGTTGACGCGGTTGGAGCTGCTGGCGGAACCGGTGGACGTGGTGCTGGGCGGCGGGGTGCTGACGGGGACGGGCGGGGTGGTGGTCGACGCGGTGGCGGCGCGGTTGGGGGTGGTGGCGCCGGCGGCCCGGGTGCGGGTGGTGGACGTGCCGCCGGTGGTGGGGGCGGCGTTGCTGGGGCTGGACGCGGTGGGTGCGTCGCCGGGCGCCGAAGCGAGGCTGCGCGCGGCGTACGCGAGCGATCCCCGCGGCGTGCGCGAGTGATCCGCGCGGCGTGCGCGAGTGATCCCGGCGACGTGCGCGAGTGATCTGAGCCTCACCCGGTCGTCGCAAACCTGGTGAAACGCGCAATGCGGACACTGGTTCACACCACCGAGTGACACCTTGGTAACGGCGTTGCCAACCGGCGGTGGCGTCGGGCGGACTTGGCGTTGCATGCTGGTCTGCGCGGTCATGGGGGTGCCGCGCGGAGTGGAGGAAACTTATGGAGGGCCTGGACAGCTTCGTCGCCGTGGGGGACAGCTTCACCGAGGGGATGGACGACCCCGCGCCGAACGGCACGTACGTGGGGTGGGCCGACCGACTGGCCGCGATGATCTCGGCCAGGCAGCAGGGCTTCCGGTACGCGAACCTCGCGATCCGGGGCAAGATGCTGCAGGAGATCGTGGACGAGCAGGTCCCGCTGGCCGCGTCGCTGAAGCCCAAGCTGGTGACGCTGTGCGGTGGCGGGAACGACATCCTGGTGCCCGGGAGCGACGCGGACGCGTTGGCCGAGGTGTACGAGATCGCGGTGGCCGACCTGCGGGCGGCGGGCGCGGAGGTGCTGATCTTCACCGGGTTCGACCCGAAGCACACGCCGCTGCTGCGGTCGTTGCGCGGGAAGATCGCGATCTACAACAACCACCTTTGGTCGGTGGCGGAGCGTTATCACTGCAAGGTCGTCGACCTGTGGTCGATGACGGTGCTGCACGACCGGCGCGCGTGGAGCGCGGACCGGTTGCACCTGTCGCCGGAAGGGCACCGGCGGGTGGCGTTGCGGGCGGCCGAGGTGCTCGGGGTCGGGACGGACGAGGCCTGGAACACGCCGTGGCCGCCGTTGGTCGACGAGGACTGGATGACGCAGCGGCGGCACGACCTGAAGTGGGCGCGGGAGCACGTGGTGCCGTGGATCGGGCGGCAGTTGCGGGGTGAGTCGATGGGTGACGGGTTGGTGCCGAAGAGGCCGGAGTTGTTGCCGGTGTGTGATTGATGCGGGTTCGGGGTTGATGCGGGGTTGGGGTGGTGAGGGTTTGGGGTTGGGGTTGGTGGTTCAGCCCGGCTCGATTTGACATGGGGCCCTTACGGGCACCCCAGGCAGGCCAAAGCCGGCAGGCCCGGCGGGGAAAAGCGTCCCGCCAGGCCTGCCGGCTTCGTCCAGCCTAAGGCACCCGAACCCATGTCAAATCGGGCCTCGGTGGGTATGGGCGGATTCGAGTCGGGCGATTCAGCACAGCGGCCGTGGCGACAAGGGGCTCGGCGGAGTCGGCCGGCTGAGGTGATTGGCCGGCTGGCCGGCGCTCTCCCCCGAACGCCGGCCAGCCGGGTTTGGGTGGCTTTCCCCCCTGGTTCCCCCTACCAAGAGCCACCCGGCGCCGACCGCGACTCGGGTGATCGGCGCGCCTCCAAGTTTCCACGACTTCGACGCGGCGAGCTAAACAGCGGCTAAACCTCGGTGGTCAAGGCTTCAAGAGCCGTTCGGACCAACATGGCGCGGGGTGAGCCCAGGCGTACGAACAACCGAAGTGATTCCGCGAGCTCCGCTTGTGCGGCGACGCGTTCTCCCCGTTGTGCCAGCACCGTTCCGAGCACTTGGCGGCCGAACGCCTCCTCGAACTGCATCGAGCCGCCACGGGCCAGTTCCACGCCTCTTCGGGCGTGTTCCTCGGCTTCCGTCAAAGCGCCCAGTTCGGCGTAGAGCTCGGCCAGGTTGTTCATCGCGACGGCGTACGCGCGCTCGTCGCCATTGCGGTGGTAGATCTCCATTGCCAGGAATTGGTGCTGGGCCGCCGTTTCGCGTTGTCCGAGCCGTTGTTCGGCTTGCGCCAGGTTGTTGAGGGCGGTGGCCTCGCCCAGGGCGTCGCCGTCCCGGCGGGCCAGGTCGACGGCTTCGCGGTGGTGGCGCAGGGCTTCTTCCACCCGGCCTTCCGCGACGAGAGCCAGCGCGAGTTGGTCGAGGGTCATCACGAGGTAGCGGGGTTCGCCCAGGTCGAGGGCTATTCGGTGGGCCAGGCGGGCCTGGTCCAGGGTGCCCCGCAGGGCACCGGCCCGGTTGTTGAGGTCGTGCATGGCGTGCAGGACGAGCATTTCGCCGCGACGGTCGCCGATGACGCGGGCGGAGGCGAGGCCGAACTCGGCGATGCCCCGCCACTCGCGGCCGACGAGCCTGGTCACGCAGTAGGTGTGGACCAGGCGGACGAGTTGCCAGACCTGTTCGTGCAGGCCCGCTTCGGAGCCCGCGTGCACGAGGGCGATGAGGTTGGCCCACTCCTTGTCGAACCAGGACAGGGCCTGTGACGAGGTGGCGGGCCTGGGCGCGGTGGAGCCGCCGGCGAAGTCGAGGCCGTCCGCCACCGGTCTGATCAGGCGGCGGGCGTGGTCGCAGGCGGCGAGGTAGTGGTCCATCAGGCGGCGCAGGCCGCGTTCGCGGTGCTCGACCACGCCCCGGGCGTAGAGGCGGACCAGGTCGTGCAGGACGAAGCCGCCTCGCCACTGCTCGACGAGGAGGTGCGCGTCGGCGAGGTCGGCCAGGCGGGCGGCGGCGGTGCCCAGGTCGATGGCGCAGACGGCGGCGATGGCGTGCGGGCTCACCCACCGGCCGGGCACGAGGCCGGCGGCGCGGAAGGTCTCCGCCAGTTCCGCCGGGAGGTTGCGGTACGACACCGCCAGGGCGCGTTCCACGCCCACGCCGGTGTCGGCCAGGTCCAGGGTGCGCAGGCGTGCCGCGTCGTCGGAGAGCTGCGCCACCAGCGCCTCGACCGTCCACTCAGGACTGGAGACGAGCTTGGCGGCGGCGATCCGGAGGGCCAGCGGGAGGTTGCCGCACAGCTCCACCAGCATGCGGATCGCGGCCGGTTCCTGGTCGGAGAGGGGCTTGCCCACGACCTCGTCGACCAGGCGGACGGACTCCTCGTCGGACAGCGTGTCCAGCGTGAGCATCCGGGCGCCGTTGCTGACGACCAGGGACTCCAGGCGTCGGCGGCTGGTCACCAGGACGACCGAGCCGGCGCCGGGCGGCAGGAGCAGCCGGACGTGCTCGGGGTCCCAGGCGTCGTCCAGGACAACCAGGACGCGGCGCTTGGCCAGCACCGACCGGTACAGGCCGACGCGGTCGTCCAGGTCGCGCGGGACGCCGTCGGCGGGCACGCCCAGCGCCAGCAGGAAGCGGGCCAGGACCTCGGCGGGCTCGACCGGGTCGCGGTCGGGGGCGAAGCCGTTGAGGGAGGCGAAGAGCAGGCCGTCGGGGAACTGCTCGGCCCGCCGGTGGCCCCAGGTGACGGCCAGCTCGCTCTTGCCGATGCCGGCCGCGCCGTTGACCACGGCGATGGTGGTGGCGGCCAGGTCGCGCGAGTCGCACAGGCGGTCCAACCAGGCCAGTTCCTCGTCACGGCCGATGAAGCCGCTGGCGGCGGCCGGCAGTTGGGCCGGCACGACGACACCGGCGCGCGGTGGCACGGGGACGGGTTCCGCCGGACCGGGCGAGCTGAGGGCCGGGTCGTCGCGCAGCACCTGCTCGTGCAGCACGCGCAGGCCCGGACCGGGGTCGATGCCGAGCTCGTCCACGACGCGCCGGTGGAACCGCTGGTAGGCCTCCAGGGCGTCGGCCCGCTGCCCCGACCGGTACAGGGCGCGCACCATGTGGCCGACCAGGCGTTCCCGGAACGGGTACTCGTTCACCAGTTGGCGCAGCTCGCCGACCAGTTCGAGGTGGCGGCCCAGCTCCAGCTCGGCCTCGATGCGCTCTTCCACTGCGGCAAGCCGAAGCTCCTCCAGGTCGGACGTGACCGGTTCGCCCGGGACGTCCGCCAGCACCTGGCCGCGCCACAGGCCCAGCGACTCGCGCAGCAACTGCGCCCGGATCGGGGCGGGCTTGCCGCGCGCGCTCGACACGAGCTGCCGGGCCCGGTGGAAGTCGAGCCGCCACGGGTCGACCGACAACTGGTAGCCGGGCGGCGTGGTGAGGATCCGCGCCGAGCCCGCCGGGTCGGCCTCCTCCAGCATCCGGCGCAACCGCGACACGTAGCCGTGCACGATCGTCCTGGCCGTGGCGGGCGGCTCGTCGGCCCACAGGCTGTCCACGATCTCGTCGATCGGGACGACCCGGTTGGCCTCCAGCACCAGCATCGCGAGCAGGCCGCGCATTCCCTTGCGGCCGATGACGAGCTGTCGGCCGTCCGCGAGCACCTGCAACGGTCCGAGGACGCCGAACTCCAGCCCGCTCTTGCTCCGGTCAGCCATGCCCCTCCCCCGCCTCGTGCGCTACGGCCCGGTCACTGGATCAGGTGCGCCGGAGGGGTCGTTGGATACCTGTGCGTAAATGTTGCTTGCTCAACTAGTCGTGCTCCCATGACCGGACGGGCGTCCGACGGCTAGGGTTTTGACCTCAGGGCGAGTGCAGGAGGGCAAGTGCCGCGCGACGTGGTCGACCGTGGGGCGGCCTGCCTGCTGGGCGGTGCCCTGGGTGACGCCCTGGGCGCACCCATCCAGTACCTCGGGTGGGCCGACATCCAGCGGGACCACGGCCCGGAAGGCGTGCTCGCGCCCCCGCGCCCCGCGCTGGTCACCGACGACACGCAACTCACCCTCTTCACCGCCGACGGCTACCTGCGGGCCTGGGTGCGCGGCCGGACCACCGGCGAGTGGGACCCGGTCGAGGTCGTCTGGCAGAGCTACCGGCGCTGGTTGATCACCCAGCAGGTCGCCGCGCCCGAACCCGGGACCGTCGGCCTCGTCGGCGACGAACGCCTGTACTCCAGCCGGTCCCCGGGCCTCACGTGCCTGCGCGCCCTGGCCGCCGACACCCCGCCGACCCCCGAGGAACCGCACAACGAGTCGTCCGGCTGCAACGGCGTCACCCGCACCGCGCCCGCCGGCTTCGCGCCGAGCGCCGAGATCGCCTACGACCTGGGGTGCAGGTTCGCCGCGCTGACCCACGGCGGCACCGGCGGCTGGGTGTCCGGCGGCGCGTTCGCGCTGCTGGTCCACCTGCTGGCCGTGCGCGGCCGACCGATCCGCGAAGCCGTGGACCAGGTCATCGGACGGGTGCTGCGCGACGACCCGTACACGGCCAACACCCTCAACCGGGCCGTGGTGTTCGCCGACGAGCACAAGGCCATGGGCTTCGACTCCGTCCGCGTCGACCGCCTGGGCAGCGGCTGGACGGGCCCGGAGGCACTGGCGATCGCCGTGCACACGGTCCTGGTCTACCCGAAGCGCGCGCAGTTCGTCGACGCCCTCCGCGCGGCGGCCAACCACTCGGGCGGCAGCGACGCCACGGCCGCGCTGACGGGCAACATCCTGGGCGCCATGCACGGCACCTCGGCCCTGCCGCGCGACTGGCTGGCCGGTCTGGAACTGGTCGACCTGCTGACCGGACTGGGCTCCGACCTGGGCCGCTCGGTCACCGGCCAGGACTTCGACCTGGCCCGCTACACGTGACCGGAAGGTGAAGCCGGCCTCGGCACGCACGTTCCCGAAAGCGTGCGACCGAGGCCGGCTCTCCACGCGATCTGCGCAGGGACACGCCCCGAGCGCGGAACCCGGCTGACCTGGCCGTGGAGCGGGAAAACCCGTGGCGGAACCGTAGCAGAGAGCATGTGAGTCATCACACCCGGCCCACCCCTTCGTCCTAACGGGACGTCTCGGCTCAGCCGTCGTCCTCGGACGATTCGGACGCTTCGCCGCTCTTCCAGTCCTCGACGCCGTAACGCTCACGGACCCGCCGGGCCGAGTCCGGGGCGTCGTGCTGCTCCAAGAGGTCCGCGAGCTGGTGCCCGAAGACCGGGTGGTCGTCGGGGTCGAGCAGCACGTCGTCGTCGCCCCGCGGTGGCACGTCCCCGGCGGTGGCGTGCCCGTTCACGATGAACGGCGACGTGGCCGCACCGCCGAGGAGGTGCCCGCGGAACACCTCGTCCACCTCCCGGTTCCCGGCTGCCGCCGAGAGCCGCGCCAGCGTGCCGATCAGGTCCACCGCCTCCCGGACCTGCCCGGTGTTGCGCGCCAGCCACCACACCACCGTGCTGCCGGTGCTGGTCAGCACGTCCTGCCCGAGGTAGGCGCGGACGGCTCGTTCGGCGGCGACCTCCTGTTCCCACACTTGCTGCTGCTTGCGCATGTCCGCCACCCGCCGCAGCCGGTCGCGGTCGTCCTGGGCGAGCTCCAGTCGCACGTCGGTGGCCCACGCCACCACGTGTTGCCCGGGGTCGTTCTCCCGCTGCCCCAGCGCGGCGGCCAACGCGTGCACCGCGCCTTCGTCGTCCGGTCGACGGCCGGCGGCCAGCCTCAGCGCGCGCTGCACCACGGCATCGGCGGCGACCGCTCCGGGCTCGGCGTGGCCGGCGGCGTGCGGGTGGGGTTGCCAGTGCACCGTGCAGGCGAACGTGAACCGGTAGTCCGGCAGCGCGGAGGGCAGGCTGATCGAGGCCAGGGGTCGGCCCGGCGGCGCGACGGGGGTCGGCGGCGCGGTGTGCCGCGCGTCGTAGCGCTCGTGCTCGACGCGCAGCTCCCACTGCTTGCGTCGCCGCCTGCGCTCCTTGACCGCCACGATCGCGGCGGCGGGCAGTGCCGCGGCGGCGATCACGATCACCCACACCGGCCAGCCGGCCGCGGCGCCGATCGCGATCGGCAGCACCAGCGACGCCGCGACGGCCACCGCGGCTTCGGTCGTGTCCTGCGTCATCGGTGGTCCTCCACGTGGGTCATCCCCGGGTGACGGGTCGGGCTCGGCACGGAGTCGATCAACGGGCGCAGCCTCGCGGCGTCACCCGACGCCCGTGCCGCGACGTACAGGTCGTCGAGCCGGGGCCACCGCCCGGCGCAGGCGGCCACCAGCAGTTCGGGGTCCCGGTCCAGCCACCGGTGCAGGGCCGCCGACGGCACGGCGCGGGCTCCGGCGGCCAGCACCCGGCTCCAGGCGGTGATCAGGTTGCGGCGGGTCGAGTTCTCCCGCGCCACGTGCGGCGGCACGTCCAGGTCGTAGAGGGTCGCGTGGTCCTCCGGCCTCAGGTCGCGTTCGGCGAGTCGGTGCAGCAGGCGGCGCTGGAACCTGCGCCGGTGCACCAGGTCGAGCAGCGCCTGGCGCGCCTCGTCGCGCACCTCGCTGTCGTGGTGCCGGGTGAGGTTGTGGAGCCGGACGAGCGCCTGCGTCGGCCAGTTCGGCGCGATCGCCACCGCGCACGCGGTGATCAGCACCTGCGCGTACCGCGGTGACAGCTCCGAGGACCGCGACCGGTCGTAGACGTGCCTGCGGAACGCCCACGACCACCGCGGGTGGCGGAGCCCGGTGGTCAGCAGTCGGAGCGCGAGATCAGGCCGCGCGCCCGAACCCCACCGCAGGGCCAGGCTCGTGAGGTGGTCCACCCGCCCGGTGGCCAGGACCAGCTCGGCCAGCCGTGCCGCGAGGTTCGTCGCGGCCCCGTCGTCGACCTCGCGCAGCGCCACGGCCGACCACACCCAGTCGGACAGCTGGTCCCGCAGATCGGGGAAGTAGGTCCAGAAGTGGGTGCGCACGGCGCGGTCCAGCCCGAGCGAGGTGAACGAGACCGTGCGCGTGCCGCCGGCGCGCAGGCCGACGCGCGCCATCCGCTCGGCGAGGTAGTCGCCGTCGAGCGCGTGGCCGTCCTCGCCGGGCAGCTCCACCTGGTCGCGGAACGCCGCCTCCGACTGGACCAGCGCTTCCAGCGACGCCCCGGACAGGAACGCGGCGACCACGATCAACGCCCGCGTGGCCCCGTCCTGGTGCTTCCCGAACAGCTCGGCCGCCTCCGCGTCCCGGCGGACCTGCGCGGCCTTCGCCGCGCGCAGCCAGGTGACGACCGCGCCACCGGGATCGGCTTCCCTCGCTTCCAGCGCCAGTCGCGCGAGTTCGGCGATCTCGCGGGGTGACGCGCCGGCCAGGTGCTCACGGATGTCGGCGGGCACCTCGAACCCGCCGAGCCCCAGGTGCTTCTCGAGCACCCGGTCGCCGGGCGGCGGGTCCACCGGCACGACCAGCTCGGCCAGCGAGTCCGCCAGCAGGTGCCGCTGGTCCAGCCGCACGACCACGACGAGCCGCGCCCGGCCGGTCGTCACCGCCGCCCGGTAGGCCTCCAGCTCCGGTCGCAGCCGGTCGACCCGCTCCGCCTCGGTTCGGGTCAGGTCGAGCAGGAGCCGATCGCCCTCGGCGATCCCCGCCGGGTCGAGTGCGGGCTCGTCGTCGTCCTCCGCCCGGTCGGCCAGCTCGCGCAGCTCGGTGAGCCCGATCTCACCGTTGCGGGTGAGCAGCATCAGCGCGGCCGTGCGCAGGCCCGCGCCGTCCGGACCCGTCAGCACGACCGTGCCCGGTGCGGTCAGGGCGTGCGCGGGAAACCGGCCGGGTGGGACGAACCGCTCGGCCAGCCACCGGACGTGGTCGTCGGCCACGAGCCGGGCCTCGCGGCGCTTGCGGCGCATCTCGTAGAAGAGGTTGGTGACGTGATCGCCGCGGACGAAGGTCGTGGTGTCACCGAACCGGATGTGGTCGCGGCTCTGGTGCACGTCCCCCGTGACGTCCCCGGCGGTGTTCCAGCCGGTCACCGCTGACCGCGCACGTGGAAGGTGGTTCCGCCGTGGTGGACGTGGTCGCGGCTCTGGTGCACGTCCCCGTGGACGGTGCCCACGCTGTTCCACGTGGACGGCCGGTCATCCGCCTCCGGTGGCGTGGTCCCGCTCTCCTCCGCGGCGGGTCGCGGCACGAAACCGTCACGCAGCAGGTCCCCCGTCGGCCACGGCACCCGCAGGTAGGCCGTGCTCTCGAACGCCTTCACCCGGACCGGCACCGCCACGTACAGCTCCGGCGATTGGCCCGTGTACCCGGAAACCACCGCGTCCTCGTACGCCCGCGCGGACACGATCGCGGCCACCCGCGTGTCCGGTCCCGAACGCGTGAGGAGGTCCCGGACCGCCTCGGCGTCGAGCAGCCGGTGGGTCTCGACGCGCGTCCCGCCGCTCCCCGTGCTCACCCCGTCGCGGTTGGGATCGGTGATCGGTCCGACCGTCACGCTGGCCCGCATGCGCAGTTCCGCCGGGTGCGCGCCGACCCTGGCGCGGTAGTCCAACTCGTCCTGCAACGACTGCAGGAACGGGTTCAGCAGCAACGGCAGGACCGCTGACGAGAAGCCCACGGCGTGGCCGTCACCGGTGGACTCCCCGAACCGCCGGTCCCGCCACACCTCCAGCCCGCCGCACCGCTCGAAAGCGCCGCGCAGGATGCCCGGGATCGCATCGGTCAACTCCGCGTGGTGCCTCCCCGGCAGACCGCTGAAGTCCTTCACGTCCACCACGAGCAGCGCGCGGTACGGCGGCAGCTCGACCCATTCCTGCTCCACGGCCCCTCCTCGTCACTTGGCCCTTGACCAGGAGGTTTCCGCTTTCGAAGCGCGAAGGTTGTCCGCCGCCGGACACCTTGGCGGTGACTTGGGTCACACTCCGGCGTGCCGCTTCAGCACGTCCGGGTCGTCGACGACCAATCGCGGGCCGGGCCGCAGCGCACCCGCTTCCTTCAGCCGCTGGAGGTGCAGCGCCACCGTGCTGCGAGCAAGCCCCAGGGCGTCGGCCACCTCCCGCTGGGAGAACGGCACGTGCGTGCTGCCGTCATCGGCGAGCGACACGATCTCCAGCAACAGCCGCGCGATCCGGCGCTCGGGCGCGAAGTGCACCAGTTGGACCTGGTACGGCACGGCCTGCGACAGCTTCGAGACCACGTAGTCGGTCAGCGTGCCGTGCGCGTGGTGCTCGTCCAGGAACGCGTCGAAAGCCGCGGCGGTCACCACCCGGGTGGTGCAGCGGTCGATGGCGCGCACGGTCGCGGTGCGGGGCCGTGCCGACCGGACGGCGATCTCGCCCAGCAGGTCGCCCGGTCCGCGCACGGTGATCAGCAACTGGCCGCCGTCCGGCTCGGCGCCGAGCACCTTCACCCGGCCGGACACGAGCGCCATCACGGTCGTGCCGGGTTCGCCCTGACGAAGCAGCCAGGCGCCGGGCTGGTGCGCCCGCGGCACACCCCGCTCCAGCAACGCCTGCCACTTCGCCTCCCCCAGCAACGCCCGGAAACCACGTGGAGGGCGGGAGGTCACGCATGTCACCCACCACTGTCTACCCGACCCGGGATCCGGTGCGCCGCACGGTCTGTGCCTCGGCTGTCGGGAACCTGTCGACTCGCTGTCGACCGGAGCATCGCCCGGCTCGGTGCGCGGGGGTGCCGCACCATGGGGGCGTGGACAAGGGCACTCCGGTTCGACTGCTCGTGGTGGACGACGAGCCGCACATCGCGGACCTCGTGGCGACGGTGGCGAGGTACGAGGGTTGGCAGGCGGTGACCGCCGGCAGCGGTGAGGCCGCGTTGCGGACCGCCGCCGACTTCCGCCCCGACATCGTGGTGCTCGACCTGATGCTGCCCGACCTGGACGGCTTCACCGTCCTGGACCGCCTCCGCTCGACCGGCGCGATGGTGCCGGTGGTCTTCCTCACCGCCCGCGACGGCACCGCCGACCGGGTCGCGGGCCTGACCCGCGGCGGCGACGACTACCTGGTCAAGCCGTTCTCCGTCGAGGAGCTGATGGCACGGCTGCGGGCCGTGCTGCGCAGGTCGACCGGGCCGACGTGGAAGCGGTCCGTGCTGAAGGTGTCCGACCTGGCCCTGGACGAGGACACCCGCGAGGTGCGCCGCGCCGGCCGGCTGGTCACGCTCACGCCCACCGAGTACGAGCTGCTGCGCTACCTGATGCGCCGCTCTCCGGCAGTGCTGACCAAGGCGCAGATCCTCGACCACGTGTGGGAGTACGACTTCGGCGGCCGGTCCAACGTGGTCGAGCTGGTCGTCTCGCACCTGCGCCGCAAGCTGCACGACGGCGGCGAGCCGCTGATCCACACCGTGCGCGGCGTGGGGTACGTGCTCCGGCGAGCCGCCGAGTGACCCGCCTGCGCCCGAACACCCGCCTCGGCACCCGCCTCGCCCTCGGCCTGGGCGCGCTCGCCCTCGCCGTGTTCGCGATCGTCGGCACCGTGATGGCGCAGAGCATGCAGCGCTACCTGGAGCACAAGCTCGACGCGCAGATGGCGACCACCCAGCTCTCCCTCAAGAAGGACTTCGCCAAGAACGGCACCGTCAAGGGCGCGGCCTACGGCTGGTACTCGGTCGTCTACGACGTCGCCGACGGCACGGCCACGCCGAAGAACCGCGACGACCTCCCGGCCGACGCCGACGAGCTGACCGCGGTGGCGCTGGACGTCGACGGCCACGACCCGGTGTACCGGACCGGGTACCTGCACGGCGACGGCACGTACCGGTTGCGCGGGTGCGCGGTGTCCGACGGCGTGGTGCTGGTCAGCGCGGCCCCGATGAACGACATCACCACCACGGTCCGGCAGCTCGTGATCGTGGAGGTGGCCGCGTTCGCGCTGGCGCTGATCGCGTTGGTGGTGATCGGGCGGGCGGTGCTGCGGCGCGGGTTGCAGCCGTTGAGCGACATGGCGCGGACCGCGCACGACATCACCTCGCACGACCTGACCGACTCGGCCCGGCTGCCGGTGCGCGCGGAGGGCGGCGACGGCGGCGTGGAGGTCGAGGAGCTGCGCACGGCGTTCAACACGATGCTGGACCACATCGACACGTCGCTGGCCGCGCGCACCGCCGCCGAGCAGCGGTTGCGGCGGTTCATCGCGGACGCCTCGCACGAGCTGCGCACCCCGTTGACCTCGATCCGGGGTTACGCGGACCTGTTCCGGTACGCGGCGGCGAACGCGCCGGAGGAACGCGAGGCGCACCTGGAGAAGCTGCGGTCGGAGGCGGCGCGGATGAGCGTGCTGCTGGACGACCTGCTGCTGCTCGCCCGGCTGGACTCGGCGGAGGCCGACACGCCGTTGCGGTCGGCCGAGGGCGACCTGGCGGCGCTGGCCAGGGAGGCGGCGGACGCGTTCCGGGCGGCCCACCCGACGCACCCGCTGACGCTGACCGTGCCGGACGAGCCGGTCCGCCTGGCGTTCGACCCGCTGCGGCTGCGCCAGGTCGTGGACAACCTGCTCACCAACGCCGCCGTGCACACCCCCGCGGGCACTTCCGTCTCCCTCTCGGTCTCGCGCCACGACGGTTCCGCCGTGCTGCGCGTGGCCGACACCGGCCCCGGCATCCCCGCCGCCGACCGGTCCCGCATCTTCGACCGGTTCTACCGGGTGGACGACTCGCGCAGGCGCGACCGGGGCGGCAGCGGCCTGGGGCTGGCGGTGGTGCACTCCCTGGTCGCCGCGCACGGCGGCACGGTGGAGCTGACCAGCCGCCCCGGCTCGACCACCTTCACCATCACCTTGCCGCGCTGACCCGTCCGCTGGTCGGCCTCCGGGTCCTCGGTGGTCGCCGCGCTAGCCGGCGCTCGACGACTCCGCCCACAGGTCGATCCCCGAGTCGACCGCGTGCACCTCGATCCGCTCCAGCTCGTCGTCGGTGAGCGGCGGGCCGTCCAACGCGGCCACGTTGGCCTCCAACTGGCCGACGCTGCTCGCCCCGATGAGCACCGACGTGACCCGTTCGTCGCGCAACGCCCAGGTCAGCGCGAGCTGCGCCAACGACTGCCCGCGCGACGCCGCGATCTCGTCCAACGCCCGCACGTGCGCCAGAGCGGCCTCGCTCAGCAGGTCCTCGCTCAACGACTTGCCCTGCGTGGCCCGCGACCCCGCCGGCACGCCGTCCAGGTACTTGTCGGTCAGCATCCCCTGCGCCAGCGGCGAGAACGCGATGCAGCCGACGCCCAGCTCGCCCAGCGCGTCGAGCAGCTCGCGCTCGATCCACCGGTTGAGCATCGAGTACGAGGGCTGGTGGATGAGCAGCGGCACGCCCGCCGTGCGCAGCAGCTCCGCCGCCTCGCGGGTCTTCGTCGCCGAGTAGGACGAGATGCCGACGTAGAGGGCCTTGCCCTGCTGCACCGCGCTGACCAGCGCGCCGACCGTCTCCTCCAGCGGCGTGTCCGGGTCGAACCGGTGCGAGTAGAAGATGTCGACGTAGTCCAGGCCGAGCCGCGTCAGCGACTGGTCCAACGAGGACAGCAGGTACTTGCGCGAGCCCCACTCGCCGTACGGCCCGGGCCACATGTCGTAGCCCGCCTTGGTCGAGATCACCAGCTCGTCGCGGAACGGCCGCAGGTCGTCGGCCACCATCCGGCCGAAGTTGACCTCCGCCGAGCCGTAGGGCGGACCGTAGTTGTTGGCCAGGTCGAAGTGCGTCACGCCGAGGTCGAACGCCCGGCGCACGATCGCCCGACCCGTCTCGTAGGGCCGGTCGTCGCCGAAGTTGTGCCACAGGCCGAGCGACACGGCGGGCAACCCGAGCCCGCTCCGCCCGCACCGCCGATAGGTCATCCGCTCGTACCGCGACGCGTCTGGGAGGTAGGCCACCTCCCCACCTTGGCACGGCCGGCTGCCGTTTGCCGGACAGGAAAACGGGACGAAGTTGCTCTTTTCAGACCGTATTCGGCCGATCGCCCGATCATCCGCCAGATGTGCCCGGACATCGGTGTCCGAGCGCCCGGACCCCTGCGTCCGGACGTGCGAGCGGAAAGAGATCAGATGCGTCCCTCACTCAGACGCGGCACCTTGTTGGCCGTCGCCGCGCTGACCGCCTCAGCCGTCCAGTTCACCTCGCCCGCGGTCGCCGCCCCTGCTCCGGCAGCGGCGCCGTGCGGTCCCCTCGACGTCGCCTTCGTGCTCGACGACACCGGCAGCATGGGCGGCGCCATCGCGAACCTGAAGACCGGCATCAACTCGATCATCGGTGACGTCGTCTCCGCGTCGGGCGGCGACTACCGGCTCGGCCTGGTCACGTTCAAGGACAACGTCACCGTCCACAACACCCTCACGCCCGGCAACGCGGCGGCGGTGACGAACTACGTCACCAACACCCTCGCCGCGGGCGGCGGCAGCAACGAACCGGAAGCCTCCGACGAAGCGCTCAACACGGTCGTGAACAACCTGCCCGCGGCCGGCCGCCCGCAGAACGCGGACTTCGCCGGCGTGTGGCGGTCCAACGCGATGAAGTTCGTCGTGCTGGTGACCGACGCCCGTCCCGGCGGGTTCGACGACGCGCACGCCGCCGCGGACGTCACCAACGCGGCGCAGCGGGCGAACGACGCGCTCGGCAAGGGCATCAAGATCTCGCCCGTGTACGTGCCGACGTCGTCTACCTACACCGCCACCATCACGCCGATCATGCAGAACTACGCCACCACGACCGGCGGCGTGTCCACGCAGACGACGTCCACCGGCGCGGGCACGGCGGACGCGATCCGCAAGCTGCTGTCGGACTGCCGGCAGACCGACGTGGTGATCCGCGACCAGGTGACCGACACGGGCGCCGAGCCGAACCCCAACGGCACGGTGTGGAACAGCCCGGACATCAAGGTCTGCCCGACCACCGCGGACTGCGCGGGCATCCAGCCGGTCGTCGGCGCGACGAACGTCATCCACGTCCGGCTGAACAACGCCTCCGCCACGAGCACCGGCACGCTCAAGGTCTACCGCACCCCCGCCGGCGGCGGCACGACGTGGAACAACGTCACCGACGGCGACTGGGTGTTCATCGGCCAGCAGTCGCTGTCCGTGCCCACCGGCGGGACCGTGGCGAAGATCCCGTGGACGAGCGTTCCCGGACCGGGCCACTTCTGCCTGCTGGCGCGCTGGGTGTCGGCGACGGACCCGATGACGTTCGCGGAGGGCTCGAACACCGCGTTGAACACCAAGAACAACAACAACATCGCGTGGAAGAACCTCCAGACCGTGCGCGGCAAGGTGTTCGAGCCGGTCAAGTCCTGGTTCACCCTGGGCAACGCCACCGAGCGCGAGGTCAAGACCGACCTGGTGCTGACCGGTGAGAAGCCGGTGGCGGGCACCGTGGTGATCGACCTCGGGCCGCGCCTGTTCGAGCGGTGGCGCGCCGGCGGCGGCCAGGCCGAGGGCGTCAAGCAGGTCGGCGAGACGGCGTTCCAACTCGACCCGAAGCGGGCGGCGCTGTTCGGCGTGCCGCTCCAGCCCGGCGAGCGGTTCACCACCGAGCTGACCTTCACCCCGGAGGCGCCGGGCGAGTACCTGACGAACCTCGTCCAGTTCGTCGAGGGCGAGGACCACGGCGGCGTCGCCTACCAGGTCATCACCGACCGCGGGTGACCCGCGGCACGTGATCGCGGCCCGTGCCCCCTGCGGCGCGGGCCGCGCTCGCGCCCGGACCGCCCACCCGCGCGCGACCGCCCCACCGGGCCTGTCATGATCATCTCTGAGCCGGTGGCGGGACTTGAACCCGCAACCTTTCGCTTACAAGTTCTCAGGACGGTAGTTCAGCGGGGTACGTGGACATACGTTTGCCCTGGTCAAAGCTATGACTGCAACAGGGCTGCATGAGTTGAACCGCGCCGTACTGAGACCCGCTTTGAGACCCCCGATGGACGCATGTCGGCAGCGTGCCCCTGTCCGGCGTGGACCGGGGCACCCTGCTTGCACGGCCTGTACAACCCCGCGCCTGCGCCGATACGGCACAGGCACATTGTCGCGCCTCAGCGCGTCTCGTACCTATCGTCTCCTTCGTTGCTCGTGCTGCCGCACTCCTGGCAGACTCCGTTGTTCATCGGCCTGTTGCACACGGGGCAAAGCTGAGGTTGTTCCGCCATAGCCTACGACTCAACAGAGCTTCGGTACGTGGGTCAATGACGTTCGCTCGAATGACCGGATTACGTACATCGAATGGTCTACATGACCTTCGAAGGGCACGCCCTCTGTAACCCTTCCGCGCGCCTAGTGCTCTGCGCCCAGCTAGACCACCCACAGGGATGCAGGCAGGGAAGCGGCCAGGGAGACTACAGGGAGACAGGGAAAAATCCCTGACCGCCTCCCTGCTCTGCTTCCCTGGTGTCACCTCGGACGATGCGCGCCAGGGAAGATCATTACGGTTTGTCAGTGACTGTCGGAACCGTTGTTTATCGGCGTTGTCAGCTTCCTCGGTCTCACTTCCCTGCCGTCGGGATTGGTAGACCACCGCCTGTCCGAGCAGTGGGGAGGCGACCGAGGACGCCACCTCAGGGCGGAGGAAACTCCCCGGTGGCCTCCCCCGGCCGGTCCCCATCGGCTGACCAGCGGAAAGCCGTCGGATGGGGAGGCAAGGAGGCTGAAAACGAGGTTGCATGCTGACGTCGTTCCCAGGCCGTCGGGTATCCACCCCTCATCGCCTTCCCGACCGGGCACCTCAGACCACCACTCGCCGCGCTCAATCGGCGCTCTGTGGCCGTCTCAGCACCCCGTCAACGGCCCTGTGCCCATAACTCTGGCTCGATCTAACTTCCGAGCAGCACATCCCGCAGCTCCCAGGCGCGGCCCAGGATGCACGCGCCTGGTGAGGCCATCGGCTCGCTGGTCAGCATCCGTCGGACCGTCTCTTCGGTGAACGGAACACCATCGGAAACCGCCGTCGACTCCAGTGCAGAGACCAATGCCCCTTCGGCGTTTATCTGGACGGCATTCCCGAATACGTCATCGAAGAAGTCGCCATCGATCACCACGACGGTGAGAAAGGTCGCCGTCAGGGTCAATGCGTCCAGACCTACGCCAAGGCAGTACGGCGTTACCTTGCCGTCCTCTCGACCCCTTTGCATATCCCGATAGAGCGACCAACCTTCATAGTCGATCGGCTCACCTTGACTCCCATCGCGTTCAGGCTCGCCAAGCACTTCTTCAGAGTACTCACGAATCATGTTTCGCCAAAGGTCGAAATCGTTACGAGTGTCCCACGCGGTCACGCTAGAGGGCTGAAACTCTCCAGCGGGGATAAGGCCATAGATACCTGCTGCAGTTGCAACCTTGGCCGGATCACGCCAATGCAGCAGGAAGGAAGATTTGCCCGTACTTGGGTCACGACGGAGAGTAAGCGTTTCAATGGCGGGCATCACGGCACGGCGATACAGGTCAAACGGGTTGCCGATTAGGGTCCGCAACGGAAGCGAGGTCAAGCCGGGAGGTTCATCAGCAGGCCCTTCACGAACAGCCTCTGCGAACTCGTGTGCGGCTGCCTCGGAAGCGTCTAGCTTGTCAAAGTAGGTCCCTAGACCGAACTCCAGGCGAGGCGACGCAGACCTTAGATCAACGTCTAGGAGACGATAACTGGCGCGATTCTCGAACAGTGATGGCCGGTCCAGATAGCGGATAGCCGATGTGTACCGCTCGTACCTGCGTCCCGGAGCACGCAAAGGAAGTACATTAGCCGCCTCAGGCTCACCGCCGGTCACTTCAATGGGTACACGCTCATCATGCCAGCGGAGTTCAATCTCGCTCAATGGAATTGGGCGGTTTGCCATCCAATTCGACTCTACCAGGAATGGCACTTCACCGACCAGGTACCCGGGCTCGTAGAGCTGTTTTGCCAACTGTGCCAACTCGCCACGGTGTTGATTGAGATAGCGACGTGTCCGCTTCCACGCGTTCTGACTGGACTCTACAACATCGACAGAGTCCATGAGAACATCGCTTGAGGGGGCGGCGATTGGTTGCAACAGCTCCGCCGAGACGCCTACGTGACTAGGCGGAATGTTCAGCCTGTTGGCAAACCTGAGCAATGTTTCCAGGTCTCGCACCTGACGTTGCCCGTTTTCAATTTTAGAAACGTAGGACTGATCGAGGTTCAGAAGCTTTGCCAGGTCTGCCTGATTGAGGCCATTCGCCTTCCGGTATTCCTTGAACACCTCCGCCAAGAGGCTTGTGTTCAACTCCAGCTCGACCGTTGGCTTCGACAGCCACTGCTGATCGGCGTCCACATCGTCCCCTCACCCTTGGCCTGCGCTTATGCCTAGCAGTCATACGGTCCGTCTCCGTAGGACAGACAGTCCTTGGACTTCACTACCCACAGAACGCACGATGGTCACATGCAACGACAGCGACCACAGCAAGCAATGCGACTAGCGCCCTTTGAGCTGGTCCTCTATGGACTTCAACCGACCGTTGATCTCATGTAGCAGCTCCAACATCTGCGCCACACCACCGATCTCGTTGTCTACCAACAGGTTCGACACCGAATCCGGCTGCACGTCCCGTCGCACGAAGGAGCCACTACCCGCTCGCGTGACGACGATCCCCTTATCTCGCAACAGGTTCAACGCGCTTCGGACGGTACCAATCGCCACGCCGTAGCTCTCAGCAAGAGCAGTGAGCGAGGGTAGCTGTGCCCCAGGTGCGTACTCGCCACTTTCCACCTTGCTCGCGACGGCTGCGGCAACTCTCAGGTAGGGAGGCGCGGACTCGTCAAAACCGAGTTTTCCCATGTCAGGAGCGTACAACACTTACCAGCAGTGCGAACAGTGTAAGACACTGTTGACAGGGATTGCATGAGTGGCTAGCGTTCCACCTGTCGCGCCGGTCTCACCGGTTGCGGCAGACAGCAAGAGGCCCCGGAGGTGCTGGAACACCGCCGGGGCCGTGAGATCACATCGCGCCTTGGAAGGGCCACACGATGCAGAACGAGGGTACCCGGATGTTCCGGGTCAAGGCAGTCGCAGAGATGTTCGACGTCTCGGTCCACACGATCTACCGGGCCATCAAGGCCGGTGAGCTGGACGCGTTGAAGGTGGGCGGCTCCATCCGGATCCCAGAGTGGTCGTTGCGGGTGTACCGGGAGGCGTGCGCGGCCGCCGCGTACAGCGAGCGTGTGACCGGCGACGGTGACCCGGCCGCCGTGGACGGCGCTGGTCAGGGCGGGGACGTGACCGTTGCGACGGTCACCCCGATCACCGCCCGCGTTCAGGGTGCGGAGGCGGTCCGATGAGCGCCAAGACCGTGTCCGTCCCGTCCGCCCAGCTCGCTCGTGAGGAGTCCGCCGTGACCGCGTTCGCCGTTCCCACCACCGCCCCGGCCGCGTCGGCATCGATCAACGGCGTCCCGGTGGACGAGTTCCTGCCCGCCACCCGCAACAGCCGTCCCGACTACCAGCCCCCGGCCACGGTCGTCACGGTCGCCGCGTCGGTGCCGATGAGCCGTGACGAGCTGGTGGCCGCCCTCTACTACTGGGAAGGCACGGACAGCGAGGAACTGGCAGACGGCGACCACGTCCGCCTGCTGGTCGCCGAAGCCGTCGTCAACGTCGGCTTGAGCAAGCTCGCCGACCTGGTGGCCGACATCGCCACGAGCGAGCTGGACGACGACGCCCGCGCGTGGCTGGCCACCTGCCGCCGCGCCGTGGACGCCCACTTCCCCGCCGGTCCGGTGGCGCCGGTCGGTGCGATCCCGGCCCCGCGGCCTGCGCTGCGCTTGGTCCCGGCGACCGCCCCGGCGGTGAAGCTCGGTCCGCTGACCGGTGCGCATCTGCGCGAGGTGACCGCGGGTCTGTACTTCTCCGACTATCAGCCCGGAGACCTGGACCGGTCCGGCCTGGAGTGGGCGCAGGCGTGCGCCCGAACCGGTCTCGACGGACTCACTCCCGCACACGTCGACTGGGTCCACAACGCCGCGCCCGACCACGCCCGGATGACCGACTGCCGCGCCACCGCCCGGGTCCTGCTCGACGCCCAGTAGACCCGCCCAACGGTAGGCCTACCGCCCGATCGTTCAGGGCAAACACGCTCCCGGTCCGGCCGGTCACTCCGGCCCACCGCGCCTCCCGCCAAGGCCGCGCCCGAACCCACCGGGCGCGCGTCAGGCGCGGTGAAGAACCACCAGCCGGACCGGGCACCACCCACCCCACCACCACCCGCGCGGCGGGTCCCGCGCGCACCGGCCGGAACCACGTTCCCACTGTTCCCGGCCGGTGCGCGCCCACCCGGACCCACCACCGTTCCCGCTCTTCCCGACCGGTGCGCGCGGCTACCGCGTGACGCAAGCGCCCAGGGCGCAACCGTCACACCGCGCACCCGGCGCGCTCACCCCGCGACCCCCCTTTCCGCTGTACCGACCCGCTCCCCGCGAACCCGTTTGGAGACCTACCTATGAAGCCGCACCGCCCCCACCGCCGTGACCGCCGCGCCGTCCGCACCACCGGCCGCACCGATAACGTCACCCCGCTCCCGACCCGCGCGCGCCCCGTGGTGGCCGCGTCCGGGTTCGAGCCCGCAACCCGCCCCGACGACTACCTGAACCGGTCCCGTCCCGATGCCGTGGTGCACGTCTCCCGGGGACGGGACCACGACCCGGTGGCGATCGACCTGGAGACCGTGACCACCGTGCTCTACCTCTCCGACATGGAACCGGCCGCCATGTACGCCACCGGCCCCGACGGCTTGGCCGAGTACGTGTTGCGCACCTGCGAGGACCCCGCCGCCCGCGTCCCGGAGATGGTCGACCTGGCCGCCACCCTCCGCGCCTCCGGTCACCTGCGCAACAGCCACTGGGCACAGGCCGCCCACCACGCCCCGGCCGTCCTGGCCGTGTTCACCCGCGCCGTCGACCAGCTCCCCGAAGAACACCGATGACCTCACCCGAACGGGACAAGTCCCGTGGATCGGATGGGGTCCCGTGAGGGGTCCCGCGTGTGTCTGCGGCCCGTGAGGGCGTTATCGGCGACCGCAACGGCCAAAGACGAAAGGAGCCCTTCGGGCCGACCCATCGACGACACGGCCACCAGCCCTCCCGCCCCGGCATCGGTCCCCGCCGGAACCGTTGCGCCACAACAGAAAGGACCACCGCTGGACACCGCCCACCCGCCGCGTGTCCACTGGCCCTGTACTACTACCTCTCTCCCTCCTCAAAGGTGAGAAACAAACCCGCAAACCCGCAAGGGACCAAGAGGCAGGGGGCTGACCTGCATAAACACAGCGCGGGTTTGGACGCGGGTTTGGCCGACATGGCGGGTTTGAAACCCGCACCCAAACCCGCCAAACCCGCGCGCACCCCACAGAACGTCCTACTACCCCGCGCGGGGTAGTAGGGCCAGTCTTCCCACTCCCAGCAGCCCACCAACGGCCACCCGCAGACGCCGTTGCGGGGTTTGGCGGAGCGGCCAGCGGGTTTGACGCGGGTTTGCCCCACACCCAAACCCGCACCACATCACCGCAGGTCACAGGCCTGCCACGCTCGAGCAGCGGGGTTTGCGGGTTTCACACCCCACACCCCGCACCGCCCACACCACGACACGCGCCCAACCCCGACCCCACCCCGTAGGCACGGCGCGACTCGCACGCCCACACCGTCACCGCCACACCGGCGCGCCACGCCAGGTGTGCCACCCCCGCACGCCCGCGCATCGCCAGCACCCGAAGGGACACCAGGTCATGGCCAACACCGATCACCCGACCACCGACCAGCCCCGCGCACTCCTCAGTGTGGAAGACGCCGCGCGGGCGCTGTCCATCGGCCGCACCACCATGTTCGGCCTCATCAAGACCGGCCAGATCGCCTCCGTCCAAATCGGACGCCTCCGACGCATCCCCCACACCGCCATCACGGAGTTCACCGCACGCCTCACCCGCGACCAGGCCACCGCTTGACCCCCGTGTTCAACCGCCCTGTCACGTCCCCTCTTCCGCCGCTGGTCGGCAAGGGGACGTGACAGGAGGCACCAACCCTCACGGAGCACACCACATGCCACGCAAGAAACGACCCGAAGGCACGCGCGCACCCAACGGCGCAGGAAGCATCTACCTCGGCGGGGACGGCAAATGGCACGGACGCGTCACCATGGGCGTGAAAGACGACGGCACACCCGACCGCCGACACGTCAAACGCGCCACCGAAAAAGAGGTGATCGACGCCGTACGTGAACTCGAACGGCAACGTGACAGCGGCCAGGTGCGCAAACCCGGTAGGGCGTGGACGCTTGAGAAGTGGCTGATGCATTGGCTCGACAACATCGCTACGCCGTCGATCACGCCGAATGCCGCTTCCGCCTACAGGTACGCCGTGCACAAGTGGCTTATCCCGGGCGTCGGTGCTCACCGCCTCGACCGGCTACAGCCTGAACACCTCGAAAAGCTCTACGCCAAGATGCAGACACAAGGCAAAGCCGCCGGGTACGCCCACCAGGTGCACCGAACCGTGCGAACGGCCCTGAACGTGGCCGTGGCGCGTAAGCACATCACCTCGAACCCGGCGACCTTGGCCAAGGCACCACGTGTCGAAGAACCGGAGGTAATCCCGTTCACGAGCGAAGAGGCCGGACGCATCCTGAACCACTCGATCAAAAGGCGCAACGGCGTGCGGTTCGCTATGGCGCTCGCGCTCGGCCTGCGAAAGGGTGAAGCGCTCGGGCTGAAGTGGTCGCGGATCGACTTGGAGAGTGGCGTTCTCCGCACACCTCGCCAGCTCCAACGCCACAAGTGGCAACACGGGTGCGCCGACCCTCACGCCTGTGGTTCTGCGCACCACAAGACCAAGCCTTGCAAAAAGGCCTGCACCCGCCACCGGCGTAAGCCGTGCCCGCCGCCCTGTCCGCCCACGTGCACGGCGCACGCTTCGACGTGTCCGCAACGCCACGGCGGAGGCCTCCGCGAGGTGGACGTCAAGTCGCGGGCGGGACGGCGCGCGGTCGGCATTCCCAAGCCGCTAGTGAAGCTGCTCCGTGAGCACAAGGCGGCTCAGGATGCCGAACGGGAGACCGCGGGGTCCGAGTGGCACGAAGGCGGCTGGGTGTTCGCACAACCGAACGGCAAGCCGATCGACCCGCGACGTGACCACGACGAGTGGAAGGAGCTGCTGAGGGAGGCAGGCGTGAGGGACGCACGCTTGCACGATGCTCGGCACACCGCCGCGACGATGTTGATGGTGTTGGGTGTCTCGCCCAGGGCCGTCATGGAGCTGATGGGCTGGTCGCAGATGTCCATGACGGCCCGGTACCAGCACGTGCCAGCAGAGCTGGTCGCCAGCATCGCGGAGCAGGTCGGCGCGCACCTGTGGGCGGGCGACTGAGACCCGAACTGAGACCCGCTATGATCATGAAGACGCCCCCTGACCAGGGTCTTCCCAGGTCGGGGGGCGATTCGTGTTGAGCCGGTGGCGGGACTTGAACCCGCAACCTTTCGCTTACAAGGCGAGTGCTCTGCCAATTGAGCTACACCGGCGCGGCCCGGAGGCCTGGAACATCGTAAGCGCCCGCAGGGGGTGCCACCTGCGGCGAACGGTCTGCTCACGGTGGCCCCGCGTTGGTCCGTCCGGAGGTCGCGGGTACCGTCCGGGTGGCCCCGGGAACCCCTAAAACCGCTGGCCAGCGCTATCAACAGTGTTGAACGCACAGTGATCGACTCACCTGGTCCAGGTACCCCGTCCAGGGGTGGCGCAGGACACAGCCTCGAATGTGACACGGTCGGGCGTGGCGTGGGCGGACGGGTGGGCCGAACGAGGGAGGTGACGCCGGGTGCGGCTGTGGCGCCGGCGGTTCGAGCACACCGAGCGGGCCCGACCGGTCGAGGGACCGTCCCTTCCGGACGACTCGACCGTCCACCTCGTACTCGACCTGGCGCTGCGCGTCGGCGAGGCGCAGATGGCGGGCGGCGCGGGCGCGGCCGACGTGACGGCCACCATCCTGGCGGTCACGACCGCGTACGGCCTGCCGCACACCGAGGTCGACGTGATCTACACGTCGATCACGGTCTCCTGCCACCGCGGCACGGAGGCCGCGCCCGTGACGTCCATGCGCGTGGTGCGCGGTCGCAGCGTCGACTACACCCGGCTCGCCGCCGTGGAGGACCTGATCCGGCGGATCACCTCCGACGGCGTCACGGCGGCGGACGCGTCGGCCGAGATCGAGCGGATCAGCCGGGCCGACCACCCGTACCCGCGGTGGGTGGCGACGCTGGCGTGGGCGGGCATGGCGGGAGCGGTGGCGTTCCTGGTCGGCGGCGGTCCGCTGCTCGCGGCCACGGCGGCGGTCGTCACGGCGCTGATCGACCGGGTGGGGCGGCTGCTCAACCGGCGCGCGCTGCCGTTCTTCTTCCAGCAGGTGGTCGGCGGCGCGCTGGCCACGTCGGTCGCGGTGGCGATGTACGCGACCGACCTGCTGCCGGCCGTGCGGCCGTCGTTGCTGGTCGCCACCGGGATCGTGGTGCTGCTGTCCGGGCTGTCGCTGGTCGGCACCGTGCAGGACGCCATCACCGGCTACAACGTCACCGCCGCCGGCCGCACCATGGAGGTCGCGCTGCTCACCGCCGGCCTCATCGCGGGCGTCGCGCTGACCCTGCGCGCGGGCGTCCAGTTCGGCGTCCGGACCAACATCGCCGACCCGCTGCCGCCGCTGATCTCGGACGTGCCGATGCAGTTCGCCGCGGGCGCGGCCACCTCGGCGTTCTTCGCGCTCGCCAGCTACGCCCCGGTCCGGGCGCTGCCGATGGCCGCCGCGGCGGGCGCGGTGGGCACGGCCAGTTACGGCCTGCTCGCCCTCACCGGCACGAACGCCGTCGCGTGCGCCGCCGTCGCGGCCACCGTGGTCGGGTTCGGCGGCAAGATCGTCTCGCGCCGGCTGCGCATGCCGCCGCTGCTCGTCGCGGTGGCCGGCATGGTGCCGCTGCTGCCCGGCTGGACCACCTACCGGGGCCTCTACCAGCTCACGGCGGAGGGTGACGCGGCCGGCCTGTCGACGCTCGTGCTGGCCGCCGGCACGGCGCTCGCGCTCGCGAGCGGCGTCGTCCTGGGTGAACATTTGGGTCGACCCGTCCGCACCGGGCTGGGCCGGCTCGCGGCCCGTTCCCGCCGTTGAGCGCCTGAACACAGCGTTTCCACGTGAGATCGCCCACCTGACGGTCTTTCGTCAAGTCAACACAGTGTGACGGGGCCGACGACAGGGCATCCAACCTGCGCGTTCCCACTAACCTCGACGGTGGGCGAGACGAATCCCTTAGGAGGCGCTACCCGGTGAGCAGCATTGGCGAGAACGGCGCGGACTTCCTGGTCGTGGCCAACCGCCTACCGGTTGACCTGGAGCGCCTGCCCGACGGCACGCAGCGGTGGAAGCACAGCCCCGGTGGCCTGGTCACCGCCCTGGAGCCGTTCCTGCGCACGCACAGCGGCGCGTGGGTCGGCTGGCCCGGCATCGCGGACGCCGAGGTGGACGCGTTCGAGGAGGACGGCCTCCAGTTGCACCCCGTGGCCTTGAGCGCCACCGAGGTCGCCGACTACTACGAGGGCTTCTCCAACGGCACGCTGTGGCCGCTCTACCACGACGTGGTCGCGCCGCCCGCCTTCCACCGGCGCTGGTGGAACGCCTACGTGCGGGTCAACCAGCGGTTCGCCGACGTGACCGCGAAGGTCGCCGCCCAGGGCGCCACCGTGTGGGTGCAGGACTACCAGCTGCAACTGGTCCCGGCCATGCTGCGCGAGCTGCGTCCGGACCTGCGCATCGGCTTCTTCCTGCACATCCCGTTCCCGCCGGTGGAGCTGTTCATGCAGCTGCCGTGGCGCACGGAGATCATCCGCGGCCTGCTGGGCGCGGACCTGGTCGGCTTCCACCGGCCCGGCGGCGCGCAGAACTTCCTCTGGCTGGCCCGTCGCCTGGTGGGCCTGGAGCCCAGCCGAGGCGCGGTCGGCGTGCGCACCCGGCCCGGTGTCGTCCAGGTCGGGGACCGCACCGTGCGGGTCGGGGCATTTCCGATCTCCATCGACTCGGCCGGCCTCGACGCGCTCGCGCGGGACAAAGAAGTCCAAAAACACGCGAGGCAAATTCGCGAAGACCTCGGGAATCCGAAGAAGATCCTGCTCGGTGTGGACCGCCTCGACTACACCAAGGGCATCGACGTGCGCCTGCGCGCGCTGCACGAACTGCTCGCCGACGGCCGCGTCGACCCGGGCGAGGTGACCATGGTGCAGCTCGCCACGCCCAGCCGCGAACGCGTCGAGCACTACAAGCAGATGCGGGGGGAGATCGAGCAGGCGGTCGGCCGGATCAACGGCGAGTTCTCGACCGTGGGCCACCCCGTGGTCCACTACCTGCACCAATCGGTCAACCGGCGGGAGCTGACCGCCTTCATGACCGCCGCCGACGTCATGGTCGTGACTCCGGTGCGTGACGGGATGAACCTGGTGTGCAAGGAGTACGTCGCCACGCGCTACGACCTCGGCGGCGCGCTGGTGCTCTCCGAGTTCGCCGGCGCGGCGGCCGAACTGACGAGCGCGTTCCTCGTCAACCCCCACGATCTTGACGGTGTGAAGAATGCTCTAGAAGCCGCCCTCACGCTGGATCCGGCCGAAGGCCGCCGTAGGATGCGCGCGCTGCGCCGCCAAGTCCTCACGCACGACGTCGACCGTTGGGCTCGATCGTTCCTTGATGCCTTGGGCGCGTAGTCCACGACGATCTGAATCAGTTCAGATCGGATTTCACCGACCTTGTCCCACCGAGCATTGAGGAGGGGCGTTGACCGCCGAGGCCCTCCCCGCCGAACTTCGTCGTGCGATCGTGCAGTTGGCACGCACACCGCGCCTGCTGGTCGCCTGCGACTACGACGGGACATTGGCTCCGATCGTGGCCAACCCAGAGGACGCCCGTCCGCTGCCCGAGTCGGTGGGCGCGCTGCGCTCGCTGGCCGGTCTGCACGAGACGACAGCCGCGGTGATCTCCGGGCGCGCCCTGCGCGACCTGGCGACGCTGTCGCGCCTGCCGTCCGAGGTGCACCTGGTGGGTTCGCACGGATCCGAGTTCGACGTCGGTTTCGTGCACGCGCTCGACGCTGACGCGAAACAACTGCACCGCCGCCTGGAATCCGCCCTCGAGGAGGTCGTCGCCGGCCACGAGGGCGTCGGCCTGGAGGTGAAGCCCGCGAGCATCGCGGTGCACGTGCGGCGTGCCGAGCCCGCCGTGGGGGAGCGGGTGCTGAACGCCGTGCGCACCGGTCCGGCCACTTGGGACGGTGTGCAGGTCACCGAGGGCAAGGCCGTGATCGAGCTGGCCGTGGTGCAGACGGACAAGGGCCACGCCCTGGACGTCCTGCGGCACCGCGCGTCGGCGACCGCGGCCGTGTTCGTCGGTGACGACGTGACCGACGAGAAGGCGTTCGCCCGGCTGTCCGGGCCGGACGTCGGCATCAAGGTCGGCGACGGCGAGTCGCTGGCCGAGTACTCCGTCGGCGACTCCCTCGACGTGGCGACCGTGCTGGCGTTCCTGCTGGAAGAGCGGCGGGCGTGGCTGCACGGCGACCAGGCCGTGCCGATCGAGCGGCTGACCATGCTCGCCAACGAGCGGTCGGTCGCGCTGCTCACCCCGGACGCCCGGCTGAACTGGCTGTGCCACCCGGAGCCGGACTCGGCCGCGGTGTTCGCCGACCTGCTCGGCGGCCCGGCCGCGGGCCACTTCTCGATCAAGCCGGAGCACGGCTCGCTGCCCCTGGGCCAGCGGTACGTGCCGGGCACCATGATCGTGGAGACCCGCTGGTCGCGGCTGCTGGTCACGGACTACCTCGACCACGACCTGGCCTCGCACCGCACCGACCTGGTGCGGCGCATCTCCGGCTCCACCAACGCGGTGATCACGTTCGCGCCGCGGCCGGAGTTCGGCCAGGTGCCCGTGCGGCTGCTGCGGGAGCGCGACGGCCTGCGGATCGTCGGCACCTCGGACCCGATGGTGCTGCGCTCCCCCGGCGTCGACTGGCAGATCACCTCCGACGGCATCCAGGAGACCGCGACGGCCGTCGTGCGGCCCCGCGAGGGCGCGCCGATCCTGCTGGAGCTGCGCTGCGGCACGGACGACCTGTCCGAGGCCACGCTCGGCGAGCCGGAGCGGCGGGCGCGGGCCGGCGCGTTCTGGTCGGACTGGGCGGCGACGCTCAAGCTGCCGACGGTCGAGTCGGACCTGGTGCTGCGGTCGGCGTTGACGTTGAAGGGCCTGGTGCACCACGACACCGGCGCGATCATGGCCGCCGCCACCACCTCGCTGCCCGAGGAGCTGGGCGGCATCCGCAACTGGGACTACCGGTACTGCTGGCTGCGCGACGCGGCGCTGACCGCCCAGGCGCTGGTGTCGGTCGGGTCGCTCGGCGAGGCGGAGGCGTTCCTGGGGTGGGTGCACGGGGTGCTGTCGACCCTGCCCGGCCCGGAGCGCCTGCACCCGCTGTACACGTTGCAGGGCACCATGCTGGGCGCCGAGGCCGTCATCGACACGCTGCCCGGGTACGCCGGGTCGCGGCCGGTGCGCGTCGGCAACCTCGCCAACCAGCAGGTGCAGCTGGACGTGTTCGGCCCCGTGGTGGACCTGGTCGTGCAGCTCGCCGCCGCGCGCGGCTCGTTGACCGACAAGGACTGGACGATGGTGCAGGCCATGGCCGAGGCGGTCGCCCGCCGCTGGCACGAGCCCGACCACGGCATCTGGGAGGAGCGGCACGCGCCGCGCCACCACGTGTACTCCAAGGTCATGTGTTGGGTGACGCTGGACCGGGCGGTGCGGCTGGCCGAGACCTACGGCCGCGACGTCGACCCGTCCTGGCCGGTGCTGCGCGACACCATCTCCAACGACGTGCTCAAGCACGGGTGGAGCGAGGAAGCGCAGTCGTTCACCACCGCCTACGACGGCGACGACCTGGACGCGGCGTCGCTGCACGTCGGCCTGTCGGGGTTGATCGACCCGACCGACGACCGGTTCCAGGCCACCGTGACCGCGATCGAGGCCGAGCTGCGGTCCGGGTCCACGGTGTACCGGTACCGGCGTGACGACGGGCTGCCGGGCGACGAGGGCGGCTTCCACCTGTGCGCGGCCTGGATGATCGAGGCCTACCTGCTCACCGGGCGGCGCACCGAGGCCGAGGAGCTGTTCGCGCAGATGGTGGACGCGGCCGGGCCCACGGGCCTGCTGCCCGAGGAGTACGACCCGATCGCGGAGCGCTCCCTGGGCAACCACCCGCAGGCCTACAGCCACCTGGGCCTGATCCGCTGCGCCCAGCTGCTGGCGGCGGGCAAGTAGGTCGTTCTCCCGGGACGGCGCCCTGCGACGCGGGGCGCCGTCCCACTATTTCCGGAGCTTGAGCAGGTTCAGCGCCTCGTGCAGGTCGTTGGCGACGAGCGCCCGGGTGCCCTGGGGCAGCGGCCCGGCGTCCGGCGGCACCAGGGCCTTGGTGAAGCCGAGCCGGGCGGCCTCGGTGAGGCGCCGGCCGACCCCGTTGACGCGGCGCAGCTCGCCGGACAGGCCGACCTCGCCCACCACCACGAGGTCGTGCGGCAGCGGCAGGTCGGTGGCCGCCGAGGCGACCGCCAACGCCACCGCGAGGTCCACCGCCGGCTCCACCAGCCTCATGCCGCCGACGGTGGCCGTGAAGACGTCCTTGTTGCCCAACCCGACCTTGCCGCGCTTCTCCAGCACGGCCAGGACCATGGCGAGGCGGGCCGAGTCGAGCCCGCTCACCGCGCGCCGCGGCGCGGGCAGCGCGGTCGGCGTGACCAGCGCCTGGACCTCACCCAGCATGGGCCGCTTGCCCTCCACGACGACCGTCACGGCGGTGCCGGACACCGCCTGGTCGCGGCGGTGCAGGAACAGCCCGGACGGGTCGGGCACGCCCGCGATGCCGTCGTCGCGCAACTCGAAGCACCCGACCTCGTCGGCGGGCCCGAACCGGTTCTTCACGCCCCGCAGCAGCCGCAGGGTCGAGTGCCGGTCGCCCTCGAACTGGAGCACCACGTCCACCAGGTGCTCCAGGACGCGCGGCCCGGCGACCGAGCCGTCCTTGGTCACGTGGCCGACCAGCACCACGGGCAACCCGCGCTCCTTCGCGACCGCGATGAGACCGGCCGTGACGGCGCGGACCTGGCTGACCCCGCCCGGCGCCCCGTCCACCGCCGGTGAGGACATCGTCTGCACCGAGTCCACGATGAGCATGCTGGGCTTGACCACGTCGACCTGGCCGAGCACGGCGGAGATGTCGCTCTCGGCGGCCAGGTAGATCTCGTCGTGCAGGTTCCCGGTCCGATCCGCCCGCAGCCGCACCTGCCCCGCCGACTCCTCCCCCGTGACGTAGAGGCACCGGCCGACCGACAGCGCCCACTGGTGCGCCACCTCGAGCAGCAACGTCGACTTGCCGACGCCGGGCTCACCCGCCAGCAGCACGACCGCTCCCGGCACGAGACCACCGCCGAGCACCCGGTCGAGCTCGAGGACCCCGGTGGAGACCGCCCGCGCGGACTCGATGTCGACCTGCGCGATGGGCCGGGCCTCGCTGCTCGGCGTGCCCGCGAGGAAGCGCGGCGCGGCGGACACCCCCCGCTCCTCCACCGTGCCCCAGGCCTGGCACTCGGGGCACCGCCCGACCCACTTGGCCACCTCGTGCCCGCACTCGGCACACCGGTACGTCGGCCTGGCCACGCGTGCTGTCTTCGCCACGCCGCGCAGGCTATCCGGCACCCCCGACAACCCGGCCCGAGGTCACGCCGTCGGCAGAGCCTCGAAGCTCCCGCGCACGACGCAGGGGTCCCGCCCACAGACCCTGGGCGGGACCCCTGCGACAACTTCCTACCGGCGGCTCAGTGCTCCGAAGGAGCGTCCTTGCGCGGTTCCGGCGTGGCGCCGATCGGCACGTCCAGCGTCAATTCGCCGGCCTTCTCGAACAGGAACGTCACCCGGACCGTCTCACCCGGACGCAACGGCTTCTTCAAGCCCTTCAGCACGATCTTCACCGACCCCGGCTCCGTCGGGTCCGCGGACGACGGCGACTTCGTGCCCGTCGTCGGCGGCGCCGAGATGGACGTGCCGCTGCCCGACGTGGGCGTCGCCGAACCCGTCGTGGTCGTGGTCGGAGTCGCCGAACCGGACGGCGTGGTCGTGGTCGTGGCGGTCGCCGAGTGCGAGCCCGACGGCTCGTGGGCGGCCGAGGAGCTCGCCTTGGCCGAGCTCGAGGCCGTCGAGTGGCTGCCCGCGTCGTCCTGGTCCGCCCCGGCGACGATCACCGACGCCGGCTCCAGCCGCGTGTCGCCGCTGAGCTCCGCGGGCGCGGAGGACTCGCTGGTCACGCCGAGCAGCTTGTCCGCCTCGGTGCCGTTGTTGGCGATCACGACCACGATCGGCGCGTCGTCGCCCTGCTCGTAGAAGCCGTGGGCCACCGGGAACAGGAACTGCGCGTCGCGGACGGCGACATCTCCCACCTGCCCGCCGGCCCCGTTGACGGCGGCTACCTGCCTGTCCGTCTGCGTGATCTGACCTGCGCTGCAACCTGCGGCGGCCAAGCCGAGGCCCGTCGCCAGGGCGGCCACGACGGCCAGGCGGCGCGGCGCTGTGGACTTCTGGAGTGCGCGACCCACGGCTGCTCGGATCCTTCCCGGTGTGCTGACGAGGCGGGTCGTACCCGGTAGTAACGGGTCCGACCACCAGTCCAGGAGCCTAACGGGGTGCCCTCGGACCTGCGGCACGCGGTGCCCGACAGCGGCTCCGCACCGGCCTCTCACCGGTCCGCGAGCCCTCGTCGCGCGTCCACTGTGGAGCAAGATCGACCACTGCCGTTGCATGCGACCGGGTGGTTTGTCAACCCCCCACGCGGCCCTGACCAGCGCTAACCGATCTCGGCGGGCCGAAGAGGGGATTGCTCGGCGTGTTAGGATGGGGTTAGCGAAAGGGGCAGAGGACACATGGTTTTCAAGGTCGGAGAGACCGTCGTCTACCCGCACCACGGTGCCGCTCTCATCGAAGCAATCGAGACCCGTGTGATCAAGGGCGAGGAGAAGAAGTACCTCGTCCTCAAGGTTGCCCAGGGCGACCTCACGGTTCGCGTCCCCGCCGACAACGCCGAGATCGTGGGCGTTCGTGACGTCGTCGGCCAGGAGGGTCTCGACAAGGTCTTCGAGGTCTTGCGTGCTCCCCACACGGAGGAGCCGACCAACTGGTCCCGGCGGTACAAGGCCAACCTCGAGAAGCTCGCGTCCGGTGACGTGAACAAGGTGGCCGAAGTGGTGCGCGACCTCTGGCGGCGCGAGAAGGATCGCGGTCTGTCCGCTGGTGAGAAGCGGATGCTGGCGAAGGCTCGACAGATACTGGTTAGCGAACTGGCGCTGGCCGAGGGCACCGACGAGGACAAGGCTGAGGTCCTCCTCGACGAGGTCCTGGCTACCGCGTCCTGATCGTTCCACCCGGCAGAACTCGAACAAAACTCGGAAACCGCGAACATGGGTGTGGTCGCGCTCGTGCCCGCGGCGGGCCGGGGTGAGCGGTTGGGCTATGGCATGCCCAAGGCGCTCGTACCGGTCGACGGCGTCCCGCTGCTCGTGCGTGCGGTGCGCGGCCTGATCGACTCAGGTCGCGTTCGGCACGTGGTGATCGCCGCGCCGCCGTCCGATGTAGACGTTGTGAACACCGTCACCGCCCCGTTGGCCCCAGCCGACGGGGCGGTGCACGTCGTGGCCGGTGGCGCCGAGCGGTCGGACTCGGTGCGCCTGGCCCTAACCTACGCGCTGCGTGAGATCCCCGACACTTCCATCGTGCTCGTTCACGACGCGGCCCGCGCGTTCACCCCGGCGGACGTGGTCAGGGCCGTGGTGGACGCCGTCGCCGCAGGTCACCCGGCCGCCATCCCGGTGCTGCCGGTCGCGGACACGGTCAAGCAGGTCGACGCCGACGGCGTGGTGGTCGCCACACCGGACCGCTCGGCGCTGCGGATCGTGCAGACCCCCCAGGGCTTCGACGCGGCCGTGCTGCTGCGCGCGCACGACGCCGCACGCGAAGCCGGCCTGGGCGCGACGGACGACGCCGGCCTGGTCGAACGGCTCGGTGTGCCGGTTGTCACCGTGCCCGGCCACCCCGACGCCATGAAGATCACCACGAAGTTCGACCTGGCGGTGGCCGAGGCGCTGCTGGCGGGTCGCGGAGGAGCACCGTGATCATCCCCAGGGTGGGCATCGGCACGGACGTCCACCAGGTGGAACCCGGCCGCGAGTGCTGGCTGGCAGGCCTGCGGTGGGACGACGCGGACGGCTGCGCCGGCCATTCGGACGGTGACGTGGCCGCCCACGCGCTGTGCGACGCGCTGCTGTCCGCCGCCGGCCTGGGCGACCTGGGCGCGGTGTTCGGCACGAGCGACCCGCGCTGGTCCGGGCGGCACGGCGTGGAATTCCTGGCCGAGGCGCGTCGCCTGGTCGAGGAGGCCGGCTACCGGGTCGGCAACGCCGCCGTGCAGGTCATCGGCAACGCGCCGAAGATCGGCAAGCGCCGTGACGAGGCGCAGCGCGTGCTGTCGGACGCGGTCGGCGGCCCGGTGTCGGTCAGCGGCACGACCACCGACGGCCTCGGGCTGACCGGGCGCGGCGAGGGCATCGCCGCCGTGGCGACCGCGCTGGTCGTCCCGCTAGCCTGAGCCGCATGGCGGTCACCCTCAGCGCGGCGACGCGCGCCCTGGTCGACGAGCGGAACTACTGCGTCCTGGCCACGCTGAACGCCGACGGCAGCCCGCAGACATCTGTTGTGTGGGTCACCCGGGACGGTGACGACCTGCTGTTCTCGACGCTGCGCGACCGGGCGAAGGAGCGCAACCTCCGCCGCGACCCGCGGGCCAGCGTGAGCGTGTGGAGCGCCGCCGACCCCGAGGTGTACGCGGAGATCCGCGGCACCGTGACGATCGTGGAGGACACCGGGCGCGCGCTGGCGAACCTGCTGTCCCACAAGTACACCGGCGAGGACTTCCCCGCCGACGCGCCCGACAGGGTCCGGGTGGTGCTGCGGCTGACCCCGGCGAAGGTGACCGGCAACGCCGCCTGAGCCGGAGCAGTGAAACTGGTCTCGGTTCTCGAACTCCCCGAGACCTCCGATGTCCGGACCACGTAGCGTGTTTTCCGTGACGATCCGCGCCGTGCTCTTCGACTTCTCCGGCACCCTGTTCCGCTTGGAGCACGACTCGCTGGCCGCCCACGCCCCGCTGATGCGCGCGCTCACCGCGCCCGTCGGCATGGCGGAGGGGCTGGACCTCGATCCCGCGCAGTGGGAACGCCGCGACCTCGACCCCGACGCGCACCGCGAGATGCACCTCGCGGTGCTGACGAAGGCGGGCGCGAAGGACCCGGAGCGGTTCTACGCCGACCTGTGCAGCCCGCCGTTCTGGCAGCCCTACCCGGACACCGCGCAAGCGCTTGGCACCGAGCTGCCGACCGCGGTCGTCAGCAACATCGCCTGGGACATCTCCGGCGTCTTCGCACGTCACGGCGTCGAGAACCGGGTGGACGAGTTCGTCCTGTCCTACCAGGAGGGCTTCGCCAAGCCGGACCCGAAGATCTTCCGGATCGCCTGCGACCGGCTCGGCGTGCACCCCACCGAGGCCCTCATGATCGGCGACAGCGCCGAGGCGGACGGCGGCGCGGCGGCCGTCGGGTGCCTGGTCGAGATCGTCGAGCCGCTGCCGACCCACCACCGCCCGGACGCTCTCCTGCAGGTGCTCCGCAAGCACATTTGACCGGGCGATTCAACCCCGGCTGGTCACCGCCCGTACCATCTCCACGTGAGCCTCCACCTCTTCGACACCGCGACCCGGTCCATGCGGGAGTTCGTCCCGCAGGTCAGCGGAACGGCGTCGATCTACGTCTGTGGGGCCACGGTGCAGGGCGTTCCGCACATCGGGCACGTGCGCAGCGGCCTCAACTTCGACGTGCTGCGGCGCTGGCTGGGCCGTGACGGCTCGATCGTGCGGCTGGTGCGCAACGTCACCGACATCGACGACAAGATCCTGGCCAAGGCCGGTGAGCACGGCGCCGAGTGGTGGGAGTGGGCCTACCAGCACGAGCGCGCGTTCGACGAGGCCTACGACGTGCTGGGCTGCCTGCCCGCGTCGTACTCGCCGCGCGCGACGGGCCACGTCACGCAGATGGTCGAGCTGATGGAGCGGCTGATCGAGAAGGGCCACGCGTACCCCTCCGACGGCGACGTGTACTTCTCGGTGACGTCGTTCCCCGAGTACGGGGCGCTGTCCGGGCAGAAGCTGGACGAGGTGCACCAGGGCGAGTCCGCCGCGACCGGCAAGCGCGACCCGCGCGACTTCACGCTGTGGAAGGCGGCGAAGCTCGGCGAGCCGTCGTGGCCGACGCCGTGGGGCCCTGGTCGGCCCGGCTGGCACCTGGAGTGCTCGGCGATGGCGACCGCGTACCTCGGCGAGACGTTCGACATCCACGGCGGCGGCATCGACCTGATCTTCCCGCACCACGAGAACGAGCAGGCGCAGTCGCGTGCGGCGGGCGACGGCTTCGCCCGCTACTGGATGCACAACGCCTGGGTGACGCTCAGCGGCGAGAAGATGTCGAAGTCGCTGGGCAACACGGTGACGATCCCGGCGATGCTCGAACGGGTCCGCGCCCCCGAACTCCGCTACTACCTGGTGGGCCCGCACTACCGGTCGACCATCGAGTACTCGCCCGAGGCGCTGGACGAGTCGGTGTCGGCGTACCGGCGGATCGAGTCGTACCTGCGGCGCGTGGTCGAGCGCACCGGCGCGGTCGGCGCGGACGGCGAGCTGTCGCCCGCGTTCGTGGCGTCGATGGACGACGACATGGGCACGCCCGGCGCACTGGCCGCGATCCACAAGCGGCTGCGCGAGGGCAACACGGCCCTGGAGTCCGGCGACGACTTGGGCGCGCGTGCCGCCGCCGAGTCGGTGCGGGCGATGACCGCCGTGCTCGGCCTGGACCCGCTGTCGCCGCAGTGGCACGACGCCGCGGCGGGCGGTGCGGGCAGGAACGCGCTGGGCGTGCTGGTGGAGCGACTGCTGGAAGAGCGGTCGCAGGCCCGCAAGGACAGGGACTTCGCGCGCGCGGACGCGCTGCGCGATCACCTGCTGCTGGCCGGTATCGCCGTCGAGGACACCCCCGACGGTCCGTTGTGGACGTTGAAGGACGACTGAGCTCGTGGCTGGTAACTCCAAGCGCCGGGGCGCCATGCGCAACCCCGGCTCCAAGAAGGGCGCGGTCGTCGGTTCCGGCGGGCAGAAGTCGAAGGGCCTGCAGGGCAAGGGACCGACGCCGAAGGCGGCCGAACGGCCGAACCACCCCGCCTACAAGCGCGCCAACGCGGCCGCGAAGGCCGAACAGGTCCGCGCCCAGCGGCGCAAGGCCGCCGAGAACGGCCCCGAGACCGTCGCCGGTCGCAACCCGGTCGTCGAGTGCCTCCGGGCCGGCATCCCGGCCACCGCGCTGTACGTGGCGCTGGGCATCGACGCGGACGACCGGGTCGCCGAGGCGGTGCAGCTCGCGGCCACGCGCGGCATCTCGGTGCTCGAAGTGCAGCGCGGCGAACTGGACCGCATCACCGGCGGCGCGATGCACCAGGGCCTCGGTCTCCAGGTCCCCCCGTTCGAGTACACCGAACCGCGCGAACTGCTGAAGATCGCCAACCAGTCCGGCACGCCGCCGTTGCTGGTGGCGCTCGACGGCGTGACCGACCCCCGCAACCTCGGCGCCGTGGTGCGCTCGGCGGCCGCGTTCGGCGCTCACGGGATCGTGCTGCCCCAGCGCCGCTCGGCCGGCATCACCGCCGTCGCCTGGCGGACCAGCGCCGGCACCGCGGCCCGGATGCCGATCGCCGTGGCGACCAACCTGACCCGCCAGCTCAAGGAGTGGGCCGACGCGGGCCTGATGATCATCGGCCTGGACGCGGACGGTGACGTCGACGTGGACGGCCTCGACCTGGCCACCGGCCCACTGGTCGTCGTCGTGGGCTCCGAGGGCCGAGGCCTGTCCCGCCTGGTCAAGGAGACGTGCGACCAAACGGTCTCCATCCCCATGGCCGCCGGCGTCGAATCCCTGAACGCCTCGGTCGCCGCCGGCGTCGTCCTGGCCGAAGTCGCCCGCCGCCGCCGCCTCGAAGTCCGACGCTAACCCCACCCCCGCTCCGCTCTTCGCCCTTCCCCACAGAAGGGCTTCGTGTCATCCCGCCGACCTGGCGCAGCCCTACCGCGCGTGTCAAGGGGGCACCTCCCACCCGAACCGCACTTCGGGCTGGAACGGCCCCCTTGATACGCGTGGTAGCCCTTGTGGAGGTCGGCGGGGTGACACGAAACCCGACCAACAACGGGCCCGCACATGACCGCCGAACCCCGTCATCCTGCTGATCTGCCCGTCCGGCGAGGACTCTTTTGATCTTTTGGGCCCTGAACGTTCAACTCACCACACCTGAACGTAGGACTCTCGCGCCCTGAACGTAGGACTCTCGCGCCCTGAGCGTTCGACACGCGAGACCTGAGCGTTCGACACGCGGGACCTGAGCGTTCGACACGCGGGCGGTGTGAGGTGGGACGTTTTGTGGGTGATCGGGGCCGAGGCCCGCTCACCGGCGGATAAGGTCTGCGGCGATGTCCTTCGCCAGCCCGCTCTTCCTGTGGTTCTTCCTGCCGGTCGTGCTCACGACCGTCGTCGTCACGCCCAGGAACTGGCGCAACGGCGTGGTCGCCGTGGCGAGCCTGCTGTTCTACGTCTCCGGCGCGGGCGGCACGACGTTGTTGCTGCTGGCCTGCATGGTGGCCAACTACCTGGCCGGGCGGCGGCTGGAACCGGGCCACCCCGGCGACCGCAGGCTGGTCCTCGTCGGCACGATCGCGCTCAACCTGGGCGTCCTGCTGGTCTGGAAGTACGCCGGCTTCGCCACCGAGCAGCTGCACGACGTCGCCGCCGTCGTCGGCGCGGACCTGCCCGTCGTCCACCTCGCGCTGCCGATCGGCATCTCGTTCTACACGTTCCACCACATCTCGTACCTGGTCGACGTCTACCGCGGCGAACGGCCGGCGCTGCGCGAACCGGTCGCGTTCGTCACCTACATCGCGATGTTCCCCCAGCTCGTGGCCGGCCCGATCGTCCGCTTCCGCGAGATCGCCGACCAGCTCCCGCAGCCGCGCCTGCACCGCTGGGACGACGTCGCGGCCGGGTTCCCCCGGTTCGCCCTCGGCCTGTGCAAGAAGGTGATCATCGCCGACTCGCTCGCGCCGTTGGTCGACGCCTGCTTCGCCACCCCGGCCGACGAGATGACCACGTCCATCGCCTGGCTCGGCGCGATCGGCTACACGCTCCAGCTCTACTTCGACTTCTCCGGCTACTCCGACATGGCCATCGGCCTCGGCCGCATGCTGGGCTTCCGGCTGCCGGAGAACTTCGCCCGCCCGTACTCCTCCGTGACGATCACCGAGTTCTGGCGCCGCTGGCACATGTCGCTGTCGCGCTGGTTCCGCGACTACGTCTACATCCCGCTCGGCGGCAACCGCGGCGGCGTGCTCCAGACCTACCGCAACCTGTCGATCGTTTTCGTGCTGACCGGTTTCTGGCACGGCGCGAACTGGACGTTCCTGGTGTGGGGTTTGTTCCACGGCGGGCTGCTCGTGCTCGAGCGCCGTTTCGGCTGGGATTCGGGTCCCGTCACTACGCGTGCCCGAATTGCCCGCCGGGCCTCGACCATGCTGCTCGTGGTAATCGGCTGGGTGTTCTTCCGGTCACCCGATCTTGGTACGGCGTTCACGATCATCGGCCACATGGTGTTGCCGGATTTCAGCGGGTTGACCGAAGCGGTGGCCGCGGCGGCGACCAATCAGCGCATTGTGCTGCTCGTGCTGGCGCTGGCAATTGTCGCAATGCCCGACCACCCGGTGAGCGGCCCCTACCTGGAGTCGTCCCGCGACAAGATCGCGACCGCGGCCAGGATCTCGCTGATGACGGTGGGTGTCGGGTACGCCGCGATCCTCGTGGCGAGCGGCACGTTCAGCCCGTTCCTCTACTACCAGTTCTGAAGATCGGCCGGCGCGTCCCGTTCCACAATTGACGGTTCAACCGACTGACCTGCGGTCGGCGACCGCAGGAACGCGCTGGCCCGGTCGGACCAGCCCGATCGTGCCCATTGGACGCTCTGGTCGACGTAGGGTAGGCGAGGATTGCTCACGCCGTGTCACCTACCGTCAACTGTCAAGAATAAGTGGGCGATTTTTCGCCGTTGTAACTACTTTATGTAACCGACCTGCTCCGTTCGGGTACACAGTGTGGTAGGACAGAGATTGCACATCCGGCAGCTTCTACCGTGCTAACCGAGGGAATTGTTACTTCGGGTGGGGGTAACGTGACTCACTCTTCGGGGCCGACCAACCTGGGGGAGTTGTGACTTCCGGGGGAACCGTCCGCGCGCTCGTGGGCAACCGCGAGTTCCGCGGCCTGTGGATCGGCTCGACGGTGTCCACCGTCGGCGACCAGCTCGCGGCGGTCGCACTGTCCCTCCTGGTGTTCGAGCGCACCCAATCGGCTGCCTGGACCGCTCTCACCTGGTCGTTGACGCTGTTCCCGCCGCTGGTCTCCGGCCCGCTGCTGGGCTGGCTCGCGGACCGCTACCCCCGCCGCACGGTGATGGTGTGGTGCGCGTGGCTGCAGGCCGCCCTGGTCGGCCTGATGGCCGTTCCCGGCGTCCCGCTGTGGCTGATGATCGTGCTGCTGGTCGTCGTGCTGATGATCTCGTCGCCGTTCCTGGCCGCTCAGGAGGCGAGCCTGCCGCACGTGCTGCCGGACAAGCGCTACGACGACGGCGTGGCGCTGTTCGGCACGTCGGTGGACGTCGCGCAGATGGCCGGCCTGGCCGCCGCGGGCTTCCTCGTCACGGGCACGAGCGCCAACGTCGCGCTCGCGATCGACGCGGCCACGTTCGTGTGGGTGGCGGTCCTGGTGCAGCTGTCGGTCAAGCACCGGCCCGCGGCCGACCCGGGCGGCGCCAATCGGGACCCCGAAGGCCCCAAGGGCGCGTTCACGCTCCTGGTCACCGAACCGCGGCTGCGCAGCCTGATGGGGATGCGCCTGCTGGCAGGTCTCGCCATGGTCCCGGAGGGACTCGCCGTGCCCCTGGCGGCGAGTCTGGACGCGGTGTGGGCCGTCGGCCTGATCCTGGCCATCGAGCCCGCCGCCAACGTCCTCGGCGTGGCCGTGCTGTTCCGGGTGGTGCGCGATCCCGCGAAGCGCGAGCGGCTCATCGGCCCGCTCGCCATACTGTCCTTGGCCCCACTGGTCATGTTCTCGTTGAACCCGAACCTGACCTGGACCATCGCCCTGCTGGTGATCGCCGGGATGGCCGGCGCGTACCACACGCCCGCACGCTCGGCGTGGATGCGCATCCTGCCGGACGCCTACCGCGGTCGGGCGTACGGCATCGGTCGTGCCGCGCTGCGCTCGTCGCAGGGCGGCGGCATGGCGCTGGCCGGCGTCGTGGCCCACTCGATCGGGTCGGTGACGGCGACGATCGCGGGTGCAGGCGGCATCGGGCTACTCCTCGCCACCCAGGCGACCGTAGCCTGGCGACGGGCCCGCACCCGGAACGATCCGAAGGCGGTGGCGATCTGAAACGGACTCATCACATATCGCGATTGTCAAACATGAAGGACCCCTCGGCTGCGGCCCGCTAGCCCTCGGGCACGTACGGTGAACATTCGGTCCGGGATGGAGGGAGCGGCTCACATGTCGCGGTTGCGCATGGCGAACACCTCCTCAGTGCGCATCTCGGGCACGGACGTGCCGCTGCGAACGGCGTTCGCCACGCGGCGCCGGGCAGAGGGTAGGGGGTCGTGGTGAAGAACAGTTTGACTGACCAGAAGACATCTGGGGCAGTCGGCCGGCCCTCGATTCGCAACTGGGATCTGTGGGCGTTGCGACCGGCCGCGCTGGTGTACTTCTTCTTCATCGAATCGGCGGTAGCGGCTGCCGCCATTTGGCTGCTCACCGGGCTCGACTCGGTCTCGAACGCCGACTGGCTGCGATTCGGCGCGGTCATGTTCGCCATCACCGTGCACCTGATGATCGTGCGCCGGGCGGAGGAGTCGCGCCGCAACGAGTCCGCGGGCCCGCACATCGACCTGACCTCGGTCTGGACGTTCGCCGCCGCCATCGCGCTGCCGGGCGCGCTGGCCGTGCTCGCCACCGTGTGGATGCGGATCCTGATCCAGCCGATCGCGCGCCGCCAGCCGTACCGGTTCGTGTTCAGCTCCGCGAGCATCCTCGGCGGCACCATGCTGGCCTGGGCCGTGGTGCACGTGTCCGGGCTGTCGCTGCTGGCGACCGGCCGCATCCCGGCCGACCTGGTCCTCGTGCTCGTGCTCATCGGCGCCGGCGTGGTCAACTGGGGCGCGCAGGGCATGAACATCGCGATCGCGCTGAAGATCGTCACCCCGCACACCCGGATCCAGGAGTTCCTGGGCTCGCGGGCGGACAACATGCTGGAGCTGAGCACGCTCGGCGCGGGCGCCATGCTCGGCATGCTCATGACCACGCACTGGGTGGGCCCGCTGCTGCTGGTGTTCCCGGTCATCCTGGTGAACGCGCTGCTCTACCACGCCGCGCAACGGCGGGCGCACCTCGAGCGGCTGCTGCGCGAGCAGGAGCAGCTGCAGGCGCGGCTGGCCGAGGACGCGCACACCGACTACCGGACCGGGCTGCTCAACACCAACGGCCTGGCCGAGTACGCGGGCAGGCTCACCGACCGGTGCCGCCACGACAACCAGCCGGTGACCGTGCTGGCCATCGACCTGGACCACTTCAAGCGGATCAACGACACCTGGGGCCACCCGGCGGGCAACGCCGTGCTGGCCGAGGTGGGCCGGATCCTGCGGGAGAAGCTGCGGCCGGGCGACGTGGCCGGGCGCGACGGCGGCGAGGAGTTCGTCGTGGTGCTCGCCGACACGGGCCTGGCCCAGGGCACGGCCATCGCCGAACGGGTGCGCGAGGCGATCGGCGAGATGTCCGTGGTGACCACCGACAAGCACCGCAACACCGTCACCCTGCGCGGGCGCAACCTGCCGCTGACGCCGGAGGGGCCGGAGGTGCGGGCCATCTCGGCGTCGATCGGCGTGGCCGTGCTGCCGGACAACGGCGAGTGCCTCCAGGACGCGCAGCACTGCGCCGACGCGGCGCTCTACGCGGCCAAGGAGAACGGGCGCAACCAGGTGCGGGTCGCCGCCGGCGAGGTCCGGCTGCTGCCCTCGCAGCGGGTCGACCAGGCCGTGGCGGAGGGTGCCTCGGAGCCGCAGGAAGCCGCCGGGGTCACCCGCACCGCGTGAGCGGACCCGGTCGGTGGGGCCGTCGCCGACGCGTAATCGGGCGACCGCCGTCGTCGTGCTGCGCATGGCACCCGTCGTCTCCGCGCGGCCCGCGTCCCGCGACCGGGCCTCTGGTGCCCCCTACGACGCGTGTACCCACTCGCACCCGGTCCCAAACGTGTTACTGGACTCTTTCCCGCTTGCCGCTCAGCAGCCGGCAGACCAGGTAGATGAAGAACGAGACCGCGGTGACGAACGCGCTCACCGGCATGCCCGGCGCGAGCGACAGCACCATCCCGCCCAGCACGGACACCTCGGCGAACACCACCGCCAGCACGGTCGCCCGCACCGGGCTCGCGGTGACCCTGGTCGCCGCCGCCGCGGGCGTGATCATCACCGAGAGCACGAGCAGCGCGCCCACGAGCTGCACGCTCAACGCCGTCGCGACGCCCACCAGCACCGCGAACACGACCGACAGCGTCCGCACCGGCACGCCCCGCGCGGTGGCCACGGCGGCGTCCACGCTGGCGAAGTGCAGCGGCCGGTAGATCAGCGCCAGCACCGCCAGCACCGCGACCGACGAGCCGACCAGCAGCCACAGGTCGGTCGACCCGACGCTCACCACCTGCCCGGTGAGCAGGCCGAACTTGTTGGCCGTGCGGCCGTTGTAGAGGGCCAGGAACAGCATGCCCAGGCCGAGGCCGAACGCCAGGATCGCGCCGATGACCGAGTCGCGGTCCGAGTCGCGGGTGCTCAGCAGGCCCAGCAGCAGCGCGGCGACCACGGAGCCCGCCAGCGCGCCGTACCCGACGCCGATCCCGATCAGCAGGGCCGCCGCGCCGCCGGTGAACGCCAGCTCGCTCGTGCCGTGCACGGCGAACGCCATCTTGCGGGTCACCACCAGGGGGCCGAGCAGCCCGCCGAGCAGGCCGAGGACCGCGCCCGCGATCAGCATCGGCTGGACGTAGCCCAGCAGCTCGAGCGTGAGCCCGACGTCGAAGAAGTTCTCCATCAAACCCTCACTCCGCCACGTGGTGCGGCTCGTCCTCGCACACGTGCTGCGCGCCGATCACGTGGATCTGGTCGCGCACGCGGACCACCTCGACGTTCGTGCGGTACAGCTGGGTCAGCGTCCGCGAGGTCATCACCTCGGCGGGCGTGCCGATCCGGAACCGGCCGTCGACCAGGTACAGCACCCGGTCGACCAGCGGCAGGATCGGGTTGATCTCGTGGGTCACGAACAGCACGGCGGTGCCCGCGGCCCGGCGCCGGGCGTCGATCAGGTCGCTGACCACGCGCTGGTGGTGCAGGTCGAGCGAGAGCAGCGGCTCGTCGCACAGCAGCACCTCGGGGTCGCCGACCAGGGCCTGCGCCACCCGCAGCCGCTGCTGCTCGCCGCCGGAGAGCAGGCCGACCGGCTCGTCGGCGTACCTGGCCGCGCCGACGGACTCCAGCGCCGCGTCCACCTTGGCCCGGCGTTCGCGCCGGTGGCGCCAGCCGACGCCCCAGCCGTGCCCGTCCAGGCCGAACCCGACCAGGTCGCGGCCGCGCAGCGCGAGGGTGGAGTCGATCGCCCGCTGCTGCGGGATGTAGCCGATGCGCCGGTTGCCGCCCGCGACCCGCACCGTGCCCGCGGACAGCGGTTGCAGGCCCAGCAGCACCCGGATGAGGCTGGTCTTGCCCGAGCCGTTGGGCCCGAGCACGGCCACGAACTCGCCGGGGGCGACGTCCAGGTCCAGCCCGTCCCACAGCACGCGGTCGCCGTAGGACAGCCGCGCGCCACGCAGCGCGACCGCGGCGCGCGTCGACCTGTCCGCCACCTGAGCTGTCATGCGCCGAGCGCTCCCACCAGCGAGTCGACCTGCTTCGTCATCCAATCAAGGTAACCCGTGACGCCTTCCGGCAGCGTCTCGGTCACCTCGGCGATCGGCACGCCCGCCGCCTTCGCCTGCCCGACGACCTGCCGCGTGCCCGCGTTCTCCGTCTGCGCGTTGTCGACCAGCGCGGCGACCTGCTTCTGCTCGATCAGGCGGGTGACGTCGGCGAGCGCGGCGGCGGGGATGTCGGTCTCGTTCTCCACGGCGTCGGCGAACGACTCGGGCGTGACGTCCTCGACGCCCGCGGTGTCGAGCAGGTAGTGCGCCACCGGCTCGGTCGCCACCACCTTCTTGCCCGCGCCCTTGCCCGCGACGCGCTGCTCCAGCTCGGTGAGCTTGGTGGTGAACTCCTCGGCGTTGGCCTCGAAGATCGCCTTCTTGTCCGGCGCGATGCCGCCGAGGTCGACGGCGGCCTGGTCGGCGACCTTGCGGACGGTGTCGAAGTCGTACCAGACGTGCTCGTTGACGGCGTGGTCGTGGCCCTCGTGGCCCGCCTCGCCGGTCGCGGGCTCACCGGAGGGCTCGGGCTCGTCGTGGCCGGAGGCCTTGCCGGACAGCGGGAACGCCTCGATCTTCCGGGCGCCCTCGGTCTCGGGGCCGAGCAGGGTGGCGAAGAAGTCGTCGTAGCCGCCGCCGTTGAAGACGACGAGCTTCGCGTCGCGCACCGCGGCCAGGTCGGACGGCTTGCTCTCGTACGAGTGCGGGTCGCCGGACGGGTCGTCGATGATCGAGCTGACCCGCACGGCGTCGCCGCCGACGGCCGCGACCACGCTGCCCCAGACGTTGGTGGAGGCGACGACCTTGATCGTGCCGTCGTCGGCGGCGGGGGTGTCCCGGGCACCGCAAGCGGTGAGGACGACGGCGGTCGCGGCGGCCACCGCGCCGAGCAACGCGTTGCGGACGGTCATCAGAGCACTCCTCGACAGGCTGACACAAAGGCAATGGAAACCGTTGTCGAGTTCAGTTTAGAACGCTCCGCCACCGACCTGTCCACCGACCGGGTGTTTCCGCACACCAGAGGGGCCACCTGCCGTCGGAACGGGAGGTGGCCCCTGAGGTGGTGGGACGTCAGTCGGTCAGGCGGTAGCCCGACTCCGGGTGGAACAGGTGGACCTCGCCGGCGTCGCGCACGGCGACCTTGACGGTCTGGCCCAGGGTCGGCGGCGTGCGGCCGTCGACGCGCACCACGAACCGCTCGGGCACGTCGCCGATGCGGACCGAGCCGTGCATGAGCGCGTCCGCGCCCAGCTCCTCGACCAGCTCGACGGTCATGTCCATGCCCTGCTCCGACGAGCTGACCAGCGCCAGCGACTCGGGCCGGATGCCGAACGTGACCTCGGTCAGGCCCTCGCCCGCCGCCTTGTCCAGCGCGCGGCGCTCCAGCGGCACCACGATGCCGTCGAGCTTCGCGCCCTCCGACGTCAGCGGCACGGTCTTGAGGTTCATGGCGGGCGAGCCCATGAAGCCCGCGACGAACGCGTTGGCCGGCTTGTCGTACAGCGCGCGCGGGGTGTCGCACTGCTGGAGCAGGCCGTCCTTGAGCACGGCGACCCGGTGGCCCATGGTCATGGCCTCGACCTGGTCGTGCGTGACGTAGATCGTGGTGGTGCCCAGCCGCGCCTGGAGGGCGGCGATGTTCGCGCGGGTCTCCACGCGCAGCTTCGCGTCGAGGTTCGACAGCGGCTCGTCCATGAGGAACACGGAGGGCTCGCGGACGATCGCGCGGCCCATCGCGACGCGCTGGCGCTGACCGCCGGACAGCGCCTTCGGCTTGCGGTCGAGGTACTTCTCGAGGTCCAGCATCCTGGCCGCCTCGGCGACCTTCTCCCGGATCTCGGTCTTGTTGACGCCGCGCAGCTTGAGCGCGAAGCCCATGTTCTCCGCGACCGTCATGTGCGGGTACAGCGCGTAGGACTGGAACACCATCGCGATGTCACGGCCCTTGGGCGGAACGTTGGTGACGTCCTTGCCGCCGATGTGGATGGCGCCCTCGTCCACGTCCTCCAGACCCGCGAGCATCCGCAGCGCGGTGGACTTGCCGGAGCCGGACGGACCGACCAGAACCAGGAACTCGCCGTCGGTGACGTCCAACGACAGCTCGTCGACCGCGCGGACCGGCGGGTTGCCGGAGAAGATCCGCGAAGCCTTGACGTAGGCGACCTCAGCCATGCCACGCACCTTTCACTACCCAAGCTTTGCCGCAACGCTAGGGATTGCAAGCGCTTACGGGAACGGGTGAATTGGTCTAGTTCCGCATCGGTTCAGGGCCCGGGCCAGCCGACCCTGGCACTGCCGGGGGCGGGGGCGGGACCTGGCGGTCCACCGGGTCCAGCGGGGCGGCGATCACCCGATCGAGAGGCCCGGACCAGGCCTTTGACCAGCGGTATTGCCGCTGGCGCGCGGCGCACCGGCTCTCTAACCTCTCCGGCATGAAGGTCATCAGCGAACAAGATTTCCACGACAACCCCAGCGAGGTGTTCGACGCCGTCGAGGCGGGTGAGACGTACGTGGTCACTCGTGAGGGCGGGGAGGTCCTCGAGCTGCGCCTGCCACCTCGCAGGCAGAGTTTGTCCACTGCCGAGGTCATCGAACTGGTGAAGGACCTGCCGCCCGTGGACTACGCGAAGATGCGGGCGGACATCGACGAGTTCTTCGGCAACGAGGACCGCATCGGCGACGACGACCCGTGGGAGCGCCGCCGTGGGTGAGCTCCGGCCGACCGGGGTGCTCGACACCAACGTCTTCATCGACCTGCCGAAGCTGGACGAGTTCGCGCTCCCGGAGGTGTCCGCGCTGACCACCATCACCCTGGCCGAACTGCAACACGGCGTTGCGGTGGCGCAGGACGCGGAGGAGCACGACGTGCGGAACAAGCGGCTGGGTGCCGCGATCGTGGGCTATGCCCCGTTGCCCTTCGACCGTCAGGCGTCCACCCGGTACGGCAGCCTCATCAGGCTGACGATCGAGGCCGGCCGCGATCCTCGATCGCGCAAGTTCGACCTGATGATCGCCGCCATCGCCTCGTCCAACGACCTGCCGCTCTACACCCGCAACCCGAAGGACTTCGTCGGCCTCGAATCGCTGGTCGAGGTCATCGAGGTCTGACCGGAAGGGCCTCCGCGACGAGACGGAGGCCCCCGTCAGCCTCAGCCCTTGACCGCGCCCGACGACAGACCCGTCACCAGGAACCGCTGCACCAGGTAGAACACGACGATCGCGGGGATCGCGACCAGGATCGAGGCCGCCGCCAGGTGGCCCCACTCGGTCCGGTTCTGCTGCACGAACACCTGCAGGCCCACGGCCAGCGTCTTGGAATCGTCCGCCGCCGACAGGAACGCCGACGCGAACGCCACCTCGCCCCACGCCGTCAGGAACGCGTAGAACGCCGTCACCGCCAGACCGGGCCGCGCCAACGGCATCACCAGCCGCCAGAACACGCCGAACGGCGACAGGCCGTCCACCCGCCCGGCCTCGTCGATGTCGGTCGGGATGGTGTCGAAGTAGCCCTTCAGCATGTACGTGCAGAACGGCACGGCGGTCGTGCAGTAGACCAGCACCAGGCCCAGCGACGTGCCCTGCAACCCGAGCGCGAGCAGGATGTTGTACAGCGGCACGATCAGCACCGCGAACGGGAACATCTGCACGACCAGGAACGACAGCATCAGCGACCGCTTGCCCGGGAACCGGAACCGCGACGCCGCGTACCCCGTCGTCGCCGACAGGAACACCGCCAGCACCGTGGTCATCAGCGCGATCAGCACCGAGTTGCCGAACCAGGCCAGGAAGTCGCCCTTCTCGCCGGCCAGGATCCGCCCGTAGTTGTCCAGGCTGGAGTCGTTGAGCAGCTTCGGCGTGGTCTCCACGGCCTTGGCGTCCGGCTTGAACGACGTCACCAGCACCCAGAACACCGGGAACACCGCGATCAGCGACGCCACCACCAGCGCACCGTGCAGACCGACGCTGGCCAGCGGCGACCGCTGCGAGCGCTTGAGCGCGCGTGCCCGCGGGACCGCCTTCAACGACGCGGCTTCGACCGTCATCACCACACCTCGCCTTGCTTGCGCAGCGCGCGCCGGTACACGCCCGCGAACACGAGCAGCACGGACAGGATCAGCACGCCGTAGGTCGACGCCACCGCGAAGTCGCGGGACGCGCCGGAGAAGAACCGCTCGAACGCGTAGGTCACCAGGATCCGGGTGTTCGGGTTCGGCCCGGTGATCAGGTAGATGATCGCGAACATGTTGAACGTCCAGATGATGCCCAGCAGCACCACCGTGCTGGACACCGACCGCAGACCGGGCAGCGTCACGTCGCGGAACCGCTGCCACGCCGTCGCGCCGTCCACCTCGGCCGCCTCGTAGAGGTCGCCGGGGATCGACTGCAACCCGCCGAGCAGCGCCACCATCATGAACGGCACGCCGAGCCACACGTTGACGACGATCACCGCGACCAGCGCCCAGTTCGACTGGCCGAGCCACACCGGCGGGTCGTCCATGCCGAGGAAGCGCAGGAACTGGTTGATGATCCCGTACTGCGCGTTGAACATGTACTTCCACGCGAACGCGCTGATGAACGCGGGCACGGCCCACGGCAGGATCAGCAGCACCCGGTACGCCGCCCGGCCGCGCAGCTCGCGGTTGAGCAGCAGCGCGAGGCCGAGGCCGATCACGTAGTGGAAGAAGACGCAGCCGAACGTCCAGATCAGCGTGCGCACCAGCGTCGACCAGAACGCGCCGTAGCTGGCGTCGCCGGACAGCACGTTCAGGTAGTTGTCCAGGCCGACGGAGACGTAGGTCGCCGGCCGATCGAGGATCGGGTTGGCGATGTTGCCCTCGTTGATGTCGGTGAAGGTGAAGTACACGCCCTGGGCGAGCGGGAACAGCACCAACACCGCGATGACCACCACGACCGGCAGCACCATCGCGTACGCGTACCAGTGCCGGTCCAGGAACCTGCGCACCGAAGTCTCCCTTCGCCGCCCCGCGACGCCCGGCTCGCGGTGAACCGGGCGCCGCGGGGGATGGTCAGCCGACGGTGTACTCGGGGACGACGGTGTCCTTGTAGGACTTGGCCACCTCGCCCAGCGCGGTCTTGGCGTCCTTCTTGCCGGCCAGCACGTCGGCGTAGGCGATCTTGAGCGGGTCGAACAGCTGGCCGCCCTCCGGGATCCACGCGCGCGGGTGCGCGGAGGTGACGACCGGCTCGAACGCGGACACGACGGCGTTGGCCTTCACGTCGGCGTTGTCGTAGGCGGACTTGCGGGTGGGCAGCAGGCCCAGCTCCTTGGCGATGCGCGCCTGCGACTCGGTGCTGCTCATGCAGGCGATGAACTTGACCGAGGAGTCCTTGGCCTTGGTGCCCTGGCGGATCACGTAGTCGTGGCCGCCGACCGGCGCGGAGCCCTTGCCCGCGGTGGCGCCGGGGACGGGGGCGATGCCCAGGTTGGCGGCGTCGGTGAACGCGGCGCCCTTGAGGTAGTCGGCGACCGACCACGGGCCGTTGATCACCATGGCGACCTCGCCGGAGGTGAACGCGGCCTGCATGTTGTTGTAGGAGTTCGCCGGGTCGAGCGCGGTGGACGCGGCCTTGGCGTCCAGCAGGCCCTTGGCGGTCTCCAGCGCCTTCACGTTGTCCGCGGAGTCGACCACGATCTTCTTCGCGCCGGCGTCGACCAGGTCGCCGCCCTCGCCGTAGATGAACGGCAGCGCGTAGTAGGCGTCGTTGTTGATGAAGATCGTCTTCTCGCCGCCGAGCTTGGCCGCGGCGGCCTTCACGTCGTCCCACGTCTTCGGCGGTTCGACACCGGCGTCGGCCAGCAGCTTCTTGTTGTAGAACAGCGCCAGCGAGTCGGTGACCTGGGGGACGCCGTAGGTCTTGCCGTCGTACTTGGTGGAGCCGAGCGGGGTCTCCAGGAAGTCGGACGTGTCGTTCGCCAGCTCGGTGCCGGTCAGGTCGACCACGTAGCCGAGCTTGGCCAGCTGCGACACCCACGCGACCTCGGCGCGGAAGACGTCCGGGCCCTGGCCGCCCTGCGCGGCGGTCCGGTAGTTGTTGAGCGCCTGGTCGAACGCGACCGTCTCGGTCTTGACCTTGTAGCCGCCCTTGGTCGCGCAGTCCTGCGCGATCGTGGTGAACACCGGGCTCTCGTTGGGGCCGCTGGTGTCCCAGAAGGTGATCTCGCCGGAGTCGCCGGACGCCGATCCGCCGTCGCCACCACCGCACGCGGTGAGGACGAGGGCGGAGACGGCCGCCACTGCGGTCACGAGGGTGGTACGTCGCATCGTTGCTGTCGTCCCTCCTGCGGCCTCCACCGTGATGAAGGCTCTTGCAAGAACTTGCGAAATTGTTGACGCGGATTTCAACCCGCCGACCAGGTCCGGGTCAAGGGTCTTGACGTAACCAAGCCGTAACGGCCCTGGTGGGCCGGAGGAAACCGAGGTGGGCGTTGCAAAAATTTGCCGCTGACGGCAGGCTGCACCCCGCGAGGGATGATCAGCGGGTCGGTGACGTCAGCGAGGAGGCACGGTGTCCGGACTGTCCGAGATCGCCAGGGCAGCCGGGGTGAGCATCTCCACGGTCAGCCGGGTGCTCAACCGCCGGGCGGGCGTGAACGACGAGACGCGCCAGCGCGTGCTCGCGGTGCTTGCGGAAATGCCTTACACGCCACGCGGCCTGGGAGCCCTCCAGCGGACCGGCGTGATCGGGCTGCTGGTGCCGGAGCTGTCCAACCCGGTGTTCCCGGCGTTCGCCGAGGCGCTGGAGGTGCGCGCCGCCCGGCTGGGGTACTCGTCGCTGCTGTGCAACACGCGGGCCACCGGCGCGGGCGCGATGGGCGAGGAGGAGTACGTGCGGATGCTCCTCGCGCGCGGCGTCGAGGGCATGGTGTTCGTGTCGCCGGAGATCACCAACGTGGAGGTGCCGCTCGGCCAGGCGCCCCGGCCGTCGTACTACGCGAAGCTGCTGGCCGACGGCGTGCACATGGTGTTCCTCAACGGGGCCACGCCGTCGCTGGACGTGCCGGACGTGACCGTGGACGAGCAGCACGCGGGGTACGCGGCGACCAGGCACCTGGTGGAGCTGGGGCACCGGCGGATCGGGTTCGTGTCTGGTCCGGCGCGGTCGCTGCCGTCCCGGCTGAAGCGGGCCGGGTGGGCGGCGGCGCTGGAGGAGGACGGGTTGCCCGCGACGTCGGACTTCGTGGCGCACGCGCCGTTCGGGCCGGAGGGCGGCGCGGAGGCGGTGTCGACGCTGCTGGACACCGTGCGGCCGACGGCGGTGATCTGCTCGTCCGACCACATGGCGATCGGGGTGCTGCGGGAGGCGCACCGGCGGGGCCTGACCGTGCCGCGCGACCTGTCGGTGGTGGGGTTCGACGACATCCCGCTGGCGTCGTACTGCTCGCCGTCGTTGACGACGCTGGCGCAGCCGATCGAGGAGATGGCGGCGGCGGCCGTGGACGAGTTGGTGCACCGCCTCGACCCCGATCGGCGGAGGCGTCCCGCGGGGAATTACACGCGTGTTTTCCGGCCTCGGCTGGTAGTGCGCGAGTCGTCCGCCGCACCCCTATTGGTTTAGACCATCGTACTCAACAGTAACCCTGGCTCATCTGCACTGATGACAATTTAGAGGGACGCCGGTCACCCCCACTTCTGTAAGTGGTTCTGAACCGTTACGGTCACTTCATGGCGCGGTCGATGCATGTGCGACGCCCCGCGACGCTCGCCTCACTGGCGGCGGAGCTGGGTGTTTCCCGGACAACGGTGTCCAACGCGTACAACCGTCCCGACCAGCTCTCGCCAGAGCTGCGACGCCGGGTGTTGGAGACAGCTAGACGACTCGGGTACCCGGGGCCCGACCCGGTTGCCCGTTCACTGCGGACCCGCAAGGCCGGTGCGGTGGGCCTGCTGCTCACCGAGAACCTGTCCTACGCGTTCCGCGACCCGGCGGCAATCGGGTTCCTGGAGGGTTTGGCGCTCGCGTGCGAGGACGCCGGCACCGGGCTGCTGCTCGTGCCGGCGAACCCCGAGCGCGAGGACGTGGCGGCCGTGCACCGGGCCGGGGTGGACGGTTTCGTGGTGTACTCGGTGCCCGACGACGACCCGCACCTGGCGGCGGTGCTGGAGCGGCCCGTGCCGACCGTGGTGTGCGACCAGCCCGACCTCGGCAACGTCGACCGCGTCGGCATCGACGACCAGGCGGCCATGCACGCCTTGGCGCAGCACCTGATCTCGTTGGGGCACCGTCGGGTCGGCGTGGTGTGCATGCGGCTGGCCCGGGACCGCAACGACGACTTCGTGACGCCGGACCGGCAGCAGGCGGCGCACTTCCACGTGCAGCGGGCCCGGTTGGCGGGGCTGGCGCAGGCGTTCGCGTCGGTCGGCGTGGACTGGGCGACCGTGCCGGTGGCGGAGCGGTTCGACCACACCACGGCGTCCGGCGCGTCGGCGGCGGCTCAGGTGCTGGAGCGCGACCCTCAGATCACCGCGTTGATCTGCACGTCGGACATACTGGCCCTGGGTGCGATGGCGGAGGTGCAGCGGCGTGGCCTGCGGGTGCCCGTGGACATCACCGTGACGGGCTTCGACGGCATCCGCGAGGCGGAGCAGGCCGGCCTGACGACGGTGCGCCAGCCGGTCCTGGAGAAGGGCCGCGCGGCGGGCAAGCTGCTCCTCGACTCGGCCGAGCGCACCCGTCCCCGCGCCGTGACCCTGTCCACCGAGCTGGTCGAGGGCATCACCGCCGCCCCTCCGCGCGGCACGGCGGAGGAACGCTGGTTCGGCCCGTGATCCGCGTGGCGGGCTGACCAGGCCCTCGAACGCTCCTGATCACTCCAGCACGGATCTCCCAGCACGGATCACTCAGCACGGATCACTACACCGAGAACCACTCCAGCACGCTCCGCAGGGGTCCCCGCCCAGGGGACCCCTGCTTTTATTCTGCCCGGGAGCACCGACGATCCGGCCTCGCGAACGCGCACCTGTGGACAACTCGCCGGGCCCGCGCAGATCCGCCTGGCGGATGAGCACGGGACCGGGTCCCCGGATCGGCCGCAGGGACCGGGGTCTCACCCGCCCGTCGTGCGGCGGCGGGGCGTCGCCGAGCGGGGCGGCGTCGAGCGCATGTGCTCCCGCACCGGCGCCAGCAGACCGGCGAGGGTCTCGACGTCCTCGCGGGAGAGCGGCTCGAACAGCAGGCCGCCGACCACCTCGACGTGCCCGGGCAGCACCTCGGCGAGCCGCTCCCGCCCCGCGTCGGTGATGGTGACCGTGGTGCTCCGCTCGTCGTCCGGGGACGGGGTGCGCGTCACCAGGCCCGCCTTCTCGAGCAGGCCCACCTGGTAGGTCAGGCCGCTGCGGCTGTAGACCACGCCGTCGGCCAGGTCGGTCATGCGGTGGCTGCCCGACGGCGAGTCCCCGAGCCGGGCCAGCAGCTGGAACTGCACGTAGCTGAGATCGCCCGCCTCGCGCAACTGCTGCTCGACCGCGTGCCGGAGCAGGCTGGTCACCTCGATGAGGTCGAAGTAGGCGCCGAGCTGCGCGGGGTCGAGCGACGGCGGTGCGTCGGACATGGCCGGAGTCTACTGCTGCGAATTCGAAGGATCGTGCCCTCGCGGAGGCCCCTACCAGGGGTGACCGGCCTCACTTGCTTCGAATTCGAAGCAAAGGTAGCGTGGTCCGCAGTTGCTTCGAATTCGAAGCAAGTCGAGCTCGCTGAAGGGCAGAACTCCCATGAAGGCAGTGCGTTTCCACGAGTACGGCGACCCCGACGTCCTGCGCTACGAGGACGTCGAGCAGCCCGTCCCCGGAGCCGGGCAGGTCCGGATCCGCGTCGCCGCGACGTCGTTCAACTCCGTCGACGGCACCATCCGCGGCGGCTTCATGCAGGGCCCCATCCCGGTGGCGCTGCCGCACACGCCCGGCATCGACGTCGCCGGCACGGTCGACGCGCTGGGCGAGGGCGTGGACGGCGTCGAGGTCGGCGACGAGGTCATCGGCTTCCTGCCGATGGACGAGCCCGGCGCGGCGGCGGAGTACGTCCTCGCGCCGGCCGGGATCCTGACCGCGGCGCCCACGAGCGTCCCGCTGTCCGACGCGGCCGCGCTGCCGGCCGTGGGCCTCACCGCCCACCAGGCGCTGTTCGACCACGCCGGGCTGGCGGCCGGGCAACGCGTGCTGATCAACGGCGCCGGTGGGGCGGTCGGGGGGTACGCCGTCCAGCTGGCCAAGAGGGCCGGTGCCCACGTCATCGCCACGGCGAGCCCGCGCAGCGGCGAAGCGGTCAGGTCGGCCGGCGCGGACGAGGTCGTCGACCACACCGCCGGCGCGGTGACCGCGGCGGTGACCGAGCAGGTCGACGTCGTGCTCAACCTCGCGCCGGTCGCCCCGGCGGACCTGGCCGCGCTGGTCACGCTCGTCCGGCCGGGCGGTGTCGTGGTGAACACGACGGTGTGGATGCCCGCTCCGTCCGACGAGGACCGCGGTGTGCGCGGCATCGACCTGTTCGTCCGCAGCGACGCCGAACAGCTGGCGGGGCTGGTGGCGCTGGTCGACCGCGGCGAACTGCGCGTGGACGTCGCCGAGCGGGTGCCGCTGGCCGAGCTGGCGGCGCTGCACGCACGGGCCGCCGAGGGCGCGGTGCACGGCAAGGTCGTCGTGGTCGCGGCCACCGCCTGAGCCGGTCCCGGCAACGCGTGTTCCACCAGGTGGATCGGCGGTGGCGAGGGGTGACAATCGGGTTATGCCGACCCCCTCCCGACCGTTGCGCAAGCTGGGCTTCCTGACCATCGGCCTGTTCGACGAGGCCGATCCGGGGCGCGGGCACGAGGTGACGCTGGACGTCATCCGGTTGGGCGAGGAGCTGGGGTTCGACAGCGCCTGGGTGCGGCACCGGCACCTCCAGTTCGGCATCTCGTCGCCCGTCGCGGTGCTCGCCGCCGCCACCCAGCGCACCAGCCGCATCGAGCTCGGCACGGCGGTCATCCCGCTCGGCTGGGAGAACCCGCTCCGCCTCGCCGAAGACCTCGCCACCGTCGACGTGCTGTCCGGCGGCCGGCTCAACCCCGGCGTGAGCGTCGGGCCGCCGATGCACTTCGACCGCGTCAAGGAAGCGCTCTACCCGGACACGGCGGAGGTCGAGGACTTCGGTTACCGGCGGGTCGAACGCCTGCTCGACCACGTGCGCGGCAAGCCCGTGACGGGTTTCCGGGGTGTGGAGGGCATCGAGGTCTTCTCGGACCGGGTGCAGCCGCATTCACCGGGGCTGGGCGATCGGCTCTGGTACGGGGCGGGCAGCGTCGGGTCGGCCCGGTGGGCCGGGGAGCACGGGATGAACCTGCTCGTCAGCAGCGTGGTGAAGGCCGAGGGTCGGGTGGGGTTCGCGGAGATCCAGCGCGAGCACATCCGGGCGTTCCGGGCTGCCCACCCCGACGGCGAGCGCGGGCGCGTCTCCCAAGGGCTCGTGGTCATCCCGACCGATTCGGCGACGGGCGAGCAGCGGGCGAAGTACCTCGACTACGCGGCCAAGCGGTTGGCGCGCACGGCCGAGCCGCAGGGGCCGGCGGGGTTGCTGTTCTCGCCCGACTTCGTGGGCACGTCGGAGGAGATCGCGGAACGGCTGTACGAGCACGCGGCGTTCCGGGAGGTGGACGAGGTGGCGTTCGCGTTGCCGTTCACGTTCGAGCAGGCGGATTACGCGCAGATCCTCACGGACATCGCGGGGGTGCTCGGTCCGGTGCTGGGCTGGGGGCGGTGAGATCGACCGCATGAAGAGCGACAGCGCCCTCGCCGGACGGGCAGACAGCGGGACGACGGGGAGGGCACCGCCGGTTCGGGTGCCGGCGGAGTCGGCTTTCGCGTCGGTCAGGTGACGCGGAAGATCACGGGGTTGCTCGCCTTGCCCGCCACCAGCGCGGTGAGCAGGTAGTCACCGGCGCCCAGGCTGGAGTGCTTGCGACAGCCCGGTTCCGAGGTGCTGCCCGGCCATTGCAGGCCGTAGGTGAAGCGCTCTCCCGGTCGCATCACGCGCACTTCCGAGCCGTCGGTGACGAAGCAGTCGTTGCTGGACCACAGGCGGGTCACGCCGTCGGCGCTCGTGACCACCAGTTCGCGCACCTTGCGGCCGATCTCCTTCGCGCACGGCAGGGGGCCGGTGTTCGAGATGGCGATGGTGAAGCGGATCGGTTGGCCCGAGGGGGTCGAGGGCTTGTCGACCTCGGCGGTCACGGCGACTTGCGCGTCCTCGCACGGCGGCGGAGGGCCCGGGGGCAGGGTCGGGGACGGCGGGGGCGGCGACGTGGTCGAGGAGGACGCGACGGTCGGGGTGGCGGCGGGCTCGGGTGGCCGGGACGAGGGCTGCACGAGGGGCGGGGCCGGGTCGCCGCGGCCGATCAGGGCGCCGACCAGCCACACCACCAGCACCAGGGCGACCACCGACCCGGCGACGGCGAGCGCGCGGCGACGCCAGTACACCGATCGCGGCTGCGGACCTGTGGGCTCGGTCACGCGGTCGAAGGTATCCAAGGCGGGTGGAATTGCCCGGTAAGGCATCGGTCGCCCGATGTGGTGAACGTGAGGTTGGCCCGAATGTCTTGCCCGCCATGCGGGAGCCGGGTTCCAATCTGAGGGACAACGGGAGGTGTGCGATGACCGCGATCGACGAGCTGCTGAGCCGCAACGCCGAATTGGGCAACATCGTTCCCGGCGACCGTTCCTCGCCGCGGCCTTCGCTCCAAGTGGCCATCCTGACCTGCATGGACTCCCGCATCCGGGTGTTCGAGATCTTCGGCCTCAAGCAGGGTGAGGCGCACGTGCTGCGCAACGCGGGCGGCGTCGTCACCGACGACATGATCCGCTCGCTGGCGCTGAGCCAGCGCAAGCTGGGCACGCGCGAGGTGCTGCTGGTGCACCACACGAACTGCGGCCTGGAGCTGGTCACGGAGGACGACTTCAAGGACGAGCTCGAGCAGGCGTCCGGCATGCGCCCGCCGTGGGCGGTGGAGGCGTTCCGCGAGGTGAAGGACAGCGTGCGCGGCTCGATGAACCGGGTCCGCAACAGCCCTTACCTGCTGCACCGCGACAACGTGCGCGGTTTCGTCTACGACGTGCACACGGGTCAGCTGACCGAAGTCGTGTGATCGGTCGGCGAACCGGTCTGGGAGACTGTGCGGCGCTATGAGCCTGGACGCCGAGCTCCTCCTCGACTGGTTCGCCGACACCGCACGCGACCTGCCCTGGCGACGGCCGGAGTGCACGGCCTGGGGCGTGCTGGTCAGCGAGATCATGCTGCAGCAGACCCCCGTGGCGCGGGTCGAGCCCGTCTGGCACGAGTGGCTGGCGCGGTGGCCGACGCCGTCGGCGATGGCGCGGGCGAGCCAGGGCGAGGTCCTGCGCGCCTGGGGCAAGCTGGGCTACCCGCGCCGCGCCCTCCGGCTGCACGCCGCCGCGCAGGCCATCGCCGAGCACCACGACGACGTCGTCCCGGACGACGTGGACACGCTGCTCGCCCTGCCCGGCATCGGCGCGTACACGGCACGGGCGGTGGCGGCGTTCGCGTACGGGCAGAAGTGCCCGGTGGTCGACACGAACGTGCGCCGGGTCGTGGCACGGGCCGTGCACGGCGCGGGCGACGCGGGCCCGCCGTCCACCACCAAGGACATGCGGGACGTCGAAGCGCTGCTCCCGAACGAGGACGCCGCCGTCTACTCGGCCGCCCTGATGGAGCTGGGCGCGCTGGTCTGCACGGCCCGTGCGCCCAAGTGCGCCGACTGCCCCGTGTTCGACGCCTGCGCGTGGCAGCTCAACGGCCGGCCCGCGTACGACGGCCCGGCGAAGGCGGTGCAGAAGTTCGCGGGCACCGACCGGCAGGTGCGCGGCCTGCTGCTGGACGTGCTGCGCGGCACGGCCGAGCCGGTGGCCAAGGCGCGGCTGGACGTGGTCTGGTCGGACGCGGGCCAGCGGGACCGCTGCCTGCACTCGCTGCTCGCCGACGGCCTGGTCGAGCAGACCGACGCGGGGCTGTTCGCGCTGCCCGGGGAGCACTGACCGTGCACGTCCTGGTGGTGTTCTTCGACGCCGAGGCCGACCAGGCGGTGCGGTCGCTGTGGCGGCGGATCGGCGCGAGGTTCGAGCTGCCGCCGCACCTGACCTACGCGGCGGCGGGCACGATCGGGCCGAAGGTGCGGGCCGAGCTGCGCGAGGACCTGTCCCGGCTGTGGCTGCCCGACGTCTGGCTGCACACCCTCAGCGCCACCGAGGACTCCCTCCGGCTCGGCGCGGTGGTGGACGCCGAGCTGCTGGCCGTGCACTCGGCCGTGCACGACGTGCTCGCGGGCCGGGTGAAGAACCCCCAAGCGCAACACCTGCCGGGCAACTGGGTGCCGCACTGCGCGTTGGCCCAGGGCGAGGACGTGGTGGCCGCGTTCGCCGAGCTGCACCCGATCACGCCGATCCGCGCGAAGGTCCGCGAGATGGCCGTCGTGGACACTCAGACCGGGTCGATCGACCCGCTCAGGAAGGCCTCCACCGCGCCCCGGTAGACCTCCGGCGCCTGGTCGTGCACGACGTGCCCGGACTCCGGCACCACCAGGTGCGTCGCGCCGGTCCGCCGCGCCACCTCGGCCATCTGCCCGGCGCGCAGCCCGCCCATCCCCGCCTCGACCACCAGCATCGGGCACCGGATCGCGTCCACGAAGTCCCAGTACGCCCGCTCGCCCCACTCGGAGGCGATCTCGTACAGGTCGGGCAGGTGCGCGATGAGGTGCCAGCCGTCCTCGCGCTCCTCGAACATCTCCTCCACCCGCGGCACGTCCACGACCGTCCGCACGTGCGCCAGGGACTCGAACGCGGCCGGCCAGGTGTCGAAGTACCACTTCCACTCGTCGACCGTGCGGCCGCGGTTGTCCGGCACCACGTCCTCGGCCACGACCGCGCGCACCAGGTCGGGCCGGGTCGCGGCGAGCGCCCACGCGTGCAGGCCGCCCATCGAGTGGCCGATCACCACGGCCGGCGCGAGGTCGTGCCGCTCGATCACCTCGACCGCGTCGGCGACGAAGTCCTCCGTCCGGAACGGCCCCCGCACCGGGTTGCGGCCGTGCCCGCGCGCGTCCGGCGCGACCACCCGCCCGTACGGCTTGAGCCACTGCGCCACCGTCCACCACGTGCTCGCCCGGCTCATCAGGCCGTGGAGCAGCAGGATGCCCTGCCCCGATCCCCCGAACTCCGCAACGCTCATGCGTGCATCATGTCGGCATGGCCATCAGTCCCCGGGCGCGCCCGTACCTGATCGTCGTCATCGTGGTGCTGGTGGCGGCCGGAATCGTGGTGGCCGAGCTGCCGCGGGAGCAGCCGACGGCGGCGCCGACCGACGCCCCCGCCACCAGCACTCCCCCGGTGGTGAACGCCCGGGGCGGTGACGGTGCGGGTGACGCCTACTACCCGCAGGACGGCAACACCGGCTACGACGTCACCGCCTACGACGTGTCGGTCACCTACGACCCGGCGACGAAGCGGCTGGACGGGGTCGCGAAGATCACCGCCAAGGCGACCGCCGACCTGTCGCGGTTCAACCTCGACCTGTACGAGCTGGAGGTCTCCGGCGTGGACGTGCGCGACGAGGCCGCGCAGCACCGCCAGGAGGGCGACCACGAGCTGGTCGTCACGCCCGCGCGGCCGTTGGCCGCCGGCGAGGAGTTCACCACCACCGTCCGGTACGGCGGCGAGCCGACGCTGTTCGAGGACCGCGCCCTGGGCCGCAGCGGCTGGCAGATCTCCTCGTCCGGGGGCGCGTTCGCGGCCGGCGAGCCGCACTCGGCGACCACCTGGTTCCCCGCCAACGACACCCCGCGCGACAAGGCCTCGTTCGCGTTGACCGCGCGCGTGCCCGAGGGCTGGTCGGTGCTGTCCAACGGCGTCGAGCAGGGCTCCACCACCGAAGGCGGCTGGACGTCGTTCCGCTGGGTCGCCGAGCAGCCGATGGCCACCTACCTGACCACGATCGCGATCGACCGGTGGACGGTCGAGCGGTCCACGCTGCCCGACGGCACGCCGGTCGTGGACGCCTACGCGCCGGGCGCGGAGAACGGCAGGCGGCACCAGGAGCGGCTGCCGGAGATCCTGGCGTTCCTGGCCTCGAAGTTCGGGCCCTACCCGTTCTCCTCGGCGGGCGGGATCTACCTGGCCGACAACATCGGCTTCTCGCTGGAGACCCAGACCCGGCCGATCTACGCGGGGTGGGCCGACCTGGACACCGTCGTGCACGAGAACGCGCACCAGTGGTTCGGCGACTCGGTGAGCGTGGCGAACTGGGCCGACATCTGCCTCAACGAGTGCTTCGCCTCCTACGCCCAGTGGCTGTGGGACGAGGCGAAGGAGGGCGTCGACCTGGACGAGCGGTACCTCGCCGAGGTCGAGCGGGTCGGCGACCGCGAGGCGTACTGGGGCCGCAAGCTCTACGACATGGGCCGGGGCAACGAGTTCAAGGGCGTCTACGACAAGGGCCAGCTCGCGCTGCACGCGTTGCGCCGGCAGATCGGCGACCCGGCGTTCGACCGGCTGCTGACGGAGTGGGCGGCCGCGAACCGGGGCGGCAACGCGTCGTGGCCGCAGTTCGAGGCGCACGCGGAGCGGGTCTCGGGGCAGGACCTGGACGGGTTCTTCGCCGCGTGGTTCCGGGGCGCCGAGGTGCCCGCCGACGAGTTCCTGCACCCCGGCCCGCTGCGCCGGTAACTCTCTACAGTGGTTACATGGCGACGTGGACGAGGACGCTGACCCGTCCGGACGGGCAGAGCTTCCGCTTCGACCCCGGCAGCTTCGCGATGGAACTGCTGGTCAGCGGCGGTCCGGGCGAGCTGCGCGTGTTCGAGGTCCTACACGCGCCGGACGACCTCGCGGCGTGGCTGCCCGACTCGCGGCTCGCCGTGACCGCGCCGTTCACGGCGGCCGACGTGCGGGTCACCGAAGCCGAGCTGACCGCGGTGAAGGAGTTGCGGGACGCCTTCTGGCGGGTCGCGCGGGCGCTGGCACGCGGCCACGACCTGCCGCCTGCCGACGTGGAGGTGCTCAACGCGGCCACCGCCGAGACGCCCCGCCCGGTCGTCGAACCGGGGACGCGCGCGTTGACCTGGGCGAAGCCCATCACCGGCACGCAGGTGCTCGGCGCGGCGGCCCGTGACGCGGTCGAACTGGTGGCGCGCGGCGGCGTGCGGGAGTGCTCGGCGGACAACTGCGGCCTGCTGTTCGTGGACGCCTCCCGGGCCGGCAACCGCCGCTGGTGCTCGATGGAGCGGTGCGGCAACCGGCACAAGGTCCGCGCCCACCGCGCCCGCCACGAGACGGAACCCGCCGGCGCGCAGTAACGTCGGGGGCATGGCGGTTGTGAAGATCAACGCGATCCACGTGCCCGACGGCTCCGGCCCCGAGCTGGAGAAGCGGTTCGCCGCGCGGCTCGGCGCGGTCGACTCCGAACCCGGCTTCCTCGGCTTCCAGCTCCTGCGGCCGGTCAAGGGCGACGACCGGTACTTCGTGGTGACGCAGTGGGAGACCGAAGAGGACTTCCGGAACTGGATGGGCGGCCGGGCCAAGGAGGCGCACTCGGGCGAGCGGGCCAAGCCCGTCGGCACCGGGTCGGACCTGCTGGAGTTCGAGGTCGTGCTCAGCTCCGAAGCGAAGAAGTGACCCCGGGAGGGTGAACGAGGCGCTCGACCGCGCGGCGGAGCTGATCTCGTCCGCCGACGCGGTGCTGGTCTGCGCGGGCGCGGGGATGGGGGTCGACTCGGGCCTGCCCGACTTCCGCGGCGAGACCGGCTTCTGGCAGGCCTACCCGCCCTACGAGCGGCTGGGCCTGCGGTTCGAGGAACTGGCCGACCCCGTCCACTTCGTGGAGGACCCGGCGCTCGCCTGGGGCTTCTACGGGCACCGGCTCGACCTCTACCGGCGCACGACGCCGCACGACGGGTTCCGCGTGCTGCGGGAGTGGGGCGCGCGCGTGTTCACGTCGAACGTGGACGGCCAGTTCCAGCGGGCCGGGTTCGCCGACGTGGCCGAGGTGCACGGGTCGATCCACCACCTGCAGTGCGTGGAGCCGTGCACGGACGACGTGTGGCCCGCCGACGACGTCGTGGTGGACGTGGACCCGGAGACGATGCGGGCGACCGGTCCGCTGCCGTCGTGCCGCAACTGCGGAGGGCTGGCGCGGCCCAACATCCTCATGTTCGGCGACTGGTCGTGGATCGGCGAGCCGTCGCAGAAGGCGCTGGACGCGCTGGCGCAGTGGCGGCGCGCGCACCGGGACGTCGTCGCGATCGAGATCGGGGCCGGTGTCGCGGTGCCGACCGTGCGGCGTCAGGCGGAGCTGGCCAGTGCCGCGTCCGGCGCGTTGATCAGGATCAACCCGCGTGAGCCGGAGGTGCGGCACGGGCGCGGGGTGTCGCTGCCGCTGGGCGCGCTGGAGGCCCTCACCGCCTTGGCACGACGAATCGGCTGACCACGGCCCGGTGGTCCGAGCCGGGGACCTCCACCACGTCGAACGCGTCCACCGGGCACCGGTCGTCCACCAGCACGTGGTCGATGGTCACCGGCGGCGGCCACAGCGCGCCGCCGGACGGCCAGGTCGGGGTCAGGCCCGCGCCGACCTGGTCGGCGGCGTCCGCGTAGCCGCTGTTCAGCAGCCGGCGCAGGCCCACGTGGTCCAGGGTGGCGTTGAAGTCGCCCGCCAGCACGCGCACCGGCCCGTCCAGCGCCCGTTCCGGCAGGCCCGCCAGGTCGCGCTGCCAGTCCTCCGGCCCGTTGTCGACCACGGGCGGCATCGGGTGCACCGACAGGACCTCCAGGTCGTCACCGGGCAGGTCGACCAGTGCGCCCGCCTGGCGCATCGTGCTGGGCGGCGTGAGCGTGCGCGGGGACAGCGGGTAGCGGGACGCGATACCGGAACCGGAGCCGCCCGGCTCGTCCAGGAAGTGCCGGTACGGCAGCACCTCGTCCAGGCCCGCGCGGTCGAGGTCGAGCACCATCGCGGGGGTCAGCTCCTGCATCGTGAGAACGTCCACGCGCTGCGCCTTCGCCGCCGCCACGACTGCTTCCGCCTCGGCCTTGCCGACCAGCAGGTTCGCCGCCATCACGGTCACCTCCCGGCCCACGCCCACCGGCCGCGAGTCGGGGAACGCCCTGGGCACGACCGCCGCCACCAGCACCACGGCGACCAGCAACGTGATCGTGGCGACCGCCCATCGCCGCAGCAGCAGCGCGAGCCCGCCCAACACCACACCGGCCGCCGTGAAGTAGGGCGTCAGCGCGGTCGTGGCGGCGAGGTACCGGGTGCCGTCGATGCCCAGCAGTCGGGCGAGTGCCGCCAGCAGGAACGCCATGGCCGCCACCACCAGCAGAAACGTCGTGCTCTTGCGCCTGGTGCGGCGTTCCCCGATGTCGACCACGCGTTCTAGTCTGCCCGAGTGGAAGTGTTGCTGACGGGCTTCGAACCGTTCGCCGGAGAGATCACCAACCCCTCGTGGGACGCGGTCGACGCGGTGCGACCGGACGGTTACGAGCTGACGAAACTGCGGCTGCCGTGCGTGTTCGGCGACTCGGTCGCCGCGGTGCGCGACGCCCTCGCCGCCCGCCGCTACGACCTGGTGGTGTGCGTCGGCCAGGCGGGCGGACGGGCCGGGATCACGCCGGAGCGCGTCGCGGTGAACCTGGACGACGCCCGCATCCCGGACAACGCGGGTGGGCGGCCCATCGACGAGCCGGTGGTGCCGGGCGGTCCGGCGGCGTACTTCACCGGGCTGCCGGTGAAGGCGTGCGTGGCGGCGTTGGAGGCCGAGGGCATCCCCGCGTCGGTGTCGCACACGGCGGGCACGTTCGTGTGCAACCACGTGTTCTACGGCCTCATGCACCTCGTCGCGACCGAGCACCCGGACGTGCGCGGCGGGTTCGTGCACGTGCCGTTCTCGCCGGAGCAGGCCGAGGCGGGCGGCCACCCCAGCCTGCCCGTCGCCACCACGGCCAGGGCGCTGGAGCTGATCGTCCGCACCGCGCTGGCCACGACCACCGACCTGCGCACCACCGCCGGCACCCTGCACTGAACCCCTGAGCACGCGAAACGCCCCTCGGGCGAACCCGAGGGGCGTTTGCGCGGTCGTGCGTCAGGCGGACTCGGAGTCCGAGTCGCCGCCCGAGTCGCCACCGGAGGCGGCCAGGTCGACCGGCGGGGCGTCCGGCACCCGCAGCGGCTTGGTCTCGCCGCGGAAGGTGAAGTGCGCCTTGTCGTCGGACTCGGACTCGCCGTCCCAGCCCTCGACGTCGGTGATGATGATCTGGCCGGGCTGGATCTCCCCGAACAGGATCTTCTCCGACAGCTGGTCCTCGATCTCGCGCTGGATCGTGCGGCGCAGCGGCCGGGCGCCCAGCACGGGGTCGAACCCGCGCTTGGCCAGCAGCTTCTTCGCCCGGTCCGTGAGCTCGATCGCCATGTCCTTGTTCTTCAACTGCGTCTCGACGCGGGCGATCATCAGGTCCACCATCTTGATGATCTCGTCCTGCGTGAGCTGGTGGAAGACGATGATGTCGTCGATGCGGTTGAGGAACTCGGGCCGGAAGTGCTTCTTCAGCTCGTCGTTGACCTTGTTCTTCATGCGCTCGTAGTTGGACGCGGTGTCCTGACCCGAGGTGAAGCCGAGGCCGACGGCCTTGCTGATGTCCGACGTGCCCAGGTTGGACGTGAAGATGATGACGGTGTTCTTGAAGTCCACCGTCCGGCCCTGACCGTCGGTCAGGCGGCCGTCCTCCAACACCTGGAGCAGCGTGTTGTAGACCTCCTGGTGGGCCTTCTCGATCTCGTCGAACAGCACCACCGAGAACGGCTTGCGGCGCACCTTCTCGGTGAGCTGGCCGCCCTCCTCGTAGCCGACGTAGCCGGGAGGGGCACCGAACAGGCGCGACGCCGTGTAGCGGTCGTGGAACTCGCCCATGTCGATCTGGATCAGGGCGTCGTCCTCGCCGAACAGGAAGTTCGCCAGCGCCTTCGACAGCTCGGTCTTGCCGACACCGGACGGGCCGGCGAAGATGAACGAGCCCGACGGGCGCTTCGGGTCCTTCAGACCCGCCCGGGTCCGGCGGATCGCCTGGCTGACCGCCTTGACGGCGTCGACCTGGCCGATGATCCGCTTGTGCAGCTCGTCCTCCATGCGGAGCAGACGCGTGGTCTCCTCCTCGGTGAGCTTGAACACCGGGATCCCGGTCCAGTTCGCCAGCACCTCGGCGATCTGCTCGTCGTCGACCTCGGCGACCACGTCCAGGTCGCCGTCCTTCCACTGCTTCTCCCGCTCGGCCTTCTGGCCCAGCAGCGTCTTCTCCTGGTCACGCAGCTTCGCGGCCCGCTCGAAGTCCTGCGCGTCGATCGCGGACTCCTTGTCCCGGCGCACGTCGGCGATCTTCTCGTCGAACTCGCGCAGGTCCGGCGGCGCGGTCATCCGCCGGATGCGCATCCGCGCGCCCGCCTCGTCGATCAGGTCGATCGCCTTGTCCGGCAGGAACCGGTCGTTGATGTACCGGTCGGCCAGCGTCGCCGCGGCGACCAGCGCGGAGTCGGTGATCGAGACGCGGTGGTGCGCCTCGTACCGGTCCCGTAGACCCTTCAGGATCTCGATCGTGTGCTCCAGCGACGGCTCGCCGACCTGGATCGGCTGGAACCGGCGCTCCAGCGCGGGGTCCTTCTCGACGTACTTGCGGTACTCGTCCAGCGTGGTCGCGCCGATGGTCTGGAGCTCGCCGCGGGCCAGCATGGGCTTGAGGATCGAGGCCGCGTCGATCGCGCCCTCGGCCGCGCCGGCGCCGACCAGGGTGTGGATCTCGTCGATGAACAGGATGATGTCGCCGCGCGTGCGGATCTCCTTGAGCACCTTCTTCAGGCGCTCCTCGAAGTCACCGCGGTAGCGCGAGCCCGCCACCAGCGAGCCCAGGTCCAGCGTGTAGAGCTGCTTGTCCTTCAGCGTCTCGGGCACCTCGCCCTTGACCACCATCTGGGCCAAGCCCTCCACCACGGCGGTCTTGCCCACGCCGGGCTCGCCGATCAGGACCGGGTTGTTCTTGGTGCGGCGGGACAGCACCTGCATGACCCGCTCGATCTCCTTGGTGCGCCCGATCACCGGGTCGAGCTTGCCCTCCCGCGCGCTGGCGGTCAGGTTGCGCCCGAACTGGTCGAGGACCAGGGACGAGGACGGGGTGCCCTCACCGCGGCCACCGGACTCTGCCGGCTCCTTGCCGCCGGAGTAGCCGGACAGCAGCTGCAGGACCTGCTGGCGCACCCGGTTGAGGTCCGCACCCAGCTTGACCAGCACCTGCGCGGCGACACCCTCGCCCTCGCGGATCAGGCCGAGCAGGATGTGCTCCGTGCCGATGTAGTTGTGTCCGAGCTGCAGCGCCTCGCGCAGCGACAGCTCGAGCACCTTCTTGGCGCGCGGGGTGAAGGGGATGTGGCCGGATGGGGCCTGCTGGCCCTGGCCGATGATCTCCTCGACCTGCTGGCGGACGCCCTCCAGCGCGATCCCCAACGACTCCAGCGCCTTGGCGGCGACACCTTCACCCTCGTGGATCAACCCCAGGAGGATGTGCTCGGTGCCGATGTAGTTGTGGTTGAGCATCCTGGCCTCTTCCTGGGCCAGGACAACCACCCGCCTCGCGCGGTCGGTGAACCTTTCGAACATTCGCACTCCCTGACTGCTGCGCCGGCGGTCCTCGGGCTCACCCCTGGCCGACCGTCTGGCTGACCGTGGAGAGCGCGGCACCGTGGGACCACTGTAGTCGTCAGCCCCGACACTCTCAGTTCCCGATCGCAGGCAGCCGTCTTCGGGGATCTCTGACATCGGTATCAACGCGTGATCTGCCAGGCAGATTCCACGGAACGGGTGTTGTCCGCTGAGCGCGAACATTCCACCGTTCGGCGACACCGGGGGTGACAGCGGTCACCGCCGCGGTGCGAGTTAGGTTTACCTCGGTAAGGTTAGGCAAGCCTCAACCACGCTCCGCTCAACCCGCCCGGCCCACTCGAACGACGAGGACCTTCTGGACATGACCGTACCGGTGAGGACGACCGCGTGCGACGTGACGACGCCCGTCGCGCGGTCCTTGGGGCGGGTGTCGCCGTACGAGGGGTTCGAGCTGCGGTTCGGGCTGCCGGCGGAGCGCGGCGACTGGGTGCCGTGCTCCGGGTTCACCGACGAGCCGCAGCGGTTCGACGTGTGGCGCAAGGCGCTGGCCGAGTGGCTGCGGGAGCAGTACGGCGAGGCGCCCGACCGCACCACCGCCGGGTACGTCATGAGCTGGTACCTCAACGCGGTCGGCGTGCTGGGCGGGCTGCTGTTCCACACCGCGCGGCGGGTGCCGTCGCTGCGGCCCGCCGACGTGGCGATCAAGGTGGCGGCGGAGGGCCGGCCGCACGTGGTCGGCGTGGCGCTGCTGACCGACGACTTCGCGTGCCTGCCCGACGACCCGGAGGGCGACCACCCGGCGGCGACCGTGGTGGCCGACGAGACCGCGCTGGCGGCCGTGATGAGGGCCCGGTTCGCGGCTCACAGCGCGCAGTTCGTGGGCGCGTTCGGGCCGACCGTGCGGCTGGGCAGGCGGATGCTGTGGGCGGCGGCCACGGACGCGCTGGACACGGCGGCGTGGACGGCCGGGCAGCTGTGCGGCGACGAGACGGGTGGCGTGGTGGACTCGGCGCTGCTCCTGCCGGCCAAGCTGGACCCGTTCACCTCGGCGTCCACCCTCCGGGCGACCGACACGGGCTGGACCCGCCGCCGCGAGAGCTGCTGCTTCCACTTCGTCCTGCCGAACGCCGAGGCCTGCGCCACCTGCCCCCGCGTCTGCTGACACGCCGCCCGAGCGTTCAACTCACCCGTTCCGAACGTAGGACTCTCGCGTTCCGAACGTAGGACACGCGCGCGTGTCGAACGTTCAGGTCCCGCGTGTCGAACCTCCAGGTCCCGCGTGTCGAACCTTCAGGTCGCGCGTGTCGAACCTTCAGGTCTCGCGTGTCGAACCTTCAGGTCTCGCGTGTCGAACCTCCAGGTCCCGCGTGTCGAACCTCCAGGTCCCGCGTGTCGAACCTTCAGGTCCGGTGTGTCGAACCTCCAGGCACCCTGAATTCAACGCCCGGGTCCGGTCACGCGTGTCCTGAGCGTTGAACTCGGGGGTCCTGAGCGTTCGACACGCGGGACGCGAGCGTTCGACACGCGGGTCAGGGTTCGGGGGTGCGGTGGCGGTGGCCGATCGGGATCACCAGCGGGGTGCCGGTGACAGGGTCGGGAACCACGCGGGCGTCCAGGCCGAAGACGTCCAGCAGGTTCGGCTCGGTCAGCACCTCGGCGGGCGGGCCGGAGACCACGATCCGGCCGTCCTTCATCGCGACCAGGCGGTCCGCGTAACGGGCGGCCAGGTTCAGGTCGTGCAGCACCATCACCACGGTCCGGCCGAACTCCCGGTGCAGCCGCTGCACGAGGTCCAGCACGTCGATCTGGTGCGCCAGGTCCAGGTACGTCGTCGGCTCGTCCAGCAGCAGCAGGTCGGTGCCCTGCGCCAACGCCATCGAGATCCACGCCCGCTGCCGCTGCCCGCCCGACAGCTCGTCCACGGTCCGCCCGGCCAGCTCCGCCATGCCCGTCATCGCCAGGGCCGACGCCACCGCCTCCTCGTCGTCCGGCGACCACTGCCGGTACCACGCCTGGTGCGGGTGCCGCCCCCGCGCGACCAGCTCGGCCACGGTCAGCCCCTCGGGCGCCTGCGGCGACTGCGGCAGCATCGCCAGCACCTTCGCCACCTCACGCGTCGGCGTCCGGTCGATCCGCTTGCCGTCCAGCACCACCGCACCGGCCCTCGCCGGCAGCAACCGCCCCAGCGCCCGCAGCACCGTCGACTTGCCGCACCCGTTGGGCCCGATCACCGCCGTCACCGAACCGGACAGCACGTCCAGGTCGAGCGACGACACCACCAGCCGCTCCCCGTACCCCACGGACAGCGACTGGGCCTGGAGCCGAACAGCGGTCATACCCGTGCCTCCCGGCGACTGCGGACCAGCAGGTACATCAGGTAGGGCGCGCCGAGCACCGCGGTCACCACGCCGACCGGCAGCTCGAACCCGCCGAACGCCAACCGCGCGACCAGGTCCGACACCACCACGAGCAGCCCGCCGACCACGGCCGAGCCGAGCAACGGCGGCGTGGCGGTCCCGGCCAGCCGCAGCGCGATCTGCGGCGACGCCAGCGCCACGAACGCCACCGGCCCGGCCGACGCGGTGGCCACGGCGGCCAGCACGACCGCGAGCAGCAGCATCACGCTCCGCGCGCCGTCGAGCCGCACGCCCAGCCCGCGCACGGTGTCGTCGTCGAACTGCAGCGCGCCCAGCAGCCGGGTGCCGAGCAGGGCCGCCGGGACGAGCACCGCCAGCGCCAGCCCGACCGGCACGACGTGCTCCCACCCGCGCCCGTTGAGGCTGCCGGTGATCCACACCATCACCCGTGCCGCGTCGGTCACGTCGCCGACCGTCAGCAGGTAGTGGGTGAAGTTCCCGGTCACGGCCGACACGCCGATGCCGACGAGCACCAGCCGGAAGCCCTCGATCCCCCGCCGCCACGCCAGCCCGTACACCAGCAGCCCGGCCAGCAGCCCGCCGCCCAGGGCCGCCAGCGGCACGCCGACCGTCGCCACCGTCCCGCCGACCGCGCCCAGCGACCCGGCGAACGTGATCACGGTGACCGCGCCGGCGCCCGCGCCCCACGTGACACCGAGGACGTCCGGGCTCGCCAGCGGGTTGCGCGCGATCGACTGGAACACCGCGCCGGCCACCCCCAGCGCCGCGCCCACGAACACCCCGGTCAACGCCCGCGGCAGCCGCAGGTCGAGCACGATGAACCGCTGCCCGCGCGCGCCGCCGCCCAGCAGCACGTCGAACACCTGCCCCAGCGGGATCGGGAAGTCGCCGCGGGCCACGCTCACCGCGCCCGCGAGCACCACCAGCCCCAGCCCGACGACCACCACGGCGAACGGCCGCCACCGCAGCCGCCCGGACACCGGCCCGACCCGGAACCCGGTCACAGCCGCACCAGCTTCCGCCGCCGCACCAGCGCGATGAAGAACGGCGCGCCGACCAGGGCCATCACGACCCCCACCTCCAGCTCGCCCGGCCTGGTCACCACCCGGCCGACGACGTCCGCGACCAGCAGCACGACCGCCCCGATCACCCCGGCGAACGGCAGCAGCCACCGGTGGTCCGGCCCGGTCAGCGCCCGCGCCGCGTGCGGCACGACCAGCCCGAGGAACCCGATCGGCCCGCACACCGCCACCGCGCCGCCCACCAGCAACGTCGTCGCGACCACCCCGACGACCCTGGTCGCCACCACCCGCTGCCCGAGCGACCTGGCCACGTCGTCACCGAGCGCCAGCGCGTTCAGCCCGGTCGCGTTCGCTCCCGCCAGCACGAGCCCGAGCAGCAGGAACGGCAGCACCTGCCACAGCAGGTCGAGGTCGCGCCCGGCGATCCCGCCGACCTGCCAGAACCGGAACGCGTCCAGGCTCTGCCGGTCCAGCAGCACCAGGGCGGACACCAGGCCGTGCATGAGCGCGCTGACCGCCGCGCCCGCCAGCGCCAGCGTGACCGGCGTCGGCCCGTCGCGGCCCGAGCCGAGCAGGAACACCACGACGCTGGCCACGAGCGCGCCGCCGAACGCGAACCACACGTAGCCGTAGAGGCTGCTCACACCCAGCGTGAAGATCGACAGCACGACGGCGAACGCCGCGCCCTGGGTGACGCCGAGGATGCCGGGGTCGGCCAGCGGGTTGCGGGTGTGGCCCTGCATCAGCGCGCCGCCGACGCCCAGCGCCACGCCCACCGCGATGCCGAGCAGCGTGCGCGGCACCCGCAGCTCGCGCACGACGAGGTCGTTCTCCAGCCCGGTCGGTGCGGTCAGCGCGTGCCAGACGTCGGCGAGCGGGATGTCCTTCGCGCCGATGGCGACGCTGGCGAGCGCGACCAGGGCGAGGAGTCCGACGAGCAGGGCCAGGCGGGTGCTGCGGAGGGCCAACGCGCTCGCTCCTCCCACCGCGACCCGACCTTCGGTGAGGTAAGCCTAACCGAACACGTTCCGAGCACCGACGGACACGCTCCGTGCCGCCGAACGGCCGAGGGGAAGATCACCTGAGCGCGCGTCCCCCGGTTGCGCACAACGGGCCGGCGGAATGGATCTTCACCCCACCGGGTAAGTCCCGGAAAACGACCGAGGGGCGCCGGAGGAATCCGGCGCCCCTTCGTCGATTGACGTAATTGCCGTGGCCTGCGCCACGTCCACAACTCGCGTCAGCCCTGCTGGTGGTAAGCCTCCAGCACCTCGGCCGGGATGCGGCCGCGATCGGACACCTTCATGCCCTGCTTGCGCGCCCACTCCCGAATGGCCTGGTTCTGCTCGCGATCCGCCGAAGCCGGACGAGCCGCCTTCACACCGGCCGGACGACCCGGGCCGCGCTTGCGGCCACCCGCCTTGCGGGCACTGGCGACGAAGTCGGCGAGAGCGTCGCGGAGCCTGGACGCATTGTCCGCAGAAAGGTCGATCTCGTAGGACACACCGTCCAATCCGAAGCCGACCGTCTCCTCGGCCTTCCCACCGTCCAGGTCATCGACCAGGGTCACGGTGACCTTCTGCGCCATGCGTATCCTCCTGGACTCGAATGCGCGGTGTTCCCCGACCGCGACCTAAAGCATTGGCGAGTGCAGGTTAGCGCACAACTGCGGGAATGCGCCGCCCGGAGTCCGAGAAGTTACTCATTCCGGGCGCACGAGGGGGAACAGGATCGTCTCCCGGATACCGAGACCGGTGAGCGCCATCAGCAGCCGGTCGATGCCCATTCCCACACCACCGCTCGGTGGCATTCCGTACTCCAGTGATCGCAGAAAGTCTTCGTCGACCGGCATGGCCTCGACGTCGCCGGTCGCGCCAAGCCGGGCCTGGGCTTCCAACCGCTCCCGCTCGACCACGGGGTCCACCAGTTCCGAGTATCCCGTGGCCAACTCGAAACCGCGCACGTACAGGTCCCACTTTTCGGCGACGCCCGGCCGGCTGCGGTGCTGGCGGGTGAGCGGCGAGGTCTCCACCGGGAAATCACGCACAAACGTGGGCGCGTGCAAGGAGTCCCCGACCAGGTGCTCCCACAGCTCCTCGACCAGCTTGCCGTGCCCGAGCTTCGGGTCGGTCTCCAGGCCGTGCTTGTCGGCGAGCTCGCGCAGCCGCTCCGAAGAAGTTTCGGGCGTGACTTCTTCGCCCGCCGCTTCGGACAACGAGTCGTACATGCTCAACGTGGTCCACTCGCCGCCGAGGTCGTACTCGGAACCGTCGGCCAGCGTCACCACGTGCGAACCGGCCACCGCCATCGCGGCTTCCTGCACCAGCTCGCGGGTGAGCACCGCGTTCGTGTCGTAGGTGGCGTACGCCTCGTAGTACTCCAGCATCGAGAACTCGGGCGAATGAGACGAGTCCATGCCCTCGTTGCGGAAGTTGCGGTTGATCTCGAAGACCTTCTCGATACCGCCGACCACGCACCGCTTGAGGTACAGCTCCGGCGCGATCCGCAGGAACAGGTCGATGTCGAGCGCGTTCGACCTGGTCACGAACGGCCGGGCGCTCGCGCCGCCCTGCAACGTCTGCAACATCGGGGTCTCGACTTCGACGAAACCGCGCCGGTGGAACGACTCCCGCAACGAGCGGACCACCGCGGCCCGGTTGCGGACCGTGTTCCTGGCCTGCTCGCGCAGGATCAGATCCACGTACCGCTGGCGAATGCGGGTTTCCTCGGCGAGTTCCTTGTGCGCGACCGGCAACGGGCGCAACGCCTTCGCCGCCATCGACCACCCGTCGGCCATCACCGACAGTTCGCCGCGGCGGGACGTGATGACCTCGCCGTGCACGAATACGTGGTCGCCCAAGTCGACGTCGGACTTCCATTCGGCCAACGCCTGCTCGCCCACGCCGTTCAGGCTCAGCATCGCCTGGAGTTCGGTGCCGTCGCCCTCGCGCAGCGTCGCGAAGCACAACTTGCCGGTGTTGCGGATGAACATGACCCGACCCGTCACACCGACCACGTCACCGGTCGCGGTGTCCGGTTCCAGGCCCTGATGCGCTTCGCGCACCTCGCGCAACGTGTGCGTGCGGGGTACTTCGACCGGATACGGGTCGACACCGCGTTCCAGCAGTCGCGCCCGCTTCTCCCGGCGCACCCTCAGCTGCTCGGGGAGATCGTCGTCGCTGGTCGCGGAACCGGTCGCTGGCTGCTCACTCACACGACGAAGAGTACGGAAAGACCGCTCGGGAAATCGAACCGGATCTCACTAGGCTCGGGGTGGTGACGGGAGATGACTTGCGGGCCCGGCGGGCGGACTCCTTCGGAGCGCACGCCTCGGCGTACGCGCAACACCGACCGGACTACCCCGCCGAGGGCATCCGCTGGGCGTTGGAGGCCTTGGGCCACGGGCCGCACGACGTGCTGGACCTCGCCGCGGGCACCGGGAAGCTGACCGGTGGGCTGCTCGCGCAGGGTCACCACGTGACGGCGGTGGAGCCGAACGAGGCGATGCTGTCGGAGTTGGTGCGGCGCCACGGCGCGGCGCGCGCGTTGCCCGGCAGCGCGGAGCGGATCCCCCTGCCCGACGGCACGGTCGACGCCGTCGTGGTCGGGCAGGCGTTCCACTGGTTCGACGCGGAGCGGGCGATGCCGGAGATCGCCCGCGTGCTGAGGCCGGGCGGAGTGCTCGCCGCGCTGTGGAACGACTTCGACGACTCGGTGCCGTGGGTGGCGGAGTTCGTCCAGGTCGCCCGGCGCAGCGTCGACGTGCCCGACGTGGACACCGACCCGATGCCGGAGCACGAGCTGTTCACCGGCACCGCGGACCGCGTCTTCGCGCACGTGCACCGGCGCACCGCCGAGTCCGCGGTGTCGACCATCAACACCCACTCGCACGCGCTGGTGATCCCGGACGAGGAGCGCGCCCAGCTGAGCGCGCGGATCCTCGCGTTCCTCAAGTCGCGCCCCGAAACCGCCGAGGGGGAGTTCGACCTGCCCATGACCACCTACGTGAAGCGCTGCCGCCGGGCCTCCTGACGCTCACGCCCTGTTGCGCTCGAAGACCAACCGCAGGCCCAGCAGCGTCAGGTCCGGCACGTGCGCCTGGATGGTGGCCGACTCGGTCACCACCAGGGGCGCCAGGCCGCCGGTCGCGATGACCGTGACCGGGCCGGGTTCGCTCAGCTGGAGCTCGTCCACGATCCGGCGCACCAGGCCGTCCACCTGGCCCACGAACCCGTAGACGATGCCGGACTGCAGGCACTCCACGGTGTTCTTGCCGATCACCGACCGGGGCCGCACCAGCTCCACCTTGCGCAGCTGCGCGGCGCGGGCCGCCAGCGCGTCCACCGAGATCTCGATGCCCGGCGCCAGCGCGCCGCCGAGGAACTCGCCCTTGGCCGAGATCACGTCGAGGTTCGTGGACGTGCCGAAGTCGACCACGACGCACGCGGTGCTGTGCAGGTGGTGCGCGGCCAGCGTGTTGATCACCCGGTCGGAGCCGACCTCCTTGGGGTTGTCCACCAGCAGCGGCACGCCGGTCCGCACGCCCGGCTCCACCAGCACCTTGGGCACGCTGGAGTAGTACCGGCCGAGCATCACGCGCAGCTCGCGCAGCACCGCGGGCACGGTGGACAGCGCCGAGATGCCGGTGATCTTGTCGGCGTACTCGCCGAGCAGCCCGCGCATGGTCAGCGCCAGCTCGTCGGCGGTCATCCGGGCGTCGGTGCGCATCCGCCAGTCCCGGATCAGCGCGGCGGAGTCCCCCGTGCCGTCGTACAGGCCCAGCACGATGTTGGTGTTGCCGACGTCGATGGCGAGCAGCACTGCGCCTCCCCTAACCCTCGGCCTGGATCAACGCGTCCAGCGCCGCCGCGTCCTCGGTCTCCGCCGCCACCGGCTCCGGCAGCGCGGTGGTGGACCCGTTCACCAGGCCCGAGCCCTCCGGCGCGTGCGCCGGGTCCGCGCCGAGCTCGACCACCTTGTTGTCGGCGTCGACGAAGACCACCTTCGGTTCGTACACCCGCGCCTCGGCGTCGTCCATCTGCCCGTAGGCGATGAGGATCACCAGGTCGCCCGGCTTCACCAGGTGCGCCGCCGCGCCGTTGATGCCGATCACGCCGGTGCCGCGCGCGCCGGGGATGACGTAGGTCTCCAGGCGCGCGCCGTTGGTGACGTCCACGATCGCGACCTGCTCGCCGGCCAGCAGGTCGGCGGCCTCCATCAGGTCCTCGTCCACCGTGACCGAGCCGACGTAGTGCAGGTCGGCCTGCGTGACGGTGGCCCGGTGGATCTTCGACTTGAGCATGGTGCGGAACATGGCGGTCCCCTTACTCGTCACCGGTGCCGAGCAGCACGGCGGCGTTGTCGATCAGTCGGGTGGAGCCGACGCGGGCGGCCACCAGGAGGCGGGCGTCGCCGTTCTCCGGCGCGGGGCCGAGGTCGGGTGCGCGCAGCTCCAGGTAGTCGAGGTCGACGCCGGGCGCCGCGGCGAGGGTGTCGCGCGCGGCCTTCAGGACGGCGTCCGCGCCCTGGCCGCTGACGTACGCGCCCGCCACCAGGGCGGCGGACAGCGCGGTGGCGGCGGCGCGCTCCTCCTCGGACAGGTAGCGGTTGCGCGAGGACAGCGCCAGGCCGTCCGGCTCGCGCACGGTCGGCACGCCGACCACGTCGAGGCCGAAGTTCAGGTCGCGCGCCATCCGGTGGATCAGCGTGAGCTGCTGGTAGTCCTTCTCGCCGAACACCGCGTAGGTCGGCTGCACGATGTTGAACAGCTTGGCGACCACGGACAGCACGCCGGCGAAGTGGCCGGGCCGGGTCCTGCCCTCCAGCTCGTCGCCGAGCGGGCCCGGGTCGACGGTGATCGTGCTGCCCGGCAGGTACATGTCGTCCACGGACGGCGCGAACACCAGGCCGACGCGCTCCTCCCGGCAGAGGTCCAGGTCGGCGTCGAAGCTGCGCGGGTAGCGGTCGAAGTCCTCGTTCGGGCCGAACTGGGTCGGGTTCACGAAGACGGAGACGACGACCACGGTGTTCTGCATGACGCGCGCTTCGCGGATCAGCTTGCGGTGGCCCTCGTGCAGCGCGCCCATGGTCGGCACGAGCGCGATGTTGCGACCGGCCGCCTTCAACGCCCTGGTGACGCGGCGCAGCCGTTCCGGGTCGCGGTGCACCGTCACGTCGTCGGTCGTGTAGTCGTCCTTGGTGAGCGGCTTGGTCATGCCTGTCCCTCTAGGGTGGTGCGGACTTCGGACGCGAGTTCGGGCTTGAGCAGCCCGGCCGCCTGAGCGCGCGCCGCGGTGCGGAGCGCGAGGATTCGGTACGCGGGCAGCGCTTCGGTGTCCGCGAGCACCGCGAGGTGCTTGGCCACGGTGCCCGCGTCGCCGCGCGCGACGGGACCGGTGAGGGCGCGGTCGCCGTGCCGCAGGGCGTTGTCCAGCGCGGCGGACAGCAGCGGGCCGAGCATCCGCTCGGCGTCCTGGATGCCCGCGTCGCGCAGCAGGTCGGCGCAGTCGGCGACGAGCGTGATCAGGTGGTTCGCGCCGTGGGCGAGGGCGGCGTGGTAGAGCGGGCGGGCGGCCTCGGGCACGCGCACGGGTTCGGCGGACATCTCCACCACCAGCGCCTCGCCCACGTGCCAGGCGATCTCGTCGCCGTCGGCCGCCGTGACGCCGACGCAGCAGGCGTTCATCCGCTGCACGTCCTCGACCCGGCCGGTGAACGTCATCACGGGGTGCAGCGCCACGCACAGCGCGCCGAGCTCGGCGGCGGGCCGCAGCACCTCCACGCCCTGCGCGCCGCTGGTGTGCACGACGATCTGCCCCGCGCGCAGCGACCCGGTGGCCACCAGGCCGCGCACCAGGCCCGCCAGCTCGTCGTCGGGCACGGCCAGGAGCACCAGGTCGGCGGAGGCGGCGACGTCCGGCGCGGGCAGCACGGGCACGTCGGGCAGCAGCTCTTCGGCGCGGCGCAGCGAGTCGCGGGAAACGGCGGAGACGGCGCTCACGACGTGTCCCGACCGGGACAGCGCGGCACCCAGGACCGATCCCACCCGGCCGGCCGAGATCACTCCCACGGCCAACCGCGCGGGGCGGGGGGTCGCGTCCATGCGACGTACTCCTTCAGGGCGGCGTTCCAGTCCCGATGCTCGGGTACCGGACGACGGCCGCGAGCGTAATCCGGTGGGTTGCGGTGGACCGTCAACTGCGACGAACGCCACCCGCGGCCTTCAGCGCACCCGGCGCGTCGACGGCCGCCTGACGTGCGGCGATCAGGGCGGCGAGCAGGGCGGCGTGACGTTCCTCCGCGTCGTGGCCCGCCGTGCCGTCGGCCATGCGGTGGCGCAGGAACGCCAGTTCGGTGGCGGCGACCTGGTAGCCCGCGACGGCCCTGGCCGCCTGGTCGCCGACCTTGCGCTTGACCGTGCGCCGCCACCGGCTGCGGCCCTGGAGGCTGGCCAGCAGGGTGACCTCGCTGGAGGCGATCCACTTGTTGGCGGCCATGGCGGGGAGCTGGCCCGCGACGATCCGCTGCTCGCGGCGGCGCTGCCAGACGACCATGAGCACCATGCCGGCGAAGATCGGCACCATGATCAGGAAGTACAGGTTGATGAACGTGGAGCCGGTGCCGACGGTGGTGGAGAAGTTCCACAGCGAGTGCAGGCCGGCCGCGCCGAGGTAGCCCAGGACGGGCGCGACGACCCGGATCTTCCGGTTCGCGGTCATGGCCGCGATGCCGATCCCGATGCCGGTCATCGACGTGAACAGCGGGTGCGCGAACGGCGAGAGCACCCCGCGCAGGATGAACAGCGCGATCACGCCGCGGCCGAGGTCGCCGAACCCGCTGTCGGAGAAGACGCGGGCGAAGTACCAGATGTTCTCGGTGAACGCGAAGCCCGCGGCCGTCACGCCCGCGTACACCACGCCGTCCACGACGCCGTCGAACTCCTGCCGGCGGCGCAGGAACAGCACCACGATGAACGCCGCCTTGGCCGCCTCCTCGGTGATCGGCGCGCCGACCACGGCCGCGAACGTGCTGCCGTCGCCGCCGTCGATGAGCTGGCCGAGCACGTGCGCGGTCTGGTTGAACACCAGGGACGTGATCGTCGCGCCGCACGCGCCCCAGAAGAAGGCCAGGAGCAGGATCTTCGCGGGCTCCGGCTCCCAGCGGTCGACCCACAGGTAGGCGCCGATCACCGCGAGCACGGGCAGCAGCGCGGCCACCGCGCCGACCAGGATCGGCAGCAGGCCGGTCCGGGACGTGCCCAGGCCGAGCAGGACCAGTCCGGACACGCCGAGCGCGATCAGGCCCAGGACCGGGAGCAGCACGGTCCAGCGCTGCTGGTCGACGCGCTTGCGGGCGGGAGTGGTCACGGGGGGAAACCTTAAAGGGACACTTGACCGATGGTGGAGTCGGAAGCCCTGTGGCGGGAGGCGCTGTACGGGCCGTCGGGGTTCTTCACGCGTGGCGAGGTGCCGGCCGACCACTTCCGCACCGCCCCGCTGGTGGGTCCTGAGCTGGCCGAAGCGCTGCTCGTGCTGCTCGATCGGGTGGACTTCGCCCTGGGTCGGCCCGCGCGGCTGGAGTTCGTGGACGTGGGCGCGGGCGGCGGCGAGCTGGCCGGGGCGGTGCGGTCGCTGGCGTCGGGGTCGCTGGGCGCGCGGCTGGCGGTGACGGCGGTGGACGTGGGTCCGGCGCGGTCGGTGCCGGGGGTGCGGTGGACGTCGGCGCTGCCCTCGTCGGTGTGCGGGTTGCTGGTCGGGCACGAGTGGCTGGACGCGGTGCCGTGCCCGGTGGTGACGGGGCCGTCGCCCCACCCCTGGCTGGACCGGTGGTGGCCGGTGGGCGAGGGTGAACGGGCGGAGATCGGGGAGCCGCGTGACGCGGCGTGGGCCGACGCGGTGTCGCGGGTGGCGCGCGGTGCGGCGCTGGCGGTGGATTACGGGCACGTGCGGGCGGACCGGGTGGCGGGCCGGTACGCGACGGGCACGTTCGCCGCGTACCGGGGCGGTCGGCGGGTGGAGCCGGTGTTCGACGGCACGTGCGACCTGACCGCGCACGTGGCGCTGGACGCGTGCGCCGAGGCGGCCGGCGGCGAGTCGGTGCTGGTCTCGCAGCGGGACGCCCTCGCCGCGCTGGGCCTGACGGGCGCCGTGCCGACCTCGGCGGGCGTTCCCGGGCGCGACCGCCGGGCGGGTGCGGCGTGGTTGGCCGCGGCCGAGAGGGCGTCCCGGATCGCCGAGCTCCGCGCCGAAGGCGGGTTGGGGTCCTTCGGCTGGCTCCTGCACGGCGTCGGCGTGCCGGTGTCCGCCCTCCTGCCGCCCCTGCCGCCGTGGCGGCCCTGAGCTACAGGCTCCAGGGCGGGGTGATCACCTGGCCCCGGACCGAGCCCGTGATGCCGACCGACGTCGCCACCAGGACCTTCGCGGGTCCGCCGACGAGCTGGAACTCCACGTGCGGCGGGACGACGACCGTGTCGCCGGCACCCGCTTCGACCTCGTTGATCGTCACCCGACCCTCCAGGACGTGGAAGACCTCCTCCTTGTCGACCTCGTGCCGCTCGCTCTCCGCGTCCGCCGGCACCTCCACCGTCCACAGCGCGATCTGGGTGCTGCCGCCGCGGGACGGCGAGGCGTGGGGCCGGAACACGAAGCCGTGGCGCTCGAACATCGTTCTCCAAACTAGTCAACGTAGTTGTCTAGTTGCAGACTAGGCGACCGTGGAGCCCGTGTCGATGCTGTTCGCCAGGACCTTCCGCGTGATGACCGACCGCTTCCACGAGCGGCTGGCCGAACGCGACCTGGAACCCCTGCGCCCGGCGCACGGCTACGTCTTCCGCTACCTCGCCACCCAACCGTCCGCCACCGCCGTCGACCTGGCCGCCCACCTGGGCGTCTCCAAGCAGGCCGCGACCAGGACCGTCGCCGAGCTGGTCGACTGGGGCTACGTCCAGCGCACACCGCACCCGACCGACCGCCGCGCCCACGCGTTGACCCTGACCGGCAAGGGCCGCTCCTACCTCCGCTTCGCCGACGCCCTGTGGGCCGAACTGGAGGGCGAGTTCGCGGCCGTCGTCGGCGACGAGCGGCTCGCCGTGCTGCGCGAGGCCCTGGAGCTCTACCTCGGTGACGCGGGAGGCGGCATCCGACCGGTCTGGTGACCGCGTTCAGGCCTTCCCGCGCACGGCCGCGGGGCCGTGCGACGATGAGCCGGTGGAGATCACCATTGGCGTCGGCGCCGGTGCACGCCACCTGGGCGTGGACCGGGTGGTCGACCTCGGTCCCCTGCACCCGTCGGCGCACGGCGCGTACCGGCTGCGGCTGGCGGTCCGCGACGACGAGGTCATCACCGCCGCCGCGCCGCTGGTCGGCCACCTGCACCGGGGCGCGGAGAAGCTGTTCGAGGTCCGCGACTACCGGCAGGTGCTCACCCTCGCCAACCGGCACGACTGGCTCGCCGCGTTCTGCAACGAACTGGCCGTCGCGCTCGCCGTGGAGCGCATGACCGGCATGGACGTCCCGCCGCGCGCCCAGGCGCTGCGCGTGCTGCTGTGCGAGCTGAACCGGATCATGGCGCACCTGGTGTTCCTCGCGCCGCTCACCGGAACCCGCGACCGCGACGCCGTGCAGGCCGTGATGGAGGAAGCCTCCGGCGGCCGGATCCACTTCATGGCCAACCGGATCGGCGGGCTGCGCGAGGACGTCCCCGCCGGCTGGACCGACCGGGTCCGCGAAGTGCTGTCCACTGTGGACCCCGGCGAGGCGCCGGAAGGCTTGGCGGGCCTGGGGGTCCTCGACCGGGACTCGGCGCTCGCGTTCGGCGTCACGGGCCCGATCGGCCGGGCGTCCGGAGTGGACTTCGACCTGCGCCGCGACGACCCGCTGCCCGGCTACCGGAACCTGGACGTGCGCCCCGTGGTCCGCACCGAGGGCGACGCGCTGGCCCGCGTCCGCTGCCTGGTGGACGAGGTGCGCCAGTCCGTCGCGCTGGCCCGCCGGTGCCTGGACGACCTGCCGTCCGGCCCGGTCAACCTGCGCCTGCCCAAGGCGGTCAAAGCGCCCGAGGGCTCGGTCTACACCTGGGTCGAAGCGCCCCTGGGCACGTCCGGCGTGCACCTCGCGTCCCGGGGCGAGAAGACCCCGTGGCGGCTGAAGCTGCGCACGCCGTCGTTCAACAACGTCCAGGCCCTGTCCGCGCTGCTGCCCGGCACGAAGGTGGCCGACCTGCCCGCGGTGCTCGGGTCGTTCGCCGTGGTCGTCGGCGACATCGACAAGTAGGGCCTAGTCCTCGCGGCGGCGACGGCGGCGCGGCGAGTCACCGCCGCCGAACGCGGCGAGCAGCTCGCTGACCGACTTGCCGTCCGCGTGGGCCCCGGCGGGCTCGGGCGGTTCCGGCGCGCTGCGCCTGCCGGCCGGCTTCGGGTTGTCGTCCCACGAGTCCCAGCGCTCCTCGGCCCGACGGCGGCCACCCGGCTCGGCGGCGGTCTCGGTGGCCCGGCGACGGCCCTCGGGCGGCGTCACGGACGCCGACGCCGTGTCCGCCGAACGCCCGCCCACCGACTCCGGCTCGACCCGGGACGCCGGTCGGGCGGCCACGGGGTCGGGCCGGCCGACGGGCCGGTGCTCACCGGTCGGCTCCACGCGCGCCGCCGGCCGACGCGCCTCGGTCACGGGATCGGGACGCCCGACCGGCCGGTGCTCGCCGGTCGACTCGGCGGGCCTGCGACCGGCCTCGACGGCCGGACCCGAGGGCCTGCGCGCGGGCTCGGCGACCGGCCGGTGCTCACCGGTCACGTCGGCACGGGCGGCCGGACGGCGGTCCACGACCGGGTCCACGCGCGCGCCGGGCTGGCGGGGAGACACGGGGTGGTGCTCACCGGTCAGGTCCGCCCGGGGTGGGCGCGGCGACACCGGCCGGTGCTCGCCGGTCAGCTCCACCCGCGCGGTCGACGGCCGGCGGACCTCCGGGGAGCGCTGCTCGCCGGTCGACTCCGTCCTCGGCACGGCCCGCTGCTCGCCCGTGCGCCGCACGGCGCCCTCGGCCACCGCGTCCCGGCTGATCATCTCGGTCCGCTCGGCCACCCGGCTGCGCCGCTGCACGGTGTGCTCGGTCTTCGACGGCTCGGCCGGCCGCGCCGCGGGGGGCGACAACCGCGCCGCCACGTCCCGCTCCGCGGGCTCCGCCTTGGCGGGCTCCCGCCGCACCACGACCGGCGGCGTGGGCCGGGGCTGGGCCGCCGCACGGGCGGGCTCGCGGCGCACCGGCTGGGCCTGCTCGCGCCGCGCGGGCTCGGGGCGCGTCGGTTCGGGACGCCGAACCTGGTCCTTGCGCGAGGTGTCCGCGGGGACCCGCTCGATCAGCTCGGTCCGGTCCGCCTGCGGCTTGTCCGCGGCCTTCTTCGCCACCGGCGCGGCGGGCCCGGCGTTGATGATCCGCTTGTCGCCCACCGCCATCAGCCGCGACTGGTCGGACAGGGCGCGCATCCTGGTCGACTCCGCGCGCAGCGCCACCCGCTCGACCAGCACCTCGCCGCCGAGCAGGGCCTCCAGGTTCTCCCGCAGCGCCCGCAGCTCGCCGCGCAGCGCGTCCAGGTCGTCCTTGGCCTCTTCCCGCACCCGCTTGCGGGTCTCGGCCTCGACCTCCAGCTCGTACTCGCGCCGGGCCGCGATCTCGCGTTCCAGCTCGAGCTCGTAGACCGACTGCAGGTCGGCCACCTCGTCCTCGCGCTCGGAGACCTGCTTGCGGTAGCGGGCCGCGAGGAACGCGCCGACGAGCGCCGCCCACAGCGCGGCGACCACGGCCAGGCGCAGCCAGCGGGCGTTGTCGCTCAGCACCAACACCGCCGCGGCGCCGAGGGCGAGCGTCAGTGCCGCTACCAGCAGCAGTCGCCCAGAGCCACGACCGTGATCTTGCTGCTCGTCATCTTCCGACGCGCCTCGCCCGGTCATGGCGTCTACCGTACCGGTCAGTTACCCGATTGAGACCTCGGCGTCCGCATCTACTGGTCGAGGTGCGGGTCGTCGGGCGTCTTGCAGCACCGTTCCAGCCACAACGCGGCGGCGATGAGCACGGCCGCGCAGACGCCGCCGACGATCGCGCTGACGACGTCGTGCCCGGCCGCCTCGAACTCGCCGCGCGCCGGCAGCACGTACGCGAGCACACCGGCCCACGCGCCGAGCATGATCGCGCCCAGCAGCGACGACGCCTTGGCGAACGCCACCGCCCGCGCCGCGGTCAGCGGCTCGACGGGCCGCGCGCCGGGCTTGCGCAGGATGCGGGCGCGCAGCGAGAACGCCAGCCACAGGTTCACCAGCGCGATCACCAGCAGGGTGAAGCCGGCGAACGTGGGCAGCGGTGGCAGCGTGTCGTAGGAGAGCCTGACCAGCAGGTGCGCGAGCAGGCCCGCGACGAGTCCGGCGGCGAGCAGGTCACGGGGCTTGGTGAACCTCACCCCACCATCGTCCCCGACTACTCGACCAACGCGGACTCGCGGCTGCCGAACAGCGACAGTGCGGACAGCCACGGCCCCGGATCGGTGTCCCAGTCCAGCGCGCGCACCTGGTCCTCGTTGCGCCGCCCGCCCAGCACCCGCAGCAGCTCGAACGACGACGTCCGCAGCCCGCCCGCCGGATCGCCCTCGCCCACGACCCGGTCGCCGTGCTCCAGGGTGATCCGCAGCGCGGGCAGGTGCCGTTCCCGCAGCCGCTTGTCCAGCTCCTGCAACGGGCGGGTCAACGCCGCCCGCACGGCCACGGTGTCCCGCTCGCCCGGCTGCCCCAGCGCGGTGCGGATGTCGTGCTCGTGCGAGATGATCTCCGCGATCAGCACCGCGCCCATCGGCGAGTCGAACAGCCCCTCGGCGACCTGGAAGTTGCGCTCCCACTCGACCAGCAGCTCGCCCATGGGGCGCCCGCGCCGGTCGTGCACGTGCCGCTCGCCCCACGAGCCGTCCGCGACGCCCTCGAACCGCTGCTCGGCGAAGTCGCCCAGGCCGCACGCCAGGTGCGCGACCACGTCCCGGACCGTCCACCCGGGGCACGCCGCGACGGGTGCCTCCGGGTCGCCGCCGGTGGCCAGGCTGATGATCCGCCGCCGTGCGGCGTCGTAAGTGACCGCGTTGCTCATCGCGCCACCTCCGCGGCCCACGCTAGCCCCGCCGCGCGCGGCCCGCAGCGCTGATCAGGTCAGCCGAAGATCATCCCTTCGGGTGACCCCGCCGAGGTCGAGACCCGCGAGCAGGTCACGCGCCGGCCCGTGCCCCGGCACGACCGCGTCCGGTTCCACGTCCAGCCACGGCACGAGCACGGAGGCGCGTTCGTGCGCGCCGGGGTGCGGCAGCAGCAGCTCGGGGTCCGACGACCGCACGCCGTCCACGGTCACGACGTCCACGTCCAGCGTGCGCGGACCCCACCGCCGCTCCCGGACCCGCCCGGCCGCCTGCTCCAGCGCCTGGCCGCGGCGCAGCCAGCCCCACTCGTCCACGTCGCCGGACACGATCAGCACCGCGTTGAGGAAGTCGCCCTGGTCCGTGACGCCCCACGGCGCGGTCTCGTACACCGGCGACACGGCCACCAGCACGTCGGCGAACCCGGCCACCGCGAGCCGCAGGTGGGCCTGCCGGTCGCCCAGGTTCGAGCCGAGCGACAGCACCGCCCTAGTCACGCGTGCGCCGGATCGTCACCGAGACGTCCTCGAACGCCAGCGGGATCGGGGCGGACGGCTTGTGCACGGTCACCTCGGTGGCCCGCACCCGTAGGTCGGTCATCACCTCGTCGGCGATCTTGCCCGCGACCGTCTCGATCAGGTCGTACGGCCCGCCGGCCACGATCGCCGCCGCGCGCTCGGCCAGCTCGCCGTAGTGCAGCGTCTCCCGCAGGTCGTCCGTGGCCGCCGCGCGCGACAGGTCCAGCCAGACGGTGACGTCGACCAGGAAGTCCTGCCCGTCGCGCTTCTCGTGCTCGAACACGCCGTGGAACCCGCGCACCCGCAGGCCGCGCAACGAGATCCGATCGGACACCTCCGCCGGGACGCTCACGTCAGTGGGCACCTCCACGCCTCCAAGCCCGAGCCACCGCCACCGCGTCCAACGACCGGTCGACGTCGTGCACCCTCACGCCCCACGCGCCGACGAACGCCGCCAGCGCCGACACCGCCGCGGTGGCGTCCTCACGGCCGTCCGGGGGCCGGTCGCCGAGCAGGGAGCCGAGGAACCGCTTGCGCGACGCGCCGACCAGCACCGGGAACCCCAGCTCCAGCAACGACTCCAGCCCGTGCAGCAACTGCCAGTTGTGGGTGGCGTCCTTGGCGAACCCCAGGCCCGGGTCGAGGATGATGTCGTCCGACGCCACCCCGGCGGCCACGGCGGCGTCCACCTGGCGGCACAGCTCGTCGCGCACGTCGCGCACCACGTCGTCGTACACGGCCAGTCGGTCCATCCGCCTGCTGTGCCCGCGCCAGTGCATCAGCACGTACGGCACGCCGGCCGACGCCACCAGCGACGCCATCGCCGGGTCGGCCAGCCCGCCCGACACGTCGTTCACGATCGACGCGCCCGCGTCCAGCGCCGCCCGCGCCACCTCGGCCCGGGTGGTGTCCACGCTGACCGGCACGCCCTCGGCGACCAGCGCCCGGATCACCGGCGTGACGCGGCCGGCCTCCACGTCCGCCGACACCCGGTCCGCGCCGGGCCGCGTCGACTCGCCGCCCACGTCCACCAGGTCCGCGCCGCGCCGGAACATGGCCACGCCGTGCGCCACGGCGTCGTCCAGGTCGAGGTACCGGCCGCCGTCGGAGAACGAGTCCGGGGTGACGTTGAGCACGCCCATCACCACGCAGTGCCCCGGCCTGGGCACGCTCACCGGGTACGTCCCTTGATCAGCTCGATCGCCTCCGAGCGCGACGACGCCGAGGTGCGCAGCAGCCCGCGCACGGCCGAGGTCGTCGTCCGCGAGCCGGGCTTGCGCACGCCGCGCATGGCCATGCACAGGTGCTCGGCCTCGACCACCACGATCACGCCGCGCGGTTCGAGCCTGCGCATCAGCGCGTCCGCCACCTGCGAGGTCAGCCGCTCCTGCACCTGCGGCCGCTTGGCGTACAGGTCGACCAGCCTGGCCAGCTTCGACAGCCCGGTCACCCGGCCGTGCTCGTTCGGGATGTACCCGACGTGCGCGACGCCGTGGAACGGCAGCAGGTGGTGCTCGCAGAACGAGAACATCGGGATGTCGGTGACCAGCACCAGCTCCTCGTGGCTCTCGTCGAACGTCCTGGCCAGCACGCCGTCCGGGTCGGTGTGCAGGCCGGCGAACAGCTCCCGGTATGCCCGCGCGACCCGGGCGGGCGTGTCGCGCAGCCCTTCGCGTTCCGGGTCCTCACCGCACGCGAGCAGCAGCTCGCGCACCGCCGCCTCGGCCCGCTTCTGGTCGAAGGGCCGGCGCGCGAGACCGGCCCCCCCGTTCACGGAGAGGCCGGTCTGGTCGATCGCGGTGCCGTGCTCGGTCACGTGCGGTTGTCCGGGTCCGTGTCGAAGGACCGCTTCCCCGCTTCCGCGTCCGTCGGCTCCGGCTGCCACTGCGGTGGCTGCGGGGCGCCGCCGGGCACCGTCGCGGGCGTCCACCCGGGCGGCGCGCCGTAGTTCGGCGGGCCGGAAGACGGGTGCTGCGGCTGCGGCGGGTAGGGCTGCTGTTGCTGCTGCTGCGGGTACGGCTGGGGCTGCGCCCCGTGGTGGCCGTTCGGCGGCGTGGGCACCGGGTCCGGGATCCGCGGGTCGGAGTCGATGGTGTCCTCGATCGCGGGCGGCCACGGCTCGCCGCGCTCCTTGGCCAGTTCCGCCGGGGTCTTGACCGGCGGCTTGTCCGACGGGGTGCGGTGGCCGAAGTCGTTGAACTTCGTGATCCGCGGGCGCTTCTCGACCTCGGCGAAGATCCGCTCCAGGTCCTTCTGGTGCAGCGTCTCCTTCTCGATCAGCTCCAGCGTCAGCGCGTCGAGCACGTCGCGGTAGGTGTTGAGCACCTCGTACGCCTCGGTGTGCGCGGCCTCGATCAGCTCGCGGACTTCCTCGTCGATCTCGTGCGCGACCTCGAGCGAGTAGTCGGCCTGCCGGCCCGCGGTGCGGCCGAGGAACGGCTCGCCCTGCTCCTGGCCGTACTTGACCGCGCCGAGCCGGGCGGACATGCCGTACTCGGTGACCATCGCGCGGGCGATCTTGGTCGCCTGCTCGATGTCGTTGGACGCGCCCGTGGTCGGCTCGTGGAAGACGAGCTCCTCGGCGGAGCGGCCACCCAGCGCGAACACCAGCCGGGCGATCATCTCGGACCTGGTCATCAGGTCCTTGTCCTCCTCGGGCACGGACAGGGTGTGGCCACCCGTCCGGCCGCGGGCCAGGATCGTGACCTTGTAGACCGGGTCGATGTCCGGCATCGCCCACGCGGCCAGGGCGTGCCCGGCCTCGTGGTAGGCGGTGATCTTCTTCTCCTTCTCGGAGATGATCCGGCTCTTGCGGGCCGGACCGCCGATCACGCGGTCCACCGACTCTTCCAGCTCGGTGCTGCTGATGACCGTGCCGTTCTTGCGCGCGGTGAGCAGGGCGGCCTCGTTGACCACGTTGGCCAGGTCGGCGCCGGAGAACCCGACGGTGCGCTTGGCCAGGCCGTCCAGGTCCGCCTCGGGGGCCAACGGCTTGCCCTTGGCGTGCACGCGCAGGATCTGCTTGCGGCCCTTGAGGTCCGGCGCGGACACCGGGATCTGCCGGTCGAACCGGCCGGGGCGCAGCAGCGCGGGGTCGAGGATGTCGGGCCGGTTCGTCGCCGCGATCAGGATGATCCCGCCGCGCGAGTCGAAGCCGTCCATCTCCACCAGCAGCTGGTTGAGCGTCTGCTCGCGCTCGTCGTGCCCACCGCCGAGGCCCGCGCCGCGGTGGCGGCCGACCGCGTCGATCTCGTCGACGAAGATGATGCACGGCGCGTTCTGCTTGGCCTGCTCGAACAGGTCGCGCACGCGCGAGGCGCCGACGCCGACGAACATCTCCACGAAGTCCGAGCCGGAGATGGAGTAGAACGGCACACCGGCCTCGCCGGCCACGGCGCGCGCGAGCAGCGTCTTGCCGGTGCCGGGCGGGCCGTACAGCAGCACGCCCTTGGGGATCTTCGCGCCCAGGGCCTGGTAGCGGCCCGGGTTCTGCAGGAAGTCCTTGATCTCGTAGAGCTCTTCGACGGCCTCTTCTGCGCCCGCGACGTCGGCGAACGTCGTCTTGGGCATGTCCTTGGACAACTGCTTGGCCTTGGACTTGCCGAAGTTCAGGACGCGGTTGCCGCCGCCCTGGGCGTTGTTCATCATCCACATGAGCAGGAGCAGCAGCAGGCCCAGCGGGACCAGGTACAGCAGCATCTGCATCAGGAACGAGTCCTGCGTGACCTTGGTCTCGACGACCGGCTTGTTGCCCGCTTGGTCGAGGATGGTGAAGATCTCGTCCGTGGAGCTCGCCGGGAACTGGGCGCGCACGCGGTTGCTGCCCTCGACGGTCACCCCGTCGTTGAGGGTGAGCTTGAGGAGCTGCTCCTTGTCCTCGATCGTGGCTTCCTTGACCTGGCCGTCCCGGATCGATTGCAGTGCCTGGGACGTCTTGATCGGGGTGTAGCCCCGGTTGTCGTCGAAGAGCACGTTGAAGGCGTAAAAGAGCACCAACACCGCCACGATCCACAGCAGCGGGTTGCGAAGCAGGCGCTTGCGGTCCATGCACTTACGGCCGGCGGGCGGCCTCGACCCTCCCTGACTTGTCGACGGGCGCAGACGGGCACACCCGTCCGACCAGACTACCGCCCATGGCTCGGGCGAAGCGCTCCGCGTGCGGGCCCTGTCGCGTCTTGCCGGACCAACGGGCGGGGACGGCCCAGGGTTCCCGGCGTGACCGCGAACACGGCGGCCCAGGTCAACGAGGTTCAGCCGGTCGAATGAATCGATCATGAACCGGATGGGGATCAACCCCGTAACACTTACGACGGGTCATGCGTTACTAGCAGGTAGCGACCAGTCGAGCGATGCTCACGTGATGTAGAACACGAGAGTTTGTCATGTGAGTGAGCCGTGTCATCCTCGGCAACCACCGACGTGTTCTTCGCCCACCCGAATGGGTGAACACCGACCGAAGGTACGAAGCAATGGCAGCTCGCAACCCGGACCGACCCGGTCGCCTCCGCCGCGTCCTCCTGCCCGTGGGCGCCCTGATCGGCGTGATCGCCGCCGCGGGCGTCACGGTGGTGGCGCTGCGAGCCACCAGCGGCCCCGAGTGCAAGGGCACCCTACCGCTCAAGATCGCGGTGACGCCCGCGATCGAGGAGGTCGTGCGCGGCGCCGCCGACGACTACCAGGCCACCCAGCCGATGGTGGACGGGAAGTGCGTCCAGGTGCAGGTCGAGGCGCGCGGTGCGGCCGACGTGGCCAACGAGCTGCCGACCGCGCAGATCAACCCGCCCGCGCTGTGGGTGCCGGACTCGTCCATGTGGGCCGCCGAGACGCAGCGCCACGCCGGCGACGAGGGCGAGGAGGCGCCGCGGCTGGACATCCTCGCGCCGCTGGCCAGCTCACCGCTCGTGATCGCCGGCGCGGAGAAGTCGATGAGCGCGCTCGGCTGGCCGATCACGCCCGTGACGTGGGCGAAGGTGGTCGACCCCAAGGTTCCGGTGACGTTGAGCGACCCGACCACGTCCACCGAGGGCCTGGCCACGCTCGCGGTCATCCGGGCGCAGCTCGGCAACCCGGACGGCACGCCGAAGCCGGAGCTGATCGGCGCGCTGCTGCGGGTCGGCCGCAACGCGCTGCCGTCCGTGCGCGACGCGTTCGGCAAGGTCGTGCAGGGGGACGAGAACGCGCCCGTGTTCACCGCTTCGGAGCAGTCGGTCCGGTCGGCGAACCTGGCGGCCGGGTCGCGCCGGGTCGTCGCCTCCTACCCGAAGGAGGGCACGGTCTCGTTCGACTACCCGCTGGTGCGGGTGAACCGGGCGGGCGAGCAGGCGGGCACCGCGCGGGCCGCGGCGGACTTCGAGAAGGCGCTGCGCACCGCTCGGACGGCCCAGAGGTTCGCCGAGGCGGGCTTCCGCACGCCCGACGGCAAGGCGCCCGGCGGCTGGACCAACGACAAGGACGGCGTGCGCGGCGACGACGTGGCCGTGCTGAAGACGCCGGACCCCGACCAGGTCTCCGAGCTGCTGCGCACGTGGGGCGCGGTGAGCCTGGACACCCGGCTGCTGGCGGTGCTGGACGTGTCCGGCTCGATGGCCGAGAAGATGAGCAACGGCCAGACCCGGGTCGACGCGGCCAAGGAGGCGGCGCTGACCGCGCTGGGGATGCTGCCGGACACCTCGGAGATCGGCCTGTGGGCGTTCTCGACGAACAAGAAGCCGCCGAACGACTGGATCGAGCTGGTGCCGATGGGCCCGCTGGGCGAGCCGATCGGCGGCGCGCCGCGCCGGGTGCAGTTGCAGAAGGGCGCGGGGAACCTGCCCGCCCTGGTCGGCGGCGGCACCGCGCTGCACGAGACGGCGCTGGCCGCGTTCCGGCACGTCCAGCAGACCTACGACCCGTCGAAGATCAACTCGGTCACGCTGATCACCGACGGCAGCAACGACGACATCTCCAGCATCGACCTGCCCACCCTGGTGGCGACGCTGAAGCAGGAGGTCGACCCGGCCCGCCCGGTGCCGATGATCATGGTGGGGCTGGGCGCGGACGCGGACATGAACGCGTTGCGCCAGATCGCCGACGCCACCGGCGGCAAGGCGTACCAGGCGATGGAGCCGGAGGACATCCGCGGCGTGCTGCTGGACGGCATCTCCCAGCGCCGCTGCCGGCCGAACTGCTGAGCGCACGGGCGAACGGGGGCGGCCTGGTGGAGGCCGCCCCCGTTCGTCGTCCTCAGCTCGAGTAGACCTTGGGGTCCAGCGCGCCGATGTAGGGCAGGTCGCGGTAGCGCTCGGCGTAGTCCAGGCCGTAGCCGACCACGAACTCGTTCGGAATCTCGAAGCCGACGTACTTCACCGGCACCTCGACCTTGACCGCGTCCGGCTTGCGCAGCAGCGTGCAGACCTCCAGCGACCGCGGCTTGCGCGAGGCCAGGTTCTTCAGCAGCCACGACAGCGTGAGGCCGGAGTCGATGATGTCCTCGACGATGACCACGTCGCGGTCGGCGATGTCCCGGTCGAGGTCCTTGAGGATGCGCACCACGCCGGAGGACGAGGTCGACGAGCCGTAGGAGCTCACCGCCATGAACTCCAGCTGCACCGGCACGGGCAACGCCCTCGCCAGGTCGGTCATGAACATCACCGCGCCCTTGAGCACGGTGATCAGCACCAGGTCGTTCCCGCCGTCGGCCGGGTAGTCAGCCGCGACCTTGTTGGCCAGCTCGGAGACCTTGTCCTTGATCTCCTGCTCGCTGATGAGCACGGAACTGATGTCGCCGTCGTACACGGACGGTTCCCCTTTTGTCATGACTGCACTGGTTCCACTCGCAGCCTGCCATGCGCGCGGCGTGCCACAAAGCCGCCGGGCAGCCACACGCCGCCCTGCCCGCGCCACTCGCTCACCAGCGCGTCCACCCGGCGCAGGTGCGAGTCGGACAACTCGGGCACGTTCTCCGCCAGCAGCCACCGGCGCAGCACGCGGCGGCGCAGGGCGGTCGGTAGCCGGCGCACGTCGTCCACCGAGCGGTGGTCGCCGTCGAACGCCTCGGCCAGCTCGTCCAGCGCGTCGTTGTCCTCGCGCAGGTGGGCGGCGGTGCGGGCGAGGGCGTCGGCGACACCGCCCTGGAGCACCTCTTCGAGCAGCGGGAGGACCTCGCGGCGCAGGCGGACCCTGGTGTAGCGGGGGTCCTCGTTGTGCGGGTCGTCCCACGGCGTCAGGCCGAGCTCGTCGCACGCGGCCCTGGTCACGGCCCGGGAGACCCGGAGCAGCGGGCGGCCCCACGGCGGGTCGAGCGGGCGCATGCCGGCGATGCTGCGCGGTCCCGAACCGCGGCCCAGGCCCAGCAGGACCGTCTCGGCCTGGTCGTCCCTGGTGTGGCCGAGCAGGACCAGGCCGCGTTCCGGTCTCAGCGCCGCGTACCTGGCCTTGCGGGCGGCGGCCTCGGGTCCACCCGTTCCGGTGACCACGATCCGGCGCACCTCGGCGGTCAGGCCCAGTGCGCGGCACGTGCGCGCGGCCCGTTCGGCGACCTGCGCCGAGTCGGGTTGCAGGCCGTGGTCCACGACGACGGCCGACGCCTCGGTGAGGCCGGCCGTGACGGCGGCCAGCGCGAGCGAGTCCGCGCCGCCGCTGACGGCCACCGCGACCCGCTCCGGCCGGTGTTCGCGGAGGAAGCGCTTGACGGCCGTGCGCACCTCGGCGAGCGGTCCGTTCACGGTTGGACGCGACGCAGCCACCCGGCCGGGTCGGCGATCTCCGCACGGGTCGGCAGCGTGTCGGGGCTGGTCCAGACGGTGTTGAAGCGGTCCATGCCGACCGCGGCGACCACGTGCCCGGTGAACGCCGCGCCCTCCGCGTACTGGCGGACCTTCGCCTCGACGCCGAGGAGGGTGCGCAGCACGCGGTCCAGCACGCCACCGCCCTGGCGGCGGGCGGTGAAGCGCTCGCGGATGGTGCGGACCGACGGCACGACGTCCGGGCCGACGGCGTCCATCACGTGGTCCGCGTGGCCTTCGAGCAGGGTCGACAGGGCGATCAGGCGATCGAGCACCTCGCGCTGGCCCGGGCTCTGGAGCAGCTCGATCAGGCCGCCCGCCTCGCGCAGCCGCTTGGGCAGGTCGCGCAGGCGTGGCGCGGAGCCCTCGTCCATGCTGCCGAGCAGGGTGGCGACCAGGCCCGCGAAGTGGTCGGCGAGCCACGGCACGGCGGTGAACTGCAGGCGGTGGGTGCCCTCGTGCAGGCAGACCCACATGCTGAAGTCCTCGCCGGAGACGTCGAGGGCCCGCTGCGCGCCGACGATGTTCGGCGCGACCAGCAGCAGCCTGCCGCCCTCGGAGAACGGGTCGTACTGGCCGAGCACCCGGCCGCTGAGGAACGCGATGACGACACCCGCCTGCACGCCCGCCGTGCCCGCGAGGACGCCGCTGAGCGCGCCGGACTGCTTGGGCAGCGCGCCGTCGGTGAGGGCGGCGAGGCCCTGCACGGCGGCCCGCACCCAACCCGGCCGGTCGACCACCTCGCCCTGCGCGAGCGGCAGGCCGCGGCCGAGGCCGGTGAGCTCGCGGACGTGCACCTCGGCGTCGACGGCGAGTTCGCGCAGGCGGTGCACGGCGACGTCGGCCTCGGCTCTGGGCACGATCGGGCCCGGGCGGACGAGCCTGGTCGCCGTGGTGACGGCCAGGGCCCAATCGACCGGGGCACTGCGGTCCTGCGTCGCCGGGTTCACCCTCCTGACGCTACCTGCGCGAGCCGCCCGAACGTAGAACTCGGGGGTCCCGAACGTTCGACACGCGCGACCCGAACGTAGGACACGCGCGCGTGTCCTACGTCCAGAACGCGCGTGTCCTACGTTCAGGTCGCGAGAGTCCTACGTTCAGGTACCCCGAATTCAACGCTCAGGACGGTCAGCAGCCGCAGCCGCGCAGGGCGGCGGCCATCTCGTCCAGCGCGCCGCGCACCAGGGTGTTGTCGGGCTGGGGGCTCGACGACATGAACGCGAACACCAGCAGCCGGCCGTCCGCGTCCACCACCACCCCCGCGAGCGTGTTCACGGAGGTCAGCGTGCCCGTCTTGGCCCGCACCCAGCCGCGCCCGCCCGCGCCCCACTGCTCGTAGCGGGTCGCGAGCGTGCCGGTGCCGCCCGCCACCGGCAGGGCCGTCAGCAGCGGCCGCAGCTTGATCGTCTTCGGGTCCGACGCGTCCGGCTTCGCCGCCGCCACCAGCACGTCCGCCAGCAGCTTCGCGGGCACCTTGTCGTTCGGCGACAGCCCGCTGCCGTCCACGACCGTGACCGTCGACAGGTCGAAGCCGTGCTCGGTCAGCACGTCCCGCACCGCCTGCGCCGCGCCCGCGAACGACGGCTCCAGCCCGCGCGCCTTGGCCACCTCGCGCGCCATCGTCTCGGCCAGCACGTTGTCCGAGATCTGCATCAGGTTCTCGACCAACTGGTCCACCGGCACGGACTTCACCTCGCCGAGCACCTCCGCGCCCGGCGACGCCACGCCCGCCGCCACCGCCGGCACGCCCAACCGCTGCGCCAACGCCCGCGCGGCCGTCTCGGCGGGCGTGGCCGTGCGCGGCGTGTCGTACTTCGTCGGGTCGCCACGCCCGCCGTCCAGCATCACCGGCTCGATCGGCGCCACGTACCCGTTCTGCACGTCGGCGGGGTCCCAGCCGGGCGCGGTGCCCGGTCCGGCGTACCGCGACACGTCGTACTGGACCTGCGTGACCTGGCCGCCCTTGGCCCGCACCTGCGCGGCCAGGTCGTCGACCGTCGGCGCGCCCGGGTACACCGTGGTCTGGCCCGCGGGCAGGGACGACAGCGTCGGGTCGCCGCCGCCGACCAGCACGACCGACCCCGGCTGCGCGCCGCGCACCACCTTGGTGGAGAACTGGGCCGTGTGGTCGAGCGAGAGCAGCGCCGCCGCCGCGGTCAGGACCTTGATCGTGGACGCGGGCGTCTGCGGCGTCGTCTCACCCTGGTTCCACAGCGCCGTGCCGGTCGCCGGGTCCACCACCAGGCCCGCCAACGGCGCCAGCACCCCGTTGGCCGACGGACCGGCCAGCACCGCCCGCACGCCCGCGGCCGTGGGCGCGACGCCGTCCGCGCCCACGCCCTTCATCGACAGCGACACCGGCGCGGGCGGCAGCGGCGCGGCGGTCGTCGGCGCGGGCGTGGCGTCGAACCAGCCCCGCTGCGTCCCGACCACCGCCGCGCCGGCGAGCGCGGCCACCAGGAGCACCACCGCCGCGAGCACGAGCGGGCGCTTCCGACGCCGGGCCGGCGGCGCCGGTTCTTCACGTTCCGTGATCGGTTCAGGGACCGGTTCAGGTTCCGACTTGATCTCGGTCGGCGACGCCGGAGGGGGCGTCGGAGCGGGCTTCGGCGGCACCCTCACCGGCTCCGCGCGCACCGGCGCGGTGATCCGCATGGTGGGCGGGTCAGGCCGCCTGACCTGCACCGTCGGCGGCTCGCGGTCGACCTCGTCACCGTCAACGGTCGGCCACGATGGCTCGTCGGGCACGCAGTCCTCCGCGGTCGAGTACGGGCAACGTCACACCCTCGGCAAAGGGTTGACGAGACGTCGTAGTCCACACTAGTGGCGTAACGAACGGCGAAGACGAGCGAGGACCGCGCAGTGGAGTTCGACGTCACCATCGAGATCCCCAAGGGGGTCCGCAACAAGTACGAGATGGACCACAAGACGGGGCGCATCCGGCTCGACCGGACCCTGTTCACGGCCACTCAGTACCCGGCGGACTACGGGTTCGTCGACGACACGCTGGGCGAGGACGGCGACCCGCTCGACGCGCTCGTGATCGTCCAGGAGCCGACCTTCCCGGGCTGCCTGATCAAGGCGCGCGCGATCGGCATGTTCCGGATGACCGACGAGAAGGGCGGCGACGACAAGCTGCTCTGCGTCCCGGCGGAGGACCCGCGCTCCGAGCACCTGCGCGACATCCACCACCTCAACGAGTTCTACCGGCTGGAGATCCAGCACTTCTTCGAGGTCTACAAGGACCTGGAGCCGGGCAAGAGCGTCGAGGGCGCGACGTGGGTCGGCCGCACCGAGGCCGAGGCCGAGATCGTCCGCTCGTACCAGCGCCTGAAGGACGCCGTGGCCCGCGGCGAGGACCACTGAGCTCGTGACGCGCGAAGAGGCCCGCCCCCGGATGGGGAGCGGGCCTCTTCCGTCAGGTGCGACGGGTCAGTGCATCGCGATCGGCGCGGGCTGGTCGCCCTCCGCCTTGGCGTCCTGCACCCGCTCCAGGCCGGAGCGGTTGGACAGCGGCACCTCGCGCAGGAACCAGATCACCGCGAACCCGATCAGCGTCACCAGGCTGCCGACCAGGAACACCAGGTCGATCGAGCCGGAGAAGCCGTCCAGGAACGGCCGGGCCAGCACCGGGTCGAGCTTGGTCAGGAACTCGGTGTTGTCCAGGTCGAAGCCCGAGCCGGTCTGCAGGCCGACGGCGAACTCGCGGTTCTCGGGCCGGGCCAGCGCCGCCTGGAAGTCCGGCGTGGCCGCCGCCGTGCGCAGCGCGTCGCCGATCTTGTCGCCGACCGTGCTGAACAGGATCGACAGGAACACCGCGGTGCCGACCGTGCCGCCGATCTGGCGGAAGAACGTGGCCGACGAGGTCGCCACGCCCATGTCCCGCGGCTCGGCGTCGTTCTGGATGGCCACCAGCAGGGTCTGCATGCACAGGCCCAGGCCTGCGCCCAGGAAGAACATCAGCACCAGCGGCTGGAACAGCGGGGTGTCCGTGCCGACCGTGCTGAACAGGAACAGCGCGACCGTCATGATGCCGAACCCGACGACCGGGAACACCTTGTAGCGGCCGGTCTTGGCGGTGATGTTGCCGCTCGTGCCCGCCGCCATCATGATGCCGAACGTCAGCGGCAGCATCATCAGGCCGGACTGGGTGGCCGTGTAGCCCTTCACGATCTGCAGGTACAGCGGCAGCGAGACCATGCCGCCGAACATGCCGACGCCCAGGATGAAGTTGATCGTGTTGCCCAGCGAGAACGTCTGCCGCTTGAACAGCCGCAGCGGCAGCAGCCCCTCGTCGCCCATGCGCTTCTCGACGAACACGAAGCCGACCAGGCCCAGCACGCCGATGACGTACATGGCGATCGCGGTGCCCGACGCCCAGCCCCACTCGCGACCCTGCTCGGCCACGATCAGCAGCGGCACCAGGCCGACGGTCAGCAGGCCCGCGCCGACGAAGTCGATCCGGTGGTTCACCCGCTTGTGCGGGATGTTGAGCACCTTGGCCACCACGACCAGCGCGACCAGCGCGATCGGCACGTTGATCAGGAACACCCAGCGCCAGCCGGCCGTGCCCAGGAACGTCTCCATGCCCGCGAACAGGCCGCCGACGACCGGGCCCGCCACGCTGGAGATGCCGAACACCGCCATGAAGTAGCCCGTGTAGCGGCTGCGCTCACGCGGCGACGTGATGTCCGCCAGGATCGCCATGGCCAGCGACATCAGGCCACCCGCGCCGAGGCCCTGCACCGCGCGGAACGCGGCCAGCTCGTACATCGAGTTCGCGATGCCGGACAGCAGCGAGCCCGCCAGGAACAGCGAGATCGCGGTCAGGTACATCGGCTTGCGGCCGTAGATGTCGGACAGCTTGCCGTACAGCGGCGTGGAGATCGTCGCGGTGATCAGGTAGGCGGTGGTCGCCCACGCCTGCAGGGTCTGGCCGTGCAGCTCGTCGGCGATGGTCTTCATGGCCGTGGCCACGATCATCTGGTCGAGCGCGGCCAGGAACAGCCCGAGCAGCAGGCCCGACAGGATCGTCAGGATCTGCCGGTGGGTGAGCAGGGCGGCGCCGGGAGGCGTCGCGTCCGCTCGGGTTGTCGTTTCCGACATCACTTCTCCCCTTCTGAGCGCGGCCCCAGTCCGCTCTCAGCGATGAAATCCGGTAGCGCCTTCTCGTAGTCCCCCACGAAGCGCTCGAAGTACTCGATGAACTGGGTCCACTCCTGCGGGGACCAGTCCGTGAACAGGCGGGCCAGTGCGACGTTGCGCTGCGCGCGGCGCTCGGCGAGCAGTCGTTCACCCGCCTCGGTCACCGCCAGGACGCTCGCCCGGCCGTCCTCCGGGTCGGCCCGCCGTTCCACCAGGCCGTCCTTGACCAGCGTCGCCACCTGGCGGCTGACCGTGGACGGGTCGGAGAACACCGCCTCGGCCAGTGCGCTGGAGCGTGACGGCCCCAGGTGGCTGAGGTTGGCCAACAGCACGAAGGAGGCCTTGTCCAGGCCCGACTTGCTCATGTGCGAGGCGACGCAGGCGTGCATCTTGTTCATGCGCACCAGCGCCATGCCGATGCGGTCGGCCAGGACGAGCTCGTCGGCCCGCACTTCGTCACCCACCGGGGTCGCCATCGCACTCTCCGTTGTTTGCATCAACCAACTAGTTGCTGGGTACAAGCATGCGCTCGAACGGGTGAGTTGGCAAACGAAATACCGGTGACGCCGATCTCATGGTTACCGGCCGGTAGCATTCGCGGCCATGAGCGCTGACCAGTCCTCGGTCGCCGAGGCGTTGAAGCAGGCCGTGCCGTGGGTGAAGACCTCGGGCGTGGAGTTCCCCGAGGTCTCGGCCGATCGTGTGGTGGCCGAACTGCCCGACCGCGAGGAGGTCCGCAACCACGTCGGCGGCCCGCACGCGGCGATGGTGTTCGGCGTCGCTGAGAGCGCGTCGGGCGCCGTGGTGATGGCCGCTTTCGGCCCTCACCTGGGCAAGGCCACGCCGCTGGTGGTCCGCTCGGAGATCGCCTACAAGAGGCTGGCACTGGGCGCGCTGCGCGCCGAGGCCGTGCTGGGACGGCCCGCGACGGAGGTCGTGGCCGAGCTGGAGGCGGGCACCCGGCCCGAGTTCCCCGTCGCCGTGACGATCACCGACGCGGCCGGCGTGACGACCGGCGAGATGACCGTGGTCTGGACGCTGCGCCCGAACCGGTGACTCTCCGTGCCCGACCGGGCCGATCAAGTGATGTGGGTAACACCCGGTCGGCGCACGTGCGATGTGGCGGGCATGGCAAGTAGACCAGCAGGCCCGGGCGATCCGGGGCCGTTAGCCTCCTGGCGCCGGCTCCCCCGCCGGCGCCGCATCCTCATCACCGTCGGTGTCGTGGTGCTGTTCCTGTTCATCGTGGGCATCGCGAACTCGGGCCCGGAGAACGGCGACCCGCGCGCTCTCGCCGCATCGGGGACCACGACCACCACCGCCGCCACCACGTCGACGACGACCACGACCAGGACCACGACGACGACCACGCCCCCTCCGGTGACGGTCGCGGAAGTGGTCGACGGGCGCACGATCACCCTGTCCGGCGGCGGCCGGGTGCAGCTGGCCGGGCTCGCGCAGCCCGGCGAGTGCTGGGCCGCGTCCGCGTCCGACTTCCTCAAGACCGCGCTGGCGGGCAAGGGCCTGCGGGTCGTCGGCGCGACCGTGCTGCTGCCCGACGGCGTCGACCTGGCCGTGCACGCCGCGGGCAAGGGCATGGCGCGCGTCGAGGCGACCGCGTCCGCCGCCCTCGCGTCGGCCCAGGACGCGGCGAAGGCCGCCGGCCTCGGGCTGTGGGGTGCGCCGTGCGCCGGTGCGGACACCGTCGCGCCGCCACCACCTCCGCCGCCCGCGCCGAAGCCGACCTACGCCCCGCCCCCACCCCCGCCGGCGCCCCAGCCCGAACCTGAGCAGCCGGCGAGCGCGTACTACGCCAACTGCGACGCCGTGCGCGCCGCGGGCAAGGCCCCCCCTGTACGCGGGTCAGCCCGGCTACCGGGCGGGACTGGACCGCGACAAGGACGGCGTCGCCTGCGAGTAGGTTCCAGCGCCGTGAAGGTGGACCGGCTGGAGATCGGGTACGACCCGCGGACCGTGCTCGACGCGGCACGGTCCGCGCGGGCGGAGGGCTGCGACGGGTTCTGGCTGGCCGAGACCCGGCACGACCCGTTCGTGGCGCTGGGCCGGGTGGCGGGCGGGGTGGACGGGCTGGACCTGGGCACGGCGATCGCGGTGGCGTTCGCGCGCAACCCGATGAGCACCGCGGTGCAGGCCAACGACCTGCAACTGCTGTCGGGCGGCCGGTTCCACCTCGGGCTGGGGTCGCAGGTCGAGCCGCACGTCACCAAGCGGTTCGGGATGCCGTGGTCCCGGCCCGCCGCGCGGATGCGCGAGTTCGTGCTGGCGTTGCGCGCCATCTGGCACGGCTGGGAGACCGGCGAGCGGCTGAGGTTCCGGGGCGAGTTCTACACGCACACGCTGATGACGCCGTTCTTCGACCCGGGCCCCAACCCGCACGGCCCGCCGAAGGTGTGGCTGGCGGGCGTCGGCGAGCTGATGACCGAGGTCGCGGGCGAGGTGGCGGACGGGTTCCTGTGCCACAGCTTCACCACCGAGCGGTACCTGCGCGAGGTGACGCTGCCGGCCCTGGCGCGAGGTCGGGCCAAGGTCGGGAAGACGCTGGACGGGTTGGAGATCAGCGGGCCGTCGCTGGTCGCGTGCGACGAGGAGGGCGTGGCCGAGGTCAGGCGGCAGATCGCGTTCTACGGCTCGACGCCCGCCTACCGCAAGGTGCTGGACCTGCACGGCTGGGGAGACCTGCACGAGGAGCTGCACCGGCTGTCCCGGCGGCGCGAGTGGGACGACATGGCCGCCGCGGTGACCGACGAGGTCCTGGCCGCCTTCGCCGTCGTGGGCACGCCCGCGGAGGCGAGGGCGGAGGTGACCCGCCGCTACGGCGACGTGATCACCAGGATCGCCGCGCCGGTCGTCAGGACCGGATGAGGTAGTGCCCGCTCGGCTCGTCGCGCGGCATCCAGTGCCGGAACAGCTCGGCCCGGACGCGCGCCGCGGTCCGCCCGCGCACCCAGCGCCGACGCCCGACGCGCGCCGCCAGCACGGCCAGCGGCAGGGCCAGCACCGTCAGCACGACCATCGTGACCATCGCCATCACCTCCACGGTGGCAACGACACCGTCGCCCACACCTGACGCCAATGGTGAAAAGGTCACTCTGATGGAGCAGCGTCACCCCACCGCGCAGTAGTCGTCGGCGTGGCCCGGGAAAGACGAAGGCCCCGGGTGGGTGCACCCGGGGCCTTCACATCTCGCGAGCCGCCTATCGGAATCGAACCGATGACCTGCTCATTACGAGTGAGCCGCTCTGGCCGACTGAGCTAAGGCGGCGAGACGCGACAACTATAGCCGACCACCGCGGCGTCACCGAACGGGGGGCGGGTCGTTAGAGCGACAGTGACGCTGCTCACGCGGCGCACGGTGACGCCGCCGCCCGGGAGGTCCGACCCCATGCGCCTGATGGCTGTGCCCGCCGCCGCCGTGCTGGTCGCGCTCTGCGCCGCTCCCGCCCTCGCCCAGCCGCCGACGACGCCGGTGCCCGGTCCGCGCGACCCGAACCAGCCGCCGGTGTCCGCCGGGCCCGCCCTCCCGGCCCACGCGGTCGGCGACGCGGGCACCGGCCTGGCCGTGGTCAGGCTCGCGCCGGGCGCCACGTCGACGAACACGATCCTGCCCGGCTTCGACGAGCGGCTGCCCGAGCAGTCGGCGGCGGAGATCGGCGTCGGCCTCGCCTCCGCGCAGGCCAACACCGAGGCGTTCCTGACCTACGAGCGGGCGGTCGCGCAGGCGTCGCCGCTGGGCTTCGCGGTGGCCGGCCGGGCGCCGCAGACGCCGGGGACGCTGGTGCAGACCGCGTCACCGGACAACGCCGAGCCCGTCACCGGCGGCCTCACGCCGCCCGCCACCCCGCTGGACGCCCTGCTCAAGGTCGGCCTGCTCAACGGCAGCGCGCACGCCCGCTGGGACGACGAGCTCGGCCCGTGCGTCCAGCCGCTCGCCGACGCCAAGACCTCCGTCGCGTCCCTCAGCGTCCTCAACGCCATCCCCACCCTGCCGAGCACGCCCGACCTGACCGGCCTGCTCACCCTGGACACGCCGAAGCTCGACGCCGCGGGCAGGCAGGCCCTGATCGACGACGTCAAGCAGCTCACCGCGCCGCTCAGCCAACTCGGCGGCCTGCTCTCCGGCACGCCCGACACCGGCGCGAACGGCTCGCTGCTCAGCCTCCCCGAGACGCTCAGCGCCCGCTCGACCGTCGACCTGGTCGACCTGCCGGGCAGCGCGAACAAGGCCGTGCGGTCGACCTCCACGCTCCAGGCCGCGAGCGTCCGGCTGCTGGCAGGCACGGCGGCCGAGATCCGCGTGGACGTCGTCAGCCCGCCGACGCTGGTCGCGCTGTCCACCGGCGACCAGGCCACCTCCCGGATCACCTACACCGCGCCCGTGCTGCGGGTCAGCCAGGGCGGCAAGGAGCTGGGCACGCTCGACGCGGCCAACCCGAAGCTGGACGTCCCGGTCGGCGTTGCGGCCGGGCAGAAGCTGCCGCTGGTCGGGGCGTTGGCCGAAGGGCTGCCCAGGCTCGACATCGGCGTGCTGAGGTTGCAGGTCGCCCAGCTCAACCAGAAGGACGTGGTGCTCGACGGGCCCCTCCAGCAGGGCGGCCCGGTGATCAAGGGGTTCATGCTCGGGGCCACCGCGCGCCTGCTCGACCTCCAGCTGCTGCCGACCGACGCCCTCGGTCTGCCGAACCTGCCGTCGGCGCTGGCCCAGGTGTCGCTGGGTGAGCAGGTCGTGCGCGCCGCGGCTCCGAGCGGCGGCGTGGTCTGCGCTCCGGCGCAGGTCCCGCCGGGTGGCGGTGGGCAGGCCGCGCCGCCGGCGAAGGGTCGGCCGCTGGCCTACACGAACGCGGCGTACCGGACCGTCCCGATCTTCTGGACCGGCACCGCGCTGCTGCTGGTCGGCGTCGTCCTGGTCGCCGCGCTGCCCGCCCGCCGCCGTCCGACGGCGAAGGCCGCGTGACGCTCAGCCCCGCTGGAGCGTGGTGAGCATGGCCTCGATGGCGATCCGCGGCTTCACGTTCAGCTCCAGCGCGGTCCGGCAGTTCAGCACGGCCTCCAGCCGGCGCAGCGTCGACTCGGGCGTCCACGCCGAGGCCAGCGCCCGCGCGTCCTCCGCCCGGTCCGGGTGGTTGAGCACGGCCTGCGCGCCCGTGGAGGTCACCAGCACGTCCCGGTAGAACGCGGCCAGGTCGACCAGCGCCTGGTCCAGCGAGTCGCGCTGGGTCCGGGTGGCCCGCGACTTCTGCCGCTTCTCCAGGTCCTTCAGCGCGCCCTTGGCCCCGCGTGACGCGGCGGCCGTGCCCTTGCCCGTGCCGCCACCGCCCATCGCGGTCTCCAACGCCTCGCGCTCGGCCTGGTCACGGCCCTCGTTGGCGGTCTGCGCGTCACCCTCGGCGGCCGAGACGAGCTGGTCGGCGCAGGTGAAGATGTCCGCGGGCCGCCGCAACGCGGTCGGGATCCGCAGCACGGCCTCGCGCCGGGCCCGCGACTGCTCGTCGGTGGCCAGCCGCCGCGCCCGGCCCACGTGCCCGCCGCACACCGAGGCCGCCCACGACGCCACCTCCGGCGCGACGCCCTCGTCCTCCAGCGCCGACGCGATCGAGGCGGCGCGGGGCGTGGCCAGCGACACGACCCGGCAGCGCGACCGGATGGTCACCGACACGTCCTCGGGGTGGTCCGACGGCGCGCACAGCAGGAACACGGTCCGCGCCGGAGGCTCCTCCACCGCCTTGAGCAGCGCGTTCGCCGCGCCCTCGGTGAGCCGGTCGGCGTCGGTGATGATCACCACCTGCCAGCGCCCGGACGTCGGCCGCCGGGCCGACACCTGCACCAGCGACCGCATCTCGGCCACCGAGATCGACAGGCCCTCGGGCGCGACCACGCGCACGTCGGCGTGCGTGCCGGCCACCGTCGTGTGGCACCCGGCGCACGTGCCGCAGCCCGGCCGGTCGTCCACGGCGGTGCACTGCAACGCGGCGGCGAACGCCCGTGCCGCCACCGAGCGCCCCGATCCGGGCGGCCCGGTGAACAGCCACGCGTGGGTCATCGCACCCGGCGGGGGCGACCCTCCCGCCACGATCGACGCGGCGGCCTCCGCCGCCGCCGACAGCACCGCGACCGCCTCGGGCTGACCGACGACGTCGCCCCACACACCACGGTTCACCAGGCGACCGTACCGATCCGTCAGGGCGTCTCCGCCACCGGCTTCACCGGCATCCTGGTCCGGCGCGCGAGCAGCGGCAGCACGGCGGACCGCACCCGTTCGGCGACCTCGTCCTCGGTGCCGTCGGCGTCGACCACGACGTACCGCTCCGGGTCGGCCGAGGCCATGTCGGTGAGCAGCTTCTGCACCCGCCAGTGGTGCTCGACGGTGTCGAGCGTGCCGCCGGAGGCCCGCACCTGCGACGGCGTCCGGTCCAGCAGCACGGTCATGTCCGGCCGCAGCCGCCCGGTGGCCCAGTCGACCAGGCCCTCCACCTCGCGCGGCTCCACGCTGCCCGCCGCGCTGAAGTGCGCCAGCGGGCTGTCGACGTACCGCTCCATGACGACCAGCGCGCCGCGGTCCAGCGCCGGCCGCACCTCGCGCTCCACCACGTCGGCCCGCACGGCGGCGGCCACCAGCGCGTGCGCCCGCACCCCGGCCAGGTCGGCGGTGGACAGCAGGTTGCGCAGCCGCTGCTCGTCCAGGTCCGGGTCGGAGGCCAGCACGACCTCGCGGCCGGTCGTCCGCAACGCCTCCGCCAGCTTCCTGGCCTGCACGGACGTGTCCTGCCGGGTGTCGCCCTCGACCGCGACGAGCAGCCCGCCGGTGCGCCGGGCCCGCCCGCGCAGCGCCGCCAGCAGGTCGGACAGGAACGGCTCGGACCGCCGGTTGTCCATCTGCCGGTAGGCGATCAGCCCGAGCAGCGCGGCGATCACGCCCGCGCCGAACAGCACCGGACGGGTGCCGTCCACCACCATCGGGTGACCGAAGACCGTGACCGTGCGCTGCTGCACCAGCGTGACCAGCAGCGGCGCGGCGGCCGACGCGGCGAACAGCACGACCTTGAGCAGCGACTGGAGCAGCGCCACGGTCCGGCCGCGCATCGCGTCCTCGACCTGCGAGCCGACGATGGTCAGGCCGGTCAGGAACGCCATGCCCGCCGACGCGCCGACGCACGCCACCGCGATCAGCGCCACCCACAGGTGCGGCGCGAACGCCACGAACAGCAGGCTCACGCCCGCGACCAGGATCGTGACGCCGAACAGCCGGTCGTAGGGCAGCCGGCGGGCCATCCGCGGCGCGGTCGCCATGCCCAGCGCCAGGCCCGCGAACACGGCCACGAACAGCAGGCCGAACGTCGAGTCGCCGCCCAGCAGCGACAGCGAGTAGGGGGTGGCCGTGCCGATCACCGCGCCGGCCGCGGCGAACGCGCCGATCATGCCGATGACCAGGCCGCGGACCAGCGGGGTGCGGGCGGCGTACTTCATGCCGTCGCGCAGCATGGCGAAGAAGCCGGGCGCCTCGCCGTTCTCGCGGGTGTGCTTGACCGCCGCGATCCGGCCGGACAGCTCCGGGATGCGGGTCGCCACGATGATGGCCGACGTCACGTACAGCGCGCCGTTGACCATGACGGCGATGGTCGCGATGCGGAACTCGAGGTTGCTGTTCTGCAGGCCCAGGTAGCCGGGGATGCCGGAGATGATCGAGTACAGGCCCGCGCCGGAGATGACCGAGATGCCGTAGGTCATCACCAGGCCGAGCTGGTTGGCCGTCTCCACCTGGTCGGGCCGGCGCAGCAGGTTCGGCACCGCCGAGTCCTTGGCCGGGATCCACAGCATCGCGCAGCAGCCGACCAGGAAGTTCGCGATGAACAGCCACCACGCCGTGCCGACCAGCGCGATCGAGATGAACAGCCCGCCGCGCAGCAGGTCGCACACCACCATGATCTTGCGGCGGTCGAACCGGTCCGCGAGCACGCCGCCGAGCGGCGCGAACAGGATGCCGGGCAGCAGCTGGGTGAGCACGACGAGGCTGAGCGAGAAGCTCTGCCACTGGTAGCTGTCCATCAGCTTGGTGACCAGGCCGGTCAAGGCCAACAATGACAGCCAGTCACCGACGCTGCACAGATAGGTGACACCCCAGAGCCTGCGGAACGGCCGGATCGCCAACACGCTGCGAATCCGGTGGCTGGTCGAGGCCGCTGTGCCGCCGTCTTGGATGGTGCTCACCCCCGCCGATGGTGCAGGCAGTCAGGGTAGCCGGAGCAATTCACCCGCCTGACCACATCCGCCGTTCGGGTGACCGAAGCGAGATCATCGCAGCAGGTCGACCACTGCTTCGATGATCTCACGCACCACGTTGAACAGCAGTCCGCTGAGCACGGCGAGGGCGACGAGGCACCCGATCAGGCCACCTCGGCCCTTCTTCGGCTGCGCGGTCGCCTGCTGCCCGGCCGCGGGCTGACGTGCCAGTTCCGCGTGGGGCGCGTGCGCGGTGGGCTGCCCCGACACCCGCTGCGCCGGGGCGCGCACGGGCTTGCGGGCCTGCTCACGGCGGGTCGGGACGGGCGGCGGGTCGGCCCGCGGCGCGGTCGGCGGCGTCGGCGGCACGACCGGCGGCACGGCCTTCGCCTCGTAGCGCTCGCCCGTCACCAGGCCCGCGAGCGGGTCCGGGAACAGCGGAGGGGGCGGGGGCGGCTGCGTCCCGTCGTGGCCGAACCGGTCGGCTCCCGAGTCGTCCACCGCCCCGCCTCCCTCAGCTCTTCGACTTCGCCGGCGCCTTCTTGCGGGCAGGCGCCTTCTTGGCCGCCGGTGCCCGCTTCTTCGTCGTCGGGCCCTTGGCCCGCTTCTCCGCCAGCAGCTCGGCCGCCCGCTCGTCGGACAGGCCTTCGACGCTGTCGGACTTGCGCAGCGAGGCGTTGGTCTCGCCGTCGGTCACGTACGGGCCGAACCGGCCCTCCTTGACCACCATCGGCTTGCCCGAGACCGGGTCCGCGCCCAGCTCCTTCAGCGGCGGCGCGGCGGCGGCCCGGCCCCGCTTCTTCGGCTCGGCGTAGATCTTCAGCGCCTCGTCGAGGGTGACCGTGAACAGCTGGTCCTCGCTGGTCAGCGACCGCGAGTCGGTGCCCTTCTTCAGGTAGGGCCCGTACCGGCCGTTCTGCGCGGTGATCTCCGCGCCGGTCTCCGGGTCCTTGCCGACCACGCGCGGCAGCGAGAGCAGCTTCAGCGCGTCGTCCAGCGTCACCGTGTCCAGCGACATCGACTTGAACAGCGAGCCGGTGCGCGGCTTCGGCGCCTTCTTCGTGCCCTCGGGCGCCTCGGGCAGGACCTCGGTCACGTACGGACCGAACCGGCCCTCCTTGGCCACGATCTCGTGGCCGGTGACCGGGTCGTTGCCCAGCGAGCGGCCCTCCTGCGGGGTGGCGAACAGCTTCTCCGCGATCTCGCGGTTCAGCTCGTCCGGCGGCAGGTCGTCGGGCAGGTTCGCCCGCTGCGCGCTCATCGCGCCGTCCTCGCCCTCGACCTCGCGCTCCAGGTACGGCCCGTAGCGGCCGACCCGGACGTAGACCGTGCGGCCCTCGGTGTCGGCGAACAGCGGGATCGAGTTGACCTCGCGGGCGTCGATCTCCTCGACGCTGGAGCCGACCAGCTTCTTCAGCCCGCCGGAACGGCCGACCGACGACTCCGGGCCGACGTTGCCGCCGAAGTAGAACCCGGACAGCCACGTGGTGCGCTCCTGGCGACCGGCGGCGATGCCGTCCAGCTCGTCCTCCAGCGCGGCGGTGAAGTCGTAGTCGACCAGCCGGCCGAAGTGCTGCTCCAGCAGCCCGACCACGGCGAACGCCACCCACGACGGGACCAGGGCGGAGCCCTTCTTCCACACGTAACCGCGGTCCTGGACGGTGCTGATGATCGAGGCGTAGGTGGAGGGGCGGCCGATGCCCAGCTCCTCCATCGTCTTGATCAGGCTCGCCTCGGTGAAGCGGGGCGGCGGGCTGGTCGAGTGGCCGTCCGGGGACAGCTCGGCCGCCAGCAGCGACTGGTCCTTGACCAGTTGCGGCAGGCGCGACTCGGCGTCGTCGGACTCGCCGCCCGCCTCGGAGTCGACCGTCTCCACGTAGGCCTTGAGGAAGCCGGCGAACGTGATCGTGCGGCCGGAGGCGGCGAACGTGACGTCCTCGCCGCCCGCCGTGGTGCCGGAGATGCGCACGGACGTCGTGTTGCCGCGCGCGTCGGCCATCTGGGAGGCGATCGTGCGCTGCCAGATCAGCTCGTACAGCTTGAACTCGTCGGACTCCAGCTCACGGGCCACCTGGCCGGGGGTGCGGAACACCTCGCCGGCCGGGCGGATGGCCTCGTGGGCCTCCTGCGCGTTCTTGACCTTGCGCGTGTACTGGCGGGGCTCCTTGGACACGAACTGCGAGCCGTACAGCTCGGTGGCCTGCGCCCGCGCCGCCGCGATCGCCGTCTCCGACAGCGTCGTGCTGTCGGTGCGCATGTAGGTGATGTAGCCGTTCTCGTACAGCTTCTGCGCGGTGCGCATGGCGCGGTCCGCGGAGAACCGCAGCTTGCGGCCCGCCTCCTGCTGGAGCGTGGAGGTCATGAACGGCGCGTACGGCTTGCGCGAGTACGGCTTCTCCTCGACCGACGACACCGTCATGGTGGCGTTGACCAGGCCTTCGGCGATCGCCGTCGCCTGCGCCTCGTCCAGCACTCGGACGTCCGCGCCCGCCTTGAGCCTGCCGTCGGGGCCGAAGTCGCGGCCCGCGGCCAGGCGCGTGCCGTCGACCGCGATCAGCCGCGCGCCGAACGTGCGCGGCGAGGCGTCCTTCCCGGCGTCCATGGTCGCCGAGACGTCCCAGTACGAGGCGGTGACGAACTTCATCCGCTCGCGCTCCCGCTCGACCACGATCCGGGTCGCCACGGACTGCACGCGGCCCGCCGAGAGCTTCGGCATGACCTTCTTCCACAGCACCGGGCTGACCTCGTAGCCGTAGAGGCGGTCGAGGATGCGGCGGGTCTCCTGGGCGTCGACCAGGTCCTGGTCCAGGTCGCGCGGGTTCGCGGCGGCGGCGAGGATCGCGGGCTCGGTGATCTCGTGGAACACCATCCGCCGGACCGGGACCTTCGGCTTCAGCGTGTCCAGCAGGTGCCAGGCGATGGCCTCGCCCTCGCGGTCGCCGTCTGTCGCGAGGTAGAGCTCGTCGACGTCCTTGAGCAGCTCTTTCAGCTCCGCGACGGTCGCCTTCTTGTCGGGCGTGACGACGTAGAGCGGCTCGAAGCCGTGGTCCACGTCCACCCCGAGGCGCGCCCACGACATGCCCTTGTACTTCGCGGGCACGTCGGCCGCGCCGCGGGGCAGGTCGCGGATGTGCCCCTTGGATGACTCCACGACGAAGTCGCTGCCGAGGTAGGACGCGATCTTCCGCGCCTTCGTGGGCGACTCGACGATCACCAACCGCCGGTTGCCGCTCGCTGATCCCCCGTTTGTCTTCCTCGCCCGTGTCGATCCAGCCACGCCGTCCCGCTCTCTTCGAACACTGTGTCCCGACCCGCCAGTGTGCACTGTCCTTTGTCGCCGCTGGGCAGCCCTGGTCGGGACAGGGTGACACAACTGTGCCGGATCCTCCGCCAACCCGACGCGCTACGCGGCCGGCCAGGTGCGTTCCGCGACGCCCCGCGGCACGCGTCCGACCAGCTCGGCGAGCCGTTCGAGCCGCCGTCTGCCGACGACCCGGAGCGCCGGTCCCCCGGCTTTCCCGGTCAAGAGTGTCGAGGGCAGGCCCGAGGTGGCCAATGCTTTTCGCAACGCTTCGTGCGTGTCGGGCGCGTCCGGGTCGAGGCCGAGGAGGTACCCCGAGCCGGACTCGACCCACCGGCCGGAGGCGAGCGCCCACAGCCGCAGGGCCGCGCCGTCGAGCGTGAAATCGGGTGGGACGACCTTGCGGTCGCCGTCGAGCCACTGCGCCGCCAGCCCGGCCAGGTCGGTGCGGTAAGCCGTCGTGACCTGCCACGACTCGGTGACGACCGGCTCCGGCTCGACTGCCTCGGACTCGACGGACTCGGACTCGGCGGCCTGGGGCTCGACCTCGGGCGCGGGCTCGGCGGCCCGGGGATCGGGTTCGGGTTCGGTCATGGTCGGGCGGCTGCGGCCCGACCCGATCACCACGGGCGCGAACCCGTCCGGCTCGTCGTCGATCACCTCGTCCGAGGGCTCGTCCACGGCGGGCTCGTCCGCGACCGACTCCAGCTCGGCAGGCTCCTCCGGTGCGTCCGCCGGCTCCTCCGGCACGTCCTCGTCGGGCCCGGCCTGGCAGCGCACCGTCCGGACCAGCTCGATCCGGGCCTGCACGCCCCGCTCGGCCAGCGCGGCCACGACGGCCTCGGCCCGGTCCCGGGACTCGAGCGCCACCGTCACCCTCGCCGCCCGGCCGCGGGCGAAGCCCAGCGCCCGGCCGGGCCCGCACAGCAGGCCCGCCAGGTCACCGACGCAAGGCTGTCGCGCCTCGGCCGAGTAGAAGGACAGTTGCCCCACGGAAACGCAGCGTAGAACACACGTTCGACCTCGGCCAGTCTCCGAAGGGCTGAACCACCCGTCCCACCGTTCACAGGCGTCCCAGGCGTCAGCCGCCCAGGCTCTTGAGGGTCTCCGCCATCTTCACGCACTCCGGCGCCTGCTTGAACGCCTCACCCAGCTTCGGGTCGTCCTGGAGCTTCTTGATCTGCTCCTGGAGCTTCGACGGGTCGGCCTGGTCGCCGCCCAGCCGCTCCAGCTTGGCGGCGAACTCCGGGTCGGCCGGGTCGAGCTTCGCCAGCTCGGCGTTGACGTCGGTCAGCGTCTTGCCCGAGGCGGTGAAGAACTCGACCAGCTCGTCGTGCAGCTGCCGGCTCTCGGCCGAGGGCGCGCCGAGCTCGTCCAGCTTCCCGCCCGCCTCGGTGAGCGCCCTGCCCGCCTTGGAGCTGTAGTCGAGCAGCGCCGCCTTCTGCAGGGCCGGGTTCTCCGCGCCGCCCTCGAACATCGTCTTCAGCAGGGCCAGCACGCCCTCGATCGTGGGTCCCATGCCCTCGCAGAACGTGCCGGTCCACTGGATCGGGTCGGCGTCGGCCGCCGCGGTCGTGGTGGTCGCCGACGAGCCGCCTGTCGAGGACGTCGAAGCGCCACCACCACCGCCGCACGCGGCCGTGACCAGGACGGCGGCGAACACGCCGGCGAGCGCGACACGGTGCTTCACAGAAAGCCCCCCGGATCGGGTGAAGAAGGTGAGGGGGCAACCTACTACGAGGTCGGTGAGGCGGACTCCGACGGCCGCAGCGTCCGCAGGTCCTGGCAGGCCGGCGCCTTCTCGGCCGCCGCGGACAGCTCCGGTGACGCCTCCAGTTGCTTCAGCGGCGCGACGAAGTCGTCCAGGCGCTTGATGGCCTCGCCGGCGGCCTGCAACCCGCCCACGGGGTCGTTGGCGTCCGCCGCCTCGATGGCCGCCTTGGCGTCGGAGAAGTTCTTCGCGATCCCGGTGAACGTCACCGCCATCTGCTCCACCTGCTGGTCACCGCCCGCCACCGGGGACGGGCCGACGTCGCGCAGCTTGGCCGCGGTCTGGGCGAACGCGTCGGCCATCTGGCCCATGTACGCGCCCATGTCGGCCTTGAGCTTCGCCGGGTCGTTGGCGTCGAGCTGCGGCGGTGTCTTCTGCACCGTGGTGAACGACGACGCCGCCGTGCACACCTTGTCCATGTACGCGACCGCGGCGTCGTCGGACGGCGTGGCGGACGTCGACGTGGGCGCGGAGGAGTCACCCCCGGACCCGCACCCGGCCACCGCCACGACCAGGGCGGCCGCGGCGACCAGCGGAAGAAGTCTCATCAGGGTGCTCCCCATCGTTCTCGGCATCACCGGACAGTGTGCCCCCATCCGGGCGAGCCCACCCGGGCTGCCCGGACGTGCGAGGGCGGGGTGCCCCGACTCGGCACCCCGCCCTCGACCTGCTCGTCCTACCCGCGCGTCACGCGGAGGTCGTCGCCTCCGCCGGGGCGTCCGCGATCGCCGTGCCGCGCCGCTTGGACACGACCACGGCCGCCACGATGACGATCGCCGCGACCACCGCGATGGCGTACCGGATGCCGGCCGACTCGCCCGCGCCGACGGTGAAGCCGACGATGGCGGGCGCGATCAGCACCGAGACCAGGTTCATCACCTTGATCAGCGGGTTGATGGCCGGGCCGGCGGTGTCCTTGAACGGGTCGCCGACCGTGTCGCCGATGACGGTCGCGGCGTGGGCGTCGGAGCCCTTGCCGCCGTGGTTGCCGTCCTCGACCAGCTTCTTCGCGTTGTCCCAGGCGCCACCGGAGTTGGCCAGGAACACCGCCATCAGCGTGCCGGTGGCGATCGCGCCGGCCAGGTAGCCGGCCAGCGGGCCGACACCGAGGCCGAAGCCGACCGCGATCGGCGCCAGCACCGCCAGCAGGCCGGGGGTGGCCAGCTCGCGCAGCGAGTCCTTGGTGCAGATGTCGACGACCTTGCCGTACTCCGGCTTGACCGTGCCGTCCATGATCCCGGGGTTCTCGCGGAACTGGCGGCGCACCTCGAACACGATCGCGCCCGCCGCGCGGGTCACCGCGTTGACCGCGAGACCGGAGAACATGAACACGACGGCCGCGCCGATGATGACGCCGACCAGCACGTTCGGGCTGAACACCACGTTCGTGAACGACACCGGCACGTCGCCGAGGCCGACCTTCACGTCCCGCAGCGCCTGGTCGATGGCGTCCTTGTAGGAGCCGAACAGCGCGGTCGCCGCCAGCACGGCGGTGGCGATCGCGATGCCCTTGGTGATCGCCTTGGTCGTGTTGCCGACCGCGTCGAGCTCGGTGAGGATCTGCGCGCCCTCGCCGTCCACGTCGCCGGACATCTCCGCGATGCCCTGCGCGTTGTCCGAGACCGGGCCGAAGGTGTCCATGGCCACGATGACGCCGACCGTGGTCAGCAGGCCGCAGCCGGCCAGCGCGACCGCGAACAGCGACACGACCACCGAGCCGGACAGCAGGAACGCGCCGTAGACCGCGCCGCCGATGACCAGCGCGGTGTAGACCGCCGACTCGAAGCCGACCGAGATGCCGGACAGGATGACGGTCGCCGCGCCGGTGAGCGAGGTGCGGCCGACCTCCTTGACCGGCTTGTGCTCGGTGCCGGTGAAGTAGCCGGTCAGCCACAGGATGACGCCCGCCAGCACGATGCCGATGATCACCGCGACGGCGGCGATCAGGGCCGGGTTGCCCGGCGTGCCCGCGATCTCCTCGGACACGCCCGCGAGGCCCGCGAACGAGCTGGGCAGGAAGACGAACGCCGCCACCGTGCACAGCACCGCCGAGATGACCGCCGAGATGTAGAACGAGCGGTTGATCGCGGTGAGGCCGTTCTCGCCGGTCCGCGCGCTGGTGATGTAGACGCCGATGACCGCCGTGAGCACGCCGATCGCGGGCACGATCAGCGGGAACAGCAGGCCCTTCGCGCCGAACGCGGCCGTGCCGAGGATCAGCGACGCCACCAGGGTGACGGCGTAGGACTCGAACAGGTCCGCCGCCATGCCGGCGCAGTCGCCGACGTTGTCGCCCACGTTGTCGGCGATGGTCGCCGCGTTGCGCGGGTCGTCCTCGGGGATGCCCTGCTCCACCTTGCCGACCAGGTCCGCGCCGACGTCGGCGGCCTTGGTGAAGATGCCGCCGCCGACCCGCATGAACATGGCGAGCAGGGCGGCGCCGAAGCCGAAGCCCTCCAGCACCCGGGGCGCCTGGCCCACGTAGACGAACACGACCAGGGCCGCGCCGAACAGGCCGAGGCCGACGGTGAACATGCCGACCACGCCGCCGGTGCGGAACGCGATCCGCATGGCCTTCTCGCGACCGCCGCTCTCCTTGGCCGCGGCGGCGACGCGCACGTTCGCGCGGGTCGACAGCCACATGCCGAGGTAGCCGATGACGGCGGAGAAGCCGGCGCCGACGAGGAAGAACAGCGACCTGCCGATCCGCTCGCCAATGTCCTCGGCGGGAAGCGCGAACAGCAGCACGAACACGATGACGACGAAGATGCCGAGCGTTCGGAACTGCCGGTTGAGGTAGGCCGCTGCGCCCTCTTGGACCGCCTTGGCGATGTCCTGCATCTTGGAGGTGCCCTGGCCCGCGGCCAGTACCTCCCGAAGCAGCACGTAGCCCACGGCCAGGGCAGCCAGGGCGACCACGGCGACCACGGCGACGAGGCCGCGATCACCTCCGGAGAGCTCTAGGCCCTCCGCGAGGAATTGCCGGGACATCCGTCCTCCTGGTGAGTTTTCCAAGCCCAATGTCAGGGCCACCCCGCTGATGTGAGGCGGGTCACTCACGCGACTGTCAGCCCCGACACAACGTGATGCACCCCTCATTGGATGCGATAGCGGCGGAGTCTATTCATAGTGCGCAAGGAGGCAACGAGGCGTCCCGATCCGTACACACACCGTTATCCGCACAGGCAGGGTCGAGCTGTCGGTCGGGTGTGCGAAGCTGCGCCTCGTGGCGAACCAGGGACGTCGTTTGCTGGACCGGGTCCTCGCCGGGGTTCCGGCGGGCGAATCGCCGTTGACGCACGTCGAGGAGCAGCCGCCGCGGCCCGCGCAGTCCATCCCGTGGCCGTCGTGGGCACCCGACGCGGTGGTGTCCGCGCTGGTGGAGCGGGGTGTGGCCCGGCCGTGGCGGCACCAGGCCGAAGCGGCGTCGCATGCGTGGTCCGGATCACACGTGGTGGTGGCGACGGGCACCGCGTCGGGGAAATCGCTGGCGTACCAATTGCCGGTCCTGAGCGCGTTGACAGTTGATCCGAAGGCAACAGCTCTGTACCTCTCGCCGACGAAGGCGTTGGGCGCGGACCAGTTGAGATCGGTGCGCGGTTTGGGCGTGCCGGGGGTGCGGGCGGCGTCGTTCGACGGCGACACGCCGATGGCGGAACGCGATTGGGTGCGCGCGCACGCCAACTGGGTGTTCAGCAACCCCGACATGCTGCACCGGGGTGTGCTGCCCAACCACGCCCGCTGGATCAGGTTCCTGCGCCGGCTGTCGTACGTGGTGGTGGACGAGTGCCACACGTACCGGGGTGTTTTCGGCTCGCACGTGGCGCTGCTGCTGAGGCGGTTGCGGCGGGTCGCCCAGCGGTACGGCGCGGACCCGGTGTTCGTGCTGGCGTCGGCCACCGTGGCCGATCCGGCAGCGTCGGCCACGGCGCTGCTGGGCGCGCCCTGCGAGGCGGTGACGGAGGACGGGTCGCCGCGGGCGGGGCGGACGGTCGCGTTGTGGGAGCCGCCGCTGCTGGACGACCTGGAGGGCGAGAACGGCGCGCCGGTGCGGCGGTCGGCGGGCGCGGAGACGGCGCGGATCCTGGCCGACCTGGTGGTGGAGGGCGCGCGGTCGTTGGCGTTCGTGCGCTCGCGGGTGGGCGCGGAGCTGACCGCGCTGGGCGCTCGGCGGGTGCTGTCGGAGGTCGACCCGTCGCTGGCGTCGCGGGTGGCCGCCTACCGGGGCGGGTACCTGCCCGAGGAGCGGCGGGCGTTGGAGCGGGCCGTGTCGTCGGGCGAGCTGCTGGGCGTGGCGACGACGAACGCGCTGGAGCTGGGCGTCGACATCGTCGGGCTGGACGTCGTGGTGGTGGCCGGTTTCCCGGGCACGCTGGCGTCGTTCTGGCAGCAGGCCGGGCGGGCGGGACGGACCGAGGAGACGGACTCGCTGGTGGTGTTCGTGGCGCGGGACGACCCGTTGGACACCTACCTGGTGCACAACCCGTCGGCGGTGCTGGACAAGCCGGTCGAGGCGACGGTGCTGGACCCGACGAACCCGTACGTGCTGGAGCCGCAGTTGGCGTGCGCGGCGGCCGAGCTGCCGCTGACGCCGGACTCGCTGGCCGCGTTCGGCGGTGACGCGGCGCTGGCCGTGGTGGAGGACATGACGGCGCGGCGGGTGCTGCGGCGACGGCCGAACGGCTGGTACTGGACCTCGCACGACCGGCCGCACGGCGACGTGGACATCCGCGGGTCCGGTGGCGAGCAGGTCGTGGTGGTGGAGGCCGACTCGGGGCGGATGCTCGGCACGGTGGATCCGGGCTCGGCGTGCTGGCAGGTGCACTCGGGCGCGGTCTACCTGCACCAGGGCGAGTCGTACGTGGTGGACGAGCTGGACCTCGACGCCGGCCTGGCGATGGTGCACGCGGAGAAGCCGGACTGGACGACGACGGCGCGTGACACCAAGGACATCTCGGTGGTGCGGGTGCTGGAGAAGCGCTCGTTCGACGGGGTGACGGTGTGCCTGGGCGAGGTGGAGGTGACCTCGCAGGTCGTCGGCTACCTGCGCAAGCTGCCGTCCGGCCAGGTGATCGACTCGGTGCCGCTGTCACTGCCCGCGCAGACGCTGGTGACGCGGGCGGTCTGGTACACGGTGTCCACCGAACTGCTGACCGGCGGCGCACCGGGCGGTGGCGTAGGGGACGATCACGTGCCGGGCGCTGCGGTGCCGGGCGATGGCGAGCACGGCGGCGGGATGCCAGGCGATGGCGGGCCGGGCGGTGCGGTCTCGGGCCATGCAGGGCCAGCCGATGGAGTGCCGGGCGATCCGGTGCCCGGCGATGGCGTGGCGGCCAGGGCGGTGTCGGGTGATGGCGTGCCCGGCGATGCGGTGTCGGCCGGTGGCGCGCCCGACGATGCGGTGCCCGGCGAAGGTGTGCCCGGCGATGCGGTGCCGGCCGGTGGCGTGTCGGGCGATGGCGTGTCGGGCGGTGGAGGTGTGGGCAGTGCGCCGGGGGGCGCCGGTCTGACTCCGGCGCGCATCCCCGGCGCGCTGCACGCCGCCGAACACGCGGCGATCGGCCTGCTACCGCTCTTCGCGACCTGTGACCGTTGGGACATCGGCGGAGTCTCGACCGCGCTGCACCAGGACACCGGGGAGGCGACGGTGTTCGTGCACGACGGTCATCCCGGAGGAGCCGGGTTCGCCGACCGCGGGTTCGCCGCGGTAGTCCCGTGGTTGGTCGCTACTAGGGAGGCCATCGCGGCTTGCGCGTGTCCGGCCGGGTGCCCGTCCTGCGTGCAGTCGCCGAAGTGCGGGAATGGCAACGATCCGCTGGACAAGGCGGGCGGGGTGGCCGTGCTGGACGTCGTGCTCGGGGTGGTCGGGGAGAGACGCCACGACGTCCGGCACGGCCGAGTCGATCACGACCGGTCGGCGGCGACCAGGCCGTAGTCGGAGGTGCGGTCGGCGGCTTGGAGCAGGGCGTCGCGGACCACGTCCACGTGCGGCAGGTGCCACGCGCAGATCTGCGGCTTGACCCGCCAGTGCACGACGCCGACCTGGCCGGGGCTGGGCGGCAGCGGCACGTACTCGCCCTGGCCGTAGTGCGTCACGTCCGGGTCGGTGACCGGCGTGCCGCCGGAGGCGACCAGGAACATCCAGCGACCTTCGGGGGTCGCCACGATCGGCACCGGGATGCCGGCCGCGCGCAGCTCGACCGCGGCCCGGCGGCCGAGGTCGGCGCTCACCTCGACGGCGTCCACGCCGTGGCCGGTGGCCAGCAGGATGCTGTAGGAGTGGCCCGCCCACCAGGTGGCGACCTGCTCCGCCTTGGTGCCGATGCGCTCCTGCCAGTCGTCGTGCACCGGGACCGGCCCGGTGTCCTCGACGCCGTCGCGCCCGGCCCACCGGTCGCCCGCCGGATAGGTGCCCGGCAGCACAGGCCACCCGTGCCACGCGAGGTTGACCGCCTCTGCGCGCAGCTCGATGCGGAAGGCCCCGCGCCAGCTATCCGACCACTCCATCTTTCGTTCGCCTCCTGCGTTCCGATCCACGACACCGTGTCGCGTGTTGTTCGACACCGTGTCGGTGCCACCACTTGAACTAACGCCACGACCGGCGGTTTTGGTAAGCGCTTGTCGGCAACTGGTCGATGTGGCACGGCGAGCGCGGCCGACGGGGGCGGGCGGCAGAACGGCGTACGAGCCGTTCAGCCACCGTGAAGCCGCGAATCTGCGGTCGTGTGAGTCCGCTCACCGCCGGCGGACGACCGTTCGTCGCGTCGGGCAGGGGTCACGGTTCGGCCGGACCTGCACGGGCACGTGCGCTGGGCGCGCCGAACACCGTTGCCCCACCGGAAACCCGGACGTCCACCTCCCATCCCTCCACCAGGCACTCGACCAACCGCCCGCCCATCCGTTCGACCACCCACCGCGCCCGCGCGCACGCGTGGGCCACCCCACCGGGCAACTCCCCGGCCGCCGCCAACGCCCCGAGATCAGCCGCCGCACTCGCCCGGTGCCGGTTCACGACGGCCTCGCCCACCTGCCCGCCGACCACCACGAGCGCGAACCACACCGCCATCACCCCGACCGCCACGACCGACGCCGACCCGCGGTCGGCCGCCTCGCGCACGCCCGCCGTCACCCACCGACCACCCCCGCCTCCGCCCTCGACCCCATCCCGACATCCATCCGGTCCCCGCTCCCGGTCCACTCGCGCCTTCGCCTCCGTCGTCCTCCACCCGATCCCCGGCTCAATCCCGGGTTTCCCCGCCGACCTCCTCTCCCCGCTCCACCACCGCGTAAGCCCGGGCCCGCAGCTCCACGCCCAGCCGCGAGACGGTGACCTCCACCGATGCCGTGTCGCCCTCCCTCCGGAGCGTCCACCGCGCCCCTTCCGGCGCGATCGCCTCCACCACGCCACCGACCCGTGCCGCGTCACCTCGCGCGACCAGCCGTGCCGCTTCCCGCGCCGCGTCCGTGCACCGGAGCTGACCGATGACCGCCATCACGGCGGCGATGCCCAGCACCAGCACGGCGACCAACCCGCACACCGCCACCGCCGCTTCGACCGTCACCCCGCCCCGGTCGTCGCCGAGCACACCCCGCCTCACACGTCCACCGTGAACGCCCGGACCAGCAGCGCCCGGAGCAGCTCTTGCACCCAGCCACCGCTGATCAGCGAGTACAGGACCAGCCCGAGCGCCGCCGCGGCGAGCGTGCCGATCGCGTACTCCACCGTCGACATCCCACTGTCGTCCGCCAGAACTCCCCTACCGGCAACCATTTCACCCTCCATTGTCTACAGTGGACACTTAAAATCGATCGCTCACACCGGCGACGATCCCGATCACCACCGGCACGACGCCCAGGCACAGGAACGCGGGCAGGAAGCACAGCGCCAGCGGTCCCGCCACGAGCACCGAGGCGCGTTGTGCTCGGGCCTCGGCCCGGTCGGACACCTCGGCCCGCGCCTGCGCGGCCAGGTCTGCCGCCGCGCCGGCCAGCGCCGCACCCGATCGGGCCGTCCTGCGGGCCGCCCTGGCCAGTGGCGCGGTGTCCGGGTGACCCAGGGCCCTGGCCCACGCGTGCACCGGGTCCGCGCCCAACGTCAGCAGGTCGACCACCTCACGCAGGCGCTCGGCCGGTCCCGGTGGGACACCCGGCAGGACGGCACGCACGGCTCCCGCCACCGGCAGCCCGGCCCGCAGGGTGGCGGCCAGCAGGTCCCAGGTGGCCGCCGCGGCGAACGGGTCCGGCGGCCGGGCCTTCGGCACCGGTTTTCGCCCGGCCCGGGGTCTCAGCCGCGCGGCAGCTCTGGTCGGCGCGGGGAACGCGATGACCGCCAGCGCGAGCAGCAGCAGGCTCATGCGACCACCTGCCTGGTCAACCGCCCGCTCCACCGCAGCCCGGCGCAGATCAGGACCACCCCGGCGACCAGCAGCACCTGGCCCGGCGGGGTGCCCGACAGCACCGCCAACGGCCCCGCGCCGCCCAGTTCGCCCAGCACCACGCCGAAGAGCGGCAACCCGGCGAGCACCGCCGCGCCTGCGCGCGGTCCGGCCATGCGGGCGTGGACCTGCCCGGCGAAGGCGGTGCGCCGGTCGAGGTCCCGGCGGACCGCGTCCAGCACGTCCGCCAGCGGCACGCCGTGCACCGCCGACAGCCGCCACGCGCGGGCCAGTTGGCGGGCGTCCGGGAAGTCGGCGAGCGCCGCCTCCACGTCACCGCCCCGTGCCGAGGTGGCCGCGATGGCCCGCAGCACGTCGGTCGCCGGCGGCTCGGCGTCCTCCGCCGCGCCCATCGCGGCCTTGGCGGGGTGCGCGCCCGATCGCAGCTCGGCGACGAACGCCTTCAACCCGTCGGCCAACGCGCCGGACGCCGCCAGTCGATGCCGCTGCCGAGTCGCCTCCCGGTACGTGCGCCACACCGTCGCCGCCAGCAACCCACCCGCGATCGCCCCGCCGACGCCCACCGGCGCACCCAGCGCGATCCCGACGAGCACCGCCAGCGCCCGGTTGGGCTTCACCGGTTTCCACCGCGGGCCGCTCCTGAGCCGGGCCAGGCGTCGGCGCGCTTTCGCCGACGGCAAGACCAGCAGCGCCGCGGCCAGCAACACCAGGCTCATGGCACCCCCACCAGGGCGCGGAGCACCTGGCCGGCTTCCTGCCAGCCGCCGTCACGCCGCCAGGCGGGCCGGACGACGAGGTGGCCCGGCCGCCGCTCCAGCACACCGATCTCGGCCAGGTACCGGGTGCCGTCACCGTCACGGCGCATGTGCAGCACGACCTTCACCGCGGCGGCCAGTTGACTGTGCAGGGCGTGCCGGTCGAGCCCGCCGAGCGCGGCCAGCGCCTCCAGCCGAGCGGGGACCTCGGCGGGCGAGTTCGCGTGCAACGTCCCCGCGCCGCCGTCGTGCCCGGTGTTGAGCGACGACAGCAGCTCGCACACCTCCGCGCCCCGCACCTCCCCGACCACGATCCGGTCGGGCCGCATCCGCAACGCCTGCCGGACCAGGTCCCGCATCGTCACCTCGCCCGCGCCCTCGACGTTCGGGCCGCGGGCCAGCAGCCGGACGACCTGCGGGTGGTCGGGCTGGAGCTCGCCCGCGTCCTCGACGCAGACCACCCGTTCGCCGTGCGGCACGCACCCCAGCAGGGCCGCGAGGAGCGTCGTCTTCCCCGAACCCGTGCCGCCGACGACGAGGAAGGCCTGCCGGGCGGCCACGATCGCGCGCAGGAGGTCCGCCGTCGCCCGGTCGAACGTGCCGCAGGCCTCCAACGTCGCCAGGTCGTGCACCGCCGGGCGCAGGACCCGCAACGACAGGCAGGTGAACGGCGAGATCGGCGGCAGGACCGCGTGCAGTCGCACCGAGCCGGGCAGCCAGCCGTCCACGCAGGGCGCCGCGTCGTCCAACCGCCGCCCCGCCGCCACGGCGAGCCGCTGCGCGAGCCGGCGGACCGCGGCCTCGTCGGGAAAGGTGACGTCGGTCCGCCGCAACCCGCCCGCACCGTCGACCCAAACCTGGTCCGGCCGCGTGACGAGGACGTCGGTGGTGTCCGGGTCCCGCAACAACGGCTCGAGCGGCCCCGCGCCCACGAACTCCTGCCGCAACACCGCAAGCGCCCGCTGGACGTCCTCGTCACCGAGCACCCCGCCGGCCTCACCGCGAACAGCCGCCGCGACCGCCGCCGACGTGAGATCCCCACGCCCACTGGCCAACCGCAACCGGACGCGCTCAACGAGATCGCTCACGACCACCCTCTCCCCTCGACGCCCGAGGACGCCGTTCCACGAGTTCCCGAGCCGCCTCGACCAAGAGCTCCCGCCCATCACCCGCCTCGGCCCGAAACGCCGAGGCCAGCTCGGCGAGCACAAGGGCCGACAGCGACACGGGCCGACAACGCCGGAAGCCCACCGGTGCGCGGAATCCGGGATGCCGCCTCACAACGGGCCCGCGATCACGACTCATCGCCGCCTCCGACTCGCGACCGAAACGGCCGGATCACGCGGCAGGCCATCCACAAGGGATGGACGTCGAGCCGTTCTTCCGGGAGAACACTCCTAAGTGGGCTGAGACCACGAACACGGCGAAACACGGATCGGGCGGCGGCCGAACCCGGCCCTCGCAACCGAAAGCCGAGCGGCGGACAGTGGCCCGATCGAACGCCCGGATCGCGGCGCTGCCGGTGGTAACCCGAGGCCATCGCGCGATACGCGCCGTGCGCGAGCGGAGAATCGCGGAGCACAACTCGGATCGCAGGCAGACCCTTGCGCCACAACCGGAAGTCCAACGCGATCCGGTCGACCGATCGGAAACCCGAAGCCCGGACACGGGCCGCCGCCGAACGTCCGCTGTGCGCTGAGTGGGCGGAGCACGACTCGGGCGGGGATCCGTGAGCGGAATGGGAGGTCGGGACTGGCTCGCCGTGCGGTCGGTGGATCGGGGTTCGGGGCAGGTGGAGGTCAGTCGTCATGGAGCACCGCCAGGTGGTCTTGGGCTGTGGTTGGCGTGGAGGTGTGGTCGGAGTGCGGGCAGCGGCCCGGGGCGGGGCCGCGAGGGCCGGGGGCGCGAGGGAGGGACAGGGCGGGTCGACCTGTGAGCGGTTGTGGCGGGTCGGTCGGTGGAGGGTCTGGGGGCGGGTGTCGGGGCGAGGTGTCGTCGTCAGTGGGCATGGAGGGCCGCCAGGACTTGTCGGGCCGCTCGCGCCAGCGGGCCGCGGGTGGTCTCCGGGAAGCGGCCGTTGTCCAACGCCCTGGCCAGCCTCGGTTCCGGGCGCATGGTGGCCAGCAGCGGAACGTCGATGGCCGCCACGACCTGTGCCGTGGTGAGTCCGCCGGGAGCGGGGCCCCGGACCACCGCCTTCAGCCGCACGTCCCGTTCCGCGGCCTGCTCCACCACCGACTTGGCCGCCATGCACGCCTTCACGTCGGCCGGCACCACGAGCACCGCCAGGTCGGCCCGGTCGAGGGCGGCACACGCGGCGGCGGTCAGCTGACGCGGGACGTCGCACACGACGGTGCCGCCCGCGCGCCTGCCCGCCTCGACCACCGCCACCACGGCGTCCGGCTCCGGCCCGGGACCCGTCCGGCCGCACGACAGCACGGTCAGGCTGCCGCGCCCGCCCGAACGCCCCGGTAGCGCCGAGCGCAGCGCCGCCGCCGGCACCCGGCCGCCCTTCAGCTGCAACGTGGGCCACCGCAGGCCGTCCTGCCGCTCCGCGCCCAACGTCAGGTCGAGGCCGCCGCCCAACGGGTCGCAGTCGACGAGCAGGCCGTGGCCACCGGCCGCCAGCACCGCCTGCCCCACCGCCACCGCCAGCACGGACGCCCCGGCGCCGCCACGCGCGCCGAGGATCGCCAGCACCCTGCCCTCACCGACCGGCCCGTCCTCGCCGGCGTCGGCCAGCACCGCCCGCAGCCGCTCCTGGTCGGCGGGCAGCTCCAGCACCTGCTCCGCGCCCAGCGCCAGCGCACGCCGCCACACCTGCGCGCCCGGCGGTCCCGCGCCGACCACGTGGACACCCGGTCTGCGCGGGAACCCGGCGCACGCCACGACCGCCTCGAAGTCCAGCACCAGCGCCGACGCGCCGTGCCAACGCCCGCGCAACGCCGTCACGTCGACCACGCGCTCCAGCTCGCAGCCCGCGATCGCCGCCGCGTTCAGCACCTCCTCCACCAGGCCCGCGTCCGTCACCAACGCCACCGGTCGCCTCATGCCGCCCTCCCCGTTCCCGTTGTGGATCTACGGGTTCCACCGTGTCGGGCGGTGAGGAAGGACACAACGGCACATGATCAACATGTGGACAACCGGATGGCCTGTGGACAACTCGGGCCGTCCCGGCACGACACGCGCCCGCGAACGGCAGCCATCACGCGTGGCGCGGCGAAAGATCGGGAGGTGATGCAAGAAGGGGCGCAAGTGCGCGGAGGTCCAGCGCGACCGCCCCGGAAAACCGACCCCGGACATGGGACGACCCCCGCCAGGGGGGAGGGACGGGGGTCGTCATTGGTTCAGTCCCGGGGGGTCGGACTGAACCCGTCCGGTCGAGCCGGACGCGTCTACTGTATCCCCACGGGACAGGGTCATGCGTGTCTTCCGTTAGAGGGAGACCAAATTTCGATGGACCGCACACCTGATTCGTAAACCATCGAACTACCATCGGCGGCTCGCCGCACCCGCCCCGCTTAAGCTTGACCGGTGACCGAGCACGCCACCGAAGGCAGTCGAGTCGCCGCGTTCTTCGACCTGGACAAGACCGTCATCGCCAAGTCGAGCACGCTGGCGTTCAGCCGGCCCTTCTTCCAAGAGGGCCTGATCAACCGGCGTGCGGTGCTCAAGAGCGCCTACGCGCAGTTCGTCTTCATGCTGGCCGGCGCGGACGCCGACCAGATGGACCGGATGCGCTCGCACATCACCGCGCTCTGCGAGGGCTGGGACGTCGAGCAGGTCCGCTCGATCGTCGAGGAGACGCTGCACGACATCGTCGACCCCCTCGTCTACAAGGAGGCCACCCAGCTCATCACCGACCACAAGGGTGAAGGACACGACGTGGTCGTCGTGTCCGCTTCGGGCGAGGAGCTGGTCGCGCCCATCTCCACCATGGTCGGCGCCACGCACAGCGTCGGCACCCGGATGGTCGTGGCGGACGGCCGCTACTCCGGCGAGGTCGACTTCTACTGCGCCGGCGAGAACAAGGCGATCGCCGTCAAGCAGCTCGCCGAGCAGCACGACTACGACCTGAGCCGCTGCCACGCCTACTCCGACTCCATCTCCGACCTGCCGCTGCTGGAGGCCGTCGGCCACCCCACGGTGGTCAACCCGGACCGCGCGCTGCGCCGGGTCGCCGCCCAACGCGGCTGGCCGGTGCTCACGTTCTCCGACCCCGTCTCGCTGCGCGCCCGCATCCCGCGCCCGTCGGGCACCGCGGTCGCCGTCACCGCGATCGGGTTGGGCGCGGCGACCGCCGCGGGCGTGGCCTGGTACGGGCTGCGCAGGCGCCGTCGGAGCTGATTCACCCCGGCGTGCCCCGGTCAGCGGTACCGGGGGCCGGACCGGCTCGGAATCACTGTCACGAAAGCCTTTCCGCTACTGACCGTCGCTTGAACGGTGCACCCCATCGAGCCCTTGCTGTGACGCCGGACACGCACTACAAAGGAAGTGCGGACCTCGGGTCGGCCAGGGACGAAGCGGAAGAGAAGCAGCGTCCACCCCGACGGAGCTCCGTGCGCGGACTTCGAGACACCCACGCGCAGCACGCCGCGGGAGGCTTGTCGTCTAGGGCCTGCGTACCGGGACGCCGGACGCCGAGGCCAGGTCGGTACGACACGAGTTGCACGCTTGGTAACTCAGAAGCCCGCGCTGACGACGGTGGGGCCCCTCTTCCGAGGGGCCCCACCGTCTTTGTGCGCCACAGCTTCCTGCCCCGAAAGCGCGACTCCCCGAACTAATGCCCGAACGAGTGACAGGCCAAACCCCCGATCCTGTCGGCCACAATGACCACACAACGCGACCCGTTGACCCACCTCTGTGACGTGGGTAACTTGCCGAATGCACCACATTGTGGTGGGAGATTCCCAGTGGGGAGGCCGCAGTGCTCCGTCCGCTCGTCGCCGTCGCCGTGGCCGCGGCTTCCGCAGTGACCATCCCGACCCCGGCGCACACCGCGCCCGACCAGGCACAACACGTGACCACCCTGGTCCGCGGCATGTCGCTGGAGCAGAAGGTCGGCCAGCTGTTCGTCACCTACCTGCACGGCCAGTCGCCGGACGAGGCGCACCCCGGCAACCTGCGCGACTTCGGCGTCGCCACGCCGGCCGAGGTGGTGGCCAAGTTCCAGCCGGGCGGTGTCGTCTACTTCAACAACTCCAGCTACGACAACATCGACACGCCGCGCCAGATCGCCACCCTCTCCAACGGCCTGCAACGGGCCAGTCGCGTCCCGCTGGCCATCGCCACGGACCAGGAGATGGGCATCGTCACGCGCATCGGCGCGCCCGCCACCCAGTTCCCCGGCAACATGGCCCTCGGCGCGGGCCGCAGCGCGGCCGACGCCGAGCGCGCCGCCCGCATCACCGCCACCGAGCTGCGCGCCATGGGCATCACGCAGAACTTCGCGCCGGACGCGGACGTCAACTCCAACCCGGCCAACCCCGTCATCGGCGTGCGCTCCTACTCCAGCGACCCGGCGCTGGCGGCCGAGCTGACCGCCGCCCAGGTGCGCGGCTACCAGGGCCGCGTGCTGGCCAAGCACACCGTCAGCGCGACCGCCAAGCACTTCCCCGGCCACGGCGACACGAGCGAGGACAGCCACACCACGCTGCCGACGGTCAACCGCACCGAGGCGGAGTGGGCCGCGGTGGACGCGCCGCCGTTCCGCGCGGCCATCGCCGCCGGCATCGACTCGATCATGACCGCGCACATCACGATGCCGAAGATCGACCCGTCGGGCGAACCGGCCACCCTGTCCAAGCCCGCGGTCGACCTGCTGCGCAAGAACCTCGGCTACGACGGCGTCGTCATCACCGACTCGCTGGCCATGGCGGGCGTGCGGCAGCTGCACAGCGACGCCGAGATCCCCGTGTTGGCCCTGAAGGCGGGCGTGGACCAGCTGCTCATGCCGGTCAACCTGGAGGTGGCCGTCAACGGCGTCCTCGCGGCGGTGCGCAGCGGCGAGCTGACCGAGCAGCGCATCGACCAGAGCGTGCTGCGGATCCTGCGGATGAAGTTCCTGCGCGGCATGCTCACCGGTCCTCTCGTGGACGTGGACGAGGTCGACTCGGCGGTCGGCCCGGCCGAGCACCTCGCCGCCGCCAGGGAGATCGCGGCCCGCACCGTCACCGCCGTGCGCAACGACGCGGGCGTCCTGCCCCTGCGCGCCAAGCCCACCGCAGCCCTGGTCACGGGCTGGGGCGAGACGACGACCCGCACCCTCGCGGGCGTTCTCGGCGGCACGGCGCTGCCCACCGGCAGCGCGCCGACGCAGGCCCAGATCACGGCCGCCGTCCAAGCCTCGGCCGCCGCCGACGTGGTCGTCGTGCTCACCAACGCGCTGTCGCGCCAACCGGCGCAGCAGGCCCTGCTCACCGGCCTCCTGGCCACCGGCAAGCCGGTCGTCGCGGTCGCCGTGCAGAACCCCTACGACGTGGCGCACACGGCCGCGCCGACGTGGCTGGCGACCTACTCCTACGGCGCGGTGTCGATGGAGGCGCTGGCCAGGGTGATCACCGGCGAGGTGGCGCCGGTCGGCAAGCTGCCGGTCGCGGTGCCCGGCCCGACGCCGTACCCGTTCGGCCACGGACTGGCGTGGTGACCGCCGTGGACCGCAGGCGCTTCCTCGCGGCGGGCGCGGGCGCCCTCGCCGTCCCCGCCCTCGGCGCGTTCGACGGCGCTCCCGACCACCCGGACCGGCCGCGCCCGGTCGAGACCGGCGCCGAGCAGCTCGCCGAGGACGGCTGGCGGCGGTTCGCCGGCAGCAGGATCGGCGTGGTCACCAACCCGACCGGCGTGCTGCGCGACCAGACCCACATCGTCGACTCGATGGCGGCGGCCGGGCTCAGGCCGCAGGCCGCGTTCGGCCCCGAGCACGGCTTCCGCGGCACGGCGCAGGCAGGCGGCTCGGAGGGCAGCTACCTCGACCCGCGCACCGGCATCCCGGTCTACGACACGTACGGCGCGAGCACCGCCAAGATCGCGGAGATGATCGCCAAGGCGGGCGTCGACACGCTCGTGTTCGACATCGCCGACATCGGCGCGCGCTTCTACACCTACATCTGGACCATGTACGCGGTCATGCAGGCGGCCGCCGCGACCGGCGTGCGGTTCGTCGTGCTCGACCGCCCCAACCCGGTCGGCGGCACGGCCCGCGGCCCGCAACTCGACCCGGCCTACGCGACGTTCGTCGGGCGCAAGCCGATCGCCCAGCAGCACGGCATGACGATCGGCGAGCTGGCCCGCCTGTTCGACGGCGAGTTCCTGCCCACCGACGGCGGCCGGGTGTCGAGCCTGGAAGTGGTCGACGTGAAGGGCTGGAAGCGCGACGACCTGCACCCCGGCCTGCCGTGGGTGCCGCCGAGCCCGAACGTCCCCACGCAGGACACCGCGCTGGTCTACCCCGGCACGTGCCTGTTCGAAGGGCTCGTGTTCTCCGAGGGCCGCGGCACCACCCGGCCGTTCGAGACGATCGGCGCGCCGGGCCTGGACTGGCGGTGGGCCGAGGACCTGAACGCGCTGGGGCTGCCCGGCGTCCGGTTCCGCGAGACCTACTTCACGCCCACGTTCAACAAGTTCGCCAACAAGCTGTGCGGCGGTGTCGCCCTGCACCTCACCGACCCGCACAGCTTCGACGCGCCCCGCACGGCCGTCGCCATGATCGTCACCGCGAAGCGCCGCTACCCCGAGGTCTTCGCGTGGCGCCCGGACCTCTACATCGACAAGCTCAGCGGCTCGGACCGGCTGCGCCGCATGGTCGACGCGGGCGCGGGCACCGACGAGGTGGTCGGCGCCTGGGCCGACGAACTGGCCGCGTTCGACCGCACCCGCCGGCCGTACCTGCGCTACCGGTAGATGGAGACAGCGATGCGCATCCCTGCCCTGCTGATCGCGACCACGATGGCGATGGCCGTCACCCTGCCGGCGCACGCCGACCGCCGCGACGCCCGCTTCGACCAGCCGCACGACGGCTGGGCGAGCAGCGTGCTGCGAACGGGTACCCCCGAACACGTGGGACTCGACCCGGCGCCGCTGAACGCCGCCTTGGCGCAGCTCGAGCGGTACACGGTGCCGGACGCGACCGGCCACCCGCTCTACGCGGGCGCCGTCACGCTGTTCGCGCACGACGGCGTCGTCGTCACGCACCAGCCGACGGGCTGGGCGGTCCGCTACGCCGACGCCGCCGGCACCGAGCTGCCCGAGGCGCAGCGGGTGCCGATGGCCCAGGACACGATCTTCGACCTGGCGTCGATCTCCAAGCTGTTCACCTCGATCGTGGTGATGCGGCAGCACGAGCTGGGCAGGTTCGGCCTGGACGACCCGGTGGCGCGCCACCTGCCGGAGTTCGGCGTCAACGGCAAGGAGTCCATCACCGTCCGCCAACTGCTGACCCACACCTCGGGCCTGGTCGCGTGGCTGCCGCTGTGGTCGCAGTACCCGGACGTGCCGTCGCGGATCAAGGCCGTGATGGAGACGACGCCCCGCAGCGCGCCCGGCACGACCTACCTGTACTCGGACCTGAACCTGATCACGCTCGGCCTGCTGGCCGAGAAGTGGTCGGGCAAGAAGCTGGACGAGCTGGTCCGCGACGACATCACCGGCCCGCTGGGCCTGGTGGACACCGGCTACAACCCGCCGACGGCCAAGCTGGACCGGGTCGCGGCGACCGAGTACCAGGCGGGCCGGGGCATCATCCGCGGCACCGTGCACGACGAGAACGCCTGGTCGCTGGGCGGCGTCGCGGGCCACGCGGGCGTGTTCTCCACCGCGCGCGAGCTGGCCGTGCTCGGCCAGGCGATCCTCAACGGCGGCACGTACGCGGGCCGCCGGATCCTGCGCGAGGACACCGTCGAGTTGATGCTCACGGACTTCAACCAGGCCTTCCCGGGCAACTCGCACGGGCTGGGCTTCGAGCTGGACCAGCGCTGGTACATGGGCGCGCTGACCTCGCCGCGGGCCGCCGGGCACACCGGCTACACGGGCACCACGCTGGTGCTGGACCCGCTGTCGCGGTCGATCGCGATCCTGCTGACCAACCGGGTGCACCCGAGCCGGAACTGGGGCTCGATCAACCCGGCCCGGCGGGCGGCGGCCGACGGCCTGGCGCGGGCGCTGGCGGTGCGTCCACGCCATGGCACGGCGTGGACGCCGGAGTCGGACGGCGGCACGTTGACCACGCGTGACCTCCCCCAGCGGTCCGGGCGGCAGGCGCTGTCGTTCTGGGCGTTCGTCGATCTCGACCCCGGCGACAAGGTCGTGGTGGAGGCGACCGGAGACGGCTCGGCGTGGCGCGAGGTGGGGGTGCTGGCCGGGTACGGGGAGCGGCGGTGGCGGAAGGTCGAGCTGGACGTGGAGTCGGCGGCGAAGTTCCGCTGGCGGTACGTCCGCGGCACGGGCTACGGCGGTCGCGGGGTGTACGTGGACGACGTCCGCGTCACCGACGAGCGCGGCGTGGCACTCGACGCGGAACGCGAACCAGCGGGATTGCACCCCGAAGGGTGGCGGGCCGCGGACCGTTAGTGACAACCCGACGATCGGATCCCGCCAAGCGGTGCGTTTGGGTCACGGTTGGGGTGAGTTACCTCCACCCTGCGTTGACCCTAGGTTGAGCGGTTAGTAAGTTTCCCACGTGTCCACCGAAAGTACCGCCGACTCCAGTCCCCTGGTCAAGATCCGTTCACTGCTGCCGGGCCTGGCCCGGGCGGAGCAGCGGGTCGCCAAGGTCGTGCTGGACAACCCGGCGACCGTCGCCCATCGCAGCATCACCGAGGTCGCCGAGGCCGCGGGCACCAGCGAGACCACGGTGACCCGGTTCTGCAAGGCCATCGGCGTCGGCGGGTACCCGGAGCTGCGCATAGCGCTGGCCGCCGACACGGCCCGCACGTCCATGCGCACCGACCGGGACCTGGGCGGCGACATCGGCCCCGGCGACGACCTGCGCCAGGTCGTGGGCAAGGTGGCGTTCGCGGACGCGCGCGCGGTCGAGGAGACCGCCGAGCAGCTGAACGTGGACACGCTCGAAGCGGTGGTCGAGGCCGTCGCGGGCGCGGGCCGGGTGGACGTCTACGGCTTCGGGGCGAGCGCGTTCGTCGCGTTCGACCTCCAGCAGAAGCTCCACCGCATCGGGCGCACCTGCTTCGCCTGGAACGACACGCACATAGCGCTCACGTCGGCCGCCGTGCTCACGGACGCGGACGTGGCGGTCGGGATATCGCACACCGGCTCCACGTCCGAGACCGTCGAGGCGCTGCGGGTGGCCAAGGAGCACGGCGCGACCACCGTGGCGCTGACGAACTTCCCGCGCTCGCCGATCAGCGAGGTCGCCGACCACGTGCTGACCACCGCGGCGCGCGAGACCACGTTCCGCTCGGGCGCGATGGCCAGCCGGATCGCGCAGCTCACCGTGATCGACTGCCTGTTCATCGGGGTCGCCCAACGGCACGTGGACAGCGCCAAGACCGCGCTCGAGGCGACCTACGACGCGGTGTCGGGGCACCGCCTCGGGGCGCGACCGGACGGACGGCGACGCCGGGAGTCCGGTAAATGACGCCGCCCCGGGACGGTGTCGTGGTCCGCGTGGACTCCCCCACCGAGGCCAGGAACCCGCGGACGCAGGACATCGACCGGCTCTCCACGCTGGACGTGCTCCGCCTGATCAACTCCGAGGACCACGTGGTCCCCGACGCGGTGGCCGCCGTGCTGCCCGAGCTGGCCCGTGCCGCGGACCTCGCCGTGGGCGCCCTGCGCGCCGGCGGTCGCGTGCACTACGTCGGCGCGGGCACCTCGGGCCGGCTCGCCACGCTCGACGCCGCCGAGCTGGTGCCGACGTTCAACGCGCCGCCGGACTGGTTCCTCGCCCACCACGCGGGCGGCCGTGACGCCCTGGTCAACGCCGTGGAGGACGTCGAGGACCAGGCGTCCGACGGCGCCGCCGAGATCCGCAAGCACGCCACCGCGGGCGACCTGGTCGTCGGCGTCACGGCGTCCGGCCGCACCCCGTTCGTGATGGCCGCGCTGGAAGAGGCGCGCACGCTGGGCGCGCACACCGTGCTGGTGTCCAACAACCCGACCGCGCCCGCGCCGGTCGACGTGGACGTGCTGATCGCGGTCGACACCGGGCCGGAGGCGATCGCCGGGTCGACCCGGATGAAGGCCGGCACGTCGCAGAAGCTGGTGCTGACGTCGTTCTCGACGGCCGTGATGGTCCGGCTGGGCCGCACGTACTCGAACCTGATGGTCTCGATGCGCGCGACCAACGCGAAGCTGCGCGGCCGCACCGTGCGCATCCTGCGTGAGGCGACGGGCCTGGGCGAGCAGGAGTGCACGACGGCGTTGGCCGACTCGGGCGGCGAGCTGAAGGTGGCCCTGGTGCACCTGTTGGCCGGTGTGCCCGTGGCGCGCGCCGCGGAGGCGTTGGAACGCACCCAGGGGCACGTCCGGATGGCGCTCAGCCAGCTGGCACCGGGCGCCACGGGATAGGCGTCGACAGCACCATCGCGCTGGACGTCTCGCCGTAGCCGCCCAGCCGCACCAGCAACCGCTCCAGCTCGCTGATCGACGTGGTCACGACCTTCACCACCGAGCAGATGTCGCCGGTCAGCCGCACCACCTCCACCACCTCGGGGCAGTCGTCGAGCAGCTCCGGGTGCACCGTGATGCACCGCGGCCCGTAGCACTTCATCCGCACCAGGGCGACCACCGGACGTCCCACCGCCGTCGGGTCCACGGTGGCGCGGTAGCCCGTGATGACACCCGCGTTCTCCAGCCGCCGCACGCGCTGCGCGACCGTCGGCGGCGACACGTGCACGCGCCGTGCCAGCTCGTTGTACGACAGCCGCGCGTCCTCTTGGAGGGCTTCCAGCAGGGCCCAGTCGACGCCGTCCAGTTCGATGCTCACAATCACAAAGCTACCCGTCGAATCGCCTTCCACTCGTAAGAACTTCACGCGCGAACCGGCGTTAGTGCCCATTCAGATAGGCCGAACGCGCGGTCATCATGGAAGGCATGACTTGCCCGGTCTCACCCAAACTCGACTTCGGCGGCACGACGCCCTACGAGGACTACGTGCACGCCTCCGTGCTGCACTCGCTGCAGCAGCAGTGGTCCAAGGACCCGCGTGAGATGTCGTTCCTGGTGATCACGCAGGTCATGGAGCTGTACTTCGGCCTGCTGTGCTTCGAGTGGCGGCAGGCCAAGGCCGAACTCCGCGCCGACGACCTGCGTGCGGCGGTCCGCACCCTGCGCCGCAGCGACCTGCACATGCAGGCGCTCAACGCGGCGTGGCGGCCGATCGCCCGGATGACGCCCGCCGAGTTCAACTCGTTCCGCGACGCCCTCGGCGAGGGCTCCGGCTTCCAGTCCGGCCGGTACCGCGAGGTGGAGTTCCTGCTCGGCGAGAAGTCGCGGTCGATGCTCGTGCCGCACCGCGCCGTGCCGCAGCAGCACGACGCGCTGGAGAGGCTGCTCAACGAGCCGAGCCTGTACGACGACGTGCTCGCCGCGCTGCACCGCCAGGGCCTGCCGATCCCGGCCGAAGTGCTGGAACGCGACGTCAGCGCGCCGTACGAGCCGAACGCCGAGGTGGAGGCCGTGTGGGCGGACATCTACCGCGGCGGGTCCCGTGACCTGCTGGAACTGGGCGAGGCGTTGACCGACATCGCCGAGGAGTTCGCCCGCTGGCGCTACGACCACCTGCTGGCCACCCGCCGTTCGATGGGCGCGAAAACCGGAACCGGCGGCTCCGCGGGGGTTGCGTGGCTGGAGAAGCGCACGCAACGCTCCGTCTTCCCCGAACTGTGGACGGCCAGGAGTTACGTATGAACGACCGGTTGGCGCACATCCGCGACCTGTTCGACCTCGACGACGACGTGGTGTACCTCGACGGCAACTCACTGGGCGCGCCGCCGAAGGCCGTCGCCGAACGCGTGCAGCACGTCGTGCGCGAGCAGTGGGGCCGACGGCTGATCCGGAGCTGGTCCGAGGGCTGGTGGGAGGCGCCGGAACGGGTCGGCAACCGCATCGGCCGGCTGATCGGGGCGAAGCCCGGGCAGGTCGTGGTCGCCGACTCGACCAGCGTGAACCTGTTCAAGGCGCTGATGGCGGCGGTGCGCAACACCGACCGCATGGAGATCGTGGTGGACGCGGGGACGTTCCCGACCGACGGGTACATCGCCCGGTCGGTGGCGGAGCTGACGGGCCTGGCGCTGCGGCCCGCGCCGCCGGAGGAGCTGGACCTGCGCGACACGACGGCGGTGGTGCTGCTCAACCACGTCGACTACCGCACGGGCCGGCTGCTGGACATGGCGAAGCTGACCGAGCAGGCGCACGCCGTGGGCGCGAAGGTCGTGTGGGACCTGTGCCACAGCGCGGGCGTGCTGCCGATCGAGCTGGACACCCTCGGCGTCGACCTGGCCGTGGGGTGCACGTACAAGTTCCTCAACGGCGGGCCGGGTTCGCCCGCGTTCCTGTACGTGCCGAAGCACGCGCAGGCGACGTTCGACCAGCCGTTGACGGGGTGGACGGGGCACGAGGTGCCGTTCGCGATGTCGCCGGAGTACACGCCGGACCCGGGCGTCTCCCGTGCCCGCGTGGGGACGCCGGACATCATCTCCATGCTCGCGCTCGACGCCGCCCTCGACGTCTGGGACCACGTCGACCTCGCCGACGTGCGCGCCAAGGGCCTGGCCCTGACCGCCCACTTCCGCTCGTTGGTCGAGGACCTGCCCGGCATCGAGGTGATCACGCCGGCCGACGAGTGGCGCGGCCACCAGATCACCCTCCGCCACCCGGAGGCCTCCCGGCTGGTGGACGAGCTGGTCGAGCGCCAGGTCATCGGCGACCACCGCCCACCGGACCTGCTGCGCTTCGGCTTCGCCCCGCTCTACAACACCTTCTCCGACGCCGACCGCGCCGCCACCACCCTGAAAGAACTCCTCTAACCCCGCGCGAGTCCTACGTTCAGAGCGCGTGTGTCCTACGTTCAGGCACCCCGAGTTGAACGCTCAGAACAAGATCGACTGTTCTGAGCGTTCAACTCGCCTGTTCCGAACGTAGGACACACGCGTTCCCGAGGTAGGACTCTCGCGTTCTGGAGGTAGGACACGCGGGGGTCAGGTGGCGGTGTCGGCGATGCTGCGGGCTTCGCGGGCGCCGGCTTGGAGGGCCTCGCAGTGGAAGAGGAGCCAGCGGGTGATGCCCTCGGGGTCGCCGGTGGAGAAGCCGTGCAGGGCGGCGGCGTAGTCGTTCTGGCGGCGCAGGCAGAACACCTCCGGCACGCCGAGCGACTTCGGGTCCAGGCCCGAGGCGATGGACGCCAGGCGGGACGCCGCACGCGCCACCACGCCGTTGGCCGTCTCGAACGGGGCCAGCGACATCAGCTCGCCGTGCACCACGGCCACCAGCAGCGGACCCGGGACGGACGTGCCGCCGGTGACCAGCTGCGCCAGCAGGTCCAGGCGCGCGGAGACGCCCGGCGCGGACCGGGGACGGCCCAGCTCACCCCCGAGGTCCGCGCCCGCCAGCACGTGCAACCGCGCCAAGGCCTGCAACGGCGCCCGCTGCCACGTCGGGAACACCACGCCCAACGACTCCGCCACCCGCAACGCCCCCGCCAGCACCGGATCCGTCACGGCCCCGTCCGACGGGATCGCGGTCGGCCCGCCGTCCAGCGCCGCCGACGCGCGCGCGGCCCGCACGGACGCCTCGGCCGCGGTGGTCGCCCAACCGCGCAGGTTCACCCGGTGCCGGTGCACCTGGAACACGGCGTCACGCGCCGCGGCGACGGCGTCGGCCACACCGGGCAGGTCCAGCAGCGGAGCAAGCGGATCGGTCACGACGGAGCACACTACCCGCCGGTAAGTGGCCCTCTACAACAAGCCGTAAATGGCTATCTGAAGTAGCCACTCTCCGAGTTACCGTCGCATCATGAACTGGTACGACCGCCCCGTGCTCACCGGCGACCACGTGCGCCTGGAACCCCTCACCCCCGACCACGCGGAGGGCCTGCACGAGGCGGGCAAGGACCCGGAGATCTGGACGTGGCTCAGCTCCCACCAGCCGGCCACGATCGAGGAGACCCGCGCCTACATCGCCCGCGGCCTGGCCGACCCGACCCGCCTCGCGTGGGCCCAGGTCGACCCTCGGACGAACGAGGTCGCCGGCACGACGTCGTACTACGAGATCGACCCCAAGAACCGCGGCCTCTACATCGGCCACACGTGGATCGGCGCGCGCTGGCAGCGCACCGCCCTCAACACCAACGCCAAGTTCCTGCTCCTGCGACGCGCGTTCGAGGACCTCGGAGCCCTCCGCGTCGGCTGGCACACCGACCTGCGCAACGAGCGCTCGCAGCGGGCCATCGAACGGCTCGGCGCGACCCGCGAGGGCGTCCTGCGCGTGCACCGCATCAGGCCGGACGGCACGCTGCGCGACACGGTGGTGTACTCGATGACCGCGGACGAGTGGCCGGACCTCAAGGCGAAGCTCACGACGTGACGCGGGTCACGGCACGTGCCGCTGGTCGCAACCTAGGTGTCATTCGACGGAATCGCGGTGGTCAGGGGCGTCGGGCCGGGTTACACAGTTACCCACGCGTGTCGAACTCGGACACAATTGGTCTGAACCTTTTCGGTGCGCGGTGACCTGAACCGCACTACCGTCAAGTGCGCACCCCTCGGATTCAGGAGGTCCTCCCGCCATGACAGAGCCGCAAGCCGCCCTGGACAACCTGTCGACGGAGACCAGGACGTTCCCGCCCAGCGAGGAGTTCGCCGCGCAGGCCAACGCCACCGCCGCGCTGTACGAGGAGGCGGACGCCGATCGCGAGGCGTTCTGGGCGGAGCAGGCCGAGCGGCTGTCCTGGGACACCAAGTGGGACCGGGTCCTCGACTGGTCGAACCCGCCGTTCGCGAAGTGGTTCGTCGGCGGCAGGCTCAACGTCGCCTACAACTGCGTCGACCGGCACGTCGAGTCCGGCCACGGCGACCAGGTCGCGATCCACTGGGAGGGCGAGCCCGGCGACAGCCGCGCCATCACCTACGCGGAGCTCCAGCGCGAGGTCTCCAAGGCCGCCAACGCGCTGGTCGAGCTCGGCGTCGGCGCGGAGGACCGGGTCGCCATCTACATGCCGATGGTCCCCGAGGCCATCTTCGCCATGCTCGCCTGCGCCCGGCTCGGCGCGATGCACAGCGTGGTGTTCGGCGGCTTCTCGGCCGAGGCCCTGCGCACCCGCATCGAGGACTCGCGCGCCAAGCTCGTGATCACGACCGACGGCCAGTACCGGCGCGGCAACCCGGCGGCGCTCAAGCCCGCCGTGGACGAGGCCGTGGCCAACGCCGCCAGCGTCGAGCACGTGCTGGTGGTCAAGCGCACGAACACCGACGTCGAGTGGACCGAGGGCCGCGACGTCTGGTGGCACGACGTGGTAGACCGCCAGTCCGACCGGCACACGCCGGAGGCGTTCGACTCCGAGCACCCGCTGTTCATCCTCTACACGTCGGGCACCACGGGTAAGCCGAAGGGCATCCTGCACACCTCCGGCGGCTACCTGACCCAGGTCGCGTACACGCACCACAACGTCTTCGACCTCAAGCCGGACACCGACGTGTACTGGTGCACCGCCGACATCGGCTGGGTCACCGGGCACAGCTACATCGTGTACGGCCCGCTGGCCAACCGCGTCACGCAGGTCGTCTACGAGGGCACGCCCAACACCCCGCACGAGGGCAGGCACTGGGAGATCGTGCAGAAGTACGGCGTGTCGATCTACTACACCGCGCCGACGCTGATCCGCACGTTCATGAAGTGGGGCGCGGACATCCCGGCCCGCTACGACCTCTCCAGCCTGCGCGTGCTGGGCAGCGTCGGCGAGCCGATCAACCCCGAGGCGTGGATCTGGTACCGGGAGACGGTCGGCGCGGGCAAGACGCCCGTCGTGGACACCTGGTGGCAGACCGAGACCGGCGCGATCATGATCTCGCCGCTGCCCGGTGCGACGTCCACCAAGCCCGGCTCGGCGCAGCGCCCGCTGCCCGGCATCGGCGCGAAGGTCGTGGACGACCAGGGCAACGAGGTGCCGCACGGTGGCGGCGGCTACCTGGTGCTCGACCAGCCGTGGCCGGGGATGCTGCGCGGCATCTGGGGCGACGACGAGCGCTACCGCGACACGTACTGGTCGCGGTTCGCCGAGCAGGGCTACTACTTCGCCGGCGACGGCGCGAAGTACGACGCCGACGGCGACATCTGGCTGCTGGGCCGGGTCGACGACGTGATGAACGTGTCCGGGCACCGCATCTCCACCACCGAGGTCGAGTCCGCGCTGGTCTCGCACCCGACGGTGGCCGAGGCGGCGGTGGTCGGCGCGAGCGACCCGACCACGGGCCAGGGCATCGTGGCGTTCGTGATCCTGCGCGGCGGCGTCGCCGAGGGCTCCGACGGCGCCGAGGCGATCAAGGCGCTGCGCGAGCACGTGGCCAAGGAGATCGGCCCGATCGCGAAGCCGCGCCAGATCATGGTCGTGCCGGAGCTGCCGAAGACCCGCTCGGGCAAGATCATGCGCCGCCTGCTGCGCGACGTGGCGGAGAACCGGCAGGTCGGCGACGTGACCACGCTCGCGGACTCGTCGGTGATGGACCTCATCTCCAGCGGCCTGAAGTCGGGTTCCGCCGAGGACTGAGCACGTCCGGAGGGGTCCGCCGGTCGTCGGCGGGCCCCTCCGTGGGTTAGGGTCGTTCCCGGTGAGCCGGGAAGCCTGGTCGGCACGAGGATGAGTCGTAGCCGAACCACCGGAGTCGATCGTGAACCGCATTCGCCCCGCCGCCGCCGAGTTCGCGCGCTACCTGCGCACCGAGACGGTCGGCGGGATGATCCTCCTCGCCGCCACCGCCGTGGCGCTGATCTGGGCGAACTCCCCGATCTCCGGCTCCTACGCGGCACTGCGCGACGTCCACCTCGGCCCGGGGTCGCTGCACCTGAGCCTGAGCGTCGGCGACTGGGCCAAGGACGGCCTGCTCGCGATCTTCTTCTTCGTCGCCGGGCTCGAGCTCAAGCGCGAGCTGGTGATCGGCGAGCTGAACGACTTCAGGACCGCGATCCTGCCGGTGGTGGCCGCGGTCGGCGGCATGGTGGTGCCCGCGGTGATCGCGCTGGGCGTGGCCTGGGACGAGCCGGGAATCGAACGGGCGTGGGCGATCCCGGTGGCCACGGACATCGCGTTCGCGCTGGGCGTGCTGGCGATCACCGCGTCGGGCCTGCCCAACAGCCTGCGGCTGTTCCTGCTCAGCCTGGCCGTGGTGGACGACCTGGGCGCGATCGTCCTGATCGCGGTGCTGTTCACCGCGTCGTTCAACCTCGTCGCGGCGGCGGCCGCGGTCGCGTTGCTGGCCCTGTACGCGTTCCTCCAGCACAAGCGCGTGACCTCGCCGTGGTTCTACGTGCCGATCGCGGTGGGCACGTGGGTCGCCGTGCACGCGGCGGGTGTCCACGCCACCATCGCGGGCGTCGCGCTGGCCCTGCTGACCAGGGTGCGCAAGGACCGCTACGAGCACGAGGCGCCGGCGTTGCGGCTGGAGCACCGGTTGCAGCCGTGGTCGGCGGCCGTGGCGGTGCCGCTGTTCGCGCTGTTCGCGGCCGGTGTGCCGGTGAACGGCGAGGCGTTGGGGTCGTTGTTCTCCGACCGGGTGGCGCTCGGCGTGATGCTGGGCCTGGTGGTGGGCAAGGTGATCGGCATCGTGGGCGCGTCGGCGCTCGCCGTGCTGTTCAAGGCGGCCGTCTGGCCGAACGGCGCGGGACCGCGCGACATCGTCGCGGTGGCCATGCTCGGCGGGGTCGGCTTCACCGTGAGCCTGCTGATCGCGGACCTCGCGCTGGACGGCGCCGCCGCCGAGCAGGCCAAGGCGGCGGTGCTGCTGGCGTCGCTGACGGCGTCGTCGCTCGCGGCGGTCCTGCTGGTCCGGCGCAGCCGGGTGCGCCGACGTGCCGACGAGGACGGCTGAACGGCGGCCGTTGGGCCGGTCGAGCGGCCTCGGGCCGGCGTGCATGGCACGATGAGCCGGTGACCAGCGCTCGGGAGAACACCAACGGCAGCGGACTGCCACCTGTTCCGTCGATCCCGTTGACCGCGGAGAGCGCGGCGAAGATCGCGGAGGAAACGTCCATCGGCGGCCTGGTGCGCGACGCCACGGCCCACCTGTCCACGTTGGTCAGGGCGGAGGTCGAGCTCGCCAAGTCGGAGGTCGCGGGCGAGATCAAGAAGGGCGTCAAGGGCAGCGTCTACTTCATCGTCGCGCTGACGGTGCTGCTGTTCAGCTCGTTCTTCTTTTTCTTCTTCGGCGCGGAACTGCTCGACGTGTGGCTGCCCCGCTGGTCGGCGTTCCTCATCGTGTTCGGGCTGATGCTCGTCACCGCGGTGCTGTTCGCCCTGCTGGGCTACCGGAAGGTGAAGAAGCTGCGCGCGCCGCAGCGGACCATCGACTCGGCCAAGGACACCGTCGCGGCACTCCGGCACCGCGGCGAAGGCCACTGAGCCGCGCCGTGCGGCTGCCACCGGACCCGTCGACCGCTCGGGTGCCCGGCCCGTGGGCGCACCGCGACGTGTCCGCGAACGGCATCCGCCTGCACGTCGCCGAACTGGGCGAGGGCCCGCTCGTGCTGCTGCTGCACGGTTTCCCGGAGTTCTGGTGGACGTGGCGGCACCAGCTCGTCTCGATCGCCGAGGCAGGCTACCGGGCGGTGGCCGTGGACCTGCGCGGCTACGGCGACTCGGACAAGCCACCGCGCGGGTACGACGGGTTCACGCTCGCGGGCGACGTCGCGGGCCTGGTGAAGGCCCTCGGCGAACCGCGGGCGCACCTCGTCGGCCACGCGTGGGGCGGCATGCTGGCGTGGACGGTCGCCGCCATGCACTCCCGCCTGGTCTACTCGGTGACGGCCGTGTCCGCGCCGCACCCGTTGGCGCTGCGCCGGGCGGTCCGCCGCCACCCGCGCCGCCAGGGCCGGGCCGTCGCGCACGTGTTCCGCTCCCAGCTCCCGGTCTACCCGGAGCGGTGGCTGACGAAGGACCGCGGCGCGGCCGTGGCGGGGATGCTGGCCGCGTGGGGCGGTCCGAAGTGGAGGGTGTCGCCCGAGTTCGACGAGGTGGCGCGCCGCAACCGGGAGGCGTTCCTGGTGCCCGGCGTCGCGCACAGCTCGCTGGAGTACCACCGCTGGGCCGTGCGCTCCCAGCTGCGCGGCGACGGCCGCCGCTTCGCCGAGGCCGTCGACCGCACGCTCGACGTCCCGGTGCTGCGACTGCACGGCGCGCTGGACCCGGTGATGCTGGAGTCCACCGCCTCGGACTCGGAGTACTGGACGGGCGCGCGCTCGCAGTACCGCGTGCTGCCGGAACTGGGCCACTTCCCGCACCAGGAGGCCCCGACCACCACGAGCGGGCTGATCACCGACTTCCTGGCGAAGGTCTAGCTAGGACGCGCACGTCTGCGTGGACACCCGCCGCACCATCGTCGGCGCCTGCGCCACTTCCTCCGCGACCTCGTCCGCCGTCAGCACGAACCCGGTCTCCTGGTCGTCCACGGCCGCGCCGAACACCACGCCCATCACCCGGCCCTGCGGGTCGACCAGCGGCCCGCCGGAGTTGCCGCTGCGCACCTTCGCCCGGACCGTGTACACGTCCCGCGTCACGGTCTGCGCGTCGTAGATGTCCGGCCCGCGCAGCATCCTGATCCGCTCCCGCACCCGCGCCTCGGACGCCGTGTACGGCCCGTCCAGCGGGTAGCCGAGCACGATGCCGTCCTCGCCCGGCGCGATCTCGTCGGTGCGGAACCGCAGCGGCGTCGCCTCCAGGTCCGGCACGGCCAGGATCGCGATGTCGGTCTGCGCGTCGTAGTGCACGACGGTGGCGTCGAACTCGGCGACGCCGACCTCCACCGTCACGTCGGTGGTGCCCGCGACCACGTGCGCGTTCGTCATGATCCGCTCCGGCGCGATGACGAAACCCGTGCCCTCCAACGCCCGCGAGCACGACGGCGCGCGCCCGCGCACCTTCAGCACGCTGGGCTCCAACCGCCCCACGATCGGGTTCGCGCCCAGCGCCGGGTCCGGCGGGCCGACCTCCCGCATCGGGGTCCGGTCGAACGGGTCCATCGCGGCCGGGAATCCGGACACGTCGAACAGGTTCTGCAGGTCGTCGGCCAACGTCCGGGCGGCGGGCGGCATGGCGTCGTCGACCGTGGACAGGATCACCGACTGGTTGAGCGACTTCGCCAGCGACGGCAGGCCCGCGACCATGGTCAGCGGCAGCGCGATCATCCACGCCACCACGAACACCACCGCGCCCTGCACGATCGCGCCCAGCGCGTTGTCCACGCCCCGCAGCGGACTGGAGTTGACCTTGGGCTTGATGCTGCGGCCGATGTAGACGCCCAGCGTCTCGCCCAGCGCCACCAGCAGCACCACGATGCCGACCGCGAACACGACCTTGGTCACCACGTTGTCGAACTGGGCCACGACCAGCGGCGCGAGCTGCGTGCCCAGCACCAGGCCGATGAGCACCCCGACGAACGCGGGCAGCGCCACGACCATGCCCTGCCGCGCACCCGAGACCGCGGCGAAGGCGGCCAGCGCCAGCACGAGCAGGTCGACCCAGTTCACGACACCTCCACCGCTCGCAGGGCCAGGTCGAGATCGCGCACGTCCGCGGTGTCCCACGGCCGCTCCCACCCGCCCAGGGTGAGCAGACCGGCGAGCAGTCCTGCGGTGAAGCCCCACACCAGCATGCCGGGCGCGGCGAACGCCGGGCCGACGTAGCCGGACGGGTGGCTCACCCGGAACCGGTTCGCCGGGTCGGCGAGGTGCGAGATCGGCACCCGGGCCACCGCGGCGGTCTCACCGGGGTCGACCGGCGCGACCGGCGACGGCGCGTCCCAGTGCGCCAGCACCGGCGTGACGACGAACCCGGACACCGGCACGTACAGCTGCGGCAACGTGGCCACCGGCCGCACGCCCTCGCGCAGCACGCCGGTCTCCTCGAACGCCTCGCGCAGCGCCGTGTCCACCGGGCCGTCGTCGGTCGGGTCGGCCGCGCCACCGGGGAACGCGACCTGGCCGGGGTGCGAGCCGAGCGTGTCGGCACGCCGCAGCAGCAGCACGTCCGGACCGTCCACGCCCTCGCCGAACAGCATGAGCACGGCGGCGGGACGTCCGCTGCCGTCGGGCGGCGGCTTGATCCGGGTGAACGCGCGGGCGTCGATCTCGGCGGTGGCCTTGACCAGCCCGCCCATCCACTCGGGGACGTCGTCCGGATCGACCAGGGCCGTCATCCGACCACCTCGCGCACCTGCTCGACCGACGTGAACGCGACGGGGTCGGTCACCTCGGTCAGCGAGCCGTCCGCGCCGACGACGTAGCTCACCGGCAGCCTCGGGGGCACGCGGACGGCCTTGCGCACGCCGTCGGCCGGATCCGCGACCGAGGGCAGGCGCACGCCGAGTTTCGCCAGCAGCTCCAGACCGTCAGCCTCCTTGCTCTCCACCAGGACCGCGACGACCGGGACCGCGCCGGGCTCCCGCGCGTAGGCGTCGAGGACCTTCAGCTCCTCCTGACAGGGAACGCACCAGGTGGCCCAGAAGTTCACCACAGCCGGTCCCGTCACGGTGGACGCCACGTCGACCGGCCGCCCGTCGCCCAGGCACGTGGCCGTGACGCCGCGCAGCACCTGCGGCACGGGCGCGTCCGGCGACCCCTGCGGGCACGGCCTCAGCGCCGCCTGGCCCCGCGCCGCGTCGAGGTCGACGGTGGGCGCGGTCCGGGTCGGGATCGCGCCCTGCTCGGGCGCGTCGGGTGAGTGCGGCCACAGCGCGACGACGGTCGCCACCGCCAGCACCAGGACGACGACGGCCCACCGCGCGGCGGCGCTCACGCCAGCTTCTCCCCCGCCCGCACGCGTTCGGCGAGCTCGATCAGGTGCGGCGCCTCGTCACCCTTGACCAGCTTCTGCGCCTTCACCGGGTCGACCTGGCCGATGCCGAAGGACGGGCACAGCGGCGCCAGCAGGCACGCGCCGCACGCGGGGGTGCGGGCGTGGCACACGCGGCGGCCGTGGAAGATCGTGCGGTGCGAGAGCAGGGTCCACTCCTTGCGCTCGACCAGCGCGCCGATCGCGTGCTCGACCTTGACCGGGTCTTCCTCCAGGGTCCAGCCCCAGCGGCGGACCAGCCGGCCGAAGTGCGTGTCGACCGTGATCCCCGGCACGCCGAAGGCGTCGCCCAGCACCACGTTCGCGGTCTTGCGACCCACGCCGGGCAACGTCACCAGGTCCTGGAGCCGGCCGGGGACCTCGCCGCCGAACCGCTCCACCAGCGCCGAGCCCAGCCCGATCAGCGAGGTCGCCTTGTTGCGGTAGAAGCCCGTCGGCCTGATCAGCTCCTCGAGCTCGGCGCGGTCGGCGGAGGCGTAGTCGGCCGCCGTGCGGTACCGGCGGAACAACGCGGGCGTGACCTGGTTCACCCGGACATCCGTCGTCTGCGCCGAGAGCACGACCGCGACCAGGAGTTGGAGCGGGTCGGCGAAGTCCAGCTCGCAGTGCGCGTCGGGATAGCCCTGGTGGAGGACCCGCACCATGCGGCGCGCCCGGCGGACCAGCCCCAGCCTCGTCTCCGGCTGCTTCACCGCGCTCTTCGCCATGTCACGAGATTACTGGCCGCCGCCGCGTGCCCGGCGGCTCGGTCGTCCGCGAAGCCGTCCCCTACCGCCCGCCCGCCTGGCCGCCCGCCGTCCGCCGCGTCCGCCCGCCGACCGCCTGCCGTCCGCCGGGTCCGCGAAGTCCCACCCTCGCGGGGGATGGGTCCCGGCGCGCGCGTCCCGGTTTGAACCGCGACGATCGTGGGCAGGCAACCACCGGCCGACCGCACACGTCCTTTGAGCAACTGGATGCACGACCGGATGACCTCGGACCGACACGCCGGAGTGACCCCCCTTGACCGCGCGCCGAACCGGATGCGCAAGGATCGGAGCCATCATGACTGCCTGGTTCGTCATCGCCGTTCCGATCGTGATCATGTTCTTCGCGCTCTTCATGGAGCGCGTTGAAGCTCGTCTGCGCCACGTCGCCGTGCAGGAGGACGAGGTCGAGGAGTTCCTGGAGTCGGCGCGCCCCGACGAGGTCAGGGCGCTCTACGGGCACGGCATCGGCCGCGCGCTGGAACTGTTCCGGCTGCGCAGGCTGGGCGGTCGTGCCAGGAACCTGCGTCAGCGGCGCACCCGCCGCTAAGCGGGGTAGGACCGGCGAGGCCCACGGGGTCAACCCCCGAGGGCCTTATCGGGCTGTCCGGGCCGTGTGGACGGCGCGCCGAAAGGCGATCCCGACCACAGCCCTTAGACTGCACTCAGTGATCGGCGGCAGGCGCTCATCCGCCAGAAGGCGGAACGCGCTCAACCATGCCGCCGCGTCTCGACAGGAGGGACGAGGTGGACGAGACCCTGGCCCGCGCGGGCATTTTCCAGGGGGTTGAACAGGCCGCAGCGGAGGCGCTGGCGCAGACGCTGGAGTCTGTTGAATTCCCGCGTGGCCACGTGATCTTCGCGGAAGGCGAGCCGGGCGACCGGCTCTACATCATCCAGTCCGGCAAGGTGAAGATCGGCCGCAAGTCGCCGGACGGCCGGGAGAACCTGCTGGGGATCTTCGGACCGTCCGACATGTTCGGCGAGCTGTCGATCTTCGACCCCGGTCCGCGCACGTCCACCGCGACCACGGTGACCGAAGTGCGCGCGGTCAGCATGGACCGCCCCGCGCTGCGGCAGTGGATCACCAACCGGCCGGAGATCGCCGAGCAGCTGCTGAGGGCGCTGGCCCGCAGGCTGCGCCGGACGAACTCCATGCTGGCCGACCTGATCTTCACCGACGTGCCCGGCCGGGTGGCCAAGGCGTTGCTGCAGCTCGCGCAGCGCTTCGGCAGCCAGGAGGCCGGTCTGCTGCGGGTCACGCACGACCTGACGCAGGAGGAGATCGCCCAGTTCGTGGGCGCCTCGCGCGAGACGGTGAACAAGGCCCTGGCCGACTTCGCCCACCGCGGTTGGCTGCGGCTGGAGGGCAAGAGCGTGCTGATCCTGGACCCGGAGCGCCTGGCCCGCCGCGCCCGGTAAGCAGCAGCGCCGAGAAGAGCAACAAGACCGGGCGCCGCCCCCGACGCGGCGCACCGGTCTTGTTGTCGCACGGCCCATCCCCCGACAGACCGCGCCTCCACACCTCCGGCGCCCGCAGGCCCCGACCCTCGTGGCACCGGAAGGAGGCTTGGTTACCCGCTGCTACCACGCGCGAAACGCGACGGCAGTGGCTTGGCGGTGACTGCTTCCACGATCGCACGCCACCTCCCCCGCAACTCAAGCCCGTTCACCCTCAAGGACCCTCTGTTCAGCGGTTTCCCGGTGTGGTTTCACCCGGTCATCCCATTGTTGTGACCGAACTGCAACCCGCTCCCAGCGGGTGGACGGTTCGTGATCGTTCCAGGTCCCGGTGAGGGATCACACCCCGCGATGACTGGTACGGGCGTACCAGTGCGGGCATACTGGTACGCATGTCCCACTCTGCCCGCCTCTCCGACTACCGCACCGCCCTCACCACCCCCGGCATGCGCGGCCCCGTGGTCGCGTCCCTGCTCGCCCGCCTGCCGATCGCGATGGTCGGCCTGTCGCTGCTGCTGTACGTGCAGCGCGAGACCGGCTCGTTCGCCGCGGCCGGGTTGGTGTCGGCGTCGTCGCTGGTGGGCGTCGCGGTCGGGTCGATCGTGCAGGGCAGGCTGATGGACCGGCTCGGCCCCACCCGGCCGCTGCTCGGCGCGGTGTCGTTGTTCGCGGTCTTCGTGGCGCTGGCGATCGGCGCGGTCGAGGCGGGCGCGGCACTGGCGGTGCTGGTGCCGGTCGCGTTCCTGGTAGGCCTCACCGAACCGATGGTCGGCTCCGCGTCGCGTGCCCTGTGGTCCCAGGTGCTGCCCGCCGGGTCCGCGCGGCTGGCCGGGTACGCGTACGAGGCGATCAGCATGGAGGTGTTCTTCATCCTCGGCCCCGGCCTGGCCGGGCTGCTGGTCGCGGCGCCGTGGGCGGGGACCGGCGTGGTGATCGGCGCGGCGTCGATGATGGTCGGCGCGCTGTGGTTCGCGTTGGACCCGACGGTGCGCGGCGTGCGGCCGGAGCCCGTGGGCCGCAGCCTGCTGGGCGCGCTGGCGTCCCCCGGTATGCGCACGGTCGCGTTGGCGGCGTTGGGCTTCGGCGTGACGATCGGGTTCATCGAGGTGGCCGTGCCCGCCGCGGCGGCGCGAGCCGGTCACGTCGGCATGGGCGGGCTGCTGCTGAGCCTGTGGTCGGTGAGCTCGGTGCTGTTCGGGATCCTGTACTCGATGAAGCCGTTCCCGCGGGCGATGCACCTGCGGCTGCCCGTGCTGCTCGGCGGGTTCGCGGTGCTGTCGCTGCTGCTCGCCGTGCCGACGACGTTGATCGGCCTGGGCGCGGCGCTGCTCGTGGTGGGCACCCTGATCACGCCCCAGTCCACGACCCACTCGGCCGCGATCGAGCAGGTGGCGCCCGCCGGGACGGCCACCGAGGCATTCGGCTGGGTGGTGACGGCGGTGACGGTCGGGTTGGCGATCGGCCAGTCCGCCAGCGGTCAGCTGGTCGAGTCGTACGGGACGGGGGTGGCCTTCGTCGCCGCGGCGGTGTCCGGTCTGGTGATCGCGGTGCTCGTGTGGGTGTTCCGCCGCACGGTCGCGGCCGGTGTCCCGTTGCGCCAGGACGAGCTGGCGTTGGTGTCCCCCTGAATTGTCGGTGGTCGGGTCTAGCTTGTCGGCATGGACCTGACCGCCACCACCGCCGACCTGGCCGCCGCCGCTGCCGACGTCGCCCGCCTCCTGCCGACCAGGGTGTACGACCCGGTGCTCGCCGGCCTGGTGCTGCGCGCGTCCGGTGCCGGTGTCGAGCTGGCGGGCAGCGACCGTGAACACGCCGTGCGCCTGACCCGCGCCGCGACCGTGCACGCGGACGGCGCCGTCGTCGTCCCCGCCCGGCCGCTGGCCGAGACCTTGCGGAGCCTGGAGGATCCCCAGGTCAGACTGGTGGTGGAGGGCTCGCGCCTGGCCGTGCGCACGTCGATGGCCCGCTTCGCCCTCCCGCTGCTGGACCTGACCTCCCACCCGGGCATCCCCGCGCTGCCGCCGGTCGTGGGCGTGATCCCGGCGCGGACCCTGACCGCCTCCCTGGCCCCGGTCTCCTCGGCCGCGTCGAAGGACGACGCCCTGCCGATGTTCACGGGCGTGAGGATGCACAGCGCGCCGAACGGCCGGCTGGAACTGATCGCCACCGACCGCTACCGCATGGCGTTCGCCTCGCTACCGTGGGTGGCGACAGGCGAGTTGGACGTCCTCGCGCCGGCGGTGGTGCTGGCCGAGGCGTCGCGGCAACCGGACCGTTCGGCGGACGTGACGGTGCACGCGGACGAGGACCGGATCGCGTTGTCGTGGGTGGGTGGGAGCGTGAGCACGGCGCTGCTGGCGGCGCCGTTCCCGGACGATCGGGTGCGGAAGTTGTTGGAGGCGGTCATCGACAGCACGGTGGTGGTGGAGGCGGACGTGCTGGCGGGCGCGGTGCGGCGGGCCGTTCCGTACGCCGGTCCGCACGGTTCGGTCACCATCCAGGTGGACGACGGTGAGCTGCGGGTGCGCGGCAGTGATCCGCAGAGCGGCGAGTCGGAGGAGTCGGTCAAGGCGACGATTGACGGCAACCGGGTGACCAAGTCCTTCCAGGCGAGGTACCTGGCGGATGCGCTGAAGGCCTTCAGCGGCCGCCGGGTCGAACTCCGAATCCAGGACGGCCTGCGGTCGACCGTGCTGACGAGCCAAGCCGGTGACGACGGCGTAGAACTGACCTACCTGGTCGTCCCCCTGCGCACCGTCTCCTAGCCTGGCTGCAAACCCAATCGGGTGAACATGGCCGAAAAATGTACGGAAACACCGTTACCGCACCTCGGTTGAAAACCAGCGGAACCGCCTCGACCACCCCACCTACCCCCACCGCCCCACCGCGCCGCCTCCCCCCACCCACCCCGGCCACCCCGACCACGCACCCCGCGACCGCCCCGGTCCGCAACGCCCCGCCCCGCCCCGCCCCGCCCCGCCCCGACACACTGGCCTTGCCCGACCAACTCCCGCCAACGACGCCCAAGCGGAACTGATCGGACCTACGTCTCGGACCTACATCGCCACAGCACCGGCCGCACCGGTTGCCCCGGTCGCACCCACGGCACCGGTGGCACCCGCGACACCATCGACACCCGCGGCACCCCAGGCCCACATGGCCTCCAGGACCCCACGCAGCGCGTACCCACGCGCCGTGAGCGAATAGCGCACCCGGCTGGGCCATCCCGGCTCACGGACCCGCGCCACGACACCGGCCACGACGAGCTGAGCCAGCCGGTCGCTGAGCACCTTGTCGGACAACGCGGGCAGGGTGGCGGCCAAGTCGCCGAACGTCCGCTCGCCCACGAACAACTCCCGCACCACCAACGTCGTCCACCGCCCGCGCAACGCCCGCAACGTCACCTCGACCGGGCAGTCCGGCACTGGGTGGTCGACTTCGCCGTGCGGGTCGCCCGACCAGGCGCTGATCGCGGGCACCTCGGTCGACCCGGTCGGCCCGGTCGACCCGGTCGACCCGGTCGGCCCGGCAGGGCCGGCCGTGCTCGCAGGGTTGGCCGTGCCGGCGGGGTTGGCTCGGTTCACCGGGGCCGCGGGGTTGGCAGGCTCGGCTGGGTCGGTTCGGGCGGCTGGCTCAGTTCGCGCGGCTGGGTCAGTTCGGGCGGCTGGGGTGGTTCGGGCGGCTGGGGTGGTTCGGGCGGCTGGCTCAGCTCGGGCGGCTGGGGTGGTTCGGGCGGCTGGCTCAGCTCGGGTGGCCGGGGTGGTTCGGGGCGGAGTGGGTCGGGCGGCTGGGGTGGATGCGGTGGATGCTTTGGCAGGTGTCCCGGCCGGTGGCTTGGCGGCCATACCCGGCTCGGGCACGCGGGCCTCGGTACTCACCGTTTGGTTGGTCACGGAGCGTCCTCCTAGCGTCACCCCCATGATCGCGCGTACCCCGGAAGAGCTGCCGACCTTGTTCGCCGACGCGTTCAACGCCGGCGACCCCAGCGCCCTCTACGAGCCCGGCGCACAGCCTGACGAGCTCGCCGACCACCTGAAGCTCACCCAAAAGATGACCGTCGTCACCCGGAAGGTGATCGCCAGGGGTGATCTCGCCCTGCTGATCGTGGATTGGCGCATCGGCGACGTCACCGGCACCGCCACCGACATCACCGGCACGGCCACCGACGTCGCACGCCGAGGACCCGACGGCGGTTGGCGTTATGCGATCGACAACCCGTCCGGCATCGGCGACCACCCGTCAGGCCTCGCGTAGGTACTCCAACTGCGCCAGAACCGACCACTCCGCCGCCGGCCACAAAGACCGGTCCACATCGGCGTACACCACCTCGACCACCTCACGCGCCGTCGGAGCACCGCCCAACCGCGCCACCGCCGCCCGGACCTGCGCCAACCGCTGCTCCCGGTGCACCAGGTACCCACCGGCCGCAGCCACCACGTCCGGCAACTCCGGCCCATGCCCCGGCAACCCGATCGTGCCCACCGGAAGCGTGGTCAACAGCCGCAACGACTCCAGGTAGTCACCGAGCCGCCCATCCGGATGCGCCACCACCGTCGTCCCACGACCCAGCACCGTGTCCCCGGTCAACACCGCGTCGTCCAGCACGAAGCACACCGAATCCGCCGTGTGCCCCGGCGTCGGCCACACCCGGATCGACAGCCCGGCCGCCGAGATCACGTCCCCCTCCGCCAACCCCTCCCCGCCCAACCGGAACGCCGGATCCACCGACCGCACCGGCGCATCCACCTGTCGCCCGAACGAACGTGCCCCTTCCGAATGATCGGGGTGACCGTGCGTCAGCAGCACCACCTCCACCGGACCCACCGCCTGCGCGGCGATCCGCCCCAGGTGCACCTGGTCCGCCGGCCCCGGATCGACCACCACGCAGGACTCCGACCCGGGCGCACGCAGCACCCAGGTGTTCGTCCCGTCCAATGTCATCACCCCGGGGTTCTCCGCCAGCAGCACCGAAGCCGTCGGCGTCACCTCCCGCAACACCCCGTACGCCAACTCGCTCACGGCACGACCACCCGCAGCACGTCACCCTCCCGCACCAACTTCGGGATCACCTTCGACACCGCCCGCGACGACGACACCACCGCCGACACCGTCCCCAACTCGTCCAGCTCCGCCAACGTCACCCAGGTCGGCGGCATCAGCGCCCGCCGCCCGGCCTTCCAGTCCGCCAACGCCTCCGCCGGCCGCTGCCAAGCCGCGTCCGACGCCTCCGTGGTCGCCCCGTCGGCACGCTGACCCGACGGCAGCACCGCCACGAAGAAGTACGTGTCATACCGCCGGGGCTCCTCCACCGGCGTCAACCAGTTCGCCCACGGCCGCAGCAGGTCCGCCCGCAGCACCAGCCCTTCCGCCGCCAGGAACTGCGCCAACGACAGCTCCCGCGCCACCAACGCCGCCCGTGCCGCCGCGAACGCCCCCGTGTCCGCCACCACCGACGACGCGGACGGCCCGGCGAGCAGAACCCCGGACTCCTCGAACGTCTCCCGCACCGCCGCGCACACCAGCGCCGTGGCCAGCTCCACCGAGCACCCGAACCGCGAGGCCCACCACGGCGGCGGCGGCCCGCTCCACGCCACGGACGTGTCCGCGTCACGCTGGTCGACCCCACCGCCCGGGAACACCGTCATCCCGCCCGCGAACGCCATCCCGGCCACCCGCCGCAGCAGGAACGCCTCCAGCCCGGCCGCGCCGTCACGCACCAGCACGACGGTCGCCGCGTCACGGGGCCGGGCCGGCGGTCCGGTGAAGTCCTCCGGCACCAACGACCCTGGCAACACCATTTCCTCGGGGAGTTCGCGCACGACCCGAGCCTACGAGGATCATCCGCCTGTGGACACCACGCGCAAAGGCTGCCTGATCAACGTCCTGCTGTTCGTCGTGGGCGCGATCGTCGGCACGGGACTCACGGCCACGGCCGCCGTCCTCCTCTTCCTCCCCAGCACCACCGTGACCAGCACGAACGAGGGCACGCCGAACGTCTACACCAAGGAGCGCGCCAGCCTGGTCGGCGGCACGGACCACGAGGTCTGGCTGGGCCGCAGCCCCGACTACGGGCACGTCGTCACGATCCCCGACGGCTGGGACGACACGCCGGAGGTCGAGCGCCGGCCCGACGGCGTGGAGCTGCGCTTCGACAACGGCGGCCGGATCTTCGTCCCCGAGTCGACTTACATCGGTGGCCGATGAAAGGCAGGATGGTCGGGTGGACGAACAGCTGCGCGTAGGACTCGTCGGTGCCGGCCCGTGGGCGACCACGGTGCACGCACCGGGTATCGCCGACCACCCGGGCACCCGCCTGACCACGATCTGGGCCCGTCGGGGGGAGGCTGCCGCCGAGTTGGCCAAGGCCCACGGCGCGACCACCGCCGAGACCCCGGACGACCTGCTGGCGGAGGTGGACGCGGTCGCGTTCGCGGTCCCGCCGCAGGTGCAGGCCGAGATCGCGATCAAGGCCGCCGAGCAGGGCAAGCACCTGATCCTGGAGAAGCCGATCGCGGCCACGCTCGAGGACGCCGAACGCCTCGCCGACGCCGTCAAGGCCAACAACGTCGCCTCGCTGGTCGTCCTGACCAAGCGGTACACCCCGGAGACCCGTGAGCAACTGGCCCAGCTCGAACAACAGGGCGGTTGGGTGGGCGGCAGCGCGCGCTGGCTGACCGGAGCGCTGCTCGGCGGCCCGTACTCCCACTCGCCGTGGCGGCACGAGCGGGGTCCGCTGGACGACATCGGCCCGCACGCGTTCGACATGCTCGACGCCACCCTGGGCATGATCACGGACGTCATCGCGGCCGACGAGTCCGAGCACGGGTTGTGGCAGATCGTGTTCCGGCACGAGGGCGGCGCGACGAGCGTGGCCACGATGACCATGAAGTTGCCGCTCGAACCGAGCATCGCCGAGGTGATCGTCTACGGCGAGCACGGTCACCGCGTGCTGGCCGACCGGGGCACGACCGCGCAGCAGGCGTTCACCAACCTGCTGGACGACTTCGTGGCGATGGTCGACAGCGGCACCACCGAGCACCCGCTGGACGTCCGCCGCGGCCTGCACCTGCAGCGGATCATCGACCTGGCCCGGCGAAAGGCCGAAGGGTGACCGACCCGGACGAGGCAAACGCTTGCGCGACCGCTGCCGAGGTCGCCGTGGAGTTACACCGGCTCATCCCGCCCGTGCACCACCGGAGCGCGCGCTACCTCCACGGCGAACGCCCGCCGCACGTGCCGATCCTGGGCGACCTGGCGAGCGTCCTCGCGCACGGCCCGATGCCGCTGCAAGCGGTGAAGGACGTGCACCGCTACAACCCGCTCCTCGACGCCGCGCTCGCCGACCCGGACTGGCTGGTGGTCGAGGACGGCCAGGTCACCGCCACCGCGCGGTGCCACGCGTTCCTCACCATGGTCAACGAGGCGCACACGAGGGCCGCCGCCGACCTGTGGCCGGCCCCGCCGGACGTCGCCGTCCCGCCGGTCGAGCACCCGATGAGCGCCGCGCACACCGGCGACACACCTCAGGCACGCCTGTTCGACCAGCTCAGGGCGTTGCGTCACCACCGGGCCGACGCGCACGCCGCCGCGTGGGCCGAGGAAGGCCTCGAAGTGCGGGACGACATGCCCGAGGACGACCCCGTCCGCCGCCGGATCGAGGCGTCGACCAACCGCAGAGCGGCTCGGCCCTACCGCCCCCTCACCAGGGACGCCAGGGCCGAGCTGCTGATCAAGCTGCGGAGCCTCTAGCCGGGGTACTTGCCGTTCGTCGGCTTCGGCGCGCCGTTGACGAACTCCGGGCCACCCGGCCACGACTGCTGCTCCCGCTGCGCCAGCTCCTCGTGCAGCTGCTGCAACAACGCCCGTTCCCGGTCGCTGAGCTTGGCGTCCACGGTCGGCGGCAGCTGCACGGCGGCAGGTGGCTGCCCCTCCGCCAACGCGGCCTGCAACGCGGCAAGGTCGTCCGGCCCGAGCTCCGTGGTGACCTCGGCCCGCGACAGCGGGTGGTCGTCCGGGAACGCGAACACCGGCGCCGGCGGACGCTCCTCGACCACGGGCGGCGCGTCGATCCGCGCCTCCTGGGCCACCGGAGCCTCTTCCGGGTGAACTTCCTCGACGCGAACGTCCTCCAGTCGAAGGTCCTCCACGCGGACTTCCTCCGCCGGGACGTCATCCACACGGATGTCATCCATGCGGGTGTCCTCCACGCGGACTTCCTCGACGTGGACGTCCTCGACCGCCTCGCGCACCGGCAACCGCTTCACCGGCTTGGGCGGGAACGGCTGCGCGCCCTCGTACGACTCGACGCGCGCCCGACGTGACTTGGAGCCGTTCTGGGGTTCGACAGGCACCGGTTCCGGCTCGACCACCGGTGCCTGGTCCCGCGGTTCACCGTCGAACCACGTGGCCTGGTCGGGTGGCGGCTGGGGGCTCGTGGACCCCGACGGGAAGAACACCTCGCGCGCGGTCGTGACGGCCGCCGCGTGGTACTCGCCGAGCTGCGTGCCCACGGTCAGCACCTCGACCGCCGCGCGGATGCCCGCCTTGCGCAGCACGGTGTCCACCCGGTAGGCGGTGGCGGGCGCGAAGCCCGCCGGGCCGATGTCCACCAGGACGACCCGCTGCGGCAGCGGCCCGGGCGTCGCGCCGGCCGGGCTGGACCGCCACGTGGCGCGCACGCCGCGCACGTCCGGCAGCACCGACACGGTCTTGCCCAGCACGTCGCCGAGCCCGTCGGCCGGGTCGGACTCCACGCTGAACCGGTGCTTGACCACCGGCACCCGCTCCACCGCGAACAGCTTGTCGGCCAGCGACCGGTCGGAGCGGACCTCGCCCAGCAGCCAGCCGATCTCGCGGCGCTCCTCAGGAGACACCGGGATGCGCCCGGCCAGCAGGCAGCCGACGACGAGCTCCACGGCTCTGTCCAGCTCCGCGACCGCCAGCAGCTCCCGAGCCTGGGTCAACGCGTCGTCGTCGACCCGACCGGCCAACGCCAACAGGAGGTCGTGTAAACGGACGGGGAGTCCCACTCCGTCGTTCGTCACGCCTGTTCTCCTTCCGGCCCGCGCGGGAGCGCCGAGCTCTATACCGGCACCAGGTGCCCGTCGGCGTCAGCGCCGGCGCACACCAGCTCCGATGCCGCCAACGCCGCCCTGTGGTAGGGCGGCAGGTCCATTCCGGCGGGCAGGACCTCAACGCACGGGTCGTGCTCGCCGAGCGCCCGCAGCACGCGCTGGAGCTCACCGGTCAACCGGGCTTCGCCGGTCGTGGCGGTGACCAGGATCAGCCTCCTGGGTTCGCCCTCGCCCAGCCGCCACGAGGACCGGACTTCGCCGACCCCGAGGCGTCCCCGCAAGGTCGCTCCGAGCACCACGGTCGCGGAATCACCCATCGACACCCGATCGGGTGATTCCGGGGAGAAGGTGTAGCCGGATTCGGGCAGTTCGTCCAGCCCTTTGACCGAACTGATCGTGGACCGGTCGGCCCCGTGCGGCACGAGGGCGTCCGCCAGCAGGCGCTGCTCGTAGTCGGTCAGGCCGATCCGGTCGTGCAGCAACGTGCGCGGCAGCACGCGGGCGAGCACCGCGATGGCGTCCGTGGCGGCCCAGTCGCGGAACCTCCAGAGCAGGTCGTCAGGCAGCCGCCCGGCCAGCCTCAGCAACAGCTCGTGGCACGTGTCCGACATCTCACTCCCCGATCTCGACGATCAGTTCCACCTCGACCGGCGCGCCCAGCGGCAGCTCGGCGACGCCGACGGCGGACCGCGCGTGCTGCCCGGCCTCGCCGAACACCTCGCCGATCAGGTCGGACGCCCCGTTGACCACGGCGGGCTGGCCGGTGAAGCCGTCGGCGGACGCGACGAACCCGACCAGCTTCACGACGCGGACGACCGAGTCCAGGCCGACCAGCGCGTCCACGGCGGCCAACGCGTTCAGCGCGCACGTGCGGGCGTGGTCCTTGGCCTCCTCGGGGCTGACGTCGCCGCCGACCTTGCCGGTGGCCGCGAGCGAGCCCTGGACGAAGGGCAGCTGCCCGGAGGTGAAGACCAGCCGGCCGGTGCGCACGGCGGGCACGTAGGCCGCGACCGGGGCCGCGACCTCGGGCAGTGCGACGCCCAGTTCGGCCAGTCGTGCCGTCCAGCTCATGCCTTGGGCCGCTTCAGGTAGGCGACGTGCTGCTCGCCGCTCGGGTTCGGCAGCACGGTGACGAGCTCCCAGCCGTCCTCACCCCACTGGTCCAGGATCGCCTTGGTGGCGTGGATCAACAGCGGGACGGTCGCGTACTCCCACTTCTGCATGGGCCGCAGCCTAGCGGGACGGCGAACAGGGGCACCCGTCCGAGTACCCCCGTTCGTGTTACGCCGTGCTCAGAGCCGAGACCGCTTCACATCGGCGAGGAACGCCGCGAACGCCTTCGCGCCGAACTCCAACGTCCCGCCGTCCCGGTTCTTGGTGTCCCGCACCCCGGTCACCCGCTCCGTCACCGCCAGCTCGACGCACTGCGCGGCGGACGCGCTCCGGCTGCTCTTACGCCATTCCTGGTTGATCACGAATCTCCTAGCGCGTCCCGCACCGCTCTGATGAGGCTCACGGACTCCTCCGCCGTGAGCGCGAGGCGCGCCGCGTCGTCCCACACGGCCGACAACACCTCGGCATCCTCATCCTCCACCGGCGCGAGACCGGTCAGTGCCTCCACATAGGCGGCCAGCGGCTCGTCCGATTCGGCGAACTCCAGCAAGTGCAGCCCACCGGCCTGCGCCTCGTAAGCACCTCGGCTGTACGGCAGCACCTGGATCGTCACGTTCGGCAGTTCCGCCATGGCGACGAGGTGGTCCAACTGCCCGCGCATCACCTCGACACCGCCCACCAGCCGCCGCAACGCCGCTTCGTCCACCACGGCGTGGAACTCCAGCGGCTTCTCCCGGGACAGCAGTTCCTGCCTCTCGGACCGCTCGGCGGCGGCATGCTCGTCCCAGTTGTCCCCGATGATCCGCCTGGACGTGGCCCGCGCGACCGCCTCGGCGTATCCGGCGGTCTGGAGCAGGCCCGTGACCAGCATCGGGTCGAGCGAGCGCTCCCGCACCGCCTCCAGTTCGTCCATCCTGAACCGCTTGTAGCCGGACGGCAGGTCGCGGGCGTGCCCGATCACGGACGGGTCGACGTCGGCGACCTCCCAGAGCTGGAGGGCGCGGGTCTTCTCCTCCGGGGTCGCGCCGATGACGTCGAGCACCATCGCGAGCGTCGGCCAGCGCGCCAGGGCGTCGCCGGACAGCATCCGGACGATCGTCGGCCGGGACACCCGGGAGACCTTGACGACCTCGTCCACCTTGAGGCCGGACCTCTCCAAGATCGGACGGATGTGACGTCCGAGGCGGCGCTTGCCCCGCGTCGAGCCGATTGCCATTCGATCACCCTAACCACTGTCGGTAACAGTCAGTCGCGCGAAGTTCACTCTTTCGATTTGACCGAGTTGAACAACTCAAACTGTACTCTCAAGCCATGGATGACGAGGAAGTGATCGCGGAGGCACCGAGGCTGTTCGCGATCGTCCAGGAGGACGCCGAGGACGGGTGGGTCGCGGCGTGGGGCCTGGACTTCGGGGACGGCACGGCGGAGGTGACAGGTCCGGAGGGCGGGCCGGGCCTGCGGATCTCGACCACGAGCGCGGAGCGGGCGCTCTGGTACTTCGCGATCGACAAGACGGCGCGGGCGCGCCTGGTGTGGGTGGAGCAGGCGGAGGAGGTGATGCGGGAGCACCAAAGCGTGACGTGACTGGGTGGTCACTCCGGGCTAGCGTTGATCACGTGGAAACGTGGCGGCTCGTCGCCACCGGCGCGTTCCTGCTGGGCGGGCTGGTGATGATCCTCGTCGGGATGGCCCAGGCGCGGGATCGCAAGGGTGCCAGGCGGTCCGACGTGATGCGGGCGTTGCTGGTCGGGGCGGTGATCGTCGCGGTCGTCGCGGTGCTGATCGCGTACGTGCTGCCGTCGGTCCTGGCCTGGGGCGTTGTCGCCGCGACCGCCATCGCGGTGGTGTTCGTCACCATGTGGGACTGACCGTGGCAGGCGTCGTGGCCAGCGGTTCTCAGGGCGTCGCGCATAGGCTGATCCGGTGAACGGCTGGACCGACGAACTCGCCCGTGCGCGACTGCACGTGGTGACGGGCAAGGGCGGGACCGGCAAGACCACGGTCGCCGCCGCGCTCGCGCTGGCGCTGGCCACCGGTGGGCGGCGCGTGCTGCTGGTGGAGGTGGAGAACCGGCAGGGCATCGCGCAGCTGTTCGACCGGCCGCCGCTGCCGTACTCCGAGGAGCGGATCGCGTCCGCGCCCGGTGGCGGCGAGGTGCGGGCGCTCGCCGTGGACCCCGAGGCGGCGTTGCTCGAGTACCTCGACATGTTCTACAACCTCGGCTTCGCCGGCCGGACGTTGAAGAAGATGGGCGCGATCGAGTTCGCCACCACCCTCGCGCCGGGCCTGCGGGACGTGCTGCTCACCGGCAAGGTGAAGGAGTGCGTGCGCCGCGCGGGCAAGGCCGGGCGGCACGAGTACGACGCCGTCGTGCTCGACGCGCCGCCGACCGGCCGGGTGGTCCGGTTCCTGGACGTCACCAGGGCCATGGCCGACCTGGCCAAGGTCGGGCCGATCAAGGGCCAGAGCGAGGGCGTGGTGAAGCTGCTGCACTCCGGCGACACGGCGGTGCACCTGGTGGCGTTGCTGGAGGAGATGCCGGTGCGCGAGACGTTGGACGCGGTGGCCGAGCTGGACGCCGCGGACCTGCGGCCGGGCGCGGTGTTCGTGAACCGGGTCAGCCCGCCTCGGCTGCCCGCGCGGTCGGTCGCGTCGGCGTCGCAGGGACGGGTCGACGCCGGGCGGGTGCGGGCCGGGCTGGAGGCGGCGGGCCTCGACGTGGACGCCGACGTGCTGGACGGGCTGCTGGACCAGACCGTGGAGCACGCGTTGCGCGTCCGCATGGAGGAGCGGGCGAAGGAGAAGCTGGCGGAGGCGGACCTGCCGACGGTGGAGCTGCCCGAGCTGACCGACGGGGTGGACGTGGCCGCGCTCTACGAGCTGGCCGAGCTGCTGGTCGGGCGGGGTGTGCGGTGAACCGGCTGGACGTGGACGCGCTGCTGGACAACCCGGAGACCCGGGTGCTGGTGTGCTGCGGGTCCGGTGGCGTCGGCAAGACGACCACGGCGGCGGCGCTGGCCGTGCGGGCCGCCGAACGCGGCAGGCGGGCCGTCGTGCTGACGATCGACCCGGCGCGCAGGCTGGCGCAGTCGCTCGGCCTCGGGGAGCTGGACAACCAGCCGCGGCGGGTCGACGCGCTCGACGTCGACAAGGGCGAGCTGCACGCGATGATGCTGGACATGCGCCGCACGTTCGACGACATGGTGTGGCAGCACGCCGGTCGCGAGCGGGCCGAGCAGATCCTGGCGAACCCGTTCTACCAGACGATTTCCACGTCGTTCTCCGGCACGCAGGAGTACATGGCGATGGAGAAGCTGGGCCAGCTCGTCGAGCGCGACGAGTGGGACCTGGTGGTCGTGGACACGCCGCCGAGCCGGTCGGCGCTGGACTTCCTGGACGCGCCGCAGCGGCTGTCGACGGTGCTGGACGGCAAGCTGATCCGGATGCTGTCGGCGCCCGCCCGGGCGGGCGGGCGCGGCATCCGCAAGATCGTGGGCACGGGCTTCAGCCTGTTCACCAAAGCCGTGTCCACCATCGTCGGCGGCCAACTCCTGCAGGACGCGTCGACGTTCGTGCAGGCGTTCGACAGCATGTTCGGCGGCTTCCGGCAACGCGCCCAGGCCACCTACGAGCTGCTGCGATCACCCGGAACCGGGTTCCTGGTGGTCGCGGCGGCCGAACCGGACGCGTTGCGCGAGGCCAGCTACTTCGTGGAGCGGTTGAGCGCGGAACGGATGCCGTTGACCGGCCTGGTGGCGAACCGGACGCACCCGGTGCTGGCCCCCTTGCCGGCACCCGGTGCGCTGGCGGCGGCCGACCGGCTGGAGCGCACTGGGGACGCCCCGCTGGCTGCCGCGGTGTTGCGGGTGCACGCGGATCGCGTGGCGGTCGCCGATCGGGAGAAGCGACTGCTCGCGCGATTCACCCGTGCGCACCCTGGTGTTCCGCTGATCGGAGTACCCGCACTGCCCACCGACGTGCACGACCTGGACGGCCTGCACGAGATCGGCCGGCGGCTGGCGGGCGAGTAGGGAGCCCGGCCGGTCAGCCGACCTTGGACTCCTCGTGGTGCTCCTGACGTGCCGTGTCGAGGAGCTCGTGCCATGAGGTGACGTCCGGGCGACGCCGCAGCAGCGCCCGCCGTTCACGCTCCGTCATTCCGCCCCAGACACCGAACTCGATCCGGTTGTCCAGGGCCTCGGCAAGGCACTCGGTGCGCACCGGGCATCCCAGGCACACCACCTTGGCCTTGCGCTGCTCCGCACCGCGGACGAAGAGCTGGTCCGGCTCCTCATCACGGCACGAGGCCTTGATCCGCCAATCCCCCTGCTGCATATCCCCCACCTCAGTTCACACAGTGCCCAGACCTTCAAATCCGCCACACCCCTGCCGCGGATGCCGTAGGCTCACCATCGAGTGGTCGTGCCCTCGGCTGCTGTCTTGGACAGTGACGGACTGTAGAGCCTTCTGGTTCCACCTCCAACCCTGGGTTGCCCACCTGTTACCTGTCTTGAGTACGAGTACTCATCCTGAGTAATCAACTGTGCGCGATCCCGATCACCTCTTCAGGTGCCGCGTACGCTGACCTGCATGCGAGCCAGGAACGGCGTGCTGAAACTGCTCGGACTGTGTCTGCTGGCCGGAGTGCTGCTGGCGGGCATGTTGTTCCCCGTCGTGGGCTCGCTGGGCATGGCGTCGAACAGAGCCAGCGACACGGTCGACAGCATCTCCGCCGACCTGGTCACCACCGACCCGCCGTTGATCTCCACGATCACCGACAAGGACGGCGTGCCCATCGCGTACCTGTACGACCAGTACCGGGTGCTGGTGGCGCCGGACATGATCTCGCCGACGATGAAGGCCGCGCTGGTCTCGATCGAGGACCGCCGGTTCTACGAGCACCAGGGCGTGGACTGGCGGGGCACGATCCGGGCCGGGTTGACCAACCAGTTCAGCGGCTCGGTCACCCAGGGTGCGTCCACGCTCACGCAGCAGTACGTGAAGAACTACCTGGTGCACGTCGTCGCGCGCAACAACCAGGTGGAGCAGCAGAAGGCGCAGGAGCAGACGATCGCGCGCAAGGCGCGGGAGTGGCGCATCTCGCTGCAACTGGAGAGCCAGCTGGGCAAGGAGGAGATCCTCGCCCGCTACCTGAACGTGGTGCCGTTCGGGTCGACGATCTACGGCATCGCGGCGGCGTCCCAGGCGTACTTCAACACCACGGCGGACAAGTTGACCGTGGCGCAGGCGGCGATGCTCGCGGGCATGGTCAACAGCCCGTCGGCGCTGGACCCGGAGGTGTTCCCGGAGAAGGCGTTGCAGCGGCGCAACCAGGTGATCGACAAGATGGTCGAGAACGACAAGCTGTCGCGTGACGCCGCCGAGGCCGCGAAGGCCGAGCCGCTCGGGTTGGCGACGCCGGTGCGGACGCCGCCCAACGGGTGCATCGGGGCCGGGCCGGAACACGGCTTCTTCTGCTCTTACGCGTTGAACTACTTGGAGCGCAACGGTTTCAGCGTGGAGCAGCTGAAGACCGGCGGTTACACGATCCGGACCACTTTGGACCGCACGATCACCGACCACGCCAAGCGCTCGGCGGAGGCGCAGGTCGCGAAGTCGACCGACGGGATCGCGAACGCGATGGCGGTCGTGCGGCCGGGCAAGGAGCGGCACGAGGTCGTGGCGCTGGTCGCGAACCGCGACTACGGGTTGAAGGCCGACCAGTTCCAGACCCAGTTCGACCTGCCGTCCGGGGTGGAGAACAAGTTCGGCGCGGGGTCGGTGTACAAGGTGTTCACGGCCGCGGCGGCGTTGGAGAAGGGCATGGGGATCGAGAACACGATCGCCACGCCGAACTCGCACGTGTCGCGGGTGTTCAAGGGCGGTGGGGACAAGTGCCCGCCGACCGGTGAGCCGAACACCCGGTGGTACTGCCTGGGCAACGCGTCGTCCACGTATCCGGCGCAGATGTCGTTGCAGACGGCGTTGCAGACCTCGCCGAACACCGGTTTCGTGATCCTGGAAGAGCAGTTGGGCATGGACCCGGTGGTCGACATGGCGTCGCGGTTGGGGATGCGCGAGACGATGGCGACGAACATCGCGGGCGTGCGGCCGGACCCGAAGGCGAAGAACAAGGAGCTGCGGATCTCGCAGACCGAGTTCTACAAGTCCAACGGCGGCAACGCTTCCTTCACCCTCAGCCCCGCTCCGGTGAGCACGCTGGAGCTGGCGAACGTGGCCGCGACGATCATGAGCGGCGGGGTGTGGTGCCCGCCGTCCCCGATCGCCCAGATCCTGGACCGCAACGGCCAACCGGTGCGGGTCAACGAGGCGCCGTGCGAGCAGGCCGTCGCCGAGCCGCTGGCCAACGGTCTGGCCGTCGGGATGTCCAAGGACGACCAGGGTGGCGGCACGGCGGCGCGGGCCGCGCAGCAGTTCAAGTGGACGCGTCCGATGCTCGGCAAGACGGGGACGACGGAGGACTACAAGTCGGCCGCGTTCATCGGCGCCACCCCGGACTTCGCCGGCGCCGTCCAGACCTTCAACGACGGCGTGGAGCCACGCGGCATCTGCGTGAACTCCGGCCCGCCTCGGCTGTGCGGCAACGGTGACATCTACGGCGGCACCGTGCCCGCGCGCACGTGGTTCGAGACGATGTCGAAGGTCCACGAAGGACTGCCGGTGCGCGGCCTGCCCGCGGTCGAGGAGCGCTACCTCAAGGGCGGCAGCGAGATCCGCATTCCCGATGTCGTCGGCCGCAACGTCAACGACGCCACGCAGATCCTCGAACAAGCGGGCTACAAGGTCTCCGCCCAGAACCGCAACTCCGAGCAGCCGAAGGGCCAGGTAGTCAGCCAGACCCCGCGCGGCAGCGCCCTGAAGGGCACCGTCGTGACGCTCCTGGTCTCCACCGGCTACGTCCCCCCGCCCCAACCCGCCGCCCCACCCACGACCACCGAAACCCCCAACCCGGGCCAAGGCAATCCCGGCCACCCGACCGACCCGGGCCGCCCCACAGGTCCCCCACAAATCACCATCCCCACCGACCCACCGCGCCGCTAACCCCCACCCCTCACGCCACCCCTCTCACGCCACCACCACCGGCGCCGCGCCCGAAGGCCCGCCTCGCCCTGCGCGGGCCCTTCACCCTGCACGGGCCCTTCACCCTGCGCGGGCCCTTCGCCCCGCGCGGGCCCTTCACCCTGCGCGGGACCCTCACCCCTGCCCCGGCCCCGCAGCCACTCCTGCCTGGGCCGCACAGTCGTGCGCGTTCGCGCACCTCAGCACCCGCATCCACATCCCACCCCGCGCGCCCGCCATCCGCGCGCACCCACACGTCCGCGCCCTCACCGGCATCCGCACGTCCGCGCCCCCACACCCCCACTCACACCCGCACGTCCGCACGTCCGATCCGCGCCCACACCCACCCGGACGTCCACGCCACACGCATCCGTCCGCACCCATGCCGCATGCCCCACGGCGCGCGCATCCGTCCGTGCCGACCGCGCCCTGCTCTCATGCCGACCACGCCGCGCTCCCATTGCGGCCGCGTCCTGTGCCCCTGTCCCCATGCGCGCGCCCGTCCCCATACCCGAGGGGCTCAGGACCCGCGCTCATCCCGTCTCTGCCGCGCTCCCCTCGTGCCTGCCCGTGCCGGTGTCCGCTGGTGCTTGCGGTGGCCGGCGGAGGCCGGGGGTGCGGTCTGGGGTCGGCCGCGTCGGGGTGGCTCGAGGCAAGGCGATGTGAGCCGGCTCAGCGGGTGGCGCGGGGTGGGCGGGTGGTGGTCAGGTGGGTGGTCGAGGGGTCGGGGGTGGTCGAGGCGTTCCGCTGGTTTTCAACCGAGGTACGAGAACGGTGTTTCCGTACATTGTCGGGCGATGATCACCCGATCGTGTTTGGCAGGACCGTTCTCGACCGCGAGCCTGGGTCGCCCCGGGACCGACCTTAGATCAACTTGGCCTTGACCGCAGCGGCGACTCGGCCGCCCTCCGCACGGCCCGCGACCTGGGCGTTGACGACCTTCATGACCTGGCCCATCTGCCGCTGACCGGGCTTCTCGCCGAGCTGCTCCGCGACCTGGGCGATCGCGGCGTCGACGAGGGTGGCCAACTCGGAGTCGTCGAGCTGCGCGGGCAGGTAGGCCTCCAGCACCTTGGACTCGGCCTGCTCCAGCTCGGCCTGCTCGGTCCGCCCGGCGCCGGCGAACGCCTCCGCGGCCTCCTTGCGCTTCTTCACCTCACGGGTGATGACCTTCAGCACCTCGTCGTCGGTGAGCTGCCGGGCGCTCTTGCCGGAGACCTCTTCGGTGGTCAGGGCGGCCAGCGTCATCCGCAGCGCGCCCGCCCGGACGGTCTCCCGGTTCTTGATCGCCGCCGTCAGGTCCGCCTGCAACCGCGCCTTCAACTCCGCCATGAGCCGGAACGGTACCGGGAAGCCCGTCTCACCCCGAATCGGTCAACCCCCTACCCTCGACCCTGTGAACACGCTCGGCCGAACGCTGCTCGCCACCACCGCCCTGGGCACCGCCACGCTCGCCTACGCGGCGGGGATCGAGCGGAGGCGGTGGACGTTGCGCGAGGCGACGGTGCCGGTGCTCGCGCCCGGGTCGTCGCCGCTGCGGGTGCTGCACATCTCCGACCTGCACATGATGCCGGGCCAGAAGTCCAAGCAGCGGTGGGTCGCCGCGCTGGACGAGTTGGAGCCGGACCTGGTGGTGAACACCGGTGACAACCTGGCGCACCTGCAGGCCGTGCCCGCGGTGGTGCGCGCGCTGGGTCCGCTGCTGAACCGTCCCGGCGTGTTCGTGTTCGGCAGCAACGACTACTACGCGCCGCGCCCGAAGAACCCGGCCCGCTACCTGCTGCCGTCGGCGAAGACGAAGCGCATCCACGGCATCCGGTTGCCGTGGCGGGACCTGCGCGCGGCGATGATCGAGCACGGCTGGCTGGACCTGACCCACGCGCGCCGCCGGTTCGAGGTGAACGGCCTGGAGGTCTTCGCCGCGGGCCTGGACGACCCGCACCTCAAGCGGGACCGGTTCGAGGAGATCAGCGGGCCGTTGCCGGACGTGCCGCTGCGGCTGGGCGTCACGCACTCGCCGGAGCCGCGCGTGCTGGACCCGTTCGCGGCCGAGGGGTACGACCTGGTGCTGGCGGGTCACACGCACGGCGGGCAGCTGCGCATCCCGGGCTACGGCGCGATCGTGACGAACTGCGAACTGGACCGCTCGCGCGCCCGTGGTGTCTCGCGGTGGGGTGCGCACATGTGGCTGAACGTGTCGGCCGGCCTGGGCACGTCGCCGTACGCGCCGGTCCGCTTCGCGTGCCCGCCGGAGGCGAGCTTGCTGACCTTGGTGCCGCGGCCTGTCGACGCAGGTCAGGACGTGTCCGAAGCGAAAAGGGATACCCGGTTCGGAGTGGGTGGGAACGTCAGGTAGAGTTCTCCTCGTTCGAGAGCAAGCCGGGGTGTGGCGCAGTTTGGTAGCGCGCTTCGTTCGGGACGAAGAGGTCGCAGGTTCAAATCCTGTCACCCCGACCGGTTGCGGTAGGTCATGAGGCCGGGTCACCACTGTGGTGGCCCGGCCTCGTGCTTTGTGTGCCCGTGGTCTTGCGGGGACGGTGTTGGCGCACGAGCCGGCCGCAGGCGGGGTGGTTCGGCGGGCGCGGTCACGGGTGGTGAGGCCGTGACGCGCGCGCTGCTCTGCTGGGTCGGGTGGACGTCACCCGACGCGGTCACACGCCCCGCAATGGCGGGTACGGCTGGTCCGGTTCGGGGCGGGCGTTCTGCTTGTTGAGGTCCCTGGCTTCCTGGAGTTGGTCCTCCAGGGTGACGATGCGGCACGCGGCGTCGAGGCTCATGCCCTGGTCGACCAGTTCCCTGACCCGGGCGGCCAGCCTGAGCTGGTACCGGGAGTAGCGGCGGTGGCCGCCGGACGAGCGCTCGGGCTCGATCAGCTTCGCCTCGTCCAGGCCCCGCAGGAAACCCGGCGTGGTGCCGAGCATCTCCGCGGCCCTGCCCATCGTGAAGGCGGGGTAGTGCTCGTCGTCCAACTTGTCAGCCGCGGGTCGCGGCTCGTTCGTTTCTGGGGTCATCGCACCTCCGCGCCACGAGGGGCCCGGCGCCGCTTGTCGGCGCCGGGCCCCAGGGTTATGGGTTTCCCACCATCCGGCCTTTCGGCCGGTTTACCGTGTCCGCGTCATCCGCCGAACCGCGGCGGAGACAGCGTGGATCGCGTTTGCGTAACCGGAGACCACCTTCCAATCTTTCTGGACTGCGGTACCCACCCGGCCCGACTTCGGCCTGAGGCAGGCGATCCGATGGTGTGCAACCCTTCCCTTCTTCTCTGGTCACCGACTTCTTGCGCTGTTTCGGCGGTCGGCACCGGACTTCTCGCTTGCTCCGGCTCACCTCGTCGACCGCCCGGCCACCGCGCTGGAACCCCTTCCACTGATCGGCTCCAGCTCGCCTGACCGCCTTGCCACTGCACGCGCGGGTCTGTCGGCGCGGGGTGCGCAGTGGTTCCTGCGTAAATCGCTTGCGCTCCCGGTACTGCTCCTGCCGACTGCCCGCGCATCACGGGTAGTTCGTCATCTCCCGTGCCGATCGGACGTTCTCTCTCGTACGAGGAGAACACTACACACGCCGGGGCACGAATGTCTACTCCGGCGATCATAGATTTACTCGTTCGAGTGGCTACGACTGTCTGGCCTGCCCAGACGTCAGTCGCGCCGTCCAGATCTCCTCGCTCGGCCACTGCCGGGCCCACGACGACGACACCTCGAGGTACTCGCGGTGGGCGGGTTCGGGGGCCTGGATCTCGATCAGGTCGTCCACGGTGAAGCCGGACGAGCGCAGCAGCCGGAGCATCTCGCCGTGCGGGAGGGTGAACTCGGCGGACGTGCCGTAGTCGACGCGGCGCAGGCCGAACTGGGGTCGTCGCAGCGAGGTGGACGCGCTCGCGCCGTCACGGGCGCACAGGGCGAACAGCGGTGACCGGGTGAGGAAGACGAGGTGGCCGCCGGGCCGGAGCAGGCGGGCGGCTTCGGGGATCCAGCGGTGCGGGTCGCACCAGAGGGACGCGCCGTACTCGCTGATCGCGAGGTCGAAGGTGGCGCCGTCGCGGGGCACGTGTTCGGCGTCGCCCAGCAGCAGGGGGAAGTCGAGGCCGAACTCGGCCTGCATCTCGCGGGCGGTGTCGAGCTGGCGGGCCGAGATGTCGATGCCGACGGGTCGCGCGCCGAGCCTGGCCAGCCAGGCGGAGACGTAGGCGGTGCCGCAGCCGAGTTCGATCACGTCCATGCCGGCGAGGTCGGGCGGCAGGACGGAGATCTCCGACTCGGGGGTGGCCCACAACCCCCAGCACGGTTCGGTCCGCGCCCAGTGCTCGCGGGCCAGGGGTCCGTGCGCGGCGGCGGCGTGGTCTTCCCAGTGACGGCGGTTGAGTTCCGTGTGGTCGATCATCGGCCCATTGGACCGGGGCTCGCGGGGGCGGGCGAGCGGTTTTCAGGCGGGTGCGGCCGGGAGGTCCGCTGAGTCCTCCCGGCCGCGTCGACCGGACGTCACTTCACGTGCGGTCGCAGCTCCGCGAGGCGCCGGAGGAGTTCGCCGACCTCGTTCCAGTCGAGCTTCGCGGACTCGCCGGGCGGGGTGTGGATGCAGACGTTGCCCTCGTCGGTGAGCGACACCTCCAGGGTCCGCCGACGACCCAGGGCGTCGACGCACCCGACGCGACCGCCCTGCCGAACCGTGTTCTCGATCATCGGTCAGACCTCCCTGCGCTGCCACCCGTGTATCCCGTGATTCGTTTGGACCAACGTGAGCGTTACGAACTACTCCTCGCTGTTTCCTAATCCGCGAACGGCCCAGTCCCTCGAGCCTCCGTCACGTTCTGTTAACCCAATCGAGTGAAGGTTGACGGTTCACGTGACGTTGCGTAACGACCAGCGGGGCTGTGGCGACGACGAGTCAACGCGTTCGCTCCGGCGCTCGCCACCGCCAGCAGGGAGATGCCGCATGACCACCACCACCGCCCCCAAGAGCTGGGTCCCCGTCGTCGCGTCGATCCAGGTCACCCTCGGCTTAGCCGGTCTCGTCGCGGTTCTGGCCTCGCCGGTGGCCGCGCTCGTGGTCGCGGGGGTGGCCGCGGTGATCGCCCTGGCCTGCCGCGCCCTGGTGCGCGCGTCGCACCGGTTGGACCGCATCCTGGACGAGGAGCTCGACCGCTAGTCCACCCCGCAGCCCGTCAGGTCGCGCACGACCAGGTCACGCTCCGTCGCGTCCGGCGCCGGGAACGTCTCACGCACCGTGAACGCGAACGGCGTCGGGCCGTCCTCGCGCAGGCGCACCAGCCGTTCCTGGGCCTCCGCCACGGTCGGCCGGTGGCCCGCCGGCACCCACCACAGCGCGGTCATCGCCTCGGCCGGCCGCTCGAAGTACTGCCGCCGCTCCCGCAGCACGGCCACGTGCTCCGGCCCGTACACGTAGTCGACCAGCGCCTGGTGCGACGCCCACGTCGACATGTTGACCAGCAGCCACTCGTCGTCGAAGACGCGCATCGCGGTCGCGTCGCCGTCCTCGGTCTGCAACCGCCACCGGAAGCCCGGCGCGCGGTCGGCGACCGCGTTCACCGGCTCCAGGGCCGCCACGAAACCCGCCATCCGCGGGCTGTCCAGCGGCGCGAGCATGCGGCCGATGTTCACCTGCGCCAAGTCGAAGCTCTCCACCGTCATACCCGGACGCTAATCGGGAACATCGAGGTCATGGGAGACCTCGAACTGCGGCGGGCGTACGGGACGGGCGACCTGGCGGCGTTGCCCGCGTTCGCCGGCGGTTTCATCAACTTCGGCTACTGGGCGGGCATCCCGCTGGACGGCGAGCTGACCGTCGGGCAGCGGATCGCGTCCCAGCAGGCGCTGTACGACCTGGTCGTGGACGCGCTCGGGATCGGGCCCGGTGACCGGGTGCTCGAAGTCGGCTCGGGGCGCGGACCGGGCGCGCGACGCGTCCTGCGCCGTGATCCGGCGCTGGTGCGGGGCGTGGACCTGATGCCGGAGCAGGTCGCGCGGGCGGCGCGGGCCAACGACGACCCGCGGGTGGCGTTCGTCCAGGGCGCGTCGGACGACCTGCCGTTCCCGGACGGCTCGTTCGACGCCCTGCTGTCGGTGGAGGCGGCCCAGCACTTCCCGGACGTCGCGGGGTTCGCGCGCGAGAGCGCCCGCGTGCTCGCGCCGGCCGGGCGGTTGGCCGTCACCACGTTCTTCACCGGGTCCGACGGCGCGGGTCGGCGGCTGGCCGGGCTGCTCAGGACGTTCGAGTCCGGCCTCGACCACGCCCACCGGGTCGACGACGTGGTGCGCGACCTGCGCGACGCCGGTTTCGCCGACGTCGGGGCGCGGAGCATCGGCGAGCACGTGTGGCGTGGCCTGGACCGGTGGCTCGAGCAGGGCCCGCGCCCCGACCACTGGGACCGCAACTGGTTGCGCGCCTTCGAGCGGGGTCTGGTCGACTACTACCTGGTCACCGCGCGGAAGCCGGCAGGATCGGGGGTGTGACGACGCACCCGACCGCCGAAGTGCCCGACCCGCTGTTCGCCGACGCCGAGGCCGAGGCCCGTTGGCGGGCCCGCTTCACCGCCCCGCGCGTGAGCCTGCCGGGTTGGGCCGACGACGCCCCCGACCGCAGCCTGTACCTGTCGAACTCCAGCGGCGTGTGGGAGATCTACGCCTGGGACCGGGCGAGCGACACGCACCGCAAGGTGACCGATCGCCCGAACGGCACGTCGCACGGCGCGCTCAGCCCGGACGGTGACACGATCTGGTGGTTCGCCGACACCGACGGCGACGAGTTCGGCACGTGGGTCAGCGAGCCGTTCCGGCCGGGCGGCGACCCGAAGCCCGCGGTGGACGGCGTGCCGGCCGGGTACCCCGCCGGGCTGGAGATCGGGCACGAGGTCGTCGCGGTCGGCACGTCCACCGACGACGGCACGACGGTGTACGTGGCGCGGGGCGGCGGGCCGGCCGAGGTGGTGTACGCGCACGAGAACGACGGCGGCGTGTCGGCGTTGTCCAAGGACGAGACGCTGGTCGTGCTGTCGCACTCCGAGCACGGCGACAACCGGCACGCGGCGCTGCGCGTGGTCACCCCGTCGGGTGAGAAGGTGGCGGAGAAGTGGGACGGTCCGGGCAAGGGCCTGGACGCGATCGCGTTCAGCCCGGTGCGCGGTGACAACCGGCTGCTGGTCGGGCACGAGCGGCGCGGCAAGGACGAGCTGCTGATCTGGGACGTCGCGGCCGACACCGAGACCGAGGTCGTGGTCGACCTGCCCGGCGAGATCAGCGCCGACTGGTACCCGGACGCGAAGTCCCTGCTGGTCGTGCACACGTTCCAGGCGCGCAACACGCTGCACCGCTACGACCTGGAGACCGGGGTCCTGCACGCGCTGGACACCCCGCACGGGTCGGTCGGCAGCGCGAACGTGCGGCCGGACGGCGCGGTGGAGTACTCGTGGTCGTCGGCCGCGCGGCCCGGTGTGGTGCGGGTGCTGGACGTGGACGGCGACGAGCGCGTGCTGCTGGAGCCGCCCGGGCACAAGGCGCCGGCGTCGGTCGACCTGACCGACGTGTTCGTGGGCGACGTGCACGCCCTGGTGGCCCGGCCGGCCGGTGCGCCCGACGGCCCGCTGCCGACCGTGTTCCACCTGCACGGCGGGCCGCACTCGGCCGACGAGGACCGGTTCTCCGCCTACCGGGCGGTGTGGCTGGACGCCGGGTTCGCCGTGGTGCACGTGAACTACCGGGGGTCCACCGGGTACGGGTCGAAGTGGCGTGACGCGATCGAGGGCCGGCCGGGGTTGACCGAGCTGGAGGACGTGGCGGCGGTGCACGACTGGGCCGTCGGGTCGGGGTTCGCGGATCCGGCGAAGTGCGTGGTCAACGGGGCGTCGTGGGGCGGGTACCTGTCGCTGCTGGCGCTGGGCACGCAGCCGCAGCGGTGGGCGGCCGGTGTCGCGGGCGTGCCGGTGGCGGACTACCTGGCCGCGTACGAGGACGAGATGGAGCCGCTGCGGGCGTTCGACCGGGCGTTGTTCGGCGGGTCGCCGGAGGAGCTGCCCGACCGTTACCGCGAGTGCTCGCCGTTGACGTACGTGGACGCGGTGCGCGCGCCCGTGCTGGTGCTGGCGGGTGAGAACGACCCGCGCTGCCCGATCCGGCAGATCGACAACTACCTCGACCGGCTGGCCGCGCGGGGGGCGAGGTACGAGGTGTACCGGTACGACGCCGGGCACGGGTCGCTGGTGGTCGCGGAGACGATCCGGCAGACGGCGGCCGAGGTGTCGTTCGTGCAGCGGGTGCTGTAGGGCGCGGGGAGGCTCGGCGGGGGTGTCGCGCGGCGCGGCGCCCCTGGCTCGGGCTGCCGTCTCGGGCCACGCCGCGCAAGCTTCCGGGCCGTGTTCGGCCGGGGTTCCGGGCCGTGCTTCGCCGGGGTTCCGGGCCGTGCGGCGCGCGGATTCGCCCTGCGGCCCGCGGGTTCCGGGCCACGCTGCGCAAGGGTCCCCGCCCAGGGGAACCCTGGTTACGAGTTTACCCGTGAGGTCCGACATTTTCGGGGGCCACCGAGTCCGGTGGCCCCCGCGGGAACCGGGTCGGGGCAGGTCAGGCCTGCTGCGCCTGCCACATCCAGTGCGCCTGCTCCAGGTTCTTCGTGATCTCGATCAGCAGGTCCTGGGTGACCAGGTCGGACTTGTCGGTCTCGTCGATGCGCGCGCGCAGCCGACCGATCAGCTCGGCCAACGCGGTGACGACCGCGGTGACGACCTGGTCCTCCTTCAGCCACCCGCCGGGGAACTCCGGCACGCCCGAGCCCTCGGCGACGGTCTTCGCCTTGCCGTCCGGCGAGATGCCGAGCGCGGCGGCCCGCTCGGCCACCTCGTCGGTGTACGTGCGGGCGGTCGTGACGAGTTCGTCGAGCTGGAGGTGGACGCTGCGGAAGTTCTTGCCGACGACGTTCCAGTGCGCCTGCTTGGCCACCAGGGACAGGTCGACCAGGTCCACCAGGGTGGCCTGGAGCACGGTGCCGACCGAGGCCTTGTCCGCGTCGGACAGCGGGCTGGTGATCGGAGACTTCTGAGTCTTGCTCATGGGTCTGACGCCTCCTCTAGACGGTGGTCGTGAGAGCCACCTCGATGTTGCCTCGCGTGGCGTTGGAGTAGGGGCAGATCTGGTGGGCGGCGGCGGCGAGCCGCTCGGCCACGTCCTGCTCGACGCCGGGGACGTGCGCCGCCAGCTGCACGCCGAGCTGGAAGCCGCCGTTGCCGTCGGGGCCGAGGTCGACCCTGGCCGTCACCGACGTCTCGCCGATCTTGACCTTGGCCTGCCGCGCGGCGACCTTGAGCGCGCTGTGGAAGCACGCCGCGTACCCGGCCGCGAACAGCTGCTCGGGGTTGGTCTTGTCACCGCCGGGGCCGCCCAGCTCCTGGGGCGTCGAGAGCTGCTCGTCGATCACGCCGTCGGAGGAGCGGACCTCGCCGTTGCGACCGTCCCCGACTGCGATGGCTTCCGCCGTGTAGAGCACCTGCATGGTCAACGCTCTCCTTCGAGCTGGTGAATGGGCCCGTCGATCAGCCCAACACCCGGCCGAAGCCGAACCACACCCGGTCGTGTGGCAGCTCACGCCCCTCCAACACTTACCCCCTCACCGCGCCCTCGACACGGCGAACTCGGCCACCTGTCGCCCGATCGTGCGGAGTTGGTCGGCCACGGACGGCACCGTGCAGCCGCCGTCGGGGTCGAACTCGACCTCGCGGGAGTTCACCGCCACGCCCAGCGGCGTGGGCCAGCCGCGCAACGCGTGCACGATCGAGCGCAACGCGGTCAGCGTGGTCACCGACGCCTGCCAGCCCTGGGCGGTGGCGACGCAGCCGACCGCGCGGCCGTCCAGGTAGGGGCGCTCGTCGCCGCGCAGGTCCTCGATGTAGTCCAGGGCGTTCTTGACCAGGCCGGACACCGTGCCGTGGTAGCCGGGCGAGACGAGCACCACGCCGTCCGCGACGCGCAGCGCCTCGACCAGCCGGTGGGCGTTCTCGGCGCGGTCGGGGACGGCCGGGTCGTAGAACGGGAGCACCAGGTCGGGCCCGGAGACCTCGACCACCTTCGCGCCCGCGTCCACGGCGCCCTCCAAGGCGATCCTCATCGCGCGTTCGGACTGCGAGTTGGGGCGGAGGGATCCGCCGATGCCCACCACGGTGACCGTCATGGTGTCCGATCCTGCCACCTGCACCTAAGTCGAGGTCCAGTCGCTCGCCCGTCTCTCGCCCGCTGCCCTACCGGCGGGTAACGTGCGTCTCATGTCGAAGCTCGCCGAGTCGATCCCTCCCGGCGTCCTGGCCGGTGCCCTGCGCTTCGTGTTCGGCCTGCCGGCGCCGTTGCGCAGGCTGATCACCGGCCGGCCCATCACGGTGGACGGCCAGCGGCTGCACCCGGAAGCCCAGCTGCTGCTGAGGTTGCAGCAGCTCAGCGGCGAGGACTGGCGGACGACCACGCCCGCGGCCAACCGCCTGGCGATGACCCGCAGCACCACGCTGGTGGGCGGTCCCGTCATCGGCGGCGTGGCGGTGCGGTCGCTGTCGCTGGACGGTGTCGGCGCGCGGTTCTACGAGCCGACCGGGCTGGCCGCCGGCTCGCCGCTGCTGGTCTTCTACCACGGTGGCGGGTGGGTCAGCGGCGATCTGGACAGCCACGACAACCTGTGCCGGTTCCTGGCCGTCGAGGGCGGGGTGCGGGTGCTGTCGGCGGACTACCGGCTCGCGCCGGAGCACCCGTTCCCGGCCGCGGCGGACGACGCGCAGGCCGCGTTCGAGTACGCGGTGGCGCACGCCGAGGAGCTGCGGATCGATCCGCGGCGGATCGCGTTGGGCGGTGACAGCGCGGGCGGGAACCTGGCGGCCGTGACGGCGTTGCACGCGGGCGAGGTGAAGCCGGTGTTCCTGCTGCTGTTCTACCCGGCGGTGGACGCGTCGGTGCGGCGGCGGTCGCGGGAGCTGTTCGGCCGGGGGTTCTTCCTGACCGACGAGAAGATGGACTGGTTCCTGGACCACTACGCGCCGTCCCGCGACACGCACACCGACCCGCGGCTGTCGGTGCTGCTGGCGGAGGACCTGAGCGGGATGCCGCCGACGTACCTGGCGACGGCCGGGTTCGACCCGTTGCGGGACGAGGGCGAGGCGTTCGCGGAGAAGCTGGCGCGGCAGGGCGTGCCGGTGGTGTTGCGGCGGTACGAGGGGCTGTTCCACGGTTACGCGAACATCCTCGGTGTCGGCGGGGTGTTCCGGGAGGCTGTGGCGGAGGCGGTGGGGTCGCTGCGCACGGGGTTGGCGTTGGCCAACACGCGGCAGGACGTCCCGGAAACGGCGTGATCACGGGTCGGGGTACTGGCTAGGATCGGGCGCATGACGTTCTTCTTCCTCGTCTGACGCGCCCGCCGGCGGGTTGCGCGGACAATCCCCTCGCCGGCGATGCGGGGCGGTGATCACGCCGCTCCGGGTCGCGACGTGGGAGCAGATCAAGTGATCTCTCGTGTACCGGTGCTTTCGCGCGCCGGGGTTCTGCCGCGTCCTGGCGTTGTCGTCACGACGTGACGGCCGCGCTGGTGGTGGCGCGGACGGTGCGGGGTGTCGAGGACGTGGTGGCGGCGGAGGTCCGTCGCCTCGGGCTGGGTCGGGTGGAGCGGGTCGGGCACCGCGAGGTGTGGTTCCGCTGCGTCGATCCCGGTCCGGACGTGCTCGCGCTCCGTGCCGCCGATGACGTGTTCCTGGTGGCGGCCGAGGTCGGCGGGGTGGGGCGGGCCAAGGCGTCGCTCTCGCTGTTGTCCGAGGCCGCCGCGGGTGTCGACGTGCGGTCGTTGGTGCGGTTGCGCGAGCGTTGTGGGGGGTCCGGCGGGGGTGGTGTGGACGTGTCGGCGTCGTTCCTCGGGCGTCGGAACTACACCCGCTACGACGTGGAGGACGCGGTGGGTGTGCCGTTGGCCGCCGCGTTGGGGGTGCCGTACTTCGGTCGGCGGTCGGGTCGGGTCCCGCCGGCGGGTGGTCTGTCGTGGCGGGTGACGATCTCGGGTGACCGGGCGTTGCTGGCGTTGCGCGTCGCGGACCGGCCGCTGCACCGCCGGGGCTATCGGGTGGCGTCCCGGCCGGGGAGCCTGCACCCTCCGCTCGCCGCCGCGATGGTGGCGCTGGCGGAGCCGCGTCCGGGTGATCGGGTGCTGGATCCGTTCTGCGGCACGGGGACGATCCCGATCGAGGCGTGTCGGGGAGTTGTCCACAACCTGCGGATCGTGGCCGGCGACCGGGATGTCGCGGCACTAGCGTCGGCCGTGGTCAACGCCGACCGTGCCGGCTCTTGCCCCACTGCGACACGATCGGGTGATCATGAGGCGAAAATGTACGGAAACACTGTTCTCATACCTCGGTTGAAAACCAGCGGAGCGCCTCGACCGACCCCCGACCACCAACCCGACCCGACCACCCGCCGACCAGACCAGACCGCCCGCCGACCCGACCGGACTGTCCGCCGACCCGACCCGACCACACCGGCCACCCACCGAATCACCTGGACCACCGCCGATGCCGCCCACCTACCGATAGCCGACCACACGATCGACCTGGTCGTGACCAACCCGCCGTGGTCCCGCCAAGTGCCGCCGACCGGTGCCCTGGCCCACGAGCCGCACCGGCTCTGGCAGGAACTGCGCCGCGTCCTCCGCCCGGACGGGCGCGCGCTGCTGCTCCTGCCGGACGTCGACGGGCACGCCGCCGACGCTCGGCGAGCGGGTCTGGTGGTGACGCGGCGGTGGCCGGTGAGCCTGTCGGGGATGCACCCGGAGGTGGTCGAACTGACACCGCGCGGGTAGGCGGGGCGGGGGCGGACCGGGTGCCGCGAGTCTGGGCCCTCTCGGGTGGCGGGGAGGGTGTGGGCTCGGGCTGGGCTTGGGCAGGGTTGGCTCGAGGCAGGGAGTGGGGCAGGGCCGTCCGGCTGAGTCCGGACGGCCCTGTGGGGGTGCACCACCAGGGGTGCGTGGTCGGAGCGGGCGTGGTCGGGGGGTGGGCGGCGGGGAGGGCCGCGGTGGGGAGACGGGCGGTGGGGAGGGCCGCGGTGGGGCTGCGGGTGGGGAGGGCTGCGGGGGTGGGGAGGGCCGCAGGGGGTGGGTGGTTACTTGCCGAAGGCGGCGGCGATCTTGTCGCCGGTGCTCTTGTCGATGTTGCGCCAGTACGCGAACACGCGCTCCAGCACCGGTTCGGACACGCCGTTGGACGCGTGCGCGATCACGGTCTGCACCAGGCGTTCGCGCTGCCCCTCGTCCATCACCTCGCGGATCAGGGTGCCGGCTTGGCCGAAGTCGTCGTCCTCCGCGTGCAGCTTGTAAGCCGAACGGGTCACCGAGTCCTCGACGCCGTACGACGACGCGACCTCGCCGGCCGCCGCCGGGGACGCGTGCGGCCCGCCGTAGGAGTTCGGCGCGTACACCGGGTCGGCGGCGTTGGCGAAGCGCATCGCGCCGTCCTTGGCGTACGAGTGCACCGGCGACTTCGGCCGGTTGACCGGCAGCTCGTTGTAGTTCGCCCCGATGCGGTACCGGTGGGCGTCGGGGTAGGAGAAGATCCGGCCGATCAGCATCCTGTCCGGCGACGTGCCGATGCCGGGCACCAGGTTCGTCGGCTCGAACGCGGCCTGCTCGATCTGGGCGAAGTAGTCCGCCGGGTTCCGGTCGAGGACCAGCTTGCCGACCTCGATCAGCGGGTAGTCGGCGTGCGGCCACACCTTGGTCAGGTGGAACGGGTTGAAGCGGTAGGTGGCGGCGTCCTCGTAGGGCATCACCTGGACCCGCAGCGTCCACGACGGGAACTCGCCCCGCTCGATGGAGTGCCACAGGTCGGCCCGGTGCGCGTCGGCGTCCTCGCCGGCGATGCGGGCGGCCTCCTCCGACGTCAGGGTCTCGATGCCCTGGTCGGTCTTGAAGTGGTACTTCACCCAGAAGCGCTCGCCGGCGGCGTTCTCCCACAGGTACGTGTGCGAGCCGTAGCCGTTCTGGTGCCGCCACGACCTGGGGATGCCCCGGTCGCCCATCAGCCACGTCACCTGGTGCGCGGTCTGCGGCTGCAACGTCCAGAAGTCCCACTGCATGTCGTGGTCGCGGCGGCCGGTGTCGGCGCGGCGCTTCTGGGAGCGGATGAAGTCGGGGAACTTGATCGGGTCGCGCAGGAAGAACACCGGGGTGTTGTTGCCGACGATGTCGTAGTTGCCCTGGGTCGTGTAGAACTTCAGCGCGAAGCCGCGCGGGTCGCGCCAGGTGTCGGGGGAGCCCAGCTCGCCGGCGACGGTGGAGAAGCGGGCCAGGGCCTCGGTCTTCACGCCGGGCTGGAACAGCGCCGCCTTGGTGTAGCGGCTGACGTCCTCGGTGGTCTCGAAGTGGCCGAACGCGCCGCCGCCCTTGGCGTGCACGACCCGCTCGGGCACGCGTTCGCGGTTGAACTGGGCGTTCTTCTCGATCAGGTAGTGGTCCTGGAGGAGGATGGGGCCGTTGGCGCCGAGCGTCAGCGAGTGGTCGTCGCTCGCGACGGGGATGCCCGCGTTGTTGGTGGTGTGACGCGCTTCGGTCACGCTGGGGACTCCGGTGGGGGGCGGCAGTCAGTGCCCGAGGCAGTCCGGGCACAGACCCCAGAACAGGACCTCCGCCTCGTCCACGGCGAAGCCGGCCGCGTTCGAGGGCTCCAGGCAGGGCGCGGCGCCGTGGACGCAGTCGACGTCCTCGGTCCGGCCGCAGTTCCGGCAGACGAGGTGGTGGTGGTTGTCGCCGGTCCGCGTCTCGTACCGCGCCGGGTGCCCGGCGGGTTCGACCCGGCGCAGCAACCCGGTCCGGGTGAACGCGTTCAGCACGTCGTAGACGGCTTGGGTGGAGACGGACCCCAGCCTGGCCCGCACGCCCTCGGCGACCGCGTCGGCCGTGGCGTGGGGGTGGTCGGCGAGCCAGTCGAGCACCGCGATCCGGGGTGCGGTGATGCGCAGCCCGGCGTCCTTGAGCAGCTCACGGGGTCCTGGGGTCATGGCTCTCCCACTCCACCACCGTTTCTTGAACGGGTCAAGAAAACGACTGGTTAAACCTGTTGCCCGGTCGAGTGAAGATGGACGGGTGAACGTCTCCCGCTACCTGGCCGTCCTCCGCACGCCCCGCGTCCCCGGTTTCATGCTGCTGATGCTGATCGCGCGGGTGCCGCCGACGGCCGCGGGCATGACGGTCACGATGCACGTCCTGCTCACCCTGGACCGGGGTTACGGCGCCGCGGGCCTGGTCGGGGCGGTGAGCACGGTCGGCATCGCGCTGGGCGCGCCGCTGATGGGGCACATCGTGGACCGGCGCGGGCTGCGGGCGATGGTGGTGCTGTCGATGGTCACCGAGGGGGTCTTCTGGTTCGTCGCGCCGCTGCTGTCCTACGAGGTGCTGCTGGTCACGTGCTTCGTCACGGGCATCACCGTGATGCCGGTGATGTCGCTGGGCCGCCAGATCCTGACCGCGCTCGTGCCCGACGACCGCAGGCGCACGGCGCTGGCGATGGACTCGATGGCCGTGGAGCTGTCGTTCATGGCCGGGCCGGCGCTGGCCGTCGCGCTCACCACGCAGGCGTCGAGCCGCGCGGCCATGTGGTCGATCGGCGCGTCGATGCTGGTGATCGGCGCGATCCTGTACGCGGTGGACCCGCCGGTGCGGCGCGAGGGCGCGACCGGCGCGCGGGTGCCGAGGCGGGAGTGGCTGGACGGGCGGCTGCTGGGCGTGCTGATCTGCGCGGGCGGGGCGACGTTCGTGCTGTCGGGCGTCGAGGTGTCGGTGGTGGCGTCGATGCGCGGGCTCGGGCTGACCGGGTGGACCGGGGCGATGGTCGTGGTGATGTGCGTGGCGTCGCTGGCGGGTGGTTTCGTGTACGGCGGGCTGACGCGCGTGCCGCCGTTGTGGGCGTTGATGGGCGGGATGGGGCTGTTGGCCGTGCCGATCGGGGTGTTCGGCTGGTCGCCGTGGTGGCTGGCGGTGGCGTTGGTGCCGACGAACTTCCTGTGCGCGCCGACGATCACCGCGACGGGCGAGCTGATCACGAGGTTCGCGCCGGCGTCCGCGCGCGGGGTGGCGATGGGCCTGCAGAGCTCGGCGTTCACGCTGGGGGTGGCGCTGGGGCAGCCGGTGGCGGGGTTCGTGATCGACCACTCGTCGCCGGGGTGGGGTTTCGCCGTGGCGGGGGCGGGGGCGGTCGTGGTGGCGGCCGGGACGGTGGCGCTCGGTCGGCGTGCCGCACCGGTCGCGGTGGGCTGATCGGGACGGACATCACCCGTTCGGACCCGTCTCCACCACGCTCCGCGCTCCTCTTCTCCAGCATGGAATCCGAGTTCTGGTTCGACTCCTGGGAGCAGGGCGGCACGAAGACCAGCTTCCACCTGCGGGACGTGCACGAGCACGCCCGGTTGCTGGCCCGGCTCGGCCTGGTGGCCGGCGCCCGGGTCCTGGTGCCGCTGTGCGGCAAGACGACCGACCTGCGGTTCTTCGCCGAGTCGGCGGCGGAGGTCGTCGGGGTCGAGCTGGTGCCCAGGGCCGTCGCCGAGTTCTTCGTTGAGAACGGCCTGGACCCGGTGGAGGAGGAGCCGGACGTGTTCCGCTGCGGCAACCTCGTCATCCGCAGGCAGGACGTCTTCGCGCTGGGGCCGGCGGAGGTCGGCCCGGTGGACCTGGTCTACGACCGGGCGTCGCTGATCGCGTTCCCGGACGACATGCGGCAGCGCTACGCCGAGGCGATCACGCGGCTGGTGCGGCCGGGCACGCGGTACTTCATCAACACCCTGGAGTACCACCCGAGGCTGCCGTCGCCGCCGTTCTCCGTCGGCCCGGAGGAGGTCGTCGGGCTGTTCGGGGGTGCGTTCGACGTCGAGCACGTGGCGGCGGAGCCGAGGCCGGAGCACCGGATGGTCGCCAAGTTCGGCCTGACGAGCCTGGTGGAGCACGGCTTCCTGCTGCGGGCGCGCTAGGACCGCAGGTCGCGCAGGGCGCGGTAGAGGCGTTCGACGGCGGGGCGGGTGCGGGCGTAGTGGCGGACCGCGTCCGGGTCCGGCGCGATCGTCCGCACGGGTTTGACCAGGTCGGCGGCGACGGTTAGGGACGGGATCGCGTTCAGGGCCCGCCAGGCGACCAGGGCGGCGCCGACGCCGGAGCCCTCGCTGTCGTCGGCCAGTTCGAGCTCCAGGCCCAGGGCGGAGGCGAGGACGGTCGCCCACAGGTCGCTGCGGAACGCGCCGCCGGTCACGCGGACCGCGTGCACGTCCGCCACCGAGCGCACCGCGTCCAGGACCAGCGCCAACTGCTGCGCCACGCCCTCCACCAGCGCGCGGGTGACCTCGGCCCGGCCGTGCTCGCGGCGCAGCCCGATCACGGCCGAGGTGGCGTCCGGGTCCCACCACGGCGCGCGTTCGCCCAGCAGGTAGGGCAGGGCGGTCACGCCGGCGGCGCCCACGGGCACGGCGGCGGCTTCCTCCAGCAGGTCGTGCACGTCGACGCCGAACGCCTCGGCGGCCCACTGCGCGGCCACGCCGCCGTTGCTGACCGCGCCACCGAGCACCCACAGGCCTTCGGCGACGGCGTAGCAGAACACCCGTCCTTGCTCGTCGACCGCCGGTGACGAGCGCACCACGCGCAGCGCGCCGCTGGTGCCCAGCGACACCGCGGCCACGCCCGGCACGACCGCGCCGACGCCGAGGTTCGCCATGGGGCCGTCGCCGCCGCCGAGCACGACCGGCAGGCCGGCGGGGAGGCCGGGGACGTCCAGCGTCAGCGGCAGCGAGTCCACCGGCGCGTGCAGGGCGGGCAGCTGTTCGGCGCGCACGCCCGCGAAGGCCAGCGCCCCGGGGTGCCAGTCCAGCGCCACGAGGTCCATCAGCCCGGTCGCGGACGCCGACGAGTGCTCGGTGACGAGCTCGCCGGTCAGCTTGAGCGCGACGAAGTCCTTCAGGCCGCACCACCGGGCGGCGGAGAAGCCCCGGTCGTGGAACCAGGCCAGCTTCACCAGCGGGGACATGGTGTGGATCGGGGTGCCGGTCGCGCGGTGCAGCGCGATGCCGTCGGCGGTGCCGCGCAGCCGTGCCGTCTGCTCCAGGGCGCGGTTGTCGGCCCACGACAACGACGGCGTCACGGGCGTGCCCGCGTCGTCCAGCCCGACCAGGGTGTGCATCGCGCCGGTCAGCGACAGCGCCCGCACCGCGTGGCCCTGGGCCGCGACCTCGCGCAACGCCCGCAGCGCCGCGCCCCACACCTCGACCGGGTCGTGGGTCGCCTCACCGGAGGGCGTGGTGCGCATCGGGTAGCCGTGCTCCGCCGATGCGACCACGCCCGCGTCCCGGTCCACCGCGATGACCTTGGTCGACGTCGTACCCAGGTCGATCGCGAGCACTACTTCAGCCATAGGGGTGAACCTACAGCCGGCCGGCCAGCTCCTCGGCGATCTCGTAGGTGTTCAGCGCCGCGCCCTTGCGGAGGTTGTCGCCGCACACGAAGAAGTCCAGCGTGTTCGGGAAGTCCAGGGCCTGCCGCACCCGGCCGACGTAGGTCGGGTCGCCGCCCACCACGTCGGCGGGCGTCGGGAACCGCTTGGCCGCCGGGTCGTCCACGAGCACGATGGACGGCTGCGCCTCGAAGATCTTGTGCGCCTGCTCGACGGTCACCTCGCGGGCGAACGTCGCGTGCACCGCGAGCGAGTGCGTCGTCACCACGGGCACGCGCACGCAGGTCGCCGACACCTTCAGGTCCGGGATGCCGAGGATCTTGCGGGACTCGTTGCGGACCTTCAGCTCCTCGCTGGTCCACCCCTCGTCCTTGAGGGACCCGGCCCACGGCACGACGTTCAGCGCCAGCGGCGCGGGGAACGGCGAGTCCGACACCGGCAGCCCGGCGGCCTCCAGCGTCTCGCGGACGTCACCCGCGCGGACCCCGACCTCCTTGCCGGCCAGCGCCGCGACCTCCGCGTACAGGCGGTCGATCGCCGCCTGCCCGCCGCCCGACGCCGCCTGGTAGGACGCCACGACCAGTTCGCGCAGCTCGAACTCCCGGTGCAGCGCGCCCAGCGAGGCCATCATCGACAACGTGGTGCAGTTCGGGTTCGCGATGATCCCCTTCGGGCGCTCGCCGATCCGGTCGGCGTTCACCTCGGGCACCACCAGCGGCACCTCGGGGTCCATCCGGAACGCGCCCGAGTTGTCGACCGCGACCGCGCCCTTCGACGCGGCGACGGGCGCCCACTGCGCCGACACCTCGTCCGGCACGTCGAACATGGCCACGTCCACGCCGTCGAACGCCTCGGGCGACAGCGCGACGACGGTCAGCTCCTCACCGCGGACGGTGATCTTCTTGCCCGCCGAGCGCGGTGACGCGATCAGCCGGACCTCGCCCCACGGCACGGACTCGCGGCCGTTGATGATGTCGATCATGACGGTGCCGACGGCACCGGTGGCTCCCACGAGAGCCAGCACAGGACCAGTGCTCATCGTCCACTCCCCGCGTACACCACGGCCTCTTCGTCGCCGCCGAGCTCGAACGCGTCGTGCAGGGCCCGCACGGCGTCGTCGAGCTGCGTGTCGCGGCAGATGACCGAGATCCGGATCTCCGAGGTGGAGATGATCTCGATGTTGACGCCCGCCGACGCGAGCGCCTCGCAGAACTGCGCGGTCACGCCGGGGTGCGAGCGCATGCCCGCGCCGACCAGCGACACCTTGCCCACGTGCTCGTCGTAGAGCACCTGGTCGAAGCCGATCTCCTCGCGCGCCTTCTCCAACGCGGCGACCGCGCGCGGACCGTCGTCCTTGGGCAGGGTGAACGTCACGTCGGTGCGGCCGGACACGGCCTGCGAGACGTTCTGCACGACCATGTCGATGTCGAGCTCCGCCTCGGCCACGACGCGGAAGATCCGCGCCGCCATGCCGGGCAGGTCGGGCACCGCGGTCACGGTCACCTTGGCCTCGGACCGGTCGTGCGCGACGCCGGTGATCATCGCCTGTTCCACGGGAAGGTCCTCCACTGACCCGGACACGATGGTCCCGGGCTTGTTGCTGAACGAAGATCGGACGTGCACCGGGACGCCGTAGCGGCGGGCGTACTCGACGCAGCGCAGCATGAGCACCTTGGCCCCGCTCGCCGCCATCTCGAGCATCTCCTCGTAGGTGATGGTCTCCAGCCGCTTGGCGTTCGGCACGATGCGCGGGTCGGCGCTGAACACGCCGTCGACATCGGTGTAGATCTCGCAGACGTCGGCCTTCAGCGCCGCCGCGAGCGCCACCGCGGTGGTGTCGGTGCCGCCGCGGCCGAGCGTGGTGATCTCCTTGCTGTCCTGGCTGACGCCCTGGAAGCCGGCGACGATCGCGATCGCGCCCTCGGCCAGCGCGTCCTGGATGCGGCTCGGCGTCACGTCGATGATGCGCGCCTTGCCGTGCACGGACGTGGTGATCACGCCGGCCTGCGAGCCGGTGTAGGACCGCGCCTCGGCGCCCAGCGAGCTGATCGCCATCGCCAGCAACGACATGGAGATGCGCTCACCGGACGTGAGCAGCATGTCCATCTCGCGGGCGGGCGGCACCGGGGACACCTGGCGGGCGAGGTCGAGCAGCTCGTCGGTCGTGTCGCCCATCGCGGAGACGGCGACGACGACCTCGTTGCCCGCTTTGCGGGTCGCGACGATGCGCTCGGCCACCCGTTTGATCCGCTCGGCGCTCCCGACCGAGGAACCGCCGTACTTCTGGACGACGAGCGCCACAGACCCACTCCTCCCAGGTGCTTCAAGCCCAGCTCACCGGGGAGACTACCTGGCCCAAGGAGTGGACAGGGGCCGCCGTGACGCCCACTACTCTCGACCCCGTGTCGACCCTGGAGGCCGTTCGCGTGGACCCCGAGGACGCGCCCGGAGCGCGTGGCCGGCCGGCGGAGTGGGCCCGGCACCGGGTCGTCGCCGTGCTCGCGCCCGGCGTGCTGTTCCTGGCCGTCCGCGAGCTCGGGCTGCTCGTGCTGCAGCTGATGGCGGCGCGGTGGGACAAGGACGTCACGCGGGCGCTCACGTCGTGGGACGGGCAGTGGTTCCTGGGCATCGCCGAGGGCGGCTACGCGAACGTGCCCCCGTGGCTCGTGGACGCGTTCGGGCGGCGCACCGCGGAGACGCCGCTGGCGTTCTTCCCCGGCTACCCGACGCTGGTGCGGTGGGCGGACGGGCTGCCCGGCGTGCCGACGGTCGGCGCGGCGTTCGCGGTGAGCCTGGTCAGCGGCGTGGCCTGCGCCTACGGGCTGGCGCGGCTGGGGTCGCGGGTTTCCGGCGGGTCGCCGCGGGCCGGGCTGGTGCTGGTGGTGCTGTTCGCGGCGTCGCCGATGGCCGTGGTGCTGTCGATGACGTACTCCGAGGCGACGTTCTGCGCGCTGGCCGCGTGGTCGCTGGTCGGCGTGGTGGAGCGGCGGTGGGTGCTCGCGGGTGTGTGCTGCGCGGCGGCGGGCCTGGTGCGGCCGACGGCGGCGGCGCTGGTCCTGGCGGTGTGCGCGGCGGCGGCCGTGGCGGTCTGGCGGCGGCGGGACGACTGGCGGGCGTGGGTCGGGGGGCTGGTCGCGCCGCTCGGCCTGCTCGGGTACCTGGCCTACGTCGCGGTGCGCACGGGCCGCTGGGACGGCTGGTTCGCGGTGCAGCGGACCGGGTGGGACTCGCGGTTCGACGGCGGGGCGGCGACCGTGAAGTTCGCGCTGCTCATCCTGGGTGAGCCGCGCTCGGTGCTGGAGCTGGCCACGGTGTGGTTCCTGGTGGCGGCGCTGGCCCTGGTCGTGCTGAGCCTGCGGCGCGGGCTGGAGTGGCCGCTGGTCGTCCACGGCGTGGGCGTGCTCGCCATGGACCTCGGGTCGAACGGGCTGATGAACTCCAAGGCGCGGCTGCTGCTGCCCGCGTTCACGCTGCTCGTGCCCATCGCGTTGGCGCTGGCCCGGAGGCGGACCGGCACGGCGGTGGCGGTGCTCGCGGGCGTCGCGGTGTTCAGCGCGTGGTTCGGCGCGTACGCCATCACCGCCTGGCCGTACGCGATCTGATGCCAGTATGTGGCCGGTGGAGCTCAACGACCTGATCGCGCGGCGCTGGAGCCCGCGGGCGTTCGACGGCACGGCCGAGGTGTCGCCGGGCACCGTGCGCGTGCTGCTGGAAGCGGCCCGGTGGGCGGCCTCGCACGGCAACACCCAACCCGCCCGGTTCCTCGTCGGCTACCGCGGCGACGACACGTTCGAGCAGGTCTTCGCGACGCTGCGGCCCGGCAACCGGACGTGGGCGGGGCGGGCGTCGGTGCTGCTGGTGGGCGCGGTGGCCGAGGTCGACGAGCGGGGGCCGGTGCCGAACGCCGAGTTCGCGCTGGGGCTGGCGGTGCAGAACCTGGTGCTCCAGGCGGTGGAGCTGGGCCTGGTCACGCACCAGGTGGGCGGGTTCTCGCCGGAGGCGGTCCGGGAGTCGTTCGGGTTCCCCGACCACGTGCGACCGGTCGTCGTGATCGCGGTCGGCGTGCTCGGTGACGCCTCGGAACTGCCGGACGACCTGCGAAGGCGGGAACAGCGGGCGCGGGTGCGCAAGCCGTTGGGTGAAACCGCCTTCGCAGGTCGTTGGGGTGAGCCTGCGTTTCCGGACGAGTGAGCTAGCGGGCGACCAGGCGGGCCAGCAGGCCCGTCACGACGAGCCAGAAGACCGCCGCGAGCCCGTAGTTCAGGATCACGTCGACGCTCGCGTTGCCCGTCTGGAACAGGCCTGGGAAGAACAGCGCCAACGGCTCGGCGAGCTGCTGGATGAAGCGGAAGAACGCGTTGGCCGTGTTCACCCCGATGAGGATCATGAGGATGTACAGCACCTCGATGGCCGCGAACACGGCACCGACACCGCGGATCACTCGGGCAGCGGTGTAGCTGCCGCTGCGCGTTGAGGTTCGCCATCTGGACATGTCAAGAAGGTGCCCGCCCCACGATCGAGTGAAACTCGACCGGGTGAAGTTCCACCATCTGGGCGCGCGGTTCCACCTGGGCGCGGATTGTGGTTAACCTGTTCGGCATGGCACGTGCCCTCCTGCTTCGCCGCCGTGACGGGGTCTGATCAGACCGGCCCCCCGTCGCGGGATCGAGCGTTGCCCGCCGGTCGTCCTCCCACCGGCACCCGCAGGAGCACTCCGATCATGAGCCCGAGTCACGACGCGTACACCTCCGGCACCAGCCGCATCCGGCCGCCCGCCCGTCCCGTGCCCGGTCAGCCCTCGTGGAACCCGCAGCTCGGCACGTCCATGCCGGTGCACCGCTACCGGCCGTTCCACGAGCAGGTGGAGCCCGTCGACCTGCCCGACCGCGCCTGGCCCGCCAAGCGGATCACGAAGGCCCCGCTGTGGTGCGCGGTCGACCTGCGCGACGGCAACCAGGCCCTGATCGACCCCATGTCGCCCGCCCGCAAGCGCAAGATGTTCGACCTGCTCGTGCGCATGGGCTACAAGGAGATCGAGGTCGGCTTCCCGGCCGCCTCGCAGACCGACTTCGACTTCGTCCGCGAGATCATCGAGGACGGCGCGATCCCGCCCGACGTCACCATCCAGGTGCTGACCCAGTGCCGCCCCGAGCTGATCACCCGCACGTTCGAGGCGCTGCGCGGCGCGGGCAAGGCGATCGTGCACTTCTACAACTCGACGTCCGTGCTGCAGCGCCGGGTCGTGTTCAAGTCCGACCGCGAGGGCATCAAGAAGATCGCCACGGACGCCGCCGCGTTCGCGCTGGAGCAGGAGAAGCACTACCCGGAGACCGAGTTCCGCTACGAGTACTCCCCCGAGTCCTACACCGGCACCGAGCTGTCCTACGCGCTGGAGGTCTGCGACGCGGTGTCGGCGATCATCCGGCCCACGCCGGACAAGCCGCTGATCATCAACCTGCCGGCGACGGTGGAGATGGCCACGCCGAACGTCTACGCCGACTCGATCGAGTGGATGTCGCGCAACCTGGCCCGCCGCGACTCGATCATCCTGTCGCTGCACCCGCACAACGACCGGGGCACCGGCGTGGCCGCCGCCGAGCTGGGCTACCTGGCGGGCGCGGACCGCATCGAGGGCTGCCTGTTCGGCAACGGCGAGCGCACCGGCAACGTGTGCCTGGTGACGCTGGGCATGAACATGTTCAGCCAGGGCGTCGACCCGCAGATCGACTTCTCCGACATCGACGAGATCCGCCGCACGGTCGAGTACTGCAACCAGCTGCCCGTCCCCGAACGGCACCCGTACGGCGGCGACCTGGTGTTCACCGCGTTCTCCGGCTCGCACCAGGACGCGATCAAGAAGGGCTTCGAGGCCCTGGAGGACGCCGCCAAGGACGCCGGGCAGCACGTGGACGAGTTCCCGTGGGACGTGCCGTACCTGCCGATCGACCCGAAGGACGTCGGCCGCAACTACGAGGCCGTGATCCGGGTCAACTCGCAGTCCGGCAAGGGCGGCGTCGCGTACCTGATGAAGACCGAGCACCACCTGGACCTGCCGCGCCGGTTGCAGGTGGAGTTCTCCAAGGTCATCCAGGAGGTCACCGACACGCGGGGCGGCGAGATCGGCCCCAAGGACATGTGGGACTCGTTCTCCGAGGAGTACCTGGACCCGAACGCGCCGCTGAAGCTGCTGCGGCACAAGGTGTCCGGCGACGGCAGCGGGCACGAGACCATCAAGGCCGCGGTCGTGGTGGACGGCGAGACCCAGGAGATCACCGGCACCGGCAACGGGCCGATCGCCGCGTTCGTCGACGCCCTGGCCACGGTCGGCTACGACGTGCGGGTGCTGGACTACTTCGAGCACGCCATGTCGTCCGGTGACGACGCGCGTGCGGCGGCGTACCTGGAGTGCGCCGTGTCCGACCGGGTGCTGTGGGGCGTCGGCATCGACAGCTCCACGGTCGCGGCCTCGCTGCGCGCCCTGGTCTCCGCCGTCAACCGCGCCAACCGGTAGTCGGGACGCCGCCTCGCCGGTCCCGGACCGGCGGGGCGGCCCGACACCGGGGGTCACCGCCGCGCCTGCCGGGGCAGGAGATCCGCGGCGCTGTGGCAACCAGTGCCGCACACGAGGCCGTGCTGATCGGCTACGTCGGCGGGCAGCTGTTCGCCGACCCGGTGGTGGGGACGCTGCTCTCGTTCGGGGTGGCCACGCTGGTCGGCGTGCCGCTCGGGATGGCGGTCAAGGCCGCTCAGCGCCGGGTCGTGGACGCCGCGTCGGCCGCCTGAGCCAAGCGGTTGCGGACGGCGGCGCGGGCGCGCGAGTAGGCCAGCGGGTCGTCGTGCAGCACGGACTGGGCGTTGGCCATCTCCAGGAACGCGATCAGCTCGAACGCCACCTGGTCCGGGTCGGCGATCTCCGGGATCGCGGCGATCGTCTCCCGCACGTAGGAGTTCCACTCGCGCGCGTAGCCGGCGATCGAGTCCCGCACCCGGCCCGGCCGGGCGTCGAACTCGGCCTGCACGGCGTAGAAGAAGCACCCGCCGGGGAACGTCCGGTCCTCCGAGTACGCCAGCCACCCGTCGAGCAGCCGCTCCAGCCTGCCCAGCCCCGGCGGCACGGTCAGCGCCGGGTCCACGACGTGCCGCACGAAGATCGCCGCCGCCGCGCGCACGGTCGCCAACTGGAGCTCCTCCTTCGAGCCGAAGTGCGCGAACACGCCGCTCTTGCTGACCTCCAGCTCACCCGCCAGCCGCCCGATCGACAGGCCCTCCAGCCCTTCGACCGAGGCGATCTCCGCCGCCCGCCGCAGGATCTGCCGCCGCGTCTGCTCGCCGCGCTCCACCCGTCCGTCGACCTTCACGGCATCCACGCTAGCCCCCTTGACCGCTCCCAAACTAATTGTACGATCGTTCGTACAACTTGAGGGGTGGACGAACACATGGATCTCCTGGACCTGAACCGCTCGGCGCTCGACCTCAACCTGAAGCTCATGGCCGACCTCGAGGAGGCACACCTGGACATGGCCACGCCGTGCGCCGGCTGGACCGTCTACGAACTGCTGCGCCACCAGGTCGAGTCGACGCTGGCGTTCACCGCGGCCGTCCGCCGCACGGACGTCGAAGCGCCCGCGAGCGACGACCTGACCGTCGCCTACCGGGTCGCGACCGACGCGGCCACCGAGGCGTTCCGGGCCGACGGCGTGCTGGAGCGCGAGGCCGACTTCCCCGGCTACGGCCGCCGCCCGGGCCGCCACATCGTGGCCGCGCACTTCGTGGACAACCTGGTGCACGCCTGGGACCTGTGCCGCGCGGTCGGGATCGACAGCACCCTCGACACCGACCTGGCCACCGCCGCCCTCCGGATGGCGCGGCACTACCCGACCACCCCGGACGTGCGCGGGCCGGGCGGGGCGTTCGCGATGCCGGTCGACGTGCCGGAGGACGCCCCGGTCACCGACCGGCTGGTGGGCCTGCTCGGCCGGTCGCCGCACTGGCCCGCGTGACCACCGGGTCGGGGGCGCCGGGGGGAGGCGCCCCCGACCCGCTACCCCGGTATCACGGCCGGGATGGCTCCGCGGTGTGACGACCCGCGGCCGGGCCGCGCCTAGCGTCCGTGACGTGACACGCTTCGGACTCCACCCGCGCCCCGGCGTCTTCCGCGCCCTGCTCGCCGTGCCGCCCGCGCTGCTCGCCCTCTACGCGGTGGCCCGCGGCTGGCTGTACCCGCTCTGGCCCGACACGATCGGCGCGATCGGCCACCCGTTCACCGCCGACCCCGGGCTGGGCGGCGCGTGGGGCGGCCCCACGCTCGCCGGCGCGTGGCTCGTGCACGCGTTGATCGGGCTCGGGATGCAGGCGGTGTGCCTCCTGGTCGTCCGCGCCCTCTACCGGCCCCGCTCGGGCCGCACGTCGCCCGCCGGCACCACGGCCCCGTCGCCGTCCACGAACCGCACCTGAACCGGCCGCCCGTCCGCGGTCCGGTAGACGACCGTGGACGTGGTGTCCGGCAGGTGCTCGTCACCCCACTGCTGCAACGCGCACAGCACCACGTTCAGCTGCCGGCCCGCCTCGGTGAGGCAGTAGCCGTCGCGCGGGCGCTGCCCCGGCTCCCGGTAGGACTGCCGGGCCATCAGCCCGCTGTCGACCAGCTTCGCCAGCCGCGCCGCGAGCACGTCCGAGGCGATGCCGAGACGTGCGCGGAACTCCGAGAAGCGGGTCGCGCCGCCGAGCGCCTCGCGCAGCACGAAGAAGGTCCAGCGCTCACCGACGACGTCCACCGCCTTGATCAGGGAGCAGGTCGACTCGTCGGATTCCGTCACCCGTTCAGTATGGCTCGGTTGTGCATTCCAATCCAGCCAGGCTAGGTTGGCAAAGCCAACTCACCTCGCTGGGAGAGACATCGATGAAGATCGCCAACTCGGTCGCCCTGGTCACCGGGTCCAACCGCGGCCTCGGCCTGCACTTCGCGCGGCAGCTGCTGGAGCGGGGCGCGGCGAAGGTCTACGCGACCGCGCGCGACGCGGGCTCGGTCGACCTGCCGGGTGTCGAGGCGCTGCCGCTGGACATCACCGACGCGGCCTCCGTCGCCGCCGCCGCGCGGGCCGCGGGCGACGTCACCCTGCTGGTCAACAACGCGGGGATCATCACCGGCGCGAACCTGGTCACCGGCGACCCGGCCGCGATCCGGCGGGAGGTGGACACGCACTTCTTCGGCACGCTGGAGGTCGTCCGCGCCTTCGCGCCGATCCTCGCGGCCAACGGCGGCGGCGCGATCCTGAACGTGCTGTCGTCGATGTCGTGGGTGTCCTACGACCGCGCCACCGCCTACAGCGCGGCGAAGGCGGCGCAGTGGAGCCTCACCAACGGCGTCCGGGTGGAGCTCGCGGGACAGGGCACGCTGGTCACCGGCCTGCTGCTGGGCCCGACGGACACCGACATGACCGCGGGCATGGACGTGCCGAAGAACGACCCGGCCGACGTGGTGCGCGCCGCCCTGGACGGCGTCGAGGCCGACGAGGTGGAGGTGCTGGCCGACCAGGGCGTGGTGAACCTGAAGGCCGCGCTGTCCGGCGACCCGCGCGCCCTCTACCCGCAGGTGGTCTGACGAAAGGGGGTCCGGGGGACGCCGACGCGGCATCCCCCGGACCCGGGCACTACTACGGGTTCAGCACCTCGGACACCGACGCCGGGCCGACCAGCGGCATGTCCGGCGAGATCGTGTCCTCCTCCACCAGCTGCGCCTCGACCTCGTGCGGCCGGATCCGGCCCGACCGGATGTCCTCCGCCCAGTGGCACGCCACCTTGTGCCCCGGCAGCACCTCGCGCAGCTCCGGCCGCTCGGTGTCGCAGCGGGTCGCCTGCTTCCACGGGCAGCGGGTGTGGAAGCGGCAGCCCTTCGGCGGGTTCGCGGGCGACGGCAGGTCGCCGGTGAGCAGGATCCGCTCGCGGCGGTCCTCCACCTCCGGGTCCGGCACCGGGATCGCCGACAGCAACGCCCTGGTGTACGGGTGCAGCGGCTCGGCGTAGAGGTCGTCCGAGGTCGCCTCCTCCACCAGGCCGCCCAGGTACATCACGCCGACCCGGTCGGAGATGTGCCGCACCACGGCCAGGTCGTGCGCGATCACCAGGTAGGTGAGCCCGAACTCGGCCTGGAGGTCCTCCAGCAGGTTGACGACCTGCGCCTGCACCGACACGTCCAGCGCGGACACCGGCTCGTCGGCGATGATCAGGTCCGGCTCGACCGCCAGCGCCCGCGCGATGCCGATGCGCTGCCGCTGCCCGCCGGAGAACTCGTGCGGGTACTTGCGCAGCGACGTCGACGGCAGCCCGACCGCCGACAGCAGCTCCCGCAGCCGCTTGCCGGTCTGCTCGCGGCCCTTGTCCAGGCCGTGCGCCCGCAGGCCCTCGACCAGCAGCGAGTCCACCGACTGCCGCGGGTCCAGGGACGACATCGGGTCCTGGAACACCATCTGCATCCGGCGGCGCATCCGCCGCAGCTCCTCGCCCTTGAGCCCGACCAGGTCGGTGCCGTCGAACAGCACCCGGCCGTCGGTCGGCTCGACCAGCCGCAGCATGCCGCGGCCCAGCGTCGACTTGCCGCACCCCGACTCGCCGACCAGGCCGTAGGTCTCGCCGCGGCGGATCCGCAGGTCGACGCCGTCGACCGCGTACACGTGCCCGACCGTGCGGTCCACGAGCAGTCCGCGCTTGATCGGGAAGTGGATCTTCAGGCCCTCGACCGACACCAGCGCGTCGCCCACGGGGGCGGCGGTGGCTGCCGGTTCGACCGCGGCGGTCATGCGGACACCTCCTGGGCGGCGGGCGTTCCCGGCAGCACCGGGTTGTGGCAGCGCAGCGACCGCACGTCACCGGCCTCCAGCTCCGGGGTGACCTCGCGGCACACCGGCAGCGCGTTGGGGCAGCGAGGGGCGAACGCGCACCCGTGGTCCCACGGGATGTTGTCGGCGACCGAGCCCTTGATCGGGACCAGCTTCTCGCCGCGCGCGCCGTCCAGCCTCGGGATCGAGGACAGCAGGCCGTGCGTGTACGGGTGCCGCGGGTCGGCGAACAGCGGGTACCGCGCCGCCTTCTCCACGATCCGGCCGCCGTAGAGCACGTTGACCTCGTCGCACAGCCCCGCCACCACGCCCAGGTCGTGCGTGATCATGATCAGCGCGGTCCCGGTGTCCTGCACGAGCTCCTTGAGCAGGGCCAGGATCTGCGCCTGGATCGTCACGTCCAGCGCCGTGGTCGGCTCGTCGGCGATGAGCAGCCGCGGCCGGCACGCCAGCGCGATCGCGATCAGCGCGCGCTGCCGCATCCCGCCGGAGAGCTGGTGCGGGTACTCGCTCAGCCTGCGCCGGGGGTCGGGGATGCCGACCCGGCCCAGCAGCTCGGCCGCCTCCACCATCGCCACCTTGCGGGACATGCCGCGGTGCCGTTCCAGCACCTCGGTGACCTGCAGGCCGATCGGGATCACGGGGTTGAGCGAGGACAGCGGGTCCTGGAACACCATGCCCAGGTCGCGGCCACGCCGGTTGCGCATCTCCTTGTCGCCGAGGGTCAGCAGGTCGGTGCCCTCGAACCGGACCTGGCCGGTGACCTTGTTGCCGCGTGACGGCAGCAGGCCCATGATCGCCAGCGACGTCACGGACTTGCCGCACCCGGACTCGCCCACCAGCCCCACCGTCTGCCCGGGGTCGACGTCGAAGGAGACGCCGTCCACGGCGGTGAAGGGCTCGGTGCCCCTGCGCTGGAAGACCACCCGCAGATCACGCACCTCGAGCAACGCCATCGCGGTTCACCTCCGGTTCTTCGGGTCGAGCGCCTCGCGCAGCGACTCGCCGAGCAGGGTGAAACCCAGCGCGACGATGATGATGGCGATGGCCGGGTAGAACGCCAGCTCCGGCTTGACGTCGATGTAGCGCTGCGAGTTGCCGAGCATCAGGCCCCACTCGGCCCGGGACGGGTCCGGGTCGCCGAGGCCCAGGAACGACAGCGACGCGGCCTCGATGATCGCGGTCGCCAGGGTCAGCGTCGCCTGCACGATGACCGGGCCCAGCGAGTTCGGCAGCATGTGCCGGAACACGACGGTCCGCCGCCGCACGCCCAGCGCCGTCGCCGCGAGCACGTGGTCGCTGTGCCGCTGCGCGAGCATGGCGCCGCGCAGCAGCCGGGCGAAGATCGGCACGGTCGTCACCGCGACCGCGATGATCACCGTGGTCTGGCTGCCCCGGCTCGCCAGCGCGGCGATCGAGATGGCCAGCAGCAGGCTCGGGATCGACAGCATGATGTCGGTGAACCGCATCAGCCAGCTGTCCACCCAGCCGCCGAACGCGCCGGCCAGGCCGCCGATGAGCATGCCCAGGACCAAGCCGATCAAGGTGGCGCCGACGCCCACGACGAGCGACTGCTGCGCGCCGACCAGCAGCCGGCTGAAGAAGTCGCGGCCCAGCTCGTCGCCGCCCAGCAAGAACCCCGGCTGCGCGCCCGGGATGAAGTCCGGCCGCAGGTTCTCCAGCAGCTCGGGGTAGCGCTGGTACGGGTCCTTCGGCGCGATGAACGGCGCGATGACCGCCAGCACCAGGAACGCCAGCACCAGGAACGCGCCCAGCAGGGCCACCGGGCTGCGCGCCATCCGCCGCAGGGCGTCCGCCGCCAGGCTCGTGCCCGCCGACTCGGCCAGCGCGTCGACCCGCGCCCTCTTGCGCTTGAGGAGACTGGTCATGATGCCCGCACCCTCGGGTCGATGATCGCGTAGGAGATGTCGACCAGCAGGTTGACCAGCACGTAGACCACCGCCGCGAGCAGCAGCAACGCCTGCAACCGCGGGTAGTCCCGGCGCTCGATCCCCTGGGCCAGCAACGAGCCCAGCCCGCCCCACACGAACACCCGCTCGGTGAGCACGGCGCCGCCGAGCAGCAGGCCGGTCTGCAAGCCGATCGTGGTCGACACGGGCAGCATCGCGTTGCGCAGCACGTGCCGGCGCCGGATCAGCGTCGCCTGCAGGCCCTTGGCGTTGGCCGTGCGGACGAAGTCCTCGTTGAGCACGTCGAGCACCGAGGCGCGGGTGATCCGCACGATCACCGCGAGCGGGATCGTGCCCAGCGCGATCGCGGGCAGCACCAGGTGCCACAGCGCGTCGGCCGCCGCGTCCCACTCCTGGGTCAGCAGCCCGTCGAGCACGGCGAAGTTCGTCACGTGCGTCGGGTCGATGGTGACGTCCTGCCGGCCCGACGGCGGGAACAGCGCCAGGTCCTGCGCGAACAGCTGCTTGAGCAGGATGCCGAGGAAGAACACGGGCACGGCGACGCCGACCAGCGTGCCGATCACGGTGGAGTTGTCCAGGAACCGGCCCCGGTTGCTCGCGGCCAGGTAGCCGAGCGGGATGCCGAGCACGACCGCGAACAGCAGCGCGGCCAGCGACAGCTCGATGGTGGCGGGCAGCGCCCGGCCGATCTCGGCCACCACCGGCTCGCCGCTGATCAGCGAGCTGCCGAAGTCACCGCTGAGGATGCGGCCCAGGAACCGGAAGTACTGGATGAAGATCGGCTGGTCGAGGCCGAGGACCTTGTTGAGCGCCTCGATCTTCTCCGGGGTCGCCTTGTCGCCGAGCAGGGCGCCGGACGGGCCGCCGGGCAGCGACCGCAGCCAGATGAAGACCAGCAGCGACAGGATCAGCAGTGTGGGGATCGCCTGGAGCAGGCGTCGGACTATGAATCGCAGCATGTTGGAAACCCTCTGGACAGCACGGGTGGTGACGCCCGGGTCACGAGCGCCACCACCCGCCTACCGTTGGTTCAGCCCTTGCTCACCGTGTCGAAGCGCTCGTCGGTCAGCGGGCTCGGGACGAGGCCCGTGATCTTGCTGCTGACCACGATCGCCGGCGGCGAGTGGGACACCGGGATCGCGGGCAGGTACTTCGCCATGATGTCGCGGCTCACCTGCTTGTACGCGTCCGCGTGCTTGCCCTGGTCGACGACCGCGTCGGCCGCGGCGATCGCGTCGAACATGCCCTGGTCGGCGAAGCCGAACTCCTTCTTCTCACGACCGAAGAAGGTGCCGATGAAGTTGCCGGCGTCGTTGTAGTCGCCGGTCCAGCCCAGCAGGTGCAGGTCCTGCTTGCCGAGCTTCTGCACGTCGTCCTTGTAGCCGCCGTTCCACGGGCGGGACACGATCTCGGCGTTGATGCCCGCGGCCTTCAGGTCGTCGGCGATCACCGCCGCGATCTCGGACGGGTTCGGCATGTACGGCCGGCTGACCTCGGTGGGCACGTAGAACTTCAGGCTCAGGTTCGACACGCCGGCCTGCGCGAGCAGGTCCTTGGCCTTGGCCACGTCGTGCGGGTACTGCTGCACGTCGTCGGCGTACCCGGCCACGGTCTTGGGCATGAACTGCGTCGCCACCTCGGCGCCCAGCGGCAGCTTGGTCTTCACCAGCTGGTCGCGGTTGATGGCGTAGGCGATGGCCTGGCGGACCCGCAGGTCCTTCAGCGCCGGGTTGTTCGCGCCGTTGATGCCCAGGTAGAGGATGTTGAACGCGGGCCGAGGCGTGACGTTGAAGCCGTCGGACTTCAGCGAGTTGTAGTCGGCCGGGCTCGGGAAGTCGTAGCCGTCGATGGTGCCGGCCTTGAGTTCCTGCTTGCGCGCGTTCTCATCCGGGATGATCTTGAAGATGAGCTTGTCGAGCTTGGCCTTCTCGCCCCAGTAGTCCTCGTTGCGGACCAGCGTGATGGTCTTGTTGGCCTTGTCGAACTTCTCCAGCTTGAACGCGCCGGTGCCGCTCGGGTGCTCGGTCGCGTACGCCGGGTAGGTGAACGAGTCGCCGGACTGCACGACGTTGTCCGCGTCGTACTTCTTCAGCGCGTCCGGGCTCGAGATGGACAACGCGGTCAAACCGAACGCGGCCGGGAAGGCGCCCTTGTACTTGGTGAGGTTCAGGACGGCGGTGTGCTCGTCCTTGGCCTCGCAGGACTTGTAGACCGGCTCGCCGGCCGCGTCGCCCTCGTTCTTGGCGAAGCCCTCGAACACGTCGCCGTAGTAGATCATCTGGCTCTGGGCGGCGGCGCCCTTCATGTTGAACCAGCGGTCGAAGTTGAAGCACACGGCCTCGGCGTTGAACGGGGTGCCGTCGTGGAACTTGACGTTCTTGCGCAGGTCGAACGTCCACGACTTGCCGTCTTCGCTGGGCGTCCACTTCTCCGCGAGACCCGGCGCGAGGTCGGCGGTGCCCCGCTTGTAGGTGATCAGCGTGTCGAACATCTGGCGGATGGGGCGGAAGCTCTCGCCGTCGTCGTTGAAGATCGGGTCGAAGTTCTTGGGCTCGCCCGCGGCGCCGAAGACCATCGTGCCGCCGACCTTGCCGGCCCCGGAGTCGTCCGTGCGCTCGGATTGGGCACAGGCCGACAGTGCCAGTGCCACGACGCCGGTCAGGCCGATCGCGGCCAACCATCGGCGCCGGGCCGTTCGAAATTGAAGCATTTGACACACCCCTAGGGAAATCCGGCATCTCACGGTGTGGTCACGGACCCTAACCGGTCACCACAACCCTTCCGACTCGTCCCAGGTCACGATCCGGCCACGTGAATCAGCATTAACACACGTACCGTGCGGGTTCGCAGGCCCAACGCGACCACGGGGGATCCGGCGAACGCCCTCCTACGCTGTACAACGGACAACAGAAACCTGCACAAGTGCGGAGGGAGGTCGCCGGTGAGCCCTGTGGTCGAGTTCCGCGTCCTCGGCCCGTTGCAGGTGCTGGTCGACGGCGAGCAGGTCGTGGTGCGGGCGGGACGGCAGCGCTCGCTGCTGGTGTCGCTGCTCATGCGCGCCGGAGCCGGTGTCTCGGTGGACGAGTTGGCGGAGCACATCTGGGGCGCCGAGCCTCCCGCGCGGGCGCGCGGCACGCTGCAGACCTACGTGATGCGGCTGCGGCAGGTGCTCGGCCCGGCCGTGCCCATCCGGACCGTGCCCGACGGCTACCTGATCGACGTCGACGAGCGCACGATCGACGTGATGCGGTTCGAGCAGCTCGTCGAGGAGGGCGAGCGGGAGCGGGCCGCGGGCAGGCTGGAGTCCGCGTCCGCGATCTTCACCGCCGCGCTGGCGCTGTGGCGGGGCCCGGCCATGGTGGACGTGCCGTCGGAGGTCCTGCACCGCGACGAGGTCCCCCGCCTGGGCGAACGGCGGCTGCACGTGGAGGAGCGCCGGGTCGAGGTCGACCTGGAGCTCGGCCGGCACGCCGAGCTGATCCCCGAGCTGTCCCGGCTGACCAGCGAGCACCCGCTGCGGGAGCGGCTGTGGGCGCAGCTCATGGTCGCGCTGTACCGGTCCGGGCGGCAGGCCGACGCGCTGGGCGCGTACCGGCGGGTCAGCGGGCTGCTGGCCGAGCAGCTGGGCATCGACCCGGGCGACGAGCTGCGGCGCGTGCACCAGCAGGTGCTCGGCGGGTCGCCCGCGCTGGACCCGGGGCAGGGCGCGGCGGCGGCGCGGCGGGACCGGGTGGTGCCCTCGCAGCTGCCCGCCGACATCGGCGACTTCGTGGGCCGCGAGCAGGCCGTCCAGCTGATCGAGGCGTTGCTGCGGACCGCGCAGGGCGTGCCGGTGGTCACGCTGGCCGGGCCGCCCGGCGTGGGCAAGACGGCGCTGGCCGTGCACGCGGCGCACAAGATGCGGCACTTCTTCCCCGACGGGCAGCTGTACGTGAACCTGCGCGGCTACGCCCAGGGCCCGCCGCTGAGCGCGGTGGACGTGCTGCCCCGGTTCCTGCGGGCGCAGGGCGTGCCGCCGGAGTCGGTGCCGCTGGACCAGGACGAGCAGGAGGCGATGTTCCGGTCGCGGCTGACCGACCAGCAGGTGCTGCTGGTGCTGGACAACGCGGCCAACGCCGAGCAGATCCGGCCGCTGCTGCCCGGCTCGCCGGGGTGCGCGGTGCTCGTGACCAGCCGTGACACCCTGCGCGGGCTGGCGGTCAGCCACGCCGCGTCCAACGTGCGGCTCGACGTGCTCGACCGGTCCGAGACGCGGGCGCTGCTGGCCGGGATGCTCGGCGAGGACGTGGTGGCGGCGCAGTCCGAGGCGGCCGACGAGCTGGCCGAGCTGTGCGCGCACCTGCCGCTGGCGCTGCGGATCGCGGCGGCCAACCTGCTGTCCCGGCCGGAGATCACCATCGCGTCGTACGTGGAGGAGCTGCGCGCCGGCAACCGGCTCGCGGCGCTGGCCGTGGAGGGCGACGAGCGGGCGGCCGTGCACGCGGCGTTCGACCTGTCCTACACGGCGCTGAAGCCGGAGCTGGCGTCGCTGTTCCGGCTGCTGTCACTCGCGCCCGGCGACATCACGCCCGACGTGGCGGCGGCGTTGGGCGGGCTGACCACGCAGGACGCGCGGCGGCGGCTGGACCGGCTGGCCACCGCGAACCTCGTGGACAACCACGCGCCCGGCCGCTACCAGTTCCACGACCTGCTGCGCGACTACGCGGCCGAGCGGCGCGAGGTGGAGGACGACGCGGCCGAGAGCGCGCAGGCGTCGCGGCGGCTGCTGGACTGGTCGATCCGGTCGGTGGACAACGCCACGGACGCGTTCAAGAGCACGTTGCTGCGACTCCCGCGCAACGACGTCGTGGCCGGCGTCACACCCCGCCTGTTCTCGACCTCGGCCGAGGCCCTGGCCTGGCTGGACGCCGAGCGGAGCAACCTGGTCGGGCTCGTCGTGCACGCCGCCGACCGCCAGCCCGACCGGGACGTGTGGCAGCTGGCCGACGCGCTGCGGCGCTACTTCTACACGATCGGGCTACCGGTGGAGTGGCTGGCGACGGCCAAGGCCGGGCTGTCCGTGGCGCAGGCGTCCCAGGACGCGGTCGGCGAGGTCGCCATGCTGTCGTCGCTGGGCACGCTGTACTGGGCGATCGGGCAGCACCGGGTGGCCGTCGACTACTTCCGCCGGGCCATCCCGATCCAGCAGCGCACCGGCGCCGCGCCCGCCGTGGAGGCCGCCGTGCTGGCGAACCTCGGCGCGGTGTGCATCGACATCGGCGACCTGGAGCAGGCCGCCGAGCACCTGGAGCGCGCGCTCGTCATCACACGGGCCATCGGGGCGTTGCAGCAGGAGGGCATCGCCCAGCTCAACCTCGGCGGCGTCTACATGCAGCTCGGCCAGCTCGACCGGGCGGTGTCGTCGTTCGAGGGCGCGCTGGACGTCGGCAACCGGCTCGGCGCGTGGATGACGCAGGCCGACAGCCACCGGGCGCTGGCCGAGGTGCACCTGTTCCTGGGCCGTCCGCAGCGGGCCGCCGAGCTGTACGAGAGGTGCGGCGAGCTGTACGAACGGGCCGGCGCGCGCAGGTTCGCGCACTTCTCGCACGAGGGCCTGGCGTTGACGTACGTGATGCGGGGCCGGTGGGCGGAGGCGGCGCACGAGGCCGGGCGGGCGGTCGGCATCGCGGAGGAGCTGGGCAACCTGAAGGGGCTGTGCGACGCGAAGAACGCCCTGGGCGAGGCGCTGTGCGGGTTGGGCAGGCTGGAGGAGGCGGTCGAGCGGACGACGGAGGCGCTGCGGATCGCCGAGGAGACCGGCTACCCGCTGGGCCTCTGCGCGGCGCGGCGCAGCCTCGCCCTGACCCACCGGGCGGCGGGCAGGCTGGACGAGGCGCGCTACTCGGCGACCCAGGCCCTGGACAGCGCCGTCCGCTACCGGCTGCGGATCGCCGAAGTGGACGTGCTGGCCGTGCTCGGGCGGATCAGGCTGGACCAGGGCGACCTGGCGCAGGCGCTCGACCTGGCGCTGCGGTGCTCGGAGCTCAGCGCCGCCACGGGCCAGCGGTGCGTGCACGCGCGGGCCGCCCACCTGGCGGGTGACGTCCTGATGGCCAAGGGCGACCGCCCCGACGCGGAGCGGCACTGGCGGACGGCGCTGGAGTGGTTCGGCGCGATCGGGACGCCGGAAGCGGACGTGGTGCGGGCGGCGCTGGAGTCGTGACCGGCCGGCCGCGGCCCCGGGTGGCCGGCGTTGCGGGGGCGAGCGGCACTCAGTCGGGCGTCACTCAGTCGGGCGTCACGATCCGGTCCGCCCGCTCCTTCGTGCCGTCCACGGCGAACCAGCCCCGTTCGAACGCCTGCCAGCGCCGCAGGTGGGCGCGGCTCGCCTCGCCGTCCCGCTCGACGGCACGGCGCAGCCGCTCCCCGGCGTCCGGCACCTCCACCCAGATCGCCTCGTCCAGGCGTGGCGCGATCGAGCGCCGGGCCGCCGAGACGCCCTCGATGACCAGGACCTCCGGCACCGGCACGTCGACCCACGCACCGGGGCGCGGCAGGCCGCCCGACCACTCCACGCGCCGGTAGCGGGCCGCGCGGCCCCGCCACAGCGGGTCCAGGACCTCCTCGACCAGGCGCGGCCACCACGACACCGGGTCGGTCCAGGTGGCGAAGTGGTCCGTCGGCACCACGGCCGCGCCCAGCCTCAGCGCCAGGCGCGCGGCGAACGTCGACTTGCCCGAGCCCGACGGCCCGTCGACCGCGACGAGCCTCACATGCTGCGCCGGCCGGACAGGGCCCGGCCGAGGGTGAGCTCGTCGGCGAACTCCAGGTCGCCGCCCATCGGCAGGCCCGACGCGAGCCGGGTGACGGTGAGGCCCGGGAAGTCGCGCAGCATCCGCACCAGGTACGTCGCCGTCGCCTCGCCCTCGGTGTTCGGGTCGGTCGCGATGATGATCTCCGACACGTCCGTGCCGATCCGGGTGAGCAGCTGCCTGATCCGCAACTGGTCCGGTCCGACACCCGACAACGGGTCGAGCGCGCCGCCCAGGACGTGGTAGCGGCCCTTGAACTCGCGGGTCCGCTCGACCGCGAGCACGTCCTTCGGCTCCTCCACCACGCAGATCAGGGTCAGGTCGCGGCGCGGGTCGCGACAGATGCGGCAGGTCGCCTCGGCCGAGACGTTGCCGCACACGTCGCAGAACACCACGCCGTCCTTGACCTTCTGCAACGCGTCCTGGAGCCGGCCGATGTCGGCCGGGTCCGCGGCGAGCAGGTGGAAGGCGATGCGCTGCGCGCTCTTCGGACCGACGCCCGGCAGCCTGCCGAGCTCGTCGATCAAGTCCTGGACGGGCCCCTCGTACATCAGCCGAACAGCTTCCCGAGACCGCCCAGGTCGTCCATCCCGCCCATGCCGCTGGCCAGCGGGCCCATCTTCTGGGCCGCCAGCTCCTGCGCCGCGCGGTTGGCGTCGCGGACGGCCGCCACGACCAGGTCGGACAGCGTCTCGACGTCGTCCGGGTCGACCGCCTTCGGGTCGATGTTCAGGCTCTTGAGCTCGCCGCCGCCGGACACGACGGCGGTGACCAGCCCGCCGCCGGCGGTGCCGGTGACCTCGGCCTCGGCCAGCTCCTGCTGGGCTTCAGCGAGCTGCTGCTGCATCTTCTGAGCCTGCTGGAGGATTTGCTGCATGTTGGGCCCACCGGGTTGCACCGCGGGTTCCTCTCTTCGGGGTCTGCCGCCGTTCACCAGCGTAGTCGCGTCGATCAGCCCTTCAACGGCCGAGCGCCGAGCTGGTCGGCCAGGAGCTTGAGCACCACGGCCTCCGGGTCGAGCCGCTGGTCGTCCGCGTCACCGGGGAGCGCGGCCTCGGCCAGCATCTCCTCCTCGTCCACCGGTTCCGGCGGGAGGGGCTCATCGGGCTCCGGCGGCTCCGGGGGCGGCGGGATGTCGTCCGCCGGGGCCCGGCCGGACGGCGCCGGGCGGGTCGGCTCGGACTGGCGGGCCTGACCCGGCTGCTGGGCCTGGCTCGGCCGGGTCACCGCGGGGCGCTGCGGCTTCTGCGCCGCCTGGCGGGCCGGTGCCGCGGCCGCGTCGCCGTGCACGCACCGCACCTGCCACGTGCCGCCGAGGACCTGCGCGAACGCGGCGGCGATGGCGTCGGCGTTGCGCGGTTCGGCGAGCCGGCGGGCCAGCGGCGCGGAGGTGTGGGTGAGGGTGACGGTGGTGCCGTCGACGTCGGCGACCGTGGCGTTGGTGAGCATCGCCTCGGTGCTCCGGCTCGTGCCGCGGACCACGCCCAGCAGCTCCGACCAGCGCCGACGCACCTCGGCCGCGTCGACACCGCCCGAGGACGCCGCCGGTGCGGGTGCCGCCTCGGCGGGGCGGGGCGCGGGCTCGACCGGATCCGGC